>NZ_CP033107.1:0-1360696 GCF_003856975.1 Plantibacter sp. PA-3-X8
CAGACGCCCAAATCATCACCTGTCGCATCCGCATCCTCGAGGAGCCATCACCATGCACGACACCGACCACAGCACCGGCACGATCGACCACACCACCCCCGCCAGGGCGCGCACCGACGACCCGAACGGCGTCGGCGGCCGTATCGACGACACCGCCGGCAACGACGGCAACGACGGCAACGACGGCAACGACGGCAACGACGGCAACGACGGCAACGACAACGGTACCGACGGCCGCGGCAACGGCAACGGAAGCAGCAGCAGCAGCAGCAGCAGCAGCAGCAGCAGCAGCAGCAGCAGCAGCGTGGGCCCCGGCGGCGTCACCGTCACGCCCGCAGGTCACGCTGGCGACGCCGCGTCCGGCGCGGGACGTGCCGCCGTTCCGACCGTCGACGACGTCGGCGCGGCAGCAGCCGCGGCCTCCTCCGAGCTCGCGTCCACGGTGCCCTCGACCCGGGCCGCCTGGCTCGAGGCCGTCGCCGACGCCCTCGACGCCCGGGTCGACGAGCTCGTCGCACTCGCCGACGAGGAGTCCCACCTCGGAACCACGCGCCTCACGGGCGAGGTCGCGCGGACGACGGGCCAGCTGCGACTGTTCGCAGCCGTCCTCCGCGACGGGGCCTTCCTCGAGGTCGTCATCGACCACGCTGACGCCTCCGCCACCCCGCCCAAGCCGGAGCTGCGACGGATGCTCCGGCCGACGGGACCGGTGGCGGTCTTCAGCGCGTCGAACTTCCCGTTCGCGTTCTCGGTCGCCGGCGGCGACACGGCGTCGGCGCTGGCGGCCGGATGTCCGGTCATCGTCAAAGCGCACTCCGCCCACCCGCGACTCTCCCGGCTGACCGCGGCGATCGTGGTCGATGCGTTGCGCTCGGCCGGCGCCCCGGACGGCACGTTCGCGCTCGTCGAGGGTCGCGAGCAGGGCACCGCCCTCGTGCAGCATCCTGCGATCACCGCGGTCGGGTTCACGGGCTCACTCGCCGGCGGGCGCGCACTGTTCGACCTGGCGTCGCAGCGGCCGGCCCCGATCCCGTTCTACGGCGAGCTCGGCAGCACGAACCCGGTCGTCATCACCGCGGCCGCACTGCAGGGCGAGGCGGCGGCGGACCTCGCGCGTGGGCTGGCGGCGTCGTTCACGCTCGGTGTGGGGCAGTTCTGCACGAACCCCGGTCTCGTCCTCGTACCGAGCGGCAGCGGGTTCGCCGAGCTCGTCGCTCAGGCGGCGTCCGACGCCGTCGCCGGGCGCATGCTCACGCCGGGCATCGCCGAGGCGTATGCCGCGGGCACCGCTCGCGCCGCCGGCCATCCCGGGGTGCGGACGCTCCTCGGCGGCGAGACGGCGGCTGCGGATTCCGGCGTTCCGACCGTCCTCGCGACCACCGCCGCGACGGTGCTCGACGCGCCCGACGTCCTGCTCGAGGAGATCTTCGGGCCGGCGACGCTCGTCATCGAGGTCGCCGACGATGCCGAGCTGCACGCGGTCCTGGCCGAGGTCGGTGGCGCGCTCACGGCGACCGTGCACGCGGCGCCCGGTGAGGACGTCACCGGTCTCGTGTCACGGCTCGAGCCGATCGCCGGCCGGGTGCTCTTCGGTGGCTGGCCGACGGGTGTCGCGGTCGGCTGGGCGCAGCACCACGGCGGACCGTGGCCGGCGACGACCTCGCTCCACACCTCGGTGGGTGCGTCGGCGGTGCGCCGCTTCCAACGTCCGATCGTCTACCAGGACGCACCCGAGCGTGTGCTCCCCGAGGCCCTGCACGAGGCGAACCCACTCCGTCTCCCCCGCCGCGTCGACGGCGTCCTGGAGCTCCCCGCCGCAGCCCGCGCCTGACCACCTTCCGGTCCGTCCCCAACTCAGGACTCCCCCGGCGTGCCGCCCCAGCCCAGCCCCGACACACCGGACATCTCCTGAGTTGGGGACACCCCGACCGAGCACACCCACCCCTGTTCACAACTCAGGACACACCCGGCGCGCCACCCACCCCGCCCCGTCCCACACCCCAACACACCGCAACCATCCTGCATTGCGAACACCGTGACCACCGTCCCCAACTCAGGACTCCTCCGGCGCGCCGCCCCAACCCAGCCCCGTCACACCGGACGTCTCCTGAGTTGGGGACACCCCACCGCCCACACCCACCCCTGTTCACAACTCAGGACCCACCCGGCGCGCCACCCACCCCAGCGCCCGCCCCGGGCCCGACACGCCGCAACCGTCCTGAACTGCGAACACCGCGACCACCGTCCCCAATTCAGGACTCCCCCGGCGCGCCGCCCCAACCCAGCCCCGACACACCGGACGTCTCCTGAGTTGGGGACACCCCACCGCCCACGTTCACAACTCAGGACCCACCCGGCGCGCCACCCACCCAGCCCCGTCCCACACCCCAACACACCGCACCCGTCCTGAAGTGCGAACACCTTGACCACCGTCCCCAACTCAGGACTCCCCCGGCGCGCCGCCCCAGCCCAGCCCCGACACACCGGACGTCTCCTGAGTTGGGGACACCCCACCGCCCACGTCCCCAACTCAGGACTCCTCCGGCGCGCCGCTCCAGCCCGGGTACGACACACCGGACGTCTCCTGAGTTGGGGACGAAACCAGGGCGAGTCAGGCGAGGGCGGCGGCGAGCCAGGCGCGCAGCTCGGCCTGCATCGGCGCGGACCAGCTGTGCGGTTCGTCGTGGAAGGTGCCCGTGTAGGCCGAGCGCTCGCCACCGGACCGGTACCGCTCCGTGAGGATCGTGTGCGCATCACGCATGCCGGCCGGCTCGAAGAGTTCGTCGCGCTCGGCGTACTGGACGAGCAGCGGCAAGCGGGGGCGCAGGGATGCGAGCTCGGGCCAGTCACCGACCCGTGACAGTCCTGGTGAGAGGAACGACCACGAGTGCTGATCGGCGTGCCCGTCGAGCACACCGTCGAACGTCGACATCATCGCGACCACGCCCGCAGCACGGATCCGGTCGTCCATGGCTGCGAGCAGAACGGCCCGGGCACCGCCACCGGAGAGACCGACGCACGCGACGGCTCCGGAACGGACCCCGGGCGCGGCCGCGAGCTGGTCGAGCGCGATGAGGTCGTCGCGGAGGATGAGACCGGCGAGCGAGGTGCCCAGGACGCCCAGCTCCTTCGCGAGCTGCGGCTCGTTGGCCGTCGCGAGGAGCTCGGACCGCTGCCCGAGCGACACCGCCGCGACCTCCATCCCGCGTCGGATCGACTCAGCCCGACGGCCGGCGAGCTGCAGGTCGACGGTCCGATGGAAACGTTCGGCGACGGCCTCGTCCGGGATCCGCCGGGATCCCCACCCGAACGCATCGTGGACGAGCACGGTGAACCCGTCCCGCGCGAGGTCGGACGCGACGGCGCGGCCTCCGTAGTAGCGGTCGCGGAACGCCTGCAACTCCTCGCGCGTGACGGCCGAGGTGGCAGGGACACCACCGGGTCCGTCCGCGAGTTTCTCCCGCCCGACGCGCGTGAACCCACCGTGGTCATGCAGGGCCAGCGCACCCGGGAGCACGCCGGTCTCGCCGGCCGGCCGCAGGAGCCACGCCGACGTCGACGCGCCGAACCCGGTCGACCAGCGGAGTTCGACCCCGTCGACGCCGTCGCGGGTCCAGCTGCCGAGCTCCTCGAACGGTTCGGGCTGCGCCGGTCGCGGGAGGACACCGAGGACCTCGGCGAGGCGCGTGCGCGTCCTGCCGAGCGACCGGTCGCCCGGGTTGCTCTGGTGCGGGGATGCGCGGAAGCGAGCGGCGAGCGCCCGCAGACGGGAGTCGCGCGCAGGTGAAGGTGTGACCGGTCGGGACCGCACCCCGACGGGCTCGGTGACCGGGACATGGTCCACGACCGGGACGTGGCTAGCGACCGGGACGCCGACCGGTACGGGACCGTCCCGCAAGGCAGCATCCGGGACCGGGACCGACCCTGTCCGGGACCGGACCTCGACAGGCTCGGCGACCGGGACGGACTCAGCGACCGGAACAGTCTCACCGGCCGGGACGGACTCGGTGATCTGGGCGGGCTCGGTCACCGGCTCAGTGGCCGGGGTCGACCCGACGTCCGAGTCAGCGCCGGCGCTGGCATCCGGGCCGGAGCTCACGGCGCGATCGTCGCGACCGGACGCCCGGTCAGCAGCGACTCGTTCCCGGCGATGCCCACCGAGATCGCGCGCACGCCGTCGTCGTAGCCGGCGGGCCGTCCCAGTTCGTCCTCGGTGACGCGGTCGAAGAGGTGCCGCAGCAGGAATGCGTCGCCGCCGCCGTGTCCGCCGACGCCCTGGGGGATCTCGATCTCCCGGGCCTCCTCCCAGTGGCGTTGCAGCACGAGGCGTTCCCCGCGCGAGCGCACCGGCGCGACGGACGCGGCGCCGTCCGCGGTCTCGCCGTCGCCGCTCAGGCTCGGGTCGAGGACGACGCGCCCGTCGGCCCCCACGAGCACGGCGGCGCGCTCCACGACCTCGAGCTCGACCCTGCCCTCCGTCCCGTTGATGGCGACGCGATACCCCTCCCACGGTGCGTGGGCGTTCAGGGAGTAGCTGAGCGAGGCGCCGCCGTCGTACTCGACGAGGACGGACAGGTTGTCCTCGATGTCGATCCCGGGCGAGAAGACGTCGCGGTCGCGCAGGTACCCGTCGTGCTGCTCGGCCCGCAGGTAGAGCGACTCGAGCCGCGGGTCGTCACGGAGGTCGAGGGCGAACGGGTCGTTCGAGCGCCCGCGAGCCGCCGCCTCGGCGTCGTCCGGCACCGATCCACGCCCGGGACGCCCCGCGAGCCCGCGCTCGGCCGCGTTGGCGTCACCGTAGAAGCGGAGTCCTCCGGTGGCGTAGACGGAGGCCGGCCGAGCCCCGATCCACCAGTTGACGAGGTCGAAGTGGTGCGACGCCTTGTGGATGAGGAGCCCGCCGGAGTGCTCCTTCTCGCGGTGCCAGCGACGGAAGTAGTCGGCGCCGTGCACGGTGTCGAGCACCCACTCGAAGTGCACGCTCGTCACCCGTCCGATCCCACCGTCCTGCACGATGCGGCGCAGCTCCGAGTTCCGCGGGCTGTAGCGGTAGTTGAAGGTCGTCACGACGTTCCGGCCGCTCTCGGCGACGGCCGCTGCAATGCGCTCCACGCCCTCCCGGTCGATGGTGAGCGGCTTCTCGACGACGACGTCGGCACCGGCGAGGAGCGCGCGTGAGACGATCTCGGCGTGCGTGAAGTCGGGGGTCGTCACGATCACCCGGTCGACGCGCTGCTCGGCGATGAGCCGCTCGACGTCGTCAGGGCCGTATCGGGCCGGCAGCGCGACACCCTGCTCGGCGAGGACCGCCTCGTAGTGGTCGAGCCGGCCGGGGTTGCTGTCGCTCCAGGCGACGAGCTCGGCGACGTCGGCGTGCGGGCCGACGATGGCGTCGAGGTACATCTGCGAGCGGTGTCCGGTGCCGATGAGGGCGTAGCGTTCGCGGGTCGTGGTCATGCGTGTGGGTCCTTCCGGGTCGGTGCGGCGGGCGCTGTGGTCGGCGCGCTGTCGTGGTGATCGGCACGGCCAGAACGCGCCCGTTCGAGCGCGTCTCGACCTGATGCGGCGAGCGCCGCGGCCCGGCCGTCCCCGGCTGCACCGTCGGCGACGACGACGGCGTAGCGGAACTCGAGGGTCTCGCCGACTCCGAAGGGCAGTTCCTCACTGAAGAACGGGGCCGGGCAGAGACCGGCGAACTCCTCGGTGCGCGCGAACCACTGCGGTGGGTGCGCGGGGTTCCGCTCGTCGTCGACGATGACGATGCTCGACGCCGCGGCCGTACCGTCGTGGAGGCCGGTGAACCCCATCCACGCGTGGCGGGTGCCGCGGAGCTCCTCACCGCCACTCCCGTCGGGGGTGTGGAGGGTGCCGCCGGTGAAGGATCGCGGGCCGCGCCAGAAGAGCCCGCCGTAGCCGGCGTTCTCCCGCCCCTTCGTCGTGGGCGATCCGATCGACAGGTCCCGGCCGGAGACGTTGCGCATCCGGGTCTCGAAGGTCAGCGTCCAGTCGCCGGCGGCCGGTCGCACGGTGAGTGCGCGCTCCTCGCCGACGAGGTGCCGACCGTCCTCCGTGATCCACGCGAGCGTGTGCGCGAACCGCACCTCGCCCGGGTCGGCACGGGCGTCCGTGACCGCGACGTGCTCGGAGCGGCCGTTGTTCGCGAGTTGTTCGTAGGCGGTCCCGGTGAAGGTCGGGCCGCCCCAGAAGTTGTCGTCGCCGACGTGCGGGAGGGCCCAGGCGATCCCGGTGTGCCAGACGTGGTCGTGCGGTCGGGTCAGCGTCACGAGTGCGCCACCGGCCGTCCGCACCGGATGGAGGTACGGCTTCGGCGACTCGCGCTGGACCGTGTCCGGACGGTAGGTGTACCGCAGGATGTCGATCCCGTCGAGGTGCACGGCGATGGCCGAACCGACCTCGTGCGTCAGCGCGAGACCGGTCGGACGGGGGCGGTGGTCGGTGGTCACGGGATCCCCTCGGATGAAGCGGTGGTGGAGCTGCCGATCGACCGGCTCAGGGACCGAAGCGGTTCCCTGAGCCTGTCGAAGGGCTGTGGCCGGATCAGCCGGCTGCGACGGCGGCCTTGAGGTCCTTGATGAACCCCTCGGCGGCCTGGTCGGGCGTGTTCTTCCCGAAGAGGACCTGCTCGGTGTACTGCTTCACGAGCGCCTCGATCGCGCTGCCACCGGCGGGCGTGACGGTCGGCGGCTCACCGATGTCGTCGGCGAGCCCGTCGAGGAACTCGACGACCGCCTGGTCGGTCTCGGCCAGCTTCGGCGTGATGTATTCGCGGATCTTCGTGTTGGCCGGGACGCCGCGCTCGGTGAGGAGCGAGTCGGCCGCGGTCTCGCTGTTGGCGAGGAAGTCGATGAACAGCGCCGCCTCGGCGGGGTGCTCGGTCCGGGCGGACGCCGACCAGTACATCGACGGCTTGTAGTAGGCGGAACCATCGGCGCCGCCGTCCACCGTCGGCACCCGCAGGAGCTCGAGCGGCGAACCGCTCGCCTCGGTCAGGGCCGTCAGCTGGCTGTTCCACCAGGGGGCGAACGCGGCCGAGTTGGTCGCGGTGAAGGACTCGGCGAGCCCACCGGCCTGCTTCTCGATGATCGCGGAGGGCGACGGCGTCGCTCCCGCGTTCACGAGGTCGAGGAGGTAGGTCCACCAGGAGGACAGGGTCTCCGGCTTGATGGACACCTCGCCCTTGTCGTTGTACAGCTCGTCGCCGTGCTGACGGGCCCAGTTGTTCAGGCCGCCGTCCTCGAAGCCGAAGGGCTGGAAGCCGTAGATCGATCCGCCACCGGCTGCCGAGACCTGCTCGCTCAGCTCGGTGAAGTCGTCCCACGTCCAGGTCTCGTCGTCGGGCATCTCGATGCCGGCCGAAGCGAGGAGGTCGGGGTTCACGACGAAGGAGTAGCTCGTGATGCCCGAGGGGACGCCGTAGAGCGAGTCGTTGACCGTGCCGGACGTCAGCGTCTCCTTGGGGAAGTCGCCGAGGTCGAGCTGGTCGGTGACCGTGTTCAGGTCGAGGAGCGCGCCCCGGTCGCCGTAGGTGGCGATGTACTTCTCGTCCATCTGGATGATGTCGGGGGTGTCGTTCGCCGCCGTCTCGGTGGCGAGCTTGTCCCAGTAGCCGGCCCAGTCCGTGAACTGCGGCTCGATGGTGATGTTCGGATACTCCTTCTCGAAGGCCGCGATGACCTCCTGGGTGGCCGCCGTGCGGGCGTCGTTGCCCCACCAGGTGAAGCGGAGGGTGACGGGCTCGTCGGACAGTTCGGTGGCGGCGTCGCCCCCGGCGCTGCAGCCGGCGAGGAGGAGGGCTGCGACGGCTCCCGTCGCGATGAAGCCGGCGGCTCTGCCGTGCTTGCTGATGCTCATGCTGTTCCCTTTCGAATCGATCGATCCGGATCCGGAGCTGCTGGATCCGGTGGTGCTGGGTCTGGTGCTGGTGGTCTGGTGCGGGTGCTGCGGTGGTGCTGGTCGGTGGGTCGGGCCTCACTTGCCGCCGGTCGTCGCGATGCCCTTCAACAGGAACCGCTGACCGAACAGGAAGACGAGGAAGATCGGCAGGAGCGAGACGACACTCATGGCGAACATCGGCCCCCATGAGGTGGAGGATTGCGCGTCCATGAACGCCCGGAGGGCGAGCGGCACCGTGTACATCTCCGGTTTCGTCAGGTACAGGAGCTGACTGAAGAAGTCGTTCCAGGTCCAGATGAAGGTGAAGATGGCGGTCGTCGCGAGCGCCGGCACCATGAGCGGCAGGATGATGACCCCGAAGATGCGGGGGTGGCCGCAGCCGTCGATGCGTGCCGCCTCGTCGAGTTCCTTCGGGATGCCGCGGATGAACTGCACCATGAGGAAGACGAAGAAGGCGTCGGTGGCGAGGATCTTCGGCAGGATCAGCGGCAGGTACGTGTTCACGAAGCCGAGCTGGGAGAACATGATGTACTGCGGCACGATGATGACGTGGATCGGCAGCATGAGCGTCATGAGCATCGCCGCGAACCACCAGCGCTTGCCGCTGAACTTCAGACGGGCGAAGGCGTAGGCGGCCATCGAGCAGGACACGAGGTTGCCGACGATGCAGCCGAGGACGATGAGCACGGAGTTCAGCAGGAACACGTGGAACGGCTCGGAGAGGGTGTTCCAGCCCTCGCTGTAGTTGCTCACCTCGAAGCTGTCGAGGACGATGCCGGGGTTCCGGAAGATCTCCTCCGTCGGGCGGAGCGAGGAGACGACGAGCCAGATCACCGGGTAGAGCATGATGAAGCCGACGAGGATCAGGCCGATGTGCTTCAGGACCGACTTCCAGGGCGACCACCCACGAGCCCGGCGGTACTGGCGTTCGGCCTCCTTGGCCTCGCGACTGCGGTTCTTGCTGTCCGTCGTGATGGACCGTGTGGTCAGCGTGTCAGTCATCGTAGTTCACCCAGTATTTCGAGGCCCAGAAGTTGATCGCGGTGAAGACTCCGATGATGAGGAGCAGGAACCAGGCCATGGCCGAGGCGTAGCCCATGTCGAAGTTCGAGAAGCCGCGGTTGTAGAGGTACAGCGTGTAGAAGAGCGTCGAGTCGGCCGGGCCGCCCGTTCCGCCCGACACGATGAAGGCCTGCGTGAAGGCCTGGAACGCGTGGATGATCTGCAGCACGAGGTTGAAGAAGATGATCGGGGTGAGCAGCGGCAGGGTGATCTTGGTGAAGCGCTGCCACTTCGTCGCGCCGTCCATCTGCGCCGCCTCGTGGTACATGACGGGGATCTGGCGGAGACCGGCGAGGAAGATCACCATCGGTGCGCCGAAGGTCCACACGTTGAGCGTGATGAGCGTGGAGAGGGCGGTCGACGGGTCGGCGATCCAGCTGCGTCCCTCGATCCCGAAGATCGCGATGAACTGGTTCACGAGGCCTTCGCCGCCGAACACCTGCTTCCACAGCACCGCGATGGCGACGGAGGAGCCGAGGAGCGACGGCAGGTAGTACACGGACCGGTAGATCGCGAGGCCACGGAGACCGCGGTCGAGCAGGGCGGCCAGGGCCAGTGCCGCGGCGAGCTGGAGCGGCACCGACACGAAGACGTACACGAACGTGACACCGAGCGAGTTGTGGAGCCGCTCATCGCCCATCATGCGGATGAAGTTGTCGAGGCCGATGAACTTCGGCGCCTGCAGCAGGTTGTACTTCGTGAAGGACAGCGCGAGCGAGGCGACCATCGGACCGACGGTGATGACGGCGAGTCCGATGAGCCACGGGAGGAGGAACAGGTAGGCGGCCTTGTTGTCGCGGCGGTTGTCCTTCTTGATGAAGGCCTTCTCGGCCGCCGTCTGCGGGCGCTTGCCGGCGCTGAGCTTGCGGAGCTCGCCGAGCGCGCTCACCGAACACCCCTCGCGAGTGTCGTCCTGGGCGCTCCTGGAGTTGCACGGACCACGTCGGACCTCCTTGTCGATCGTCGTTGATGACTTCCCGGAAAGCGTTTCCCGGCTGAGCTGCATCAAGTTCTATCACGGCCCCGTCGGACGATGCAACGATTCAATCCGCATCCGTGTCCGATCTGTGATCACCTGCGACCGAATCGGTTCGAACGCTTGCCTTGACCGCGCGCGCCGTTCTACAGTGACCCGGTAAACGCTTTCCGGATGGCCCGCGGCCGCCGGGACCGGAACACGAACCAGAGGAAGAGCCACCGTGTCAGAGCAGACCATCGGGATCATCGTCAACGGCGCCACCGGGCGCATGGGCTACCGGCAGCACCTCGTGCGCTCGCTGCTGGCCATCCAGGAGCAGGGCGGTGTGCAGCTGTCCGACGGCACCCGACGCCAGATCGAGTTGATCCTCGTCGGCCGCAACCAGGCGACCCTCGACGAGCTCGCCACGCGTCATGGCATCGAGCACACCTCGACCGACCTCGACGCGGTCCTCGCCGATCCCCGCTGGGACATCTACGCCGACTTCCTCGTCACGAAGGCCCGCGCGACCGCGCTGCGCAAGGCGATCGCGGCCGGCAAGACCATCTACACCGAGAAGCCGACGGCGGAGACCTTCGAGGAGGCGCTGGAACTCGCACGCCTCGCCGCCGAGGCGGGCGTGAAGAACGGCGTCGTGCACGACAAGCTCTACCTGCCGGGGCTGCGCAAGCTCAAGCGCCTCATCGACTCGGGCTTCTTCGGTCGGATCCTCTCCGTCCGTGGCGAGTTCGGCTACTGGGTGTTCGAGGGCGACTGGCAGCCGGCGCAGCGCCCGAGCTGGAACTACCGGGCCGAGGACGGCGGCGGCATCGTCGTCGACATGTTCCCGCACTGGAGCTACGTGCTCGAGAACCTCTTCGGTCGGGTCGAGTCGGTGTATGCGAAGGCGACGACGCACATCCCCGAGCGCTTCGACGAGCGGGGCGAGGCCTATGCGGCCACCGCCGACGACGCCGCCTACGGGGTCTTCGAGCTCGAGGGCGGCGTGATCGCCCAGCTCAACTCCAGCTGGACGGTGCGCGTCGACCGCGACGAGCTCGTGCAGTTCCAGGTCGACGGCACGCATGGCTCCGCCGTCGCCGGCCTCTTCGGCTGCAAGGTGCAGCCGCGGAACGTCACCCCGAAGCCGGTGTGGAACCCCGACCTCGCCGACGACCACGACTACGCGGGCGACTGGCAGGACGTGCCGACGAACGACGTGTTCGAGAACGGGTTCAAGACGCAGTGGGAGGAGTTCCTCCTCCACGTCGTCGAGGACGGCCCCTACGAGTACGACCTGCTCGCCGGCGCGCGCGGCGTCCTGCTCGCGGAGCTCGGCCTCGAGAGCTCGCGCACCGGTCGCCGCCTCGACCTGCCCGAGGTGACGCTCGGAAGCGCGGGCGACGTCGCCGGCGCGGACGAGGAGCTGGCGTCGCTCGAGGCCTCGGTCGCACGATGACGTCCGTCCCGCTGCTCTCGACCGACGGCACGGTCACCGCGCAGGAGCTCCGCGAGCCCGTCGTGGCCGAGCGCCCGACCACGCCCCTGGCGAGCCGCACCGCCTACGCCGCGGCACACGTCGTCCCGACGGCCTGGGGCGACAACGTGCCGGGCGCGCCCGCCGAGCTCGACTGGGACGCGACGCTCGCCTACCGCCACCACGTGTGGTCGTACGGCCTCGGCGTCGCGGACGCGATGGACACCGCCCAGCGGAACATGGGGCTCGACACCGCCGCCACGCGCGAGCTGATCACCCGGAGCGCCGCCGAGGCCGCCTCCGTCGGCGGCGCGCTCGTCGTCGGCGTCAACACCGACCACCTCGCCGACGAGACCGTCTCGCTCGACGCGGTCGCCGACGCCTACCTCGAACAACTCGCGTTCGCCGAGGACGCGGGCGCCGGGACCGTGCTCATGGCCAGCCGACACCTGGCGAGGGCCGCGCAGTCCGCCGACGACTACCGTCGCGTCTACGACCGGGTCCTGTCGGCCGCGCAGTCGCCCGTGGTCCTGCACTGGCTCGGCACGGCGTTCGACCCGAGCCTGGAGGGCTACTTCGGCTCCAGCGACGTCGCCGAGGCCTCGGATACCCTGCTGCGCATCATGACCGACCACGTCGACCACGTCGCCGGGGTCAAGATGAGCCTCCTCGACGCCGACGCGGAGATCGCCGTCCGACGTCGCCTCCCGGCCGGCACGACGATGTTCACCGGGGACGACTTCAACTACGTCGACCTCATCGCCGGAGACACGGTCGGACACTCCGACGCCCTGCTCGGTGCGTTCACCGCGATCGCTCCGGCCGCGTCCGCCGCGATCCAGGCGCTCGACGCCGGCGACCCGGCCGCCTACGAGCGGATCCTCCGACCGACCGAGGCCCTGTCGCGGCAGATCTTCGCCGCGCCGACCTACTACTACAAGACGGGCATCGCCTTCCTCAGCTGGTTGAACGACCACCAGCCGGCGTTCTCGATGGTCGGCGGCTTGCACGCTGCCCGGAGCCTGCCGCACCTGTCGGAGATCGTGCGCCTCGCCGACGCGGCCGGCGCACTCGAGCACCCGGAGCTCGCCGCCGAACGCTGGACGGGCCTGCTGCGCACGGCCGGTGTCGTCGGCACGCTGACCACTGCGGGAGGAACCCGATGAGCACCACCGCCCTTCGACAAGCTCAAAAAGCGGCGGGACAAGCCGAGAGACCGGCGGGGCAAGCCCAGGGACCGGTGAGCGGCCACCTCACCCCGCACCCGCGACTCTCGGTCAACCAGGCCACGATCAAGTACGCCACCCTCCCGGAGGCGGTCACAGCCGTCACCGCGGCCGGTGTCACGAGCTTCGGCGCCTGGCGCGAGCCGGTTCAGGAGTACGGCGTCGCAGCCTCGGCGAGCCTCCTCACGGACAGCGGCCTGCGTGTCTCGAGCCTCTGCCGTGGTGGTTTCTTCACCATGCCCGAGGGGCCGACTCGCCGGACGTCGATCGACGACAACCGGACCGCGATAGACGAAGCCGCCGCCCTCGGCGCCCCGGCCCTCGTCCTCGTGGTCGGCGGCCTCCCGGCCGGATCCCGTGACCTCATCGGCGCCCGCGAACTCGTCCGAGACGCGATCGGTGAACTCACCGACCACGCGCTCGAGTCCGGCGTGCAGCTCGCCATCGAGCCGTTGCATCCGATGTACGCCTCGGACCGCGCGGTCGTCTCGACGCTCGGTCAGGCCCTCGACATCGCCGAGCAGTTCGCTCCGGAGGCCGTCGGAGTGGTCGTCGACACCTTCCACATCTGGTGGGACCCGCAGGTGCTCGAGCAGATCGCCCGCGCGGGCGCGACCGGTCGGATCTCCAGCTACCAGGCGTGCGACTGGGCGACGCCGCTCGCCGCGGACGTCCTCCTCTCCCGGCACTATCCGGGCGACGGCGTCGTCGACTTCGGCTTGCTCACCCGTGCCGTCGAGGCGGCGGGGTACACCGGCGACATCGAGGTCGAGCTCTTCAACCAGGACATCTGGGACAGCCCGTTCCAGCAGGTGGTGGATCGCACCGTCGACGCGTTCCAGGCGACGGTCGTCCCGCACCTCGACCACGACGACGACGCGATCCACCACCCCTGATCGCCGCGGCCGCCCTGTGGCAGAGTGTGTCTCAGCAGCCGCCAGTACGAAGGAGCGCCATGTCGGTCGACGAGCACCGGGCGACGCCGGTCCCCCCGACGCTGCACGACGTCGCCCGCGAGGCGGGGGTCTCCCTCGCCACCGCGTCGCGCGCGCTCAACGGGAGCACCCGGACGGTCAACGAGACGTTCCGTCGGCGGGTCCTCGACGCCGCGCTCCGGCTGAACTACACGCCGAACCTGTCGGCCCAGGCGGTCGCGAAAGGGCTGTCGTCGACGATCTCGTTGCTCGTCAGCGACATCGCCGACCCGTACTTCTCGTCCATCGCGGCCGGGGCCATCCGCGCGGCCGACGAGCAGCGCATCGCCACGACCATGGCCGTCACGCACCGCGACCACGAGCGCGAACTCGAACTCGTGCGGGTGCTCCGCGGGCAGCGGCCACGCGCCATCATCCTGACGGGCAGTCGCTGGGACGGGGTGGCATCGGAGCACCGGCTGTCGGATGAGCTCGCGGCCTACGAGTCGACGGGCGGACGCGTCGTCCTCGTCTCGCAGCGGACGCTCCCGTTCGCCACGGTGCAGCTCGGCAACGCGACCGGTGCCCGCGAGCTGGCCCGGGAACTCGTCGGTGCCGGGTACCGACGGTTCGCCGTCATCGCCGGCGACGACCGCCTGCTCACCTCCCGCGAGCGCGTGAGCGGGTTCGCGGAGGGTTTGGCCGAGCACGGCATCGCGATCCATCCATCGCGGATCGTCCGGGCCGAGTTCACCCGCGACGGCGGGCGCCAGGGCGCCGCCGAGCTCCTGCAGCTGGGACTCGACGACGTCGACCTGGTCTTCGCCGTCAACGACGTGATGGCGATCGGGGCGATGTCGGCGTTCCGCGCGGCCGGACTCCGCCTTCCCGAGGACCTCGCGGTCGCCGGCTACGACGACATCGCGACCTCCCGCGACGTCACCCCGGCGCTCACCACGGTCGCCGTGCCGCTCGAGGCGGTCGGTGAGCACGCCGTGCGGCTGGCGCTCGACCCGGCGACGGACAGCACGACGACGGAGCCCGTCGGCGCGACGGTCCTCCTCCGCGAGAGCACGCCGCCGCGCGCCTGACTCGCCAGTCCGTCTCCTCCCCCGGGGCGTTCACCGGGGCACAACTCCTGCAGCTCGCCCCGATCGGGGTGTGTAGCGTCCGACTCAGTGGCCCTGGGGCCATGCAGCAGGAGTTGCGGACAGCAGCACGCCCTGAGCCTGGTGTCCTCGGAAGGGGACGCGTTCGCCTCCGCACAGCCGAGGTGCGCACTCGTTCCCGCGCACAACTCCTGCTGAGGGTGGCAAGGCGGCCTGACACGGTGCCGGCAGCCGGGTTCCGGTGCCGTCCAGCAGGAGTTGTGAACGCGAGACAGCTGCTAGTCGGCGACGTGCTCCTGGAACCACGGCGTGTAGGCGGCGACCTTGGTGCGGTGGCCGGCGCCGGCGACGAGTCGCTTGACGTGCTCGCGGACATTGACCGTCGCGACACCGATCACGGTGACGCGGTCGAACGGCACGGCGTCGGCGACGAGCACCTCCGCGCGTCGGAGGGCCGCGGGGTCCTCATCGGTCGCGAAGCGCTGCACCATGCGGTCGGCGGTCATCGCGTTCGCGCCGATGCTCGTGAGCACGTGGGAGGCGTCACCGTCGGCGACCACGACCCGCGCGCGGGAGGGCCGGCCGGTGTCGGCGTCGAACTCGCCCGGGTGCACGGCTGCGCCGTCGATCGTGGTGACGAGCACGACGTAGTCGTTGACCGATGACGCGAACGCCTCGGCGGACAGACGGACGTCGTGCTCGCCCGCGCGGATGCCCGCCCAGAGGTCGGCGTCCGGGGTCAGGAAGAACGGGACGAAGTCGGCGGGCGTCAGGTCGTCGGTGCCGGCGAGCACCATCGTGCGTCGCGCTTCGCGGTGGCTCGCGGCGGCGATGTCGACGACCGGCCCGTCGGGGAGCGCCGGGGAGGCCACCGGCAGGATGCTACCGGTCTCGAGGATGCGCTCGAGATTGCGGATGTGGGTGACGTGGTACAGCCGCTGCTCGCCGACGCGCACCACGGGCAGCGCTGCCGCCGCCTTCGTCACCGTCTTCGTGGTGGCCGCGGTCCGCACGCGGGTCGGGGCCGGCTCGCGGAGCGAGGGAGCGACCGTCGACCGACGGACCTTGGGAGCGGGTGGTTCAGCGACCGGCACCTCGCGGGGCGGCGGCGGGAAGCAGGTCGCGCAGAGTCCGTTGTCGAAACCGTGTTTGCATTCGTCGCTCAAGAGAGTCCTTCTGCAGTCCGGCTCCGAGACACGAGGAGCGGGTCACTGGGGGGACGAGCCGAGACGTACGCATCAAGGGTACGCGGCTTCGGCACCCCTCGTGGACGCGGGCGCCGTCAGACGAGCCCGCGCTGCGCCCGGAACACCCGGACACAAGACACGGCGAGTGATCCGAAGAACGCCGCCATCAGCACCGGGAGCAGCCAGGGCGCCATCCACGCGGGCACGCCGAGCCAGGTGGTGAGTGCGACGACGGCGATGAGCGCGGCGGTCGCGATCGTCAGATCCCCCAGCAGTCGCCCGGTGGCGTCCAGCGTGGCAGCCGTCACCTCCGGACGAGGCGACAGTTGCGTGGACCACGTCGATGCAGTGGTCGGTGGGTGGGGGTCGACATCCGATCGGGTCGTGCCGGCGAGCGGCAGGCAGGCGGCGACGATCCAGAAGATCGCCACGACCGCGGCCCCGATGATGACCGGGAGCAGGAACCCGCCGAGACGCTTGTCCGACCAGGCGTCCGGCTGGAGTGCGGCGTCGAAGTGCACCGGCATCGGATCAGGAGCAGACGGATACACCACCAGGCCGACGACCAGCGTCGCAGCGACGATGACGAGTGCGACGAGATGCGGCCAGACCGGCGGTCGGCGAGGGGGCCACTCCGGGCGAGTGGTCGTCGGGTCCTGCATCCCACTCCTCATCTGCGCGAGCACCCTGGCGCGCACCCCAGGAATATCTGCATCAATCATACCCGATGCCCTGGTTCTCCACCTCGGGCCCGCCGCCTGGACACTGCAGCGATGCGTGGGCGACGCTACCCCCCACGCACCGCAGCACTATCCAGGCGACGGCGTCTCGGCTCACCCGGTCGCGCCTGGCTCCGCTGGTCGGCTCACCCGACGCGCGACGACGACCGCCACGACACCGGCGACCAGGGCGATAGCGAAGCATCCGGCGAACGCGACCCCGCCGGGAGCGATCCAGCCCAGCCCGGCGAACATACGGGAGCCGTCGAGTGCCGTGAACGCCAGCCCGGTCGCCGCGAGGGCGAGAGCACCGCCGATCGCGTCGCCGATCGACATCGCCGCGCTGTTGAACCCCTGCGAGCGCTCGTCGGAGTAGGCGAGCGTCATGACGCTGAGGCGCGGGAACATGAGGCCCATGCCGCCGCCGCTCACCACCCAGGCGACGATCGGCACCACCGGCGGCAGGCCGACGAGGGCGGCGGACAGGGCGATCGCGACGGCGACCGTGACGAGTGACGACCCGATCTGCACGGCGTTCGCATTCGACAGCCGGTCCCCGAGGCGCCCCTGCAACCAGGACGACAGCGACCACGCGATCGCCCCACCGGTGAGCGCGAGTCCGGCGAGCGCCGGCGTGAGCCCGTGCTCGCGGGTCAGCAGGTACGGCACGTACACCTCGGCGCCGAAGAACGCGGCGGAGGTCAGTCCGCGCACCAGGATGACCGTCGGGAGCCCGCGGCGTGCGGTGAGCGTGCCGAGCGGAATCAGGGGGCGGAGGGCGAGGATCGCGACCACGGCACCGACGACCGGGAGCGCCCAGGCGGTCCATCCCGAGAACTCCGTCGAGAGGTTGACCGCGAGGACCGCCGCCGCGACGAGCACCGCCCACCCGAGTCGACGCAGCTCCGCGCCCGTGCGCGCGACGGCGGCCACCTCGCCGCTCTCCTTCGCTGACTCCTCCTCGGCGGCCTGCCGCTCCGCGCGTTCGGTTGCGGAGGCGCGCAGCATCCGGAGGGCCGGCAGGAGGAGGAGCGTCGCGACGACCACGAGGCCGACGACCCCGAGGAAGACCCAGTGCCAGCTGAACCGCTCGGCGACCACCCCGGCGAGGAACGGCCCGATCAGGGAGGGGACCACCCAGGCGGCCGCGAACCCGGCGAAGATCCGCGGGTGCAGGGCCGGTGGGTAGATGCGGGCGACGAGGACGTACAGGGCGACGGTCATCGCTCCCGAACCGAGGCTCTGGACGAGGCGCCCGGCGACGACGGCCCACATGGTGGTCGCGGTTCCGGCCAGGAGGAGACCGACGAGGAACAGGACGACGGACGCGAGCAGCGGCTGGACCGGACCGATGCGGTCGGCGACCGAGCCCGCGGCGACCATGCCGATGACACTGACCGCGAGCGGGCCGGCGAAGGCGAGCGCGTAGAGCTGCTCGCCGTCGAGTTCCCCGCTCACGAGCGGCATGATCGTCGTGACGGCGAGGGACTCGAAGGCGCCGAGGAACACGAGCGCGCACGCACCGATGGTGACGAGGACGAACCGGCGGCTGAAGATCCCGCGGTCGCGGGGCGTCGGGTCGGCTCCGGTCGTGGGCTCGGGGGTCGTCGCTGTGGTCACGATTCCGAGCCTAGAACCTCAACGTGACTTGAGGTCAAGCGCTGACGAACCCCTGCCCGTTCACCATTCAGGACGTGCCCGGCGCGCCGTCGCCGATCGACGGGTTCGGGCGCAGGGCGCGCCGCAGCCTTCCTGAATTGCGAACGAGCCGGGACCGCCCGCTAGTGCTTGGCGCTCGCCTTCAGGACCTTCGCGAGCGCGCGGTCGAGGTCGGCGATGAGGTCGGCGACGTCCTCGATGCCGACCGACAGCCGGACGACGTTCTCGGGGACCGCCAGCTCCGTGCCCTTCACCGAGGCGTGCGTCATCTGCGCCGGCAGGCCGATGAGCGACTCGACGCCACCGAGCGACTCGGCGAGCGCGAAGAGCTTCGTCTTCTCGACGAGGCGCGTGGCTGCAGCCGGGCCACCGACGAGCGCGAGCGACAGCATGCCGCCGAACCCGGACATCTGGCGGGCGGCGAGCTCGTGACCGGGGTGGCTCTCGAGGCCCGGGTAGTAGACGCGCTCGACGGCGGCGTGGCCGTCGAGGAACTCCGCGATCGCCTGCGCGTTCGCGCTGTGCTGGCGCATGCGCACCGCGAGGGTCTTGATGCCGCGGGTCGTGAGCCACGCGTCGAGCGGGGCCGAGACCGCGCCCGCGGCGAACTGCACGAAGCCGAGCTGCTCGGCGAGCTCGTCGTCGTTCATGATGATGGCGCCACCGAGGACGTCGGAGTGACCGCCGAGGTACTTGGTCGTCGAGTGCACGACGATGTCGGCCCCGAGCGAGAGCGGCTGCTGCAGCGCCGGCGAGGCGAAGGTGTTGTCCACGACGGAGAGCACCTCGTGGCGGTGCGCGAGGGCCGCAAGTGCCGCGATGTCGCTGATCTTCATGAGCGGGTTGCTCGGCGTCTCGACCCACAGCAGCTTCGTGCGGCCCGGGATGATCGCCGCTTCGACGGCCGCGAGGTCGCCGAGGTCCACGACCGTGTGCTCGATGCCCCAGGCGCCGTGCACCCGGTTGATCAGCCGGTAAGTACCGCCGTAGACGTCGTTGCCGATGACGATGTGGTCGCCAGGGCGGAGGGCCGTGCGGATGAGCGCGTCCTCGGCGGCGAGGCCGGAGGCGAAGGAGAAGCCGTGCTTCGCACCCTCGAGCGCGGCGAGCTGCGTCTCGAGCGCCGTGCGGGTCGGGTTGGCGGAGCGGCTGTACTCGTAGCCGCCGCGGAGCCCGCCGACGCCGTCCTGGACGAAGGTCGACGTCTGGTAGATCGGCGGGATGATCGCCCCGGTGGTGGGGTCGAACTCCTGTCCGGCGTGGATGCTGCGGGTGGCGAAGCCGTGGTCGTGCTTGCTCATGGGTGACTCTTTCGGTTCAGGATTCGGGGAGGTGTCGGGGTGGGCGACCGGTCGGACTGGCCCGGTCACCGGGGTCGGGCGTGGTCGGGACATCGCCCGGACTCCGCCCACACGACCTGCATGCCGCCCACGCTCAACCCGCCAGGTAGGTGAGGAGGTCGTGCCGCGTGATGACGCCGATCGGCTTGCCACCGTCGGTGACGAGGAACGCCGGGGCGGAACCGAGTGCCGCGCGCGCCGCCGGGATGGACTCACCGAGACCGATGAGCGGCAGCGGGTCGCCGACGAACGCGCTCGCGGCGTCGTTCATCTTGGCCGCGCCGCTGAAGACGGCGTCCATGAGGCTGGCCTCGTCGATCGCACCGACGACCTCGCCCATCACCACGGGCGGCTCGGCGCTCAGCACCGGGAGCTGCGAGACGCCGTACTCGGTCATGATGTCGACGACGTCGCGGACGGTGTCGCTCGGGTGCACGTGCACGAGGTCCGGCATCTCCGAGCCCTTGCCACGGAGGATGTCGCCCACCGTGCGGTCGTCGGCGACCTCGCTGAAGCCGTAGGACTGCAGCCAGGAGTCGTTGAAGATCTTGCCGAGGTAGCCGCGCCCGCCGTCGGGCAGGAGGACGACGACCACGGCGGACGCCGGGAGGTCGCGCGCCGCGACGAGAGCGGCCTGGACCGCCATGCCGCTGGAGCCGCCCACGAGCAGTCCTTCTTCGCGGGCGAGGCGACGTGTCATCGCGAACGACTCGGCGTCGGTGACGGCGATGATCTCGTCGGGGATGGACGGGTCGTATGCGGTCGGCCAGAAGTCCTCGCCGACGCCCTCGACGAGGTACGGACGCCCGGTGCCGCCGGAGTAGACGGAGCCCTCCGGGTCTGCGCCGATGATGCGCACGCCGCCCTCGGAGACCTCCTTGAGGTACTTGCCCGTCCCGGAGATGGTGCCTCCGGTGCCGACGCCCGCGACGAAGTGGGTGATCTCGCCCTCGGTGTCGCGCCAGATCTCGGGACCGGTCGACTCGTAGTGGCTGCGCGGCCCGTTCGGGTTCGCGTACTGGTTGGGCTTGAACGCGCCCGGGATCTCGGCGGTGAGGCGGTCGGACACGCTGTAGTACGAGTCGGGGCTGTCGGGAGCGACGGAGGTGGGCGTGACGACGATCTCCGCACCGTATGCGGTGAGCACGTTCCGCTTGTCCTCGCCGACCTTGTCGGGCAGGACGAACACGCAGCGGTACCCGCGCTGCTGGGCGACGAGGGCGAGGCCGACGCCGGTGTTGCCGGAGGTGGGCTCGACGATCGTGCCGCCCGGCTTGAGGTCGCCCGACGCCTCGGCGGCGTCGATGATGCGCGTCGCGATGCGGTCCTTCGAGGAGCCGCCCGGGTTGAGGTACTCGACCTTGACGAGCACGGTGGCCGCGATGCCCTCGGTGACCCGGTTGAGCTTGACGAGGGGCGTGTTCCCGATGAGATCGAGGACGGAGTCTGCGTAGTTCATGTCTGCAATCTGTTCCTGTGGTGCGTCACCGCACGACTCTCGCGTGCGTCACCGGATGGCTGGGGCGGCTGAGGCGGCATCCCGGCAGGGACGGTTCAGCGGGGACAGCAGGAACACGACAGGCGGGGACGCATGCTGACCACCCTACCCGGCGAGTGCAGGGAACGCAGCTGGATGACGGGGCCGATCCGACGTCAGTGGATCGCGACGAGTCGCTGCCGCGGACCGAGGGCCGAGACAGCCGAGGACGCGAGCCGGACGGCGAGGGTCAGCACCATGAGGACACCGATGACCGTGAGTACGACCGCGGCGAGCAGCAGCACCGCGAGGAGCGCCGGGAGTCGGCGAAGCGCGAGCTCGACCGGGCGACGACGGGGTGTCCCGTCCGCCCCGAGTGCTTCCAGGTGGCCCTCGCCCGCCATGGCCGCCGCGACGAGTTCGAGCGTGGCGCGCGCGCCGGATCCGAGCCGTGCGGTCGAGGTGCGTAGCGCTTGGGACATCACGTGGCCCTTCTCGTCGGTTGGATCGGTGTTCGCGGGTGCGAGGACTCGACCGTAGCAGTCGGGTGCCCCGTTCGGGGGTGCCGGTTCCCATTCTGCCAGGCGGGCGTGAACGCGCGGTGGCCTGCCGACGGCCGCATGATGGACGCGCACCGCGCTCCCTAGACTGGAGGCATGACCGTCTCCGGCCTCTCCGCCGTCTCCCAGGACTACCTCAAGACGATCTGGACGACTTCCGAGTGGGCCGACGAGTCGGCCACCGTCAAACTGCTCGCGGATCGCATGGGCGTCCGTCCCGCGACCGCCTCCGACGCCGTGAAGCGACTCGCCGCCCAGGGACTCGTCGTGCACGAGCCCTACGGCAGCATCGAGCTCACCCCCGCCGGGCAGGCGCACGCGGTCGCGATGGTGCGGCGGCACCGGCTCATCGAGACCTTCCTCGTCGAGATGCTCGGCTACGGCTGGGACGAGGTCCACGACGAGGCGGAGATCCTCGAGCACGCGGCGAGCGACACGATGATCGAGCGCATCGACGCCGCGCTCGGCCACCCGATCCGCGATCCCCACGGCGACCCGATCCCCTCTGCCGACGGTACCCCGCACCGCCCGGACGCGGTCCGGTTGAACGAGGCGCCGTCCGACAGCCCACTGACGGTGTGCCGCATCTCGGACGCCGACCCGGAGACCCTCCGCCATCTGAGCACCCTCGGCATCGTCCTCGACACCGAACTCAGCGTGGACGACCACCGTGCGTTCGCGGGCGAACTGGAACTCCGACTCACCGCCACCGGCACCCGCCTCACGCTCGGTCGCCTCGCCGCCGATGCCGTCTGGGTGACGGTCGTCGCCTGATCGCCGGCATCTCCGTTCGCCGATGTTCCGGCGAGCGAACCGCCGGGCTGATCACCCGAAGAACGTCAGCACGATGAGCGCGACGTTCAGCGTGACGATGAGGGCGACCACGATCCAGGCGAACACGCGGGTGGCGAGCTGGTCGACGTGGACACCCATGATCCGCCGGTCGCCCGTGTAGCGCACGAGCGGGATGAGCGCGAAGGGGATGCCGAGGCTGAGGAACACCTGGCTGAGCACGAGCGCGGTGGTCGGGTCGATGCCCGCAGCCAAAATGACGAGCGCCGGGATCAGGGTGATCACGCGTCGGGCGAGCAACGGGATGCGCACCTTGAGGAGCCCGCCCATGATCGCCGCTCCCGCGTAGGCGCCCACCGAGGTCGAGGCGAGCCCCGATGCCAGCAGGCCGATGGCGAAGATCACGCCGATGACCGGCCCGAGCGCAGCGGTGATCGCCGCGTGCGCGCCCTCGATCGAGTCCGTCCCCTCAACGCCGCCGAGCGACGCGGCCGCGAGCAGCAGCATCGCGATGTTCACCGCTCCGGCGAGGACGAGTGCCGCCGCGACGTCCCAGCGGGTCGCCACGATGAGCCGACGGACGGCACCGTCGCTCGTCTGGACGCCGTGCCGGTCCCGACTGAGCGAGGAGTGGAGGTAGATCGCGTGCGGCATGACCGTCGCGCCGAGCATGCTCGCGGCGAGCAGGACCGTCGCCGTGCCCTCGAACCGCGGCACCAGGCCACCGGCCGCGGCACCCCAGTCGACGGGACTGACGAACAGACCGGCGAGGAAGCCGACGGCGATGACGGCGAGGAGCGTCAGGATCGCGAACTCGAAATGCCGCTGGCCGTACCAGTTCTGCACGGCGAGGAGCACGATCGAGAAGACCCCGACGATGACGCCGCCGAGCACGAGCGGGATCCCGAACAGCAGGTACAGCGCCACGGCGCCGCCGATCACTTCGGCGAGGTCGGTCGCGGCGGCGACGAGCTCCGCCTGCACCCAGTAGAGCCGACGCGGCCCGGTGCGCAGTCGCGAGCCGAGCAGCTCGGGCAGGCTCTGCCCGGTGACGAGGCCGAGCTTGGCGGAGAGGTACTGGACGAGCACGGCCATCGCGTTCGCGGCGACGAGCACCCAGACGAGCAGGTAGCCGTACTGGGCTCCCGCCGTGAGGTTGGCCGCGACGTTCCCGGGATCGACGTAGGCGATCGCCGCCACGAAGGCGGGCCCGAGGAGGAACAGGAGTCGTGGTCCGCGGGGCGCGCGGGTCGTCGGAGCGGCGAGGTCACTGGTCACGTCGGCCATGTTAGCAAGACCGAGCTACATTTGTTAGACGAAGCTAACTCTTGGATTCACCGGCTGTCTGCTTGGATGAGCCTGAGAATCGACTGCGCATCGTCAGGCACCGGAACGGCCCCCGGAAGCCGATCTGGTTCGATAGTTACGCATACAACTTTTTCGAGAGGCCCCCGTGACCCCTGCAGCAGATCGCCCCAAGAACACCCCCGTCCCGCCCGCCGTCAAGCAGCAGAGCGTGAAGCAGGAGCGCGAAGCCCAGCGTCAGGCCAAGGTAGCCGCCTTCAAGCAGGCGCAGAAGCGGAAGAACCGCAACCGCCGCATCGGGATCTGGGCCGGTGTCGTGGGCGGTGTGGCCGTCATCGCGGTCCTCATCACGAGCGTCGTCCTCACCCTGCCGAAGAACGCCAGCTACCCCGGCGGTGGCACCGGCACCGGCCAGGACATCGCGGGCGTGGAGCTGTTCCAGAACACCTCGGAACACGTCGAGGGCACGGTCGACTACCCGCAGAACCCGCCGGCCGGTGGCCCGCACAACCAGTACTGGCTGAACTGCGGCATCTACACCGAGGAGCAGACCAACGAGAACGCGGTCCACTCCCTCGAGCACGGCGCGATCTGGGTCACCTACGACCCGTCCCTCAGCGACGCGGAGCTCACGAAACTCAAGGAGCTGCTCCCCACCACGTACGTCGTCCTGTCGCCGAAGTCCGACCTCCCCTCGCCGATCGTGCTGAGCGGCTGGAACTCCCAGCTGCAGGTCAACAACGCGAGTGACGCGCGCATCGCCGACTTCTTCGAGGAGTTCTGGAAGAGCAACAACGTCCCGGAACCCGGCGCGGCCTGCACCGGCGCGATCGACGGTCCCGGCAAGGTCTGATCCGTTGACCCCGGCGAGCACACCCGACGCACCGGCGACCGGTGAACCGGCCGACGGCGGCGTGACCGACGAGGAACTCGCCGCCTGGGAGGCGCAAGGCTCCCCCGACGGCTCCAGCCGGACGCGCATCGTCATCGCCGCGATGGCCGTCATCGCGATCATGGTCGCCGCGGCGATCGGCTTCTCGGTCGGTCGACTCAGCACGCTCGCCGACCCGACACCCACCACGACGAGCGCCGAGGCAGGCTTCTCGCGCGACATGCAGGTGCACCACAACCAGGGCGTGGAGCTCGCCATGATCATCCGCGACCGGACGGACGCGGTCGACGTGCGCACCCTCGCGTACGACATCGCGACCACCCAGGCGCAGCAGTCGGGCCAACTGTACGACTGGCTCGTCCAGTGGAACCTGCCGCAGGGTTCGCGGCAGCCGGACATGACGTGGATGACGCTCCCCACGCTCACGGGCGCGAGCGGCCATGCGCACGGC
Organism: Plantibacter sp. PA-3-X8; assembly: GCF_003856975.1. Lineage (NCBI taxonomy): Bacteria > Bacillati > Actinomycetota > Actinomycetes > Micrococcales > Microbacteriaceae > Plantibacter > Plantibacter sp. PA-3-X8. The sequence continues at coordinate 25,043 of NZ_CP033107.1, forward strand.
GGTGACACGGCGACCCCGGGGTCCACCCACACCCCGGGCGACCCGATGCCGGGCCTCGCCACCCCCGCCCAGATCGACCAGCTGACGGCGTCGTCCGGACTCCAGGCGGAGCGGGTGTTCCTCACGCTGATGATCGCCCACCACCAGGGCGCGGTCGAGATGGCCGAGGCGCTGCAGCCGCGGACCACGAACGCGACCGCGCTGGCCTTCACGCGCGCGGTCATCGCGAGCCAGCAGGCGGAGATCGAGCTCATGACCCGCATGCTCGACGACCGGGGCGGGCCGGTCGACCTCGCCGGCTGACCCCTCCCGTCGACCGCCCGGGCGACGGGCGGGCTCCGACAAGGGGCTAGCCAGAACCCGGCCGACGGCGAAGAATGATCCCGACGCCCGAACGGGCCCGATGAACAGGAGCGACGAATGGCACTCGACGACATCACCAAGAAGGCTCAGGAATTCCTGAAGGACAACAAGGTCAAGGACGCGCTGAAGAGCGAACAGGCCGAGGACATCAGCGACAAGCTCCTCGGCAGCGTGGCCGACGCGGCCAAGAAGGTCACCGGCGGCAAGTTCGACGAGCAGATCGACGGCGCCCGCGACGCGGCGGACAAAGCCGTAGGCAACGAGTAGTCCCCGGCTCGACACGCGTGACGGCCGGGTCCCGACGGGCGCCCGGCCGTTCGTGTCTGCGCCGGTCAGCGCTCGATCGTCATTCCGGGTCGATCAGTGCCCGTCGACGCCGGCGTCGACGGGGTTGCTCCGGAACCGGTCGAGCGCGATGGCCACGAGTTCGGGAGCGGACAGGTGCGTGTCCTGCATCAGGTCCGAGAGGACTTCTGATGCGCGTCCGCTGAGCGTCAGTTGCACGGTCGCGGAGCGGTCTTCATCGACACCGCTCAGCGCGCGACGACGTTCGCCCAGGCTGAGAATGGCCGACCGCAGATAGGTGCGGCTCGCGACGGTGTCGATCTCCCATCGGCCGGCGCGACGGTTCGCGACGACATTGCCGCGACGGATGTTCGTCATGAGCGACGCTCGGCTCACATGGAGCTTCGCGGCGAGTTCCGCCGTCCGGACCGGACGGGGGAGGTCGTCGATGAAGTCCTCGACGAGCGCCTCCCGGAGGAGCTCCCAGGCGACGTCCGGAGGGAGCGGCGCATCGGGCATGCTGCCGCCGTCCTGCAGCGGACCCACCCACGCGGTCGTGGGGGCGTCGCGTTCGGTCATCGTCATCGCCCCTCCAAGGTTCCGGCGCTCGAACCTCAAGCATGCTCGGTGCCCGTGGAAAGCGCGTCCCCCAATGCGGGTTGCCCGCGTTCGCGGGGTGCCGGCCCGAAACGACGCACCCCGTCCACCAGGGCGGACGGGGTGCGGGCGACGCTCGGACGACTCAGCTGCGGTTCGCGACCGGTCGGGAACCCACCGGGCGGGTCCCCTCGAACAGGATCCGGTAGCTGAATCCGGCGATCAGCGCGCCGATGATCGGGAACACGATGAACACCCAGACCTGCGCGAGCCAGTCGGCCCCGCCGAAGATGGCGGTCGCGATGGAGCGCGCCGGGTTGAGCGAGCCGTTGTCGATCGGGATCGCGATCAACAGGAACAGCGTGAGCGTGCCGCCGATGGCGATCGGCGCGAAGCCCGCGGCGGCCCGCGTGTGCGTGACGCCGAGGATGACGTAGAGGAAGAGTGCGGTGATGACGACCTCGATCACGATCGCCGAGACGAGTCCGAATCCGCCGGGCGAGAGCTCACCGAACCCGTTCGAGACGAAGCCGCTCGCGACGGCCTTGTCGAGGAATCCTGCCGGTCCGCCGGCCGCGAGGCCGAACACCGCGAGCGCACCGAGGAACGCTCCGACGAGCTGCGCGAGGATGAACGTCCACGTCGCACGCCAGGGGAACCGACCGGCGGCGGCGAGCCCGAGCGTCACCGCCGGGTTGAAGTGCCCGCCGGAGATAGGGCCGAACGCGTAGGCGGCGATGGTCACCGAGAGGCCGAGGGCGATCGCCACCCCGAGGAAACCGACGCCCAGGGGGTTGGAGGTCTCCTCGCCGAAGAACGCGGAGAAGGTCGCCGTCCCGACGAGACCGAAGACCAGCAGGAAGGTGCCGGCCAGCTCTGCGAGGAGTTGCGACGCGGTGGTCGGTTCGACGGAGGGTGGGACTTCCGGGGAGGACATCTGGGCTCTTCTCGCTCGAGGTGACGACGTGGACGCGGAGCTCTGGCGAGCACCGCGCCATCAGCAGACTATTGCCCCGCGTCCCACCGGCGACAGCCCCGAGGTCAGCATGTCGCCGTCGCTCAGTGCACCTCCAGGTCGTGGAGCGGGACCTGGAGCCGGAAGACGTGCTCGATCGCGAGCTCCGCGCCGACGGCGTCGCCCGAGGCGATCGCGGAGCGGAGGTGCGGGTACCCGACGCGCAGATCCGACCAGTCCACCGTCTCGGCCGACCGCGTCGCCGCGACGCGGTAGATCAGGGCGCCGATCACGTCCTTCGTCGCCGTGACGAGGACCGGGTTCTCGCAGTGCTTCAGGAACCGGTCCACGAGCCCCCAGACGCAGCGGCCGTGCGCATCCGCGTCCTCCGCCGTCACCGTCGTCATCGTGTGCTCGACGAACGCCATGAGCTCGGCCCGTTGCCCAGCGGTCAACGTCGGGACGGTGACCCGGACGACGCCGCTGACGAGCGCTCCGAGGGTCTGCAGGACGGCTGTCCGGTCCTCGGCCCGTGGCTGCGCGACCCGGGTGTGCCGCTGCGGTGCCGTCTCGACCAGTCCGACGCGTTCGAGTTCCCGGAGTGCTCCGACGATCGCGTCCGTCGGCGCGCCGAGCCACTCCCGGAGCTCCTCCTCGATGAGCAGCTCGCCCGAGGCGAGCGTCCCGTCGTAGATCGCGTTGCGGATCCGCTCGGTCACGGAATCGCCGACAGGCGACGGCCGCGACCCGGACGGTCCATCGGGGTTCGGCATCGGTTCCTCGCTCGGCTGGGGACGGCTGCTGGCTACCGGCCGATCGTACCGCGGACGATCCCCGCCTCGGCGAGCGCCGCCTGTGCCTGCCGGTGCTTGTTGTCGATCGAGGCACCGATCTCCTGAGCCAGGCGGGGCTTACTGCGAACGAGCTGGTCGATGGTGGACAGCGGCATCCGCAGGACCAGGGTCGTGCCGTCGGCAATCGCGGCGGCCATGGCGACCTCCCTCGTCAGCGCCGTCTGGCCGATGAAGTCGCCGACGCCGAGTCGTTGGAAGGTGATGAGCCCGTCCGTCGTCGGCACGGCGAGATGGACGCCACCCTCGACGAGGAACCGCATCGCGCCGGGGATCGTGCCCGCCTGCTGGATGGTCTCCCCCGGCCCGTACCGCTCGAGTGTGCACGTCCGGGCGAGCTCGTCGTAGTCCTCCTCCCGCGCGTGGAGGGTCGGCGCCAATTCGGCGATGGCACTCCGCAAGCGCTCCGGCGTCGCGACCGGGTCGGAGCCGTCGCCGTCGAGCGCGAGACCGCGGCGCCGCGAGGCGTACCAGAGCCAGGCGCGGAACAGGGCGACGGCGGCGTCGGCGGTGGAAGGCCCGGACACGGGCAGGGTGACGGAGAAACGCGCTGCGCCGAGGTAGGACGCGGACACCACGTCCCCCGGCTCGAGCATCGGCAGGCCCGATCCGACCTCGCGGAGCAGCCGGAGCACGTCGTCCGGCGGGTCATCGGTCGAGAAGGTCACCTCGACGCTCGCGGTGTACGCACCGACCGGTTGGCTGAGGTTCGTGAACGACGCCCCCGCGAGCGAGGAGTTCGGCACGATCTGGATGCCGTTGCCGGTGTCGAGGTGGACCGCACGCCAGTTCACCTCGACCACGCGACCGCGGACGCTTCCCGTGTCGAGCCAGTCGCCGAGACGGAACGGCTGCTCGAACAGCAGCAGCAGTCCCGAGATGACCCCGCCGACCGCGTTCTGCAGGGCGAGGCCGATCACGATCGACGTCACGCCGAGCGCGGTGACGAGCCCGCCGATGTCGGCTCCCCACACCCAGGAGAACAGGATCGCGAGGCTGATGAGGATGAGGGCCAGCCGCGCGAGATCGACGAAGATCGACGGGATCCGGTCACGCCACGACCCCTCCTCGGCGTTCGCGAACAGGGCGACGTTGAAGGCGGAGAGGATGAGCAGGATCACGAGGAACCCGAGGAGGGTGCCGACGATCCGCACCCAGGTGCTGTCGTCCGCCCGCGCTGTGGCGAACACGAGGAGCGCGAACACCGCGCCGACCGGCACCACGTAGTTGCGCAGCAGACGGATCGGTTTCGCCGCCGCATGCTTCCGGCGGTTGAGCGCACCGAGCACCTCGGTCAGGACGATGAGCAGCACGGGGACGCCGACGGCCAGCGCCACGGCCCAGGGGAACCAAGCCTCCTGCCACACCTGCGTCATGACTTCGGCCCCGAGACGACTTGCCAGACGGCCTGCGGACCGCCGCGCGTCTCCACGGTGCCGGCGGCCTCGAAGGCGACGGTGTCCTGCATACGGTCACGTACCCGCTGACTGACGAAGATGCCGGCCGTCCCGGAGACCGACTGCACCTGGTTGGCGAGGCTCACCGCGTCGCCCCACATGTCGTAGGCGAGGCTCGTCCGGCCGACGAGGCCGCTCGTCACGACACCGGCGTCCACGCCGACCCGCAGGGTGAGGTTCGCCTGGTGCTGCGCATTGAAGCGTTCGACGATCGTGCGCATCTCGAGCGCGAAGTCGAGGGTCCGACGCACGTTGTCGACTCGTGGGACGATCAGCCCGCAGCTCGCGAGATACCCCTCCCGCAGTGTCCGCACCTGCTCGATCCCGAGCCGCTCGGCCGCCTCGTCGAAGCTGCGGACCAGCGCGTTGAGCATCGACAGCTCCCGCTCCGGATCGAGGCCGCGGGTCAGGTCGTCGAACCCGACGAGGTCGGCGAAGATGACGGACACGTCCTGGTGGACCTCGGAGATCGTCTCCTCACCGTCCTTGTAGCGCTTGGCGACCGACGCCGGCATGAGGGTGAGCAGCAGCTTCTCGTTCTCCGCTCGCTGCTCCTCGATGAGCTCCTGCTTGAGTCTCAGGCTGCGGCTCATGTCGTTGAAGGCCGAGCCGAGGTCGCCGAACTCGTCGCGTCGGGTGTTCGGCACCTCGACGCTGTAGTCGCCACCGGCCACCCGCCGCACCGCGCCGACGAGTGCCCGCACCGGCCGGGCGAACACCTGCGCCAGGAGCAGGGAGAGCAACGACACCACGACCACGATGGCGAGCACCGAGATGACGAGGTTGCGGGTGAAGTCGGTCACCGGCGCGAAGGCCTCGGCGGCGTCGACCCGGGCGACGAGCACCCACTGGAGCCCGTCGATGTCGACCGGGGTGTACGCCGTGAGGTTCTCCTCACCGAGGTAGCCGCGCCCGATGGTGGTGCCGGTCTCGCCCGCGAGCGCACGCTCGACCGAGACGGTGCGGGTCGGTTGGATCTGGATCGTCCCCGCGACGGCAACGGCACGCGCGGCGGTCTCCGGCGGTGTGCCGGCGGCGACCGCGGCCCGCTCGTACGCCTTCGGATCCTCGATCAGCAGACGGGAGGTCGAGCGCATGAGTTGATCGGGCCCGGCGAGGTACGTCTCACCGGTCTCCCCCAGGCCGTCCTGCTCCCACTGGCCGGAGCCGGTCATGATGTCGTTGATCGCCTCGATCGGGACCTGCAGCGCCATCACCCCGTCGACCCGACCGTTCTCGCCGACCGGTGAGAAGATCCACTGCGTCGGGACGTTGAGCGACGGCTGGTAGCGCTCGAAGTCGGTGATGCCCACGTAGTCGATCGCGTTCGACCGGAGCGCCGCGGTGAAGCCGTCCTCGAGCACCCCGCCCTTGTAGGGGCCGGTCAGGACGTTCGTACCGAGGTCCGGACCCTTGTAGGCGCTGTAGACGACGTCGCCCTCGTCATCGATGAGCAGGGCGTCCTCGTACCCGAAACGGTCGATGATCTCGCGGAAGTAGTCGTGGTACTGCGCGTGCACGGACGACCAGGCGCTCCCGTCACCGGCGTCGTCGACGGTGATGGCGGTGTCGTAGTCGAGGTCGCCCGGCGTGTACACCGACTGCAGGTAGGTCTCGGCCGGGTTCGTCGGGATGAACGCAGCCGGGTCCGCCTCGTCTCCGGTGCGTTCGGCGAGCTCCGGAGCGAACGTGTCCTCGTAGAACGACGTCACCGTCGACGCGCGCGCCGGGTCCACCGGCTGCTCGTCCAACTCGTGGAAGGCGTCGTGGAAGCCGTTCATCGCGTCGACCACCGTGGTGCCGCGGGTGTAGACGACGAGCGAGTCGCGCGTCTGGTCGTAGTAGTTCGTGATCTCACGGGCGCGGGACTCCCGGACCTCGGTCAGCCGCTCGAACGACGCCTGGCGCAGCGAGTCACTGCCGGACAGGTACCCGACGATCCCGGTCACGATCGACGCTCCCACGCTGACGAGCAGCAGCATGACGAGCAGCTTCGACTGGATGCTGAAGCCGGGGCGACCGAACCGTCCGCGACCGAACCCGCGGGACCTGGCGGCCGAAGAGGGTGCCGGCGGAATCAGTGGGACTGTCGGGCCCGTCGGCGCGGTGCCGTCTGGCGAGGATCCGGATGGTGCGTCCACAGCTGCGGTCATCGACGAGTCCCCTACTCGATCCGGCGGTGCGCGGTCACCCCCTCCTTCGGGGGTCACGATGGCGCTCACTCTAGCCACCCGTGCCGCGCGCCCACAATGGCTGGGCCGCGATTCTTCGCCGGCCGGACTGCGCCGTCAGGCCTACACACGTCAGCGCGTCGTCGACGTGCCCGACCCGACGCGACGTCCTCCTCAGACGGTGACGGCCTGCTGGGCGTAGAGGGTCGCGTACACGCCGCCGGCGGCGAGCAGCTCCTGGTGGGTGCCGCGCTCCACGATGCGCCCGCGGTCGAGCACGAAGATGACGTCGGCGTGCACGATGGTCGACAGGCGGTGCGCGATCGACACTGTCGTGCGTCCGCGGGTCGCGTCATCGAGGGCGACCTGGACGACCCGTTCGGAGATCGTGTCGAGGGCGCTCGTCGCCTCGTCGAGAATGAGCACCTCCGGGTCCTTCAGCAGCACGCGCGCGATGGCGATGCGCTGCTTCTCGCCGCCGGACAAGCGGTACCCGCGTTCCCCGACGAGTGTGTCGTAGCCGTCCTCGAAGCGAGCGATCGTCTCGTGGATGTTCGCCGCGCGGCAGGCGGTCTCGAGCTCGGCGAGGGTCGCGTCGGGCTTCGCGTAGCGGAGGTTCTCGGCGATCGTCGCGTGGAAGAGGTAGGTCTCCTGACTGACGATGCCGATGCGGGAGACGAGGGACTCCTGCGTGACGTCGCGGACGTCTGCGCCCGCCACCATGACCCGTCCGCCCGAGACCTCCTGGAAGCGCGGGATGAGGTAGGAGATGGTCGTCTTGCCTGCTCCCGACGGTCCGACGAACGCGGCGAACTGTCCGGGTTCGATCGTGAAGGAGACGCCGTCGAGGGTGGGTGTCGAGTCGTCCTGGGCGTCGGCGTAGCGGAAGGTGACGTCGTCGAAGCGGATCTGCGGTGCGACGCTCGGGAGCGGTGCGGCGCCGGGGCGGTCGGCGATCGCGGGCTTGAGGTCGAGGTACTCGAAGATCCGCGCGAAGAGGGCGCCGGAGGTCTGCAGGTCGAGGGCGACGCGCATGACGCCCATGAGCGGGAACAGCAGGCGGGCCTGGATGGTGGTGAAGGCCACGATCGAGCCGGCGGTGACGTCCACCGCCCCACCGGTGATGAGCCAGCCGGCCACCAGGTAGACGATCGCGGGGATGGACGACAGGAAGATGTTCACCATCGCGAAGAACCACTGGCCGCTCATCGCCTGGCTGACCTGGAGGCGGATCTGGGTGCGGTTCTCGGCGCTGTAGCGCTCGACCTCGGTGTCCTGGCGGTTGAAGCTCTTCGCGAGGAGCACGCCGGAGACGCTCAGGGCCTCCTGGGTGATCGCGGTCATCTCCGACAGCGACTCCTGGGTCTTCGTCGCGATCCGTGCCCGGACCTGACCGACGCGGCGCTGCGCGATCACGAGGATCGGCATGAGGATCAGGGCGACGATCGTCAGTTGCCAGTTGAGGATGAGCATCGCGACGAGCGCCGAGATGACCGTCACGGTGTTGCCGAGCACGCTCGACACGGTGTTGGTGAGGACGTTCGCGACGCCGCCGACGTCGTTCTGGAGGCGCGACTGGATGATGCCCGTCTTCGTGCGGGTGAAGAAGCTCAGTTCCATCGCCTGCAATTGCGAGAACAGCTTGATGCGCAGGGCACCCATGACACTGTTGCCGACGGTCGCCGTGAGGTAGGTCTGCCAGACGCCGAGCAGGGCCGCGATGATGAACAGCGCCACCATCACGCCGACGATCTCCGCGAGGGCGACGAGGTTCGGGCTGCCACCGTCGGTCGGGAACAGGCCGACGTCGAACGCCTGCTTGACCAGCAACGGAGGGAGCACCGCGAGGGCGGCACCGATGACGACGAGCACCATCGTGAGGATGATCTTGGCGCGGAAGGGCACGAACAGCGCGACGATGCGCTTGCCGAGGTTCGGGATCCTCGGTGCCTCGGCGTTGAGCGCCTTCTGCGCCGCCATGTCGCCACCGCTGACGCGGCTGCCCGCTCGAGGCCCGCCGCCCCCGGGTGCACCGCCGCGTGGCCCGCCCCGTCCGCCGTGCATGCTCATCCCGCCACCCTATCCCCGCCCACCGTCCTCCCCGCCCTTGTCCCCGTCCCGCGGTTCACAACTCAGGAGTGGCTCGGCGTTTCGCCTCCGTTTGTGTGCCTGCTGGCCGACACGCCGTCCCCGATCCTGAGTTGTGAACCGACACGAGCGTGCTCCACAACCGGTCGAACCGGTCATCGGTGCACATCGGCGCAGGCGTGCGTCATCGCAGCGGATGCGACACGAGGACGCTGGAGCGATGATCGGACTCGCGACCGCCGTAGAGCACCTGGGACAGGTGGCGACTCGGCGTGAACTGATCGACCACGGTTTCACGGGGCGACAACTGACCTTCGCGGTGGCGACAGGACTCCTCGTCCGACCACGCCGTGGCTGGTACGCGGCACCCGCCGCAGATCCAGCCTTGATCCGGGCCGTACGGGTGGGCGGGCGACTGGGCTGTGTTTCAGCCGCGGAGCGTTACGGCTGGGCCGTTGCCCGGAGGGGTGAGGTGCATGTGAGCCTCACCGAGAACGCCTCACGACTCCGCCATCCCGATGACCGGACGACCTACCCCAGTGGCGAGGAGTTCCGCGACCTGCAAGGTCTCGTTCTGCACTGGCACTCGCCCCTCTCCAGAGATGACCGACCGAAGCTCCTGACCTCGCCGTACGAGACCACCCTGCAGATCGCAGCCTGCCAGCATCCCGACCTCGCCGTCGCCGCATTCGACTCCTTCATCAACGTCGATCCACGCGGCGCAGCTCATCTCGAGGACTGGCTGCGGGAACTCCCCCGCCGGTTCTTCGACGCCCTCCCCCGGCGAGAGAGCGGCTGCCACAGCTTCCTCGAGACCATCGGCCGGATCCGCCTCGAGCGTGCGGGCATCCGCGGAGTCCACCAGGTACTCATCGATGGGGTAGGACGGGTCGACCTCGTCCTGGCGGGACGGATCGTGATCGAGTGGGACGGACGTGAGTTCCACGACACGCCAGATGCTCACGAGCACGACCGCTGGCGGGACGCGATGCTGGCGATCCGCGGGTACCGCGTCCTCCGATTCACCTACCGGATGGTCATGGACGACTGGTACGCCGTCGAAGGAGCCATTCGTTCGGCTCTCGCCGAATCGTGACCTCGACTGGTCGTTCGATGTGCCGTTACTCTCGGTCCACAACTCAGGATGTCCGCGGAGTGTTGCGTCCACAACCCGGTCAGTCGGGCGGGGCACGCCGAGGCTCACCTGAATTGTGAACCAGACAAGACGACCCGCCCCGGGAGCGTGAGCTCCCGGGGCGTTCGCGCACCGACGACGCTGTCGATCGGAGGATCGAACCGCGGCGTCGGGTCAGCCCTTCGTCGAACCGGCCAGGAGCCCGCGGACGAAGTACCGCTGCAGCGCGAAGAACACGACCAGCGGGACGAGGATCGAGATGAACGCGCCGGCCGTGAGCAGGTGCCACTCGTTGCCACGCGTACCCGTGATCTCCGCCAGCAGCTTCGTGATCGGTGCGACCTCGCCGTCCGCGAAGATGAGCGCGACCAGCAGGTCGTTCCACACCCACAGGAACTGGAAGATCGCGAACGACGCGATGGCGGGCATGGTCAGGGGCAGCACGATCCGGAAGAAGATCTGACCGTGACCCGCGCCGTCGACGCGTGCCGCCTCGATGACCTCGCCGGGGATCTCCGCGACGAAGTTGTGCAGCAGGAAGATCGCCAGCGGCAGCGCGAACATGGTGTGGGCGATCCACACCTGGGCGAAGGTGCCGCTCGCGTCCAGTCCCTCGCCGACCTGCAGACCGAAGATGTTCAGGCCACGGGAGAAGGTCGACAGCAGCGGGACGAGCGCCATCTGGATCGGCACGACCTGCAGCGCGAACACGAGGATGAACAGGAAGTTCTTGCCGCGGAAGTCGATCCACGCGAACGCGTACGCCGCGAGGCTCGCCACCACCAGCGGGATCAGGGTCGCCGGGACCGCGATGGCGATCGAGTTGACCCACGAGCCCGCGAGGTTCAGCGTCGAGTTGCCGGCCTGCAGCACCTGCACGTAGTTGTCGATGGTGACCTGGAAGTCGGAGAAGATCGTCCACCAACCGGTGGTCTTCACCTGCTGCTCAGGCCGGAACGAGGAGACGAAGAGACCGAAGGTCGGGATCGTCCACAGCACGGCGATGACGACGGCCGCGATGGTCGCGCCACGGCTCGTGAGCCGCTTCTTCGTCCGTCGGCTCGCAGCCTCGATACCGCGTTCACCCTTCGCGAGCTGGTCCTTCGTGGACTCGTCGATCGGTAGTTCGATCGGCTGCACAGCACTCATCGGATCTCCCTCTGCTTCTTGATCTGCCGTGCGTTGTAGATGACGATCGGCAGCACGAGGATGAACAGGATCACGGCGAACGCCGCACTCCGGCCGTTCTCGAAGTTCTTGAACTGGGTGTACATCTCATTCGCGATGACCGAGGTGCCGTTGTTACCGGCGGTCATGGTGCGGACGATGTCGAAGACCTTCAGCGACGCGATGGAGATCGTCGTGACGACGACGACCAGCGAGGAGCGGATGCCGGGGACGATGACGTTGGTGAAGCGCTGCCAGCCGTTCGTGCCGTCGAGCTCGGCGGCCTCGATCTGCTCGGTGGGGACACCCTTGATCGCGGCGGACAGGACGACCATCGCGAACCCGGTCTGCACCCAGATGAGCACGACGATGAGGAACAGCGTGTTCCACGGCTCGTTCTGCAACCACTGCACCGGGGTGCCGCCGAACCACACGACGATCTGGTTGAGCAGACCGATCTGGGTCGCGCCGGCCTCACGGTAGGCGTAGATGAAGCGCCAGATGATGGATGCGCCGACGAAGGAGATCGCCATCGGCATGAAGACGAGGATCTTGAAGTACTTCTCACCGCGGGACTTGTCGATGAACACCGCGTACGCGAGGCCGAAGGCCGTCGACAGCGCCGGGACGAGCAGCACCCAGATGATCGTGTTGATCACGGTGCGGATCGCGCTCGGCTGCGTGAACAGCCAGATGAAGTTGTTCAGCCCGACGAAGTTCTTGCCGGACGCCGACATGAATGCGGCGATCGTCGTGTTGATCGACGGCAGGATCAGGCCGATCAGCAGCAGCAGGAACGCCGGTGCGAGGAAGCCGACGAGCTGGACGAGGTACCCGACGCCCTTCTTGGAGCGGTAGTCGAGGAGGAAGAGCACGCCACCCAGGACGGCTGCGACAGCCGCGGCCCACAGGAACGAGCCGAAGAAGAGGACGACGATGACGGGCACCAGGACGCAGAACGCCAGACGGATGACCGTGTAGAGGGTGCCCTTGCGTGGCGCGATGTCCACGAAGAAGAGGAGGAGGGCCACCACCGCGCCGAAGGCGATGACGACGATCGGGATCTGGGCGAGCGGTGGCAGTCCGCCCAACCAGTTGAGGAAACCTGACATAGCTGGCCTTTCGAGTACGGCGTTGGACCCTGAGTGAACCCTAGGGGGTTCCACTGCCGAGGCGGAAGCGCCGGAGGGTGATCACCCTCCGGCGCTTCCGCTCATGAGCAGCAGTTCCGGATATCGATTACTCGCTGGAGGGCCAGCCGGCTTCGATGTCCTTGAGGACCTGGTCGGTCTCGTCGCCGTTGATCCAGTTCACGAGGCCCTTCCAGAAGGTTCCGGCGCCGACGGCACCGGGCATCAGGTCGGAGGCGTCGAAGCGGAACGTGGTCTTCTCGTCCTGCAGGATCTCGATCGCCTGGCTGAGGATCGGGGTCGAGGCGTTCGCCGGGTCGAGGCCGTTGTTGGCCGAGATGACGCCGCCGAGCTTGACCCGCTTGTTCGCCCACTCAGGGCTCGAGAGGTACTCCTGGACCTTGACGGTGCTCTCGTCGTCGCTGAACGCGCCGACGATCTCGCCACCGCCGGTGACAGCGGTCTCGCCCTCCTTGATGCCGGGGGTCACGAAGGCCCACACGTCACCGTCGGGGGCGACGGTCGCGCCGGCGTCCTCGAGGAAGCCGGAGAAGAAGGATGCCTGGTGGTGCAGTGCGCAGGCGCCGGAGGCGAGCGCCGGAGCGACGTCACCGAACTCGGTCGAGTTGATCGAGGACACGTCGCCGAAGCTCGCGTTCACGTACTCCGGGTTCTTGAGGATCTCGCCGACCGAGTCGAACGCTTCCTTGATCTTCGGGTCGGTGAACTTGACCTTGTTGGCCACCCAGTCGTCGTAGACGTCCGGGCCCTGCTGGCGCAGGACGAGGTCTTCGATCCAGTCGGTGCCGGGCCAGCCCGAGGCGTCGCCGGAGCCGAAGCCGGCGCACCAGGGAGCTGCACCCGTCTTCTCCTGGATCGTCTTGGTCAGCGTGAGCAGCTCGTCCCAGGTCTTCGGGACCTCGACGCCCCATTCCTTGAACTTGGCCGGCTGGTACCAGACGAGGCCCTTGACGCTCGCCATGAGCGGCGCGCCGTAGACGGTGTCGTTGACGGTGCCGTAGGCGGCCCAGTCCTTCGACCAGTACTTCTCGATGTTCGCCTTGACGCTGTCGGGCGCGGGCTTCAGGTAGTCGCGCTTGGCGAGGTCGGCCAGGAGGCCGGGCTGCGGGAAGATCGCGAGGTCGGGCGGGTTGCCGCCCTGGGCGCGGATACCGATCTGCGACTCGAACTCCTTGGAGGACTCGTACTTGATCGTGATGCCGCTGTCCTTCTCGAAGTCGGCCCAGCTCTCCTCGAGCAGCTTCGCCTCGGTGTCGGCGATCGTCCCGTAGATGGTGACGGTCTTGTCGTCGTCGCCACCGCCGCTGCTGCCCGATCCGCCTGAACAAGCGGTGAGCGCGACGCCCGCGACGGCCAGGACGGCCAGCGGCAGGGCCGTCCGGCGGGTCCGAATGAAACTCATCTGTGTCCTCCTCATTGAGTGCTGCAGGTTCGAACGTCTCCAGGGTCGAGCCGTTCCGATGATGCACTGGTGCGGAATCGGCCCGGATGCGGAACCGTTTCCATGCGTCAAAGTACTTCACCCGGCGACAGGATGCAAGCACGAGAACATAACGAAATAAACAGTGAGAGCGCTCCCACCGAAATCATGCGGCCGGGCGGTCCATTCGTGTTCCAGATGTTATGGATCAGTTCCAGTCTGCAGTTCCAGGTCTGTTCCAGATTCGCTATGGTGGTGCTACCCAACGGAGGGAGTCGGCATGAGTGGTGCCATCAGCGATGTCGCGGCCCTCGCCGGCGTCTCGAAAGCGACGGCCTCGCGAGCGCTCACCGGGCGCGGATACGTGTCGGCCGAGACCCGGGAACGGGTCGTGCAGGCCGCGGCCACGATCGGGTACGTCGCCTCGCCCATCGCCGCGAGCCTGTCCACCGGACGCACGCTGGCCATCGGTGTCCTCACCTCGTTCCTCAACCGCTGGTACTTCGGGGAGGTCCTCGAGGGCGCCGAGGGGGCACTCCGTGCGCGGGGCTACGACCTGACGCTCCACCATCTGCCGCCCGACTCCCCGGAACGCGACCGCATCTTCGACTCGTACCTCACGAACAAGCGCTTCGACGGCATGATCTCGATCGGGATCGAGGCCTCGCAGGACGAGATCGCGCGCCTGCTCGCCAACCCCCGTCCACTCGTGTCGATCGGCGGCAACATCCGCGGGGCCCACTCCATCAACATCGACGACCAGGCGCTCGGCCGCGAGGCGACGGAGCACCTCATGACGCTCGGGCACACGCGCATCGCCCACATCACCGGTCACGACGCCGAACTGCAGACGGACACCGTGCACGGCAGGCGCCTGGCCGGCTACCTCGCGGCGATGGAGGATGCAGGGCTCACCTCGGCCGTGCACGTCCTGCCCGCGGTCCACTCGTTGCCGGGCGGGTACGAGGCCGCGGCGCAGTTGCTGCGGGACGCGAGGATCCGCCCGACGGCGGTGTTCGCCTCGACGGACGAGGTGGCGATCGGCATCATCATCGCCGCACGACGCCTCGGGATCACCGTTCCGGCGGAGCTGTCGGTCATCGGGATTGACGGGCACTCCTACGCGGAGATGTTCGCGCTCACCACCTTCGAGCAGGAGCCCCGCGCGCAGGGGCGGCATGCCGTCGAGATCCTCCTCCAAGACCTGGAGGACGAGCAACGCACGCAGGCCCCGGACTCCGGGGAGCCGGGCAGCACCGTCTCCGAGGTGCGCTGGCCGACCCGTCTGGTGATCCGACAGACCACGACGCGCCCCGAGTCAGCCGAGTAGACACCCGGCTGCGCCCCCAGCGCGGTGCGCGGACGCGAGCGCGCCCCACTGCCGTGAGCGCGGGCCCCCGGAGGGGAGCGCTCGCGTCAGTGGGGCGCGGTGACCGGTCGGATCAGCTCGCGTCGGCTGCGGTGATCGCGATGGCCTCGTCGAGTTCGCTCTCCACCGGACCGTCGACGCGGGCGAGGTGCTTGCGTCCGAGGACGACGATGAGGACCGCGACGATGAGCGAGCCGGCGGCCACGTAGTACGGTGCGGCAGGCGAGAGGAGCTTCGCGATCTCCGCGGCGGCCGGCGGCGCGATGGCCCCACCGAGGAACCGTACGGACGAGTACGCCGAGGATGCGACGTTGCTCGGCAGGTCCGTCGCCTCCATGACCGACTCGGTCAGCACCGTGTTCATGACGCCGAGCAGGAGTCCGCCGACGACGATGCAGACGATGAGGCCGGTGGTGGACTGCACGAGGAGTCCGGCCGCGACGAGGTCCAGCGCCAGCAACGGCAGGACCAGCTTGATCACGGAGGTGCGACGCATCCGAGCCGTGAGCAGCGGTGCGACGAACACGCTCGTGATCGCCAGCGCGACACCCCAGCCGAAGAAGGTGAACCCGAGACCCATCGCATCGAGGCCGAGCGGGAACGGCGAGTAGGCGAGCAGGGTGAAGAAGCCGATGTTGTAGAACAGGGCGGCTGCCGCGAGGATGCCGAGCGACGGGATCGCCAGCGCCTTGAACGGCGCGGACAGCTTGAGCGGCTCAGGCTTCGGCCCCTCGGCCTTCAGCAGGGTGACGATCGCGATGAACCCGACGGCCATGAGCGTCGCGGTGCCGAAGAACGGCCACTTCCAGCCGATGCCGCCGAGGAGACCACCGAGGAGTGGACCGATCGCGATGCCGAGCCCGAGTGCCGCTTCGTACAGGATGATCGCGTTGGCGCGGCCGCCCGCTGCAGCACCGACGATGGTGGCGAGTGCCGTCGAGATGAAGAGCGCGTTGCCGAGGCCCCAGCCGGCCCGGAAGCCGATGACGGCTCCGACGGAGTCGGACAGGCCCGCGAGGAGGGCGAACAGGACGACGAGTGCGAGTCCGATGAGGAGCGTGCGTTTGGCACCGATCCGGCTCGACAGCCAGCTCGTGAAGAGCATGGCCACGCCGGTGACGAGCAGGTAGCTCGTGAAGAGCATCTCGGCCTGGGTCGGCGTCGCCTGGAGGTCTTCGGCGATCGCGGGGAGGATCGGGTCGACGAGGCCGATGCCCATGAAGGCGATGACGCTCGCGAAGGCGACCGCCCAGACGGCCTTCGGCTGGTGCAGGATGCCGCCGAGGTCTGCACTGTGGCCGGCGCCGTGGCCGTGGCTCGACGCCGTGGGCGTGGGCACGGAGGACGTGCGTGCGCTGGTTTCGGCGCTCATGCCGTCAGCTCCGAGGCGATCTCGACGGCCACGCGGGCCTGGATGATCTCGACCGTCCTGGCGATCGCAGCGAGGTCGTCGTCCTCGAGGTCGGTGAAGGCCGGCTCCAGGGCGTTGGTGAGCTCGTCCAGCCAGGCGAGGAGGGCGGCCGTCCCCTTGGGGGCGATGGCGATGAGCCACGCGCGGTGGTCGTCGACGTCGGCGATCCGTTTGATCCAGTCGCGCTCGTCGAGGCTCTGCACGAGCTTCGTCATCGTGGGTTGGGACACCCGGCTCTGGCGGGCCAGTTCGCCGACCCGGACGGGGCCGACCGTGGTGAGCACGGAGAGCGTGCGCCAGACGGCGGGCGATTCGGAGGATCCGGTGGCCTGGGCGGCAAGGCGGGTGAGCCGGTGCGATGCCGTGATGAGGTCGCCGAGGATGGTGTGCAGGGGTGAATGCGTACGGTTCTCGGTCATGATCCATCCAGTATACATAGCTAAGCTATGCACTTGCACCCTCAGTCCGGTGATCACCATTCAGGAGGCTCCCGGCGCGTCGGCACCGGGAGCCTCCCGCAGGGCGGGACTCGCCCAGGCGGACCTGAATTGTGAACCGGTCAGCGCATCCAGGTGGTGAAGGACTGGCTGACCCGCGGATCGGGCGGATGGGCGTCGCTCGCCCGTTCCGACTCGGTGAAGGCGGATGCGAGCTGGGCTCGGATCCAGGTGATGGTTGCACGCCAGCGTGCGTGGGTGTTCATGGTGGTGGGTTCTCCCGATTCGGGCACCGCACCGACGGCCCACGCTCACACGGAGCGGGACGACGACGCGGATACCTGCGTGAACCGTCGACGAACGTCGTCGACGGGTGCAGAGCATCCGCGTCCGTGTGGAGTGACGCGACGAATCGCAGGCCCTCCGATTAACTGACGGAGGGCACCGCTCCCGAACGAATCGGGGGCGATGCCCTCCGATCACGGATGTCTCTGCCGAGTGCGTGCAGCACTCGTCTCAAGAAGATCCGCGATCGTCAGCGGCGACCGACCGGAGTCGGTCGCCAGCCCAGTGGTTGTCCCCCGCAGGGGACCGACTACTTGAGCGTGACGGTGGCGCCGGCAGCCTCGAGGGCTTCCTTCGCCTTGTCAGCGGCTTCCTTGTTGGCGCCTTCGAGGACGGCAGCCGGAGCGCCGTCGACGAGAGCCTTGGCCTCGCCGAGGCCGAGCGAGGTGAGCTCGCGGACCGTCTTGATGACCTGGATCTTCTTGTCGCCAGCAGCCTCGAGGATGACGTCGAAGTCGGTCTTCTCTTCGACCTCTTCGACAGCAGCGCCAGCAGCAGCCGGGCCGGCGACGGCGACGGGAGCAGCAGCGGTGACCTCGAAGGTCTCCTCGAACAGCTTGACGAACTCGCTGAGCTCGATGAGCGTGAGCTCCTTGAACGCGTTGATCAGTTCTTCGTTTGACAGCTTTGCCATGATTGTTCTCCTTGTTTCATGCCCTGCAACCGCATCACGCGGCGGACAGGTACGGGGTTGATTGTTCGCGGAACCGAATTACTCGGCCGCGGACTCCTGCTTCTCGCGCAGCGCCTCGACCGTGCGAACGGCCTTCGAGAGCGGTGCGTTGAAGAGGTAGGCAGCTCCGAACAGCGAGGCCTTGACGGCGCCGGCAAGCTTTGCCAGCAGCACTTCACGGGACTCGAGGTCGGCGAGCTTGCCGACTTCTTCAGCGGTCAGCGGGTTACCGTCGAAGTAACCGCCCTTGACCACGAGGAGAGGGTTTGCCTTGGCGAAGTCACGAAGAGCCTTCGCGACGGTGACCGGGTCACCGTGCACGAATGCGATCGCGGACGGACCGGCGAGCTCGTCGTCGAACGACGAGATGCCGGCGTTGTTCGCCGCGATCTTGGTCAGCGTGTTCTTCACCACGGCGTAGGTTGCGTCCGCACTGATGCTCTTGCGCAGGTTCTTGAGCTGAGCAACAGTGAGGCCGCGGTACTCGGTCAGCAGAACGGCAGTCGAGCTCTGGAACTTCTCCGTGAGTTCGGCAACCGAGGCTTCCTTGTTCGCCATGGCCACTCCTTTTCGAATCTTGAATGCATGCAGCGGAGGCCGCACACACCAACCGCCGGGCCGGCGAAGGGTTCGGGCATGAAAAAAGCTCCGGCGCAAGCGCACGGAGCTGGGGAGAGGCGAGCCTCGATCAGATCTTCATACACCTGCGCTGGACGTCTCGTCATGAGAACCTTCGACTGTCTCGTTTGCACGCGACAGTGACCGGCGGTCTTTGGTTTCGACAACCATAACACACCCCCGGCCCCGTTCCGACAGGCGTGCACCGGGCGCTCACGACCGCCCGTCCGGATGTCCGAGGCGACCGGCACCATGGAGCCATGATCCAGACGCTCGCCATCTCCGGCTACCGTTCCATCCGAGACACCGTGCTGCCGCTGCACGGCCTCGACGTCGTGACCGGCGCGAACGGCACCGGCAAGTCCAACCTCTACCGGGCACTCCGACTCCTCGCGAGTGCGGGCGACGGCGATGTCGTCGGATCCCTCGCGCGCGACGGCGGGCTCTCCTCGACGCTCTGGGCCGGCCCCGAGCACGTGAGTCGAGCCATGGTCGACGGTTCCGTCCCGGTCCAGGGCACGCGCCGCACGGGTCCGATCAGCCTGCGACTCGGGTTCGCGACGGACACGCTGGGGTATCTCGTCGACCTCGGGATCCCGGAGCCGTCCACGACGCTGTTCGGCCGCGACCCCGAGATCAAGCGGGAGCAGATCTTCGCCGGCGCACTGGCCAAACCGAGCAGCCTGCTCGTCGACCGGCACGGTCCGGCGGTCCGGGTCCGCGACGGGTCGTGGCGTCCGATCGGTCGAACGCTCGGCACCTCGGAGAGCATCCTCACCGAGTTCTCGGACGCCGACGCGACGCCCGAGGTCCTCCGCGTGCGCGGCCAGGTGCGCGGCTGGCGGTTCTACGACCAGTTCCGGACCGACCGCGACGCCCCCGCACGTGCGCCACAGGTCGGCACGAGGACGCCGGTCCTCGGCCACGACGGCGCGGACCTCGCCGCCGCGGTGCAGACGATCATCGAGTCCGGCGGTCGGGACCGGCTCGACGCCGCCGTCGACGACGCGTTCCCCGGCAGCGTGCTGCGCGTGCGCGCCGACGACGGGGTGTTCCGACTGGAGCTCGAACAGCCCGGGATGCTCCGTCCGCTCTCGGCCGGCGAGCTGTCCGACGGCACGCTCCGCTACCTGCTGCTCGTCGCGGCGCTCCTCACCCCTCGCCCGCCCGAGCTCATGGTGCTGAACGAACCCGAGACGAGCCTGCACGGCGACCTCCTCCCCCAGCTCGCTCGGCTCATCACCGCGGCGAGCGCCGACACACAGCTCGTGGTCGTCTCCCACGCCCGCCCACTCATCGAGGCCATGCTCGAGGCCGGCGAGGTGCACGAACACCGGCTGGTGAAGCGACTCGGCGAGACGACCGTCGAGGATCAGGGCCTGCTGTCGACGCCGCCGTGGGCGTGGCCGTCCCGGTGAGCGTCCGGCCCAGGTGACCGCCGGCTAGGCGCGGTCGGCCTGCTTGCCCACGTAGCGGTCCGAACCGTAGCTGAGGATGAAGAACCCGATCAGCTGGAACAGGACGAGTCCGAAGATCCGGAACACCGTGCTCTTGTCGAACTGCTTGCCGATGTGCCATCCGACGATCCACCCGAACACGATGTTCACGAGAGGGATGAAGTAGAGGATGGTCGCCGCACCCGTGAAGCCGGCGAGCTTCACGACGACGTACCAGTTGTAGATCGGGATGATCGCGGTCCAGCCGGAGCGGCCAGACTTCTCGAACATCCCCCAGACGGAGGCGACGAACAGCGCGTAGCCGATGATGCCGCCGAAGACGTTGGCGGGGGCGTTCATGAACTCGATGGCGGCACGACCGTTGTCGTCAGCGGCGAGCAGGATGGTGTCGATCACGGTGGTGGCGCTCCTTGTCGTCATCGCGGTCGACCGACCGCCTCATCCGACGAATGTAGCGCGCGGGTCGCACCCCGGACCAGCGGGTGTCCCGCAGACGCTCAGACGGCCCGGGCGGTGCGGGCGGCGTGCACGAACGAACGGATGAGCTCCGGCGACTTCACCCCGCGCGAGGACTCGACCCCGCTGGACACGTCGACCCCCCAGGGCCGGAGTTCCGCGATGAGGCCCTGGACGTTCTCCGGCGTGAGACCACCGGCGAGGATCCACGTGCGGGTGGGTGGGTTCGCCACCAGAGCGATCGTGTCGAAGGTCTTCCCGGCTCCCGGGTCAGGTGCATCGAGGAGCAACAGCTCCTCGGCGTAGGCGGCGCGCTCGGCGGCGTTCTCGGAGGCGTAGTGCACCGCCGAGGTCGCCCGGAGCGTCCGCCATCCCATCGCCTGCAGCTCCTGGAACGCCTCGGGTGGTTCGTCACCGTGGAGCTGGACGGCCTGCACCCCGGCAGCACCGGCGATCCGCGAGACCTCCTCGACCGACTGGCGCCGGAAGACGCCGACCGTGAGCACCGACTCGGGGACGTCGGCGAGCAGCGAGGCGACGCGTTCGGGCTCGATGGTCCGGGGCGACCCCGGCGCGAAGACGAATCCGATCGCGTCGACTCCGGCGTCCACCGCCGCAGCGACGTCGGACGCCTCGGACAGACCGCACACCTTGACCCACATGGGGACCACGCTACCCGGCCTCACGGATCACTCCGCCGTCGGGACGAGGACGTCCGGGGTGGCGACGGCCGGCAGCTCGACGCGGAACACCGTCCGTCCTGGTGTGCTCTCGCACCTGACCGTGCCGTGGTGCGCGGCCACGACGGCGTGCACGATCGCGAGCCCGAGGCCGGTGCTCCCGGTGGCCCGTGAGCGGGAGTCGTCGCCACGGACGAAGCGCTCGAAGAGGTTGGGCTGCAGCGCGGGGTCGATGCCGGGGCCGTCGTCCGACACGGTCAGCACGGCGATCTCGCCCGCAGGACCGCTCTCGACCGCCAGCCCCGTCCGCACGGTCGTCCCGGCGGGCGTGTGGGTCCGCGCGTTGGCGAGTAGGTTGACGATCACCTGTTGCAGTCGGGACGCATCACCCGTGACGAGGACGGGCTCCTCGGGGAAGTCCAGTTCGAACACGTGGTCCGGCCCGGCGACATGGGCGTCGCCGACGGTGTGGATGACGAGTTCGGTGAGGTCGACGGGGCGCTTCGCGAGTTCGCGTCCCTCGTCCAACCGCGCCAGCAGCAGCAGGTCCTCGACGATCGTGGTCATGCGACCGGCCTCGGAGCGGATCCGGCCGAGGGAGTGCGTGACGTCCTCCGGCAGCGCGTCCGACTTCCGGGCGGCGAGTTCCGAGTATCCGGCGATGGACGCCAGCGGGGTCCGGAGCTCGTGGCTCGCGTCCGAGACGAACCGGCGCACCTTGTTCTCGCTCGCCTGCCGGGCGTTCAGCGCGGACGAGACGTGCCCGAGCATGCGGTTGATCGCCGATCCGACGCGTCCGACCTCGGTGCGCGGGTCGGTGTCCGACTCCGGTACCCGGACGGCGAGCGCCACCTCACCGCGGTCGAGGGGCAGTTCGGCGACGACCGCGGCCGTCGCGACGACCCGGTCGAGCGGGCGGAGCGAGTACCGCACGATCGCGAACGCGGCCAGCCCGGCGAGCAGCAGGACCACGACGCTCATGATCGCGATGAGGGTGACGAGCTGCATGACCGTCGACGCGACCTCGGCGAGCGGCAGCCCGATGATCCTCGTCGCGCCGCTCGCGTCGGTGACGGCGACGACGCGGTAGTCGCCGAGGTGCTCCCCGAGGTTGATGGTCGACGGTCGGTCACCGGCCGACACCGTGAGGATCATGGCGTCCTGACTCTCGGTGCACGGGACCGTGCTGCCGTCGGCGTTGAGGTATCCGGCGCTGACGATGGTGCCGTCGACGACGATCGCCCCGAGTGCGCCGGGGCCGAGGCCCGGAGCGCCGATGAAGGCGGGCGGCTCGCGCGTGCCCGAGCCACCGCCGTAGCCGTCCGGGATCGCGGCGTCGGGGATGGACTCCGGCGTGGGGAGTTGACCGTTGCGACCGTAGTCGACGATCCGCGCGGCGGCCTTCGTGAGCTGGTTGTCGACGCCCTCGGTGAGGAGGCCGCTCACCGCCACCGCGCTCGCGACTCCGACGACGGCGCTGCCGAGGGCGAGGAGCCCGACGACGACGACCATGAGGCGTCGACGGAGCGTCCACGGAGCGCGCTTGGGGTGGGTGGAGTCGGTGGTCGTCGCTGCCGGGTCGGTGACGGGGGCGCTCGTGGTCACGAACCGACCGTCGGGATCTTCAACATGTAGCCGGCGCCGCGCACGGTGTGGATCATGGGCTCGCGCCCGGCATCGATCTTCTTCCGCAGGTAGGAGATGTAGATCTCGACGACGCTCGCACGACCGCCGAAGTCGTAGCTCCACACCCGGTCGAGGATCTGGGCCTTGCTCAGCACCCGGCGCGGGTTCCGCATGAGGAACCGCAGCAACTCGAACTCGGTCGCGGTGAGTTCGATGGGCTCGCCGTCGCGCGTCACCTCGTGGCTGTCCTCGTTCAGCACGAGGTCGCCGACCACGATGTCCGGGCCGGACTCGTCGGCGGCCAGCAGGGTCGAGCGGCGGATGAGCCCGCGCAGCCGGGCGACGACCTCCTCGAGGCTGAAGGGCTTGGTCACGTAGTCGTCGCCGCCGGCGGTGAGGCCCGCGATGCGGTCGTCGAGCGAGTCCTTGGCGGTGAGGAACAGGACGGGGACGTCGCTCCCCGAGGTCCGCAGGCGGTTCAGCACCTGCAGGCCGTCCAGGTCGGGCAGCATGATGTCGAGCACGATGGCGTCCGGGCGGAAGTCGCGGGCGGTCGTGAGGGCCTCGCGGCCGTCGGCGGCGGTCCGGATCTCCCAGCCCTCGTAGCGCAGGGCCATCTGCAGGAGGTCCGTGAGCGTCGCCTCGTCGTCGACGACGAGCACACGGACGGCGGTGCCGTCGGCCCGTTTGAGTGCGCTTCGCGCGGCACCGGGCGCCTGGGTCGGGATGTTCACGCGTTCAGTATTCGCCTCCGCCCTATGAGCTGTCTATGAACCGACCAGACGGATGCTGTGCCCTCCCCGAGCCGGCGAGGCGCCCACATCGACCTGGGCCGATTCATAGCGTCGCCGAGGCGCAGGCCAAGCGGGCCTCCGTAGCGTCCGGTCCAAGTCATCCGCGACGTGCGGATCGTCGGCGTCCCGCAACGGGGACGCCGGCACGTGCACCAGAGCAGAAGGAAACTCAGACATGTTCGGAACCTATCTCCGGCGGGAACTCGTCGGTCGTCGGAAACAGACCATCATCATCGCCATCGGGATGGCGCTCGCCATCGCCCTCGTGATCATCGTCAACTCGGTCGCAGCCGGCGTGAAGACGGCGCAGGCGTCGGTGCTGGAATCCGTCTACGGGGTCGGAACGGACATCACCGTCAGTCAAGCCGCCGAAGCGCCGACGGAGGGCGGTGGCCCCGGCCAGAACTTCGACTTCGGCTCGGGCGACGGATCGACGAGCGACGGCACGACGACCGTCAACCAGTCGCGGCTCGAGGCGGCGCGCGGCACGTCGACCTTCGACGCGACGGCGCTCGGCACGATCACCGACGTCGCCAACGTCGAAGCCGCCGCAGCCACCCTGTCGCTCACGAACACGACCTTCACGGGCGAGCTGCCCGACTTCTCCCAGGCGCAGGGATCCGATGGGACGGCAGGCGTGCCCGGCGATGACGCGACCGGCGCGACCCCGCCGCGGGGTGGTCCGGACGGCGCAGGCGGGAGCTCCTTCGGCGTCGACTCCTTCACGGTCCTCGGTCTCGACCCCTCGGGCGACGCCGTCGGTCCGCTCTCGGCCGTCACCCTCAGCGACGGACGCTCGCTCGCAGCCGACGACGCGGGCACGGACGTCGCCGTCCTCGACGCCTCCTACGCGACGGAGGCGGGGATCGCCACCGGCGACACAATCGACATCGTGGGCACCACGTTCAGCGTGGTCGGCACGGTGACCGCCTCCGGAGCCGACGCCACGACCGCCTCGAACGTCTACATCCCCCTCGACGTCGCGCAGACGCTCGCCGGACTCGACGACCAGGTCAGCGACGTGTACGTGCAGGCCGCCTCGTCGACCGACATCACGCAGGTGCAGACGGACATCGAGACGGCACTGCCCGACGCGACCGTGAGCACCCAGGAGGACCTCGCGTCCACCGTGTCCGGCTCGCTCGCCTCGGCGTCGACGCTCGTGTCCAACCTCGGCACCTGGCTGTCGCTCATCGTGCTCGCAGCCGCGTTCCTCATCGCGATCCTGTTCACGATCTCCGGCGTCACGCGCCGCACCCGCGAGTTCGGCACGCTCAAGGCGATCGGCTGGAGCGACCGGCGCATCGTCGGCCAGGTCGCGGGTGAGTCCGTCGTGCAGTCACTCATCGGCGGCGCCGTCGGTGTCGCGGTCGGCCTCGTCGGCATCCTCGTCGTGAACCTCGTCGCCCCGACGCTCAGCGCGGCGGCGACGACCTCGGCCGGTGGCGGGCTCGGCGGACCCGGCGGCGCCGCGGGCATGCCGGCGGACGCGGCGGCGGGAACGGCCGGTGGGTTCGGCGGCGCCCCGGGCGCTGCGGCCGCGACCACCACCGACATCGTCCTCCAGGCTCCCGTGACCGCGTGGATCATCGTCATCGCCGTCGGGATCGCCGTCATCGGCGGGCTGCTCGCGGGTGCCATCGGCGGGTGGCGCGCCTCACGGCTGCGTCCGGCCGAGGCGCTCCGCTCCGTCGCCTAGGCGACGCACCAGACGCCGCCGGGTGGTCGTCTCTCCTGCACCACCCGGCGGTCCCACTTCTCACTCCGACCAGCAGAACGAAGGACCCCATGTACACGATCACCGGCCTCACCAAGCAGTACCGCCAGGCGAAGCGCTCCGTCACGGCGCTCGACGGCGTCGACCTCGACATCCCCGACGGACAGTTCGTCGCCATCCAAGGTCCGACCGGCGGCGGCAAGTCGACGCTCCTCCAGATGCTCGGCGCGCTGGACCGACCGACCGCCGGCAGCATCTCCCTCGCCGGTGACGACCTCTCGACGCTCAGCGAGACGAAGCTCGGCAGGATCCGCGCCACGGAGATCGGCTTCGTGTTCCAGGGGTTCAACCTCATCCCGACGCTGACGGCACAGGAGAACGTCGAGATGGCCCTGGTCCCGATCGGCACGCCTCGGGCCGAACGCGAAACCAGGGCTCGGGCGGCGCTCGCGTCCGTCGGACTCTCCGAGCGGGGTTCGCACCTCCCCGCCGAGTTGTCCGGCGGGCAGCAGCAGCGGGTGGCGATCGCCCGTGCGCTCGTCAAGGAGCCCGAGGTGCTGCTCGCCGACGAACCGACCGGCAACCTCGACGAGGAGACCCGCGACGAGATCATGGACCTCCTCGAGGGTCTGTGGCGCGACCGCGGGCTCACGGTCGTCGTGGTGACGCACGACACCGCGGTCGCCAAGCGCGCCGAGCGTCGTCTCCACATCGCGAACGGGAAGCTCAAGGACGTCACGATTCGGCGCTGATCGGCCACTCGGCAGGCTAGGGGAGCGGCCCACATCCGCTCCCCGAGCCGCCTACACCCTGTCGAAGGGCCACGGGAATACCCCGCCGTCGTGATTGGTTGACACTGATCAACTACTTCTCATATAGTTGACGCATATCAACTAGCTGACGTCATCACGATCGCGGAGCCCATGTCACACACCACTTCAACACCCGCCACGCCCGCTCGCGCGGACAACGGCATGACGCATCGCCAGGTGCTCGAGGCCCTCTCCGGCCTCCTCCTCGGCATGTTCGTGTCGATCCTCGCCGGAACCGTCGTCTCGACCTCCCTCCCCCGGATCATCTCCGACCTGATCGGCGACCAGACGGCGTTCACCTGGGTCGTCACGGCCACGTTGCTCGCCACCACCGTCTCGACGCCCATCTGGGGCAAGTTCGCCGACCTCTTCAACCGCAAGCTGCTCATCCAGCTGGCGCTCGGGATCTTCGTCCTCGGCTCGGCGCTCGCGGGCTTCTCGCAGGACACCGGCACGCTCATCGGCTTCCGCGTCCTGCAGGGCCTCGGCGCCGGTGGTCTCACGGCGCTCAGCCAGATCATCATGGCCGACATCATCAGCCCGCGTGAGCGTGGCCGCTACATGGGCCTCTTCGGCGCGGTGATGGCGGTCGGCACGGTCGGCGGCCCGCTCTTCGGCGGCCTCCTCACCGACTCGCTCGGCTGGCGCTGGAACTTCTTCGTCGGTGTCCCCTTCGCGATCGCCGCGATCTTCCTCCTGCAGCGCACGCTCCACCTCCCGAAGCGGAACGTCGGCAAGGTCAAGATCGACTACCTGGGCGCAGCCCTGATCGCCGGCGGGGTCTCGCTGCTGCTCATCTGGGTCACCCTGGCCGGGACGCAGTTCGAGTGGGCGAGCTTCACGACGCTCGTCATGGTGGGCATCTCCGTCCTCCTGCTCGCCGCAGCGGTCATCGTCGAGATCAAGGTCGACGAGCCGATCATCCCGATGTCGCTGTTCAAGAACCGCACCTTCACCCTCGCGGTCGTCGCGAGCATCTCGGTGGGTGTGGCGATGTTCGGCACCTCGGTGTTCCTCAGCCAGTACATGCAGCTGGCGCGTGGAGCGACGCCGACGGAGTCGGGTCTGCTGACGCTCCCGATGATCGGCGGCCTCCTGATCGCCTCCATCGTGGTCGGGCAGTTCATCTCCCGCTTCGGCCACTGGAAGCCGTACCTCATCGTGGGTTCGATCCTCCTCACCGTCGGCCTGTTCCTCATGAGCACGATCCACTACGACTCGAACTACCTGCTCGTCTCCGTGTACATGTTCGTCCTCGGCGCCGGTGTCGGCATGGTCATGCAGAACCTCGTGCTCGTGGTCCAGAACGACGTCCTGCCGCAGCAGCTGGGCACGGCGAGCGCGGGTGTCGCGTTCTTCCGCAGCCTCGGCGGCACGATCGGCGTCTCGGTCATGGGCTCGGTGCTCGCGACGAAGGTCACCGACATGCTCTCCGACCGACAGGACGACCTGCAGGCGGCAATCGTCGCCCTCGGTGCTCCCGGCGCCAAGATCGCCGAGACGCTCTCGAGCGGCACGATCCCGAAGGTGAGCACGCTACCCGAGTCGGTGCGGACCATCATCGAATCCGTCTACGGTGACGCGGTCGCCGACATCTTCCTCGTCGCCGCACCACTCGCGATCCTGACGATCATCGCCGTGATCTTCCTGCCGAACAAGAAGCTCGGTTCGAAGAACGCCGTGCAGCGCATGGCCGAGCAGGGCGCCGGGGAGCCGGCCCTCGTCGGCGCGGCCACCGGTTCCGTCACGACGGCCACCGCGTCCACGTCGACCCAGTCGTTCGCGACCGGTGCGCTGGACGTGGCCGAGGCCATGATCGGTGGCGAGGCGGACACCCGACTCGAGCGAGGACGGGACGAGACCGCCGACGCCGACAGCGGCTCGGAGGCCGAGGCACACAGCCCCCGCCACGGCCGCTAGTCCGTACAATGCGAACGATGTCCATCGATCACGACGCCCAGGCCGGGCCGGCCGCTGCCGACGACGCAGCGGCCGGTACCGCGCACGACCTCGCGATCGGTGCCGTGGAGGAGCAGTTCGCGCTGCTCATCAACCGCATCCGCAACGGCATCCGCGACCGGGCCGAGCGGATCTCCCCCGGACTCCAGCCGGCCGGCTACAAGCTGCTCAGCATGGTCTCGCGCTCTGGAGCGATCCGCGCCGGTGCCCTGGCCGAGATGCTCGCGACGGACAAGAGCGCGGTGAGCCGCCTCATCCACCAGCTGGAGGAGCTCGGCCTCGTCACGAGGACCCCGGACCCCGAGGATGGTCGAGCCAGCCTCGTCGTCGCGACGGCCGAGGGCAAACGCCGGATGGAGTCGACGAAGGCGAGCGACCAGGCGATGCTCTACCAGCAGCTCTCGTCCTGGGACGAGGCCGAGGTGCGGCGGCTCGCCGAACTCCTCGCGAAGCTCAACGACACCCTCTGAAGTCCCTTTCTCAGGAGTCCTCTGGAGCGCCGGGCTCGCGAGCGAGCGACGCGCCGAGGAACTCCTGAGAACGGGTCAGCGCCAGCTGTGCTTCGGGTCGTACCCGAGGACCTCGCGGGCGTGGTCGATCGAGAGCAGCGTCCCGTTGCCGGCGATGTCGCCGTTGACGGGCACGTCCGGGAAGACCTCCGCGACGAGCTCGACGTTGTCGCGCGACATGACCGTGTCGGCCGCAGCGATGATGAACCGGTCGAACCCGGTGGCCTGGTGCTCGAGCGCGAGCCGCACGGCCTGCGCGCCGTCACGGCCGTCGATGTAGCCCCAGAGGTTCCACTTGCGGAGGGTGGCGTCGGCGTCGAACGACGGGAACGCCGCGTAGTCGGCCTCGTCCATCACGTTGGAGAAGCGGAGGGCGATGATCTTGAGCTCGGGGTGCCACCGCGTGAGTTCGATCGCCAGCTGTTCCTCGAGGTGCTTCGAGAGCGAGTACGTCGACTCGGGTCGGGCGGCGTAGGCCTCGTCGACGGGGATGTAGGGCGGCGGGGTGTCGAACGGCAGCCCGAGGACGGTCTCGCTCGACGCCGTGACGATGTTCGTGATGCCGGCCTTGATGGCGGCGTTGAACACGTTGTAGGTGCTGAGGATGTTGTTCTGGAAGGTCGCGGTGTTCGTCGAGAGCCCCGGCGCGGGGATGGCGCTCAGGTGGACGACCGCGTCGAACCCGTCGGGCGCCTGCTCGTCGACACCGGTGAGGGCGTCGAACACCTGGCCAGCGTCACGCAGGTCGATGCGGACGAAACCGTCACCGCGCTCTCCCGCCTGGTCGAGGTTGATCACCAGGTGACCGTGCTCCCGAAGATGGCCGACCACTGTTCGCCCGAGCTTGCCCGAGCCTCCCGTCACTGCGATTCTCATGACGCCCATCCTGGTCCATCAACCCGCGATCGCGTGGACGATTGACAACTCCCCCAGGATCGGGCGACCGAAGCGGAATGGTCGACCGCCGGGTCGCGTTGGACGAGACGTGAAGCTCACCCTGTACACCTCCGCGTTCTGCGCTCCCTGCATGCAGGCTCGCGCCGTCCTGGCCGAGGTCCCGGCGCTCGTGGCCGGTGCCGTCGTCGAGGAGCGCGACGTCGCCTTCCGTTCGGCGGAGGCCGAGGCGGACGGCATCCGCTCCACCCCGACCGTCATCATCACGGCCGACGACGGCACCGAGGTGTTCCGTGCGACGGGCGCACCGACGCTCAACCAGGTGCTGGTCGCGGCGGCGAAGGCGCTGTAGCCGGCGACCGCCCTTCGACAAGCTCAGGGACCGAAGAGGCAGCTCAGGGACCGGAGAAGCAGCTCAGGGACCGGAGAAGCAGTTCAGGGTCCGGGGCTACTGGGTGCTGAACGCCGCGTCGAAGGACTGCTCGGGCAGCTTCCAGAGCAGGTTCCGGATGTATCCGACGGCCTCCTCGGCTCCGTGCAGGCGGTCCATGCCGGCGTCCTCCCACTCGATCGAGATCGGCCCGGCGTAGCCGATGCTCGAGAGGGCACGGAAGGCGTCCTCCCACGGCACGTCGCCGTGACCGGTCGACACGAAGTCCCAGCCGCGTCGCGGGTCGCCCCAGGGCAGGTGCGAGCCGACGATGCCGGCGTGACCGGTCGCCGGCCGGATCCGGGTGTCCTTGCAGTCGACGTGGTAGATCCGGTTCGCGAACTCGACGATGAACCCCACCGGGTCGACGCCCTGCCACATCATGTGCGACGGATCCCAGTTGAAACCGAACGCCGGGCGGTGGTCGATCGCCTCGAGGGTCCGGACACTCGTCCAGTAGTCGTAGGCGATCTCGGACGGGTGCACCTCGTGGGCGAAGCGGACACCTTCGGCGTCGAAGACGTCGAGGATCGGGTTCCAGCGGGTGGCGAAGTCCTCGTAGCCAGCGTCGATGACGGAGGCCGGCACCGGCGGGAACATCGCGGAGTACTGCCAGATCTTCGACCCCGTGAAACCGACGACCGTGTCGACGCCGAGCTTGCGCGCGACCCGTGCGGACCGCTTCATGTCCTCGGCCGCCCGCTGGCGCACCCCCTCCGCGTCGCCGTCGCCCCAGGTGTAGTCGCGCACGATCGCCTGGTGGCGGAAGTCGATCGGGTCGTCGCACACGGCCTGGCCGGTGAGGTGGTTCGAGATCGCGAAGACCTCGAGGCCGTGCCGGTCGAGGATGTCGAGGCGGGACTGCAGGTAGGCGTCGTCCTCATCCGCGCGCTTCAGGTCGAGGTGGTCGCCCGAGGCCGCGATCTCGAGGCCGTCGTAGCCCCAGGAGGCGGCGAGGCGGGCGACCTCTTCGAAGGGGAGATCCGCCCACTGTCCGGTGAACAGGGTCACCGGGAGGCGGCTGGCGTACTGCTTGTCGGTGGTGTCGGTCATGCGGTGATCCTCTGCTCGTCGTCGGTGGAGGTGGCGATCGCTTCCCAGCGGCCGGTTTCGGCCGCGTCGAGGACGGCCTCGGTGATGCGCGCGGTGCGGAGTCCGTCGGCGAAGACGGGCAAGCCGTCCGGCGACTGCCCGGCCATCGCCGCGTAGCTGTCGGCCACGAACGCGTTGAAGGCGTCCTGGTAGCCCATCGGGTGCCCCGAGGGGACGATGGACAGGCGTGCGGCGTCCGGGTGCAGCTGGTCGGCGTCGCGAGGCAATACCTGCGTCCCCGACCGGCGTCCGAGCCACAGCGTCTCCGGCGCTTCCTGATCGAAGCCGATGCTGAGCTCCGTCCCGGCGACCTCGAGGTGCAGGCGGTTCTTCCGACCGGGCGCGACCTGCGAGACGAGCAGCGTGCCGATGGCGCCGCCCTCGAGCCGGATCACGACCGCGGCCGCGTCCTCGGTCGTGACCTCCGGAGTGTTCGCGCGCTCGGCGAAGAAGGTGCGGACCGTCGAACTGAGCTCCGTGATGCGCGCGCCGGTGATGAACTCGAGGAGGTCGACGAGGTGCGAACCGATGTCGGCGAAGGCGCGCGAGCGGCCACCGGCCGCCGAGTCGACCCGCCAGTTGTCGTCGGCCTGCGCGAGCAACCAGTCCTGGAGGTAGGACCCGCTGATGGTGAGCAGGGTCCCGAGGTCACCGGCGGCGACACGCGCCCGGGCCTCCCGGACGAGCGGGTGGAAGCGGTACACGAACGGCACCGTGCCGACGACACCGGCCTCGGCCGCGGCGGCGACGAGACGCTCGGCGGTCGCGGCGTCGGTCGCGAGGGGTTTCTCACAGACGACGTGCTTGCCCGCCGCGATGGCCGCGAGTGCCTGCTCGGCGTGGAGCGCGTTCGGCGTGCAGACGTGTACCACGTCGACCGAGGGGTCGGCCAGCAGCTCGTCGAGCGAGCCGTATCCACGCTCGAACCCGAGGCTCGCGGCGACCTCCCGCGAGCGTTCGGGTGTCGAGGCGACGACACCGACCAGCCGGGCACCCGCAGCGCGGGCCGCCCGGCTGTGGACGGTGGCCATGAAGCCACCGCCCACCACCGCGATACCGGGACCGGCCACGGTCATGCTCCGAAGGTGCCGTCCGCCGGGGTCCACGACTCCGGCAGTGCGGGAGCGAGCTCCACGGTGCTGACGACGTCCACCGAGGTACGGCTCAGGCCCGACTCGGCCGTCGAGACCATGACGTCGAGCACGTGGTAGGCGAGCTCACCGGAGGCGCGCTCGGGACGACCGGCGCGGATCGCCTGGGCGAGCTCGACCACCCCGGTTCCGCGACCCTGCGTCGGACCGGTCGACGGGATCGACTCGGGCTCCTCGCCACCGCCGTAGACGAGCAGGTCGCCCTCGAAGGTGTTCGGGTCGGGGACGACGAGCGTGCCGGTCGAGCCGGCGACCTCGAACTGCGTGCGGCCGAGCTTGGAGTCGAAGCTGAAGACGCTCTGCGCGAGCTGGCCGCTCTCGAACTCGAAGAGGGCGCTCACGTGCGTCGGCACCGTCACATCGAACGACTGACCGGCGCGCGGGCCGGATCCGATCGTCCGCTGCGGGAAGGCCTGCGAAGCCAGCGCGGTGACACGGGCGATCGGACCGAACAGCTGCACGAGCGCCGTGATGTAGTACGGGCCGATGTCGAAGAGCGGACCGGCGCCGTCCTGGAACAGGAAGTCGGGGTTCGGGTGCCACGACTCCGGGCCGGGGCTCTGCATGAGGGTCAGCGCGGTGAGGGGCTGGCCGATGCCACCGGCCTCGACGAGCCGGCGGGCGGACTGGATGCCGGCGCCGAGGAAGGTGTCCGGAGCCGTGGCGACGCGGAGCCCCTTCTCCGTCGCGGCGGCCAGCAGGGCCTGCCCGCTCTCACGGTCGAGCGCGAAGGGCTTCTCGCTCCACACGTGCTTGCCGGCGTCGAGGATCTGCATGGCGACCTCGACGTGGACCTTCGGGATCGTCAGGTTGACGACGATCTCGATCTCGGGGTCGGCCAGGAGTTCGGCGACCGAGCCGTGGCCGGGCACCCCGTACTTCTCGGCCTGCGTCTTCGCCCGCTCGAGGTCGAGGTCCGCGACGAACCGGACGTCGAGGTCGGGGAAGGTGACCATATTGCTGAGGTACTGGTCGCTGATGACGCCGGCGCCGATGAGGCCGACACCGACCGTTCCGGTGCTGTTGCTCATGCCTGGACTCCGTTCGTGGTGAGGTACGTGAAGCTCTGCTCGAGCCCCTGGAAGATGTCGCCGTCGAACGCGTCGAACTCGACGACGCGGAGGGCCTGCGGTGCCGCGGCGAGGATGTCGAGCACCGGGACGACCCCGGCGCCCGCGGGCAGCTGCTTCAGCGTGTCGCGCGAGGCGTCGCCGTCCTTGACGTGGATGAAGCGCACACGATCGCCGATCGCACCGAGGACGTCGACCGCGCGGCGTCCGCCGACCTCGACCCAGTAGGTGTCGACCTCGAACACGACGGCCGGGTCGGTGAGTGCGGCGAGGTGCTCGAGCGGGCTGGTGCCCGCGACGTCGCCCTCGAGCTCCCACCAGTGGTTGTGGTAGCCCACCTGGACTCCGTGACCGGCGGCGACCGCTGCCGCGGCGTTCAGCTCGTCGGCGATCGAAGCGACCGTCTCCGCCGTGGCGAAGCGCTCTTCGGCGATGGCTGGGTCGATGAGGACCTGCACGCCCTGCTCCGCCGCCGCGCCGAAGGCCGCCGACAGGTCGATGTCGTCGGCGATGACCTTGCCGTGCGCGCTCGGGGTGGCGAGGCCGGCATCGTGGATGTCCTGCAGACTGACGCCGGGACCGAAGCCGAACGGCTCGGCCTGGCGGAAACCGATCTCGGTCAGGCGCTGCAGCGCTGCGGCACGATCCGCGGTGAGCGGCTCCCGTACCGAGTAGAGCTGGACAGAGAGTTGGGAAGTCGACACGATGCTCCTCAATGATGATGGTGTCAGGCAGCCGCTGCTGCGAGATCCAGGCTAACCACACTTCTGTCGGTGGTCAAACAAAAGTCTCCCACCGGTCGCCGCTCCCCCGGCGACGAATACCGCAGGAGTCGGAAGCGTGGGGGACAATGGAGAGGTGAACTCAGCTCTGCTCTCCCGGATCGTCGCTGACTCCAGCGACCGCATCTCGTGGTTGCGGGCTCGTTCGCGCGGGATCACCGCGACCGACGTCGCCACCCTCTCGACCCCGGCCTCGATCCAGCGGGCGGCCGACGCGAAGCTCGGCGGGACGGGCTTCTCCGGCAACGCCTTCACCGACCACGGTCGCGCCCGCGAGCCGGAGATCGCCCGGTGGGTCGCCGCGACACACGGGATCAACCCCTCGTCGGCGCTCTTCCGGGCCGAGGTCGAACATCGCCACCTCGCCACCCCCGACGGCATCGCCGTGACCGAGCGCGGGGCCGTCGTGCTCGCGGAGATCAAGACCACGACGAAGTCCTGGCGCTCGATCCCCCGCAACTACCTGCGTCAGGTGTGGTGGCAGCAGTACGTGATCGGCGCGGAGCGGACGCTCGTCGTCTGGGAGGAGCATAAGGACTTCGTCCCCATCGACGACGAACCGCTCTGTCGATGGGTCGAGCGGGATGACGTCGAGATCGCGAAGCTTGTGGGCCTTGCGAACGCACTCATCGACGAGCTGTACCACCGCACCAATCCAGCCGCCCGGCGCCCGGTCCTCCCGGAGCCTGCGCCCGTCACTCGGCAGCTCCGGGAACCACTGCTGAGCGCCGACTTCTGACGACAAGTCGACAGAAGTCGGCCGAGGTGGTTGACTGTCGCCATGACCGAGCCGCTACGCCCCTCCCCCGGAGCACCGGGCGCCGGCGACCTCTTCCAACTCTTCCGCGGCGGTGAGGCACGCACGAAGTCGGAGTTGTGCGCCCTGACCGGCCTGGCCCGCTCCACCGTCTCCCTCCGGATCGACGCCCTCGTGGCCGCAGACCTGCTCCGTCCCGCTGGAGAGGCAGCCTCCTCGGGTGGTCGCCCGCCCGCACGGATCGCATTCAACCCGCTCGCGCGCGTCGTCGTCGCCGTCGACCTGGGGGCGACGCACGGGACGGTGGCCGTCACCGACCTGGCCGGCGCGATCCTCGCGACGAGCCGCGCGGAGCTGCAGATCGCCGCAGGACCCGAGCCCGTCCTCGACTGGGTGGTCGAAGCGGCGTCGGCCCTGCTGGCCGCTCCGCACACCTGGGCCACACCCCAGCCGGTCGCGCCCCCGGTCATCGGGATCGGGATCGGGCTTCCGGGGCCGGTCGAGCACTCGACCGGACGGCCGACGAACCCGCCGATCATGCCGGGCTGGGACCGTTTCGACGTCCCCGCCTACATCCGTCGGACCATCGACGTCCCGGTCCTCGTCGACAACGACGTCAACGTCCTCGCGCTCGGCGAGCACGCGATCTCCTGGCCGGACACCGACGACCTCGTCTACGTGAAGGTGTCCACGGGTATCGGTGCCGGCATCATCGCGGGTGGCGAGCTGCAGCGCGGGGCACTCGGTGCGGCCGGCGACATCGGGCACGTCCAGGTCCCCGTCGGCCGAGACTCCCCGCGCGCTGCGGACGACGAGCGCGACCTCGAGGCCATCGCGAGCGGGCCGGCGATCGCGACCGAGCTCCGCGCCCGCGGGATCGACGCCGTCAGCAGTCGCGACGTCGCAGCACTCATCCGCGCGGGCGACCGTACGGCCATCGAGACCACGCGGCAGGCCGGCCGGGAGATCGGTGAGGTGCTCAGTGTCGTGGTGAACCTCCTGAACCCCTCGGTGATCGTGCTCGGTGGGACGATGACCCGGGCGGGTGAACATCTCCTCACCGGTGTCCGCGAGGTGGTGTACCGCCGGTCGATGCCGCTCGCCACCGGACACCTCGGCATCGTCACCTCGACGGCCGGCGAGGAGGCCGGGGTGTTGGGAGCGGCGATCATGGTGCTGCGCGACGCCCTGTCCGCACCGGCGATCGACGCGATGACTCAGCCCCGGGCGCTCGAGGCCGCGTCGACCTGACGCGCGTCCTCCAGTGCGGAACCAGGGCGTCCGACGTCGTCCGCCTTCCCGACGGCGAGGACTTCCGCCAGGCCGTACCCGACGAGCCAGAACAGGGCGATGGTCATCGCCGCGAACTCCAGCCAACTGCCGACCTGCTGCCCGACCTCCGCGAGTGAGAGCAGGCCACCGAGCCCCGCGACCACCGCGACGGCGGATCCGGCGAACCAGGACAGCCGCCGGACGGCGCGCAGCCGCGACCCGAGGGCCGACCCGATCATCGCCAGGCAGGCGAGGGCGAAGCCCAGCACGGCGAAGGAGATGTGCACCGCGTCCTGGAGCGTGAACAGCGGATTCGACGGGATCGGGCACTCGTAGGTGCAGGTCACCCGGGACGCCACGAGGAAGCACAGGCTCGACAGTCCCACGAGCAGCCAGGGGATGAGCAGCAGTCCAACCCTCGTGCGGCGATGACCGGGCTCGCGGGACGGGACCACTCGCTGCAGCGCCACGGCGATGCTGAGACCACCGACCGCGACCATGAGCAGTGCCGCGTTGAAGACCGGCGCCGTCACCTCGCCGGTGGCACCGAGGCCGCTCACGTAGCTGTTCTTGCCGAGGCTGAGTCGTGCGGCCCAGATCATGATCGTGGCGACCACGACGAGCACGCCACCGATGATCGCGAACCCGAGGGCGACGGATCGGCGCCGACGGACGGCCGACGGGCGAGAGACCCGCTGGTCTGAGGTGCCCCCCGTCATCCGCGGATGAGCCTCGTCCGGCTCAACGCGACGACGGCGCAGCCCATCAGGCCGATGAACCCGGCGATGGCGATCATGTACACGACGACGGCTCCCCAGCCGCCTGGCTGGGCCGGGTTGAGGAACGGGTACGGGTACCAGCCGACGATCGATCCGCGGATCATCGTGTAGACGGTCCAGACGAGCGGGAACGCGATGATCGCCCACACCTGACGCCATTCCAGGCGGGACTTGCCGGGCGTCACGATCCAGACGAGCACCAGATAGATCGGTGCGATGAGGTGCAACACCTCGTTCGACCAGCCGAGAGTGTGCCCCTGGTCGAGGGCGATGCCGCGGAGCAGCAGGTTGTAGACGACGCCCGTGGTCGCCATGTAGGTCACGACGCAGCCGAGGACCAGGTTGTACCAGGCCGGATCGCGTCGCAGGCGGAAGCAGAACCCGGCGCCGACCAACAGGACGATCGCACTCAGCGCGTTCGACAGGATCGTGAAGTAGCTGAAGAAGTTGACGAAGAAGTCGTCGGGCGCATCACCGAAGGACAGGGTGTAGACGAACTGGCCGACGATGGCGGCGATGATCACCCCACCCGCGATGAT
Source organism: Plantibacter sp. PA-3-X8 (assembly GCF_003856975.1). Classification (NCBI taxonomy): domain Bacteria; kingdom Bacillati; phylum Actinomycetota; class Actinomycetes; order Micrococcales; family Microbacteriaceae; genus Plantibacter; species Plantibacter sp. PA-3-X8. The sequence goes on from NZ_CP033107.1 coordinate 62,312, forward strand.
CCTGATGACTCCGAACAGTGCGCGCATTGCGCCACTGTATCGGAAGCACGCGCCCGAGGATCGGGCGACAGTCGGGCCGCCGTGTCCCCCGAAGAGAGGGAATCGTTTCCAGCCAATTGACACCCCCGTAACAGCGCCGACTCATTCGACGGCTTTGATGAGAACAGAGCCGGACCACGCACCGGAGCGAGACTCGTCGCCGAGCCGACCTCCGCCGGGTGGAGCTTTCGGGGGATGAACGACGAAGGAGTACTCGATGCGTCAAGGAGTCGGACACTCCTGGTCTCTGGCGACAACCGCGGACGCGGTGAAGCCGGCACCGGAGACCATGCGAGCCGCGGTGATCGACGCCGTCGGCAGCCCTGAGGTCCTCCGGATGGAGACCGTACCGACACCGCGTCCGGTCATGGCGGAGTTCCTCGTGAAGGTCGTCGCGGCCGGCGTGAACCCGGTCGACGCCAAGACCCGCGCGGGCCGGGGCGTCTCCTCTGCCATCACGGCGATGCCGGCCGTCCTCGGGTACGACTTCAGCGGCATCGTGGTCGAGTCGCCCTTCGCTGCCGCCGGCCTCCTGCCCGGTGACGAGGTCTACGGCATGACGAGCTTCCCGCGGACGGGCGGCAGCTACGCCGAGTACGTCGCGGTGTCCTCCCTGAGCCTGACGCGGAAGCCGACGACGCTGTCACACGTCGAGGCCGCCGGGGTCCCTCTCGCCGCGCTGACCGCGTGGGGCATGGTCGTCGACGTCGCGAAGGCGCACGAGGGACAGCGCATCCTCATCCACGCCGGGAGCGGCGGTGTCGGGCACTTCGCCGTGCAGTTCGCCACCTACTTCGGCGCGCGGGTGATCGCCACCGGCTCCGGTCGCAACGTCGGTTGGCTGCGCGAACTCGGCGCCCATCAGGCTGTCGACCACGAGTTGCACCGGTTCGAGGACGTCGTCGACCAGGTCGACGTCGTGATCGACCTCGTGGGCAACACCGTGGACGACACGGGGTCGCGTTCCCTGCGGGTCCTCCGCCCTGGCGGGCTCATCATCAACGCGCCGACCGGTTCCTGGCCGACGCTCGAGGAGGAGGCCCGGGCCGCAGGCGTCCGCGCGACGCGGTTCACCGTGGCCCCCGACGGCGCCACACTCGACACCATCAGTCGACTGCTGGAGTCCGGGGACGTCCGGGTGTTCGTCGACCAGGTGTTCGACCTCGACGCCGTCCGGCAGGCCCACGTGCTTCTCGAGGGCGGTCACTCACGCGGCAAGATCGTCCTCAAGGTCGCCGACGGCTGACGACCGAGGCCGTCGGGTGACGACGCCGCTACGGCGCCGCCACCCGACGCTCAGCGGACGAGGGTGAAGTCGTAGGGCAGTGTCCTGACCACCGTGCCACCCACGGCTTCCGTCACCGTGCCACCCGAGTACCGAGCAGGCAGGTAGTCCGACGGCCAGGTGATGCTCCAGTCGCCCTGCGGTCCGGCCGTGACGCTCCCGAGGTCCGTGCCCCAGGCCCCGCGGATCTGGATCAGGGCGCCGGGGTTCGCGCGGCCGGAGAACACCGGCCGGGTTCCGGCGATGGTGCCGCCGAGCGCGGGCGACACCACCTCGAGGCGTGGGACGACGACGGTGAAGTCGTAGACGACCGAGTGGGTCTGCTCCCCGTCCACGAACTGCCGGACGGTGCCGCCGACGTACCGTGCGGGCAGCAGGGTCTTGTTCCAGGTGATGGTCCATCGACCGTCGTCGGCGACGCGGTCGACGGCGCCCAGGAGGTCTCCCGACGCACCGCGGATCTCGATCGCCGCACCCGGCTGCGCGGTGCCCGTGAACACGGGGTTGGTCTCCAAGACGATCGCCCCGACCGACGGGGAGGTCACGACGAGGGGCGCCACCCGCCAGTCGACTCGGAAGTCGTACGGGACGCTCGTGAACGGCTTGCCGTCGAGGTACTGCCGGACCGAACCGCCCGAGTAGGTCCCGGGCGTCAGCGCCTTGTTCCAGGTGAGCGTCCAGGTGGCGTCCGTCTCCACGCGGGTCTCACCCAGGAGCGAACCCCACGCTCCGTAGACCTGGATCAGTGCGCCGGGCTGACCGGTCCCGGAGAACACCGGGGCGCCGGGCTCGAGGACCCCACCGGTCGCCGGCGAGAGCAGGACGACCGGGGCGTCGGGAACCGGCGCACCGGCCTCGATCGTCGCGGTCCACACCTGGTCGATCCCTGTGGCGCGCACGGCGCCGTCGAACACGCCGACGGCGGCATCGGCGTTCGCGGTCAGCGCCAGGGTGAACGATCGGTTCGCGGCCGTGATCGTGCCCCGGTAGCTGTTGCTCGCGGGGTACCAGCTGAATCCGGCCGGCGCATCGCCGGTGGGCCTGAGCCCGGCCGGGACGACGATCTCCGCGGATCCGGACACCGATTCGGTGAAGGCGACGGGTACCTCGACGGCGTCCCCCTGGCGGACGGTGACGTTCGGGATGGTGACACCAGGCGCGATGGGTGCCGCGAGGACGTTCGCCGTGAAGTCCGCGAGCTTCACCCGGTTCGTGGACCAGCTGACGCTCCCGCCGGTGGCCAGGCCGAGCCGCGCGTCGGCGTCGGCAGTGAGGGTGAAGGTGACGGCGGTGGTGCCGATCGGCAGGGTGCCGCCGGTACCGGTGCCGTCGAGCGCGAAAGCCGGGTTCGCCACGGCGGTGATCCTGGTGCCGAGGGGCGGCACGATGTCGATCCGTTGTCCGCCCGCATCCGTGTTGAAGGTCGCCTGGACCTGGACCGACTCGCCCTGCCGGAGCGACGGGGTCGGCACGGAGGCCGACGGCGACAGGTCCGGCACCAGCTGGCTCATCACCAGCTTGCTGACGTCTGCGTCGTTGTTCGGCCCGAATCCGAGTTGCATGTCCTTCGTGCCGACCCCGAGGACGTTCAGGCGCCGCCCGGACGGATCGGTGAGGAACCCGTCGGCGGCCAGCGTGTACTGCGTGCTCGCCGAGGAGCAGCTCGCCACGCGCACGAGATCGGTCCTCGTGCCGCCCCGGTCCGTGGTGAGGCACTGGCCGTTGATCTCGATCCGACCGCTGGTGCCGACGGCAGGGAAGGTCGCGGTGGCGGCGGCGGCCAGCGCTGCCTCGTACGACAACCCGTAGGGCCCGCCGGTGCCGATCGACTGCGGGTGGGTGAGCCACTGCGAGGACCCCCGCGGCGCCCATCCGTGGAATCCGGTGGACCACGCCGGATCGGTCACGAACTTGCCGCGCAACCGCGGCTGCGTGGCGGTCACCGACGTCTCCGCGTCTGATCCGGCCTGACCGACGGGCGCGGCCGATGCCGGACCGGACACCAGTGCTGTGGCGGCGACGGCCGTCAGGACGACCATCGAGAGGGCTGTGTGGGGCTTCATGGAGGGGCGTCCTTTCGTGATCGGGCCTGTCGGCCCGCGCCGCCTCGGCCTCCACCAGGAGGGAGACGTGCTTGGGAGGATCGAGGGCGCAGCTCACCGAGCGCCGCTCATGTCGTCCACAAACATATCAGTCGACAGCTTGCTCGTCCGCACTCCTACCGAGGCCTGCCAGGGCTAGCCGATCGGGCCCCGTTCCGACATCCGCTCCATCACGAAGTCGTCGTGCCGCTCGGGCCCGACCAGGAACGTCTTCGTCCCCACCACCTCGAAGCCGCTCTTGCCGTAGAACCGGATCGCCCTGGCGTTCTGCTGGTTCACCCCGAGCCACACCGACGTGACGCCTCGGGACCGGGCGTCGTCGAGCGTCGCCTCCATGAGCATGCGCGCTCCGCCGGCACCGTGGCTCGCGGGGAGCACGTACAGCTTGCTGAGTTCCGCTGTCGGGCGGTGCGTGACTGCGGCGAGCACGTCGGGGTCGATCGGATCACCGAAGACGAGCATCGTGTAGCCGATGGCCGTGCCGTCATCGTCGTCGACGAGGAGCCGGAGCGCGCGTCCGGGATCTGCCAGGTAGCCGGTGAACCGGTCGAGGGTGAAGTGCTCGGCGATGAACGCGTCGATGTGCTCCTGCGCGGTGCCGGGTGGGCAAGCGAGGGCGAAGGTCGCTGCGGCGAGCGTGCCGAGGGTGGCGGCGTCGTCGGCGTGAGCAGTGCGGGTGGAGACCATCCCTGCATCGTACGACGCCACCCCGGAGAACGACGAAGGCCCGGTCGCGTGACGCGACCGGGCCTCCGTACTGGTGAGACTAGATGGAGTTGACGTCCAGCGGGATGCCGGGGCCGAACGTGGTCGACACGGCGCCCTTCTGGATGTAACGGCCCTTCGAGGAGGACGGCTTGAGGCGGAGGATCTCCTCGAGCGCGGTGTTGATGTTCTCCTCGAGCTGCGATGCGTCGAACGAGGCCTTGCCGACGACGAAGTGCACGTTGGAGTGCTTGTCGACGCGGAACTCGATCTTGCCGCCCTTGATGTCGGACACGGCCTTGGCCACGTCCGGCGTCACGGTGCCGGTCTTGGGGTTCGGCATGAGGCCACGGGGACCGAGGACCTTACCGAGACGACCGACCTTACCCATGAGCTCCGGGGTGGAGACCGCGGAGTCGAACGAGGTGTAGCCCTCGGCGACCTTCGCGATGAGCTCGTCGCCGCCGACCTCGTCAGCACCGGCCGCGATCGCGGCCTCTGCTGCCGGGCCCGTCGCGAAGACGATGACGCGGGCGGTCTTGCCCGTGCCGTGCGGGAGGATGACCGTGCCGCGGACCATCTGGTCCGCCTTGCGCGGGTCGACACCGAGCTTGAGCGCGACCTCGACGGTGCTGTTGAACTTGGCGGAACCGGTCTCCTTGGCGAGGGCGACGGCCTCGTTCGGGGTGTAGAACTTGTCAGCCTCGATCTTCTCGGCTGCGGCCCGGTAGGCCTTCGACTTCTGTGCCATGTGTGTTCTCCTATGAGAAATGTGGTCATCTGCGCCTGGCCGGCGCTGCCACGAGTGAAAAAGAAAGGTGCGAGGGTGTGGCCTGGACGGCTCACCCCGTGCGGTTCGGAAGGACTAGCCCTCGACCGTGATGCCCATGGAGCGGGCGGTGCCGGCGATGATCTTCGCGGCTGCGTCGATGTCGTTCGAGTTCAGGTCGGGAGCCTTCTGCTCGGCGATCTGACGGACCTGCTCCTTGGTGAGCTTCGCGACCTTGACGGTGTGCGGGGTACCGGAGCCCTTGGCGACGCCGGCGGCCTTCTTGATGAGCTCCGCTGCGGGCGGGGTCTTCAGGATGAAGGTGAACGAACGGTCCTCGTAGACGGTGATCTCGACGGGGATGACGTTGCCGCGCTGCGACTCGGTGGCCGCGTTGTACGCCTTGCAGAATTCCATGATGTTGACGCCGTGCTGACCAAGGGCGGGGCCGATGGGGGGAGCGGGGTTTGCGGCGCCGGCCTGGATCTGCAGCTTGATGAGACCCGTGACCTTCTTCTTCGGTGCCATGTTTCTTCCTTCTTCTGGGGTTCGAACGCCATCGGATGATGTGCGCTCTCCCGCGCGCCCGTCGGGCGGCGGTGGACTGTGGAGCCGTGTGGCTTAGAGCTTGGTGACCTGGTCGAAGCTGAGCTCGACCGGCGTCTCGCGCTCGAAGAGGGAGACGAGCACCGTGAGCTTGCCGCTCTCGGGCTTGATCTCGCTGATGGAGCCGGGGAGGCCCGCGAACGAGCCTTCCTTGATCGTGATGGTCTCGCCGATCTCGAAGTCGACCTCGGCGGGGATGACACGCTGCTGCGTGGCGCTGCCCTTGGTGCCGGAGCCCTTGACGGGCGCGGTCTCCTTGACCTCGACGAGCGACTTCAACATGTTGAAGGACTCTTCGAAGCGGAGCGGCGTGGGGTTGTGCGCGTTGCCGACGAAGCCGGTGACGCCAGGCGTGTGGCGGACGACCGACCAGCTGTCCTCGTTGAGGTCCATGCGGACGAGCACGTAGCCGGGGATGCGGACGCGGGTGACCATCTTGCGCTGGCCGTTCTTGATCTCGACCACGTCTTCCATGGGGACCTCGACCTGGTAGATGTAGTCCGCGACCTCGAGCGTCGACTTGCGCTGCTCGATGTTGGCCTTCACCTTGCGCTCGAAACCGGCGTAGGAGTGGATGACGTACCACTTGCCGGGCAGGAAGCGGAGTTCCTTGCGGAACGCGTCGTAAGGGTCTTCCTCGGACTCCTCGGCGGGCTCGGCGTCGGCGTCGGTGGGGTCTGCCTCTTCTTCGGCGATGGCCTCTGCTGCGGCTTCGACCTCGGCTGCCTCGTCGAGTTCGAGGGCGTCGTCGACGACGGCGTCGGCCTCGGGGTCGACGGCCTCGGCCATCGCGTCGAGCACGGCGTCGAGGTCGACCTCGGTGTCGCCGGTCTCCTCGACGTGGACGGCGTTGTGCTCAGCGGGGTCGACGGAGTGCTCGTCGGCCGAGAGCACGTTGCCCTCCTGGGCCTCGTCGTCCTCCGAGGACTGCTCGGCAGCGGTTGCCCAGTCGACGTCGTTCGAGTTTCGCTCAGACACTGATTTCCATTCCGTTTCTGTTGTGCGGATCGTGGGTGATCCCCGACCGCGGCGCCAGATCCTGGCGCGTGACGACTGCGTCGCCGTCTGTGATTGTGGAACCCTGGTGCCGGACCGGAGCACCGGAACCTGAGCGGAACTAGCTCGCGGTACCGAACACCAGCGTGACGACCCAGGCGAAGACGAAGTCGATGCCGTAGACGAGCGCCATCATGATGCAGACGAAGACGAGCACCACAGCCGTGTAGCTGAGGAGTTCCTTCCGCGTCGGCGTGACGACCTTCTTGAGTTCCGCGAAGACCTGCTTCAGGAACAGGACGATGCCCGAGAAGAAGCCGCGCCGTTCGGCACGGTCCGCCTTCGCCTTGACGACGACGTCCTCGCCGGGCGTGTCGGTACTCTTCGGGGCCACTCGTTACACCTTTCGTGTGCCGGTGCATACGCACCGACTCGCAGGGCGGACAGGACTTGAACCTGCAACCTGCGGTTTTGGAGACCGCTGCTCTACCAATTGAGCCACCGCCCTTCAGTGCTGACGCACCGGAGGGGTCGAAGCTACCCTGAGCTCCTGAGCGTTGCCTCACCGCAGGGGTGAAAACAGGCGCAGAAAATCATGGCAGATTTCAACTACCTCCATCCAGTGTACGGCACGGTCGCCCGGCTGTAAAACCGGCGGGACCCTGCAGCCGACCACGGTCGGTCACGGGCGCCCGGCTGCCGCGTGATCGGCGACTTCCTCGACCGACAGCGCGCGCAGATGAACGCCGACGGCGTCGAGGTCGCCCCCGAACCAGGGCGACGTGGGGGCGTTCGGCCAGCCAGCCGTCACGTTGTCGAAACCGATACGCCAGTAGCCGCGGTAGTTCGTGGAACCGGTGCTCGGGTTCGACGCGACCAACTCGCCGTCGAGGTACAGCTCCATTCCTGACGACTCAGACATGACGGCGACCACGTGATGCCACTCGCCGTCCACCACCGGTTCAGGCGACATGACGACCTCAGGCGAACCGGACTGCACGCCGAACACCAGTCGTCCGTCAGGGCCGATGTACAGGTGCCGATCGGCCTTCCAGGACCCGACCGTCTGTGCCACGCCGAAGCCGATCAGCTTGCCCTGCGGGCGCGTGGTGCGGAACCAGGTCTCGAGCGAGAAGGTCCGCGGCGAAGAGACCTGAGGCATCGTCGTGACCTGGGTCCCGACTCCGTCCAGTCGGGCGAAGGGACCGTCGCCACAGCCACCGTCGACGCGCACGGCCTCGTTGCTGATGAAGGCGAACCCGGGGCCGGACCCGGCGTTGACGAGCGCCGTACCGCTCGGCTCGTTGAAGTCGAACCACATCTCCGGAGCACCGAGCGGCTGGCCGAGGCAGGAGAACACCTCGGTTCCGAGGTGGTTGCCCGAGGAGTCCGCGGCGCTCGTCCAGGACGCACCGGCGGTCGGCACGACTGCCGCGATCGCCAGGACACCGGCCAGAGCGACGCCACCCACCGGGGCCATGGCCTGCAACCGCCCACGCGAGGTCGTGCGGCCACGCTCGTCGACGAGGAACCGCCGCGTCCACACGATGGCGCAGCCGGTCGCCGCCGCCGAAGGGGCGAGCAGGGCCAGCTCCGCCCACCGACCCTCGTGCGCCCACACGATCGGAAGTCCGATGAACGGGACGCGGAGGATACCGAGACCACGGACATCCTGATCGTCCACGAGCTGCCGATCCGGTTGACGGTTCGCGTCGCCTTGCAAGCGGAGCCGGTCGAACGTCCGCTCGACGACGCGATGCAGGAGGTAGGTGTCGTCCTTCGCGGGGTCATCGACGAGCACCACCTGCCCTGCCGCGGCGTCGGCGCCGTCGATCGGCATCGAGACGACGACGTCGCCGGTCCTGATGCGCGGCTCCATGGAACCTGACGCCACGGTGGTCGGAACCCACCCGACGAGCTTCGGCACAGCGGCCCACGCCAGGAGGCACAGCGCGAGCAACGCGAGGACGCGCGCACCGAGGGCGACGACCACGATGCCGGACGACACGATGCGCCGGCGGGCGGATGACGGTTCCATGAGAGCTCCCAGAGGGACGAGGTGGACGGGGACAGGCGGGCCGCGGTGCTCCCGTCAGCGGGACGAGAGCACCGGGATCGCCTAGGAGGTGCGACCCTCCCAGACGAGGTCGACCGCCGCCGTGCCGCCCTGGACGGTGTTCGGCGCATCCGGGGACAGCGTGTACGTGACCTTGAAGACGCGCTCCTCGCCGCCGCCGACGGAGGCCCACGAGCCGAGTCCGGACGCGTGGTCGAACGCAGTGTTCGCGAGGCCGGCGAGGGTGCCGCTGTAGACGGACGCGCCCGTGGTCGCGGGGACGAAGTCCTCGCAGGACCCGTAGCCGCCGCCGGCGCCCTGGAGGATGTCGAGCTGCAGGTGCTGGTCGAGGTCCTGCGTCTGCGCCGCGTTGTCCGCGTAGAGACGGATGTCGGACGACAGCGAACCGTCCGAGGTGACGGCGATGCAGTTCACACCGGTCGAGCCGGGCTGCAGGTCGTCCGCGGCGAACATCGCGGCGCCGGAGTCGTCATCGCTCAGCGCGATCGCTCCGGCACTCCAGGCGTTACCGGAGTTGTCAGTCGACGAGGTGAAGGCGGCGTAGGAGGCGGTCGAGACGATGACGCCGCTCGCCAGGACGGCGACGGGCAGTGCGGCCCAGCGGACGAGACGGCGGGATCGAGGGGACAGGGCGGTGGTCATGGTGATTCTCCAGGGTCGGGGCCGAAATCGGCACGTGTTGTACAACTAATATTCCATATGTTGTTCTGAAATACAACATGTGCTGGCGATGTCGGTAGGGTGGACGCACGAATGCACGACGACTCGACCCAGGGGGACCGATGAGCAGCGCAGACGAACACGCAGTCACCGCGAATGCGGCGGCGACGGACCGCAAGGACGATCGCCGGATCCCGGCCCGCTTCGCGGATGACAGCCCGCTCCCGGGCGCCGGCCCGATCCAGGCGTTCCTCCGCTTCTGGAAGCGGTATCCGATCTTCACCGGGCGGGCCAGCCGGAGCGAGTTCTGGTGGTGGGTGGTCGTCCACGCGGTCATCGTCACCGCGCTCCTGGTGATCGGACGCGGTGTCGACGTCGCGACCGGGGTGACGGCCGGTTTCTGGGAGGGTCAGGTCACCGAAGGACCCGCATGGGGTGTCCAGAGCGTCCTGTCCGGGATCTGGGGCCTTGCGACGATCATCCCGGGGCTGTCACTGAACGCCCGTCGCATGCACGACACGGACCACAGCGGCTGGTGGCAGCTCATCAACCTGGTCCCGATCTTCGGCTGGTTCTTCTTCATCTGGCTCGCGGCGCAGCCGAGCGACCGGGGCGGTGCCCGCTACGACACGGGGCCGCACCGCGAGGGCGCCCAGATCAAGCCTGGTGACGCTCCGCAGTGACCCGCCGGTCCGGGAGGACCGTGTCGGCGATCGCGGCGAGGACGAGCACCAGCGTGCAGAGACACCCGAGGACGAGTTCCCCGAGCTGCGGCACGAGGAACGCGGCGACCGCGCAGCCAGCGAGCATCGCGAGGCCGATGACCGGCGCGAGTGGAACGGCACGGTCGACGACGAACCGGAACAGCGACAGCCCGAGGAGGTAGAGGACCGGGCCGCCGAGGATCACGACGCCCCCGGCGAGTTCGACGGCGTCGGCCGGTCGGTCGAGGATCTCCTTGTCCCCCACCGAGACGAGCACGATCCCGGCGACGATCACGACGTGGGCGTAGCTGTATCCGTCGCGCGCGATGCGTCCGAGACGTCCCGGTCCCCGTCGACCGGGACGACCCTCGTCACCGTCGGCGCGGTCGGCCTCCTCCTCGGCGGCCTCGACCGCTCGGCGTCCCGCCGCCTCCGTGCGGTGGAAGTACAACCACCACAGCGCGACCGCGGAGACGAAGGCACTCAGCATCCCGACGACGGCGGCGACCGACGTCTCGAGCTCGACGAACGCGAACCCGGTGACGAGCAGCGATTCGCCGATCGCGATGATGATGAAGAGCGACGCCCGCTCCGAGAGGTGCGCACCGGAGAGCTCCCAGCTCTCGACCTCCGAGGTCCGCACACCCGGCAACCGGAATCCGAGGGCCCCGCCGCCGTACTCGATGGCGACGGCGCAGATCCAGAACGCCAGTTGCCAGTCGGTCGGCACCAGCGCGCCGGCGATCCAGAAGACCGCGGCGAACGCGGTCCAGACGAGGACGCGTGCGAAGCTCAGGGCCACGTCGCGGTCGTGCCGCCAGGTCGCCACGACCATGAACAGCGTCCGGATGAGCTGGAGCACGACGTAGGCGACGGCGAACGCCAGCGCGCGGTCGGTGAACGACGCCGACACCGACACCGCCGCGACGAACGCCAACAGGCCGAAGCCGATGAGCGCGAGTCGCACCGCGAGCCGTTCCGGGTCGAGCCAGTTCGTCACCCAGCTCGTGGACACCCAGGACCACCAGAGCGCCAGGATGAGGACGATCGACTCGAGCGCGGCGGTGACGCTCTGGTCGTCGGCGATGAGCTTGCTCAGCTGGGTGAGCGCGAAGACGAAGACGAGGTCGAAGAACAACTCGACGAAGGTGACGCGCTCGGCGCGTTCACCGGACTCCGGGCGACGGAGATCGGAGACGAGGCCGAATCTGGGGGCGGGCATCTTCGTATCCTGGCAGGGTTCCCGGTGCCGACGCCTCCCCCTCGGATTCGTCGACACCGGGTCGTGCTCGTCGCGAGCTGCGGGGACAGAGCCCGACGACCACACCGTGAGCCTAGCAAGAAGTATTCCAGATGCACAAGGTCCAGAAGCATCATCGGAATATCGACGGCCGCAGCCGGGTTGCGTCCGGAGGCCGCGTCCTCCGCGAGCCGCATCCCCCACGAAAGGCATCACCCGTATGGATCTCTTCGCGCCCGTCCGACTCGGCGACCTCGAACTCGCCAACCGCGTCGTCATGGCCCCGCTCACCCGCATGCGGTCCGGAGCCGACGGCGTCCCCGGCGACCTCGTCGCCGAGCACTACAGCCAGCGCGCAGGACTCGGGCTCATCATCACGGAGGGCACCTACCCGAGCGCCGAGTCGCGCTCCTACCCGGGCCAGCCCGGCATCGTCACCCCCGAGCAGGTCGAGGGTTGGCGTGGCGTCGCGAAGGCCGTGCACGGAGCGGGCGGGCTCATCGTCATGCAGCTCATGAACGGCGGCCGCGTCTCGCACACCGACATCACGGGCACCGACCGCATCGTCGCGCCGAGCGCGATCGCCATCGCCGGCGAGGTCCGGACGCCGGCGGGCGCCCAGCCGTACCCCGTCCCGCACGCGCTGAGCACCGAGGAGCTCGACACGGTCCGCGAGGAGTTCGTCCAGGCCGCCCGCAACGCGATCGAGGCAGGCCTCGACGGCGTCGAACTCCACGCCGCGAACGGCTACCTGCTGCACCAGTTCCTCTCCCCCGTCTCCAACGTGCGCGACGACCGCGCCGGAGGCAGCCCGGAGGCCCGCGCGTCGTACGTCGCCGAGGTCGTCAGCGCCGTCGCCGCGGCGGTCGGTGCAGCGCGCGTCGGCATCCGCATCTCCCCGATGAACGGCGCCGGTGACACAGCGGAGACCGACGAGGCCGACGTCCGCGCGACCTACGAGGCATTGCTCGACGCCCTGGCACCGCTCGGCCTCGCCTACGTCAGCATCCTCCACGAGGACCCGGCCGGCGCGCTCGTCCAGGACCTGCGTGGTCACTTCGGCGGCAAGCTCATCGTCAACAGCGGCTTCGGCACCGTCACGACGCGCGACGAGGCGATCGCCCTCGTCGAGCACGCGCATGCCGACGCCGTCGCCGTCGGGCGTCTCGCCATCGCGAACCCCGACCTCGTCGAGCGTTGGGCGGGCGAGCACGAGGAGAACACCCCGAACCCGGCCACCTTCTACGGCCCGGGCGCCGAGGGCTACACGGACTACCCGCGCCTCGCGAGCTGATCACGCTGAGGTGAGGCACCTCGTCGCTCGACACCTCGTCGCGCGACGAGCTGCCTCACCTCAGTCCGCCCGCGGCGCGTGCGACTCGAGGAACTCGTACACCTCGACGGAGTCGACCCCCGGGAAGGATCCGGTCGGCAGCGCGGCCAGCAGACTCGTCGGCGTCCGCGCCGCCGGCCAGGCCTTCCCCTCCCACCGTTCGGCGAGCGCCGGCGACGCCCGACGACAGCATCGCTCGTCGGGGCAGTTCGAGGTCGACCGATGCGGCGTCTCGCGTCCGCGGAACCACTTCACGTGCGCGAACGGGACGCCGACGCTGACCGAGTACTCGCCCTCCTTGGCCTTCTCGATCCGCGAGGTGCACCAGAAGGTGCCGGTGTCCATGTCGGTGTACTGATACCAGGGGCTGAAGCGGTCCTCGACGTCGAAGACGGTCCTGGCCGTCCAGTTGCGGCAGACGAGCGAGCCCTCCACTGCTCCGAGGACGTCGGACGGGAACGTCACCCCGTCGTTCTCGTACGCCTTGATGATCGTCCCCGACTCGTGCACTTTCATGAAGTGCACCGGCAGCCCGAGGTGCCTCGTCGCGAGGTTGGTGAAGCGGTGCGCGGCGGTCTCGTACGACACAGCGAACGCGTCGCGCAGGTCCTCCATCGAGATGCGCCGGAGCTGTTTCGCCTCACCGAGGACGCGCACGGCGTCACGCTCGGGCAGCAGGATGGCCGCCGTCAGGTAGTTGGTCTCGACGCGCTGGCGCAGAAAGTCCGCGTAGTTTCCCGGCTCCTCGTGTCCGCACAGGTGACTGGCGAACGCCTGGAGGATGGGGGAACGCGAATCACGGGACATCGAGGGTTCGGTCGGCAGGTAGATCCGACCGTTGCGCCGGTCGGTGACCGAGCGCGTCGAGTGCGGCAGGTCGCCGACGTAGTGGAGCGAGAACCCGAGGTGCTGTGCCATCTCCGCGACCGTCTGGTGCGAGACCGGCCCTCCGGTGTAGCCGACGGCGTCGAGCAGTCCTTTCGCGACGGCCTCGAGCTCGGGGAAGTGGTTGTCGGCCGCGCGCATGTCCGCCCGGAGGACCGCGTTGGCCCGGCGCGCCTCCTCGGGTGTCGCCGCTCGCTCCCGATGCAGGCGGGCGACCTCGTCGTGCAGCGCCAGCACGGTGCGCAGCGTCTCGTCCGCTGTCCCTTTCGAGACGCGGATGGGCGCGATCCCGAGGGCGGAGAAGACGGGCCCCCGCTGGGCACGCTCGACGGCGATCTCGAGCGCGGCCCGGTCGCTCGGCGGTTCGTCACGGAGGAGGTCGTCGACGGTGGTGCCGAGGGCCGCGGCGATGACGCGGAGCATCGACAGGCTCGGCTCCCGATGCCCGTTCTCGATCGCCGACGCCTGCGACGGTGCGCGGTCGATCGCCTGTGCGAGTTCGTCGAGGGTGAGACCCGCGCGGGATCGGGCATCGCGGATCCGGCGACCGAGGACGAGGGCGTCCGCGTGCGGAGCAGGTCCGTCACCAGCGGTGGCGGAGACGGGTGGAGCAGCGGCGGTGCTGGTCATGGTGATCATGCTCACACGCGCCGGTTGTTCCGGCAAACAGAAGGTCGGCCGTTCTTCTGTCCACGGATGACGTCCGTCGGGGTTGCGGCGAGCGCAGGATCGTTCCCACAGCACGACCCGCCCCACCGACCTCGACACCACAGGAGTCATCGTGAGCAATGAAGCCACCCGACCGACCGACCACCGCATGCCCCTCCGCGCCGGCGACCAGACGCAGACGGCCGAGGAGCTGCAGCGCGAGTGGGACACCGACCCGCGCTGGGACGGGGTACGCCGCGACTACACCGCCGAGGACGTCGTCCGCCTGCGCGGCGGTGTCCGGGAGGAGCCGACGCTCGCCCGCCGGGGGGCGGAGCGCTTGTGGAACCTCCTCCACACCGAGGAGTGGGTGCCTGCCCTCGGCGCGCTGACCGGCAACCAGGCCGTGCAGCAGGTCCGGGCGGGCCTGCAGGCGATTTACCTCTCCGGCTGGCAGGTCGCCGCCGACGCGAACCTCTCCGGGCAGACCTACCCCGATCAGAGCCTCTACCCGGCCAACTCGGTTCCGGCGGTCGTCCGGCGGATCAACAACGCGCTGCTCCGGGCCGAACAGATCGACTTCGCCGAGCGAGCCGTCGGGGAGACGCCGGGACCCGAGGCGATCGACTGGCTCGCGCCGATCGTCGCCGACGCCGAAGCCGGCTTCGGTGGACCGCTGAACGCCTACGAACTCATGGCCGGCATGATCCAGGCCGGCGCCGCGGGCGTCCACTGGGAGGACCAGCTCGCGGCTGAGAAGAAGTGCGGCCACATGGGCGGCAAAGTGCTGGTGCCGACGAGCCAGCACATCCGGACCCTCAATGCGGCCCGGCTGGCGGCGGACGTCGCCGGCGTCCCGACCATCGTCATCGCCCGCACCGATGCGCTGGCCGCCACCCTCCTCACGAGCGACATCGACGAGCGCGATCTGCCGTTCCTGAACGGGAACCGGACCCCGGAGGGCTTCTACGAGGTGGAGAACGGCATCGGTCCGGTGCTCGCTCGCGGCCTCGCCTACGCGGAGTACGCCGACCTGCTCTGGGTCGAGTCGGCGGAACCCGACCTGGACCTCGCCCGGCGGTTCGCCGAGGCCGTCCACGAGCGGTTCCCGGGCAAGCTGCTCGCCTACAACTGCTCGCCGTCGTTCAACTGGAAGTCGCACCTCGACGATGCGCAGATCGCGTCCTTCCAGCGTGAGCTCGCCGCCATGGGATACGCATTCCAGTTCATCACCCTCGCCGGCTTCCACGCGTTGAACCACTCGATGTTCACCCTGGCGAGCGACTACCGGGAGCGGGCGATGAGCGCCTACGTCGACCTCCAGGAAGCCGAGTTCGCCGCAGAGGCCAGCGGCTACACCGCCACCAAGCACCAGCGGGAAGTCGGTACCGGCTACTTCGACCTGGTCGCGACCGCCCTCAACCCCGGCAGCGCCACCCTCGCCCTCGCCGGGTCGACCGAGGAACAACAGTTCCACTGATCCACACCAGCCCCGCCCTTCGACAAGCTCAGGGACCGCTCGAAGGGCCATCCGACGCACGACCATCCGAAACGGAGTCACCCCATGAACACCATGCTCGCTTCCCCGTCCACACCCACCACCGCGCCGGTGCCCACGCAGCGCACCGGCCCCGCCATCGAGGTCGTCGGTCGCCTCGGTGACCGGTACGACGAGATCCTCACCTCGGACGCCCTTGCCTTCCTCGCGGACCTGCACCAGCGGTTCGCGGGTGCGCGGCACGACCGCCTCGCCGAGCGCATGCGCCGACGCTTCGAGATCGGGAACGGCCGCGACCCGCGGTTCCGCGACGACACCGCGGCGATCCGGGAGGACCGCTCCTGGCGCGTCGCCGGCGCCGGGCCCGGTCTCGAGGACCGCCGGGTCGAGATCACCGGCCCCACGGACCCGAAGATGACGATCAACGCCCTCAACTCCGGTGCGAACGTCTGGCTCGCCGACCAGGAGGACGCGACGAGCCCGGCGTGGGCCAACGTCATCGGTGGTCAGCTCTCGCTGCGCGACGCCGTCCGCGGTGAGCTGACGTTCACGAACGAGGCGGGGAAGGTGTACCGCGTCACCGCGACGGAGACGCCGACGATCGTCATGCGACCGCGCGGCTGGCACCTCGTGGAGAAGCACCTGCGGTTCATCGACCGCTCCGGGGCGGCGATGGCCGCCTCCGGGAGCCTCGTCGACTACGGCCTCTACGTCTTCCACAACGCCCGACCGCTCATCGACGCCGGCCGCGGGCCGTACTTCTACCTCCCGAAGTTGGAGTCGAGCGAGGAGGCGCAGCTCTGGGACGACGTCTTCACGTTCACCGAGGAACGCCTGGGTCTCGACCACGGCACGATCCGCGCCACCGTGCTCATCGAGACGCTCCCGGCGGCGTTCGAGATGGACGAGATCCTGTACGCGCTCCGCGACCACTGCGCCGGTCTCAACGCCGGCCGGTGGGACTACATCTTCTCGATCATCAAGAACTACCGGGGGCGCGGTGCCCGGTTCGTCCTGCCCGACCGCAGCGAGGTGACGATGACGGTGCCGTTCATGCGCGCCTACACGGAACTCCTCGTGCAGACGTGCCACCGCCGCGGTGCGCACGCGATCGGCGGGATGTCCGCGTTCATCCCGAACCGGCGCGATCCGGAGGCGACGGCGCGCGCCATCGAGAAGGTCTCAGCCGACAAGCGCCGCGAGGCGGGTGACGGCTTCGATGGGACCTGGGTGGCGCACCCGGACCTCATCGAGACCGCCAGGGCCGAGTTCGACGCGGTCCTCGGCGATCGTCCGAACCAGCTCGACCGACTGCGGGAGGACGTGTCGGTGACACCGTCACAGCTCCTCGACGTGCGCATCGGTCGGGCGGTCACGGACGCCGGTCTCCGTGACAACGTGTCGATCGCCGTCCGCTACCTCGACTCCTGGCTCCGGGGGATCGGCGCCGCGGCCATCGACGGACTGATGGAGGATGCGGCCACGGCGGAGATCAGTCGATCGCAGGTCTGGCAGTGGATCCACCAGGACGTCGCGACCGACGACGGCCGTCCGATCACCCGTGAGCGGGTCGAGGACCTCCTCGACGAGCTCCTCGCCTCGCTCCCCCGCACCGCGGACGACCGCTTCGACGACGCCGCCGAGCTGTTCCGCGAGGTCGCGCTCAGGGACGAGTTCCCGACCTTCCTCACCGTCCCGGCGTACACGCGGTACCTCGTCGACCCCGCATGAGGACCGAGGTGAGGCACGTCGTCGTTCCCCGGCGGACCGGGCGACGACGTGCCTCACCTCGCTGCACGCGACGTCGGACACACACTGTCCTCTCGATGCCGGGTTCGGTACGCTCGGACTCGTGCCTGAATCGACTCCCACGCCCCGCCTGTCCACGAAGATCTCAGCGATCGCCGAGTCCGCCACGCTGAAGGTGGACGCGAAGGCGAAGGCGCTGCAGGCGCAAGGCCGACCCGTGATCTCCTACGCGGCGGGCGAGCCGGACTTCCCGACGCCCGGGCACATCGTCGAAGCGGCGCTCGTCGCCGCCCGCGACCCGAAGGCGCACCGGTACACCCCAGCGGCCGGCCTGCCGGACCTCCGCGCCGCCATCGCGGAGAAGACGCTCCGCGACTCCGGTCTCGAGGTCGACCCGAGCCGCGTCATCGTCACCAACGGCGGCAAGCAGTCGGTGTACGAGGCGTTCCAGGTCCTGCTGAACCCGGGCGACGAGGTCATCGTGCCGACCCCCTTCTGGACCACCTACCCCGAGGCCATCGCGCTCGCCGACGGTGTCGCGGTCGACGTCTTCGCCGACGCCTCACAGAACTACCAGGTCACCGTCGAGCAGCTCGAGGCTGCGCGCACCCCGCGGACCAAGGTCCTCCTGTTCGTCTCCCCCTCGAACCCGACCGGGTCCGTCTACTCCCCCGAGCAGACGAAGGCGATCGGCGAGTGGGCGCTCGAGCACGGCATCTGGGTCATCACCGACGAGATCTATCAGAACCTCACCTACGACGGCGTCCGCGCGACGTCGATCGTCGAAGCGGTCCCCGAGCTCGCCGAGCAGACGCTGCTCGTCAACGGCGTGGCCAAGACATACGCGATGACGGGCTGGCGTGTCGGGTGGACCGTCGGCCCGGCGGACGCGATCAAGGCGCTCGGCAACCTCCAGTCGCACCTCTCCGGCAACGTGAACAACATCGCGCAGCGCGCGGCGATCGCGGCCCTCACCGGTCCGCAGGATGCCGCTGAGGCGATGCGTGAGGCGTTCGACCGCCGCCGCAAGCTCATCGTCGGTGAGCTCAACAAGATCGACGGCTTCGAGACGCCGACCCCGCAGGGCGCCTTCTACGTCTACCCCGACGTCACGGCGCTGCTCGGCCGGACGTTCGGCGGGGTGACGCCCAAGACGTCGCTCGAACTCGCCGACCTCATGCTCGACCAGGCCGAGGTCGCGGCAGTGCCCGGCGAGGCGTTCGGGCCGTCCGGCTACCTGCGCTTCAGCTACGCGCTCGGCGACGACCAGCTCCTCGAGGGCGTCCAGCGCCTCCAGCGCCTGTTCACATCCTGACCCGAGGTCCGCTCGCTCGTCCCCGGGCGAGCGGACCTCGCATCAGCGTCAGATCGTGACGCCGACCACGACGGGCTCGGGCTGCAGGAGGACGCCGAATTCGGCGTGGACGCGCGCCTGCACGAATCGCGCGAGCTCGGCGATCTCGGTGGCGGTCGCCCCGCCACGGTTCGTCAGGGCGAGCGTGTGCTTCGTGGAGACCGCAGCGTGCGATCCGGGGAGTGCGAACCCGCGACGGACGCCGGCCCGCTCGATCAGCCAGGCGGCCGAGAGCTTCGCGAGGCGCTCGGTCGGGGCCGGACGGGGCGGGTTGACGACCTCGCCGAGCGGGAAGACGTACTCGGTGTCGTCGTCGGCCGGCGGGTCGACGGGCCACCAGGGAGCATCGCCGGGGAGCGAGCGGGCGACGTGCTCCGACACGATCGGGTTCGTGAAGAACGACCCGGCGCTGGCGGTGTCGGGGTCGTCGGGATCGAGCACCATACCCTTCGACGTCCGGAGCGCGAGCACGGTCGTGCGCACCTGGGCCAGGCGGACCTGCTCGCCGACCTCCACGCCGAGCGCGAAGGCGAGCTGCTGGTAGGCGATCGGTGCGGCCAGGCCGTCGGCGCCGACGTCGTCGAGGTCGATGATGATCGCCACGACCACGCCGGAGCGCTCGGGCTCTCCGCCACCGTGGCGCTTCAAGACCGACGTCCGGTACCCGAGACCGAGCTCCGCGGCGGGAACGCGCTCGACGGTCTGCGACTCCTCGTCGAGCAGGTCGACGGCGACGAGCGACGACACGATCTCCTGCCCGTAGGCGCCGATGTTCTGGACGGGGGCCGCCCCGCAGGATCCCGGGATGCCGGAGAGCGCCTCGATGCCCGCGAAGCCGTGCTCCACGGTGAAGGCGACGAGCGCGTTCCAGTCCTCACCGGCCTGCACCCGCAGGCGGACACGGCCCGACGGCGCGTCGAGGCGTTCGATGCCGCGGTTGGCCGCCCGGATGACGGTCGCGTCGACGGGCTCGTCGCCGATCAGCAGGTTCGACCCGCCGCCGAGCAACAGCCACGGCTGGTCGGTGTTCCAGACGTCGAGCACGGCCTCGATCAGCGCTGCCTCGCTCGTGCACTCCGCGAAGGCTGCGGCGGGCCCGCCCACCCCGAGGGTGGTGAGCTCGCTCAGACGGATGGCGTCGTTCATGGTCCTCCGGGTCAGGCGAAGCTGACGACGAGCTGCGCCTTGCCGAGCACCGTCTGCTCGGCGTAGGTGACGGTGAGGTCGACGCGCGCGGTGCGGGCTTCCTCGTCGACCTTGCCGACCTTGGCGACGATCTGGAGGTCGGCGCCGGTCTCGGGGTCGACGACGACCGGTCGGGTGAACCGCACCTGATACTCGAGCACCCGACCGGGGTCGCCGATCCAGTCGACCACCGGCTGTGCGGCGATCCCCATCGTCAGCATGCCGTGGGCGAGCACGCCCGGCAGCCCGACGGAGGCCGTGACGTCGTCGCGGTAGTGGATGGGGTTGAAGTCTCCGGAGGCGCCGGCGTACCGCACGAGGGCGTCGCGCGTCAGGTGGACGGTCCGCTCCGCGACGACGTCGCCGACAGCCGGCATGGTCGGGGTCTGCTGCACGTCGCTCATCCTTCGTCTCCTCGCACCACGAGCGTCGAGGTCGCGGTGACCACGGGCTCGCCGGCGGCATCGGTCATGACCGAGTCGCACGTCACCATCGAGTGGCCACCCAGGGACTTCACCGCGGTGACGGTCAGCTGCGCGGTGAGCTCGTCGCCGGCGACGATCGGACGGTGGTGCACGAAACGCTGGTCGCCGTGGACCACCCGGCTGAAGTCGATACCCGCGTCGGGTGCGGCGAGCAGTTGCTGGAGCGTGTGCTCCTGGACGACGACGGCGAAAGTGGGCGGCGCCACGACGTCGGCGTATCCTGCGGCGCGGGCCGCCTCCGGGTCGAGGTTGATCGGGTTCGTCGCGAAGACGGCCCGCGAGAACTCGCGGATCTTCTCGCGTCCGACCAGGTACGGGGCGACGGGCGGGAAGACCCGACCGGCGAGCTCTGGGTTCACTGACACGCCCTCCAGCCTACCCGCTGCCCTGGCTCGCCGACCGGGCACGGACGGACCGGCAGCGGGCTGTCAGGAGCGCTTGATCGCCTGGAACACCATCCGGATCGCGATGGCCACGAGGAAGGCAGCGAAGAGCAGGTTGCCGACGAACGGGGGCACCACCGAGGCGACGATGGCGCCGAGTGCGGTCGTCGTGCAGGCGGCGACACCGATGATCGCTGCGGCCGTCAGGTCGACGTTGCCTCGCCGGACGTTGCCGATGGTGCCGGAGATCGCGGTCGGCGCCATCATGAGCAGCGAGGTGCCCTTCGCGATGAGGTCGCTCGCGCCGAACAGCAGGATGAGCATCGGCACGACGACGACCCCACCGCCGATGCCGAGCAGTCCCGACAGGACGCCGGTCAGGAAGCCGAGCACGATGAGGCCGATGATCGATCCGACGTGCAGATCGATCTCGGCTGTGCGGGACGGGACGATCAGGAACAGCGAGACCACCACGACGAGCAGGAAGCCGATGAAGCCCCACTGGAGCGCCTTCTTGGGGAGCTTGGAGAGGAGGTAGCTGCCGAGTTGTGCCCCGCCGATCGCACCGATCGCCAGGAGGATCGCCGCCACCCAGTCGACGGTCCCGTTCACCGCGTAGGAGAGGACGCCGACGAGCGAGGTCGGGACGATCGCCGCGAGTGAGGTCCCCGCGGCGAGCCGCTGGCCGAAGCCGAGCAGGAAGACGACGGCGGGGACGATGAGGATACCGCCGCCGACGCCGAACAAGCCGGAGAGGAATCCGGCGGTCAGTCCGATGCCGATCAGCCAGGCGATGCCCGACGGGGAGCGGACCGGACGGCCGGTCGAGTCGCTCCCGCTCACTGCGCGCTGGAGCCGGACAGCGCCGTCTCCAGCGAGGGCGTCGTGCGAGCGGTACCGGCGTCCAGGAGTGACCAACCGGTGTCGGTCGCCTCGATGACCGACACGGAGCAGTTCTCCAGCGGAGGGACCGTCGTACCCGAGAGGTGGCTGAGCGTGAGACGGATGAGCGTTCCGTGGCTGACCACGAGCACGTTCTGGCCGGGGAAGTCACGGGCGATGGCGTCGATGCCGCGGACGCCGCGTTCGATCACCGACTCCTCGGACTCGAGGTTCGGGTACTGGTGGTCGGGCCAGTTCTCGAGGACCATCTGCGCCGTCGCGCCCTCGGCGTCGCCGTAGTGCCGCTCGATGACGTCGGGATAAGACGGGCCGAGCTCCAGTCCGAGCGCGTCGGCGATGATCTGCGCGGTCTCGCGTGCGCGCCCCAGTGGGGAGCTGACGACGACGTCCCAGGTGCCGGTGAGCCGAGGGGCGACCGTGGCCGCCTGCTCCCGCCCGGTGTCGTTCAGGGGGATGTCCGTCGTGCCCTGCAGCCGTCGTTCGAAGTTCCAGGCGGTCTGTCCGTGACGGATGAGGGCGATGGTCATGTCTCAAGCCTAACCGGCGTCGGACCGAGGTCTTCCGGCCTTCACCGCGACACGGGGCTCACTGCTCGTCGACGGCGTCCTTCGCCCATCGGATCCGGATGGGTCCACGGACCGTCGCGCGGTCGACCGCCTCGTCGCCCTGCGTGATCCGCACCCGGCCCTCGTCGACCAAGCGCCAGGCGACCCGGCGGGTGTCGTCCATCAGCGCTCGCCAGTCGTCGCCGCCGACGGCTCGTGCCACGTCCGACGGACAGATGGACGAGGTGGCGGCGCGCTTGCCCAGCAGGTCGAGGATGGTCCGCTCGAGGACATCGTCGTCGACGACCCCAGCCCGCTTCGGCTGCGACTCCGCTCCGTCAGTCATGCGTCCCAGTATGCGCGCGCCCCGGAGCGGCTTCAGCCTGCTGGGCCGGATCCGCGTGCTGCGCGAGATCCAGGTGCTGGGCGACGAACGCGCGCGCCAGGCGCGTCGTCACGCCGAGTTCCGCGACGAGGTGCTCGAGATCCGGTGCCCACCGCGCGATCGCCCGGAACTCGTCGAGGTCGATGAGGTTGGATGCGGCGAACCGGTCGGCCTGGGCCTCGTGCTTCGGCCGGTCGTCCTCGTGGCCGAGCACGCAGTGCGCGATGCCGTGCGCGAGGGCGTTCCGGCGGTGGACGGACCGGAGCGACTCCTGGATGACGATCGTCTGGGCGTCCGGCAGCCAGCGCTCATGCGAGACCCGGAGCGGCCGGAAGATCACCGCGAGCCCGAGCTCCTCCGCGTGGGCATACGGGTCGTAGGCCCGCCCGCGCTCACGGGGCTTCCGGCTCCGGTTGCTCAAGTTCTGGATCGGTGATTGCCGCCCCACGTTCCCCCTCCAACTGCTCCGTCGTCCACGACGCAGCCTCGCGCTGGCGTCGCTTGCGATCCAGCTCGTCATTCGTAGCAGCGGTGTCCGACACCGGAGCCATACGCTCGTCGGCGCTCGCCTGCAGTTCGGCCTCGATCCGACTCATCCCCCCGACGGCTTGCAGGGCGTCGGCAAGGAGTCGCACCGGATCGGCGCCGGTCACCGCGCAGAGCGTCACGAAGGTCGGGCCGCTGATCTCGCTGCGACCGGCGAGCACGCGTTGCAACGTCGTCGGACTCATCCCCGTCGCCTCAGCCAGGGTGCGCTGATTCATCCGTCGCCGCTTGTAGGCGGCGACGAGTTCGTCCGCCAACGCCTGATTGACCATCGCCTCTGCTGCGTTCACGTTCCGATCGTAGCCAGAAACCCTGTCGGGAACGGCAGAAAACCTGCCTCCTGCGCTCTATAGTGTCATCTCCGACCTGAATGATGCCAGATGAGACAACTTCTGGAAACCATCTAGGTCGTCCACCATCACCCACGACGCCTGAGGAGGCACCATGACCGAACACCGGACATCACCGGAACCACCGACACCACCGCCCGTCCCGTTTCCAGCACAGCGGATCATCCGCACCGTGATCCAGACGACCGCGGCCGTGATCCTGAGCTCGGTGGCCTGCATCACGACCGCGAGCATCATCGCGCCACAGCTCCTGGAGGCGATCCGGGAGCTCCTCCCGGACGACGTCTACGCCTGGGCGGCTGCGGCCGTGGCCACGACGGCGGCGATCGCCGCAGCACTGGCCCGGATCATGGCGATCCCCGGCGTGAATGGCTTCCTGACCAGGCTGAGCGCAGGATCCGCACCTCGCCACGCTCGACTCGATTCAGACGTCGAATCTGCCACTGGAGAAAGAATTTCAGGATGAATCGGCAAGATGAACTGGACAAGTTGACGAGATGGTCGTAAAGTCTCTCTCGAACACACGTTCGAATGTCGGAGGACACTTCCTCCATCAACAGAAAGGAGGGCTCATGGTCTTGAAGTACCAGCAACCGTTCACACAGACGGATCAGGCGACAGACGGCTGGGGCTCTTGGGCGGATGGGCGTACACAGGCCCATCGAGGCGTCGACTACCAACCGGGGGCCGGCGCATCGATTCCCGCAGTGGCAACCGGGACGGTGTCGTACAACGACTGGAACTCCGCGCTCGGCAACGTCCTCGTGATCGCCCATCCGGATGGCATGTACTCGGGATACTCGCACATGCGTGATCGATCGCCGCATGCGCCGGGGACGGGGATCACGCGGGGCCAGCACGTCGGCTACGTCGGGAACACCGGCACGGCGTCTCGGGCCGCGCATCTGCACCTCACCATCACCTACACCGCGGACGGAACCTGGAACAACGGTGACATCAACGTCACTGTCGACCCGTACGCATTCATCAACGCTCGCCTCAACGGCGACGACCCCAACACCACCCCACCACAGAAAGAAGAAGACGACATGGCAGCAGGAACCCTCATCAAGCGACAGGACAACGCGGCGGTCTACTGGCAGGAGCACCCGCTCGCTCCGCTGTACCCGCTGAACGGTGGCCAGTTCGCCGCGTACACCAACCAGGGGCTGAAGCTCAACGACCTCGCGCCGGCGAGCTTCGACCCGATCATCCAGCGGGTCGGCCGGTACACGCTCGACCAGCAGGAACGACGCATCCCCGCTGGCACGACCGACGCCAAGTACGAGGGCTGGCAGATCTACCTGCCCAACCGCCCGCTGTAACCCTTCCGGGTTCTCGCAAGGGAATCACTCCCACACCGGGCATCCTCCGAGCAGACCGTAATTGCTCGGGGGATGCCCCCCCTCAGTACGGAGGAGCCACATGGTTCTCAGATATCAACACCCGTTCGCCCAGATCGACCTCGCCGACGGCTGGGGATCGATGGCCGGCGGGCGGACCCAACCGCACCGCGGACTGGACTACCAACCCGGCGCCGGAGCCGCGATCCCCGCTGTCGCAGCCGGGGTCGTCTCCGCCAACCGGTGGAACGCGACCCTCGGGCAGATCGTCGTCATCGCACATCCCGACGGCATGTACTCGGGCTACTCGCATCTGGCGGCGGCCTCACCCCATCAGGTCGGTGCGGCGATCGTCCGCGGTGAACCCGTCGGCGTCGTCGGGAGCACCGGGTCCGCAGCCCGAGGACCCCATCTCCACCTCACCATCACCTTCACCGCGGACGGCACGTGGAACAACGCAGACATCGGCGTCACCACCGATCCGTATCTCTTCATCAACGCTCGCCTGAACGGCGAGGACCCGGTTCACCCTCTCAAGGAGTCAGACATGCCCAAGATCATCAGCGTGCCAGGTGGCACCATCGCGCTCGTCACCGAGACGTTCGGCACGATGTACACGTCCGCCAGCGGCGGGCAGGGATTCTCCATCGCCGCCAACACGAAGGCCTACGGTCAGGTCAGCGGGCTGACCCAGGACCAGGTCTCGACCCTCGTCGCCGAGGCGAACGCCCGAGGCCAGCGCATCGCCGACCTCGTCGCGGCCGCGCGATAGCCGCACCGGCACGAGGAAGCCCCCGAGCAGACCGTAACTGCTCGGGGGCTTCCTCCATTCTGCACGGTGCACGCCCGGTGCACAGGGCCCAGGTTCGATGCTCAGGCGAACTGCGCGTAGAACGCGTCAGGTCCGTGGGCGAGCGAGGCCTTGACCATGGCACTCCACTCGTCGACGACGACCTCGGAAGCGCCGGCTGCGACGCCGTCGAGGCTCGCCCGTGCGACGTCCGCGGGGTCGACCATCGGGCCCTCGTAGCCGGCCATGATGTCGGTGTCGGCGGCCCCGAGGTGGAGCCCCTGCACCGTGACGCCCTTCGGGGCGAGTTCCAGACGGACCGCGTTCGTCATGTTCCACTCCGCCGCCTTGGCCGCGGCGTATCCGCCGGAGCCGGGGTGCGCGAACCAGCTCAGGGCGGAGAGCACGTTGACGATCGCCCCTCCACCGTTCCCCTCGATCACCGGCGCGAACGCACGCACCATGGCGAGGTTGCCCCAGTAGTGCGTGTCCATCTCGCGCCGAGCGTTCGCGAGGTCGTCGGTCAACATCGAGCCCTGCGTGGCGATGCCGGCGTTGTTGACGAGCAGCGTGACGTCGGTCGCGATCTCGGCCGCCGCAGCGACGGACGCCTCATCGGTGATGTCCAGCTGCAGCACCTCCACGCCCGGGATGTCGACGAGTTCCGGGCGCCGCGCGGTGGCGTACACCTTCGAGGCGCCGCGCTCGAGCAGCTGCACGACGAACCGGCGTCCGATGCCCCGGTTCGAGCCGGTGACGAGTGCGACGGATCCTGCGATGTCCATGATTCCCTTCCGCGTGCGGGTCGATCCCGCAGCAGCCTGGTTAGGCTAAGACCTCACATCAATGTCAGGTGCAAGCCAGGAATGGAAGATCGATGCGCATCGGAGATCTCGCGGCTCGGACCGGGGTGAGCGTCCGCTCGCTCCGCTACTACGAGGAGCAGGGGCTGCTCACCGCCACCCGCACGACGAGTGGCCAGCGGACCTATGAACGAGCGGCGGTGGAACGCGTCGAGCTCGTGCAGCAGCTCTTCGCGGCCGGCCTGCCGAGCCGCACGATCGTCCAGCTGCTCCCCTGCGTCGATGCGGGAGTCGCGACGCCGGAGTCCCTCGCGCTGCTCCGGACCGAACGCGACCGCATCACCGCGCAGATGGCCGACCTCGAAGCAGCACGCGCCCGCTTGGAAGCGGTCATCGACATCACCCTCCACCCGACGCCGGAGCACTGCCCCGCCCTGCGCGAGGAGCTTCCGGCCGAGCTGGACGCCGCCTGACGCCACCCGGCACGGCTCCGGCATGGTCGGCCCATCGCGGCTACCATGACCACGTCGGAGGTCGAGGGCTACCGGTCGCTCGCCTTCGCGGCAGCCGAGTCGGGCACGCCTGAGCCCGACTCCCGATCCGGGGGGGGTAAGCGATGAGTGAATCAGCGAAGCAGGGGTCAGCGAAGCAGGGACCAGCGACCGCCACCGAGTCGGTCGCCGCCCAGGCGGCGCGCACCCGGCTCGAGGAGCGCGTGGCGGGCATCGAGTCGATCCTGATCTCGGTCCCGATGCTGCTGCTCGAGATCGCCCTCATCCTCTCGCTGTTCGTCCCCTACGCGAGCCAGACGAAGACGGATGAGGACCCTGAGTCCTTCAACCTGTTCTTCTTCCTCGCGGGATTCGCCGATCGCGACGACGACGGCGACCCGGAGGCCGCCTCGATCCTGTTCGCGAGTGCGTTCCTGATACTCATCGTCGTGATCGTCGGCACGATCTGCACCGCGCCGACCCTCGCGGGCAAGCGGGTCTCGTCGCGAGCGGGAGCGACCGCGGTGACCTTCATCATCGTGCTCATCCTCGGCAACATCGGCGCCTGGATGGTCATGCTGATGGGGGTCTACGCCGACTCGCTCTGGACCATCGGTCCAGCTCTGCCACTGCTCAACCTCGGCACCCTGCTCGCGGCGATGATCGCCTTCATGCCCGGCTACCGTCGCATCTGGGAGCGATAGCAGTTCGAGGTCAGTGTGCGATGGGGAGCACTGCCCATCCGCCGATCGTCGCGGACTCTCGCCGCGTTGCCATACTGAGTCCGTGAGTGGAACCGACGTTGCGCCGACGGGCGTGCTGCAGGACTATCAGTGGGCCGTCGAAGCCGAGCTGCAGAACACCCCGTTCATCGTCACCAGGCTTTCCGACGGGTTCCAGGTCGGATACGATCTCGCGGACGCCCGGTGGTGGAACGTCCTCCAGCTGAACGAGGTGTCCGACAGCATCACCTACACCGTGCGGGTCGATGAGCGACGCCGGCGGTTCAGCATCACCGACACGGTCAAGCGGATGAGCTGGTCGGCTGGTGTCTCCGGCTTCGTGCCGCGCCTCTCCTGGTCGTTCTCCTGGCAATCCGGCCGGGTCCGCTACGGCAGGGTCATCATGCTCGGGACCTCCCCCGGCGGGTTCGAGATCGCGTTCAGCCCCGAGAACGAACGCGCGCGGATCAAGGAGATCGGCGAGGAACTCGGTCTGCGTCCCCGCATGAGCCCCCACGTCCGCATCGGGCTCTGGGCGGCGGCCGGTGGCGTCGCGATCGGCCTGATCGTGCCGGCCATCATCATGCTGAGTCTTTCCCTCACCGGGAACCACTGATGCAGGAGCTTCGAATCGGGACGGTGGTGCACTGGTGATGGCACGCAAGCGCGCGACGGGCGACACACGCGGCTTCCTGCACAGCAGGGTGTTCCAGACGGTGGCGATCGTCCTGATGCTGTTGGCCGGTCCGGTGGCCGTGGTCGTCGGCTCCTTCATGATGGCAGCCGACAGCGACCTGTTGCAGAACGGGGAGCGGACGAGTGGGACGGTCACCGAGGTCGACGACGGCCGGAAGGCATCTCACCACCGGTTCAGGACCGACTATCTGGCACCCGACGGTTCGCCACAACGGGTCTGGGCGGACTGGCCCCTCGACGGCAAACCCGCCGTCGGCGACGTCGTCACGGTGATCTACCGCGCGGACGACCCCGGCACGGCGGTGCTCGAGGGCTATGACGGACCGGGGACCTCGGTCGTCGGGATCGGTGTCGTGCTGACCGGCGTGAGTCTCCTGATCGGTACCGCGATGCTCGTCGGGGTCTTGCTTCGAGCAGGCCGCGGGCCTAACCCCGAGGAGATCTCGAAGCCGTGACCGTGCGGTGACCGAGGTCGCCGCCCGTCCGAGCATCCGTCACCGGGTCGACTCGCACAGCTCCTCGCTCTTGACGGACCGGGTCTGCATGCGCCAGGGTCGACATCACGATGTGAGCGATCACAATCCGTGACCCCGATCCCGAGACGATGGAGTTTCCAGGTGAGTCCACAACGCCTATCGACCATGCGACCCCGGCACCTGTCCCGTAACCGGACAACCCCGCTGGTGGCCTCACCCAAGCGGGCCGCTGCCTGGGGCGCGATGATCATGGTGGGAGTCATCTCCGCTCTGGGCGCCACGCCTGCGACGGCAGCCGCAGACTCGAGCGCGCTGCTGCACTATCGATTCGACACGGCCGCGAACGGTGTGGTGCCGGATGTGAGCGGTAACGGCAACGACGGGACGCTCAGGAACGTGGGCGGCACGGTCGCCGACGGCCTGCTCACCCTGCCCGGCGGCTCGGCCGACTCGGCGCCCTATCTCGACATCCCGACCGACGATCTGGCCGGGGTGCAGACGTTGACCTCGAGCATCTGGCTCGAGTCGCAGTCACCAGCTGGGAACACCGCTGCAGCGTTCATCGGTGGCCCGGTCGGCGATGGCCAGTTCTCAGCGGGCTACTGGTTGCTCAATCCGGCGAATCCGAACGGGTACGTCAAGTCCGTCATCACGGATTCGGTGAACCCCGGAGCACCCTGGACGACCGAGGTGGGCGCCGGTTCGACCAACGCGCCCACCAGCGGACTCCGGACCCCGACGGGGATGGCGCTCCACACGACCGTGATCGACGGCCTGGCCGGAACGTTGACGAGCTACGTGAACGGTGAGCGGATCGCGCAGACCGCCATCACGCGCGACGTGGCGTCCTTCGGCCCGGACCTCGTCGCCTACCTCGGCCGCTCCACCTACGCGGACGCCGGGTGGAAGGGCTCCATCGACGAGGTCGTCCTGAGCGACGTCGCGATGACGGCGACGGAGGTCCAGGACGCGTTCATCGAGCAGTCGATCGAGAAGGCGTCGTCCGGGCTGCGCGTACCGACGGAGGCTACGAGCGACTTCCCACTCCCCTCGACCTCCTATGGAACGCGTCTGAGCTGGACCTCGGATGACGCCGCCATCGTCGTGGAGGACGGGCTCGCGCGGGTGGTCCGGCCGACGAATGGCGAGCAGGACGCCACGGTGACCCTCACTGCCACGGTGACCGCCGGAGACCGACAGGAGACGCTGGCATTCCCCGTCCGGGTCGCCGCCGACCGCTCCGACGCTGAGAAGCTCGCCCTCGACCTGGAGGGCATCCGGATCACCAATTCGGATGACATCCGGTCCAACTTCTCCGTCCCAGGCGCGGGCCCGAACGGATCGTCCTTCACCTGGTCCGTCATCGGCGGCACCGGGGCGGCGACGGTCCGCGCGGGAGTCGACGAATCGTCGAAGACCATCGACGTCGTACGCCCCGCCACCGGGAGTGCCGTGACCGTGACGCTCCGCGCCACCGCGCGCATCGCCGGATCCGAACTGACGCGGGACATCACCGTGTCCGTCCAGCCGCTGCCGGCGGACCAGCCGGATCCCGAAGCCTATGTGTGGGCGTTCTTCACCGGGGAGGGCAGTGGTGCCGAGCAGGTCAGCCTCGCTGCATCCAAGGGCAACGACGCGTTGAGCTGGAACACGCTGAACGAGGGCAAGCCGATCTTCACGTCGACCCAGGGCACGACCGGCCTGCGCGACCCGTTCATCCTCCGCTCCCCCGATGGCGACCGGTTCTTCATGATCGCCACCGACCTGAAGATCGACGGTCTTCCCGGCGGCTTCGCCACGGCCCAGATCAGTGGGTCGCGGTACATCGAGGTCTGGGAGTCGAACGACCTGGTCACCTGGTCCGAGCAACGGCATGTGAAGGTCTCCTCGGACTTCGCCGGGAACACCTGGGCGCCCGAAGCTTACTGGGACGACAAGCTGGACACCTTCGTCGTGTTCTGGGCCTCGAACCTGTACGACACCACGGACGAGAGCCAGCGGACGAACGTGACCTACAACCGGATGATGTACGCGACGACCGACGACTTCATCACCTTCTCCGATCCCGAGCCGTGGATCGACGTCTCGCGTGGGCCCGGTCTCGGCACGATCGACTCCTCGGTCACGAAGTCGGGCGACTACTACTACCGGTTCACGAAGGACGAGGGGACGCTGACCATCCGCGAGGAGCGGTCGACGGATCTCCTCGCCACCGAGACGGGGACCCTGCCCGGTGCGGGAGGACCTGCCGACCAGTGGAGTCTCGTCAAGGACCAGGTCGCCTCCGGATTGCCGAACGGCGAGCCGGGCGGTGTCTACCTGAACGGCGAGGGCCCGAGTGTCTTCCCCGCGAATCCCGGCGACGTGAACGGGCTCGACTGGTATCTGTTCATCGACCAACCCGACTACCACGGTGGCCCGAACCACTACATCCCGTTCGGGACCGACTCCCTCGACGACGGCGACTCCTGGGAGCCGTTGGGGGCCAAGCTCCGGGAGAACCTTCCTCAGAACGCGGACGGCGGAAAGCCGAGGCACGGCACGGTCATCCCCGTGACCCGTGCTGAGTACGAACGTCTGTTGACCGCCTACGCTCCGGCTGTCGCCGTCCAGGGCGTCTCCGTACCCGACGTCGTCACCGCGGTGGGTACGGCTCCGAGCCTGCCGTCCGCCGTGCTGACGAAGGTGGACGGTTCGGTCGAGACGGTCCCTGTGGACTGGGCAGCCGTGCAGGCCGATCAGTATGGAGCGCCCGGCAGCTTCACCGTGTCGGGCACGGCGGCAGACGATGCCCGCACGCCGGTCGACGTCACCGTCACCGTGCGGGCGGGGGGCGCGCTGCCGGGTGGACCCGAGCCGTCCACCCCGCCAGCGGCGGAACCGGGTTCGTCGTCGGGTGGTGACGCCGTCAGCGGCCCTGGCCCGAGGGACGGCCTGGCGTCCACGGGGGTCGACACGGAGGCCGTCGCGCTCCTGGCGACGGCCGCGACCATCGCCCTCCTCGTCGGCGGGCTGCTCACCCGGCGCCGCACGAGACGTGGGGAGATCTGAGGGCGGTCTCGTCGTCGCACAGGCGTGGACGGCTGCTGTCCAGTCAGCGACGCGTGAACTCCACCGAGGACTCGACAGCATCGACGGTGTCGACGTCGAAGAGCTGTGGATGCCCTTGGATGAGGACAAAGGCACGGCGCTGCAGAGGATCATCCGGGCTGATGGCTTGCGTGTCGTCGCATACGCCGGTGACGACCGCGGGGACCTGCCTGCGTTCAGAGTGGCGCTGGCCAGCGGCGGGTATGCACTCGTCGTCGAGGGCCCCGACGCTGCGGAGGAGGTCGCTCGGATGCCCGGAGTCCACTTCTCAGGTCCCGGCGAGTTCCAGCAGTGGCTCCAGCAACTTGACGACGCTCTAAGCTGACCGGATCGCTACTCGCAGTCGTGCGCGATTCAGCGAACGCTGCGGCAAAACAGAGAAGCACCGGAGAAATCTCCGGTGCTTCTCTCTTGAACAGCTGATCTGGTAGCAGGAGAGAGATTCGAACTCTCGACCTCACGATTATGAGTCGTGCGCTCTCACCAACTGAGCTACCCTGCCACGTCTCTCCGTATGCCGGCGAGAGCAGTGACGGAGAGAACGAGCCCCGAGCGGGACTTGAACCCGCGACCTCTTCCTTACCAAGGAAGTGCTCTACCACTGAGCTATCGGAGCGCGAACCAAACCGCTCACGCGGAAATGGCACCAGTAGAGACTAGCATCCCGCGAGGGGTGCTTCGTACACCGGATCGGGATCAGTTCGCGGCGAAGGTGTCCGCGGCGTGGACGACCTTCTGCAGGTACGACGCGGCCCCGTTGTACGAGCCGATCGCCGCGATCCACTCGGCCTCGATGCGGAGGTCCCGGCCACCGTGGCACAGATAGTGCGCTGCGGCGAGCGCCGCGTCGTCGATCTGCTGCGGGTCCGCGACGCCGTCGCCGTTCCCGTCCGCGCCCCACCGCTGCCAGGTCGACGGGATGAACTGCATCGGCCCGACCGCACGATCCCATCTGGCGTCACCGTCGAAAGCGCCGCGGTCCGTGTCGGTGACGGCATCGAACTCAGTGCCCGTGAGCGCCGGGCCGACGATGGGTGGAACGGCCCGCCCGGCGTCGTCGAGCGCACCACCGAAGATCGTGCCGTGGCCGGACTCGACGCTCCCGAGCGCAGCCAGGGTGTTCCAGGCGATCCCGCAGCCCGGCTGCGTCTCCGCGACGGCGAGCGCCGCACCGGCGTAGGCGACCATCGCCCGCTCGGGGATGCCGAGGCGGAGCGCCGTGGCCGTCGCCCAGGCACGGTCCACCCGGTCGGTGACGGCCGCCGGCGCTGTTCCAGCCGAGCCCGCGGCGGGGATGCCCGGTCCCTCGACGGCAGCATGTGGCGCGGTTCCGAGGGTCGAGTCCCGTGCTTCCGCCCGACTGATGAGCTCCGGTCCCCAGACGACCGCTGCCACGATGACGGCGAGACCGACGATCGCGACCGCTCCGCCGGCGACGAGCCATCCCACGCGGATGCCCGACCGCCGGTTCCGGCGTGTCGGTGCGACGGGGCGCCGGGAGCCGTTGCGCGCGCCGGACGGTCGGGACCGCGGCTTCCGCGTCGAGCGGGTGGCGCTGGTCGTGCGTCGTCCGGGCGCAGCGGTCTTGCGTTGTGCGGGCCGACGCGCACCACTCCCCTTCGCCGATGTCCCCACCGGTCCACCGTACCCGCGCGTCGGTCGGCGCCGTGCGCCGCGGGGTCAGTGCTCCGGAGCAGCCTTCGCAGCCTGCTTGGCCTGACGCTTCGCCCGAAGGTCTTTCGCGACGGCGACACCCTTCTTGGCGGCGGCGTTCGCCTTCGTGCTGGCGCGCTTCGCACCCTCGAACTCCGAGGCGAGGACGGCGAGCCCGCCGACGGCGATCAATGCTCCCGGTCCGGGAAGCGGGATCAGGGCCACGCCGAGGGCCACGGTGCCACCGCCGACGACACCGACGCCCGCCCGGTAGACCCGGTTCGCGGTCGGATTCCGACGGATGATGCCACGCGTCGTCCGGGCCGCTGATCCGGCGATGCCTGCCGCCTGCGAGGCGACGCGCTTCGCCGTGCTGCGGGCCGAGCCGTCCGATTCCGTGGTCATGTCCCCACTCTAAGCAGGGCGGGCGGGTCGGTGGCCGGGAATCCGGTCCGAATCGACGTGGCTCCCGTGTGACCGAACCGACGTGAGCGCGGGGTGCCAGCGCGACCGCACCCCTCCGGAGCGCCGCGCTCGCCGCCATGCATCGCACTCGTGTCAGCGCACCGCGGTGGCCAGTCCACGAGCGGCGACGGGCCCCGTGAATGGCCTAGGGTAGCGACATGGACTCCGCCCTCCCGACCACGTCCGCGACCGCAGCTCAGCACGTCTCCCCCGCAGGAGGCTCCACCCCCGGTTCGGAGTGGTGGCGCTCCGCCGTCATCTACCAGATCTATCCGCGATCCTTCGCGGACGCGAACGGCGACGGCCTCGGCGACCTGCCCGGGATCACCTCCCGCCTCGGCGCCCTGCAGGAGCTCGGCGTCGACGCCATCTGGCTGTCCCCCTTCATGACGAGCCCGCAGAAGGACGCCGGCTACGACGTCGCCGACTACTGCGACGTCGACCCCATCTTCGGCACGCTCGCCGACTTCGATGCGATGACCGCTGCCGCGCACGCTGCCGGCATCCGCGTCATCGTCGACCTCGTCCCCAACCACTCCTCGAGCGCCCACCGCTGGTTCCAAGAGGCCCTCGCGGCCGGGCCCGGCTCGGCGGAGCGCGCCCGGTACATGTTCCGCGACGGCACGGGCGAGCACGGCGAGATCGCCCCCAACAACTGGGAGTCCGTCTTCGGCGGTCCGGCCTGGACGCGCGTCACCGAGGCCGACGGCACGCCTGGCCAGTGGTACCTGCACATCTTCGACTCCTCGCAGCCCGACTTCGACTGGACGAACCCGTGGGTCCGCGAGCAGTTCCGCGACATCCTCCGGTTCTGGCTCGACCGCGGCGTCGACGGGTTCCGCGTCGACGTGGCGCACGGCATGATCAAGGCCGACGGCCTGCCCGACTACACCCCACCGGCCGAGGGCGGCAGCATGGGTGGCGCCTCCGTGGACGCGTCGCTCGAAGCCGCCGGCACC
Source organism: Plantibacter sp. PA-3-X8 (assembly GCF_003856975.1). NCBI lineage: Bacteria > Bacillati > Actinomycetota > Actinomycetes > Micrococcales > Microbacteriaceae > Plantibacter > Plantibacter sp. PA-3-X8. The sequence continues at coordinate 97,232 of NZ_CP033107.1, forward strand.
GGTCCGGATTCGTGGCCCGAGACCGCGCCGTACTGGGGACAGGACGGCGTCCACGAGATCTACCGCGACTGGCACGAGCTGCTCGCGACGTACGACGGCGACCGTGTGCTGTGCGCCGAGGCCTGGGTCGACCCGCTCGACAAGATGGCCCTGTGGGTGCGCCCCGACGAGATGCAGCAGGCGTTCAACTTCCCGTACCTCGAGACCCCGTGGAACGCCGCAGACCTCAAGGCGGTCATCGGCGAGTCGCTGCGGGCGTTCGCGCAGGTCGGCGCTCCGAGCACGTGGGTGCTGTCCAACCACGACGTCGTCCGGCACGCGTCCCGCCTCGCGCTCACGGAGGAGAACCCCCAGGGCTACGGCGTCGGTCCGAACACCCCCGGCCAGCCGGACCGGGCCCTCGGGTTGCAGCGGGCCAGGGCGGCGACCGCCCTCATGCTGAGCCTGCCCGGTGGGGCGTACCTGTACCAGGGCGAGGAGCTCGGGCTCCCCGAGGTCATCGACCTGCCGGATGACGCCCGACAGGACCCGACGTGGTTCCGCACGAACCACGAGCGGTACGGCCGCGACGGCTGCCGCGTCCCGATCCCGTGGGAGGCCGGCCACCCGGCGTACGGCTTCAACGAGACCGGGGCGTCCTGGCTCCCCCAGCCCGACGACTGGAACGACTACTCGCGTGACGCCCAGGCCGGGATCCCGGGTTCGACCCTCGAGCTGTACCGCACGCTGCTCCGGCTCCGGCGCGAGCACCAGCTGGGACTCGGTTCGATCGCCTGGATCGAAGGCGCTCCGGAGACCATCCTGGCGCTGACCAACGGACGCGTGACGGTCGTGGCGAACACGGGCTCCGAAGACATCGGGGTCCCGTCGTCGCTCTCCGACGCCGCCGTGCTCGTGGCGAGCGGGCCGTTCGACGGCACGACCATCCACGGCGACACGACGGTCTGGTTCACCACGCCGTCGACGCTGCCCGCCGGCTGACTCACTCCGCTGGCCGATGTGCCAGCGCGGTGCGCCGACGTGACCGCGGGCGTTTCGGTGCCAGCGCGGTGCGATGACGTGAGCGCGCCGGAATCGGCCCCGCCGCGGGGCGTGCGCGTGAGCGCGCCCCTCCGAAGGGGCGCGCTCACGCCGCAGACCCGCGCCCGGGTCAGCGCACCGCGCTGACCCGAGGCCCAGGGACTCAGTGGTGCAGGATGGCGACGGAGTGCGCTCCGAGCCGCAGTGACCCCTCCGTCGTGACGACCTCGCCGAAGCTGTCGAGCAGCTCACCGACCCGCTGGGTGAGCTCCACCGGTTCCGTCCCGAAGTTCACCGCGAGCATCGCAGAGCCACGACGCAGGACGAACGAGCCGGTCGCCTCGTCGACGATCGCGGTCGTGTCGGCGAACGCTGGATCGGTGAACGCCGGGACCGTCCGCCGCAGCTCGATCACCCGTCGGTACCAGGTCAGCAGCGTCGCGTGCCGCCCACGGGACCGCTCCGACCAGTCGAGCACCGACCGACGGTAGGTCTCGGGATCCTGGGGATCCGGCACGTCGGCCTCGTTCCAACCCATCCGGGCGAACTCGGCGATCCGGCCCTTCGCCGTCGCCTCACCGAGCTCGGGCTCCGGGTGCGAGGTGAAGAACTGCCAGGGCGTCGAGGCGGCCCACTCCTCCCCCATGAACAGCATCGGGGTGAACGGTCCGAGCAGCGTGACGGCGGCGGCGATGGCGAGCTGCCCGTCGTCGAGGGTCGCGGCCAGCCGGTCGCCCGTCGCGCGGTTCCCGATCTGGTCGTGGTTCTGGTCGGAGACGACAAGCCGCCAGCTCGGCGTCCGTTCGAGGTCGATGCGGCGGCCGTGGTGGCGCTTGCGGAAGCTCGACCAGGTGCCGTTGTGGAAGAACCCCTCCTCCATGACCTTGCCGAGCGCACCGAGCGGCGCGAAGTCGGCATAGTAGCCGGACACCTCGCCGGTGAGCGCCACGTGCAGTGCGTGGTGGAAGTCGTCGCTCCACTGCGCGTCGAGACCGTACCCGCCGGCACCGCCTGGCCCCCGGGGCGTGATGAGCTTCGGGTCGTTCAGATCCGACTCGGCGATGAGCGTGAACGGTCGGTCGAGGTCGGCGCTGAGCGCATCCACCGCGGCGTCGAGTTCCTCGAGAAGGTGGATCGCACGGGTGTCGCGCAGGGCGTGTACGGCGTCGAGGCGAAGGCCGTCCACCCCGTACTCCTCGAACCACAGCAGCGCGCTGTCGATGATGTACCGACGCACCTCGTCGGAGTCCGGCCCGTCGAGGTTGAGGCTGTCGCCCCAGGTGTTGCCGGCGCCGTCCGCGAGGTACGGACCGAAGCGCGGCAGGACGTTGCCGGAGGGGCCGAGGTGGTTGTACACGACGTCCTGGATGACGGCGAGCCCGCGCTCATGGCACGCGGCGACGAAGCGACGGTAGCCGTCCGGTCCGCCGTAGGCCTCGTGGACAGCCGACCAGAAGACGCCGTCGTAGCCCCAGTTCCAGACGCCGTTGAACGCGTTGACCGGCAGGACCTCGACGGCGTCGACGCCCAGCTCGACCAGCTCGTCGAGGCGTTCGATCGCCCCGTCGAAGGTGGCCGCCTCGGTGAAGGTGCCGATGTGGAGTTCGTAGAGCACGGCACCGATGAGCGAGCGACCCCGCCAGCCGGTCCCGTCGCAGGGTGCCGGGTCGGATGCGACGACGCGTGACGGGCCGTGGACGCCCTCCGGCTGCCGGCGCGAGCGCGGATCGGCGAACGGACCCTCACCGTCGACGAGATAGCGGTAGTCGCTGTCGACGACCGCCGCGCGGGGCTCGGCACCGTCGAGCGCGATCCACCACCCCTCGGCGACGTCGCGGTCCATCGGGTGCTGCTCACCGTCCAGGACGAGGTCGACGCGCTCGGCCTCGGGTGCCCAGACGCGGAACCCGGCAGCCGGACTCGTGGTGCTGGTCGTCATCGTGCTCACTCCTCGCTCGCGGCCTCGGCCGCATCGTCGGGCCGCGTCAGGACGGCGACGGGATACTGCTCCAGCAGCGCCGCGAGACGGACCTCGCCACCCTGCAGCTCACGGCCGGTCAGCACGTCGACGAGCCGGCCCTCCGGCAGGGTGACCGTGGTCGACTTCCAACCGCCATGCTCCGCGAGCCGGAGCGAGAGCCGGGTCGCGACTGTGGTGACGCCACCGCGTGAGAACGCGACGACGTGGTCGGCGGCCGGTCCGTCCGCCCCGACGGGGGTGTACTCGGCGAACCGCGACGGGTGCTCCCGTCGCAGGCGGAGGAGCCGGCTGGTCACGAGGAGCTTCGCGGCTCCGTCGGCGTCGACCGGCGGCAGCCAGCCCTCGTCGAGACGGGCCAGCACCGCGCGACGCTCGGCGTAGTCGACCGGGCGACGGTTGTCGGGGTCCACGAGCGATCGGTCCCAGAGCTCGCTGCCCTGGTACACGTCCGGCACGCCCGGCATCGTGAGCTGGATCGCCTTGGCGACCAGACTGTTCGTCCATCCGGCCGCCTCGACGTCCGCGACGGCGTCGAGCAGCGCGGCGTTCGCACGACGGCTGTCGTACAGTCCGTCGACCGCTGCATGCAGGGCGGCCTCGAACGTCTCGTCCGGTGCGGTCCACGTGGTCGAGTCGCCTGCCTCACGGGCGGCCTTCTCGACGTAGGCGTGCAGTCGCTCGCGCTCGATCGGCCACGCACCGACGGCCGCCTGCCAGACCAGCTGCTCGAGCTGCCGGTCGGGGAAGCCGTTCGAGGTGTGGAGGGCGACGGCGTGCTCCGCCCACCGGTCCGCGACTTCACTCAGGGCGTCGATACGGGCGCGGACGTCTTCGCTGCGCTTCGTGTCGTGCGTGCTGAGCGTCGTCATCGAGGACGGCCACTCCGCCTGCCGCCGTGCCTGGCGGTGGTGGAACTCGGCGACGCTGATGTCGGTCTCGGCGGGGTCGCCACCGACCTCGGTCAGCGAGGTGAGCGCCGTGTAGCGGTAGAACGCGGTGTCCTCGACGCCCTTCGCCATCACCATGCCCGAGGTCTGCTGGAACCGCGCGGCGAGCGGATCGGTCGAGTTGCGCAGGCGCGGAGCCAAGGCGGCGAAGGCGTCTGCGAGCTCCGGCCGACGGGTCTCCGCCTCGTCGAGTGCGGCGTCCAGGTATTCGTCGCCGAGCGGCAGGTAGGAGCGGTAGACGGGGAACGCGGTCAGGATCTCGGCGAGGGCGTCCACGGCGTCCGGGACCTCGGGCACGAGTCTCGCGAGACGTCGCACCTCGGAACCGAGGATCCCGTCGGCGATGCCGCGCTTCGTGGTGTGCACGAGGTCGTCCCACGCTTCACGCGTCAGTTCGACGCCGGCGAGCTGGCCGATCGTCGGCAGCCCGGTCGGGTCGACGAGCACCCGGTCGACGTCGCCCAGGGCGTCGTACCCGGTGGTCCCGAGCGTGGCCCACTCGGCCGGCAGGTCCTCTTCGCCCTCGAGGATCTTCTCCACCCAGATGGGTGCTCCGCCGATGCGCTCGGACAGTCGGTCGAGGTAGGCACCGGGGTCGAGGAGCCCGTCCGGGTGGTCCACGCGGATCCCGTCGGCGAGGCCGTCGTCGAACCAACGACCGATCTCGACGTGCGAGCCGTCGAAGACCGCCGGGTCCTCGACCCGGATCGCTGCGAGCGTGTTGACGGCGAAGAACCGTCGGTAGTTCAGCTCGCTGTCGGCGCGGCGCCAGTTCACCAGTTCGTAGTGCTGGCGGTCGTGTACCTCGCGGGCGCTCGCGTCGTCGTCCGCCGTCCCGGGAGCGATGGGCAGTCGGTGGTCGAAGTAGCGCAGTTCGCCGTCCTCGATGCTGAGGTCGTCGAGCGCACGACGTCCGTCCTCGTCGTCGCCCAGGATCGGCACCCGGATCCGACCGTCGCCGGCCTCCCAGTCGACGTCGAACGCGGCCGCGTGCTCTGCGTCCCGACCGTGCTGGATCAGGTCCCACCACCAGGCGTTCTCCACCGGTGTCGCGACGCCCATGTGGTTCGGGACGGTGTCGATGAGGACGCCGAGGCCGGCCGCGTGGGCTGCTTCGGCGAGCGCCGTGAGCCCGTCGGCACCGCCGCGCTCCGGGTCGACCTCGGTGTGGTCGACGACGTCGTAGCCGTGGGTGGATCCGGGTTCCGCGCGGAGGATCGGCGACAGGTAGACCCAGTCGGCACCGAGGGCCTGGAGGTAGTCGACGAGCGCCGCGGCGTCCTGGAGTCGGAAGTCCGCGGTCAGCTGGAGACGGTAGGTCGAGACGGGCACGGTGGAACGCTGTGGCCCGCCGCCGGACACGGTGGTCATGATGCGACCCCCGATCGCAGGAGGGTGAAGGAGGTCCCCTGCACGATCACCGTCGTCGACCCCTCGGCGAGCATCTGCTCCGGGTCACTCGATTCGACGAGCGCCCATGGCAGGCCGGGAGCCTTCGGCAGGCTGAACTCCACGCCGTTCTCGGCCGCGTTGAGCAGCAGGGCGAACGACGCCGATCCGGCGTGACGGAACACGAAGGTGATCGAGCGGGCGTCCGGGTTGTCCCAGTCCTCGTCGGCGAAGGGCTCGTCGTCGGACCGGGTGATGAAGACCCGGTCGTCTGCTTTGGAGCCCGGACCCTGGCGGAACCAGTCGGGTCGCAGGGCCGGCTCGGCGAGGCGCAGGGCGATCAGACGCTTCGTGAAGCCGAGGAGGTCGTGGTCGGCGTGCTCCCAGTCGAACCACGACACCTCGTTGTCCTGGCAGTAGGCGTTGTTGTTGCCGCCCTGGGTGCGGGCGATCTCGTCGCCGCCGAGGATCATCGGGACACCGGCCGACAGCAGGACCGTCGCGAGGAAGTTGCGACGCTGACGGCCGCGGCGCGCGTTCACGGCGGGGTCGTCCGTCGGACCCTCCGCACCGTTGTTGCTGGAGCGGTTGTCGCTCTCGCCGTCGTTGTTGTCCTCGCCGTTCGCCGCGTTGTGCTTCGTCGAGTACGCCGTGAGGTCGGCGAGGGTGAAGCCGTCGTGCGCGGTGACGAAGTTGACGCTGGACAGCGGCGAGCGTCGGGACGCCTCGTAGACGTCGGGGCTACCGAGGACGCGCTGCGACATGGTGCCGAGCACGCTGTCGGCGCCGTTCCAGAAGTCGCGCACGTCGTCGCGGAACTTCCCGTTCCACTCGGACCAGCTCGCGGGGAAGCCACCGACCTGGTAGCCGGCGGTGTCCCACGGCTCGGCGATCATCTTGATCGGGGCGAGCACCGGGTCCTGCTCGATGAGTGAGAGGAACGCACTGTGGATCTCGGCGGAACCGTCCTGGCGGGTGAGCGTCGTCGCGAGGTCGAAGCGGAAGCCGTCGACGTGCATCTCGGTCACCCAGTAGCGCAGGGAGTCCATGATGAGGCCGAGCGCCGCGGGGTGGCCGACGTTGACGCTGTTGCCCGTGCCCGTGGTGTCGAAGTAGTGCTCGCGGTCCTCGTCGACGAGACGGTAGTAGGCCGCGTTGTCGATGCCCTTGAACGACAGGGTCGGGCCCATGTGGTTGCCCTCGGCCGTGTGGTTGTAGACGACGTCGAGGATGACCTCGAGGCCGGCGGCGTGCATCGCCTTGACCATGGCCTTGAACTCGTCGACCTGCCCACCGGTATCGCCGGCGGCCGCGTACTCGCCGTGCGGGGCGAAGAAGCCGATGGAGTTGTAGCCCCAGTAGTTGCGGAGCCCCTTCTCCTCGAGGTGGCTGTCCTGCACGAACTGGTGCACCGGGAGGAGTTCGACCGCGGTCACGCCGAGGTCGGTGAGGTAGCGGATGGCTGCCGGGTGGGCGAGGCCGGCGTAGGTGCCGCGGATCTCCTCGGGCACCTCGGCGAGCTGCTTGGTGAAGCCCTTCACGTGGACCTCGTAGACGATCGTCTCGGCGAGCGGGATGCGCGGGGCGACATCCTGGCCGTCGGCGTCCCAGTCGAACGAGGACGGGTCGGTGACCACACCGAGCGCGACGTGGCCCGCGGAGTCGGTGTCGTCCATCGTCTCCGGAGCGTCGAGGCGGTGGCTGAACTGCGCCTGGCCGAGGTCGTAGCGCCCCGTGACCGCCGTCGCGTGCGGGTCGAGCAGCACCTTCGCCGGGTTGTGGCGGAGACCGTTCGCCGGGTCCCAGGGGCCGTCGACGCGGATGCCGTACCGCGTCCCGGGGACGAGGCCCTCCACCAGTCCGTGGAACACGTGTCCGGTGCGCTGTTCGAGGCGCGTCTGCTGCTCCTCCCCACCCTCGGGGAAGATGCACACGGTGACGGCGTCGGCGGTCTCCGAGTAGATGGCGACGTTCGCACCATCGCCCCGAAGGGTGACGCCGAGCGGATAGGGGGTCGAGAGCGTCATGGCGCCCTTTCACTCGAAGGGATCGATCGTTGTTGAGACGGTACACCGGCCGGATGACTTCCCCGGTTCCGGACGAAACGTGGTAATGGGCCGATCAGAACGCGAAGATGCCGATCGCGACGCCGATGGCGAGCCCCGCAGCGGCCGTCGCGGCGGCGAGGAGCAATGCGATCCGGGGGTCGACGCCCTGGTCGACGACGAGACCGAGGCGCGCACGCACCCGGCGGACCCGGCGGACGCGCGACTCGGACCAGATCTCGCGCAGGCTGGCTGCGACCTCGTGGGCGGCGGGTCGGTCCTCCGGCTTGCGGGCGGTCATGGACCGCAACAGCGGGTGCCAGGCGGCGGGGAGCTCGGGCGGGATCACCGGGTCACGGTGCAGGCGTGCGATGGCGGCCTCGACGAGACCGCCGTCGAACTCCCGGCGACCGGTGACGGCCTCGAGCAGGACGAGGCCGAGCGAGTAGATGTCCGTCTCGGTGCCGACGGTGTCGCCGAGCGCCTGCTCGGGCGAGAGGTAGGACGCCGTGCCGGAGATGGCCTCGGTGTTCGTGAGGCGCGACCCGCCCACGAAGTGCGCGATCCCGAAGTCGGACAGCTTCACGAGGTTCGCGTGGCCGAACGCGGCGATGTCGCTGAAGAGCATGTTGTCGGGCTTGATGTCGCGGTGCACGATCGACCGCGTGTGGATGAAGGACAGCGCGTCGGCGACCTGCGCACCGAGGGCGGCTGCGTCACGCGGGAGCATCGGGCCGGCCTGCAGCTTGTCGGTGAGCGTGGCGCCCGGGATGTACTCCATGACGAGGAACCGGTGCTCGACGCCGCGGTGGACGACGGAACCGGAGTCGTAGAGCTCGACGAGCCCCGGGTGGCGGAGTTCCCCGAGCAGACGGATCTCCCGCTCCTGACGCAGCCGGTCGTTCGCGGTCGCGGCCTCGTCGCGGAAGAGCTTCACGGCGACGGGGCGCGAGAGCAGCTCGTCGCGTGCGCGGTAGACGTTGGCGGACCCGCCGGAGCCGAGCTGCTCACCGATGCTGTAACGCCCGTTCGACAGGCTGACGCCGGTGACGACCGTCTCGGTGTGCTCGGTGAACATCGCAGCTGGATCGGTGATCGATCCGGCGTGTGCCGGCGGTCGGTGCAGGGAGTCGCTCACGGCCGCCCCCTTCACGGTGCAGTCGATGTTGGCCGCGCCACCGTGTTCTCGGCAGGCTGTTCCAGCAACCACGTTACAAGGCGTTCGTCGTTCAGGCGGATTCGTGTCGGAGTGTTGAGAACGGCTAGCGCACCTGGTAGGCGTCTGCAAGACCCCGATGCTCCCTTGCGGGCCCCGAACCGCGACGAGGACCATGGAGAGGGCCGGGGAACCCGGGCCGAGTCGTCTGCTGCGAGGAGCACCCATGTCCACTGTCGCTGAAACCGTCGTCGCCACCCTCCAGGCCAGCGGTGTACAACGCGTCTACGGCCTCCCGGGCGACTCCCTGAACGGCTTCACCGATGCTCTCCGCTCCTCCGGCGGCATCGACTGGGTGCACGTGCGCCACGAGGAGGCGGCCGCCTTCGCCGCGGCGGCGGAAGCGGAGCTGACCGGCGAGCTGGCGGTCGTCGCGGCGAGCTGCGGCCCCGGCAACCTGCACCTCATCAACGGCCTCTTCGACGCGAACCGCTCACGGGTACCGGTGCTCGCGATCGCCGCCCACATCCCGAGCTCCGAGATCGGGACCACCTACTTCCAGGAGACCCACCCGCAGGAGCTGTTCCGTGAGTGCAGCGTCTACGTGGAACTCGTCTCCCAGCCGGAGCAACTGCCGCGGGTGCTCGAGATCGCGATGCGCACCGCGGTCGAGCGCCGCGGCGTGGCCGTCGTGGTCGTCCCGGGCGACGTCATGCTCCAGCACGCGGTCTCGGAGCACGTCGCCGCCATCCGGGCGACGCGACCCCGGATCCTGCCGTCGGAGCACGAACTCGACGAGGCCGCTCGCCTGCTCAACGGCGGCAAGCGGGTCACCATCCTTGCCGGAGCCGGAGTCGCCGGAGCGCACGAGCAGCTCATCGCGACCGCGGACGCGCTCGGCGCCCCCATCGTCCACGCCCTGCGCGGCAAGGAGCACGTCGAGTACGACAACCCGTTCGACGTCGGCATGACCGGCCTCCTCGGATTCGCCAGCGGCTACCACGCCATGCTCTCGTGCGACGTCCTCCTCATGCTGGGCACCGACTTCCCCTATCCGCAGTTCTTCCCCGAGCACGCGACCGTCATCCAGGTCGACATCCGCGGTGAGCAGATCGGCCGGCGGCACCCGGTCGACCTGCCGCTCGTCGGGACCGTCCGGGACACGCTCGACGCGCTGCTGCCGAAGCTCGAGCGCAAGACGCACCGCAAGCACCTGGAGGAGTCGCTCAAGCACTACCGCAGCTCGCGGAAGGGCCTCGACGACCTCGCGACCGCGGACCACGACGGCCAGGCGATCCACCCGCAGTACCTCGCGAAGGTCGTCGACCGGCTGGCGACGGACGACGCCGTGTTCATCCCCGACGTCGGCTCCCCCGTCGTCTGGGCGTCGCGCTACCTCACCATGAACGGGCGGCGCCGACTCATCGGCTCGTTCAGCCACGGCAGCATGGCGAACGCCGTCTCCCACGGTCTCGGAGCCCAGGCGTCCCACCCCGGCCGCCAGGTCATCGCGCTCGCGGGCGACGGCGGACTCACCATGCTGCTCGGCGAACTCATCTCGCTCACCCAGAACAAGCTGCCCGTGAAGATCATCGTCATCAACAACTCCTCGCTCAACTTCGTGGAGCTGGAGATGAAGGCCGCCGGGTTCGTCAACTTCGGCACCGACCTTGTGAACCCCGACTTCTCGCGTGTGGCGGAGGGCATGGGGATCCACGGCGAACGCGTCGAGCGGGCGAGCGAGTTGGAGGGCGCCATCCGTCGGGCCTTCGATCACGACGGTCCAGCGCTCGTCGACGTCGTGACGGCGAGACAAGAGCTGTCGATCCCGCCGACGATCACCGCCGAGCAGATGAAGGGGTTCACCCTGTACGCGCTCCGGACGGTCATGTCGGGCCGCGGCGACGAACTGCTCGACCTCGCGAACACGAACCTGTTGCGCCGCATCCTGCCCGGCCACTGAGCGACGGCCGGATTCCCCCGCGGTATCCAGAGACCGCCGGGTAGACTCGTCTACCGTGTCCAGACTTCTCGTTACCGGCGGCGCCGGATTCATCGGCTCGAACTTCGTCCACTACGTCCTGAACAACACCGATCACTCGGTGACCGTCCTCGACAAGATGACCTACGCGGGCAACCGCGCCTCACTCGACGGCCTCCCGGCCGATCGTTTCGAGCTCGTCGTCGGCGACATCCAGGACGCGACGCTCGTCGACGAGCTCGTCGCCCGTCACGACGCCGTCGTGCACTACGCGGCGGAGTCGCACAACGACAACTCCCTCCACGACCCGCGCCCGTTCCTCGACACGAACATCATCGGCACGTACACGCTGCTCGAGGCGGCTCGCAAGCACGGCACGCGGTTCCACCACATCTCGACCGACGAGGTCTACGGCGACCTCGAGCTCGACGACCCGGAGCGCTTCACCGAGCAGACGCCGTACAACCCGTCGAGCCCGTACTCCTCGACGAAGGCCGGCAGCGACCTCCTCGTCCGCGCGTGGGTGCGGTCCTTCGGCGTCAAGGCGACGATCTCGAACTGCTCCAACAACTACGGTCCGTACCAGCACGTGGAGAAGTTCATCCCGCGCCAGATCACGAACGTGCTCGGCGGTGAGCGACCGAAGCTGTACGGCACGGGCGAGAACGTCCGCGACTGGATCCACGCGAACGACCACTCGTCCGCCGTCCTCACGATCCTCGACAAGGGGGTCATCGGCGAGACGTACCTCATCGGTGCCGATGGCGAGAAGAACAACAAGGACGTCGTCGAGCTCATCCTCACCCAGCTCGGTCAGCCGGCGGACGCCTACGACCACGTGAACGACCGTCCCGGCCATGACCTCCGCTACGCGATCGACTCGTCGAAGCTGCGCACGGAGCTCGGCTGGACCCCGGCGTTCAGTGATTTCGAGGCCGGCCTCGCCGACACGATCGCCTGGTACCGCGACAACGAGTCGTGGTGGAAGCCGCAGAAGGCCGCCACCGAGGCGAAGTACCAGGAGCAGGGTCAGTAACCCTCAGACACCGTCACGAAGGCCCGCCCGGCATCAGCCGGGCGGGCCTTCGTCGTTCCGTGCCCCGGCCCCCGAGCCCCGACACCGGCCCCTGAGCCACAACACCGGTCCCTGAGCCACAAACCGGTCCCTGAGCCTGTCGAAGGGCACCCGCCCTCGGGGTGAAAACACGACTGCCCCGCCCGGGGTCGGGCGAGGCAGTCGAAGTATTGGGTTCCGTGGCGTCAGTCGACGTTCGCGTAGAGCCACTCGAGCGGGTCGACCCAGGTGACGCCGTCGAGTCGGATCTCGAAGTGGAGGTGCGGGCCCGTGGACATGCCCGTGCTGCCGGTGAGGCCGAGGATGGTGCCGACCTTGATCGCCTGCCCCTCGACGACGCGGACCGAGCCGTGCTGCATGTGCGCGTAGACGCTCGAGACGAGGCGGCCGTTGATGGTGTGGTCGACGATGACGTTGACGCCGAGCGAGCCTTCGCCGTCTTCGACGTGGCGGACGACGCCGTCGGCGATGACCTGGATGGGCGCACCGTTGCCGGGGTTGAAGTCCTGGCCGTGGTGGTCGCTCGAGCAGCCGGCGCAGTCGCGGGCACCGAAGCGGTCACCGATGGTGACACCGACCGCGAACGGCCACTGGATGGTCCCGTTCGGGTTGTTCGTGAAGGTGTTCGCGGGGCGGATGCCCATTGCGGCGGCGGCTTCCTCGACGGTGCTCGTCGTGTAGTCGTCGCGGGTGAAGGTCAGCTCAGCCGATCCCTCGCTGTCGAGCGACTGCGACGCCTGGTTGCTCAGCCCGTTGCCGTCGCCGAGCTCGGCCTGCGAGGCCTCGGCCACCGACGTCGCGACGTCTTCAGCGGTGAGCAGCGCGTTGGCGGGCACCGAGGTGGCCACGGCCATGAGGGCGACGAAGCCCATCGCGGCACCCGCGAAGATCTTGGTGGTGATGCGACGCTTGCGCGCGATGGTCGTCGGGCGGGGCGACGCCGGTGCGGCGGACGGACGGGACGATGCGCGGGGCTTCGAGGCCGGCCTCGGTGCAGCTGCGCGGCGTGCACGGGGAGCGTCGACGGTGGACGCGTCGACCGTCACCGTGATGGACTCGGTGGCTGGAGTGGTGTCGGAGGCCACGGCCGGTTCGGCGATGAGCGGCTCTGCCTCGACCGGCGCGATGTCGGCGACGTCGGGGATGTGCACGGCGTCGATCGCCTCGGCGATCATCTGGTCGACCGGGTCGATGGCCGCGGCCGTCTCCCCCTGGTCGGCGCTGGCCTCATGCGTCGGCTCCTGCAGCACGGACTCCTGGTGCTCCAGGGCGGCCGCCGCCTGACGCTCACGTTCGCGGAGTTCACGGCGGCTGAGCGGCGGCGTCTGCACGGGTGCAGCGCTGTTCTCGACAGACGTGTTCTGCGGGTCCTGAGGGTCGGGAAGCACAGGGGTGTCCTCAGGGCTTGCATGGCGTGACAAGGGGGCGGGAGCCTTTCAATGGGCTAGCAGGAAGATCTCGACGTCCGTCCGCGCGGGGGAACGCGAAGGTAACGAATGCATAAATGCTAGCAACGGGAGGCTGAAAAAGCCATGGCAGTGATCGGTTTTATCCGATAAAGGCCTGGTCAGAGGCCATATGAGAGTTCTCTTATGAACGAGTCGCCCCCGGAGCGTTACCGCGAGCGGCGGCGGCGCGCATGGAGTGTCACCCGATCGGCGTCGCGAAGCCCTGCTCGACGAGGAGCCGTTCGAGGACCGCGAGCAGCGGTGCATCGGCGGCCATGATGAGCTGCGTGGTGGCCGGAGCACCGTCAAAGCCGGCGACCGTCGCGCCCGCCTCGGCAGCGATGAGCGCGCCCGCGACCTGGTCCCACGGCTTCAGGCCGCTCTCGTAGTAGGCGTCGAGGCGGCCGGAGGCGACGCTGCAGAGGTCGAGTGCGGCGGATCCGATCCGCCGGACGTCGCGGAAGGTCCCGAGGAGGGCGCCGAGCACGGCTGCCTGCTCCATGCGACGCGAGGCGGTGTAGGAGAAGCCCGTGCCGAGCAGCGCCACGTTCGGTGCCACGCCTCGGTTGACCTCGAGGGCGCGGCCGTTCAGTCGTGCTCCACCGCCGCGGGAGGCGGTGTAGTGCTCACCCAGGACCGGGTTCACCACAGCCCCGGCGAGGGCGGTCCAGGTGGCCGGGTCCGGTTCACCTTCGACGACCCCGATGCTGACGGCGTACGCGGGGATGTCGTAGAGGTAGTTGACGGTGCCGTCGATGGGGTCGACGACCCAGGTCAGGCCGGAGGTCCCCGTCGCGCCGCCTTCCTTGCCGGTCTCCTCGCCGAGGAATCCGTCGTCCGGTCGTGCAGCGAGGAGGCGGTCGCGGATGAACTGCTCGGACTCGCGGTCGGCTCGGGTCACGACGTCCTCGACCGACGACTTGCTCGCCGCGATCTCGACGCCCTCCCGGCGTCGGCGCAGGATCAGTTCGCCGGCCTCTGCGGCGATGTCGGTGGCGATCTGGAGGAGTTCTTCGTGTCCGGTCACCCCACCACCCTATGGCGGCCCCTCCTGCCCTTCGACACGTCGACCGCCTCAGTGCGCTGCAGCTCAGGGACCGGATCGAACCCGGGCACTCGTCCGCCGCGGGCCGAGGCGGCGCAACCCGGGCACCCTTCGACAGGCTCAGGGACCGAAGCGTTCCAGGCACACCTCTCCCCGCTCACCGAGGCAGCGCAACCCGAGTGCCCTTCGACAAGCTCAGGGACCGAAACGTTCCGGGCACACCTCTCCCCGCTCACCGAGGCAGCGCAACCCGAGTGCCCTTCGACAAGCTCAGGGACCGAAACGTTCCGGGCACACCTCTCCCCGCTCACCGAGGCAGCGCAACCCGAGTGCCCTTCGACAAGCTCAGGGACCGGTGCGTTCCGGACACACTCCAGCCCGGTCACTGAGCCTGTCGAAGTGCCCACGAGGAAGCCTCCTCGTTCCGGGCACACCTCTCCCGGTCACTGAGCTTGTCGAAGTGCCCACGAGGACCCACCCCCTTCGACAGGCTCAGGGACCGAAACTGGTCAGAAGGGCGCGGGATCGGGTTCGGTCCGATACTGCTTCCCGTCGGGTGTCGTCCACTCAAGCACGCCGCCGGGTCCGTGGTCGAGGTTCCATCCGGGCAGATGCTTCATCCGGTGATGATGTCGGCACAGGCAGGCGAGATTGCCGACATCCGTTGCCCCGCCGTCCTCCCAGGCGACCGAATGGTCGAGATCGCAGGCCCGTGCTCGCCTGCCGCAGCCCGGTGCCCGGCAGGTGCCGTCCCGGAGGCGCACTGCCCGTTGCAGGTCGGCGGGAACGCGGTACTGGTTGCGTCCGACGGAGAGCATCGCACCCGTCTCCGGCTGGACGAGGATCCGGGTGAAGCTCGGGGCGTTCACCGCGATACGGGCCGCAGTCTCCGGGTCGATCGGGCCGTAGCCGTCGAGCGTCGCCGGGGCATCGCTCACACCGGCCATACTGAGCGCCGGAACCGTGATCTGCACCGTCGGCTTGATGTGCTCCTGGACCTCGATCGGGTGCGGGAGCACCGGGCTCGACATGACGTCTTCCGGCGTGACGCCGGTGAGGGCGAGGGCTGCGAGGGCGTCGGCCTGGAGTTGTGCGCAGGTGCGGGTGTCGCCAGCTGCGCGTGACTCCGCTGCCGCCGCTTCGACACGCTCGATGATGCCCTGCGCGATGGGCGCCGTGGTGAAGAGATGAACCCAGGCCATGCCGTCGGCTGCGGGCTCGAACTCGACCCGGCGGTCCGCCTCGGAGCGGACCGCTCGGGCGGTGATGGACTCGGGGTGGAGGCGCTCGCGGAGCACTCGGGCGCGCCTGCGGAGGTTCGCGTTGGTCAGCTGCTCCGCGGCCGGCAACACAGCCTCCAGGAACGCCGCCCGCCCCGCGGTCGGCACGTCACTGAGTTGGTCGATGATCGTCTGCGCGTGCCGCGCCGAGATACGACCCGCCTCGAGCGAGGCAAGCACGGCAGGTGCTTCGTTCACGAGACGCTCGGCGCCGTTCGTCGCCCGCTGAACGGTCCGCTCAGGCGTGCGCGTCGCCATCGCAAGCGCTGCACATGCCGACCGGCGGGAGAGCGCCTGCCGCTCCGCGCGCGGAAAGATCGCCGGGACGGTGGCATCTGCGAAGGCGTCCGCGTAGGCAGCAGAACGGGCGAGTAGGCGAGCCTCCTCGGCGTCCAGAGCCGCGCGGCGACGCTGGATGTCCGCGTAGTGATCCGAGAACTCCGCGAGGCGCGCGGCGCACTCGTCGCCAGCTCGAACTGCGGAGGCGGTGGTCTCGGTCATGGAACAAGTCCATCATGGACCACTGACATTCCAGATGGTGAGTCGTCTCGGATGTGGAAGTTGCTCGTGTGCCCTTCGACAAGCTCAGGGACCGGTGAAGGTCGGCCGGATTGGCGGTGTTTTCCGTGTGCCCTTCGACAAGCTCAGGGACCGGAGGAGGCATGCCGGATTGGCGGGGTTCTCCGTGCACCCTTCGACAAGCTCAGGGACCGGAGAGGGTTGCTCAGGGACCGGAGAGGGGTGGTCAGGGTCCGGAGGAGGCATCCCGGGTCCGTGGGGTACTCCGTGGGCACTGCGACACTTCGACAGGCTCAGTGCGACGCAGCTCAGGGACCGGCAGTCCACTCCCGCCCGACTCTCCGGCACGACGAAAAATCGCCCCATCCTGAGGATGAGGCGATTTGTCCGTGGCGAGTGAGGGATTCGAACCCCCGAAGGCTGAGCCGTCTGATTTACAGTCAGATCCCTTTGGCCGCTAGGGTAACTCGCCAAGCGCGCCCGACCGACTTTCGAACAGCCAACCGAAAGCGCTTGACCAATATAGCCGTCAGACCGCCGGACGCGAAATCAGCGTCGGCATCCGTCACCGGGCCGCTCAGCGCTCGTCGGACGGCACGGCCTCGGCGTACTCGTTCGCCGCTGCGGCGACCCGCCGAAGGTACTCGGGTGACGAGTTGTACGCCCGGATCCCGCTCAGCCAGCCGTCCTCCGTCCGCATGTCGTAGTCGCTCGCCCGGCAGAGGTAGTTCGCGGCCGCCATCGCCGCGTCGTCGAGGTTCTGCGGGTCGAGCACGCCGTCACCGCTCGCGTCGGTCCCCCAGTTCTCCCACGACTGCGGGATGAACTGGAACGGCCCGACGGCACGGTCGTGGACCGGATCACCGTCGATGACCCCCTGGTCGGTGTCGGTGATCTCCTCGGTCTCGCCACCCTTCAGTGGCACACCGAAGATCGGCGGCGTCACGACACCGTCCTCGCCGAGCTTCGACCCGTCGTGGCGACCGTGGTCGCTCTCGGCGAACCCGACGGCCGCGATCGTCGTCCAGCCGATACCGCACTCCGGCGTCAGCTCGGCCTTGCGGATGGCGGCACCGGCATAGGAACGTAGGGCGCGCTCGGGGATGCCACTCGCTTCGGCGACCTCGGTGATCCACTGGGAGTCGGCGAGGTCGACGTTCGCGACACCGCCGTCAGGGGCGTCGCTCTTCGGCGGGAGCTCGACGGGGACCGCATATGGGACGGGGTCCGGCTCGGGAGCGCAACCGCTCAATACGAGCACACCGATCGCCAGGGTCGCTCCGGCGAGCGCCCCTCGTCGTCCGACGATGGTCCGCTGGTCCTGCTTCACCGGGCTGCGCATCGCACCCACCCAACCACACCTGCCTGAGCGACACCGGCGCTACCATGGTCCACATGGCAGATTCATCGTTTGACGTCGTGAGCAAGGTCGACAAGATGGAGGCGGACAACGCCCTCAACCAGGCGCACAAGGAGGTCGAGCAGCGGTACGACTTCAAGAACGTCGGTGCCTCGATCGCCTGGAGCGGCGAGAAGATCCTCATGAAGGCCAACACCGAGGAGCGCGTGAAGGCGATCCTCGACGTCTTCGAGTCCAAGCTCATCAAGCGCGGCATCTCGCTCAAGAGCCTCGAGGTCGGCGATCCATTCGCGAGCGGCAAGGAGTACCGGATCGAGGCGACCCTCAAGGAGGGCATCAGCCAGGAGATCGCGAAGAAGGCCAACAAGCTCATCCGCGACGAGGGCCCGAAGTCGGTCAAGTCGCAGATCCAGGGCGACGAGCTCCGCGTCTCGTCGAAGAGTCGTGACGATCTCCAGGCCACCATGGCGCTGCTCAAGGGTGCCGACCTCGACATCGACCTCCAGTTCGTCAACTACCGCTAGCGGGTCGGACGCGGTCGATCACCTCGATCGCGTCATGATCGGCCCCCGCACCACTCTCTTCACCGGAGCACCCGCACGAGCGGGCTCGATGGTTGGAGTGGAGCAGTGGATCACCAGAGACCCGCGGACGGGTCGCATCTCGAACTCTTCCGGACCTCGCGCGCCGGCCAGGAGGTCGGTGTCCCGTGTTGGTGCGCGATCGGCGCGAATCACAGCTACGCCGACTGGCTCGCCGCCGGCCGACCGGATCCGCGGCGTCCGATGGGCTCGCGACGGCGCCTCCCGCCCGCTGAACGCTAGCGGTCGACGGCCGGCAGCTTCGTGAGGTAGCCACGTCCCCACGCGACGATCTGCTCGAACGCACGCTGTCGGACGGGCTCCTCGGACAGGAAGACGTCGTGCAAGGCGCCGTCGAGGCGCACGATCGTGACGGTCTCGCCGAGATCGAGTGCACGTTCCGCGACCGCGTCGACGTCGAGCGCCGTGTCACTGCGCATCATCGCGTCGTTCCACCGCGGCAGCAGGACACTCCGCGCCGACAGCAGCGTGAGTGCCGGCACACGCAGCTGCAAGCCCGCGTCGACGAGCCGATGCCCTCGCAGGATCGCGTTCAACCATCCCGGATGCAACGGGAAGCCGTGGAGCGGACGCCAGGCGAAGTCGTAGTCCCAGGCGCCGTCCATCGTGCTCGACACGGAGCGGGTGTAGAACCCGAGGTCGACGACAGGGAGCTGCGCACGCGGGTCGATCCGCGATCCGGCTTGGACGAGCGGGGCGATCGCGAGCCGCCCGAGCTGTCTCGCCTGGAATTCGAGCCACGGACTGTTCAGGACGAGACCGGCGACGCGATCCTGGTTCCTGGCCGTCCAGAGACTCAGGGTGAGCCCGCCGGTCGAGTGGCCGAGGAGGACGAGTCGGCGCCGGGTCCGCCGCCCCGCGGCATGCTCCTCGGAGCCGTGCCCCATCACCGCGAGCGCGGCCTCGATGTCCTCGTCGTAGGTGCGGAGGTCATCGACGTATCCCGGCGTCTGGTGCGGACGGAGACTCCGGCCGTACTTGCGCAGGTCGAGCGCGTAGAACCGCGCACCGAGCCTGGCCCAGAATCGCGCGAGGTGACGTTGGAAGAAGTAGTCGGACCAGCCGTGGACGTAGAGGACGTCGATACCGTCCGCGACGTCCGGCAGGAGGAACTCGCCCAGCTGTTCGAGGGGCGGCATCCGGTAGCGGACGAGGGTCGCGACGACGTCGCCCTCGTCATCCGGTTCGAGCGTCAGCGTGCGCCGCTGGAAGCCCTCGCCGAGGATGTCGGCGGTCCACCCTCGAGATCCGGCCATACCGTCACGTTACCGCGCCCGGTGATCGGAGGGTCGGATGGTCGGGCTCGCGCGCCGACCACCCGACCCTCCGACTACTGCTGGTACGGGTTGTGCTGCTGCGGAGCCTGCGGCTGCTGTCCGTAGGGCTGCTGCGCCTGACCGTGCTGCTGCGAGCCCTGGTCGTGCTGACCCTGCTGGTGCTGCTCGTGCTGACCCTGCTGGAACTGCTGTCCGTGCTGCTGACCACTGTGCTGCTCGCGCGGAGCGTCGGCGAGGCCCTCGGGTGCGACGAACCGCGTCACGAGCACGGCGCCGATCGTGAGGAAGCCGGCGAGGGTGATCCCGTAGAGGATCGGCGAGAGGAAGCCCTGGTTGACGAAGAACGCCGGCGTGCCGTACTGCTCGACGACGCCGCGCACGATGGTGACGATGAGCACGATGAGCAGCATGACGCCGGTGCCGACGGCCGCGGCGATGCCCACCGACTGGATCAGGTCGCGGGCGGTGCGGACCCGGGTGAGCGGACGGACCATGATGAGGATGAGAGCTGCTCCCGCACCCCAGAGCGCGATGTTGACGAGGTTCGCGCCGAAGCTCAACAGGACGTCGCCGATGGGGTAGAACTCCGAGATGCTGAAGAACGACCCGATGAGGCTCACCAGGGCGACGGCCGCGGCGATACCCGCTGCGATCCCGACCGACACGAGCGCGAGACGCGTCTCGCGTGCACGGGGGTTCGGCGCCTTCGGAGCCTGCGCGTACTGCTGCGGCTGACCGTACTGGCCCTGCTGCGGCTCACCGTACTGACCCTGGGGGGCTCCGTACTGACCGGTCTGCTGCGGCTGGCCGTACTGGCCGGTGTCCTGGCCGTACTGGCCCGTGTGCTGCGGCTGGCCCGGGTGCTGCGGCTGGCCGTACTGGCCCTGCTGCGGCTGACCCCACTGGCCCGCCTGCTCACCCGTCTGCGGTTGACCCCACTGGCCACCCTGCTGCGGAGCCGGGGTCTGCTGGCCCGTCTGGTCCCACTGCTGCTGCACGGGGTCCGGGTGCATCTCGCCGTAGCGCGGCTGCTGCTGTTGCTGCTGCTGGCCGTCGGCGACGAATGCCGGCGGCTCGGACGGCGGTACGGACGTCGGCTGCTCCGACGGGACGTTCTGGGGCGCGTTGGGGTCGGTCATCCGTCCAGCATAGTGACCGACTCGCGCCGAAACCGGGTTCCGTGAAGCGGCTTGACTCGCGGCGATCGGCCGGATTGCGACCGTCGCGGGCGCGGCTCAGGCGGACGGTGTCCCGTCATCCGACGACTGCGCCCGCGAGATCGCCACCATCTCCTCGCGCGGCACCACCTTGATGCGGGCACGACCCTGTGGTTCACCGAGCGCGATCTCGTGCTGGTCGAGGAGGTGCCAGCCCTCGAGGTCCGTGTAGGCGACGCCACGCGACTCGAGCAGCGCGACGACGGCCTCCTCCTCGGGTTCCGCGGGCGCCCACCAGTCCGCCTGATCGTTGATGACGTGACTGATGGTCTCCATCGCGTCCGACTTCGTGTGGCCGATGAGGCCGACCGGACCACGCTTGATCCACCCGGTCGCGTAGACGCCTGGGACGCGCTCGTTGCTCTCGGGGTGGAGGACCTTGCCCTCGTGGTTGGGGATGACGCCGTGCCGCGAGTCGAAGGGCACGCCGGGCAGCGGGCTTCCGAAGTACCCCACCGCGCGATAGAGCGCCTGGATCGGGACCTCGCGGATCTCACCCGTGCCCTCGACCCCGCCCTGTCCGTCTGGTCTCGTCCGCTCGTACCGGAAGGCGGCGACCTTGCCGGAACCGTCGTCGACGACTTCGAGCGGCTTCGCGTAGAAGTGCAGGTGCAGTCGGCGCGAGGCCTGGCCGGTCTCGCGCTTGCGCCACTGCTGCAGGACGCGGTCGATGACCATGACCTGCTTGTTGCTCGCCACCGCCGCCTTCGACGCCTCGTCGTAGTCGAAGTCCTCGTCGGCCAGGATCATGTCGACGTCGTTGAGTTCCCCGAGCTCGCGGAGTTCCAGCGGCGTGAACTTCACCTGCGCGGGCCCGCGACGCCCGAAGACGTGCACGTCGGTCACGGGCGACTGCTGCAGCCCCTCGTGGACGTTGGCCGGGATCTCGGTCGGGAGCAGGTCTTCCGGGTGCTTCGCGAGCATACGTGCGACGTCGAGCGCGACGTTGCCGTTGCCGATCACGGCGATCGACTCCGCCTCGAGCGGCCAGGTGCGGGGGACGTCGGGGTGTCCGTCGAACCAGCTCACGAACTCGGCGGCGCCGTACGACCCGTCGAGGTCGATGCCCGGGATGTCGAGCGGGGCGTCCTCGACGGCGCCCGTGGAGAAGATCACGGCGTTGTAGTGGTGCTTGAGGTCGTCGAGCGTGATGTCGACGCCGAAGCGGACGTTGCCGAAGATCCGGATGTCGCCTCGGTCGAGGACGTCGCGGAGCGCGTTGATGATCCCCTTGATACGCGGGTGGTCGGGCGCGACGCCGTAGCGGACCAGGCCGTACGGGGCCGGCAGCTGCTCGAAGAGGTCGATGGAGACGTCGAACTTCCGTTCCGCCTTCAGGAGGATGTCCGCCGCGTAGATGCCTGCGGGTCCTGCGCCGACGATGGCCAGCCTGAGCTTGGTCACGGTGGTTCCTTTCGTGTCCCCGTGCGGGGTTCCGGGTGCGGCCGGTTGAGCGCTCCGGCCGTCATGCATGCGCGTCTGGGATGCCGTGCCGCTCCGGTGGAGCGGCGCCGCCATCAACTCCTTCGGTCGACGATCGCCTTCGCGAAGTGCACGAGCGCCTTCTTGACCGAGCCGTCGGGCAGCGGTGCCAGTGCCGCGATCGCCTCGTCGGCCCACTGCCGCGCCTCAGCGAAGGTCCGCGCGGTCACGGCGTGGTCGCGCAGGGTGGCGACGAGCGCGGCGAACCGGACGGGGTCGTGGTCCGTCTCCGTGACCTCGGCGTCGAGACGGGCGACGAGGGCCGCGGCTTCGGGGTCGGCGACCGCCTCGCGGCGCAGGTAGAGCATGGGGAGGGTGACGACGCCGGCCCGCAGGTCGGTGCCGGGGACCTTGCCGGTCTCCTCGGGTTGCGGCGACAGGTCGATGACGTCGTCGATGAGCTGGAAGGCGATGCCGACCTTCTCACCGAACTCGACGACCGCGCTCTCGTACACCTCGGGGGCGTTGGAGAAGATGACGCCGCTCCGGGCCGCGGCGGCGATGAGCGAGCCGGTCTTGTCGGCGAGGACCTGGATGTAGTGCTCGACCTCGTCCTGACCCTCGCGAGGGCCGGTGGTCTCGTGCAGCTGCCCCAGCACGAGGCGCTCGAACGTGGCGGCCTGGATCCGGATCGCCCGCTCGCCGAGGTCGGCCATGATCTGGCTGGCGCGCGCGAACAGGAGGTCGCCGGTGAGGATGGCGGTGTTGTTGCCGAACACCTGGTGGGCGCTGGGGACGCCGCGACGCTTGTCGGCGTCGTCCATGACGTCGTCGTGGTACAGCGAGCCGAGGTGGGTGATCTCGATCGCCTCGGCCGCCCGCAGGACGTTGTCGGTGATGCCGTCGCCGAGCTGGGCGATGAGCATGGTGAGCAGCGGGCGGACCCGCTTGCCGCCGGCCTCGAGCAGATAGCGCGCGGTGACGTCGACGAGGTCGTCGGTGAACCCGAGCTGCTCCTCCAGACCGATCTCGAGGCGGGCCACGCCGTCGTCGATGGTCTTGGCGAGCTTCCGGTCTGCACCGGTCGCGAACATGCGTTCGGCAAGCCCGGCCTGGCTGGCCAGGTTGCTGACACGGCGGGTCGCGCTGGGATTCACAGCTCTAGCCTAGCCGGGGCAGCCCGTCACCTGTGCCGGAGGACCGGAATCCACGGGCGCGATCAGGCGATTGGCAGCTGTGGTCGGACCACATGACTCGGTTCAGCGGAGTCGCACGCCCTCGGCGTCGTAGAACGCCAGATGCGGGAACTCGTGCGCGAGGTCGAGCAGCATCGAGTATCCGTCGGTGTTGAGCGGCGGCCAGGTCCAGGCGTCGACGCCCTGCGCGGTCGGCAACGCGGCGCGGAAGAGGCCCGCTTCGACGCCGGTCCCGAGGTGTTTCGGCGGCACGACGACGAGGGCGATCCTGGCCGACGGCCCGGACGCCACGAACTGGAGCCGCGCACCGGTCGCGTCGTCTCGCACGATGAACTCACGGGTACCCGGGGTGTCCGGCGGGATCTCGGTGGTGTCGTAGCGCTCGTACGGCTTCGCGAACGCGGACTTCGCCCGCCTGGCGTTCAGGAGGATGACGACGAGCACGAGACCGACGATCGCGACGCCCCAGATCCACGGGCCGCCTGGCAGGGTGTCCAACATCCCACCAGTATGCCCGGCCCGCCTGGACGACCCCGGGAGATGTGCCCTTCGACAGGCTCAGGGACCGGAAGGGGTGGCTCAGGGACCGGAGGGGAGATTCAGGGACCGGAGTGAGACTCAGGGACCGGAGTGAGATTCAGGGACCGGAGTGAGGCTCAGGGACCGGAGGTCAGGCGAGACCGCCGTCGACGGAGCGGCCGTACTCGATCGGCTCGTCGGGCACGAGGACCTCGGTGTCTCGGTTGAGGCTCTCCCCGCGGAAAAAGGGCCGCGAGGACTTCCGGCTGTACCAGAGCAGCATGAGCACGAAACCGAAGGCCAGCGAACCGACGCCGATGACGAACGTGCCGCCGACGCCGAAGAGGACCGTGTAGCCGTAGTCGACGTCGAACATGTCGATGCAGCTCTGCACGAAGGCGAAGGTGAGCATGAGCGCCCCGAGGAGCGGGAAGAGGCCCTTGAAGAAGAAGTCCTGCGCGGAGCGGAAGAGCACCTTCCGGAAGTACCAGACGCACGCGTACCCGGTGATGCCGTAGTAGAAGGCGATCGCGAGTCCGAGGGAGAGGATCGAGTCCGCCAGGATGTTCTCGCTCACGAGCGTCATGCCGACGTAGTAGACGATCGCGACGATGCCCATGACGAGCGTCGAGAAGGACGGCGTCTTGAAGGTCGGGTGGACGGTCGCGAACCGTTTCGGCAGCGCCTTGTAGGCAGCCATCGCGAGCGTGCCGCGCGCCGTCGGGAGGATCGTCGTCTGCGTCGACGACACCGCCGAGATGAGCACGGCGACGACCAGGATCCACGCCCACGGTCCGAGCACGAGGTCCTTCAGCGCCAGGAAGATGTCGTTCGCGTTGTCCTCGTTGGCGAGGCCGGTGCCCGTGGTACCGAGTCCGGCGTAGACCATGGCGGCGACCGTGACGGTGACGTAGGTGACCAGCAGGATGACCGTGGAGATGACCGCCGCGCGGCCCGGGATCTTCTGCGGGTCCTTCGTCTCCTCGTTCAGGGCGAGGCAGGTGTCCCACCCCCAGTAGATGAAGAGTGCGAGCAGCACCGCCTCGATGAAGCCGTGGTAATCGGTGAACGCGAACGGGTTGAACCAGTCGAGCGAGATCGGCGTCGCGTCGGGCGCGGTGCCGTTCGACGCTCCGATGAAGGCGAACACGGCGAACAGCACGAGTGCGAGGTACTGGACCGCGAGGAGGATGTTCTGGATCCGCTCCCCCAGCTCGATGCCGCGGTACGACACCCACGTCATGAGGGCGATGAACACGACACCGGTCGCGGTGACGAGCGGGACGTTCGAGGCGAGGGAGCCGTCGCCGATGAGCAACCACAGGTACTGCCCCGCGATCTGTGCGAGGTTCGCGAGCACGACGATGCCGGCGAGCGCGACGCCCCACCCGCCGATCCAGCCGGTGACCGGGCCGAAGGCCTTCGTCGCCCAGGTGAAGGTGGTGCCGCAGTCCGGTACGTCGCGGTTCAGCTCGCGGTAGGCGAACGCGATGAACAGCATCGGGATGAAGGCGACGATGAAGGCGATCGGCGCCTGGGCACCCACGGCGAGCACGACGAACCCGAGCGTCGCGACGAGCGAGTACACCGGCGCGGTCGACGCCAAGCCGATGATCACGGAGCCGAAGAGGCCGAGGGTGCCGGTGGCGAGACCCTTACCGCCGGTGGGTGATGCCGGCTGGGACCCGCGGGCCGTGTCCTGTGCTGTCATGACGGAACGGTAGGGCCGGGCGCACCCGTGTGTCAATGCTCCCGTTCGGGACCGGGCTACGGAATCAGTCGCGCCGACTCGCGGGAAGTGACGGGATCAACAGGTTCCACCCCTCGAGAATGCCGAGACGAACCCCGACGGTGTCGAGACTCAGGCCGGCTTGAGTCCGCGGTGTAGGGCGACGATTCCGCCGGTGAGGTTGCGGTACGCGACGTGCTCGTAGCCCGCTTCACGCAGCCAGGCGGCCAGCTCCGGCTGGCTCGGCCAGGCGCGGATCGAGTCGTTGAGGTAGGTGTACGCCTCGGCGTTCGACGATGCGACGCCGGCGACGAGCGGCATCACGCGCTCGAGGTAGAGGTTGTAGGCGGCGCGCATCGGGGCGAGGGTCGGCGTGGAGAACTCGCAGATGACGATCCGGCCGCCGGGCTTCGTGACCCGGAGCATCTCGGCGAGGGCGTCCTTCGGGCGGACGACGTTGCGGAGGCCGAAGGAGATCGTCGTCGCGTCGAACTCCTCGTCGGCAAAGGGGAGGTCGGTCGCGTCGGCCTCGACGAACTGGATGTCGGAGCGGTCGGCGTACTTGTCGCGACCCACGGCGATCATGCCGGGCGAGAAGTCGGCAGCCACGACCTGTGCACCGTTGCGCGCCAGCGCCGCGGAGGACGTGCCCGTGCCGGCCGCGAGGTCGAGGATGCGCTCACCGGCGGCCGGACCGACCGCACGAGTGGTCGCGATGCGCCACAGGGCGTCGTTCCCGACGGAGAGGACCGCGTTCATGCGGTCGTACTTCGTCGAGACGTCGTCGAACATGGCCGAGACCTGCTCGGGCTGTTTGGAGAGGTCGGCGCGGTTCACCCGTCCATCCTACGTCCGCGCCGCTGGGAGCCGGCCGTCCGAGCACGGCTCCCAGGCTCGCGCTCAGTAGTCGATGCGTCCGTGCCGGTTGTGGAACTCCCCGGTGGGACCGTCCGGACCGAGCAGGGCGAGCGCGACGGTCGCGTCCGTCCCCTCGGTCACCGTCTGATGGCCACCGTGTCCGTTGAAATCGGTCGCGGTGTATCCCGGGTCGCTCACGTTCACCCGGAACCCGGGCAGGTTCTTCGCGTACTGCACGGTGAGTGTGATGACGGCCGCCTTCGACGCGGCGTACGGGATCGTCGGCACCGCGAACTCGTCGGCCCCCTCGGAGGTGAGGAAGCGGGGCCATCCCACTCCCGAGGCGACGTTCACGATGACGGGTCGGGACGAACGGCGCAGGAGGGGCAACGCGGCCTGGGTGACGCGGACGACACCGACGACGTTCGTGTCGAGGACGTCCTGCATCGACTCCGGGGTGAGGTCGTCCACGCCGAAGGACGTGCCGAGCACGCCGGCGTTGTTGACGAGCACGTCGAGCTCCGGAAGCGCCGCGAGGGCCGCGTCGACGCTCGCCTGATCGGTGACGTCGAGCTGGACGGGGTGAGCACCGAGCGCGGCGACGGCATCGCCACGGCCCAGGTCGCGCATGCCGGCGTAGACGGTGTGGCCGGCGTCGATCAGTCGGCGTGCGGTTTCGAGTCCGAGGCTCTTGTTGGCCCCGGTGATGAGTGTGGTGGTCATGGGTCCATGCTCCGCCCGGCATGGTCGGTCCGCCAGGCCCCGGTCGACAGGGGGACCGGCAGTACCAGGATGCGGACCGCCACCGGGGGCACAATGGCCGGATGGACGAATTCGCCGGCGTGCTCCGGGCCTGGCGCGAACGGGTCTCCCCTGCCGAGGTCGGTCTCCCCGCCGGCCCAGGAAGACGGACGGCCGGCCTGCGCCGCGAGGAGCTGTCCGCCCTCGCCGGCATCAGCGTGGACTACATCGTCAGGCTCGAGCAGGGCCGCGCGAAGAACCCGTCGCCGCAGCTGCTGCGGGCCCTCGCGGTCGCACTGCGGCTGACGGATCAGGAGCGCGACCACCTCTACCGGGTCGCCGGAGCCGCGCCACCACCGCCCGGGGTCGTCCCCCGGCACATCGGTCCGGGCGTGCAGCGCATCGTCGACCGGCTCGGCGACGTGCCGCTGGCGGTCTTCTCCGCCGCCCACGACATCCTGCTCTGGAACCCGCTGTGGGCCGCGGTGAACGGCGATCCCTCCGCCCTCGTCGGTGACGATCGCAACCTGGTGTGGCGGCACTTCACCGCGGGGCACGACGGCACCGACTTCGACGAGCAGCACGAGGAGGAGTTCGCGAGCGACCTCGCAGCAGACCTCCGGGCCGCGGTCGGGCGCTACCCGCGGGACGACGAGCTGGCTCGACTCGTGGCCCGGCTGCGATCGGTGTCGCCCGAGTTCGAACGGCGCTGGGCGGAGGCAAGGGTCGCGGAGCACCGGGCGAGCCGGAAGATGGTCACGCGGACACCGGTCGGACCGATCACCGTCGACTGCGACGTCCTGTCCACGCCGGGCGGCGACCTGCGCATCGTCGTGTACACGGCGGCACCGGGCACCGAGGACGCGGCGAAACTCGCACTGCTCGGGGTCACCGGGTTGCAGACGATCGGGACGCCCGGCCGGTGAACGCCCCGCCGACGAGGCCGTGACTGCCCCTCCACCGGTCGGGCTGCGGCGGGGAGGGACCCCTCCTGCGCGGGCGTAGGGTTGAACGGTGACCATTCCCCTGACCTCGTCACTGGTCGCCCAGACCGTCGCCATCGACGACCCGCGCCAGCTCCTCCCGTTCGCCGACCAGACCTCGCCGCTCCTCTGGGTGCGGAAGGGATACGGGCTGGTCGGACTTGGTGAGGCGCTCCGCCTGGAGTTCTCGGGCCCCGACCGGTTCACGCGTGCCGCGGCGGCCTGGCGGGACGTCTGCGCCGCAGCAGTGGTGACGGACGAGGTGCGTCGGCCCGGGACCGGCCTGGTCGCGTTCGGCACGTTCGCCTTCGACGACGAGTCCTCCGCGACGAGCGTCCTCATCGTGCCGCGCACGATCATCGGCCGGTACCCCGACGCGAGCTTCATCACGCGGGTCTCCCTCGGCGACGGCGCCGAGGACGTCGATCCCGCGACCACGGCGTACGGGCCCGAGTACCGCATCCAGCTGACCCCCGGCGTGCAGAGCCGCGAGGGCTACCTCGACTCGGCCGAGCGCGCCATCGCCCGCATCCAGGCCGGCGGCCTGAGCAAGGTCGTGCTCGCGCGCGACCTGGCCGGGCACCTCCCCGCGGAAGCGGACCGCCGCCGAGTGCTCCACGACCTCGCCCTCGGCTACCCCGACTGCTGGACCTACGCGGTCGACGGCTTCATCGGCTCGAGCCCGGAGACGCTCGTCCGAGTGGATCGGGGTGCCGTCTCGGCACGCGTCCTCGCCGGCACGATCTCGCGTGGTCCCGACGCCGAGAGCGACCACGACCAGGCCGTCGCACTCATGACGAGCGCGAAGGACCAGGGTGAGCACCAGTTCGCCGTGCAGTCGGTGCTGACCGCCCTGCAGGCACACAGCCCCCAGTTGCGCCGCAGCGAGGTCCCCTTCACCCTCAAGTTGCCGAACCTCTGGCACCTCGCGACCGACATCGACGGACGACTCTCGGACGGCTCGTCCTCGCTCGACCTCATGGACGGCCTGCACCCGACCGCCGCCGTCGCCGGAACCCCGACGCGCGACGCCGTCGCCCTCATCCGCGAGCTGGAACCGTTCGACCGCGGTCGCTACGCCGGTCCGGTCGGGTGGGTGGACGCCTCGGGTGACGGCGAGTGGGCGGTGGCCCTCCGCTGTGCGCAGATCGCGCCGGACGGTGACATCACTGCCTACGCCGGCTGTGGCATCGTCGCCGACTCGGACGCTGCGACGGAGCTCGTCGAGACGAAGATGAAGTTCCGTCCGATCGTGGAAGCCTTCGGCTGAGCCGAAGAACCTCGGCTCAGCTCGCCGCGAGTCGTGCCTGCTCGACGGCGATGTCGTAGTCGGCCGCCGGCCACTGCGGATCGATGTCCTCGAGGGCGTCGAGCAGCAGCCGTTGGACCGCGATGCGCGCGTACCACTTGCGGTCCGCCGGCACGACGAACCAGGGGGCGGCCTCGGTGCTCGTCCGCTCGAACGCCACCTGGTAGGCGTCCTGATAGGCCGGCCGCAGCTCGCGTTCGTCCACATCGCCCGGGTTGTACTTCCAGTGCTTGTCCGGACGCGCGAGCCGGTCGGCGAGCCGTTCCTTCTGCTCGTCGGCGCTGATCTGCAGCATCACCTTGACGATGCGGGTCCCGCTCGCGACGATGCCCGCCTCGAAGTCGTTGATCGCCCCGTACCGACGCTCGATCTCGTCCGGCTCGGCGAGCTGACGCACCCGACCGATGAGGACGTCCTCGTAGTGCGAACGGTCGAAGACGCCGATCTGACCGGGCTTCGGCAGGTGCGGCTCAACCCGCCAGAGGAAGTCGTGGGAGCGCTCCTCCTCCGTGGGCTTCTTGAAGGCGTGGTGGTGCACGCCCTGCGGGTCGACCGAGCCGACGACGTGCTTGACGATGCCACCCTTGCCCGCCGTGTCCATCGCCTGCAGGACGAGGAGCACCGCTTCCGGGGCTCCCTGCGTGCTCGCCGCGAAGAGTCGCTCCTGCAGCTCGGACAGCGCGGGCACCCCCGCGTCGAGCTCGACCCGGCCCTGCTGCTTGTCACCGTCGAAGCCCGGCGTCGATGAGGGATCGACGTCGGCGAGGCTGAACCCCCCCCCCACGCGCAGCGTGTCTCGGGGTGGTGCCGTCCAGGTCGATGCGTGCTTCGATGCCGTCATCCGCCCATTCTGGCCGGAGCCCGGGTCGGAAGTCGACCCTTGCGACGGCCGCCCTTCGACAAGCTCAGGGACCGGGATGGAGTTCAAGGGCCGGCGGATCAGGCTCGCGGCAGCGGGACCTCGATGAGGACGGGACCGGTCACCGGCGCGGTGAACGCCTGGTCGAGTTCCGTGCGCGTGCGGGCCGAGCGGTACTCCCACCCGTAGGCGGTCGCGAGCGACTCCAGCCGGACGTGCTGTGGCGTGTACTGGACGCGGTCGAAGAGCGCTCCAGGGGCACTCTGGGCGACCTCGAGCGCGTCGAAGATGGTGCCGCCCCCGTCGTTGCCGACGATCACCTGGAGACGCGGCGCGACGCCGTCGTCCAGGAGCATCGCGCCGACGTCGTGGAGAAAGGCGAGGTCGCCGAGGAGCACCCGCGTCACACCTGGGCCTCCGTCGGCCTGGCTCGCCAGCGCGATCCCCGTGGCGGTGGCGATGGTGCCGTCGATACCCGCGAGTCCGCGGTTGGCGTGCACGCTGATCTTGCGGCCGGGAACGAGACCGTCGGCCACGCGGATGAGCCTCGACGCGCCGACGACGAGGCGGTCGTGCGGCCAGGTGGCACGCCAGACCGCGTCGACGAGGACCTCGCGGGTGACCGGGAGGCGGACGGCGTCGAGCTCTGCCCGGACGGAGGCCAGTCGCTCGGCGGGAGTCGTCGAGTGCAGCCCCTCGAGATCGGGGGCTGCAGGCGAGGGGTCCACCACCCGTTCGCGGGATCCGACGACCCAGGCTCCGAGCCAAGCGCGATCCGCGGGCCCCACCTCGACGGAGACGGAGGACACGATCCGGTCGGCCCGTCGTCCGGGGTTGTAGACCTCGGCTCCGGCCGGGGCGACGACGATCGTCTCGACCTGCGGCTGCTGGAGCAGGAGCGGGACCTCGCGACTGAGGGTCGGGTGGCCGAAGACGACGACGCGCTCGACGGCCTCGCGGTAGTCGTCCTCGCGGAGCAGCTCCCGGTAGGCGGCGATGACGTTCCGCCCGAACCGGGATCCGCTCGACACCTCCGCGATCAGCGGCCATCCGCCGTCCGCCGCGAGCTGCTCGGCGGCCGGGCCGGCATGGTGCCCGGCGACGACGAGGGTCCTGGGTCCGCGCTCGAGGACGAGATGCGGTCGCCCCGGGTAGAGCGGTGCTTCCGCGGTGGCGTCCGTCTCGACCGGGACGTCGGGGGTCGCCCCGGCGACGACCGGGTCGAAGCTGCCCGAGAGCGGCTCCCGGAAGGCGAGGTTCAGGTGCACCGGGCCCGGATCGAGGACGTCCGTCGCTGCGAGGTACGCCCGCTGGGCGAGATCGCGGGCGGCGTCCTGCTCACCGTCGGCACCGGTCGGGGCCTCGACGACCACGGCGAGGCGCGCGGCGAACCCGTAGAGGTCGTCCTGCTTCGTCGTCTGGTTCGCCCGGATGCCGTGCGCCTCGGCCGGCCGGTCGGCGGTGAGGACGATGAGCGGCACGCGCGAGTGATGCGCTTCGAGGACCGCCGGATGCAGGTTCGCGGTCGCCGTCCCCGAGGTCGTGATCACGACGGCCGGACGGTCGGTCTCGACGCCGAGGCCCAAGGCGAGGAAGCCGGCGACCCGCTCGTCGATGCGCACATGCAGGGTGATCCGTCCGGAGGCCGCCAGCTCGGCAGCGGCGAGCGCGAGCGCCTGGGACCGGGAACCGGGGCAGACGACGACGTCGGAGACACCCACGGCGACGAGCGCGTCGAGGAGTGCCCACGCGGACGCGCTGGCCGGGCTCGACGAGCGAGCCGAGCCGACGGGCTCGGGAGCAGCGGACGGGTTCACGAGGCGCTCGGGGCGCCAGGCGGTCTGCGGCCGGAACCGTCGTCGGGCGTGTCGGATCCCGGGGCGGGGTCGTCGTGCGTCGTCGCATCCGGGCTGTCGCCCGACTCGTCGTCGAAGCGGTTGAGCTCGTCCTCGAGGTCGCGGATGCGCTTCGTCTGCGCACGGTCGGCGTCGAGCTTCTTGAGGAAGTCGGGGTCGTCGTCCGGCGCTGAGCCGCGGGGCACGGCCTTCGGAGCGCGAACCCGGCCGATGATCCACCAGAGGACTCCGCCGATGACCGGCAGGAGGAGGATGGCGATGATCCACGAGGTCTTGCTGATCCCTCGGACGCGGTCGCGCGGCATCGTGGCGCAGTCAACCACCGAATACACGATGAAGACGACTGCCGCGACGGCGAGGCCGATCCAGAGACGAACCATGTCTCCATCGTAAACGCCAGGTGACGTGATTACCTGGGGTTGCCTTCAGGCGGGACGCCTAGACTTGTCTGGTGAAACGCGTTCCCGCCGCCGTCCGGTACACCATCCTCCGCCTGTTGGCGTTCGTGGTGCCGCTCCTGCTCCTCGTCTTCCTCACGGGTCTGCAGCCCTGGGTCGCCGCGATCATCGCCGCGATCATCGGACTCTGCGTGTCCTACATCTTCCTGCGCACCCCGCGGGAGACCGTCGCGCAGGAGCTCTACGCCCGTCGGCACGGCGACAAGCCGACGCCGCACGACGATGAGGACTCCGAGGACGCGGCGCTCGATGCGAGCGCGGCGGCACCGGAAGCGTCGTCAGCCGGCGATGCCGGGCGTGTAGAAGAACGCCAGACCGAGGATCACCCCGAACGCTAGCTGCACGAGCCCCGTCAGTTTGAGCACCAGGATCTGCTCCCTGGCCGTCGTGGAGAACAGCACGATCACGCACGCCGGGATGGCGGCGAGCAGCGCGAACATCGTGAACCAGGCGATCGGGTAGAAGAGCGCGAGGAACGCGGCGATGCCGAACGGCACGAGCAGCAGGACGCAGTAGAGCACCTTCGACGCGATCCGGCCTATGAACGTCGACAGGGTGCGCTTGCCGACCGCCTTGTCCTGTTCGAGGTCGCGGAGGTTGTTGACGACGAGCGCCGCGCAGGCGATGAGGCCCGCGCCGATCGCGCCGAACCATGCCTCCTGGTTCACGGTCCCGACCTGGACGAAGGTCGTGCCGAGCGTGGCGACGAGGCCGAAGAACACGAAGACGAAGACCTCGCCGAGCGCGAAGTACCCGTAGGGGCGCTTCCCGCCCGTGTAGAACCAGGCGGCGACGATCGCGACCGCCCCGACGAGGAGCAGCCACCAGAACTGGGTGAGGATCGTGAGGACGATGCCGGCCACCGCCGCGATACCGAAGAACACGAGCGCGACGGTCAGGACCGTCTTGGGCTTCGCCGCACCGGAACCGGTCAGTCGGCTCGGGCCGACCCGTAGGTCGTCCGTTCCGCGGATGCCGTCGGAGTAGTCGTTGGCGTAGTTGACGCCGATCTGCAGCGCGAGCGCGACGACGAGGCAGAGCAGCGCACGGACCGGGTGGTAGACCCCGGGGCCCGCGATGATCGTCGCGGCACCGGTGCCGATGAGCACGGGGGCGACGGCCATCGGCAGCGTGCGGATCCGGGCCGCACCGACCCAGTCGCCGAAGGTCGCCGGCTTCGCGAGCGGAACCTTGCGACCGCCACCGCGTGCGGGGTTGCCGGATCGTCCACCGTTCGCGCCACGACCCGCCGTGCTGCGCGGTGCGGACGTCTTCTGCTGTTTCGGCGCTGCCGGCCGTGCTCCATGTGCCACGACGGCGAGTCTACCCGCGGAGCCTCGGGGCGGACGGCGTCACAGGGCCCCGGCGGCCTGGAGCGTCTGGAGGATCGCAGGAGCGATGTGCTCGGCGAACGCCGGGGTGAGGTGCACGCTGTCGTACTTCGTCGGCGTCGTCCCGGCGAACGCCGGGCAGACGTCATCCGCGCAGCTGAACGGGAGCGACGAGACGAAGCGTTCCCCGGCTGCTCCCGCCGCCGACTCGGTCGCCGCGGCGAAGTCGTTCCAGGCGGCGTCGACGCCGACGGCGCAGTCCTGCGGGCTGGACACCCGCGAGTAGCAGGAACCGAGATCCGCACCGAGCGGCGGCGGCGCGAGGAACACGACGCGGCCCGGGACCTGATACCCCGCCGTCTCGGCGAGCGCCGACGCGACCATCGACGTCGTGTCGAGCGATCGGCCGTCGGTGGTACGGCCTGCGGCGAACGCGTTCGAGACGATCACGAGGTCGGGCTGGTCCGCGGCGATGCGTTCGGCGATGTCGTGCTTGCGCGTCGGGCAGTCGTCCATGACCCCGGCGCCGCTGTTCTGGATGAGGTCCTGCGTGAAGCGGCACCCGTAGAGGCCGATGGTGGTGATCCGCACCGCCCCACCGCTCTGATCCGCGATCGCGCGGAACGCCGGCGCGTAGGCGAGCGCGGTCGAGTCGCCGACGAGGTAGACGTGCTTCGGCGCGGACGCATCGCCCCAGGTGCACGAACCGTCGTCGGGCGTCGAACCCAGGTCGAAACAGGCCCGGGCGGGGTTGGTGCTCGAGGTCGCGCGGATCGCGTCGTCGAGGCTCGGCGAGAGGTTGTCGGGCCACGCCGAGGCCTGGCCCGCGAGTTGCAGCTCGGCGGCGATGCCCTGGAGCGGGTCTCCGGCCGGAGCCGCGACGGCCGCCGGTCCGCCGGTGGTCACCGGCATGCGGAGCGCGGGGCCGATGGCGATCACCGCGAGCCCGGCGACGATCACGAGTCCGACCGCCGAGTAGAGGAACTGGGAGGCGAACCGCTCGCGCCAGGCGGCCCAGGCGGCGTCCCTGGCGTCGCGGTCGCCGTGGAAGGAACCCACGAGTGGCGTGCGGTGCAACGGCTGTTCGACGAGCAGGAAGGAGAGCACCGAGACCCCGAGGATGAGCCCGAGCATCCCCGGGACCGTGCTGAGGGCGGTGTCGGGGACGAGCATCGGTACGAACACGAGGATCGGGAGGTGCCAGAGGTAGAGCGAATAGGAGATCGCTCCGACGCCACGGCTCAGCGGGTTCGCGAGCGGGAACATCCAGCGCGGGTACGCCGGGCCGGCTCCGGTCCCGGCGGCGATGAGCAGCATCGCGGCGACGACGGGGGCGACCGCCCAGGGGCCGGGGAACCCGATCGACCCGGTGATGAGCAGCGCGGATGCGACGATGCCGACGAGCCCCGCCCATCCGGCGACCACCCGGAGCGCCAGCGGCAGCCGGCCGAGGAGCGGCGCGGACACGGCCAGGAGTGCGCCCGCCCCCAGCTCCCAGACCCGCGCGCCGGTCGCGAAGTAGGCGGCCTGCGGAGCCGCCCCGGACTGCCATACGGCGACGGCGAACGAGGCCGCGATGAGGACGACGAGGACGCCACCGACGACGATGCGCGAGCGCAGCACGGGTCTGGCTCCGCGGGCCGCGACGGCGAGCAGGACGAGGAGCAGCACCGGCCACACGAGGTAGAACTGCTCCTCGATCGAGAGGGACCAGAAGTGCTGCAGCGGTGACGCGGCGTCCGTCGCGTGGAAGTAGTCGGTGCCCGACGCCTCGAAACGCCAGTTCGAGACGAGCAGTGCGGCCGACACCGCGTCCCACCAGGTCGCGAGCGCCCGCGGGGCGTTGAACAGCCACGACGCCAGCGCGACGGTCGCGGCCAGGACGACGAGCGACGCGGGCAGGATCCGCTTGATCCGCCGCCCGAAGAAGGCCGGCAGGGAGATGCGTCCGGAACGCTCGTGCTCGCGCAGGAGCAACCCGGTGATGAGGAAGCCGGAGATCACGAAGAACACGTCCACGCCCACGAAGCCGCCGGCCGGCCAGCCGGTCGCGTGGGCGAGGATCACCGCGGTCACGGCGAGCGCCCGCATCCCCTGGATGTCGGCGCGGAACGCCGTGGTCGGCCTCGTGGGCGCAGCGCCCGTGTCGGTCCCCGTTGTCACCTGTCGTCGTCCCCCGGCTGCGGTCGCTCGTCGACACGCATGGGAGAGCATGCCCTATGCGACAACCGCCTGCAAACCGGCGCTCGCGGGCACGCGGAGGACGGGGTCAGCCCAGTCGTGAGCGGAGTGCGACGAGGTCGGGTTTGCCGCTCGCGAGCAGCGGCAGCTCGGTCAGACGGACCAGTCGGGCGGGGCGCGCCGGGCGGCCGAGCGCCTCCGCGACGGCGTCTCGGGCGGTCTGCAGCAGCGCGTCGTCCGGGCGCTGGTCCAAGGGGGTCCCGACCCCCGTCACGATCACGGACGCCTGGCCGAACCGCTCGTCGGGGACGGCGACGACGACGGCCTCGGCCAGCCCCGGCACCGACCGGACGACCGCTTGCACCCGGTCGAGGGAGATGTTCACCCCGCCGCTGATGATCACGTTGTCGGCCCGACCGGTCACCCGGACGACGCCGTCGACGAGCTCGGCGGTGTCGCCGGTGCGGTACCACCGGCGGCCGCCGTCGTCCGGGAAGGCGGTCGCCGTGCGGTCCGGTTCGCCGAGGTAGCCCTCGGCGAGCACCGGTCCGGCGATGAGGAGCTCCCCGTTCACCAGCCGGGGTTCGACACCGGCGAACGGCACGCCGTCGTACAGACAGCCGCCGGAGGTCTCGCTCGAGCCGTAACTCCGCACGACGCGGATGCCGAGCGCCGCGGACCGCTCGAGCAGCGGAGCGGGGGTGGCCTGTCCCCCGACGAGCAGCCCGGCGAGTCCGGCGAGCGCGTCACGCACGGAGGTACTCGTCTCGGCGGCGTCGACGAGCATGCGCAGTTGTGCCGGTACGAGGGCGGCGAATCCGGCATCTGCGTCGAGCCGCTCGACGAGTCCGCAGAACGCCCGGGCGTCGAACGACCCTGTCGGTGCCTCGAGCGGCCTGGTCCCGGCGACGATCGACCGGAGTAGCACGTTGACGCCGGCGATGTAGTGCGTCGGGAGTGCCAGGATCCACTGGGACGAACGGCGATGGGCCTCAGGGCCATCCAGAGCCACCGCGGAACCCGCCGCGCTGGCCAGGAGGGCCTCAGCCGAGAGGGCGACCCGCTTCGGCACGCCCGTCGAACCGGACGTCTCGATCACGAGAGCCACCCGGACGTCGACCACGGCCGGTGCCGCGGACGATCCGGGTTGCATCGGGAGGACCGCGGGTCCGGAGCCGTCGAGCGCCGTCTCCAGGGCTGCGAGCATCGCCGAGGCGGACGCGTCGACGGGGAGCAGCTGACGGGTCATGGATTCAGCGTACGCCGGGTGCGTCGGCGCTCCGCCGACTCCTCGCGGTCAGGCAGCTCAGAACTGCCAGGGGAACGGAGCCCAGTCCGGCTTGCGCTTCTCCAGGAACGCGTCGCGCCCCTCCACCGCCTCGTCGGTGCCGTAGGCGAGGCGGGTGGCCTCGCCCGCGAAGACCTGCTGGCCGACGAGACCGTCGTCGACGGCGTTGAAGGCGAACTTCAGCATGCGGATGGCGGTCGGTGACTTGCCGAGGATGGTGCGGGCCCAGGCGACGCCCGTCTGCTCGAGCTCGGCGTGCGGGACGACCGCGTTGATCGCGCCCGCCTGCAGCGCGCGCTCCGCGTCGTACTCCTGGGCGAGGAAGAACACCTCGCGGGCGAACTTCTGACCCACCTGCTTGGCGAAGTACGCGCTCCCGTACCCCGCGTCGAAGGAACCGACGTCGGCGTCGGTCTGCTTGAACCGCGCGTGTTCCCGACTCGCGATCGACAGGTCGCACACGACGCCGAGGGAGTGCCCACCGCCCGCGGACCACCCGGGAACGAGGTTGATGACGACCTTCGGCATGAAGCGGATGAGGCGCTGGACCTCGAGGATGTGCAGGCGACCGTTGCGCGCGGCGTCGATGCCGCTCGCCGTCTCGTCGTCCGCGGCGTCGTCGCTCGCGTACCGGTAGCCGTCGCGACCACGGATGCGCTGGTCGCCGCCCGAGCAGAACGCCCAGCCGCCGTCCTTCGCGCTCGGACCGTTGCCGGTGAGCAGCACCACTCCGACCGTCGGGCTCTGGCGAGCGTGGTCGAGCGCGCGGTACAGCTCGTCGACGGTGTGCGGGCGGAAGGCGTTGCGCACCTCGGGGCGGTCGAACGCGATGCGCACGAAGCCGCCCTCGCGCGCGACGTGGTACGTCAGATCGGTGAGGTCCTCGAACCCCGGTACGACGTCCCAGATCTCCGGGTCGAACAGTTCGGACACTCGATCGCTCATGCGTCCAGCCTAGGCACTACTTCGGCTTGTCGAGGTCCGCGTAGGGCTTGAGCGCCTCCAGGTAGTCGGCGCGGTCCGCCTCCTTCAGGAGCGCATACGAGTCGAGGTGCAGCTCGATGCCCTCCGCCGCCATGTCGTAGTAGTCGACGTCGAACTCGCGGTCCTTCGCGACCGTGCCGGCCGAGTCGAGCGTGAGGTCGACGATGCTCGTCCGGAAGTCGCCGGCCCCCGTGATGGCGTTGTAGGTGTGCAGGTCCCACAGTGCCTGGGTGTCGAGGGTCTCACCGCCGTACCGCTCGGTGAGCTCGCCCGGCTCACGCCAGGAGGACGGTGCGTTCTGCATGTCGAGGTTCGCGATCCCGTAGCGGAGCAGCACCTGCCGGATCAGCTCGACGACCCGCGACTTCTCCTCGAAGGTGCGCACGGTCGTCGTCGTCTGCCACACCGGTGCCGTGTACTCGAAGAGCATGGAGTCCCCGCCGTACCCGTTCTGATCGACCTCCGTCTCGGCGGGCTGTCGCTCCACCCAGTCGAAGCCGAACTCGGCGGTCAGGGCCGTCCG
Organism: Plantibacter sp. PA-3-X8; assembly: GCF_003856975.1. Classification (NCBI taxonomy): domain Bacteria; kingdom Bacillati; phylum Actinomycetota; class Actinomycetes; order Micrococcales; family Microbacteriaceae; genus Plantibacter; species Plantibacter sp. PA-3-X8. The sequence continues at coordinate 135,811 of NZ_CP033107.1, forward strand.
GATCTCCGCGAGCATCTCGTCGGACGTCCCGACGAAGTCCTCGTAGCTCGGCCCGTCGAGGGTCTCCTTCGCGTCGACGTAGGCGGACCCCGGGTAGGTGTCCCAGATCGGGTCGTGCTCCTCGTCGCCGCTGCCACCGGCGGAGGCACCATTCCCGGCCCGATCCGGGGAGAGACCGCCGACCGCCATCGCCGTGACGGGGTTGACGACGAGGATGAGCACCAGCGCCAGCACACCCCAGCGGCGCCGCACCTTCCGGCGGATGACGATGACACTCCCGATGAGCAGCACGATCTGCACGACGACGACGAGGACGAACGCCACGAGGATGGCCCAGGCCCCCTCGCCGGGCCGGTAGCTCACGGCCAGCAGGACGGTGAAGAGGGTGACGGCCACCACCGCGCCGAGCAGGGCGAGCGGCGAGAAGGAGGCGACGACACCCCGACTCCGCGCGCCGAGCTCGTCCCGCCCGGTCGGGGACGCACCGCCGGCAGGCGGGTGGGCCGCCGGACTCCGCTCGCCGCCGTCGGCCGGGATCGCCGCGGACTCGGGTCGCGAAGCGGCCGCGCGCGCCGCCGCCTTCCGTTGACGGCGCGACGACGGCTTCCGTGATGCGGGCTGCCGTGGCGTCCGTCGTCCTCGGGACCCCGGACGACGGAACCTTGCGGTCTCCGCCTCCAGTTCCTCGGGCGAGCGCTCCGGGGCGGCAGGCGCTGGCGCGCTCGAGGACACGGCTGCCGGCGGCGCTCCGGGGATCGGCGGGGCGTTCGGATCGCGCGGCTCGTCGGAGGATCCGCCGGGCGCTTCCTCGATCACCGGGAGCACCTCGGCCTCGGGGCTCGGCTCGAAGATCGGCTCGGGCACCGAGAAGGCGGCGGGTTCGTCCGCGGGCACGCTTCGCCGATCGCCTGGCGTCGGCTTGCGTCGGGAGAACAGCGGCACGGGATCGATTGTGTCACGGGCGTCCCGCGACGGCTTCCGACGTCCGGGTGCAGGATGGGGTCATGCAAGCGAACCTCGACGACGTCCTCGCCACCGCCCGCGTGGTCTCCATCCCCCTCCGCGTCCGGTTCCGGGGCATCGACACCCGCGAGGCCGTCCTCTTCCGTGGGCCCGCCGGGTGGACGGAGTTCTCCCCCTTCGTCGAGTACGACGACCAGGAGTCAGCCGCGTGGCTGCGGGCCGCCATCGACTTCGGCTGGTCGGACCTCCCGCCCCTCCACCGGGATCGCATCCTCGTGAACGCGACGGTCCCGGCGGTGGACGCGGCGGACGTGCCGTCGATCCTCTCCCGCTTCCCGGGCTGCCGGACCGCGAAGGTGAAGGTGGCCGAGCGCGGGCAGGTGCTGGCCGACGACGTCGCGCGCGTCGCCGCCGTCCGGCGGGCCATCGGACCCGAGGGTCGACTCCGCGTGGACGCCAACACCAACTGGAACGTCGACGAGGCCGAACACGCCATCCGCGCTCTCGAACCCTTCGACCTCGAGTACGTCGAGCAACCCTGCGCGACCGTCGCGGAACTCGCCGAGATCCGTGAACGGGTCTCCTCCCTGGACGTCGCCATCGCGGCGGACGAGAGCGTCCGCAAAGCCGAGGACCCCCTCGCCGTGGCTCGCGCCGGCGCCGCCGACCTGCTCGTCGTGAAGGCGCAGCCGCTCGGCGGCGTTCACGCCGCGCTCCGCATCGCGGGCGAGGCCGGCCTGCCGATCGTCGTCTCGAGCGCGCTGGACACCTCCGTCGGCATCTCCATGGGGGCCCACCTCGCGGCGGCCCTGCCGGAACTCGACTACGACTGCGGGCTCGCCACCACCGCGCTCCTCGGCGGCGACGTGACGACCGCACCGCTCGATCCCGTGGACGGCGGCATCGCCGTTCGGCGCGTCGAGGTGGACGTCGATCTCCTCGAGCACTTCACGGCGTCACCGGAGCGGACCGCCTGGTGGCTCGACCGGCTCCGCCGCACGCACGCGTTGCTCGGCTGAGGGCCGGCGCAGGGGCTTACAGGCCGCTGTAGGCGTGCAGACCCTTGAAGAAGACGTTGACCACGACGAAGTTGAACATCACGGCGCTGAAGCCGATGATGGCGAGCGTGGCCGCGCGTGATCCGCGCCAGCCGCGCGTCGCCCTGGCATGGATGTACCCGGCGAAGATCACCCAGATGATGAAGGTCCACACCTCTTTGGTGTCCCAGCCCCAGTACCGACCCCAGGCGCGCTCAGCCCAGATGGCACCGGCCATGAGCGTGAACGTCCAGAAGATGAAACCGATGATGTTGACGCGGTAGGCGAGGTTCTCGAGGCGCTCCGCGTTCGGGAGGGTGAGCAGGAAGCGGAGACGCCCGGAGCTCTGGGTGGGCTGCACGAGCCCGAGCCGTCGCTCGCGACGCCCCTGCAGGAGCTGCACGACGCTCAACGCGAAGCCGATGGCGAAGAACGCCGTGCCGAGGCTCGCGACGAACACGTGGATGACGAGCCACGCCGACTGCAGCGCCGGCGGCAGCGGGACGACCTCGACGTAGAAGTTCGCGGTCGCGAGGCCGAGGAGCACGGTCACGAGGCCGATCACGAAGCTGCCGAGGAACCGGAGGTCCACGCGCGCGATGACCACGAGGAACACCGCGACGATGAGCAGCGTGCCCGTCATCGCGAACTCGTACATGTTCGCCCACGGGACACGACCGGCGGCGATACCGCGCGTCACGTCCGCGACGAGGTGGAGGAGGAAGGCGATGACGGTGAGCGAGACTCCGACCCGGAGGCTCGGCGACTTGCGCGACGCCTGCTGCTCGGGCTCGTCCGAGGGACGGCGGGTCTTGCGCGGGACACCGTCGCTCGTGACGATCGGTGCGGCGGTCCGCGCCGCGGCGGAGGCGAGTGCACCGACGCGTTCCTCGGCGGCTGCCGACCGTTCCAGCTCAGCCCGCTCGGCCGCGTCGATCGCCGCGGTGACCTCGGCGCTGCGGCGCGCGAGGTCGAACGTGAAGGCGATGAACGCCAGCGCGTAGACGGCGACGGCCGACCAGAGGCAGAGGTTCGAGATTTCGACGAGGGTCACGGGGTGATTCTACCTTCGGGTTCGGACGGGACAGGCGTTGGACTGTGCGCTTCGGCGATCGCCGCGACGGCCGCTTCGAGGCCGGGGTCCTCGCCGCGGGCGAGCCCGGCGTATTCGAGGGAGACGGTGCCGTCGCTCCCGGTCACGGCCTTCACCCAGACGCGGCGTCTGGCGACGAAGAGTGAGGTGATGAGACCGGACAGGGCGAGGATGGCGAACGCGAGCACCCACAGCTGGGTCGGGTCGTGGTGGACGTCGAACGAGGCGAACCGCTTGACGGAGCCGGCGTAGTTCTCGGTCGACGGGTTGGCGGCGACGTTGTCGAAGGACACCGTGCCGAGTCCGTTCGGCAGGTCGGTGATCTGGCCGGGCGTGAGTTCGATCGACTCGACGCCGGTGTCGCCCCCCGTGAGCTGCTTCATGTCGTCGACGTCGAGCGCGTAGACCGACTTCGGAGCACCGGCGTTGATCCCGAGGTCGCCGGAGTAGACGTTGAGCGTCAGCACCGGGTAGGCGAGGTCGGGGTAGGACGAGAAGAACGGCGGCTTGGACGCGGCCTGCGTCGGGTAGAAGAACCCGATCATGCCGAGCTGCTCCGCCAGGCCGTCCGGGACCTTGACGATGCCGAGCGACGTGAGCTGGGCGTCCTGCGGCAGGAACGGGATGGAGTCGCTGAACACGACCTTGCCCTCGGGATCGCGGACGGTGATCGTCGGCGCGTAACCGTTGCCGAGCAGGTAGACGTCGGTGCCCTCGAACCGGAGCGGATCGTTGACCTTGATCGTCGCGTCCTGCGGCTTCCCGCCGGGCGAGGTCGTCGTGACCTTCGCGCGGTAGTCGATCGCCTGCCCGTACGCGTCGAGGTTCTCGGTCTCGTAGGTGACGCCGAACTCGTCGAGCGTCAACTTGTAGGGGGCCAGCTCCGACTCGTTGAAGAAGCGGCCGGGGTTGAACGAGTCGTAGTCGAGCAGGGTGTTGACGAAGGTCTGACCCTCAACGAGCACGCGCTGACCGGAGAAGCCGAAACCGCCGCCGAAACCGACCGTCACGAGGATGCCGACGAGTGCCGAGTGGAAGACGAGGTTGCCGGTCTCGCGGAGGAAGCCGCGCTCGGCGGACACCGATGCGGACCCCTCGGCGTCGTAGCGTTCGACTCGGTAGCCCTGGCGCTTCAACTGCTTCGTCGCGTCGTCGATGAGCTCGGTGGCGGTCGCGCCGCTGTCGTCGCTGCGACGCTCGAACGCGGAGAGCCGCGACAGGCGCGCGGGCGTCCGCGGCGGGCGGGAGCGCAGGGCGAGCCAGTGGTGCTTCGTCCGCGGGATCACGCAGCCGATGAGCGAGATGAACAGCAGCAGGTAGATCGCGGAGAACCAGGCCGAGCTGTAGACGTCGAACGCCTGCACCTTGTCGAGGATGGGCGCGAGGTCCGGGTTGTCGGTGAAGTACTGGGTGACGCCGTTCGGGTCGCTCGACCGTTGCGGGACGAGCGAACCGGGCACCGCGGCGATGGCGAGGAGCAGCAGCAGGAAGAGCGCCGTGCGCATGCTCGTGAGCTGACGCCAGAAGAAGCGGAGCCAACCCACGAACCCGAGCTTCGGCTGGTTGATGCCGTCGGCCGGAGCCGGTGCGGCGGAATCGATGTGATCAGAGGGGCGTGACAAGGCCGCTCATCACCCCCTGCAACGAGTACATCCAAGCGGACCAGAGACCAGACACCATCAACACACCGATCACGATGAGGAGCACGCCGCCGATGATGTTGATCGTGCGGATGTGCCGTTTGAGGAACGCCAACGACCCCGTGACCCAACCGAGTCCGAGCGCGACGAGCAGGAAGGGGATGCCGAGACCGAGGCAGTAGAACAGCCCGAGGAGGGCCCCGCGCCAGGCGGAGCCGCCCGAGAGGGAGAGCGCGCTGATCGCGGTGAGGGTCGGGCCGAGGCAGGGCGTCCAGCCGATGGCGAAGACGAAGCCGAGCAGTGGCGCGCCGGCGAGGCCGGTGGCGGGTGCCCAGTTGGTGCGCACCGTGCGCTGCAGCCGCGAGAACTGTCCGATGAAGATGAGCCCCATGAGGATGACGACGGCGCCGAGGACGCGGGTGATGACGCCTTCCCACTCGACGAACCAGGCGCCGATCGTTCCGACGAACGCCGCGATCGCCACGAACACGACGGTGAAGCCCAGGATGAAGAGGCTGACGCCGAGCAGCACGCGCCGGCGACCCGCACCGGAGCGCCCCTCCTCGACCGTCGTCATGCCGCCGACGTATCCGAGGTAGCCGGGGACGAGTGGCAGGACGCACGGCGAGAGGAAGGACAGCAGACCGGCCGCGATGGCGATCGGGATCGCCACGAGGAGCTGGCCGCCGTAGACGAGCTCGCCGGGGCTCACTCTGGGGCGCTCTCGGCGATCGTGTCGCGGATGAGGGTGTCGAGGATGGTGCGGTCCTGCAGTTGCCCGAGGATGCGTGCGGCGACCCGACCTTCGGCGTCGAGGACGATGGTGGTCGGCACCGCGTTCGGCGGGACACTGCCCGTGAAGGCGAGCTTCGCCTCCCCGCTGTCGACGTCGAGGATGGAGGGGTAGGTGATGCCGAAGGTGCCGTTGAACGCCTTCGCGGTGTCGGCGGTGTCGCGGACGTTGACGCCGATGAAGGTGGCGCCCTTGTCGGTGTAGGCCTCGTTGAGCGCCTGCAGGTCCTTCGCCTCCGCGCGGCAGGGGGCGCAGGCGGCGTACCAGAAGTTCACGACGAGGACCTGGCCCGCGTGGTCGGCGGAGGAGATCTGCTCGCCGTCCTCGCCGACGCCTGAGAAGCTGATCGACTCACCGCGGTCGTCGAGCGCGACCTCGGTCACGCTGCCGTCGCCCGCGACGTACCCCTTGCTGCTTCCCTCGCGGTACTGCTCGGCGAGCGGATCGCTCCCGCACGCCGTGAGCAGGAGCGCCCCGACGGCCAACACGGCGGCGACGGCGAACGTCCTCGATCGGCGGGCCATCAGACGGCCCCGACATCGGTCGCGCCGGACGCCAGACGGGCCGCCGGATCGACGTAGCCGACCTCGAGGAAGCCCTGCTCGGTCCGTTCGAAGGTGGTGATGCTCGACAGGGCGCAGCGTCGCTTCCGCGGGTCGTGACGATAGGGCGCCCCGACGACGGAGCTGTGGAGCATCCAGATCGGCAGCTGGTGGCTGACGATGACGACGTCGCCCGACGGCGTCGCGCGCCAAGCGTCCTCGACGGCCGCGGTCATGCGGTTGACGATCGACGCGTACGGCTCGCCCCAGCTCGGACGGGACGGGTTGCGGAGCTTGGACCAGTTGAGCGGGTTCTTCAGGGCGCGGCTCATGCGCTTGCCCTCGAACTCGTTGAACGGTTCGATCACGCGCGGCTCGGCGACGACGGCGAGCCCGAACGCTGCGGCGACCGGCGCGGCGGACTCCTGCGTGCGCTGCAGCGGAGACGCGTAGAGCGCGCCCACCGTGCGATCACGGCTCACGAGGTCGTCCGCGGCGGCCTGCGCCATGCGCTCGCCGAGCTCCGACAGTCGGAATGCGGGGAGTCGACCGTAGAGCACACGAGAAGGATTGTGCACCTCGCCGTGACGCACGAGATGGATCTGGTCGGCTACCACCCTTCAAGTGTACGTTTCCCCAAGCTGCGGATTCACCGTGACCTCCGTCCAGGTCCGAGCCACGAGCGACGGCTAAGCTGTCGGGGTGAGTGAACGCGTCGTTGTGAAGAACCTGGCCGCCCTGTCCGACGGTCCCGTCACCGTCTCCGGATGGGTCGAGACCGTCCGCGATCAGAAGAAGGTGCAGTTCGTCGTCCTCCGCGACGAGAGCGGCGCCGTCCAGCTGGTGAACCCGGCTGTCCGCGAGGTCGACCCGGAGGTCGAGGGCTCCGCCGAGCGCCTCACCACCACCGAGGCCATCTCCGCCCTCGCGCACGGCTCCTTCATCACCGTCACCGGCGAGCTCAAGCACGACGAGCGCGTCAAGCTCGGCGGCATCGAGGTCAAGGTCGCCACGCTCGAGGTCGTCACCGCCGCCAACCCCGAGACGCCGATCGCTGCGGACTCCTCGCTCGACAAGCGGCTCGACTGGCGCTTCCTCGACCTGCGCCAGCCGAAGCAGGCCCTGATCTTCCGCATCCAGACGACGTTCGAGCACGCACTGCGTCAGTACTGGATCGACAACGACTTCATCGAGATCCACACCCCGAAGCTCATGGCGAGCGCGAGCGAGTCGCGCGCCGAGCTCTTCGAGGTCGACTACTTCGAGGGCAAGGCGTACCTCGCGCAGTCCCCGCAGTTCTTCAAGCAGATGGCGCAGTCCGCCGGCTTCGGCAAGGTGTTCGAGGTCGGACCCGCATTCCGTGCCGACCCGTCGTTCACCAGCCGACACGCGACGGAGTTCACGAGCGTCGACGCCGAGATCAGCTGGATCGAGTCCCACGAGGACGTCATGCAGCTGCACGAGGAGCTCCTCGTCGCCGGCTTCACGGCGGTCAAGGAGAAGCACGGCGAGCAGATCTCCGAGCTCTTCGGCATCGAGCTCGAGGTCCCGTCGCGTCCGTTCCCGCGCATCCCGCTGGCCGAGGCCAAGCGTATCGTCGCCGAGCGCGGCTACGAGATCCCCCGCGCCGACGACGACATGGACCCCGAGGGCGAGCGTCAGATCGCGGCCTACGTCAAGGAGACCTTCGGTCACGACTTCGTCTTCCTGACCGACTACGCGTCGAGCATCCGGCCGTTCTACCACATGCGCAACGCCGAGGACGGCTCGCTCACCAACAGCTACGACCTCATCTACAACGGCGTCGAGATCTCCACGGGCGCGCAGCGCGAGCACCGGGTCGACGTCCTCGTCGAGCAGGCCAAGGAGAAGGGCCTGGAGCCCGAGGAACTCGAGTTCTACCTCGACTTCTTCCGCTACGGCGTCCCGGCGCACGGCGGCTTCGGCATGGGCCTCGCCCGCGTGCTCATGCTCATGCTGCACGAGACCTCCATCCGCGAGGTCACCTACCTGTTCCGCGGCCCGACCCGCCTCGCCCCGTAACCCCGCAAGAAGGACGCCATGCAGATCGTCATCCTGTACGGGACCGAATCCGGCAACGCCGAACGCCTCGCCGGCGACATCGGCAAGGCCATCGGCTCGCAGCACCAGTGGCGCGTCGCCGACCTCGGCGACGTCGACCCGGCGGAGCTGTCGACCGACGAGATCCACATCTTCATCACGTCGACGTACGGCGACGGCCTCCTCGGTGAGACCGGCCAGATCTTCTACGAGGCGCTCGAGGAGTCCGACGTCGAGCTCGACGGGCTCCGGTACGCCATCTTCGGGCTGGGCGACAGCAGCTACGAGGACACGTACAACCAGGGCAGCTCGCTGCTCGACGCCATCCTCACCGAGCACGGCGCGACCCGCTTCGGCGAGTTCGGTCTGCACGACGACGGCGGGTTCGAGCGCAAGAAGGACGTCGCGCTCGCCTGGCTGCCCGGCGTGCTCGCCGCAGCAGAACAGCTCTGACCACCGCTCTGGTGCGTGCCAGGACGCGACGGTAGCCTGACTCGCACCGGCCGTGCGGCGTCCTCGCACGTGAGCGAGGGGTGAGCCAGATGAACGCGACCGCCGGATCCGTGGTCCTGCGCCTTCGTGCGGCGGGGTGCGTCTTCGCCGAGGACGAGGCGGCGCTGCTCCTCGCCGAGTCGGATGATCCGGATCGACTCGAACGGATGGTCGCGGCACGGGTCGCCGGCCGGCCGCTCGAACACGTCCTCGGCTGGGTCGCGTTCCGAGGACGCCGGGTCGTCGTCGAGGACGGGGTCTTCGTGCCGCGGCGACGGACCGAGCTCCTGGTCGACGCCGCCCTCCCGCGCCTCCGGAACGGTTCGGTGGTCGTCGAGCTCTGCTGTGGTGCCGCGGCCGTCGGGAGTGCCCTCCTCACCGAGGCACCCGGCCCGATCGACGTCTGGGCGTCGGACATCGACCTCGCCGCGGTGGAGTGCGCACGGCGCAACCTCGAGCCACTCGGTGGGCATGCCCTGCCCGGAGACCTGTTCGACGGGCTGCCCCGGTCGCTCGCGGGGCGCGTCGACCTCCTGCTCGCGAACGCACCCTACGTCCCGACAGCGTCGATGGCGACGATGCCCCCGGAGGCTCGGGAGCACGAGGCCGTGATCGCGCTCGACGGCGGTGCCGACGGGCTCGACGTGCAGCGTCGGATCATCGCGCAGGCCCCGGACTGGCTCGCGCCGACCGGTTCCCTCCTGATCGAGACGAGCGAACGTCAGGCCCCCGAGACCGCCGCGCTGATGCGGGCGGCGGGCCTCACGGCGTCGATCGTCCGCGAGGACGAACTCGACGGCACCGTCGCCGTCGGCGTCATGGCCTGAGCCCTGCGGGTGCCGGGCTCAGTCGAGTTGGAAGTCGACCGCGGAGCGCTCGACGACGAGCTGACGGACGATCTGCACCACGCGGACGTGCTCCGGGTGGATCTGGTAGCGCTCCAGGGCTTCGAGGCTCGGGTAGTCGCCGACCAGCACGACGTCCCAGTTGCTCTCGGGGTAGGCGATGTTGCGTCCGACCTGGAGGTGCTCGATGTCGTCCGGCATGAACCCGGCGAGTGCCTCGAGTTCGGACTGCATGGTGGCGAACGCAGCGTCGCGCTCGGCGTCGTCCGTTGCTGCCAGCTTCCAACTGACGATGTGGCGGATGGTCACTGGGCCCCCAAGGGTCGATGTGGATGGATGGACGTGCGGATCACTCGGCGAGCAACGCGGACCGCAGGCGGTCGGGGTCGATGCGCCAGTAGTTGTGGACCCTACCGTCGATGAGGACGACGGGGATCTCCTCCCAGTGGCGGTCGTGGAGCGCGGGATCGTCGAGGATCGAGAGCTCCTCGCGTTCGATCGTCGGGCCGTCGGACGGGAGGCCTGCGACCACCTCGTCGATCACGGCGCGGGCGTCGTCGCAGAGGTGACAGCCGGGCTTTCCGATGAGCGTGACGTGCAGAGTGGACACCTCCTCAACTGTACGGGGTGCCCGAGGTCGGAGCACGTCCAAGGAACCGACACGTGTGGTGTTTCACCGAGACATCTGACACGATGCCGGAATGATGATGCCGATGAACCCAAGGTTGAGAACCATGCGTGTCGAATCCACCGGGCTCAGACACTCTGGCATGCGCCGGTCGAGGTCCGTTGTCATTGTGTGATGCCTACACATTCGGAAGCCGCGACGATCCTCGGCGAGCGGCTGCGTGCCGCGCGCAACGAGCGACAGCTGACCCTCGAGGACCTGGGCGTGCTGGCCGGGATGCACTGGACGAACATCGGCAAGATCGAGCGAGGGCAGGTGCACCCGAGCGTGGAGACGCTCGTCCGGCTGAGTACCGCGCTCGACCTCGACCCGGCCCCGTTCATCACGGGCCTCAACGCCGACATGTACCCGGGGCGGGCGCACAAGCTGACGGCACGCGATCTGCTGGCCGCTCGCCGCGACCAGGAACGCTGACCCGCCCGCCGGAGACCACTCCGCTCCACCCGCCGGCGCCCATCAGAAGGTGACCCGCCAGAGGTACTGGTGACCACCGGGACGGAACCAGGACACCTGCACACTGGTCGCGCGGGCCAGCTCGGTGCCCAACACCTCGAACTCCAGGGCGCTCCCCGGCGTCAGGCGACACGGTTCCAGTGGAGCGAGGAGTCCGGGTCCGATCAGGCGCAGCACGACCCAGTGGACGGCTTCGTCACCGACGTTCCGGAGTCGATAGCGAGGTGCGTCGTCTCGTTCGACGACGAACGGCACCCGGTACGCGAGCTCGCGTCGGTTGCGGTGGACGGTTGGCGGGAGATCGCGGGTCATGCGACGAACCTACGAAGGACCGCCGACGATCTCGGGGCGACGGACCGCGTGCCGCGACGCGCTGTGGATCAGTCCCGTCCGACCTCGCCTGTGGAGGAACCTCGACGCCGCTCGACCCGCGGAGACCACCCTGACCGACCGACGAGACGGATCACCTCGACAACGCCAGAAAGCGCCGTACCCCAATGGGCAGGCGCTTCCGGTGGACGAAGAGTCGTCAGGCGCTCCGAACGGAGCAGCCGGCTACTTCTTGTTGCGGCGCTGGTGACGGGTCTTGCGAAGCAGCTTGCGGTGCTTCTTCTTCGCCATACGCTTGCGGCGCTTCTTGATAACAGAACCCACGGATTTACCTCACAGAATTGGGGGGCTTGGCCGCAGGGATCGCGACCGAAGAGAACAAGTCTTGTTGCCAGTCTAGCCGATTGCAGCGCGCGTCGTTCACACGCCGTACGCCTGCAGGCTGCTAGGAGCGGGAAACGCCTCAGCCGACGTCGGCGACCGGGCGCTGCCGGACGGCTTCGACGGCGGTCTCCGGCACTCGGAACGACTTCCCGAACCGGATTGCCGGGAGCTCCCCCGAATGCACCAGGCGATACACGGTCATCTTGGACACCCGCATCATCTCGGCGACTTCGGCCACAGTGAGGAAGCGGACGTCAGCAGTGTCCTGCGTCATCGAACCCCTCCTGCGCCTCTGGAAACCCGCTTGAACGGCGCCCCGAGGACCGGAACGCCGCATGGCAACTCTAGAGGGCCCACGCCCGCCCTGTACATCCCCTGTGTGAACGGTATGGGGGCCGGGCTACGGGCGGAGCTTCTTCGTGACCGACTGCACCGCGTGGGTCACGTCCGCAGCGACCTTGCCGACCGATCCGGCGACCGCCTTGGCCTGGTCCGGGAGTGACAGCGCCGCGAAATCGACACCGTCGTCCTGGTAGTCGACGCTGAGGAACGGGATGAGCCAGTCCTCCACGTCCTCGAGCGGCGCCGAGTCCAGGCTGTAGTAGCGGTGCTGGCCCTCCTCGCGCACCTCCACGAGCTCTGCTTCGCGCAGGACCTTGAGGTGCTTGGACACCGTCGGCTGGCTGAGGCCGAGCTGCGCGACGATCTCGGAGACGCTCGTCCCGGTGCCACCGTGCCGTTCGAGCAGCAGCGCGAGGATGTCCCGCCTGGTGGTGTCAGCGATCACGTCGAAAATGTCGGCCATGCTCCAACGATAGTGATGGAGCGCACGGAGTACCATTGCCTCCGGCGCAGTCCTGAGGTGTTGAGGGGTCAGATGAGCGGCAATGCCATGGGGCGTCGTCCCTCGATCACCGTCCGTCACGGACTCGCGAGGGTCAGGGAGGCCGTCAGCGACTTCGCCGCGAAGTCGACCTCGCGGTTCGCCATCCTCGTGTTCAGCTTCCTGATCTTCGTCTTCACGATGCTGTTCTCGCTCCCCATCGCGAGCGCCGACCGCCAGGTGACTCCGATCGCCGACGCCCTCTTCACCGCCGTCTCCGTCATCTGCGTCACCGGGCTCTCGACCGTCGACATGGCCACGCACTGGTCGCTCTTCGGCCACGTGCTCGTGTTCATCGGCGTCCAGATCGGCGCGCTCGGCGTCCTGACCCTGGCCTCGATCCTCGGGTTCGTGATCGCGCGACGACTCGGGCTCCGCCAGAAGCTCATGGCGGCGAGCGACACGAACCCCCTGCGGTCGCACCACGGCCCCGTCGCCGAGGGTCAGGCGGTCCGCCTCGGGGAGATCGGCAACCTGCTCGTCACCGTCGCCGTCAGCGCCCTCGTGATCGAGGCGGCCCTGGCGATCCTGCTCTTCCCGCGCATGCTGCTCGACGGCATCAACCCCTGGGACGCCGCCTGGAACAGCGTCTACTACGCGGCCATGGCCTTCACCAACACCGGCTTCACGCCGAACGCCGAGGGGCTCGCGGCCTTCGAGAACGACTACTGGTTCCTCAGCATCCTCATGCTCGGGGTCTTCCTCGGCAGCATCGGCTTCCCGGTCATCTACGCCCTGAGCCGGAACTTCCGTCGACCGAGCCGTTGGTCGCTGCACGTCAAGCTCACGCTCGTCACGACGATCATCCTGTTCTTCGCCGGGGCGCTCGCCTTCATCCTGCTCGAGTTCAACAACCCCGAGACCTGGAACAAGTGGAACCTCTGGGACACGATCTTCCAAGGGTTCTTCCTGTCGGCCATGACGCGGTCGGGCGGCTTCTCCACCGTGGACATCGGCGACCTCAACGGCTCGACCCTGCTCGTCGCCGACATGCTCATGTTCATCGGCGGTGGCTCCGCCTCGACCGCCGGCGGGATCAAGGTCACGACGCTCGCCGTCCTGTTCCTGGCGGCGTTCGCCGAGGCCCGGGGCCGCGAGGGCGTGGAGGTCTTCCGCCGCCGGATCCCGCAGGACGTGCTCCGCGTCGCGGTGAGCGTCGTCCTCTGGGGTGCGACGATCGTCGCCCTGTCGACGATCGTCATCCTGCAGATGACGAAGGCTCCGCTCGACCACGTGCTGTTCGACGTCATCTCCGCCTTCGCGACCGTGGGGCTGAGCACCGGCCTCGTCGCGGACCTGCCCGACGCCGGGGTGTACGTCCTCGCCGTCACCATGTTCCTGGGCCGCGTTGGTACAGTGACACTCGCTGCAGCCGTGGCCGCGAGTCAGAGCGGCCAGCTGTTCAAACGACCCGAAGAGAGGCCCATCGTTGGTTGACCGCATCAAGCACGACGCCCCGGTCCTCGTCATCGGACTCGGTCGGTTCGGTGCGGCCTGCGCCGGCGAACTCGACCGACTCGACCGCGAGGTGCTCGCGATCGACGACAACTCCGACCTCGTGCAGAAGTGGTCCGACCGGGTCACGCACACCGTGCAGGCCGACGCGAAGAACATCGAGGCGCTCCGGCAGATCGGCGCGCAGGACTTCTCGGTCGCGGTCGTCGCGGTCGGATCCTCCATCGAGGCGAGCGTGCTCATCACCGCAAACCTCGTCGACCTCAAGATCCCGCAGATCTGGGCCAAGGCCGTCTCGCAGTCGCACGGCAAGATCCTCGCCCGAGTGGGGGCGAGCCACGTCATCTACCCCGAGCGCGAGGCCGGCGAACGCGTCGCCCACCTCGTGTCGGGCCGCATGCTCGACTTCATCCAGTTCGACGACGACTTCGCGCTCGTCAAGATGTACCCGCCGAAGCCCATCCGCGGGCTGAACCTGACGGAATCGGGCGTCCGGACGAAGTACCGGATCACGGTCGTCGGGGTGAAGTCTCCGGGGAAGCCCTTCACCTACGCGACCGCCGACACCGTCGTGTCGAACCACGACCTCATCATCGTCTCCGGCACCTCGGCCGACATCGAACGCTTCGCCTCACTCGAGGGCTGACGCCTCAGGCGAGCCGGCGCGCGTAGCACCGCGACAGGGGTTCGTCGACGTACGGCCCGAAGGCGGGGATCGGCGCATACCCCTCGCGCTCGTAGAACCGCATCGCGTCGGGTTGCGCCGTTCCCGTCTCGAGGAGCAGCTCCTCGACGCCCAGCGACCTCGCCTCGTCCTCGAGCGCTCGGAGCACGGCGACGGCGACGCCGGTCCCCCGGGCCGCCGGCGCGACGTACATGCGCTTGACCTCCGCACGGTGCTCGGCGAGGAGTCGGAGTGCGCCGCAGCCGAGCGCCGTCCCCGCGGCATCGGTTGCCACGAGGAAGACCGCGATGTCGTCGCCCGACGGGGGCGTTCCCGGCTCGTGGTCGTCGCTGCCGTATCGGGCGTCGAGCTCGGTCCGCTGCGCTCGACGCAACCGTGCTCCGACCTCGTCCGTCCAGTCCATCCGGCCGATCGTGATGGTCATCCCGCGCTCCTTCATTCCGTAACGATCATTACGGTAACATCTGTGACGAAGGAGTGTGGACATGGCGAGGACGAAGGACCCGGAAGCCCAGGCGAGGATCTCCCAGGCGGTGTGGGAGGTGTTGGGTGACCACGGACCGCAGGGCCTCACCCTGCGCGCGGTGGCGGAGCGCGCCGGGTGCACGACCGGCCTCGTCCTCCATCGGTTCCCGGACAAACGTGCGCTGCTGCTCCATGCTCGGGACCTACTCCACGAGCGGACGGCTGCACGCACCGCGGCACTCGAAGCGAGTGCCGGAAGCCCCCAGGTCGCGCTGCGTGCCGTCCTCCAACAGGCCCTCTCCCTCACCGAGGAGACGCGTCGGGAAGCGCGGGTCTGGCTCGGATATCTGGCCGCCGCCCTGGACGACGACGTCCTCGCCGAGCGGCACCGGACGGGCCACGCCGTGTTCGTGACCCGCACCCGACGCCTGGTCGCCGAGATCCGCCCCGAGCTGCCCCCGGCTCTGGTGGCTTCCACCGCCACCACCCTGGTCGGCCTCGTGGAGGGCCTGAACAGCCTGGCGACGGCCGACACCGACGCGTACGACCCGGCTGCGCAGCTCGCGGCACTCGACCGGTTGCTGCTGGTCCTCGGGCTCGACCGGACGGCCGCCGCATGATCGTCGTCGACCGGTGGACTGTTGCGGATGCCGACCTCTCCGCGCTGCTCGACGACTACCACCGCCGCACGGAGCACGAGAAGCTCCTCGGACGCGAACCGGCTCCGGACGACCTGGCACCCACCTCGGCCCTGCCCGAACGCCACCGACGTGAGGTCGACGACCCGGCCACCGCCTTCGAGCGGGACGTGGTGCTCGTCGCGAGGGCGGACGACTCCACGTTGTCGGGGTGCGTGGTCCTGACCCCGGGGCCGTCACCGGAGATCAAACGACTCTGGGTCGCCGATGGCGCGCGCCGACGAGGTGTCGCGACGGCACTCCTGGACGCGGCGATCCGCGCAGCGACGGACCGAGGCGATCCGGAGGTCCGCCTGTCGGTCTGGCATTGGCGCACCGGTGCGATCGCGCTGTACCGACGATCCGGCTTCCGGCCGGTCCCCTCCTGGGACGATCGGCCAGGGCTCGACTGCTTCGTCCGATCGCTCCGCTGACGACCTCCGCGACGGATCACCTCGGACCGTGGCCGGTCAGGAGGCGGACAGCTCCTCGGCGCGTGCGACGGCGGCTGCCGCGGCGCGGTCGAACGTCTCGCTGAAGCCCGCCTCGGCGAGCACGGCGAGCGCCTGCTCCGTCGTCCCCTTCGGGCTCGTGACGTTGATCCGCAGCTGCTCGGCGCTCTCCCCCGTCGTCGCGAGGAGTTCCGTCGCGCCGCGGAAGGTTCCGTTGACCATCACGGCCGCCTGCTCGGGGGTGAACCCGAGGCCGATCGCCGTGCGGGTCAGTTCCTCGATGAGGTAGTAGACGTACGCCGGACCGGAACCGGAGATGGCGCTGAGGGCGTCGATCTTCGATTCGGGGATGACGACCACTTCGCCGACGGTCTCGAAGAGCGCGGTGACGACGGCGAGGTCGTCCTCGCTCGACCGGGTACCCGGCGCGAGCCCGGTGACACCCAGCCCGACGTAGGACGGGGTGTTCGGCATGGAGCGGAGGACCGACACCGACTCCGGCAGGGCGGCCTCGAAGGCCGCACCGCGGATGCCGGCCGCAAGGCTCACGACGATCGTGCCCGGCTGCAACGCGTCGGCGATCTCGGCGAGGAGGTCGGCGACCAGGTAGGGCTTCACGCCGATCAGGACGATCTTCGCCGCGGCTGCCGCGCGACGATTGCCGTCGGCGTCCTGCTCGAGGGCGATCGAGGTGACGCCTGGCAGCTCGGCGAGAGCCTCCGCCTTGGCGATGGTCCGGTTCGTCACCGTGATGCCACCGTCGACCTCGACACCCGGCTGGACGAGACCGCGAAGGACGGCCCCTCCCATCGAACCGGCTCCGAGGATGGCGATGCTGGGCAGGCTGATCGTTTCACTCACCCTGCGAGTCTAGGCACCTGCATGCTCGGCGGCACCTGCCCGGCCGGGTCAGTCGGCGAGGCAGGCGCCCGACGGGACCGCGGACTGCAGCGACCCGGCGAGCGCGACGACGGGCAGGACCTCGTCCATCGCGAGCGCGTACCCGACCGGCGCGGAGTTCGCGTCGCGGGCGAAGATCACGCCCGCAACCTCACCGGACTCGGTGAGGAGCGGGCCACCCGAGTTGCCCGGCTGCACCGTCCCGGACAGCGTCACGACCTGACGGCTCGTCGGGTTGTTCCCGCCGATGTCGGCGACGAGGCTCGGCCCCACCACGATGACCTGCGCGCCACCGGCCGTGTACGGGCCACCGAACGGATACCCGGCGACGACGGCGTTCGAACCGGGCGCCGGATTCGGTGCGAGCGGCAGCGATCGGGCGCCGAGGTCGTCGACGCGGATGACGGCGAGGTCGTCGACCGGATCGAAGTAGACGATCCGTCCTTCCCTGGGCATGGCTCCCGGGACCTCGACGACCGGGTTCGTCACGCCGGCGAGAACGTGCGCGTTCGTCATGACCAGGTCGTCCGCGAAGACGAATCCGCTTCCGGTGAGGCTCCGAGAGCAGGACTCGGCGGTGCCGCTGATGCGGACCACGGACGCGGAGGCCGTCTGCAGGGCCGGCGTCGAGGTGTCGAGCTGCGGGGCGGCGGGGACGTCCGCGGTTCCGCCGAACGCCTCGATGACGCGCTGGGCCCCGCCGTCGACCACCGTGGAGCGGAGCTGCGCGAGCGTGCTCTTCACCTGCACGGGCGTGACGCGGTCGATCGTGCCGATCACCGCGGACGACCCGACCGCCTGGGCGAGCAGCGGGATGCCGAGGGAGCCGACACCGAGTGCCGCGGTCACGAGGACGAGCGCGGTGACGACGAGGTTGAGGGCGGCACCGAGCAGGCGTTCCAGACCGCGCAGGGGGGTCTTGCGGACGACGGGGCCGATGGCCCCGCCGATGAACGCACCGATCGTGTAGCCGACGGCGAGGACGACCACCGCCGCCGCGACCGCCGCCCAGCCACGCCAGGCCGCATCCGGCACCCACGAGGCGACGAGCGGGATCGCGAAGAAGGCGCCGACCCCGCCGGCCGCCAGCCCGACGAGCCCGCCGAGGCTCCCGAGGAGCCCCGCACGCCACCCGCGGATCAGGAAGCCGATCAGGACGACGACGAGGATGATGTCGAGGATCACGCCGGGTTGCATCCTGCGATCCTGCCATCACCCGCCGACAACGGGCTCCGGAAGTGCTGGGAGCAGCCGCATCCGGTCACCGAGTCTGTCGAGGCGCGGCGACCTCCGGGGCCGTGTGCGCCCTCAGGGGGCTCCGACGCCGCCCGCGCCCCGGAAGAAGTCGGTGAGGAGCGCCGAGCAGCGCTCGGCCTCTACCCCCGCATAGACCTCGACACGGTGCTGCAGGCGCCGGTCACGCAGGACGTCGTAGACGGAACCGACCGCACCGGCCTTCTCGTCCCAGGCCCCGAAGACGACCCGCGGGATCCGGGCGGCGAGGATCGCGCCGGCGCACATGACGCAGGGTTCGAGCGTGACGACGAGCGTCAGCTCCGTGAGGTGCCAGACGGCCAGCGCGGCCGCTGCGGCGCGGATGGCGACCACCTCGGCGTGGGCGGTCGGATCGGTGTGCAGCTCGCGCTCGTTGCGTCCGACGGAGACCACCGTGCCGTCCGGGGCGACGAGCACCGCGCCCACCGGGACGTCGTCACTGGCCAGTGCCGCCTCGGCCTCGGCGATGGCGAGGTCCATCCACACGGCGAACTCGGCCGGTGCGTGCATCCGTCATCTCCCCGAAATCCTGGTCGCCGCGCGAGCGACTAGATTGATCGTATGCGAGTGCACGTAGCCGACCACCCCCTCATCACCCACAAGCTCACGGTGCTCCGCGACAAGACGACACCGTCACCGGTGTTCCGTGCCCTCACCGAGGAGCTCGTCACGCTGCTCGCCTACGAGGCGACGCGCGGCGTCACGGTCGAGGAGATCACGATCCAGACGCCCGTCACCGAGACGGTCGGCGTCAAGATCAGCGAGCCGCGTCCGCTCGTGGTCCCGATCCTGCGGGCCGGCCTCGGCATGCTCGAGGGCATGGTGAAGCTGCTCCCCACCGCCGAGGTCGGCTTCCTCGGCATGGTGCGCAACGAGGAGACCCTCGAACCCACCACGTACGCGGAGCGTCTCCCCGACGACCTGTCGGACCGCCAGTGCTTCGTGCTCGACCCGATGCTCGCGACCGGTGGCTCGCTCGCGGCGGCCATCGACTTCCTCTTCAAGCGTGGCGCGATGCACGTCACCGCCATCTGCCTGCTCGCCGCCCCCGAGGGTCTCGAGCGCCTCGAGGCCGAGACGGCCGGCAAGGACGTCACCATCGTCCTGGGCGCCCTCGACGAGAAGCTCGACGAGAACGGGTACATCGTCCCCGGGCTCGGCGACGCCGGCGACCGCCTCTACGGCGTCGTCTGACCCCTGCTCCCGCCGACATGAGGCGGATCGTCGTCCATCCCCGCGATGGACGACGATCCGCCTCATCTCAGTTGTGCCGCCAGCTGACAATCCCCGAGTAACAGAACGTCATCTTCCGCTCGCACTTGACAGGATCCGGGGGATTCCTGTTGTATTGCGGACTATGACGACCAACGCGCCCACCCCGACCTCCTTCGAGGCCCCTGGGAACGCCGGCATGATGATGCCCGGCCGCGCTGTCATGTGCTGTCGAATGTGTCGCTGATCCGACTCCTCCAGCACCGGTAGCGATCCACACGGATCCGCTCCACTGCTCCCAGCACCTCCGAGTCCGCCGCTCCCCCACCAGGTGAGCCGACTCCCGGACGTACCCCGTCCGTACCCGGCCGACGCGCCACTTCCCGGATCGCGGGACCGCAACTGCCCACCGGCAGGCGGGATCACCCCGAGCGCACCGCGCACGATCCGTCGTAGCATCATCACTCCCGAGGACCTCGCACTCATGTCTCTTGCAGCCGTTCAGACCACCCGCCCCACCCGCCAGCTCACCGCCGTCGAGGATGCGCCTCGGGCCGCGACCCCGCACGTCCGCGCCGTTCCGGCCGGCCCCGAAGCCCGAGGGTTCGTCCTCTACGTCGGCCTCGACGAGGCGAAGGCGGCCGCCGCCGGCACGAGCCTCGGTGAGATCGTCGAGGCCATCAAGGCCCTGACGGCCCAGTTCGCTCCGGAGGCCGAGACGCACGCGGCCGTCGCCCTCGCCCCCCGCGGTGCCGGCGGACGCGACCTCGACGTCGTCCGGCTCGCCCTCCAGGACCCCTCGGCACTCGCGGCCCACCGCGACGAGGTCGACGAGGAGGAGCAGGACCGCGCGCACGCCGGTGTCGTCGTCGACATCTCCCGGAAGCGCCTCGTCCTCGACAACGAAGCTGCGCCGCTCACGTACAAGGAGTTCGAGCTCCTCCAGTACCTCGTCCTCCGCGAAGGACGCACGATCGAGCGCGCCGAGCTCATCTCATCGCTGTGGCGTGCCGGCGACGACGAAGAGGTCCCGAACGAGCGGACCATCGACGTCCACGTGCGTCGCCTGCGCGCCAAGCTCGGCCGCTACGAGGACATCGTCCGCACCGTGCGCGGTGTCGGCTACCGCTTCGACCGCCACGCGGACGTCTCCATCCGCTACGCCAGCACCCCGTCGCCCGACCTGTTCTAAGCCAGTTCGGCGGCCCCACCGACAAGACGACGGGCCCGGTGAGTGGGTGTTCCACTCGCCGGGCCCGTCGGACGTCCTGCGTCAGATGACGCGCGGCTTCTTCGGCTTCTCCCCCGGTGCCGGGACCGGGCGCATCGCGAGCTTCCACACGCCGAAGACGGCGATCGCGCCGGCGACGACGAAGAGCACGAGCGCGAACCAGGGAGCGCTGGCCGCCTCACCGAGCACGACGATGCCGATGCCGACGGCGACGAGGGGGTCGACGACGGTGAGGCCCGCGACCACCAGGTCGGGCTGTCCGCTCTGGTGGGCCTTCTGGACGAAGAACCCTCCGAGTCCCGCCGCGACGAGCAACGCGATGATGCCGACGACGGTGAGGCCCTCGAAGTTCTGCGTGATGACCCGGTTGATGACGACCTTCGCGAGGGTCACGACGAAGCCGTACAGGACGCCTGCCGCGACCACGTAGAACACCGTGTGCAGCTTCCGGCGCCACAGCGCGTACGCGCCGGCGAGCGCCAGAGTCACGACCGCGAGCATGATGAGGATGATGATGAGCTGCGGCTGACGGATGGGCTCCTCGACCGCATAGAGCGCGGCGACGATCACGAAGAGGCCGATACCGGCGACGCACAGCACCATCGCGCGGGTCTGCTCCTTGGTGATCTTGACCCGGGTGACCCTGGCGTTCAACAGTGCCGTGATCACGAGGGCGATCGCCCCGAGCGGCTGCACGACGATGAGCGGTGCGAAGGCCAGCGCGACGAGCTGGAAGACGATGGCCAGGCCGAGCAGCAGGGTGCCGATGAGCCAGGACGGGCGACCGAGCAGCTGCGGGAGCTGCTTCAGCCCGAACGCCGACGAGGCCGCCTCGACCTTCCCGACGCCTCGGGACTGGAGCTGGGTCCCCACCGCCAGGAAGAAGGCGCCGACGAGGGCGATCGGGATGCCGATCGCCTGGTACGGCGTCACGCTGATCGTCGGGATGTCGAGATCGACCGCGGCCCGAGCGGACTGCGCGACGACGCCCGCGGTACCCGACAGCAGCAGGGCGCCGGCCGCAAGGACCGGGAACGACGTCGCCGCCATCACTTCGCCGCCGCGCTCGTGCCGACGGCCGCCGTCTCGGCGTCACCGAGTTTGTTCTCCGGTACCACCTTGGAGTCCTGGCTCGGGAAGACGACCTTCTGCACGATGATGATGATCGATGCGGCGACCGGGATCGCGACGAGGGCACCGAGGATACCGCCGAGGGCGCCGCCACCGAAGGCCGCGATGACGACGAGGGCACCGGGGACGGCGACCGCCTTGTTCATGATGCGCGGGCTCAGGACGTACGCCTCGATCTGCATGTAGATCAGGTAGTAGATGATCGCGATGAGCGCGGTGACCGGCGAGACGAAGAGGCAGAGCGCGCTGTTCACGATCGAGGCGCTCAGCGTTCCGACGAGCGGGATCATCGACCCGATGAACGCCAGCAGGGCGAGCAGCGGCGGGAAGGGCGCTCCGATGATGCTGAGGAAGATGAAGCTCAGCACACCGTTGACCAGCGCGAGCCCGACCTGCCCGACGACGTATCGTCCGACGGCCTGCGTGATCTCCTCGAGCACCTGCGCGAAGCCCTCGCGGCGGTAGGCGGGGAGGAAGCGGTACGTGACGGCCTTCATCGAGCGCAGCGACGCGAGGAAGTACAGGGTCAGGATGAGGACGATGATCGAGCCGGTGATCCCCGATGCGACGCCCGCACCGACCGCGACGATGCCGCCACCGATGTTCAACAGGTTGTTGGGGTCCTTGAGGAAGGAGAACGCGTCGTTGAGCGCCGAGTCGATGTCGAGGGTGTTCCCGATCGTGTTCTGCACCCACGCGACGAAGTCGCTGTTCAGGAACTGCTGCGAGATCCGGGGGTAATCGCTCACGAAGTTCGAGATCTGCGTCACGAGCAGCGGCACGATGGCGAAGATGATGCCGACGAACGCGCCGATCACGGCGAGGAAGACGACGGCGATGGCGAGGCCGCGCGGCAGCTTCTGCTCGAGCCAGGAGACGAGCGGGTCCAGGCCGAGCGCGATGAACAGTGCGACGCCGACATAGATCAGGGTGGTGCTGAGCTGGGTGACGATGCTGCCGATCACGAGCGCGACGAGCACGCCGATACCCCCGACGAGGCCGATGCGGAACGCGTTGATGCGCACGCTCGGAGCCGAGGGCTGGAGGGCCGCGACCACGGCTGCCGACGGTGGCGAGGAGGCTGCGGCCTTCGCCGCGCGCTCCTGCTTGGCCTCCTGGTGCTTGGCGCGCCTGGCCTCGCGCTCCTCCGGGGTGGAGGAGAACCCGGGCAACCGGAGTTTGGGGGTCTTCATCGTGCGGTCTCCTCGGTGGTGATGCGATCGTGGTGCGATCGTGGTGCTGGGGCGTTCACATGGATCGCCGCTCTGTGCCTACAGTAGTGAGACGGAGCCCGGCTCGCAGATGTCACGGTCGGGTGTGACGAAACCGCCGGAAGTTGTCTCGGCCGGCACAGAGAGGCGGCAGGCGGTGGGTGTCGATCCAGTGCGCACGTCGGGTGGCCTCCTCGAGCAGGCGACCGACCGGACCCTCGTCGAACGGTGCGTCGACGGCGACACCCGGGCGTTCCAGGTGCTCATCACGCGCTACGGCCGGATGATGAAGGCGTACGCCGTGCGACTCACGCGATCCTCCGCGGACGGCGACGACGTCGTCCAGGAGGCGCTCATCTCGGCCTGGAAGCGGATCGACACGCTCGAGGACGGCGCGATGGTGAAGAGCTGGCTGATGCGCATCGTCAGCCGCCGGGCGATCGACCTCATGCGGCAGCGCAAGGACACCGAGTCGACCGACGACGCCATCATCGAGGCCCCGGAGCGCGACGGTCCCGAGCGGCGAGCCGAAGCATCGTCGCAGCTGGGAGCACTGTCAGCAGCGCTCGACAGACTGCCGCACGGACAGCACCAGGCTTGGGTGCTCCGCGAGATCGGCGGATACTCGTACGAGGAGATCGCCGAACAGCTGGGGCAGAGCGTCGCCAGCGTCCGAGGGAGTCTTGCACGGGCTCGGGCGACACTGGTCAAGGACATGGAGGGGTGGCGATGAACACCGAAATTCCGGGCTCCGGACCGGGCGGACCGGGCGGTTGCGCGCACGGCATCGACGCCCTCACGGACTACCTCGAACGCGACATGCTGCCGGCCGACCCGTCGATCGACGAGTCGCCCGAATGCCAGCGGATCCTCCGGTCCCTGCGACGGGTCCGCTCGCTCGCCGCGCCATTGCGGGAGGCGGACGAGGCGGCGGTCACCGCACTCGACCAGGACTGGATCCGAGGGATCATGGAGAACATCGGCCGTGAGGCGAAGGCCGGACGCGACATCCCGTTCGCCGCGTCCGACGACGCCGCTGCGCTCGTCATCACGGAGGGCACGGTCCGCGGGCTGGTCCGCGGTGCCGGCGACCGCACGCCCGGCGTGCTCGTGGGTCGCTGCGTGCTCGAGGGCGACGTCACCGTGGTCGGCGAACCGATCATGCTCCACGTCACCGTGAGCATCGGTTGGGGCAAGTCGGTCGCCGACACGGTTGCGTTGTTCCGCGAGGAGGTCGCCGCCAGCCTCCGGCAACACACGGACCTCGTCGTGGCAGGACTCGACATCGTCGTCGACGACCTGCACTTCGAGGCCGACGAGATCGGAGAGGTGGGGGACGATGCATGACCTGACGGAGACGGACGACGACCTCGGAGCGCTCGCGAGTTCGCTCGACGACGTGATCCTGGCGCTACCGGGCGTCGACGGGTTGACCGCCGTCGAACCCACGCTGCTCCGGGCCGCGAAGGAGGGCGTCGGCGCACTGCTCGGCTCGCCTGACCAGCAGGCACGGGTGAGCGTCAAGCGCGTCCGAGGCGTCCTGACCGTCCACGCCAACATCTCCGTGGCAGCTGAGGCGGCCTCCCCTGCCGTCGCGCAGGCGGTCCACCGCGCCATCGCGGAGCGGCTCCCCTCGTTCACCGGCGAGGGCGCACCGTCCATCACCGTCCGCGTGATCGACGTCGTCCCGAGCGGCTCCCAGGACTGACACGAGCGCGCACGGTCCCGATCCGGGATCGTGCGCGCTCGATGTGCGGTGGCTCCTCGACTCAGCCGCTCGACTCCTCGGCGTCACTGCGGGCGCGACGCGCACGCACGACGAGGAGTGCCGCCCCGCCGATCACGAGCAGGAGCATCGCGGCGATCATCGCCTGGTCGAGCCAGAGCACGCCGGTCGTGGCCAGCGGACCCTGCGTACCGGACAGACGTTCCGGGGTCGCCTGCGGCGTCCCGGACGGCGTCGGCGTCGGCTCCGAGGGGACGGACGGGTCCGTCGGTTCCTCGGGATCGGTCACCGGCGGGCTCACGGGCAGCTCCACCTCGACGATGCCGCCGTTCCAGGTGAGGTCGACCGCGTCCGCGCCGGTCGGCGACGGGTCGACCACGACGATGTCCTCCATGGTGGACGACTGCGGATCGAGCGCCGAGTTGACGAGGCCGTCGTCACCGACGCGGAAGCCGGTGGTCTCCGCGCCCTCAGGCAGGTCGACACTGATGGTGTACGCACCCGACACGAGCCCGCTGAAGCGGTATCGGCCGTCGGCGTCCGTCTCGGTCTCCTCGGAGACGGTGGCACCGTGCTTGTCGACGCCGTCCAGCCGGAGTGGCACACCGGCCACGCCGTCGCCGGGCTGTCCGTCGGCACCGTCGTCGTCGAGTCCGTCACCGTCACGGTCCCACCAGAGGCGCTCGCCGATCGACGTGGAGACGACGGTCGTCGCCACGAGCGGCGACCGGGCTCCGAGGGTCTGCGACGCCGAGCGCACCGTGGCGTCGTTCCGGTACTCCGCACCGGACACCGCGCCGTCCGTCGTGAGCTCGACGGCGATCTCGTGACGTTCGAGGGCGTCGAGTTCGGCGACCTCCACGCGGAACGCGGTGACGTCGGCGAGCGATTCGGGACACGCCTCCGCACCGAAGTCGTCGGAGGTGCACCAGTCGAACCCGTCCGGAAGCTCCCGGGAGGTGTCCGTGCCGTCGATGGCGGACGCGGCCTGCACTGCGGCCGGGTCGGCGGCGGTGTAGAGCACCCGGTCGCCATCGGCGGCCTCGATCTCGTCGGCCAGGACGCCGGCCGCGGATGATCCACGGTTGTCGCCGACGAACGGGAGCACGTCCACCAGGGCGACGTCCTGCTGAGCACCGGTGGCGTTCATGTTGGCGTAGGCGAGGCGGTAGTCGATCCGGTCGCCGGACTCGATGACGCGCTGTTCAACGCTCTTCTGCACGCGGAGCCCACCGGGCGCACGGAGCGACACGGTCTGGCGCCCGTGGTGCGCGTCCTGCATCGTGGCGTCCTCGGGGACCTCCTCGAGCGAACCCGGGTCGTCCGGGCTCGCGACGACCACCTGGTTGACCAGGTCGCCGATGAGCGTCGCATCCGACGTCGCCCAGTACCGGATGACGGGCTCGGCGCCGCGCTCGACCTGCCCGAGCCTCCAGGTGAGGAGGGTGGTGCCGTCCTCGGCGAGTTCGACCGAGTCGGGCACGTGTGACACCTCCGTCGGGTCGTAGACGAGCCCGGCGGGCAATCGGTCGACGACGACGACGTCGCGTGCGGCGTTCCCCTGGCCGGGCACGCTCGTGATCTGCGGCGTGACCTCGAAGCGGACGCGGTCACCCGCGAGCAGTTGGGCCGGCGAACCGGGTTCCACGGCCGGTTCGATCGCCCGCTTCCCGATGCCGATCACGGCGTTGGCGGCGATGAGCCGGTCGCCGCGAGGGTAGTTCGCGTTGTCGTCCTTCGCTGCGTCGTACTTGTTGTGGAACCAGCCGTCCTTCGCGTACCACGTGCTGTAGTCGACGTCGTCGGGGTATTGCTCCGGGCTGTACAGCGAGTAGCTCTCAGCGAGGAAGGTGCCGGCGGGGACACCGTCGTTCATCACGAGTGTGAGCGATGCCATGAGCGAGGCACCGATCGGGATGACGCCGGACGCGCTGCGATAGCGGATCTTGGTGATGTCCTCCACCGCGATCGACGAGGGGTCGGTGGTCCAGTCGTCGTCGGCGTCACCGCACGTGGTGTCGGTCATCTGACGCCACCTGGTGGCGTCGTCAGCGGCCACGTCCACGGTCGATCGTGTGCCGTACTCGATGATCAGCGGCGTCGAGGCGTGCCCTCGAGCGGGAACGCCGTCGGGTCCGACGGCTGCATGCTGCGTCTTCGTGTCGAAGGCCTGGCAGAACACCTGTCCGGTGAACTCCGTGCCGCCTCGGTTGTTGAACATCGAGAGGGCACGGTACTGCTGTCCGGGTACGACGACGCCGTCGCCCGTGCCCGGCAGGAACTGCCCGGGGACCGGGATGAGCGCATTGGTGTCGTCGATGTAGCGAGTGCCATGGCCTCCGTCGGGACGGCGGAGGAGACTCGCGCTCGTCCGGTTGTCGTCGAGCGGCTCGTCCGCGTTTGCGATCTGCTGTCCATCGGCGTCTCGGCCCGTCGCCAGGAGGTCGCGGACCAGGAGGCGGGTGGTGATCGAGCCGTTCGCGGGCACATCGTCTCGAGGCACGAACACGCCGAAGCGGCCGAGCGCGAGGTAGCCGCGGAGCGGGATGGCTGCGCCGTTCGCGGTCTTGGTGGGGATGTGGTCGGCGCTGAGGTCCGCGCCGGAGATGGTCACGTGGATCCGACGCGGGTCGTCCGGGTCGACGCGACACGTCCAGGCGCCGGAGTCGGTCACGGCGTTCTCGCCGCCGCCTCTGGCGCCCGGGAAGACGCGCGCTTCACCGGCGCCCGCCGCACAAGCCGTCTGGTTCGAGAGTCTGGCGTTCGGGCTGACATCATCGAGGTCGATCACGAAGGTGACGTCATCGACCACGTTCGACTGCCCGCGTGCACCGAGTCCACCCGCGGCGTTGTACCCGGCGAGGTCGAGGTAGGCGTCGTAGTGGATGCGGAACCCGGGCACATCGTCCTGGGTCACGGCGCTGACGATCGTTGCCGTCCGCACCCCGAGGTTCACTCGCGGACCGCTGCTCGCGGTCGTCGCGGGAACCTCCGTCGCGTCCTCGGCGAGCGCGCCGGAGGCCACGTCGTTCGCCGCCGCGCTGAGTGCTCCCGCCGGGGAGGTGAGCACGGAACCGTTCGGCATGCTGTCTGCCGTGGCGATGAGGTCGTAGGTGGTGACGGAGTTCGGCAGGACGCCGCCGATGGCGCAATCGAGGACGCGTCGGTCGTCGCTGACGGTCGACCCGGCTCCGCAGTAGGCGGGGAGCGCGGTGACGATCGGCCAGCGCAGGCCGTCGGGGAGGGTCTGGCGAACGGTCACGAGGTCGCCGGCTGCGGCTCCGTCGAGCTGGACCTCGACGCGGTAGGTGACCGTGTCGTGCGTGCGGACGACGTCGTTCGTCGCGCTGCTGTCGTGGCCGGGGGCGTCGTCCGCGTCGAACGGGGCGGTGCCGGTGGCGACGCCCGCGAGCGCGATCTGCAGCGCGAGGTCGGCGTTCGGGGCCTCGGCGTCGGGGGTGGCGGTGGGCTCAGTCGGCGGGGTCGTCGGCGACGTGTCGTCGGGGTCGCTGCCCGAGGAGGGCTCGTCGGTGTCGACCGGACTGTCGTCGGTGGGCTCCTCGACGGGCGCGGGGTCCGTCGGTGCCGTTGCCGGGGTGCCGGCCGCTGTCGCGGGCGAAGCGACCGTGCCGGTCAGCAGCGCGGCGAGCGCGACGATGGCGCCCGCGTGGGCGGTGACGATCCGGCGTCGGGGCCGGTGCGGTGTGGACATGGGGGTCTCGTCTCGGTAACGTGTGGTCGGGTGGTATTTCAGAGCGTAACATAATAAACACACGTGGGGAAGTGGCACCATCGGCCTCCATGCGCTCGCGCTCCGCCGGTGTAGCGCACTCGGACAACTCCCAGTAAAAATAACGTTCTGATAACTACCGCTCGTTACCGATCCGTTATATGGTTTTGGAACGTTAGTTGTTTTGCTGTGGCAGCTGACGGAATGTGATTGCAGGACACTCTTGGTGCAAGGGAAAGAGAGCCGGTCGTAGCCTCTGCGACCGGCTCTCGTCATGTCCGGAGACGATACGGAGCGCAACCACCCCACCTCGACGCACCGCTCGACGGCCGTGCAGGATAGATTCAGGTGGTGGATCGTCGGACGGCAGCGGGAGCGGGTATGGACGAGAGGCGACTCGCGATCGCCGCGTGGGAGTCACTGTTCCGCGCGCAGGTCGACGTGATGCGCCACATCTCGCACGACTTCCCGAGCCACGGCATCTCGCTCAACGAGTACGACGTCCTGCACACGATGTCGCGGGAGCCCGATCGTCGCATCCGTCTGCGCGACCTCAACTCGAGCGTGCTGCTCTCGCAGCCGAGCATCAGTCGCCTGGTCGATCGACTCGTCGCGCGCGGACTGGTCGGCAAATGCCCCGACCCGGACGACGGCCGCGGCACCCTCGTCCGCATGACCGATGCGGGCTACGACGTCTACCGCGCGGTCGCCATCGCCCACGGCGCGACGATCGCCGAACGCGTGACCACGTCGCTCAACCCACAGGAGATGGCGACCCTCGCGGCGCTCAGCGACAAGCTCCGCGGAGCGTGAGCCGCGCCGACTGATCCGGCGCGGACGGCCCCACTGTCGTGTCCGATTTCCGCTCGTCGGACCCGGTGGCGCATGTCAGACTCGGATCATGGACGACACCCGGAGCATGGACTTCGCCGAACGCTACCGCGCGATCCAAGCCCGCGACCAGCGCTTCGACGGGCAGTTCATCACGGCCGTGAGCTCCACGGGGATCTACTGCCGGCCGTCCTGCCCGGCTCGAACCCCGAAGCCGGAGAACGTCACCTTCTACGCGACGAGCGCCGCGGCGCACGAGGCCGGTTTCCGCGCATGCAAGCGGTGCCTGCCTGAAGCGGTCCCGGGCACGCCCGCCTGGAACCTCGGCAACGACGTCGCCGCGCGCAGCATGCGCCTCATCGCCGACGGCGTCGTCGAACGGGAGGGCGTCCCCGGGCTCGCCTCGCGCCTCGGGTACTCGAGCCGGCATCTGACGCGGATCCTCAGCGCCGAGCTGGGCGCGGGTCCACTCGCCCTGGCGCGGGCCCACCGTGCGCAGGGTGCTCGCCAGCTGCTGACCGGCACCGACCTCCCCTTCGGTGACATCGCCTTCGCCGCCGGGTTCTCGAGCATCCGGCAGTTCAACGACACGATGCGGGAGGTGTTCGAGCTTACCCCCGGTGAGCTGCGCGCGAAACACCGGACGGTCGGCGAACACGCCTCCGGCTCGATCACCCTGTCCCTGCCGTTCCGCCGCCCGTTCGACGCGGCGGGCGTCTTCGCCTGGCTCGCGCCACGGGCGGTGGACGGCGTCGAGCTCGCGGGGCCCGAACACTACGCCCGGCTCCTCGCCCTCCCCGGCGGCACGGCGTGGTTCGAGGTGCGACAGCTCGGCGACGACCTCCGACTCACCGCCGAGGTGACGGACCTCGCCGACCTGCCGGTGCTCGTCTCGCGGGTCCGTCGACTCTTCGACCTCGACGCCGACCCGACGTCGGCCGACGCCGTCCTCGCGACGGACCCGCGTCTCGCCGCCTCGGTCGCGGCCACACCCGGCATCCGACTCCCCGGGGCGGTCGATCCGGAGGAGATGCTGGTCCGGGCGATGGTCGGCCAGCAGATCACTGTGGCCGCGGCGCGCACCCGGCTCCGCCGTCTCGCGGACGAGGTGAGCACGACGGTCCCCGAACGACACGGACTGCACCGGCTCTTCCCGACGGCGACGCAGATCGCGAACGGCGGGGAGGCCACACTCGTCGGGCCCCGAGCGCGGATCGACAGCCTGCTCGGCGTCGCGCGGGCACTCGTGTCCGGTGAACTCACGATCGGCTTCGGCGACGACCGCAACGAGCTCCGGACGCGCCTGCTCGCCATGAAGGGGATCGGCCCCTGGACGGCCGACTACGTCAGCATGCGGGTGCTCGGCAACCCCGACGCCTTCCTGCCCGGCGACGTCGCCGTCCGCACGGGTGCGGGCCGACTCGGCTTGCCGTCCGACGCCCGCACCCTCACTGCGGAAGCGGACGCCTTCGCCCCGTGGCGCTCCTACCTCTGCCTCCACCTGTGGAAGGCGGCCTCCACACCGGCGCCGTCCGCCGCACCCTCAGCCCTCGAGAAAGGTCCAGCAGCATGACCACCATCATCTCCAGCACGAGCGCCCGCCGCGGTGACGGCCGGGCGTCCGGCGCGCAGCTCACCGCGACCAGCCAGACCGTCGACACTCCGGACGGCCCCTTCACGATTCTCGCGCGGGAGGACGGAGCGGTGCTCTCCTCAGGGTGGTCCGACGACATCGGCGTCATGCTCGAACGGATCCGGCCAGCCGACCGCCCCCGCGAGACCGTGGCGGGGACGATCACGGCGATGGACGCCGTCCGGGCGTACTACGACGGCGACCTGGCGGCGATCGACCTCGTACCGGTCGCCCAGTTCGGTGGCCCGTTCCGCACGCACGCCTGGACGGTGCTGCGGACGATCGCCGCAGGACACTCGGTGACGTACACGGAATTCGCCGCGGCGAGCGGTCGGCCGTCGGCGGTCCGCGCTGCGGCGAGCGCCTGCGCGACGAACGCGCCCGCCCTGTTCGTCCCGTGCCACCGTGTCCTCCGGACCGACGGGACGCTCGGCGGGTTCGCGTGGGGACTCGACGTCAAGCGGTCGTTGCTCGACCGCGAGGCCGCGCTGAGCTGAGTGGGCACGGGAACAGGGAACACGGTCCCTGAGCACCCATCCACGGACCCTGAGCCTGTCGAAGGGCGGCGCCTCCCCGTGGGCACTTCGACAAGCTCAGTGACCGGAGGATGGCTCAGTGACCGGAGAAGGAAACACCGGACCACGAGGACACGCGTCCAGACCGGGAGAACCCGCCCACGGTCCCTGAGCCTGTCGAAGGGCGGCGTCACACCGTGGGCACTTCGACAAGCTCAGTGACCGGAAGAGGAGACAGCGAAGCACGAGGGCACCCGTCCAGACGGGGAGAACCCGCCCACGGTCCCTGAGCCTGTCGAAGGGCTGCGCCTCCCCGTGGGCACTTCGACAAGCTCAGTGACCGGAGAAGGAGACAGCGGAGCACGAGGGCACCCGTCCAGACCGGGAGAACCCGCCCACGGTCCCTGAGCCTGTCGAAGGGCTGCGTCACACCGGGGCACTTCGACAAGCTCAGTGACCGGAAGATGGCTCAGGGACCGGCGGAAGAAACACCGGACCACGAGGACACGCGTCCAGACCGGGAGAACCCTCCCACGGTCCCTGAGCCTGTCGAAGGGCGGCGCCTCCCCGTGGGCACTTCGACAAGCTCAGTGACCGGAGGATGGCACGGTGACCGGGACGGCACGATGACCGGCACGGGCGGGTCCGGTCAACCCTCCGGTCCGGTTCCATCGTCCGCGTAGGCTGACGGGATGGCTGCTGCCCCGACGATCGTATGGTTCCGCGACGACCTCCGCCTGGCCGACAACCCCGCGCTGCACGCAGCGGTCGAGCTCGACGCGCCGATCCTCTGCCTGTTCGTCCTCGACGACAGCGAAGCGCTGCGACCGCTCGGCGGCGCGTCCCGCTGGTGGTTGCACCACAGCCTCGAGGCGCTCGGCGACGACATCCGCGGTCTCGGCGGCACGCTCCTCCTCCGATCCGGGAGCGCCGCGACCATCGTCCCCGAACTCGCCCACTCGGTCGGCGCCGGCGCCGTCCTGTGGAACCGTCGCTACGGCGCGGCCGAGCGGGAGATCGACGCCGGGATCAAGTCGGAGCTGAAGGAGGCCGGGCTCGACGCTCGCAGCTTCGCCGCGAACCTCCTCGCTGAGCCGTGGGAGATCGTCACCGGACAGGGGCAGCCGTATTCGGTGTTCACCCCGTTCTGGAAGGCCTCGCTGCAGCGGCACGCGGCGAACCCGCCGAGACACCCCCTCCCCGCGCCGACCGCACTGACCGCCATGGCCGAACCGCCCTCGGGCGACGAGCTCGGCTCCTGGAACCTGCTCCCGACGAAGCCGGACTGGGCGGCCGGACTCCGGGAGCAGTGGACGCCCGGTGAGGCCGGCGCCGACGCGCGGCTCGCCGAGTTCCTCGACGACGGCGTCACGGGCTACGCGGAGGACCGAGACTTCCCGGCCCAGCCGTCGACCTCCGGGCTCTCCCCGCACCTCCGGTTCGGCGAGATCAGCTCGCCGCAGATCTGGCACGCCGCCCGCGACGGCCGCCGGCATCTCGGCGACGACGGCGCCACCTTCCTCAAAGAAC
Organism: Plantibacter sp. PA-3-X8; assembly: GCF_003856975.1. Lineage (NCBI taxonomy): Bacteria > Bacillati > Actinomycetota > Actinomycetes > Micrococcales > Microbacteriaceae > Plantibacter > Plantibacter sp. PA-3-X8. The sequence goes on from NZ_CP033107.1 coordinate 168,674, forward strand.
TCGGCTGGCGCGACTTCGCCTACCATTGCCTCTTCGCCTTCCCCGACCTCGCGACGCGCAACTGGCGTCAGGCCTTCGACCGGTTCCCCTGGCCGGACGTCGACCAGGACGCCTTCGACGCCTGGACCGCCGGGAAGACCGGAATCCCGCTCGTCGACGCCGGCATGCGGGAGCTCTGGGCGACGGGCACCATGCACAACCGGATCCGGATGGTGACGGCATCCTTCCTCACCAAGAACCTGCTCATCCACTGGAAGCTCGGCGAGGACTGGTTCTGGGACACGCTCGTCGACGCCGACCCGGCGTCCAACCCCTTCAACTGGCAGTGGGTGGCCGGCAGCGGCTTCGATGCCTCGCCCTACTTCCGGATCTTCAACCCGGAACGGCAGCGCGAACGCTTCGACGCCGACGACGCGTACATCAAGCGATGGGTGCCCGAGTTCGGGACGCCCGACTACCCCGAGCCGATCGTCGACCTCGGCGAGACGAGACAGGCTGCGCTCGCGGCGTACGAGCAGGTCAAGGGGGCATAGCTCCGGGCCGTCGTTCTTCGACCCTTCGACAGGCTCAGGGACCGGGATTCGGCTCAGGGACCGCGTGGATCGGACCGTGAGTCAGTCGACCCTTCGACAAGCTCAGGGACCGGGTGGACGCTCAGGGACCGGGGTGGCGCTCAGGGACCGGGGTGGTGCTCAGCGGGTGCGGAAGAGACCGGCACGCTGGGCCGCGGCGATCGCCGCCGAGCGGTTCGACACGTCGAGCTTCGTGTAGATGTGGGCGAGATGCGACTTCACCGTCGTCTCCCCCACGTGGAGTCGCCCGGCGATCTCGAGGTTGGTGAGCCCCTCGGCCGCCCGTGCGAGCACCTCTATCTCGCGCGCGCTCAGCGCCTGTTGCGGTGCGCTCACCCGAGCGACCAGCCGGGTCGCCACGGCCGGCCCGAGCACCGAGTTCCCGCCGGCCGCCGAGCGGATGCCGTCGATGAGGTCCTCCGGGGCGGCGTCCTTCAGCAGATACCCTGCGGCTCCGGCTTCGATCGCGCCGAGGATGTCGGCGTCGGAGTCGTAGTTCGTCAGCACGAGGACCGACGGACCGCCCGGCAGCGACGCGATCTCCCTCGTCGCATCGATCCCGGTCGGACCGTCGCCGAAGCTCAGGTCCATGAGGACGAGGTCGGCGCCGGGTGCGGCGGCCACGGCCTCGGCTGCAGTCGACGCGGTCCCGACCACCTCGATGTCGGCGATCGGCGCGAGGACCGCGAGGAGTCCGGCTCGGACGATCGGGTGGTCGTCCGCCACCACGACCCGGATGACCTGCGGCTCCCCGGCATCCGTCGCATCGTCACGCATGGACGTCCCCCTCCACTCCTGGTACCGCGAACCGCACGGTGATGGTCGTGCCGGCGCCCGGCGCGCTGCGCACCTCGACCTCGCCACCCAGTTCGGTGATGCGACGGCGCATGGACATCATGCCGAACGAACCGCCAGCAGTGCGCTCGGCGACCCTCGCCGGATCGAACCCCACCCCGTCGTCGTCGATGTCGAGGATGACCTCCTCGTCGAGGTAGGTGAGGGTGACGTCCGCCCGGCTCGCTCCGGCATGCCGGACGACGTTCGCGAGACTGCTCTGCGCGGTCCGGAGGAGCGCGGTCGTCACCGGCGTGCCGAGGACGAACGCATCGCCGGTGACCGTCGTGGAGACCGGCGTGCCGCTCTCGGCGGCCGTCGTCTCGGCGAGCCGTCCGAGCGCGTCCGCGATCGTCGCGCCGACCAACGCCGGCGGACTCAGCTCGTCGATGAGACCGCGCGTCTCGGCGAGGGCCGTCGCCGCGGCATCCCGCGCCAGCCCGATGTGCGAACGCAGCTGCTCCGTGCCCGGCTGCTCGACGGCGGAGCGTTCGGCCGCGTGCAGGAGCAGCTGGATGCTCGACAGGGCCTGGGCGACCGTGTCGTGGAGGTCGGCGGCGAGGCGCTCGCGCTCCGCCAGCTTGCCCGCCTGCCGACCGCGCTCGGCGAGCTCCTCGCGTGCTGCGACGAGCTCGGCGATGAGTCGCTCCCGCTCGGCCGCCTCCCGAGCCAGCGTCTCGTAGCCGAGTCCGATCGCGACGGCCACGGCCGCACCGACGAGCGGGCCGACGACTCCTCCGACGCTGAAACCGGCGTGCAGACCGATCGCCACCACCGCGGCGACGGTGGCGATCACGACGGCGGGCACCGCGACGGCCCTGGGGAGGAGGTGCAGATAGAGGAAGAACAACGGGAAGACCAGGTAGGCAGCATCCGGGCTGAGCAGGACGAGGACCACCCACTCGACGCTGAGCAGCACCAGCCAGACGAGGACGGAAACCCGACCTCGACGGACGCCCACCGGCGCGGTGGCGCGATCGGTCCCTCCGCTGGCGGCCACAGCGCGCCGAACCCGACCGCCGAGGATCGCGCCAGCGGCGTAGGTGAGCAGCATGACGACCGCGAGGACGATCGCCGCGAGGCCCGCTTGGCCACCGACCGAGACGGATCGCGCGATCACGAGCACGATGAGTGCGGTGACGAGGCCGTGGAGGCCGAGCTGCAGGCCGGTGAACACGGGGCTGAGTGCCGAGTGCTTCATCCGCCCAGCGTACGGCGGGGATCGTCCTCGCGAATCATCAGAAAGGTGGAACGTCGCCTCCACCTGACCGCGCCTGAGGACCGTCCCGTCCGACGATGCCCGGCGTCGGCGACGCGGCGAGGCTGGAATCCTGCCGCACCACGGAGACGCCGTCGGGCGGCGGACAAGGAGTCCCCATGTTCGTCGCCTGGCGCGACATGCGCTTCGCCACCGGTCGCTTCGTGCTGATCGGGGCGGTCGTCGCCCTCATCACCCTGCTCGTCGGATTCCTCAGCGGCCTCACCGCAGGGCTGGCGAACCAGAACATCTCGGCGATCACCGGGCTGGGTGCGTCGAGCATCGTCCTCGCGGCCCCCGCCGACGGCGAGCAGGCGACGTTCGCCGACTCCGCGATCGATGCGGACGCGGCCACCACGTGGGCTGCGGTCCCCGGGGTGGACGGTGTCCAGGAGCTCGGCATCAGCCAGACGCGGATGACCACGGACGATGCGCGCACCTCCGTGGCACTGTTCGGGATCAGTGGTGACGCCGTCGCGGGTCGCGCAGCCGACGTGCCCGCTGACGGGACCGCCCGCCTGAGTCGGACCGCCGCGGAGGCCCTCCACGTCTCCCGAGGCGACACCGTCTCGATCGGTGGCAGCGAACTCGAGGTCGGATCGGTCGTCGACGACCAGTGGTACAGCCACACGCCGGTCGTCTGGACGAGCCTGTCGGAGTGGCGGTCGCTACAGGCCGCGCAAGGGTCCCCCGGCGACGGGGTGACCGCGCTCGCCATCACCGGGAACCCGAGCGCCGATGCGGTGGCGGGAGCGGAGCAGGCCACCGGCACGGTGTCGAAGGACGTCCTGTCGTCCCTGCTCGCGATCGGATCGTTCCGCTCCGAGATCGGATCGCTCCTCCTCATGGTCGCCATGCTGTTCGGGATCTCGGCGCTCGTCATCGGAGCCTTCTTCACGGTGTGGACCATGCAGCGCGCGGGCGACGTGGCGATCCTCAAAGCGCTGGGCGCGACGACCCGTCGGCTGTCGCTCGATGCGCTCGGCCAGGCGCTCGTCCTCCTCGTCCTCGGCGTCGGACTCGGCATCGGCATCACCGCCGCACTCGGTTCCGCGGCGGGCACGGCGCTGCCCTTCGTGCTCAGCCCACTGACGACGCTCGTGCCCGGGGTGATCATGATCGCCCTCGGCCTGATCGGCGCGGCGTTCGCCCTGCGGTCCATCCTCTCGGCCGACCCGTTGACCGCGCTGGGCGGCAGCCGGTGAACGCGCCCGACCTCCCCGCATCCTTCCTCGCACCCACCCTCGTCACCATCGGAGTCACCGCATGATCTCGCTCACCGACGTCACCCTCACCTTCCCCGACGGCGACCACCGCGTCACCGCCGTCGACCACGCGACCCTCACCGTCCCGGCCGGGACCGTCACCGCGCTCACCGGGCCCTCGGGCTCCGGGAAGTCGAGTGTGCTCGCCGTCGCGGCCGGCCTCATCCGGCCCGACAGCGGCCTCGTGGAGGTGGCCGGGGTCGACGTCACCTCCCTCGACCGCCGGGCGGCCACCGACTTCCGCCGCACGAGGCTCGGCATCGTGTTCCAGCAGGGCAACCTGCTGCCGTCGCTCACGGCCCTCGAGCAGCTGTGCGTCCTCGGGACACTCGGTGGCCGCGCGTCGCGGGCCGACCGGACGCTCACCCGCGAGCGGGCCGCTATGCTGCTCGCCGCCGTCGGGCTCGCCGACCAGGCGGGCAAGCGGCCGCACCAGCTCTCCGGTGGTCAGCGGCAGCGGGTCAACATCGCGCGCGCCCTCATGAACGAGCCCGACGCCCTCGTCGTGGATGAACCGACCAGTGCGCTCGACCACGAGCGGGGATCCACGATCATCGAGCTCATCCTCGAACTCACCGCGACCTCGGGCGCCGCGACGCTGCTGGTCACCCACGATCGGAGCCACCTCGACCGCATGGACCAGGTGCTCGTCATGGAGGACGGCCGGCTCAGCGCTGCCGCCGACGCGCTGGCCCTGCGGTCCTGAGGTCCACCGTCGCCCGGCGGTAGGGTGAGGTCACGTCGAGAGAGGACCGCCATGCGCCGTGCGACCCGTGGGTTGACCGTGATCGCGATCGTCGGCGCCGTGCTCGGCACGAGTGCCTGCACCGGTGGCGCGGACTCGCCCTCCGGTCAGAGCTCCGCGAGCGAGGCCGGCGTGATCGCACCCGTCATCGTGCAGCTCGTCGATCAGGACGGCCGCACCGTCACCGTCGGCCTCGACAACGTGGTGGACCTCGTCGCCGTCGATCCGACCGTCTGGTCCGCGAAGGTCGAGGATCCGTCGATCGCGGAGTACGTGCCGGGCGGATCCCGCGGCGGCGCATCGTTCAACCCCGGTCTGCAGCCGCTCGAGGTCGGGAGCACGACGGTGACGCTGACGAACAGCTCCGACGATTCGACCGTCGTCCTCACGCTCGAGGTCGTCGACCGGTCCTGAGCCGGGGACGCTCGGACGAACCGAACCGGTCCCTGAGCCTGTCGAAGGGCGCACCCACCCCGGTCCCTGAGCCTGTCGAAGGGCCCACCCACCCCAGTCCCTGAGCCTGTCGAAGGGCGCACCTACCCCGGTCCCTGAGCCTGTCGAAGGGCGCTCAGATGTTGAGGTAGCGGCAGAGGTACGCGGTGGTGACCTCGACCTCGACCTGGAAGCTGCTGCTCCCCGGGACACTGAACTGCGCGTCGGGCCCGAAGTCCTGCCACGCACTCGTGTTCGGCAGGAGCACGCGGAGCTTGCCGGAGATCACGGACATCTCCTCGGCCTTGCCCGTGGTGAAGGTGTACTCCCCCGGCTCCATCACTCCGACGCTGGCCGACTCCGCACCGGGCTCGTTCGTGGTGAAGCCGATCGACTTCACGTTGCCGTCGAAGTACTCATTGCTCGTCAGCATCAGGGGCCTCTCGTCGTGGTCCGGGACCGCGGCGGCGGATCCGGCCTTCATCGTATCGGCTCGGCGAAGAACGCCTCCTCGTGCGCGGCCGAGGCCAGGAACGCCCGTCGCATCGTCTCCCGGCCGGCCTCGTCCGCACGAGCTGCCGCCCCGGCGACGATCTCGATCGCCCGGGCGTTCGCCATCGCGAAGGCGGGGTCGGCGTAGGTGTCGAGCCACGCCGCGTACGGGTGCTCCGCGTGCGATGCGCCGACGAGCCGCTCGCCGAGATCCTGATAGATCCAGTAGCAGGGCAACACGGCGGCGACCACCCGACCGTAGTCGCCGTCGACGGTCGCCGCGTGCAGGTGGTCGAGGTAGGCCGTGGTCGTCGCCGACGGCTCCACATCCATACCGCCGACGGCATACGTGCTGAGCCAGGTGCGATGCAGCTCCATCTCGGCCTCGATGGAGCCCGCCGCGCCGGTCGCCCAGAACACCTGTTCCTCGGCCGTCGGCGCCAGTGCACTCGCTCGCGCAAGGACCCGCGAATAGGCCCGCAGGTAGATCGCGTCCTGCTGCAGGTACCAGGCGAACCGGGCTGGATCGAGGGTGCCGTCCGCGAGCGTCGTCACGAACGGCAGGTGATCGATCCGCGTCCGCAGCTCGGCGATGTCCTCCCACCAGCCCGTGAGGATGCTGGCGCCGTCCTGCCGACTCGAGGTCGTCCCGGACGATGCCCACAGCTCGGCGAAGTGGCTGATCGGCCCGTTGCCCGAGCCGACCTCGAGCACGTCCGCGTGTCGGAGGCTCGACGTGAGCCACGTCTTCGCCTCGCTGAGCGCCTCGGTCCAGGACCCCGAACGGACGACGAGGGTGGCCATCGCGCTCGACAGGGAGCACCCGGTCCCGTGGGTGTTCCGTGTGTCGACTCGAAGACCGTCGAACTCGACGAGTGATCGGTCGTCGCCCAGACCACCCGCGGCGTCGACCAGCGCATCCGGGCACGCGGTCGTCCCGGTCAGGTGCCCGCCCTTCACGAGCACGATCACGCCCGCCTGCGCCGACACCCGCTCCGCTTGGGCGAGTGCGTCGGCCCAGCTCGTCGCCACCGGCTCGTCCGCGAGGACGGCGAGCTCCGGCAGGTTCGGGGTCAGGAGGTCGACGTGTGGCAGGAGCGCGCGCATGGCCGCTTCGGCGTCGCGGTGGAGGAGGCGGTCCCCGCTCGTCGCCACCATCACCGGGTCGAGGACGACGGGTCCGGTCACGGTCTCCTGCAGCCAGGTCGACACGGTGTCGATGATCGCGACGTCGCCCAGCATCCCGATCTTGACCGCGTCGATCACCACGTCGTCCGCGACCGCGTCCAACTGCTCCCGGAGGAACCCGACGGGCGGGGTGTGCACGGATCGGACGCCCCGGGTGTTCTGCGCGACGAGCGCGGTGACGACCGCCATGCCGTATCCGCCGTTCGCGGCGATGCTCTTGAGGTCGGCCTGGATCCCGGCACCACCGGTCGGGTCGGTCCCGGCGATACTCAGCACCCGCGGTGTGTCCCGGAACGCGACGGGTCGTCGACCGCGCACCCGGTCCGAGCTCGACGACTCCGGCGTCGTCGTCTGCTCCGCGGCGCTCATGCCGAGACCTCGGTCCAGGCGCTGCGGAACGCCCGGGCGGCGGCCGCCGGATCGTCGGCGGCGCAGATGGCGGAGACGACGGCGAGACCAGCGGCACCGGCAGCGTGGAGCTCGACCGTGTCCTCCAGTGACACCCCACCGATCGCGACGCACGGGAGTGGGGTCGCGGCGGCGATCGCGGCGAACCCCTTCACGCCGAGCGGCTCCGGGTGGTCCGGCTTCGTCGTCGTCGGGCGGATGACGCCGACGCCCAGGTAGTCGGCGGTCCCGGGAGGCAGCGCTGCGACCGCGTCGAGGTGCGCCGGGGTGTTCGCCGTCAGCCCCACGACGGCGGCCTGCCCCACGATGCGACGCACGGCGTCGACCGGGAGATCGCTCTGACCCACGTGGGCACCGTGGACGACTGCACCGGCGGAACGGGCGGCGAGGAACACGTCCACCCGATCGTCGACGAGGAGCAGCGCCCGCCCGGCGACGACCTCTGCAGCACGAACGGTCAGCTCGAACAGCTCTCGCGCCGACGCGGTCTTCTCCCGCAGCTGGACCGCGGTCACCCCGCCGTCGACGGCTCGGCGCACGACGTCGAGGACACCGCGATCGCCGCTGGCCGAGGCGTCCGTGACGAGGTAGGTCGCGATGCCGCGGCGCACGAGCTCGGCGTGCGAACGGGCCGCGAGGACCCGGTCCGCGGTGGTCGAGGCGCTCACGCGATCACCGCCAGGCTGCGGACGGTGTCGGCATCGAGGAGGTGGAGGTGGTCGAGGAAGGCGGGAGCGAAGGAACCGGGGCCACGGCTCTCCGCAGCCGCCAGCTGCGCGGCGACCGTGTACGCGGTGGTCGCCGCGACCGTCGTCAGCAGCCGGTCGTCGTCGAGTGACGCGAAGGCGGCGAGTACGGCACCGAGGGCACAGCCACCGCCCGTCACGAGGGTGAGCCAGGCATGTCCGTTCGAGCAGCGGACGATGCGCTCACCGTCGGTGATGACGTCCGTCGGCCCGGAGATCGCGACGACGGCACCCGAGGTGCGGGCGATCGCGGTGGCCGCCTCGATCGCACTGTCGACCGAGTCGGTGCTGTCGACCCCGCGACCGCCGGCGCCCAGTCCGGCGAGCGCGATGATCTCGCTGGCGTTGCCGCGGACGATCGTCGGCCGGAGGGCGAGGAGTTCGGCGGCGAGCGCCGTCCGCACCGGCAGGAAGCCGACGGCGACGGGGTCGAGCACCCACGGGGTGCCGGCGTCGTTCGCGGCGGTGGCGGCCTCGACCATGGCTTCGCGCTGCTCCGCCTGCGGCGTCCCGAGGTTGAGGAGCACCCCGGAGGCGATGCGGGCGAACGGTCCGGCCTCGGTGGGGATGTCGGTCATCGCCGGGGCGGCGCCGATGGCGAGTAGGACGTTCGCGGTGAAGTTCGTCACCACGGCGTTCGTGATCGATTGGACGAGCGGCGTGCACTCGCGCAGGCGGTCGAGGAGGTCCCCGGAGGCGCTCGCGAACTCGCCGACGGACGGCTCGTCGGTGGACGGGTGGGCAGACTGCTGCGGTGTGCGAATGCTCATTCGCGACATCCCTTCGCTCGGACTAACGAGATCAGGTTCGACGGGTGTGTTCTCAGCCGATCGTCGTGGGATCGGCACCCCGTGTCACTCGCGACCACCCTAGCGGGTCGGCCCGGCTTCCCGTCCAGCGGGCGGGCGAGGATGATGGAGGGATGGACTTCTTCGAGCTGGTCACCATCGTCTTCGAGGTCGCCGGTGTCGGGGCGATGGTCGTGGGCTTCGTGATCGCCGTCACCCTCTCGGCCCGCCTGTGGTGGAGCACGCGCGACGGCGCACGGGCTTTCCGGATGCTGCGGGAGACGATCGGCTCGGTCATCCTGCTCGGGCTGGAGATCCTCGTGGCCGCCGACCTCGTGAAGACGGTCACGTCGACGCCGTCGCTGACCGACGCACTCGTCCTCGCGATCATCGTCGTCATCCGCACCCTGCTGAGCTTCTCCCTGCAGATCGAGATCGAGGGCACCCTCCCCTGGAGGCGCCTGGCGACGACCGGCCCACAGCTGTTCGACCGTGCTGTCAAGCGCGGTGGCGAACGCACGCGGCGTCGCGCCGAGGAGCAGGACGTGTCGACGTCAGCCGATCCGACACCGGCGCCGACGGGCACAGCGCAGGCCGTCGCCGACGATGAGGACGGCTTCCCCGAGCTCCGCAGTCGCAGCTAGTGCGGCGCGGCTAGCGTGCCGCGGAGGTCGCCCAGGTGTCGCGGATGAGGTCGGGCAGCAGGCGCATGTCGTCGAAGACGTGGGTGCCGTCGCCGATGAGGCGCTCGGCGGGCGTCATGCCACCGGCGTAGGCGTAGACCGTCATGCCGGCCGCGCGGGCAGCCAGGACGCCGACGACGCTGTCCTCGATGACCGCGCACCGCTCGGGGGCCGTGTCGAAGTCCGCGGCGGCGTGGAGGAAGAGGTCGGGTGCGGGCTTGCCGACGGCGACGTCGGTCGCGCTGAAGATGCGCCCGTCGAAGCGGTCGTGGATGCCCACCTGCCCGAGGTTGCGGACGACGTCGTGCAGCATCCCGTTCGAGGCCACGCACAGCGGCACCCCGGTCGCAGCGATGCCGTCGAGGGCGTCGACGACCCCGTCGACCGCCTCGAGCTCGCGCTCGCAGATGCCGCGGAACATGTCGCTCCAGCGCTGGATCCAGTCGGCCTCGAGCGGCTTCCCGAGACGCTGCTCGACGAGCGTCGCGTAGGTCTCGAGCGAGGCGCCGACGAAGAGCTCCCGCACCTCGGCCTCGGTGTAGTCGCCGCCGACCTCGTTGAGCAGCTGGAGGTTCACTCGGACGGAGATGCGTTCCGTGTCGACGAGCGTGCCGTCGCAGTCGAAGATGACGAGGTCCGGATAGTCGACTGGCATGCTCTGAGCCTAAACGACACCGCCTGCGCTGTGGCCGTGTGCCCTCCGGCGGCGACCTCCGACGGCGGTCGGCGTCATGGTCAGCGGGCCGCGCGGACGCTCTGTCGCTGCCAGGTGACGACCATGCGTCGCGCATACTGGGTCGCCGCGACGAAGTGGCCGAGGAGTCCCAGGAGGATCGCCACGAAGCCGACCCCGCCGAAGACCCGGTAGAGCGCCGACGCCGGATCCCCGCCGCCGAGCGCGAGGCCGATGAGCAGCGCGAAGAAGCCGACGAAGAGGAACACCGTCCGGATCTTGCCGGCGATGCTCACCGGCACCTCGGGCGTCCCGCGGAATGCGACGACGGCGACGAACGCGAGCAGGAGGTCGGGGACGATCATGACCACGAACACCTGCCACGGGATGATCTGCGCGATGGCGAACGACGCGGCGACCACGACCACGGTCAGACGGTCGGCGACCCCGTCGAGCCAGGTGCCGAGCGCGGAGACCGTGCCCATGCGGCGCGCGATCTGCCCGTCGGCGACGTCGCTCAGGAACACCACCGCACCGACGACGAGCGCAGCCCAGTAGGAGCCGGTGATCACGAGGGCGGCGAACACCGGGAGCAGGACGATGCGCCCCGCCGTGATCGCGTTCGGGAGGTTCTTCCAGTCGTCGTCGGAGAACAGCTGCGTCCGGAGGCGCGCGAGCGGCGTCTTCTCGTGCAGGGTCACCGGGATCATCGCCTCGTCGCCGGGGATCGCGGCACCGCGGCGGAATCGGGCGATCGCGACCACCGTGACCACCACGACGAGCGCGAACAGCAGCACCCAGCCGGTGGCACCGAGGTACTGGCGGACCGTGTCGAGTGTGGCGCGGACGAGGGAGCCGACCCCGACGTAGACGGCGGACCAGAGGAGGGAGCCCAGCAGCGATGCCGCGAGGAACGACCGGTAGGGCACGCGGGCGACCCCGGCGGCGGTCGGTGTCAGGCACCGGAGCACGGGGACGAGCCTCGTGAGGAAGACGGCCTGGGCCCCGCGCCGCTCGAGCGCCTCGACCGCGCGGTCCCAGCCGTGGACGCCGAGCCGCCGGACGATGGCCGAGTCACGGAGGCGACCGCCGGAACGACGACCGACGAGGTAGCCGAGCTGGTCCCCGAGCGACCCGCCGAGGGCGACCGCGAGGAACAGCACGAGGGCACCGGGGGCGGAGTCGAGCATGGCCGCGAGGAGGAGCACCACCGGTTCACCGGGGACGACGAGGCCGAGCCAGAGGCCGGACTCGGCGGTCGTGAATAGGAGCCCGAGGAGCCAGATCAGCGGATCGGGCAGCGCCGTCGCGGCGTCGTTCACCCACCCGATGATGTCCACGGATCCCCGTTCAGCAGTGCGATCCGCACTCCTGGGTGGGGCGCGGCTCGCCCAAGTCTACGGACGAGCCGCACCCTCTCGTCCCCAAGGAGACGACCGAACGGTCATTCGCCGGACAGCTCGTCCCGATTCGCGCGTCGACGACGCAGGACGGCCGCGGTGACGACACCTGCGGCGCCGAGCACGAAGAGTGCTCCGGCCGCGACGATCCACGGCATCGCGTCCGCGCCGGTCGAGGGCAGACGACCCGCGTTGCTGGGAACGGCGGGGTTGCTCGGAACGGCGGGGGCGCTCGGCGTCGCCGTTGGGACGGGCGGCACCGGAGCGACCTCATCGGCGACGAGCACGAAGGTGGGCACCGTCTGGACCGCACCGTCCGTGCCGACGACGACGGTGGCGGTCGTGGTGCCACCCGCGGGCACCGAATACCCGGCCGGGACGGTCAGCGTGACCTCGTAGCTGCCCGGCGCCAGGTCGGCGAGCCCGTAGGAGCCCTCGGCCGTCGTGGTCAGGGCGACCGGGCCGCCCGGCGTCGTCACCGTGACCGTCGCTGCGGGCACCGGGAGGTCGGTGTCCGTGCGGACGTCGCCGATGACGGTGCCGAGCCGAGCGAGTTCGAAGTCGACCGCATCGAGATCGGCGCCGGCGAGCTCCTCCTCCCGGGTGGCCGCTCCGGAGACGACGTAACCCTCCGGGGCGACGACCGAGACCTCGTAGGAGCCAGCGGGCAGGAGCGGGAAGCGGTAAGAACCGTCGGCGGCCGTGACGGCGCTCTCGACCCCGTTCGGACCGTCGACGCTCACGGTGACACCGGCCACACCGACTCCACCGGACGTGATCACCCCGCCGAGACTGGGATTCGCGACGAGCACGAAGTCCTGCTCGGTGATGGGTGTCTCGCTCCCGACCGGGACCGTGAAGACGTTCGGCGGGCTCTGCACCGCGTAACCCGCGGGCGGCGTGATGACGACCGTGTGCTCGCCGACCGGCACGGTGTCGAAGAGGTAGTTCCCGTCGGTGTCGGTGGTGACGCTGCCCGCGCCGTCGATCGTGACCGTGGCTCCGACGATCGGCATACCGTCCGTGTCGAGCGCGGTGCCGGACACGGCGACGGGCACGATGTCACGGACGGTGAAGTCCGCGACGGCGTCGGCGTCCGTGAGGTCCGCGGCGGCTCGTGCGGGACCGTCGGCGATCTTGCCGGTCGGCGGGACGAGCTGCACCGTGTAGCCGTCGGTCGCGAAGTAGCCGGCGAAGGTGTAGGCGCCGCCACCAGCGGTCGTGGTCGACGCCACCACGCGACCGTCGCGGTCGATGAGGCGGACGCCGACGCCGTCCAGCGGGCCGGTGGTCTGGTCGGTCACGGTGCCGGTCACGTCACGCGCGATCGACGCGAACCACGCCTGGTAGACGGGCGCGCCCGACCGCTGCCGGAACGAGAAGGTGAGGCTGGAGATCGGGGCGGAGGGTTCGAACCACCCCGCCGCCCCGGCGGTGTCCTGGGCGGCGGCGTTGCCGCGCAACACCTGCGTCGCCGGGTCCCAGGTGGGGACGTCCGTCGCGGAACCCGAGCAGGAGGGCTTGCCCGAGAGACCCGGGTCGCAGTAGTTGAAGCCGCCGTTGAAGCCGAGCTCGTCGGCGGTGAGGGCCACGCCGTCGGGGCCGATCGCCGTCACCTCGACCTGGTCGGCGTCGATGTCGCCGAGCACGAACGTCCAACCGGAGGGTGGCGTCGGCGTCGCGAAGGAGTAGGTCGTGGTCGAGGGCGACGCCGGGTTGTTCGCCTTCGGTCGGAGGTTCAGGTAGGGCTGATCGCGGCTGCTACCGTACTTGGCTCCGACCGGGGTCGACGCCGCAAGCCAGGTGTTCGCGCCGGAGATGACGCCGAGACCGCTGCCGCTGGCGGAGTCGCTCGTCAGCGCCGCGGTGAGCGCCGGCTGACCTGCCAGCGTCATCGTGCCCTGGTACGACCCGGCGCTCCCGGAGAACGTGGGCCAGGACGCCCAGCTCGAGGTGGTCGCGGCGGATGCGGCCGGAACGGCTGCGGTGAGGGCGAGCGCGGAGGCTCCGAGCAGGGCGAGCACAGCTGCTCCGATGCGGCGGGTCATGGGCGTCAGGATAAACGCACAGCTATTGCCTGCGAAACCCCTCTGTCCCGAATACGGGGGCCGGCGTGACCCGTGGTAACAACGGCGGCGGCACCGCAGACCCATGGGCGCGACACGCAGGATCATCCCGCAGGCGGATTGGAGATCGGGCGCACGGGCGACTCGCAACGGCGGTGATCCGAGGAGGCTGGAACCATCAACCGATCAGCTCCGCACACTGCGGAGAGAGCTCCGCACCTCGCGGAGGAAGGAACCCCACCTCATGTCCGCCTCAGCCACCACCGAGTCCACCACGATCTCGCCCGCCGAGGACGTGACCCTGGCAGACGCCCCGACCGAAGCGTTCGGCCCCGAGCCCCTCACCCAGGCCACGCCCGTGCAGGAGGTCGCGCCGACTCAGCCGACGACCCCGCTGCCCCTCGCACCCCTTCCTGCTGCGACGGCCGCCGACCGCGAGAGCTCCACGCAGACGCTGTCGATCATCGCGTTCGCCCTGTCGATCGCCGCGGTCGTCGCCCCGTCGTTCGTGCTCCTGCCGATCGCCTCGCTCGTGCTCGGTATCATCGCACTCGCCCGCAAGCCGAAGTCGAAGGGCTTCGCGCTCACCGCGGTGATCATCTCCGGCACCATGCTGGCGCTGGCTCTGATCGTCGCCGCCGGCGCAGCCCTGCTCCTCGGGGTGTCGGTGATCGGCAGCGGCTACGCCGGCTGACCCGCCTCCCACCCGACGCCCGTCCACTCCTCGAGTGGGCGGGCGTCCTGGTGTGTTCGCTCGGCGCGAGGACGACCGCGGCATTGATTGTTACACAATCCTCCGCCAGGCTGTCCTCCATGCCCCGTCCACCCGCAGCGAGCCCGGCGACCGACACCGCCGTCGCCACGGCGCGCCTCCCCGTCGCGGCCGCCATCCTCGCCGCCGTGTGCTTCGGGACCACGGGTACGGCTCACGCGCTCCTGCCCGTCGAGGTGGGCTCGGTCGCGTTCGGTGCCGCGCGCATCGTCTTCGGCGGAGCGCTCCTCGTCCTCGTCTGGGCCGCCCTCGGACGGCGCTCCGGGACTGCACGACCGCGTCGGTCTCGGACCACGCCCCTCGCCCGGCCCGCCCTGATCGTCGCCGTCGCCGTCGGCACCATCGGCGTGGCCGCGTACCAGCCGTTCTTCTTCCTCGGCGCGGAACGCAACGGCGTCGCGATCGGGACACTCACGGCGCTCGGCTCCGCCCCGGCCATCACGGGCCTCCTCGAGTGGGCGATCCAGCGTCGACGCCCGAGCGGCCGCTGGTTCCTGGCCACGATCGTCGCCGCAGCCGGGGTCGCCGTCCTGTCCGGAGTGACGGGCGGTGGCACCGGAGCCGTCTCGGTGGACGGATTGCTCGCATCCGTCGGAGCCGGCGCCTCGTACGCGCTCTACACGCTCTGCAGCAAGGCGCTCATCGAGCACGGCTGGTCGCCGCTCGGCACCATAGCGGCCCTGTTCGGCGCAGCGGCGCTCGTCTCGGTGCCGATCCTCCTCGCCACGGAGACCGCCTGGATCCTCACCGTGCCCGGTGCACTCGCGGTCGCGTGGCTCGCGCTCGTGAACACGGTGGCCGGGTACCTGCTCTTCGGCTACGCGCTGGGCGGGCTGCCGGCGTCGCGGGTCGCGACGCTCACCCTCTTCGAGCCGATGACCGCCACGCTCCTCGGCATCCTCCTGCTCGGCGAGTCCTTCGGACCGTCCACGGTGGTCGGCGCGGCACTCCTCGTGGCCGGACTCGCGATCCTGGTGGTGCCGACGCGCTCCGACCGCCGCGGGGTCGACCGATGACCGCGGTCGACGCCGTCGCGGACGCGCTCCGGGAGGACATCCTCGACGGACGACTCGGCGCGGACGAGCCACTTCGGGAGACCGCCCTCACCGACCGGTTCGGCGTCAACCGGCACACCGTCCGAGCGGCGCTGCAGGCACTCGCGGCGGAGCGCCTGGTCACGTTCGAGCCCTACCGAGGCGCACGGGTGCGGGCGTTCAGCGACGCCGAGGTCCTCGCCCTCATGGAGTACCGGACGGCGATCGAGGCCGAGGCGGTCCGGCTGCTGCGAACGCGTGCGGAACCAGGATCACGTCCCGCGGCATCGATCGTCGCAGCGAACGACAGTCTCCGACGCATCTGCCTCGACCGACCCGGCGATCACCGCGCCATCGAGGTCGCGCACGCCGAGCTGCACCACGCGATCGTCGCCGCGGCCCGGAGCCCTCGACTGAGCGAGGCGCACGCCGGCCTGCTCGCCGAGCTCGGCCTGTTCATGGTGCAGCTCCGGAGCGTCCTCCCGCCCGAGGAACTCATCGACCAGCACGACCGACTCCTCCACGCGCTCAGCGGCGACCACGGTGAGGCGGAGCTCCGCGGGCACCTCGCGCACTCGGCGGAGCAGCTCATCGCCCTCCGCCGGTCGGCCCCCTGAGCCGCCCCTTCCGATCCCTGAGCCGCCCCTTCCGGCCCCTGAGCCACCCCTTCCGCTCCCTGAGCTTGTCGAAGGGCACCTCGACAGGCTCGGTGACCGGATGGCGCTCGGTGACCGGATGGCGCTCGACGACAGGTCGGGCAGTCAGCCTCGCGTCGAGGTGACCGCCTCCGGCCGCGTCGCGGTGGCGTCGGCCGCCGGCCGGACCGCGAGGTGCTGCTCGGACGGGCCCGACCACGGCAGCGTCACGGTGAACGTGGTGCCGGCGGACGACGAGGCGACCTCGATCGAGCCTTCGTGGCCCTCGGCGATCGACAGCGCGATCGCCAGGCCGAGGCCCGTGCTGCCGGCGGCACGCGAGCGCGACGAGTCCGCCCGGGCGAATCGGTCGAAGAGTTCGGGGAGGAAGGCCTCGTCGATGCCGGGTCCGTCGTCGGCGATCGTCAGCGCGGCGCGCTGCGACTCGCCGGGACTCTTCGGTGCGCTGATGCGGGTGACCACGGAGGTGCCGGCCGGGGTGTGCACGGCGGCGTTCGACAGCAGGTTCACGACGAGCTGGTGGAGACGCTCGCGGTCGCCGCGCACGATGATCGCGCGCTCCGGCACGTCGACCGACCAGTGGTGCGCCGGTGCCGAGACGGCCGCGTCGCTCACGGCGGCGGCGACGAGGTCGCTCAGGTCGACGTCGTCGAGGTGCAGGTCCTGGCCCTCGTCGAGACGCGCCAACAGGAGCAACTCGCTGACGAGCGAACTCATCCGGGTCGCCTCCGACTCGATGCGGGCGAGCGCGTGCTCCGTCATGGGCGGGAGGTTCTCGCTGTCCTGACGGGTGAGCTCGGCGTAGCCCTGGATCGCAGCGAGCGGCGTCCGGAGTTCGTGGCTCGCGTCGGTGACGAACCGGCGCATGCGCTTGTCGGTCGCGGCACGGACGGCGAGTGCGCGGTCGACGTGGTCGATGAGGCCGTTGAGCGCCTCGCCGACCTTGCCGATCTCCGTCCGGGGATCGGTGTCGGCCTGATCGACCCGCACGTCGATCCCGGTGTCGCCACGCTCGAGTTGCAGGGTGGACACCTCCTCGGCGGCGGCGGCCACGCGGGACAACGGTCGGAGCCCGAGGCGGACCACGATGATCGCCCCGACGATGGTGACCGCGAGCGCGAGCACGGCGAGGATCGCGATGACGATCGCCTCCTGCTGCACGGCGGCACGCGGGGTGGCGAGCGAGACGCCGGCCACGAGGGTCTCGCCGTCGCCGTGGTCGAGGAACTCGAGCCGGTACCCGCCGAGCGACCCCAGCTCGATGTTCTGTCGCTCGGAGCTGTCGACCGCGACGGCCTCCTCGATGAGCGCCTTCGTCCGCACGTCGAGCGCCGTCGCGTTGGACTGGGTGAAACGCGCGGAGTCGACGACCCCACCGTCCGCGACGAGCGCGATGAGCGTGCCGGGCCCGTGGCCGACGTAGTCCACGAACGGCTTGACGTAGCCGGGCTCACCGCGCGTGGCGTCGGGGTCCACCACCGCTCCGGCACCGGCCTGCTGATCGTGGAACTTCACCACGGAGTGCTCGAAGGCCTCCATCGACCCGGTGAGCTGGGTGTCGACGACGGCGGTGACCGACCCTTCGACCGTGACGATCGTCAGGATGCCCGACACCGCGAGGACCGCTGCGATGACCGCCGCGATGCCCGTCACCAACCGTCGCTGAAGCGTCCACGGGTGCCGCCGGTCCGCCCGAGGCGTCGGCACGCCCGCAGTCGGAACCGATGCGGTGCTCATTCGACCGGCCGCAGCACGTATCCGACACCGCGGACGGTGTGGATCATCGGCGCACGGTCGGCGTCGATCTTCTTGCGGAGGTAGGAGACGTAGAGGTCGACGATGCTGGCCTTGCCGGCGAAGTCGTAGTTCCACACGCGGTCGAGGATCTGGGCACGACTCAGCACGCGCTTCGGATTGCGCATGAAGTAGCGCAGCAGTTCGAACTCGGTCGTGGTGAGCGCCACCGGCTCGCCGTCACGGCTGACCTCGTAGCTGCGCTCGTCGAGGAAGAGCCCGCCGATCGTGATGCGGGAGTCGTCGTCGGACACGACGTGCGCGGTGCGGCGGAGGAGACCGCGGAGACGGGCCACGAGCTCCTCCAGCGAGAACGGCTTCGTCATGTAGTCGTCGCCGCCGGCGGTGAGTCCCATGATGCGGTCGTCCACCGAGTCGCGAGCGGTGAGGAACAGGGTCGGGGTGCCCGATTCCGGCTCCCCCTGCGAGAAGCTGCGGAGCTGGCGCAGGACGCTCAGTCCGTCCATGTCGGGCAGCATGATGTCGAGGACCACGACGTCCGGACGTTCCGTGCGGTAGCGCTGGACGGCCTCGCGACCGTTGGTGGCGACGTCCACGACCCACCCCTCGTAGCCGAGGGCCAGGCTCACGAGGTCGGTCAGGACCGCTTCGTCGTCGACGAGGAGGACGCGGATGGGTGAACCGTCGGCCCGGTACATCCGCGGTAGCTTGGCGAGGACCGCCCGGCGGCGCCCCGAGTCGACGATCTGCGTTGGCAGGTCGGAGGGCATGGGTCGATTATCCGTCGTCGAGCTGCGAGGCGCGGGGAGCGACGGGCGATTCATAGAGGCCTCATATCTTTTCAGGCCGAGCCCATGGGCGCGGTGCCTACCGTGGAGGGCATGACCCGAGCAGAGCCCCTGGGCACGTCGTTCGCCCCCCGCCGTCGTCGGACGGCCGGAGCGACGGCCGAGCCTGCGGACCGGATCCGGATCGGCCTCGCCGCCGCCGTCCGTGCTCTGCGTCCCCTGTTCCCGGCAGGTGTCTCACGTCCTCGATTCCTCCGCGGGCCGCGGATCGAGGCTCCCGTCGACGCGCACCCGATCAGCACCGACCGTCTCGTCCTGCGTCGCCACCGGTTGGAGGACGCCGAGGCCTGGTACCGCATCCAGTCCACACCGGCGGTCGTCGAGCACCTGCCGTGGCCGGTCCGCGACCGGGAGGCGTCCCGTGAGCACCTGCGCCACCGCGTCCGGCACAGCCGCCTCTGGCAGTCGGGCGACTTCCTCGCCCTGGCCGTGGAGCACGACGGGCGGCTCGTCGGCGATGTCTCCCTGCATCTCCGGGAGGTCCATCCCGCCGAGCGCTCGGTCGAGATCGGATGGGTCCTCGACCCCGCCGTCGGCGGACGCGGTCTCGCGAGCGAGGCCTCCGAGGCGATGATCGACCTGGCCTTCCGCGAGCTCGGGGCGAAGACCGTCACAGCCGTCATCGAGCCGGAGAACACCAGGTCCATCGCCCTCGCCGAGCGGCTCGGCTTCCTGCGGGCGACCGCGCCGCGCCGGTCGTCGAGCATCACCTTCGCGATCACGCCCTCACTCCTCGCCGCGCGTCGTGCAGAACGCGTCGAAGCCAGGCACACGGGGTCCACCGTCACGCGCCCCTGATCGCCGGCGTCCCGATCGCCGAACCTGCCGGGGCTGAGTCTCCCCCACTCCAGCCTCGGCAGGTTCAGCCGTCGGGACGCCGGCGACGTGAGTCCCTCGTGTCACACGTCCACAACTCAGGTGCCCCCGGCGCGTCGCCTCCGGCTGCCGCCCGAGGGCGCCGACCCGCCCGTGGCGTCCTGAGTTGTGCGCAGTCCAGGGTTTCGGTCGGTTCCAATATCCTATAGGATTATTGCGATGTGCCGGCTTGCGCCGGATCGACGGACTCGATGACGAGGAGATGCAGATGACCAGGCTCTGGAACCGACCGGCCGACTTCGCGGACGAGATGGTGGACGGCTTCGTCCGCGCCAACGGACGCTGGGTGCGCAAGGTCTCCGGCGGGGTGTCGCGCTCCACGAGGTCCGCGGAGCCGGAGGTCGCCCTCGTGATCGGTGGCGGATCCGGCCACTACCCCGCCTTCGCCGGCCTCGTCGGCCCGGGACTCGCCCACGGTGCGGCCATGGGCAACCTCTTCGCGTCGCCGTCCGCACACCAGGTGGAGAGCGTCGTCCGCGCGAGCGAGCAGGGTCGCGGCGTCCTCCTCAGCTACGGCAACTACGCCGGCGACGTGTTGCACTTCACCGCGGCGCAGGACGCCGTGAAGGCCGACGGCATCGACTGCCGCACCGTCACCGTGACCGACGACATCTTCAGCGCACCGCCCACCGAACTCGAGAAGCGGCGCGGGATCGCGGGCGACCTCACCGTCTTCAAGGTCGCTGGCGGTGCGGCATCGGGCGGGTACTCCATCGACGACGTCGAGCGCGTGGCGATCCTCGCCAACGCCCGGACCCGTTCGATGGGCGTCGCGTTCTCCGGGTGCACGCTGCCCGGTGCCGACGAGCCGTTGTTCTCCGTGCCGGAGGGACGGATGGCCGTCGGGCTCGGCATCCACGGCGAGCCCGGTATCGACGAGACCGACATCCCCTCCGCCGACGGGTTGGCGGAGTTGTTCGTGCACCACCTCCTGAACGAGGCCGAGATCCCGGACGGCGTCACGCCGAACGGCGCACGCGTCGTCCCGATCCTCAACGGCCTCGGCTCCGTGAAGTCGGAGGAGCTGTTCGTCGTCTACGACCGCATCGCCTCCCTACTGGAGGACGCCGGGATCACCCTCGTCGATCCGCAGGTCGGTGAGTTCTGCACGAGCTTCGACATGGCTGGCGTCTCGCTCACCCTGCTCTGGGTCGACGAGGAGCTGGAGCGACTGTGGAGTGCCGCTGCGGACACGCCCGCGTTCCGCACGGGCGCCGTCGACTCCGGCGCGCTCGAGACCGTCGCCGCCGACGACACCGAGGACGTCGCCTTCGTCGTGCCGGACGCCTCGCCCGAGTCGCAGGAGTCGGCGGCCGTCGTGGCCGACGCGATCTCCGCGATCCAGGAGCTCCTCGCGGAGCACGCGGACGAGCTGGGACGCCTCGACGCCATCGTCGGCGACGGCGACCACGGCATCGGCATGGACCGCGGGGCGACCGCTGCCGCCGCCGAGGCCGAGCGCCTGCGTGAGGCCGGTGCCGGCGTCGCGACGCTGCTCGACCGCTCGG
Organism: Plantibacter sp. PA-3-X8; assembly: GCF_003856975.1. Taxonomy (NCBI): domain Bacteria; kingdom Bacillati; phylum Actinomycetota; class Actinomycetes; order Micrococcales; family Microbacteriaceae; genus Plantibacter; species Plantibacter sp. PA-3-X8. The sequence goes on from NZ_CP033107.1 coordinate 189,673, forward strand.
GCGACGCCTGGTCCGACCGCGCCGGTGGCACCTCGGGCGCTCTGTGGGGCGTCATGCTCCGCACCCTCGGCGAGCGCCTCGGCGACGCCGAACGCCCGACCGCCACCGCCGTGAGCGAGGGCGTGACCGCAGCGAAGGACGCCGTCATGCGCTATGGCAAGGCCTCCGTCGGCGACAAGACGCTCGTCGACGCCCTGGTCCCGTTCGCCGACACGCTCGCAGAACGCGTCGCCGCCGGCGACGACCTCTCCACCGCCTGGACCACCGCGGCGGCGGCAGCAACCGCTGCGGCACACGACACGGCCGGTCTCATGCCCGGCATGGGTCGCGCCCGCTCGCACGGCTCGAAGGCCGTCGGCGTCGAGGACCCGGGAGCCGTCTCCCTCGCCCTCATCGTCGAGCGTGTCGGTACCCTCCTCACCGAGCACTGAACGTCCGATCCGCCGACAGACGACCCGCTCCCTGAACAAACGCCACGCTCCCCGAAGCGACACCCCGTCCCTGAAACGACACCCCGGTCCCTGAAACGACACCCCGGTCCCTGAGCTTGTCGAAGGGCCAGCAACGAAAGGCACACCATGACCCGCACCTGGCGAATCGTCATCGGCTCCGATGACGCCGGTTACGACTACAAGGAGATCCTCAAGCGCGACCTCGAGGCGAGCGACCTGGTCGCCTCCGTGGTCGACGTCGGGGTCGACGCCGACGGCCACACCAACTACCCGACCGTCGCGGTGACCGCGGCCGAGATCGTCGCCCGCGGCGAGGCCGACCGCGCGCTGCTCATCTGCGGCACGGGCCTCGGCGTCGCGATCGCGGCCAACAAGGTCCAGGGCATCCGAGCCGTCACCGCGCACGACGGCTTCTCCGTCGAACGCGGGGTGCTCTCGAACGACGCCCAAGTGCTCTGCATGGGCCAGCGGGTCGTCGGCATCGAACTCGCCCGCCGCAACGTGCGCGAGTGGCTCACCTACGAGTTCGACGCCTCGAGCGCGTCGAACGACAAGGTGCAGGAGATCAGCGCATACGAAGCGTCCTGATGTCAGGACGTCCCAGACTCGTCGGCGTGAGCCTGAAGATGTACTTCGGGCACGCGCAGACGCTCGACTGGTGCTCGGTCGTCGCGGGGGTGTCGGCCGAGCACCACGCACTCCGATCCGGCGCGGCGGAGCTGTTCGTCATCCCCGGATACCTCTCGGTGACCGGCGCGGTCGAGCGGCTCCGCGGCGTCGCAGCCGTGGGGGCTCAGGACCTCGCGACCGAGGACACCGGGGCGTTCACCGGCGAGGTGAGCGGCGCCGAGCTCCAAGAGGTCGGCTGTGAGGTCGTCGAGGTCGGGCACGCGGAGCGGCGCCGACTGTTCGGTGAGACGCCCGATGTCGTCCGCGCGAAGACGACCGCCGCGCTCCGCAACGGTCTCGCGCCGGTGCTGTGCATCGGCGAGGCCGAGCACCGAGACGCCGAGGTGGCGGCCGCGGAGTGCGTCGCACAGCTCGACGACGCTCTGGCAGGGGCGGTCGCCGCCGGGATCGTGGGCCGCGTCATCGTCGCCTACGAACCACACTGGGCCATCGGCGCCACCGAGGCCGCGAGTCCAGCCCACATCCGCACGGTGTGCCTCCGGCTGCGCGGCCACCTCGACGCGCTCGCCGCGGCCGGGCACATCGACACCTCCTCAGCCGTCATCTACGGCGGGAGCGCCGGACCCGGCCTGCTGACCACGATCGGCGACGCGGTCGACGGGGTCTTCCTCGGCCGCTTCGCCCACGATCCGGCAGCCCTCTCGCTGGTGCTCGACGAGGTGGCCGGCCTCGACCGCGCGGGCTCCGACCTGCCGCGATGACGCCTGGAGGCCCCGTAAACTGGTCCTCGACGATCATCGCGGCCGCTCGACCGGAGGTTCCCCTCCGTGACGACGCCTCGAGCACACCCTTCGGAGGCTGCCGTGGTTGATGCCGTCTTCCCGCTCGGCGCCTCCGCCTCGCTCGAACGCCGCGGTCTGCGCGACCGCGTCTACGAGCTGGTGCTCGACATGCTCCTGAGCTCCGGTATCGAACCGGGTGCCCGCCTGTCGATCGACGCGATCGCCCGCGACCTCGACGTCTCGCCGACGCCGGTCCGCGAGGCGCTCGTCCAGCTCGAGCGCACCGGCCTCGTCACCCGGGTCACCCACAAGGGCTACCGGGTGGCACCGCCGCTCGCCGACGACCAGCTCGAGTCGCTGTTCGACGCCCGCATCGTGCTCGAGAGCGGCGCCACCGCGCTGGCCGCCGCCCACGCCGACGAGCTCGTCCCGGCCCTCGAGGTCGCCCTCGCACAGCACGTCGAGATGACCGCCAGGGTGCGCGCCGCGGCGTCGGCCGGCGAGATCCCCGTCGCACTCCTCCGCGAATACTTCGCGGTCGACTGGAACTTCCACCACCTCATCTTCGAGGGCACCCGCAACCCCTTCCTCCTCGACATGTCCGAGGGCATCTCCACCCGCGTGCACCGCATGCGCCAGACGGTCGAGACGGGCGTCACCGACGCCGACCAGGCGGTCGTCGAGCACCGCGCCATCCTCGACGCGTTCTCCGACGGCCCCGAGGCCGCCGCGGCGGCCATGCGCTCGCACATCGAGCTCGTGCGCACCCGCGCCCGCAGCGACGCCGAGCACTGAGCCGCCCTTCGACAGGCTCAGGGACCGGGATCTGACAGCCGCAGGGCCGGGCACACACCCTTCGACAGGCTCAGGGACCGAGTCCTCCGGTCCCCGAGTCGCCCTGCTCCGGTCCCTGTGCCGCCCCAAACCGGTTCCTGAGCCTGTCGAAGGGCGCAGAACGGGGCCGACCGCCTGAGCGATCGACCCCGTCCGGGTGTTGCGTCGTGACTAGTGCGCCGTGCGGTTCGCCGTCGTCTCGAGCAGCTCGTCCGCCTTCGCCCCACGGAAGAACCGGGTGCAGTAGAGCATCGCGGCCGCAAGGAAGGCGAACACCCCGAGCGAGACCACGCCCCACACGCCGCTGTCGGTCGGCACGCTCTCGTTGATCCCGGTGCGCATGATCGGGGCGACGAAGCCGCCGAGGTTACCGAGCGAGTTGATGAGGCCGATGCCCGCCGCTGCAGCCGTGCCGGTGAGGAACGCCGTCGGGTAGGCCCACGTGATCGGCCCGACCGAGAGGAAGCTCGCCACCGCGATGGTGATGAACAGGATGCCGAGGATCGGCTGGTTGTTCGCGCCTGCCCAAGCGGAGGCCAGGATGAAGACGCCGGTGGAGATGTAGAACATCGTTCCCCAGGTGCGACGACGGACGACCGTGTTCGCGTTCCGACCCACGTAGTAGCAGGCGAACAGACCCACGAGCCACGGGATGGCCGCCACGAGACCGACCTGCCAGCCGACGTCCTGGCCGATGAGGTTCGCCACCTGCTGCGGGAGGTAGAACGTCGTGCCGTACACCGCGATCTGCAGGCAGAAGTAGATGATGGTGAAGTACCACACCTTCCAACTCGTCATCGCCTTCGCGATACCGGTCGGGCCGTCCGACTGCCGCACGGTGTCCTCGCGTTCCATCGCGGCCGTCAACGAGTCCTTCTCCTGTTGATCCAGCCACTTCGCCTGTTGTGGCGAGTTGGTGAGGAAGTAGAGCGCTGCGAAGCCGGCAAGGACCGCGAGCATGCCCTCGGCGAAGAACATCACCTGCCAGCCGTGCCACGGGGTCAGGGCGTCGCCGAAGCTGATGAGGCCACCACTCAGCGGGGCGCCGAGCATCTGCGAGAATGGCTGCGCCAGGTAGAAGATCGAGAACATCTGGACGCGGACCTTGTTCGGGAACCACTCCGACAGGAACATGATGACGCCGGGGAAGAGCCCGGCCTCGGTCACGCCGAGCAGGAACCGCAGGACGATGAACATCGTGTCGTTCGTCGTGAAGGCGAACAGGGCGGCGACGATGCCCCAGGTCACCGCGATGCGGGCGAGCCAGAACCGGGCGCCGAACTTCTTCAGCAGCAGGTTGCTCGGGATCTCGAAGATCGCGTAGCCGATGAAGAAGATGCCGGCCCCGAGGGCGAAGGCACCGTTCGAGATGCCGCGGTCGACGCTGAGCGCCTCCTCGGCGAAGCCGACGTTCGTGCGGTCCAGGAACGCGACGAAGTACAAAATGACGAGCATCGGCATGAGGTGCTTCGACGCCTTGCGGATCGCCGACTTCAGCGCCGGATCGTTGGTCGATCCGATCGCCGGCGGATTGGGTGTGGACAAGACACTCTCCTTTGAGATGACTGGTGCGGGTGGGTGCTGCTGGCGCTACTGCTGCTGCTGCTGCTGGTCAGGAGACCATCGAGGGGACGATCATCCAGAGGCCGATGCCGACGAAGACGACGCCGAGACCGAGGAAGATCAACCGGGATTTGGTCCACTGACCGGTGAGGTGCTGCATGGTGCTGCTCCGTTCGCTCGTGGTGCGTGTGGTGGATCAGTGCATGTAGAGGCCGCCGTCGACGTTCAGCGTCTGACCGGTGACGAAGCCGGCGTCCTCACTGATGAGGTAGGCGATGGCGGCGGCGATGTCGCGTGGGGTGCCGATGCGCGGCAGGACGCCGTCGGCGGCCATGGCCGTCTTGCGCTCCTCGGTGAGGGTGCCGCCCATGATGTCGGTGTCGATGGGTCCGGGCGAGATGGCGTTGACCGTGATGCCGTCGTGGCCGAGCTCGCGGGCGACGCTGCGGGTGAAGCCGATCACGCCGGCCTTCGCCGCCGAGTAGGCCGTCTTGCTGAAGGTGCCGCCGCCACGCTGGGCGGAGACGGACGACAGGCTGACGACGCGACCGACGCCGTTCGACACCATCGACTCGACCGCACGGCGGGTCGTGTAGTGGACGCCGTTGAGGTTGATGTCGATGACGCGCTTCCACTCGTCGGCACTCACCTCGAGGTAGGGCACGGGTGAGGCGACACCCGCGAGGTTCACGAGGGCGACGAGCTGTGGGAGGGCGGCTTCGAGCGCGTCGAACGCGGCACGCACCTGCGCCTCGTCGGCGACGTTCGCGCCGGCGCCGGCCGCCTGCACCCCGTGCTGCTCCGCGATCTCGGCGGCGACCGCCTGCGCCGCAGCCTCGTCGAGGTCGATGATCCCGATGTTCCAGCCGAGTTCGGCGAGGTGGTGGGCGGAGGCACGACCGATGCCGCGCGGGGAGGCTGCGCCGGTGAGGACGACGGTCTTGGATTCGGGGAAGCTGGTGGCGGTCATGGCCGGCCTTTCTGCGTGGGAGTGGTGAAGTCGGTGTCCGATCGAGCCGGACGGTGCGCTCGGTCGGCGCGGCGCTCAGTTGATGGGTGCGGGGCCGAGCTCGTCCATGAGCTGCTTGATCGCGACGTAGGCCTTGTTGCGGTAGGCGATCAGCTCGGGGGTGCGGTCGGCCGGGACGTCGAGGTAGCCGGCACCCGACTTGGTGCCGAACTTGCCGGCGTCGACGAGCTCCTTGAGGGAGTCCGGCGTGGCGAACCGCTCGGGCCACCGGGTCTGGAGCGAGGCGTAGCAGAACGAGTACACGTCGAGTCCGGCCATGTCGGCGATCGCGAAGGGACCGAAGACGGGGAGCCGGAAGCCGAAGGTGGTGCGGACGATCGTGTCGATGTCCTCGGGCGTCGCGACGCCCTCCTCGACGAGCTGCGTCGCCTCGTGGAACAGCGCGTACTGCAGGCGGTTGAGCACGAAGCCCGTCGCGTCCTTGACGCGGGCGGTCTCCTTGCCGGTCGCTGCGACGATCTCCTCGACGGTGGCGATCGCCGCATCGGCGGTGGTCTCGTGCGGGATGAGTTCGACGCCGGGGATGAACGGGGCCGGGTTCGAGAAGTGGACGCCGAGGAACCGCTCCGGGTTGGTGACGGCCTCAGCGAGCGAACCGATGAGGATGGTCGAGGTGTTCGAGCCGATGATGGCGTCGGGCGAGGCCGCGGCGCTGATGCGACGGAGGGTCTCGTGCTTGATCTCGATCTTCTCGGGGACGGCCTCCTCGATGAAGTCGGCTCCGGTGACGGCCTCCTCGATGGACGCTGCGGGCGAGACGTTGGCGCGGATCCGCTCCACGGCGTCGGCAGGGAAGAGTCCGTCGGCGACGAACTGCTCGGCCTCGGCGATGAGGCGGTCGTAGTTCTTGCGCGCGATCTCCTCGGAGATGTCGGCGATGCGGACGGTGGCGCCGGACAGCGCGAGCACCTGGGCGATGCCGCCGCCCATGTACCCCGATCCGACGACGGCGATGGTGTGTGTGGTCATGATGAAGCTCTCCTGTGGTCGTCTGGATCAGGCCTGCGGCAGCAGGGTCCTGATGTACTTCTGGTTGGTGGAGCACATGCCGAGGCTGTCGCCGCCGTAGTGCTCGGCCAGGATGATGCCGTTGAAGCCGAGCTCGACGGCGTCGCGGAAGACCTGGCGGTAGTTGATGAGCCCGGCCTCCATGGTGGAGGGCACGGACGTCGCCCAGGTGCCGTCGGCCGCCTCGTCGCGGGTGTAGTTCTTCACGTGCATGTAGTTGGCGTACGGCAGGGTCTTGGCGAACAGCTCGCGCCAGTCCTCCACCGGGCGGTGCAGGCGGATGAGGTTCGCGACGTCGGGGTTCAGACCGACGTTGTCGAGCCCGACCTCCTCCACGAACCGCACCGCGCTGTCGGCGGTGCCGAGGTAGGTGTCCTCGTAGAGTTCGAGGGCGAGTGGCAGCCCGACGTCGGCCGCGTGCTTGCCGAGCTCGCGGATGCGGCTGACGGCGGCGTTCCAGACCTCGGGGTCGTCGGGGTCCTTCGGGCCCTGGGCGGTCCAGAACCAGAGCGCCTTGCGCTGGGCCTCGCTGAAGGGCTGGTGCAGGCCGGTGGAGAAGACCTGCATCCCCCACTCGGCGGCGGCGTCGATCGTGCGGTGCGCGTACTCGAGGTTGCGCTCCTCGTGGCCCGGCATGATCACGCTCTGCCGCTGCAGGTGGACGGACGGGACGCCGACGCCGTGCGACTTCGCGATGGCGAGGAACTCGTCGCGACGGGACGGTTCGAGGTCGGCGGGTCGGACGTGGCTGTCGGGCAGTTCGGCGAGGGTGAACCCGACGCCGGCGACCTGCGCGAAGAGGTCGTCCCAGGCTTCGGGTTCCGCGTCGTGCAGGGAGACGCCGTTGCGGTCGACGGGTGGGATGCCGTGCAGGCAGGTGGCGATGGGCCAGGTGTCGGCGGTCCATCGGGGGGTCGACGCGGTCGCGGTCGTATCCGTCATGATGCTCCATTGCGCTCAGGGACTGCTCGGGGCTGGTGCTCCCGGTCAAAAAGATCCTATAGGAAATAGTAAAGCGTTTCCACGAATGCGCAAGGGCACTTCGACAGGCTCAATGACCGGCGGAGGGGAGGCTCGGTGACCGGCGGCGGGGAGGCCCGGTGACCGGTGGGGCGGGAGGCGAGCTTCCGGGGCGAATCCGACCGGTCACCGAGCCTGTCGAGGTGCGAAGACGGGGCTCAGCCGCCGAGGATGTCCCAGTCCTCGTCGTCCGCGTCGGCGATGCCGCCCGCGATGAACGCTTCGCCGGCCTCGGTGGCGCGATCGCGCACACCGACCAACAGCTCTTCCAGCGAACCGGCCGAGAGGAACCGCATCTGGTCGAGCTCGCTCACCGGGGCGATGCCCGCGAGCTGCCACGACGACTCCAGCGGGTCGTCGGCGAGCTCCACGACCGAGGCCCACTGCTGCTCGCTGAACTCGCTGGCCACGGCCAGCGAACGCCGCACCGCCGCCTCGGTCTCGTCCCGCAGCTGCTCCCAGCGCTCGTCCCACTCCAGGTCGTCGAGCGTGCGGATCTCGGCGCGTGGGTACGGGTCGTCCGGCAGCCAGTCGGTCACCTCGAAGCGCTGACCGCCCTCGGCGATCACCGCCACGAAGCCCTCGCCGCCGTCGACCTCGACGATCTCCGCCACGGTCCCCGTCCGGAAGCGGTGCTCACCGCCTCCCGTCTCGCGCCCGCGCTCGATGAGCACCACGCCGAACGCCGGGTCCTCGGCCTCGAGCAGGTGGGCGAGCATGGTCAGGTAGCGCTCCTCGAAGAGCCGCAGGGCGAGCGGCATGTGCGGGAACAGCACAGAGCCGAGCGGGAACATCGGCAGCTCGAGGACCGGGAGGCCGGACGCCCAGGGCTCGGCACTGAAGGAGTCGGTCATGTCACTCTCCCTCCGTCTCGCAGGTCCGACCGGGTGCCGCCCGGCGAACCTTCCACCCGAACCGTGCTGCGATCATAGTCGCCGGACACCGGAGGCGACTCAGTCGCCGAGGACCGCTCGCAGGGCCTGGTCGAACCGGATCGCCCGATCGATTTCGACCGCCGTCTCGTAGTCGGCCCCGCGGAGGGCGACGTGTAGCGGCCAGTCCACGTCGATGAACCCGATTCGCCGATCCCCCACGAAGACGCCGAAGCGGTCGGCCGTGAGCTGCTCCACCCAGGCTCGGCGGAGTTCAGACGTCTCGCTGCCGGCGGAGCCCATGGAACGACCTCTCTCGGCAGGTGCAGTGACCGGGTCCGGACAACCCTTCGAAGTATCTCGATTGTCTAGCTATCTCCGCCGTGCTTCATCATGACAGCACCGACGGCCGATGGACAACTCCGTATCCATCAGACGAAACGAGCACGCCTCGACGCCATCGTTGCGAGATCGTGGCGCGATGGTCCGCGGATCTTCAGGAACCGTCCGTAGGATGCTGATCGTGGGGTGGAAGTGGCCGTGGGGACGCAAGCGCATCGTCGATGCGCCGGTCGATGCCGGGTCCGACCCCTACCTCCAGTACCTCGAGTGGGTCCGCCTCGGGAAACCGTCACTGGCATCACCCGACGATCCACCGCTGCAGTTCGACCCGCGGTTCGCGCCACGACTGGCCTCCGACGCCGTCAACTCCTCGCGCGCCGACGGCGTCTGAGCCTGCCGGTCCACACACAGCACAGCGCCCGACACCGAGGTGCCGGGCGCTGTGGACGTGCTTACGCGGTGGCCTGCTCCGCGACCCCTGCGCGGCGCGGGAGCTTCCAGCCCGGGCGCACGAAGTGGCACGTGTAGCCCCACGGAATGCGCTCCAGGTAGTCCTGGTGCTCCGGCTCGGCCTCCCAGAACTCGGACACCGGCTCGACCTCGGTGACGACCTTGCCGGGCCAGAGCCCTGAGGCGTCGACGTCGGCGATCGTGTCGCGGGCGACGCGCTCCTGCTCGGGCGAGGTGTAGAAGATCGCCGAGCGGTAGCTCAGGCCGACGTCGTTGCCCTGGCGGTTCTTCGTCGACGGGTCGTGGATCTGGAAGAAGAACTCCAGGAGCTCGCGGAAGGACAGCTTGCTCGGGTCGAAGACGACCTCGAGGGCCTCCGCGTGGGTGCCGTGGTTGCGGTAGGTGGCGTTGGCGACGTCGCCACCGCTGTAGCCCACGCGGGTCGACTTCACGCCCGGCATCTTCCGGACGAGGTCTTCCATGCCCCAGAAGCATCCGCCGGCCAGCACCGCGCGCTCGGTCGTCGTGCTCTGCTCGTCTGCTGCACTCATCGTGACTCCTCCTTCGTGCCGAGCACCGTGCGGGGTCCCCGCGTGCTCCGGTCTTCGGCTCCATGGTATGCAACAGCGTCCGCTTCCGGACTGTTCCGGCCGGGGCTTGCACTCAGCGCTCGCACAGGTGTGCGGACGCGACGGCAGGGCTCAGACGGTCCGCTTGCGGCGGAGCTGCTTGATCGACTCGTGGATCTCGGGCGCCAGCACCACGGCGCCGGACTGCTCCGACTGCTCGAGGGTGACGGCCTGCGCCTCGTCCGCCGCGGCGAACCAGGAGGCGATGGTGACGCCATGGCCGGGCTGTCGGACGATCTCGATCGGGTCGCCCGCCTGCACCGTCCCGCTCTTGACCACCTTGAGGTAGGCACCGGGCCGCGCGGCGTCGGCGAAGCGCTTCACCCACCGCGGCTCGCCCAGGCGCCGCTGGAAGGTGCCGCACGGGGTCCGCGGGCAGGTCACCTCGACGACGAGGGCGTCGCCGATCCGCCAGCGTTCACCGATCTCGGCACCGTTCACGTCGAGCCCCTGCGTGCGGAGGTTCTCGCCGAACAGCCCCGGCGTGATCTCCCGACCGAGCTCGCCCTGCCAGAACCGCGCGTCCTCCTCGGCATAGGCGTAGAGCGCCTTCGTCAGACCGCCGTGGTGTTTGCGATCGGCCTGCACGTCGCCGTACAGCCCCATCGGCCGCACGTGCAGCGGCTCGTCGACCGGGCGCTTGTCGATCGCGGTGACACCGATCGACCCGTCGTCCACCTGGAGGGCTTCGACGCGACAGAGGGCGAGGAGTTCAGACATGGGACCAGTCTGCCGTGTCGTCCGCGCCCGTCCGGACGACGGGGCCGGTGCGGCCCGGGTGGAATGGCTCAGGCGGACTCGCGGATGACAAGTGAGACACCGACCGAGCGTCGGACGGACGGTCCCGAGAGCGGGAGCGTGCCGGACATCATGCCGTCGAGCAGTTCGAGACTGTGCCGTGCGATGTCGCCCTTGTCGACGGCCACGCTCGTCAGCTCCGGGGTGACGAAGCGACCGAGGTCGAGTCCGTCGATGCCGATGACGGCGACGTCCTCCGGCACGCCGACCCCGGCACGGGCGAGTCCCTTGAGCACGCCGACGGCCATGACGTCGTTGAAGACGAGCACGGCATCGACGTCGGGCATCGCGGCCCGGCACCGCAGGGCGGCCGACACCCCGCCCTGGTGGGTGTCCTCCGCCCAGGTCTCCGACGCCTCCGACCACGGCAAGCCGTGCTCCTCGAGGAACGCTCGGTACGCGAGACGTCGTCCGGACGGTTCGGCCGAGGCGTCGATCATCGCGATGGACCGGCGCCCGGTCGCGACGAAATGGGCGAGCGCCTGTCGGATGCCGTCCTCGAAGTCGATGTCGACGCCCGCCACCTGCAGCGTCGGCTCGGCGCCGGACGGGTTCGTTCCTGCCTCGGACTCGTCTGACCGATGGTCGCCGAGGGAGACGAACGGGATGGTGGCGAAGGCGCCCTGGAGTGCTCCGTGGTCGGCGCCGTTGCGTCCGACGACCGCGTCGACCTGCCGCGCGAGTTCGGCGAGCTGCGCACGTTCCGCGTCGGGGAGGTCCGGTCCGCGATCCGCGGCGGCGGGTCGGTCGCCCGATGCGTTCGCCGCTCCCCCGACCTCGGCGACCAGCACGGTCCAACCCCGCTCGGACGCCTGCTGCACCAGGGCGGCGGCGAGCTCGGGGTAGTAGGGGTTCCGCAGGTCGTCGACGACGAGGCCGAGCGTGGTCGTTCGACCGCTGACGAGGTGCTGCGCGGCGCGGTTCGGGCGGTAGTTGAGGGAGGCCGCGACCTCGACGACCCGCTGCCTGGTGGTCTCGCTGACATCGCGCATGCCGTTGAGCGCCCGGGTGACGGTCTGCCGCGAGACCCCGGCGACCCTGGCGACGTCGATGATCGTCGCTCGCGCCGGAGCGTGATCGTCGCGGGGCCTGGTCATGGTCACATCGTACTGATACGCTCACACCGTGAACGTTCACGGTGACGTTCACCACAGACCATCGCACCGCCGATCAACGTTGAGGAGCACCACCATATGGAACACGTCGCTTGGGGAATCATCGGCCCAGGAACGATCGCCGAACGGTTCGCGACCGAGCTGCACGCCAGTCGCACCGGTCGACTCGCCGCCGTCGCCAGTCGTGACGCGTCGCGTGCCGAAGAGTTCGGCGAGCGCTTCGGCGACGGCACGGCTCCCGTCCGCGGGTACGGCTCGGTCGCCGAGTTGCTGGCCGACCCCGGCGTCGACGCGGTCTACATCGCGACCCCGCACACGGAGCACGTCCGGCTGGTGATCGAAGCGGCGGAAGCCGGCAAGCACATCGTCAGCGAGAAGCCGCTCTCGGTGAACCGCGCCGGTGCGATGCTCGCGATCGAGGCCGCCCGCCGTGCCGGCGTGTACCTCGCCGAGGCGTTCATGTACCGCTTCCACCCGCAGACCGCGAAGCTCGTCGAGCTCGTGTCGTCGGGTGCCATCGGCGACGTCCAGCACATCGAGGCGTCGTTCGCGTTCGCCGCAGACCTGCCCGCCGATCACCGACTCATGAACCCGGAGCTGGCGGGCGGCGGCATCCTCGACGTCGGCGGCTACCCCGTCTCCATCTCGCGGCTCATCGCGGGTGCTGCCGTGGGTGCGCCGTTCGCCGACCCGACGGAGGTCACCGGGAACGGCACCATCGGTTCGACCGGCGTCGACGAGTGGGCCAGCGCCTCGCTCGTCTTCCCGTCGGGCATCACGGCGCACGTCACGAGCGGCGTCCGCCTGCAGGACGACAACCGCGTGGTCGTCACGGGGTCCACCGGGCAGATCATCGTGTCGGACCCGTGGCTGCCGTCGGTCGAGGACGGTTCGACGATCGAGGTCCGCACCATCTCGGGCACCGAGTCGATCCACATCCCCGGGGCGCCGCAGTACGCGATCCAGGCCGATGCGGTCGCGACGTTCGCCGACGCGGGCCAGGCGCCGCAGATGCGTTGGGCGGACTCGCTCGGCAACCTCGCGACCCTCGACCGGTGGCGTGAGGCGATCGGCCTCGAGTACCCGTTCGAGTCGATCGACACCGACATCCCGACCGGTTCCGGTCGGCCGCTCGCCGTGCGCGCCGAGCTCCCGATGCCGACCGGTCGCATCGCGGGCATCGACCACGACATCTCGCGGCTCGTGATGGGTGTCGACAACCAGCAGACCCTGTCGCACGCGTCGGCGATGTTCGACGACTTCTTCGAGCGCGGCGGCAACGCCTTCGACACGGCCTGGCTGTACGGCGACGGGCTCCAGGAGCAGCTGCTCGGACGCTGGCTCGCCAACCGGGGTCTCCGCGACGACGTCGTGGTGATCGGCAAGGGTGCGCACACACCGTTCTGCGACCCGGAGTCGATCTCCCGGCAGCTGTTCGAGAGCCTCGACCGTCTCGGCACCGACCACCTCGACCTGTACCTCATGCACCGCGACAACGTGGAGGTGCCGGTGGGCGAGTTCGTCGACGTGCTGAACGAGCACGCCGAGGCCGGTCGCATCCGTGCGTTCGGTGGCTCCAACTGGACGATCGACCGGTTCGAGGAGGCGAACGCCTATGCGGCGGCCAACGGGAAGCGGGGGTTCGCGGCGCTGAGCAACCACTTCGGTCTCGCCCGCGCGCTCGACGTGCCGTGGGCCGGGTGTGTGGAGGTGACGGATCCGACGAGCCGGGCGTGGCTCGAGGAGACGAAGACGCCGCTGCTGCCGTGGTCGTCGCAAGCGCGCGGCTTCTTCACCGGGCGTGCCGAGCCCGAGGACCTGTCGGACCCGGACCTCGTGCGCTGCTACTACAGCGACGACAACTTCGAGCGGCTGGCCCGTGCGCGTCAGCTCGGCTCGGAGCTGGGGGTCGCGCCGACGGCGATCGCCCTGGCGTACGTCCTGGCGCAGGACTTCCCGACCTTCGCCCTCATCGGGCCGCGGTCCATCGAGGAGACCCGTTCGTCGACCGACGCCCTCTCCCTGAAGCTGACCGCGGAGCAGGTCGCCTGGCTCGACCTCCGGGTCTGATCCGTTCCCTCGGGTGACGCCAGCGCGGTGCGCTGGCGTGACCGCGGGTCATGCACGTGGGCGCGGGTCTCCAGAGGCCCGCGCTCACGCGTGCGGGGCGCGCTCGCGCCGAGTCGCTCCTCCTCGCGTCAGCGCACCGCGCTGGCGCAACCACCGGAGCGCGCCCGGGCGGATGGGTGTCAGGTGAGGGGTTTGCGGGTGCGGTCACGCGCCAGGAGGACACCGAGGAGCAGGATCAGGATAAGGACGACACCGCGGGCGAGACCCTGCCAGTAAAAGGACAGCCCGATGAGGTTCATCCCGTTCGTCAGCAGCGCGAAGATGAGCACGCCGACGAGCGTCCCGAAGAGGTTCGGCCGCCCCGTCCGACTCAGCGTCGTCCCGATGAACACCGCACCGATGGAGTCGAGCACGTAGAGCTGCCCGCTGTTCGCGACGAAGCCCTGGCTCCGCGAGGCCAGGATCAGCCCGGCGATGGCCGCGATCCCGGCGGCGAAGATGAAGGCGGTCGCCATCGACGTCCCCGCCAGCCGACCGGAGATCCGGGTCGCAGTCGGCTGCTCACCCGCCGCGGTCAGCACCCGACCCCAGCGACTCCGTTCGAGCGCAGCCCAGACGATGATCAGCACGAGCACGGCGACGACGATCGGCGCCGCGACACCGAGTACGGTTCCGGCACCCAGCCACGCGAACTCGTCCGGCACGCTGCTGCGCGACAGGTAGATGGGCGACCCGCCGTCGGTCGCGACCTGCTGCACGCCACCACCGATGAACCAGACGCTCAGCGTCGCGAGGAACGGTCGGATGCGCAGCACCACGATGAGGAACGCGTTCACGGCCCCGACGAGCAGGCCGACGACCAGACCGCCGACGATCGCCACCCAGGCCACGTAGTCGTCGGCCAGGAGCGCCGACGCGGTGAGCGCCGCGAGGTCGATGGCGACACCGATGGAGAGGTCGATGCCACCGGCGCGGACGACGACCGTCATCGCGACGGCCGCGAGCAGGAGGAGCGCGTTCTGGTTGAGCACGCCAAGGAGGTTGTCGGCGGTCAGGAACGACGGCGACAGCACCGCGAACACGATGAGCAGCACGGCCAGCACGGCGGGGGCGAGCGCCTGCGGGACCGCGGCACCGAGGCCACGGACCGTCAGCCTCGAGAGCGGGCCGCCGGGACGCTGGTCATCGCCGCCTCCCGGTCCAACCGACCCGGCCTTCGGGACGGAGACGCCGGTGGTGGCGGAGGACTGCGTGCGCGTGTCGACACTCATCGCTTGACGCTCCGTTCGCGGATCGCGGCGACCGCGAGGACCAGCAGGATCAACACACCCTTGGTGATGCCGATCCACTGGCTCGGGACGCCGAGCTGGCTGAAGCCATTGGTGAGGATCGCGACGAACACGGCACTGAACAGAGTCCCCGTGATCGTGACGACGAGCCGACGGGAGAACGCGATGGACAGGAACGTCGCGAGGAGGATGTCGATGAGCGACTGCTCGCCGATCCCCGGCAGGGCAGCGGACAACCGACTGGTCATGAGGACGCCCGCGATCCCGGCGAGGACCGCCGCGAGGACGTAGCTGACGACGATGTGGCGGTTGACGGCGATCCCGGCCACCCGGGCGGCCGTCGGATTCTGCCCGACCGCGGCGTTCTTCACGCCCCAGCTGGTGCGCCCGGTGGTGAAGGCGGCGACCGCGAAGACGAACAGGAGCACGACGACCGCGGCAGGGACACCGACGACGTGTCCACTCCGCAACCAGACCAGCCCGGCGTCGGAGACCGGCACCTTCACGTTGTTCGTGATGACGATGGTGAGACTCGTGACGATGCTCATCATCGCGAGGGTGACGAGGAGCGGGCGGATCCCGGCGACAACGACGAGACCGTTCACGAGCCCGATGACCGCCGCGGCTCCGAGCCCGATGAGCAGCGCGAGCGGCAGACCGAGCTCGGCCTGCAGGAGCACCGCGACGAGGGCACCGGAGAAGCCGAGGACGGCGCCGATGGAGAGGTCGATGCCGCCGCGGACGACGTCCTCACCGCCCGTGACGACGACGATGGACAGTCCGAAGGCCGCGATCGCGTAGACCGCCGACTGGGTGAGGATCGTCGCGAGGTTGGCCGGGTCGAGGAAGCCGGGCGAGGCGACCGCGAAGACGACGACCTCGATGACGACGATCGCGTAGCCGATGAGTCCCAACCGGGAGACCGGGCGACGGCGTTTGGTCGCGGACTCGGCTGCGGCCGACGGCGCCTGGCCGGGCGCGACGGGTGGAGCGGAGAGGGCGGTCATGCGGAAGCTCCTCGGGTGGGCAGTGTGCCGCCTCCAGGGTCTGCCGACGGGGCAGACCTCGGGGGATCAGCCTGCGTCGACGACGTGGGCCCTTCGGCAAGCTCAGGGACCGGCGGGACCGAGGGGGCCGGCGGCGTTGACGCGACCTCGGCGGCGCCCGTCGACCAGGCGAGGATCGTGTCGGCGGTCGCCTGCGATCGGGGCAGCTCGGTCCGGATCGTCCCGCGGTACAGCACGAGGACGCGGTCGGCGAGGCCGATCAGTTCCTCGAGGTCGACGCTCACGAGCAGGACGCCGGCGCCCTGCGCGACGAGCGCGTCGATCTCCGCGTAGATCTGTTGACGCGACCCGATGTCGACGCCGGAGGTCGGCTGGTCGAGCACGAACACCGTCGATCCGGCCGCGAGCCATCGACCGAGCACGACCTTCTGCTGGTTGCCGCCGGAGAGGCTCCCGGCCACCGCGGTGTCGTTCGCGGGCCGGACGTCGAGCCTCGCGACGAGGTCGGCGGCGATCTCCCGCTCGCGTCGACCACGCAGGATCCCGCCGAGCCCGGTGATGCGGTCGAGCGCGGCGAGGGTGAGGTTCTCGCGGACGGACTGACGGTTCAGGATGCCGTCGCGGTGGCGGTTGGCCGGGACGTACGCCCCACCCGCCCGGACGAAGGCCCTCGGCGAGCGGATCGTCGCCCGGCCGAGCCGCACGGTTCCGCCGTGCGCGCGCAAGCCGGTGACCGCGTCGGCCAGTTCCTCGAGGCCCGAGCCGACGAGACCCGTGACGCCCACGATCTCGCCCGGACGGACGGCGATCGAGACGCCGTGCAGCCGTTCGGGGACCGTCAGGCCATCGATCGCGAGGACCGGTTCGGCGACGGCGTCGGCGACGATCCGTTCCCGGTCGCCGAACTCCTCGACGCTCCGCCCCACCATGAGCTGGACGATGGCGTCGAGGGTCGCGTCGGGATCGGCGAGGTCGAGGGCACCGACGCGTTCACCGTTCCGGAGGACCACGACGCGGGACGCGATGTCGCGCACCTCCTGCAGGTAGTGGGAGATGTAGATGACGGCGACGCCCTGGCTCTGCAGGGTCCGGACGATGCGGAACAGCCGCTCCACGTCGCCGGCGGCGAGCGGTGCGGTGGGTTCGTCGAGCACGAGGACCCGTGGTCGCGTGATCGTCGCGATCGCGAGCTGCAGGAGTTGCTGCTCGGCGACGCTCAGCTCGTCGACGAGGGTCTTGCCCGGCACGTCCAGCCCGACGAGGTCGAGCAGCTCCCGCTCGGCGCGCCGGTCGAGCTGCCGGCCGGTGAGGAACGCGGAGCGCGAGCCGAGGAACAGCTGCTCCGCGACCGTGAGGCGACCGGCCAGGTGGCGGTCCTGGTGGATGACGCGGACACCGAGGCGTTCGGCGTCGCCCGGGTTGCGGATGACGACCGGTTCACCGTCGATCTCGATGGTGCCCTCGCTCGCCGTGTAGAGGCCGGTGAGGATCTTGATGAGCGTCGACTTGCCCGCGCCGTTCTCGCCCACGAGCGCGACGACCTCGCCGGGGTGCACCTCGAGGTCGACGTCGTCCAGCACCCGGACGCCGCCGAAGTCCTTCGCGATGCCACGCATACTCACGGCGGGAGCCGAGGCTTCGGTCGTGGCTGCACCGGGCCGACCGCCCAGCGAGCGCTGGGCGGTCGACTCGTCGATCGAGGTGTCGTGCGTCATTCCAGGCCGAGTCGCTTGCGCTCGTCGGCGACGTTCGCCTTGTCGATGAACACGGCGTCGAGGTAGGTGCTCAGCGGCACCTCGTCCTGCTTGCCGCCGAGGTACAGGGCGACGTTGTTCGCGCTCGTCGTCCCGAACAGGGTCGGCTGCTGCGCGACCGTGAACTGATACACCGAGTCGGGGTCCTGGATGAGGTCGAGCGCTCCGGGCTCGGCGTCGACGCCGTAGACCTTGATCTCGTCGCGGCCCGCCGCGTCGATGGCCTGGGAGGCACCGATCGCCGGGAGGTCCCAGCACGACCACACGGCCGAGATCTCGCCCTTGGGGTAGCGGGTGAGCGCATCGTTCGTCTTCTGCTTGGCGTCCTCGATGGTGCCCTCGTAGATGTCCTGCAGCTCGGGCTCGATGATCTCGATGTTCGGGTAGTTCTTCAGCACGAGCTTGAACTCGTCGTAGCGGATCTGGCAGGGGGTGACGTCGTAGAAGCCGTTGAAGACGAGCACCTTGCCCTTCCCGCCGATGTCCTCGGCGAGGGTGCGGGCGAGGGTGGAGCCGATCTGCCAGTTGTCGGAACCGATGTTGTTCACCGAGTTCTCGCTGGCGTGGTCGATCGTGAAGACCGGGATGTCGGCGTCCTTCGCCTGCTGCAGCGCCGGGGCGAGCGTGGTCGCGTCGCCGAGGATGACGACGATCGCGTCGACCTTCTGTGAGACGAGGTTCTCGACGTTGGCCAGGTGCTTGTCGTCCTGTGCGTCGGCCTGGGTCGCGACCACCTTCGCGCCGAGCTCCTCCAAGCGGTCCTGGACGCCCTGGTAGGTGAGGCGACCGAAGTCGCGCACGACGTCCTTCGCTGCCACGCCGACGGTCTTGCCCTTGAGCGAGGGGACGTCGGCGTCGGAGGCCGCTGAGCTGGCGGCGGGGCCGCTCGTCGACTCGCCGGATGAGGACTGCTTCAGCGAACAGCCGGTGGCGAGGCCGGCCACGACGGCCAGCGAGATGATGGACAGCGCGAGGCGTGATCGACGACGCATGGGGACTCCAGAGGACGGTGGGGCGCGGGAGGGTGCAAGGGTGGTGGGGCGGGCCGGCGTCCGCTGTCGGCGCGTGGGGGCGCACCGGGACGTCGGGTTGCAGTAACAGTAAGGAGTGATCGGACGGGCCGCGAGAGGGCGCTCAACCTGACGTAACACAAGCCGCGCGGCGTCGGAGGTGCGCGCTGACCGGTGCCGGCGCAGCCCACGAAAACGTCGGATGTATCATGGCGCGAGGCGGAGCGACCGGCGACCGTCGTGCACCAACGGGGGGTCTCCATGGCAGTCACCGACGAAGCGATCGCGAGGATCCAGGCGATGATCGTCGCCGGCGATCTCCAGCCCGGGCAGCGGCTCCCTCCGGAGAAGGAACTCAGCGAGACGCTCGGGCTCTCGCGCAGCTCGCTCCGTGAAGCGGTCAAGGCCCTCGAACTCATCCGCGTGCTCGACGTGCGTCGCGGCGACGGCACCTACGTCACGACGCTCGAACCGAGCCTGCTGCACGAGGCGATGTCGTTCGTCATCGACATGCACGCCGACGGTTCCCTCATCGAGATGTTCGAGGTGCGGCGGATCCTCGAGCCGTCCGCCTCGGTGATGGCGATCCGCCACCTGGACGACGAGAAGATCGCCGAACTGCGCGCGATGGTCGACGAGGTGGACGAGTCCACGACCGTCGAGGACCTCGTCGCGCACGACCTGCAGTTCCACGCCCGCGTCATCGAGCTGAGCGGCAACGCCTACCTCGCGAGCCTGCTCGCCGCCCTCGGCAGCAAGACGGTCCGCGCCCGCATCTGGCGCGGCCTCACCGAGGAGAAGGCCGTCGCCCGCACCCTGCAGGAGCACCATGCGATCGTCGACGCCCTCGAGAAGCGCGACACCGAACTGACGCGTGCCCTCGTGACCGTGCACGTGAGCGGCGTCGAGAGCTGGCTGCGCCGGTCCCTCTGACCCCTGCCACGTGCCCGGGTGGGTCGGAGCGGGCTCAGCGTCCGCCGAGCCCGCTCGTCACGATGCCCCGGATGAGGTGCTTCTGCAGCAGGATCAGCATGAGGACGGTCGGGAGCATCGAGATGACCGAAGCCGCCATCACCAGATTCCACTGGCTGCCCTGCTGCCCGAAGAACTGCTGGAGCCCGAGCGGGATCGTCCCATAGGTGTTCACGTCGTTGACGATGATGAGCGGCCAGAGGAACGAGTTCCAGTAGGCGATGAACGAGAAGACGGCGAGAACCGCGAGCGTCGGGCGGGCGAGCGGGAGCATGACGTGCGTGAACGTCTTGATCACGCCGGCGCCGTCGACACGAGCGGCGTCGTCCAGTTCCTGCGGCACGGTCAGGAAGAACTGCCGACAGAGGAAGGCGCCGAGCGCGGTGAACGCGAACGGGATGATAAGTGCTTGGAACGAGTCGACCCAGCCGAACCCCTGCATCATCACGTACAGCGGGATGAGGAGCACGTCCTGCGGGATCATCATCGTCGCCAGGAAGAGGACGAACACGAGGTTGCGGCCCCTCCACCGGAGGCGGGAGAAGGCGTAGCCGCTCAGCACGGAGACGGCCATGTTGATCATGGTGCCGACGACAGCGACGAACAGACCGTTCAGGAGGAACCGGCCGAAGGGCAGGTAGCTGAAGGCCTCGGAGTAGTTCTCCCAACGGATCGACGAGCCGATGAGCGTCGGGGGTGTCGTGAACGTCTCGGCCGGAGGCTTCAGCGAGGTCGCCACCATGTAGACGAGCGGTGAGATGAACGCGAGGGCGACGAGACACAGCACCACGTAGGACACGATCGACCGAGCACGGCTGACGGACTTCGTCTGCCCCCGCCGGAGCCCGCGGGGGTTGACGGTGACGAACGACGAGGTCGGCGGATGCTGTCTGGCGGCCGACCTGCCCGCCGAGATCCGATTACTCATAGTGCACCCACTTCTTCTGGCCGAGGAACTGCACGGCGGTGATCGCCAGGATGATGATGAACAGCACCCAGGCGGCGGCGGAGGCCACCCCGAGCTGCTGGAACACGAATCCCTGGTTGTAGATGAATTGCACGAGCGTGGTGGTCGATGAACCCGGACCACCCTTCGTGAGGATGAACGGCTGGGCGAACACTTGGAACGCGGTGATGAGCGTCATCATGGCGGCGAAGAAGATCGACGGCGAGATCATCGGGAACTTGATCCGCCAGAACGAGGTCCATGCCCCGGCACCGTCGAGCTCGGCCGCCTCGAGCTGGCTCTCCGGTACCGAGTCGAGCGCTGCGGAGAAGATGAGCATGTTGTAGCCGAAGCCCTGCCAGACGCTCATCGCGACGATGGCGAGCATGGCCCAGTGCTCATCGGCGAGGAAGTTCGGAGCCGAGACCCCGATGCTCGACTGCATCGTCGCGTCGATCAGCCCGTCGGGCTGGTAGATCATCCGCCAGATGACCGCGTTCGCGACGATGGGGGTGACCGTTGGGATGAAGAAGAGGACCCGGAAGATCTGACGGTGTTTGATCTTCGGGCTGAGCCAGGCTGCGAGTCCCATCGACACGATGAGGTTGAGCGGCACGTACAGGACGACGAACAGGGTCGTGTTGAGGATGACCGTTCGGAAGATCGGGTCTGCGAACAACGCTGCGTAGTTGTCGAAGCCGACGAAGGTCGGCGATCCGAGCATCGGCCAGTTGTTCAGGCTGATGACGAGCGACGCGATGATCGGCACGACGGTGAACAGCGCGAGACCGATCGCGTGCGGACTGGCGAATCCCAGTCCCCACCAGGATCGTCGGGCGTGGACCGCGTCCGGATCGACGCGCGCGGTGCGCTTGGAGGGCCGGACGGCTCGCACCGGGGCCGCTGGGAGGGTAGCCATGCGGGTTCTTCCTTTGCTTCGACGACGATCGGAGCGGCTGGTGGGCGACGTGGGTCGCCCACCAGCCGGAGCTCACTTCGGCAGTTGGCTCGAGATCTGGTCGAGGACCTCGGCGCCGGATTGCTGTCCGTTCATCGCCTGGATCGCGTACTGGGACATCAGTTGGGCGAGCTGATCGCTGTTCTTGTTCCCGGGCAGCGGGACGGATCCGTCCTGGGCTGCTGCGAAGCTCTCCTCGACGCCGTCGATACCGGCGTTGTCGAACCAGGCGCCCTGCGCTGTGGTGCGGGCGGGGAACGCCCGCCCCTCCTTGCCGAGTGTCGAGAGCACGTCCTCACTCGTCATGGTGGTGATCGCCTGATAGGCCTGCTCGGGGTACTTGCACTCCTTCGAGACACCGAAGCCCGATCCCGCGGAGAAGGTCGTCGGGGCGCTACCGGCCGGCAATGTCACGACGCCGACGTCGAACGTCGCCTTGGCTTTCGTGTTGATGAGCGACCAGGGTCCGTCGACATAGGTGGCGGCCTGTCCGTTGATGAAGGCGTTGTCGTCGGCCGAACTGTCGGCGCTCGCAGGCGTCGCGTAGCCGTCCTTCACGAGGCCGGCGATCCACTCGAGACCCGCAGCGAATTTGGCGTTGGTCACGTCGAGCGAACCGTCCTCGCTCACCACCCGACCGCCGTTGTAGGACAGGATCATGGACTCGAGGTAGAGATCCTCTGCGCTCGGCGCGTAGAGCTGCTTCCCCGCCGATTTGAGCGCTTCACCCGCGGCTTCGAAGTCGTCCACGGTCCAGCCGGGCTTCGGTTCGGCGACGCCGGCCTCGGCGAAGAGGTCCTTGTTGTAGAACATGACGAGCGGGCCGGTGTCGTAGGGGAGGGCGTAGAGCTTGCCGTCGACCTTCATCGCGTCGAGCGCGGTCGCGTCGAACTCGTCGAGCGCGGTGCCGCTGCTCTTCGCGAGGTCGTCCAGCGGGAGGAGGACATCGGTGTAGTTGGCCGCCCGAAGGCTCTGCACCGTGACGATGCAGGGGGCAGTACCGGCACTCAACTGGGTGCGGAGCTTCGTCCAGTAGTCGGAGAACGGCGCGCCCTGGATGGTGACGTCGATCTTGTCCGACGACTTCACCTCGTCGGCGACCGTCTGCCACGCTGCCTGGTCCTCCTGACCGGCGATCCACATGGACCAGACGAGCGACTCTGCAGTCTGGGAGCCGGTCGCGCTGCCACCGGAACACGCCGTGAGGGCGAGGACACCGGCCATCGCCGCGCCGGCCATGAGCTGTCGTTTCATCGGATGCTTCTCCACTTCGTTGGGCGTGCAGTACTCAAGGGATCCAGACCCGGTCGGGAAAGACGGCTGAACGTGGTGCGATCTAAACATCGGATGTCTCATCTGTCAACTGTTGATATTTCCGCGAATCTGGGCCACTTTGGAGACATTCGCCCCGCAGAGTACGGATGATTGGCATCCCTGACTCGCATCTCAGCCGCATCATCGACGACGAAGGATCACGCATGGCCATGTTCAAGGACGACTCCGTCCGCCTCCCCGAGTTCGAGAAGTTCGTCCACGAGACACCCGCCTGGTTCTCCGACGCCAAGCTCGGGATCTTCGTCCACTGGGGGGCGTACTCCGTCGCAGCCTGGGCGGAACCGATCGGTGAGCTCGGGGCGACGGACCACGCGCACGACTTCGCCCGGAACCCGTACGCCGAGTGGTACTTCAACACCATCCGCATCGAGGGGAGCCCGGCGCAGCAGCACCACCGGGAGACCTTCGGAGACGTCGACTACGACCACCTGCTCGAGCTGTGGCGCGCCGAGCGCTTCGACGCGGACGAGGTGCTCGCCCTCGTGAAGCACACGGGAGCACGGTATTTCGTGCCGACGACGAAGCACCACGACGGGATCACGCTCTGGGACGCTCCCGAGACGAACGGCCGCAACACCGTCGCCCGAGGCCCGAAGCGCGACCTCATCGGCGAATTCGCTGCAGCGACGGAACGCGCCGGGCTGCGCTTCGGCGTCTACTATTCGGGCGGGCTGGACTGGCACTTCTCCCCGTCCGAACCGGTCGTCGAGACCGACGGGCCGGACGGCTGGACGAACCGGGCCAACGACCGGCCGTACGCCGACTACGCATACGACCAGGTCGCCGACCTCATCGAGCGGTACCGCCCTGACATCCTCTGGAACGACATCGAATGGCCCGACCCGGGCAAGGACGACGGCGCGCGTGGACTCGTCTCCCTCTTCGACCGCTTCTATGCCGCCGCCCCGGACGGACTGATCAACGACCGCTGGGGAGACACCCATTGGGACTACCGGACCACGGAGTACCAGATGGGCGGCATCACCGATGACCCGTGGGAGAACTGCCGCGGCATCGGCTACTCCTTCGGCCACAACACCCTCGAAGACGAGAAGCAGCTGCTGAGCGGCGAGGAGGCGATCCGGTACTTCGTGGACATCGTCGCGCGAGGCGGGAACCTGCTCTTGAACATCGGCCTGCAGGCGGACGGTACCGTCCCTCCGGAACAGCGCGCGACGCTGGAGGCGCTGGGCGATTGGAACGCGGTGAACGGTGCGGTCGTCTTCGGTTCACGACAGCTCGACGACGGGATCGCGAGCGGTTCGGAGTCACCGTGGACGAGGTGGACGCGTACCGGCGACATCGCCAACGCGATCATCGATGCGGACGGCCCGGTGACGCTGACACTCGCTGCCGACGCGATCCTGGTCGACTCCGCTCGACTCGTCGACGGCACGTCGCTCGCCGCGTCCGTCGTCGACGGTGGTGTCAGGGTCGATCTTCCGACGCGCTCGGTGCCCGGCCCGCAGGTGGTCCGCTTCGATCTGAGCTGAGCCCGCTCCCGCTGCCCGCGATGGCGGGCGGGTAGTTTGAGGGGATGAACGGCACGATCGACACCCGAGCGCTCATCGACCCTGTCGACAGCGAGGCCATGGCGAAGGCGCCCGCGTACCACCGGGCGCCTTCCGCGCGGCTGTTCATCGGCCTGATCGCGGGAGTCGTCGTGGTCACCGTCGCCGGGTTCGTCCTGTTGGGGACGCTGTCGTCTTCCTCACGAGGCGGCTCCGGCCCGACGCCGCTGCTCGGGATCGGACTCCTCGCGGCCGCCGCCGTCGCGGTCGTCGCGGTCCTCTCCTGGCGCACGAGGCGCATCAAGCGCTTCCGCCTCTCCCAGTTCGCGGCGACCAACGGGATGACCTACACCTCCGACCTCAGCTACCCACCGTTCCCCGGCATGATCTTCGGGATCGGATCGTCGCGGCAGGCTACCGACGTGCTGCGGGCTGATCGTCCCCGCCCCGTGGAGTTCGGCAACTACCGGTACACGGTCCGCCATGGCAAGAGTTCGACGACGCACCACTGGGGGTACGTCGCGGTGAAGCTGGACGTCCCCCTGCCGAACATCGTGCTCGATGCGATCGGCAACAACGGCTTCGGCTCGAACCTTCCCGCGGCGTTCCAGCGCGCCCAGCGGCTGTCCCTCGAAGGCGACTTCGACCAGCACTTCACGCTCTACTGCCCGGCCGGCTACGAACGCGACGCCCTGTACCTATTCACGCCGGACATCATGGCGCGGTTCATCGACCACGCCGCCCAACTCGACGTCGAGATCATCGACGATTGGATGTTCCTGTACACGAAACGCGAGGTGTCGACCCTCGATCCCGACACCTGGGCCTGGCTGTTCAGCGTCGTCGACGCGCTGATGACGAAGTTGGACCAGTGGGCGCGGTGGCGGGACGACCGCCTCCAGCCGCAGTCACCAGGAGGGCTGGAGCATCCGTCTGCACCAGGCGCTCAGGCCGACTCCCCAGCACTCGGACTGCTCAAGCCGCCGCCGGGGGTCGCTCCGTCCGGCCGCAGGTTGCGACGATCCGGCACGTGGATCCCCATCGTGTTCGTCGTCGGAACGGTGATCCTCTGGATCGTCATGCGCATGAACTGACCACATGGTCCGCACGCATGTCGAGGACGTCTGGTGATCGACAGACGAGGACAGAACAGGCCGGTTGCTGGGATGGCTGGGTGACCGACCCCGGTCACTCGTCAGAAAGGACCATCCCATGCGCAGATCAGCCGCCTTCGGCTTCGCCGTCCCCGTCCTCGCCCTCATGCTGGGGCTCACCGCCTGCTCCGGGACGTCGGACGCCCCGTCCGGCGGTGGCGGGTCGCCGTCGACCGCCGACGGCTACGCCCAGGCGTTCGACGACTACACGATCTCCCTCGCGGGTTGCCTGCGCGACCACGGGGTCGACGTCGTGGACCCGGAACCCGGCACGGCGATCACCCTCGACGGCAGCGATGCGATGAACCAGGCCTACGACGCCTGCAGCACGGAACTCGGCCCACCGCCGGCCAACCCCGATCAGCCCACCAGGGCGGAGATCTCCGACGAACTGCGGCTCCGCGCCCAGTGCCTGCGCGACCAGGGGTTCGACGTCCCGGACCCCGACGCGAACGGCGTGTGGGACCTGCCGGAGGACCTGTTCGACGAGGCCAGGGCCTGCGCCGTGCAGTGACGACCGCTCCGGACGGGACGGCCGACCGATCCGTTGATCGGTCGGCCGTCCCGTCGTTCCGGGGTCAGGCGTCGTCCGGCTCAGGAGCGGGCACGGCGGGCAGCAGCACCGTCACTTCGAGCCCGCCGGCCGGCAGCGGCGCGAGGCCCAGCGAGCCACCGTGCAGCTCGACGATCCGCGCACCGAGCGTCAGCCCGAGCCCGTTGCCACGGTCGGCACCGGCGGCGCGCGCGATCCTGGCGTCGTGGCGATCGAACGGCTCGACGAACCGAGCGACCTCGTCGTCGCCGAGCAGCGGTCCTGAGTTGCTGACGACCACGACCGCGTGGTCGGCCGCGGACGGGTCGGCCTGCGGATCCTCGCCCACCCAGACGGAGACCCATCCGCCCGGACCGCTGTTGTACCGCACGGCGTTCGACAGCAGGTTCGTCAGCAGCTGCTGGAGGAGCACGCGATTGCCGAGCACGGCGGTGCTCCGGAGGGTCGAGGAGATCGTGACGCCGGCGTGGGCGACGTCCGGTGCGACGAGCTGCGACGCGTCGCGGGCCACCGCCGCCAGGTCGACGGGCGAGGTCACGAGCGGTCGGCGGTCGAGCTGGTTCAGCTGCAACAGGGCTTCCACGATCGCGATCCCCCGCTCGTTCGTCTCGTGCAGTCGGCGGAGCGCGCGGTCGACGTCACGGCCCTCCGGGTCGGCCTGCGCCACCTCGATGAGCATCTTCATGGTCGCGAGCGGCGTGCGCAGCTCGTGCGAGGCATTGGCCGCGAAGCGCTTCTGCGTGAGGAACGACTGCTCCAGGCGCGCGAGCATGTCGTCGAAGCGGTCGGCGAGTTCGCGGAACTCGTCGCGCGGACCCGTCATCGCGATGCGGTGGTCGAGCGAGCCCGCCGCTGCAGCCCGCACCGCGTCGTTGAGGTCGCGCAGCGGTCGCAGGACCCGACCGGCGACGATCCAGCCGACACCGGTGCCGATCACGGCCATCGCGATGAGCGCGAGCATCGAGTAGTTGATGAGCGAATCGCGGATCTCGCCACGGGTGATGCCGGACAACTGCTCCGGATCGCCGGCTGGCGCGATCGGGTAGTCGGGGAAGCGCCAGATGATGACGTTGATGACGATCAGCGCGACGAGACCGGTGACGACCGTGAAGGCGGCATAGGTCGCGGTGAGCTTGACGCGGGCCGTGATGCGCGTCGGACGGGACGCGACCGGCCGAGCGGGGGACGCGGTGGTCATTCGGCGTCCACCCTCGTGCGCTCGTCCTCGCCCGGCGGGAGCACCCGGTACCCGACGCCCGGCACGGTGTGGATGACCCACGGCTCGCCGAGGACCTTCCGCAGCGTCGACATCGTCACCCGCACGGCGTTCGTGAACGGGTCGGCGTGCTCATCCCAGGCGCGCTCGAGGAGCTCTTCGGCACTCACGACGCCACCCTTGGCCGCGAGCAGGATCTCCAGCACCGCGAACTGCTTCTTCGCCAGACGCACGTAGCGGCCGTTGCGGTACACCTCGCGGCGGAACGGGTCGAGCCGCACACCGGCGTACTCGAGGACGGGTGGGAGCGACGCTTTGGGTCGACGCGCCAGTGAACGGAGCCGGAGGACGAGCTCGCGCAGCTCGAACGGCTTGGTCAGGTAGTCGTCGGCGCCGATCTCGAAGCCGCTCTCCTTGTCGTCGAGGTCGGCGGCCGCGGTGAGCATGAGCACCCGGCAGGGCAGTTCCTGGGCGATGATCCAGCGGCAGACGTCGTCGCCGTGCGTGCCAGGGAGGTCGCGGTCGAGCACCACGACGTCGTAGGCGTTGACGGCGAGCCGCTCGAGCGCGGTGTCGCCGTCGAACACGAGGTCGGCGGCGAGCCCCTCGTGCTGCAGGCCCTCGAGGATGCTCTCGGCGAGGTACTGCTCGTCCTCGGCGATCAGGACACGCATGGGACCTCCGGTGTTCGGGACGGACGACGCGTCGATGGCGTCGCTCCGGCGCCCGCGATGGGCGTCGTGTCGATCGTAGGCGGCACCGTGTTTCGGAACCGTCTGGTGATCATCCGACGCCCGCGCAACCGCCGTCGAGTTGGACTGGGGACTGGTCGTCGCGTGCCGAACACCGACCACCGACCGAGGAGGAACCATGCAGCACGACATGCAGCACCAGCACCAGCACCAGCACCACCGGCTACCAGGCCGACAGAGCACGGTCGCCCGCAAAGGCTCCAACCGAGCCGTCGTCATCCTCGCCGCCACGGCCGTCGCCCTCACCGCCGCGATCGCCTTGGTCGCGTGCACGGGCGTCGCTCCGACCATCACCCGCGGGATCACCGCGCTGGCCGAGCGCCCGTCCGGAGACGCGGGTGCCGGAACCACGACCACGACGGATGGCGCGTTCGGAACCGACGACGGCGTGTTGGAGGAGAACCGGTACTCGGCCTACGACACCGATCTCCCGGCCATCGCGAACCTCGACCCCGACCTCCTGGAGGCCGTCCAGCAGGCGACCGACGCAGCGGCGGAAGACGACATCGCGCTGTACGTGAGCTCCGGCTGGCGGAGCACGGCGTACCAGCAGCACCTGCTCGACGAGGCGATCCTCCAGTACGGCAGCGAGGCGGCCGCCCGGCAGTACGTGGCCACGCCCGACGGGTCCTCGCACACGCGCGGGGCGGCAGTCGACATCGGTGCGACGGACGCCGACTACTGGCTCATCGAGCACGGCGCCGACTACGGCCTCTGCCAGACCTACGCGAACGAGATCTGGCACTTCGAGTTGGCCACCGTCCCCGGCGGCGAGTGCCCGGAGCTTCTTCCCGACGCCGGATGAGGTCGGTGCCGCGACCAGCTGCTCCCGCCGGGCGTCCCGGTCCTATCCGGCGACCGGTGCCAGCCGACTGACGAACTCGTCCACGCGCAGGCGGATGTCCCGGAACGCTTCGTCGAACGCCTCGTCGGTCGCAGGCGCGGCAGGGTCGGGGATCGACCAGTGCAGGTCGTCCAGCCCGCCGAGCTCCTCGTGCGCCCGGTTGCACACGGTGATGACGAAGTCGCCGTGCCGGAGGACCTCCGCCGTCGCGCGTGGAACGCTCGGGCGGATCCGGACGCCATGGCGTGCCGCCGCCCGGACAGCGCCCGGGTTGACCTCGCTCGCCGGCCGACTACCCGCCGATGCGACGGGGACGTCGCTGCGCTCCTGCCAGAGCGCCTCCGCCATCTGCGACCGCGCCGAGTTCGCCGTGCAGACGAAGACGACCCGCGCCGGGGCGCTGATCGGTTCGGGCGCGAGGCGGTCGAACGCCCCCGGGACGAGCCGCACGTAGTTCCGGCGCCCATCGGACTCGGATCGCGACCGCGAGAGGATCCCCGCTCGCTGGAGGACGCTGAGGTGATGGGAGACGAGGTTCGAGCCCATCCCGAGGGCGAGCTGGATCTCGGTCGGCGAGAGGTCGCCGAGCGCCAGGAGGTCCACGATGCGCAGCCGCGCCGGTTCCGCGAGCGCGGCGAACTTGGACGCCCTTACCGCCAGCGACTCCACCGACACAACCCCCGTTGACTCAACCGTGATTGACTCAATAATAGGCTGAGTCGTCCGTGAACACCCCTTGAGCGATCCGCTCGAACTCACGGTCGTCGAGAAGAGGAGCTACTCATGGGTCTCGGAACCGGAATCGCCCTGATCGTCATCGGCGCCATCCTCGCCTTCGCCGTGAACGTCGACGTCCCCGCTGTGGACCTCACGCTCATCGGGTACATCCTCATGGCCGCCGGCGCCGTGGTGTTCCTCATCTCGCTCGTCCTCGTGCTCCGCCGCCGACAGGTCTCCTCGACCACGCGCTCCGCCGTGGACCCCGGTAGCGGCGAACGCGTCACCCGCCGCAGCACGACCGACAACGACGGCCCCGTCCTCTGACGACCGGACCGGCCGCACCACCCATGACCGAACCCGCCACCGCGCCGTCCCAGAGCGGCGAACTGCTGGACGGTCGGTATCGACTCGAGCGACCGATCGGTGCCGGCGGGATGGCGACCGTCCATCTGGCGACCGACGAGGTGCTCGGGCGCAAGGTGGCGGTCAAGCTGTTCCGCCCGGGAACGACCGATGCGACCGACGGCGCCAGGACCGCCTCGGAGACGCGTCTGCTCGCGTCGCTGAACCACCCGGCCCTCGTCACCCTGTTCGACGCCAGGGTCGTGGCCGGTGACGGCTCCTACCTCGTCATGGAGCACGTCGACGGCCCGACGCTGTCCCAACGCATCGCTCGGTCGCCGCTTCCGTCGTCCGAGGTCGCCGCGATGGCCGTCGACCTCGCGGAGGCACTCCACACGGTGCACGCGGCGCGGGTCGTCCATCGCGACATCAAGCCGTCCAACGTGCTGCTGCGACCGACGATCCTGCCCCACCAGGAGTACCGCGCGAAGCTCGCCGACTTCGGCATCGCCTACCTCATCGACAGCACCCGCATGACCGCGCCGGGCTCACTGATGGGCACGGTCGCCTACCTCAGTCCTGAGCTCGTCCGTGGAGCGGATCCGGCCCCTCCGGCCGACGTGTACGCCCTCGGACTCGTCCTCCTCGAAGCCCTGACCGGTCGCCGCGCCTACCCGCAGACCACCACGCACGAGTCGCTCATGGCACGCCTCAACGCGTCGCCGACGATCCCCGGCGAGCTCGGCTACCAGTGGAAGTCGCTGCTCACCGCGATGACCGCCGCCGATCCGGCGCAACGCCCCACCGCCCTCGACGTCGCGACGACCGTCCGCGCGATGGACCCCGTGCTCGACCCGGCGGATGTGACCGTGGCGACCTCGGCACCTGCGATGACGACGACCGCCGACCCGGCACCGACGGCAGCGACCGAGCCGCTCGTCTCGACGACGCCGTTCGAGTCGATGACAGGCGCGCGCGCCGAGACCGGCCCGACCACGGTGCTCGACGGCACTCGCCGCTCGGAGCGACGTCTCGCGGCTGGTGCACGGCGACAGGTCGCAGCGCACCAGCCGCGGCGCCTTCGACGCTGGCTGATCCTCGCGGCCGTGCTGCTGGTGATCGCGGTCGCCGTCGTCTGGTTCATCGTGTCCCAGGCACAGCCGCCCGCTCCGACGCTGCCCACCCTGCCCGAACCGTTGTCGACGCATCTGGACGAACTCCTGCGGAAGGTGACGCCATGAGGAACTCCTGGAACCGAGGGCTCCGGCTGTTCGCAGCACCGTTGGTCGTCGTCGCCCTCCTGAGTGGCTGCGCCGGACCGGCTGCAGACCTCGACGCGAACACCGGCCGCGACCTGCAGAGTCGTGTACTCGTGGTCGCGAACGCAGCCGCCGACGGCGACACTGCGGGCGCGCTCGCGGCTCTCGACGCGCTCGAGGCGCAGATGGCCGCTGCTGAGGCGGCTGGGACCGTTTCGGCGACCCGAGCCGCGGACATCCGTGCGGCGATCGCGCTCGTCCGCGCCGACCTCTCCCCCGCGGTCGAGACCCCGACGCCGACCCCGGAACCCAGTTCGGTCGCGCCGGCCGAACCCGCTGCACCGGTCGAAGACGACGGAGGCGGGGACGATTCCGGGAACAACGGGAACAACGGGAACAACGGCAACAACGGCAAGAACAAGGACAAGAAGGACAAATGAAGCGACGAGGAAGCACCGACTCCGCCCCCGACGACGGATCGTTCGAGCCCGGGGACGAAGAGACGGCGAAGCGAACCCGTACGGCGGAGGACGGGGTCTCGACCGTCCAGCACAGCATCATCGTCGACCTCCCCATCGCCGCCGTCTACAAGCAGTGGGTCGACTTCGAGTCGTACCCGGAGTTCTTGCCGGCCGTACGCGAGGTGAAGCTGACCGGCGAGGTCTACAGTCGCTGGACCGTCGCGATCAGCAAGCTCTCGCGGCAGTTCCTCGTCGAGATCCTGGAGCAGCTCCCCGAGGAGCGTCTGGTCTGGCGCACCATCGAGGGCGACGTCTGGTTCAGTGGCGACGCCACCTTCGACGCGATCGACAAGCAGCAGACCCGCGTGGACGTCACTGTGCACTGGAAGCCGGTGTCCGCGGTGGAGCGGACCGCTGCGGCGCTCGGGCTCGCCGGACGGGTCGTCCGTGGGGCGCTCGAGGCGTTCAAGACCTACATCGAGTCGACCGGCGGCCCCTCGGGTCACTCCCGCATCAAGGTCGTCTCCCCGAAGGGCTAGCCGTCGGCCCCACCTGATCAGCTCATGAACGGTCGCAGGTCCGGATAGCCGGTGGTCTGCCAGGCACCGTCGACGACGAGGTTGTCGCCCGAGATGTACGACGCGTCGTCGCTCGCGAGGAACAGGGCGGCTGCGGCGATCTCCTCCGGCGCAGCCGCACGTCGGAGCGGGATGCGCTCGTCGTACGCGGCCTGCACACCGGGGATGTCGGTCAGCGACTTCGTCAACGGCGTCGCGACGAGACCCGGCGACACGGCGTTCACCCGGATGCCATGCTCACCGAGCTCGAGCGCCGCCTGCTTGGTCAACATGACCGCGCCGGCCTTCGACGCCGTGTAGCCGACGCCGAAGTGCATGGGGACGAGCGAGTTGAGCGAAGCGATGTTGACGATCGACCCGGCCTTGCCCTCGGCGAGGAACTGACGGGCGGCGAGCCGGGTGCCGTTGAAGGCGCTGTAGAGGTTCAGTCGGACCGTGAAGTCCCAGTCCTCGAAGGAGATGTCGGTGATCGTCCCGGCGCGCGACCCACCGGCGACGTTGAAGAGCGTGTCGAGCGTGCCGAAGCGTTCGACGGTCTCGGCGACCAGCGCGGAGAAGTCAGCCTCGTCGGTCACGTCGGTGCGCCGACCCCACACGCGATCGCCGAAGGTCTCGGCGGCACGCGCGATGAGCTCGGCATTGATGTCCGCGACGACGACCGAGGCGCCCTCGGCGACCAGCCGTTCGGTGATCTTCGCCCCGATGCCGGACACGCCCCCGGTGACGATCGCGACCTTGCCGGCGAACCGGCCCTGGATTGATGCATTCGACATGATGCCGCTCCGTTCTGCTCACCGGCTCTGGCGAGCACCCCCAGCATACGCATCTATCAGTCACATGTCAGATAGTTTCAGGCAGTCCTCAGCATGACGACGCCGGCCCCGGGACGACGTGTCCCAGGGCCGGCGTCAGGCAGCGGCCGAGTCCTACCGCGGCGACTGCTCGCGATCAGCGTCCGCCAGTTCACCGTCGCCACCCGAGGCCCGGTCGAACGCGGGTGCCCCGGTGGTCGAGGCAGGCACCTTGCCGCGCGCTGCGGCCTCGAGTGACTCCGCCTCGTCCCCGCCGACCGCCTCGCCGCGGGCGACGAGCCCGGCGACGTCGGACAGCGGGATCTGCTTGAGGAACAACGACAGCAGGAAGGCCGCGCCGATGAACGGCAGCAGGTACCAGAACACCGGGGCGAGAGCGTCGGCATAGGCGGTCACGACACCGTCGCGGATGCCCGGCGGAAGCTGGCTGAGCGTCTGCGGGTCGATCGTCGCCGCCGCATTGGAAGCGTCCCCCGCGCTGGCACCCGAACTCGCGAACACGTCCTTCAGGTTGGCCGTGAGGCGCGTGGTGAAGATCGTGCCGAACACGGCGACGCCGAGCGACGCACCCACCTCGCGGAAGTAGTTGTTCGTGCTGGTCGCCGTTCCCACCATCGACGCGTCCACCGAGTTCTGGGCGACGAGCACGACGACCTGCATGATCAGGCCGAGACCGGCGCCGAAGAAGAACAGGAAGACGCAGATCAGCCAGATCGGGGTGTCCGCCGTGAGCGTC
The DNA here is from genome assembly GCF_003856975.1 of Plantibacter sp. PA-3-X8. NCBI lineage: Bacteria > Bacillati > Actinomycetota > Actinomycetes > Micrococcales > Microbacteriaceae > Plantibacter > Plantibacter sp. PA-3-X8. The sequence goes on from NZ_CP033107.1 coordinate 223,477, forward strand.
GTGAACGCGACCATCGAGGCGGCGGTGACGAGCGTGCCGATGACCGGGAACATCCGGTAGCGACCGGTCCTGGTGATCAGGTTCCCCGAGACGATCGAGGTACCGATGAGGCCGACCATCATCGGGATCATGAGCAGGCCCGATGCGGCTGCCGAGGTGCCGGACGACATCTGGAGGAACGTCGGCACGAAGCCGATCGCCGAGAACATGCCGAGGCCGAGGGTGAGGCCGATCGCGGTCGCGTTGATGAACGTCGGGTTCTTGAAGAGCGACAGCGGGATGATCGGGTCCTTGGCGCGCGCCTCGGTGATGACGAAGAGCAGCGCGGCGAGCAGCATGCCGATGCCGAACATCCAGGTCTCGATGGCACCCCAACCGTGCGCAGCGTCGCCACCGAAGTCGGTGAAGAAGATGAGGCAGGTGGTGAACGCCGAGAGGAAGATCACGCCGAGGAGGTCGATCGGCGCGGTCGCCTTCTTGTTCGGCAGCTTCAGCGTGAAGAACGCGATCGCGAAGGCGGCGATGCCGACCGGGATGTTGATGTAGAACGCCCACTGCCAGGTGAGGTGGTCGACGAAGAAGCCACCGAGGAGCGGGCCACCGACGGCGGAGAGACCGAAGACGGCGCCGAGCGGGCCGAGGTACTTGCCGCGCTCGGAGGCGGGCACGATGTCGGCGATGATCGCCTGCGACAGGATCATGAGGCCACCGCCACCGAGGCCCTGGACGGCTCGCCAGACGATGAGCTGCGTGAAGTCACCCGCGAACGCACAACCGACGGAGGCGATCGTGAACAGGGCGATCGCGACGAGGAAGAGGCGACGACGACCGAGGACGTCACCGAACTTGCCGTAGACGGGCATGACGATCGTGGTCGCCAGGAGGTAGGCGGTGGTGAGCCAGACCTGGTGGTCGACGCCGCCCAGCTGTCCGACGATCGTCGGCATGGCGGTGGAGACGATCGTCTGGTCGAGGCTGGAGAGCAGCATGCCCGCGATGAGGGCGGCGAAGATGATCCAGATGCGGCGCTTGGTGAGCAGCATCGGGCCCTCGGTGGGTGCGGCGGTGGCGGCGGTCACTGGAGGTCCTTTCGGGGAGTGGGGTTCGTGTGGGGGATCTGGGGTGCGGCGGCGGTGGGTCCGGCGTCGGCGGATTCGGGGTCGGCGGGCTCGAGGATGGTGCGATACGTCGCGAGGCAGTCGCGGATGGAGCCGACGATGTCGAACTCCCCGCCCTGGCCGATGTCGGCGACGCCGCTGCCGAAGACACGCGCCATCGTCGTCTTGATCGCCATCCCGAAGAGGTCGGCGCAGGCGCGGGCACGCGGGTCGTCTGCCGGGACGCCTTCCCGCACGGCGATGAGCTCGACGAGCAGTTGCTCGCGCTCACGGTTGAGGCCCATGAACCGGACCAGCAACTTGGGTTCGCGCTCGAGGGCGGCGTGGAAGTCGACGTGCTCGGCGAGACCGAACCCGGACCGCTCCGCATGGCCGGCCGCGATGAGCATGAAGTCGTCGAGCACGGCGCGCCACCCCCGCGAGCCGAGGGCGAGGAACTCGGTGGCGAACCGCTCGGTCTCCTCGGTCTCGTCGATGCCGAGCACGGCGTCCTCCTTGCTCGGGAAGTAGTTGAAGAAGGTGCGACGCGAGACGCCGACCTCCTCGCAGAGTTCCTCGATCGTGAAGCCGTTGAGGCCTTGGGCGGCCGTGAGCCGACGTGACACGGTCGTCAGGCGCGCGGCGGTGGCGGCCATCCGGTCGGACAGTCGATTCGTCGAAGTTGCACTCTGCATCACGAAGTGCAGTATTGCACTTTCCGAGCCGGGGTGCAACTTGGCGCACGAGCCGACTGGTCGGGCATCACTAGAGTGAACGCATGGACCCTCGTCAGGCACGAACTCGCAGTGCCCTTCGCGACGCGATCCACACCCTCGCGGCGGCGAAGCGCATCGATCAGGTGACCGTTGCGGAGGTGTCCCGGGTGGCGGGGATCACCCGCGACACCTTCTACCGTCACGCCGCGACGCCCGTCCACCTGCTCGCCGACGTGCTCGGCGAGGAACTGGATGAGACACTCCAGGCGCACGCCGATCTGCCGGCGCACAGCGACTCGACGCTGAGCGTCTTCGACGAGTCCGAACGCGACCTCCTGCGTCACGTCGCCGAGCACGCGACGATCTACCGCAACGCCATGCACCCCCGGCTCATCGGACCCCTGCGTGACGCGCTCACCGAGCGGATCGAGCAGGCGCTCGCGCACCACCTCGACCGGCACCCGCACATCGCCCCACCTCGCGAGGACGGCATCACGCCCGAGCGACACGTGCGGATGCTCGTGGCCTACGCCGGCGCCGGCACCGTCGCGGCGATCGAGGAGTGGCTCCGGTCCGGCGACCTCGACGACATCGACGCGGCGGCCCGCACCGTCATCGCGGCCTCCCCCGCCTGGTGGCTCGGCCGCTCCTGACCCCGGCGCCTGGGCCTGGGCCTGACGCCAGCGCGGTGCGCTGACGCGAGCGCGGGTCCCTCACGTGAGCGCGCCCCTCCGGAGACCCGCGCTCACCTACCCTGGGGTGCGCTCACGCCAGCGCACCGCGCTGGCACAACGGCCTCATGCGCGACATATGTCGGTGTAGGCATATCTGCACTGTGGATAACCCGGGCGGCCGCTTCGACCGCCCGTAGCGTCGAGGGATGTCAACGATCTCCTCACCTCGAACCCTCTCCACACTTGCACTAGCGGTGGGACTCCTCGCGCTCACCGCGTGCACGGAAGTCGAACCGGCTCCCCCTCCGAGCAGCACTCCGCCGGTCTTCGAGAACGAGGAACAGGCCCTGGCTGCGGTGACGGAGACGGTTGGTTCCTTTGTCACCGTCGTCAACACAATTGGCGCCGAAGGCGGACAAAACCCAGAACGGCTCGACCACCTTCTCGCGCCCGATCTGAAGGAAGCAGAGACCGCAGGATTCGTAGACATGGCCGCGAAGGGCTGGAGAACCACAGGCGAAGCCACCCTTCGGCGCGTCGAGCTCGCTCAGTGGTGGCCTCGGCCCGACGCTGTCGGTGTGATCGCGATTGCTCAAGCGTGCATCGACTACACCGGCGTCGATGTTCTGGACTCCGGCGGAACCTCAGTCGTCAATCCAGAGCGAGATCAACTCCGCTCAACAGAGCTTCAGCTCACCGCAGCGGACGGGGAAGTGCTGATTTCCACGAAGAAGCCTGTCCCGGAAAGCGAGATCTGCTCATGACCAGAAGGCTCGCTACGGTACTCGCACTGATCGCCGTTGTATCACTCACTGCTCCGGTCACGTCGGCGTCTGCAAACAGCTGCACCGAGGTGGACTACATGAATGGCGCTTGCATCGGCAACGGCTCGGTCGACATCGGGGGCAGCGTCGAGCGGCCTGGTTCGGGTGGAGGCGGTGGTTCCGGTGGCGGAACCGGCGGAGGCGACTACGAAGGCGGAGGCTCGGCCGAGCTGCCGCCCGGTGTGACCGACGGGCCCAACGGTGAGCGGACGGTCTGCAGCCTCATGCGGCCGGACGAGTGCTACACCTTCACCCCCGGCGACCTCGGCACCGACCTCGAAGCAGCGCCGGCGGCCCCCGTCACGATCCGCGACGTCGCCAGCTTCGCCCCCGCCGCCCCCACCGTCACCACCGAACCCGCCGCCTGGGGTGTCCGCGGGCTCCACACCAACGTCATCGCAGCTGCTTCCGGCCACACCCGCACCGGCACCCTCCTCGGCCAGGTCGCAGAGGTGAACTTCATCCCCATCGGCTTCACCTTCGACTACGGCGACGGCGAGAGTGCGACCGTCCGGACCGGCGGATCCTCCTGGGCCGCCCTCGGACTGGCCGAGTTCTCCAAGACCCCCACCAGCCACCGCTACACGACGGTCGGGACCAAGACCATCACCACGGAGGTCGAGTACGCCGCCGAATACCGCATCGGCGACAGCGGGTGGCTTCCCGTCGTCGGAACCCTCTCGATCCCGACCGAAGAACCCCACACGGTCCAGATCGTCCGCAACTCGACCGTCGGCGTCGACAAACCCTGCCGACCCGGCAAACCCGCCATCGGCTGCTGAACCCGCGACCGAAACCGTGCTCGAGCCCGGTCTGGGTCAGATGAGCCCCTCGCGACCGCCCGACACCCAGTTCGGGTCGGCGGCCCGCGGACCGCTCACCTGGTCGGCGTAGGTGTCGATCTCGGCTCGGATCTCGTCCGTCAGCTCAACCTGGAACGCCTCGAGGTTCGCGTGCAGGTGCGCGACGCTCCGGGTGCCGGGGATCGAGACGACCCGTGCGCCGAGCTGTTGTCCTCGGTCGTGCACCCAGGCGAGCGCGAGCGCCTCCGCGGTCGTCCCGATGCGGTGAGCGAGGGTGCGGAAGCGGGCCGCCAGTTCGAGGTTTGCCGCGAGGTGTTCGGGCTGGAAGCGCGGGAAGTTCGCTCGCGTCCCCCCGAGCGGCACCGTCTCGGCCGTGAAGTCCTCGGTGAACAGCCCGCGCGACAGCGGCGAGAACGCGACGACCGTCACGCCGAGCTCCGCCGCCGTCGGGACGACGTAGGTCTCGATGTCGCGGCTGACGATGCTCCACTCGGACTGGATCGCCGCGATCGGGTGCACGGCGTGGGCGCGGCGGAGTTCGTCGCCCGTCGCCTCGGACAGACCGATGCGGAGCACCTTGCCGCCGGCGACCAGTTCGGCGAGCGCCCCCACCGTCTCCTCGATCGGGATGTCGGGGTCGACGCGGTGCTGGTAGTAGAGGTCGAGGTGGTCGGTGCCGAGGCGGGTGAGCGTCCCGTCGATCTGCTCGTGGAGGTGGGTGCGGTCGCCACGGATCCCTCGTTTGCCGATGCCGCCGCCGGTGACGATGCCCACCTTGGACGCGAGGAAGACGTCGTCGCGGCGCCCGGTCAGGTACCGGCCGAGGAGTTCCTCGCTGCGGCCGTCCCCGTAGACGTTCGCAGTGTCGATGAGGTTCACGCCGCTCGCCAGGGTGGCGTCGAGGATGGCGGTGACATCGGCGTCGGCGATCGCCCCGTAGGTACCGGCGATGGACATCGCGCCGTACCCGATGGCGCCGACCTCCGTGGTGGTGTCGCCCGCGCCGATCGTGGTCGAGGGCAGCGCGGTCGTGGACGGCTCAGTGGCCAGGGGTGCTTCGCTCATGGATTCACCGTACGACTTCAGGACAGGTTCGACGTCCGGTTCGTCACGCGGTGCAACGTCAGACCCGCGACGCGACGCGGGCGGCGAGTGCCTGCAGGAGCGCGGCGGGTTCCTCGGGGTCGTCGATCGTGATCGCGAACTGCTTGCCAGAGGTGCTCGTGACGACGAGTCCGGGGCCGGAGCGCAGCACGACGGCCGAGCGGCCGGGCATGATCCGGTAGCCCCAGCCGCCCCAGTCCATCGGGCGGATGTCGGTGGCCTCGACGACGTCGACCTGGTCGAGGGGGATGCGCTTCATCGGGATGCCGAAGAGCGAGACGACGCGGAGGCCGCGCCAGTCGACGCTCACTCGGAGGCGGATGAAGGAGGCGCAGAGGAGGGTCGCGACGGCGAGGATCGACAGACCGAACATCGCGACACCCGGCTCGCCGCCCAGCAGGATCGGCGTGTAGGCGACGGCGCCGATCGCGACGAGGGCGAGAGTGAGCCAGAGGAACAGCAGGGCTGTGACACTCCGGCTCCAGGCACCGACCTCGGTCTCGCCGAGGTCCATCGGCGCCGGTCGTGCAGCTGCACCGGCGAGCAGCGGCTGAGCCGGCAGGATCACGGCGGGGATCACGCCCCAGAGCGAGCACGCGGCGAGCGGGACGACCCACCAGCCGAGGACGGCACCGTCGACCGATCCCGCCTGCACAGTGAGCCAGGTGGGGATGATCCACACGGACGCGGCCGACCCGGCGGCGATGCCGATGAAGAGGATGATCATGCGCTTGGTGCGCATGTCCGGCTTCGGCAGGGCGAGCAGGATGATGGCTGTGATCGCGGCGACGGACGCGATGATCAGCGTCACGAGGAAGACGCCCGCGGCCGGCAGGGAGTCGTCCGGTGCCCCGGTGCCCGACCAGTGCGATGCGACGTCGACGGGGATCGCATCGCCCCAGACGAGCCGGGTGAGTGCGATCGCGATCGCCGGGACGGCCATGGCGAGGCCGGCGAGCAGGATCCGTCCGCGCGCTGGTGCTGCCGGTGGCGGTGTGTTGGTGGTGTCGTGCATGTGCTCCCCCTGAGCTGCTGAGGTGGTCCGATCGTCGGTGGTGACGGCCGACGTGGTCGTGAGGTGGGCGCCGGAGCCCGTCAGGTGCGTTCGATCATCCGGCTGAGGTCCTTCGGCGAGATCCCGAACTTGCGTGCCTCGGTGACGAGCTGGGCGACGAGTTCGTTGACCCGGACGAGGCCCGGTGCTGCATCCTCGTTCACCCACGCGCCGCGGCCCTGTCGCATCCCGATGAGGCCGTCGTCGCGGAGCTCTCCGTAGGCGCGGAGGACCGTGTGCATGTTGATCTGCAGCGCGCGGGCGAGGTCGCGGGCAGGCGGCAGGCGCTCCCCCGGTGCCAGCGCGCCCGTCGCGATGCCGGAGCGCACCTGCACCGCGATCTGCTCGGCGAGCGAGACCGCGGAGGTGGGATCGACGCGGAACAACATGTTTGCAATTGTACTAGAACAATGCCGTCCGTGCCCGCGACATCTGTGGGCTTGAGGTCCGGCGCGGATCAGAGGGCGACGACGTGCACGGCGATGTCCGCGGCCGCCAGGCGCTCGAGCTCGTCGGGGTCGGCGGAGGAGTCGGTCACGAGGTCGTGGATCTGCCCCAACTCGGCCATGCGCGCGAGCGTGACCCTCCCGACCTTCGAGCCGTCGGCGACCACGATGACCCGCTGCGCGTGCCGCACCATCGCGAGGTTCGTCCGCGCCTCCCGCTCGTCGTGCGTCGTCGCACCGCCCTGCGCACTGATGCCGTCGGTCCCGAGGATCGCTGTACCCACGTTGATCGCGCTGAAGGTGTTCTCGGCGAGCGCCCCCACCGCCTCGAACGACGAGGAGCGCACCAGGCCTCCCGTCATGATCACCTGCAGGTTCGGCCGGGAGGCGATCTCGGTCGCCGTGGTGAGCGAGTTCGTCACGATCGTCAGTTCCGCCCGGTTGCTCAACTCCTTGGCGACCGCCGCCGTGGTGGTGCCACCGCTCAGGGCGATCGCGTACGGTCCTGCGGGGATCATCTCCGCCGCGCGTAAGGCGATCCGACGCTTGGCCTCACGGAACTGCGTGTCGCGGAACCGCACGGGCACTTCGTCGCGCGACTCCACCGCCCGAGCGCCACCGTGCGTCCGGAGGACGAGGCCCAGGTCGTCGAGGTCGGCGAGGTCACGACGGATCGTCGGGGCCGAGACGTCGAGCCGGGCCGTGAGGTCGTCGATCGAGACGACGGCGTCCTCCGCCGCGAGGAGCGCAAGGATGGCGCGCATCCGCTGACTGCGTTTCCCGGACGGAGCGTGTCGCGAGAGCTCGGCTGCGGTCGGTCCTCCCACGGCGAACCCCTCCCTCGTCGCCGACGGCTCTGCTCAGCGAAAGTGATCATTTCAATCGATTTCCGATCAAGTTCTTGCTCGGTTCGATCACTGTAGTCGATGATCACTCCATGACACGAGTGACTTTCATCGGGGCGGGCAGCGTCGTCTTCACCCGCCAACTCATCGCCGACCTCCTCCGCTACCGCGACCTCGCCGGCCTCGAGATCGTCCTGCACGACATCGACCCCGAACGCCTCGCGGTGGCCGAGGGCACCGCCCGCCACGTCGACGAGCGCCTCGACGGCCGGGCGACGATCTCGGCGGAGTCCGACCGTCGTCGCGCCCTCGCCGGCGCGGACTTCGTGATCAACATGGTCCAGGTCGGCGGCATCCGCGCGACCGTCTCCGACCTCGAGATCCCGGCGGCCCGCGGTCTCCTGCAGACCATCGGCGACACCACCGGCGTCGGCGGTGTCTTCCGCGCACTCCGCACCTTCCCGTTGCTCTCGGCGCTGACCGCCGACATGCGGGAGATCTGCCCCGACGCCCACCTCCTGAACTACACCAACCCGATGGCGATGAACATCTGGTGGGCGTCGGTCGTCGCCCCCGACATCAGCGCGATCGGCCTCTGCCACAGCGTGTTCTGGACGGTGAACGACCTCTGCGAGCTCGTCGGCGTGCCGATCGAGGGCACGAGCTACCGCGCAGCCGGCGTCAACCACCAGTCGTGGTTGCTCGAGTGGACCCACGAGGGCCGCGACCTCTATCCGGCCCTGCGCGACCGCATCCGCGAGGACCCGGAGCTCAGCCGCCGCGTTCGCGTCGAGATGTTCCGCCGCATCGGCTACTACCCGACCGAGACGAGCGAGCACTCCTCAGAGTACCTGTCGTGGTTCCTCCGCTCCCGCGAGCAGGTCGAGCGCTTCCGCCTCCAGCCGCTCGAGTACCTCGGCATCAGCGAGGAGAACGTCGCGGAGTTCGAGGCGACGAAGGCCGCCCTCGCGGCCGGGACCCCGCTGACGCTCGAGGACGAGGCGAGCGAGTACGCCCCGCAGCTCATCCACTCGCTCGTGACCGACACCCCGCGACTCATCCACGGGAACGTCGTCAACCGCGGCCTCATCGACAACCTGCCGCAGGGTGCCGTCGTCGAAGTCCCGGTCCAGGTCGACGGGAACGGCATCGCCCCGCAGCCCATGGGCGCCCTGCCCGTGCAGTGCGCCGCACTCAACCGCCCGTACGTCTCCGTCGCGGAGCTCACGATCGAGGCGGCCCGCACCGGCAACCCGACGCTCATCCGGCAGGCGGTCCTCATGGACCCGAACGCCTCGTCCGCCCTCACGCCCGAGCAGATCTGGGAGCTGTGCAACGACCTCGTCGCCGCGCACGGCGAGCTGCTGCCGGAGCCGCTGCGGGAGATCATCCCCGCCGACCGCATCTGACCGACCCGAAGCACCGCCGAACCGATTCCTTCCCGAACGATCGACACAGGAGACGACCACCGATGTTCCCACCCCGTTCCACGATCCACGCTTCCACCTCCCCGCACGCCCGCCGAGCACGTCGCCTCATCACCGCGACCGCCGTCCTCGCCGTCGGAGCGCTCGCGCTCTCCGGGTGCGCCGGCGGATCCTCCGGTGCCACGACGCTCGACAAGGACGCGAAGGTGAAACTCACCTTCTGGACCGGGCAGGCCGACGCCGCGCAGCAGATCCTCACCGGCCTCGTCGACGACTTCGAGAAGCTGCACCCCAACGTGACCATCGACGTGTCCTCGGGCGCGCCGTCCACGGAGGACCTCCTGCAGAAACTCTCCGCGAGCTTCGCGGGTGGCAACTACCCCGACGTCTCGTACGCCTTCGGATCCTGGGCGAGCCGACTCGAGGCGTCCGGCCGCACCCTCGACATCACCGACCAGGTGGCCGAGCCCGACGTCAAGTGGGACGAGTTCTCCGAGGCGGCCCGCAAGACGGTGCAGCCGACCGGTGAGAAGACGATCGGCTTCCCCGCCGTGGTCGACAACATCTCCCTCCTCTACAACACGACCGTGTTCGATGCGGCCGGCGTCGACTACCCCACGGCCGACTGGACCTGGGACGACTTCCGCGAGGCGTCGAAGCAGCTCACCGACCCGGCGACGAACACCTACGGCTACGCGTACTCGGTGTCGGGCAGCGAGGAGACGACCTGGCAGTTCTGGCCGCACCTCTGGCAGAACGGTGGATCGATCATCTCCGACGACGCCAAGACGGCCGAGTTCGCCTCGGATGCGGGCGTCGACGCACTGACCTTCCTCCGCGACATGGCGGTCGAGGACAAGAGCGTCTACCTCGACCAGACCGACACGAAGTTCGGCGACCTCTTCGCCAGCGACCGCATCGGCATGATCACCTCCGGTCCGTGGCAGCTGTCGACGCTGCAGACGAAGGGCACGAAGTACGGCGTCACCGTCCTCCCCGGCACCGACGGCGACCACCAGACCGTCTCCGGCCCCGACGTCTGGGCGCTCTTCGACCACAAGGACAAGAACCGCGAGTACTGGGCGTACGAGTTCACGAAGTGGCTCACCGACTCGGAGCAGGACCTCAAGTGGAACGTCGCCTACGGCAACCTCCCGCTGCGCTCGAGCGAGATCGACACCCCCGAGTTCCAGGCGCAGGTGGCTCAGCTGCCCGGCCTCGACGTGATGGCCGAGAACGGCGTCAACGCCAAGCAGGCCCGCCCGACGGTGCCCGGCTACGTCGGCCTGTCGGAGGCCATCGGCAAGGCGATCTCCTCGGTGCTGCAAGGCCAGGGCGATCCGAAGCAGGCCCTCGAGGACGCCGCGAAGACCGCCGACGACGCTCTGGCGGAGGACTGATGTCCACGGTCGCCGGACGCGACACACGTCCATCGACGGAGCCGAAGCCGGAGCGTGCCGAGCGCGCTCCGGCCCGGCCCCGCCGTTCCGGACGACGGTTCCGCGACAGTCTCACCGGCTGGGGCTTCGTCGCCCCGGCGATGCTCATCGTGCTGGGCCTGTCGATCTTCCCCGCGATCTGGGCGTTCTTCCTGTCGCTCCAGAAGTGGGACGGGTTCAGCGAGCCGGAGCAGGTGGGGCTGGAGAACTACGCCAGCATGATCGGCAACGACGAGCTGCAGGCGGCCGTCGTCCACACCGTCGTCTACACGCTCCTCTTCGTCCCCGCGTCGCTCGGCCTCGGACTCTTCCTCGCCGTCGCGCTCAACCGCCGGATCCGCTTCATCGGCGTCTACCGCACGGCGATCTTCGTCCCCTTCGTCGCCTCCGCCGCCGCGACCGGCATCCTCACGACGTACCTCTTCAACCCGCAGTTCGGGCTCCTCAACACCGTGTTCCGGTTCCTCGGACTCCCGGCGCAGGGCTGGCTCGAAGACCAGGGGCAGGCGATGGTCGTCATCACGATCATGTCGCTCTGGGGGCAGGCCGCCTTCACGACCGTCATCTACCTGGCGGCCCTGCAGGACATCCCCGCCGAACTGCTCGAGGCCGCACGGATCGACGGTGCGAACGCCTGGCAGTCGTTCTGGCGCATCACCTTCCCGCAGCTCGGACCGGTCACCGTGTTCGTCGCGATCTGGCAGTTCATCCAGGCGATCCAGCTGTTCGACCTCGTGTACACCACCACCAGAGGTGGCCCGCTCGGTGCCACCCAGACGATCGTGTTCTACCTCTGGGACGCGGCGTTCAAGCAGTTGCAGTTCGGGTACGGCTCCGCGGTCGCCTACGGGCTGTTCGTGGTGACGCTCATCGCCACGATCGGTGTCGTCCTGTACTCCCGCCGTTCCAACGTGGAGGCATTCTGATGACCGTCCTGACCACCCCACCACGCGGCGACGCCGCCACCGGCAAGTCGTCCGTGACCGCTCCGCCCGCCGAACGACGCACGCGTCGGCGGTTCAGCCCCTGGCATCTCGTGCTTGCCCCGATCGCGATCATCTTCGCCATCCCGTTCGTGCAGATGTTCATCACCTCGGTGACGCCGGAGTCGGAGATCAACACCTATCCGCCCCGCATCCTCCCCTCGCACATCACCTTCGACGGGTTCGCGAAGCTCTTCTCCGAGTCGAACATCCTGCTCTGGCTCGGCAACACGGTCATCGTGTCGACGGTCGCGGTCCTGTCCCACCTCGTGCTCTGCTCGCTCGCCGGCTACGGGTTCGCGCGGTTGAACTTCCGCGGCAAGACGATGGGCTTCCTCATGATCGTCGCGACGATCATGATCCCGACGCAGCTGCTGATGATCCCGACCTACATCCTGTTCTCCCGGATCGGACTCATCGACAGCCTCGGGGCGGCGATCGTGCCGTGGCTGGCGTCCGCGTTCGGCATCTTCCTCATGCGGCAGTTCTTCCTGTCGCTCCCGGCGGAGCTCGAAGAGGCCGCGCTCATCGACGGCTGCACCCGCCTGCAGGTGTTCTTCCGGGTGATCCTGCCGCTCGCGAAGCCGGCTCTGGCGACGCTCGCGATCTTCACCCTGTTGGGTTCGTGGAACGACCTCGTCTGGCCGCTCATCGCGATCAACAACGACCAGGCGTTCACGCTGCAGCTCGGCATCACGAACTTCCAGGGCGCGCGCCGCACGGACTGGGCGCTCCTCATGGCCGGCAACGTCGTCGCCACGCTCCCGCTGATCGTGTTCTTCCTCTTCGCCCAGAAGCAGTTCGTGGCGACCATGACCTTCTCAGGCCTCAAGGGGTAGGCGCCGATCCCGGCGTGGCAGGATCACGTCCATCGCTGCACGCGTCGAACGCTCAACCAACATCGCTACCTCGCAACTCCCCCTCATCACCTCGACCCACCCCAGGAGCAACCCGTGTCCATCACCACCATCGTCGGTTCGGAAGCCACCGTCCGCGAGATCACCCAGCAGCCCGACGTCTGGCTCGAGGCGTCGACGGGGATCGCCGCCCGCCGCGAGGAGATCGACGCGTTCCTCGCACCGCTCCTCGCACGACCCGAGCTGCGTGTCGTCCTGACCGGGGCGGGGACCTCGGCCTTCATCGGCGAGATCGCGGCACCTGCCCTGACCCGGACGCTCCGTCGCCGGATCGACGCGGTCGCGACCACCGACATCGTCTCCAACCCGCAGGAGTCGTTCGCCGAGGACGTCCCGCTGCTCCTCGTGTCGTTCGCCCGCTCCGGCAACAGCCCGGAGAGCGTGGCCGCGACGGAACTCGCCGACCAGTCGCTCGCCGAGGTGCACCACCTGGTGATCACGTGCGACGAGACCGGCGAGCTCTACCGACGCCACCACGACCGCGCCTCGTCGCTGACCGTCCTCATGCCCCTGCGCTCGAACGACGAGGGCTTCGCGATGACGTCGAGCTTCAGCTCGATGCTGCTCTCGGTCCTCCTCATCCTCGGCGGCACTGACGACGCCGCGGTGCAGGCGCTCGCGGCCGGAGCGACGACGATCCTCGACCAGCGCGAGGTGGACATCCGCGCCCTCGCCAACGAGGGGTGCGAACGCGTCGTCTACATCGGCAGCGGCCCGCTCACCGGCCTGGCCCGCGAGTCGGCGCTCAAGTTGCTCGAGCTGACCGCCGGACGGATCGTCACCTACTACGACTCGGCGCTCGGGTTCCGTCACGGACCGAAGGCGGTCGTCGACGACAGCACGCTCGTCGTCGTCTACCTGTCGTCCGATCCGTACACGCGGCAGTACGACCTCGACATCGTCGCCGAACTGCGCGCGACGCTGTCGCCGGAACGCGTGATCGCGATCTCCTCCGAGCCGCTCGCCGACGCCACGGCGTACGACTGGGTACTGCCCGAGCTCGTCGGCCTCGACGACGCGCAGCTCGCGATCGGCTACGTGCTCGTCGCGCAGCTGCTCGGCCTGTCGTACTCGCTCCAGCTCGGTGCGACCCCGGACAACCCGTTCCCCAGCGGCACAGTGAACCGCGTCGTGCAGGGCGTCCGGATCCACGAGTTCGACGGCGTCGACGACGCTCGGAGTGTCGCCGCTCAGCTGCAGGAGCAGTAGTCGTGGCGCGGTACCTCGGCGTCGACGGTGGCGGGTCGAAGACGGCCTTCGTGCTGCTCGACGACGCCGGACGGGTGCTCGCGGAAGCGAGGACGGCGAGCTGCTACTACTTCGACGAGGGGATCGAGCTGGTCGGTCGCATCCTCACCGAGGGTGTCTCGGAGGTGTGCCGGCAGGCGGGTGTCACGACCGCCGACATCGATCAGGCCTTCTTCGGTCTGCCCGGGTACGGCGAGGTGAGTTCCGACATCGCCCACCTCGATGCGCTACCGCGCGACGTGCTCGGTCATGACCGGTTCTCCTGCGACAACGACATGGTGTGCGGGTGGGCCGGATCGCTCGGCGCCGTCGACGGCATCAACGTCATCAGCGGAACCGGTTCCATGACGTACGGCGAGCGCCGTGGCCGCGGGCACCGGGTCGGCGGGTGGAGCGAACTGTTCGGCGACGAAGGGTCGGCGTACTGGATCGCCGCCCGGGGCTTGAACGCCTTCACGCGGATGAGCGATGGTCGCCTGCCGCGCGGTCCTCTCGTCGACCTCGTGCGGGCGAGGGTCGGGATCACGAGCGACCTCGATGTGATCGACGTCGTCATGAACCGCTGGAAGGGTCAGCGTGGCCGGATCGCGGATCTCGCGAAGACGGTCGTCGCTGCTGCCCAGCAGGGCGACGAGGTCGCGGGGCGGATCCTGGCCGACGCGAGCGGGGAGCTGGCGGAGATCGTCGAGACGACCCGCGTGGAGCTCGGTTTCAGCGGCGACGAGGTCGTTCCGGTGTCGTACTCGGGCGGGGTGTTCTCCGCTGAGCCGGTGCGGTCGGGTTTCGAGCAGGCCATCGCGGCGCTGCCCGCCCGGTACGAACTCCGGACCCCGCTCTTGGGTCCGGCGATCGGCGCCGCGCTGTACGCCGCGAAGCGCGCCGGGTCACCGCTCTCGCCCCAGGCGCTCGAAGTGCTGCGCTCCCGGTAGCCCGCTCCTCCGCCCGCCGTCGCCATGGGCCAGCGCGGTGCGCTGACGCGACCACTACGCACGCGGCGGGGCGACAGGTGACGCGAACGGCCCCGGGAGCAGTGTGCTCCCGGGGCCGTCGGACCTTCAGTCGGTCAGACCGCGCGGCGACGCGCACGCATCGCGACGAGGACTCCACCGAGAAGGACCAGCAGGACCCCCGCACCGATCGTGCCGAACGGCAGCTCGGCACCGGTGGTCGCGAGCGCCCCACCCGACGCCGAACCGTCGACGCTCGTCCCGTCGGCCGCGATGATCCGCACCTCGGTCCAGCCGATGAGCGAGCCGTCCGCCGCGTAGACCGCGACCCGGTGGTCGCCCAGCGTCGCGTCGGCCGGGATGGTCGCCGACAGGTCACCGGCGGCGTTCGTCGTGCCGGTGGCGATCCGCGCCGGCGTCGAGTACAACCACACCTCGACGGCCGTCGCCGCGAACCGGTCCTCGAGGCCGACCGTCACGGTCTCGCCCCGCCGCACCGTGTCGGCGAGCGTGATCGCACCGCGGTTGCCCTCGGTGAGGCTCGTCCCGGGCAGTGGCGTGACGCCACCGGTCGGCGGGGTCACGGGCGGCGTGGTCGTGCCGGGCAGCGACCCGAGACGCAGGGCCTCGGAAGCGTAGCCGTCGGCGAACCAGTACACGGGACGCTTGCCGTCGACCGACAGCGAGGCCGGCGCGGTCGCGAAGCCCTCGTTGTTGAGGTCGGGCAGGCCCGCCGGACGCTCGACCTGAGCGATCCCCGGCTGCTCGGTTCCGTTCAACGTGATCTGAGCACCGGTACCCGCGCAGCCGTCGTCGCACACGGCCCACAGCACGCCGAGCGTCGTGTCGTAGTCGAGCGCCATGACCGCCGGGAGGCCCGGGTCGATCGTCGAGATCAGCGTGGCCGAGCCGTCGGCGTTCAGTGCGAACGCGTAGACGTCGCCGGTGTCCTCGACGCCGACGAAGAACAGCCCGTCACCGTGGCCCGCGTAGTCCGCCGGGTCGTACGTTCCCTTCGTGTTGTCGTCGAAGAGCTTGCCGGCGAGGTCGCCGTCTGCCACCCACTCGACGGCCTCGACACCGAGGTTTGCACCGACCGTCGGCAGCAGGGCCGTGAGGTCCCACTCCTGGGAGGCGACGACGTCGGGGCCGGGCGCGTTCGGGTCGACCTTGAGCACGGCGTTGAGCGTCGCGCCCTTCACGCTGTTGTCGCGCTCGACACCGACATAGACGGAGCCCGCGCCGTCGACCGTGATGCCCTCGGTGTCGGGGCCGGCTGCGGAGGGGTTCGACGCGTCCTTCTGGAAGCGGGCGCGCTTGCCGTTCTCCCAACCGTCGACGAACGAGACGGAACCGTCGGCGGCGATCGCGAGCTTCCAGAACGAGCCGGTGCCGTTGTCGACCGCCCAGAGGAACGCGCCGTCGGCGGTGACCTGGGTGTCGAGTCCTGAGCTGTCCTCGAGGAACATCGGCGTGGTGTCGAGCACCGTCACGTCGGGCGAACCGGGCCACGGACCGACCGGGATCTCACCGGCGCAGACGTTGGCTGTGCCCTTGGTGGCCTCGGCCGTCGCAGCGAAGGCGCCGGTCGCGTCGGGGCAGCGTCCCCAGGTGTTCGCCGGGTGCCCCTCGCCCCAGGTGGTCGAGTCGAGCAATGCGTCGCCCTCGAACAGACGGACCGTGTCGCCGCCGCCGAGCCCGAAGCCGAGGGCTGCGCGCTCGATGACGAGGTAGCCGCCGGCCGCGATGCTCGTGCCGGTGGGGATGGCGTAGGCGTGGGTGTCGTCGTCGTCCTTCACGACGATGCCGGAGACGTCGAGCGCTGCGGTCGTCGGGTTGACGAGCTCGATCCAGTCGTCGGGCGATCCGCCGTCGGACTCGACCTCGTTGATGCGCACCGGGTTGCCGCAGGCGTTGCGCAGGCCCTTGGTGGACACGGCGGTGTCGACGAACTCGCCCGTGCCGTCGGGGCAGCGCGCGAAGACACCAGCAGCGTGAGCCGCGTAGGTGTACTCGGCGACCGTCGCGCCGGCGGCGTTCCGCACGGTGGTGGTGTCGCCGTTGCCGAGACCGAACGCGAAGTTCACGTTCTGGTCGAAGACGAAGTAGGCGCCGGGCTCGAGGATCGTGCCCGCGGGCAGCGGGGTCGTGTCGGCAGCGTGGCTCACCGGGTCGTTGTCCATGAGCGTCCAGCCGGAGATGTCCAGCGCGGCCGCCTCGAGGTTGACGATCTCGACCCAGTCGGTCGTGTCCTTGTTCGACTCGACCTCGTTGATCGCGACGTTCGGGAGCACGCAGTCGTTCGCGGCACCCTTGGTGATGCGTGCGAGCGTGAAGTCGCCTTCACCGTCGGGGCAGCGGGCGAGCGTCGCGGCGATGAAGTCACCGTCGATGGCCGCGTGGCCGCTCCACGTTCCCGAGCGGTCGATGAGCGTGCCGGTGGCGTCGAACAGGCGGATCTCGTCGGCGCTGCCGATACCGATCGGGTCGCGGAACGCGCCCTGCGTCTCGGTGCCGCCGACCAGGCCGATCGTCGCTTCGTCGACCACGAGGAACTCGCCGGGAGCGATCGACGTGCCGGGCAGGAACTGCCAGCGGTGGTCGTCGGAGTTGTCGCGGATCTCGTAGCGCGAGATGTCGAGCGCCGTCGTGCCGGGGTTGAAGAACTCGACCCAGTCGGATGGCTGCGAGTCGATCTCGTTGATTCGGATCTCACCGTCGGTCTCGGGAACCTCGGGTGCGGTGAAGACGTTCGCGGCACCCTTCGTCGACTCGGTGGTCTCGGCCCAGCCGGTGCGGTCGGCGGTGACGCCGTAGGTGACCAGCGCGTGGGCGGTCCACGAGTACTCGTCGGCGAGCGCCGCGGTCGGGTCGAACAGGCGGACCGAGTCGTCCTTGCCGAGACCGAAGCCGAACTGCGTGTCGTCGATGACGAGGAACGCGCCGGGCTCGACGACCGTGCCGGCCGGGAAGGCGTAGGGCTTGTCGTCCTTGTTGTCCTTCACGACCCAGCCGTCGAGCGTGACGGCGGTCGTCGCGGTGTTGGTGAACTCGATCCAATCTGAGGCTTGGCCGTCGGAGGACTCGATCTCGTTGATCTGGAGCCCCGGCGCTGGGGCGGCGATGGCGGCGGCGGGCGTCGCGATGAGGGCGGTTGCACCGATGGCGCACGCGGCGGTCATCGTCAACACACGGGTGAGGCGGGGCATGGGTCTCCAGGGCACGAAGGGACGGGGATCGTGTTCCATCCCATCGGCGCGGGGTGGCCGGGTGGAGGAGCGGCGGTGACCGGGAGGTGAACGGCGGGTGGCTTCCCAGGCGGGACGTGCCACGATCCAGCAGATCGGACGCAGCGACCAGGACTACGCTCACCCCATGACCGACGATGCGACCACCGACACCGCTCCGCGCGCAGACCTCACCGGCTGGGTGCGGACCCCGTTCACCGGCGGCGGCGTCACGCACGACCGCTTCGAGAAGGGGTCCGGGCCGGGCGTCGTCCTCATCCCCGAGCTGCCCGGGCTCACGCCCGAGGTCCTCGGGTTGGCGGAGCACCTCGTCGCGGAGGGCTTCACCGTCGCGATCCCGTCACCGTTCGGGACGCCTGGGCACGAGGGGACCCTCGGCTACACGCTCGCGAGCGTCAGCAAGGTCTGCGTCTCCGCCGAGTTCAAGGCGTTCGCGACCGGCGCCCACCGACCGGTCGCCGACCACGTCCGGGCACTGGCCGCCGACCTCGCGGCCCGCACACCGGGCCCTGGTGTCGGCGTCATCGGCATGTGCTTCACCGGCGGTTTCGCGCTCGCAGCTGCCGTCGACGAGCACGTCCTCGCCTCCGTCATGAGCCAGCCGTCCACGCCGTTCCCTGTCAGCCGGGCCCGCCGCATCGATCCCGGGATGTCCGCCACCGAGTTCGACGCCGTCGCAGCCCGTGCGGCTCAGGGCTCGGTCTGCGCACTCGGCCTCCGCTTCAGCGAGGATCGGGCCGTCCCGCGGGAGCGCTTCGCCACCATCGCGGCCAAGCTCGGCGACGCGTTCGAAGTCATCGAACTCGACTCCTCCCCCGGCAACGCAGCCGGCTTCGCGAAGACCGCCCACTCCGTCCTCACCGGCGAGGTCCGCGAGCGCGACGGCCACCCGGCGTTCGAAGCCCGCAAGCGCGTGGTCGCCTTCCTCCGCGAACGACTCGCGACACCGGCCACGCAGGCCTGACCTTCCCAGCCGCCCGCCGCGCTGCGATCATCGACTCCATGACCTCGACACGACACGACCGCGCGACACCGAACCTGCCGTCGCGCAGCTTCGACGCGACGGAGACGTTCTACTCGGCGTTCGGGTTCGAGCGCACGTTCCGAGACGAGGGCTGGCTGATCCTCGTCCGCGGTGGCCTGCAGCTCGAGTTCTTCCCCGCACCCGACCTCGACCCGGCATCGAGTAACTTCATGTGCTGCCTGCGTGTGGCCGACGTCGACGAACTCTACGACGCCATCCGACGTTCAGGAGTCCCCGAGGCGACCGTCGGCGCGCCTCGCCTGCATCCGGTCCGGATGCAGGATTGGGGACTCCGGGCCGGATTCCTCATCGACCCGGACGGCACGCAACTCACCCTCATCGAGCAACGCGACTGATCCGCGACGGCGCGGCATCCGCGGGTCGCTGCTCGGGACCGCCTAGAAGAAGGTGATCCCGTGCGGCGCGCGGGGCGTCTGGAGCATTGATCGCAGCAGGAGCGGCGCAGCAGGGTCGGTCGCCTGCAGCACACCGGCTGCGGCGAGCGACACCGGGGAGACCGCGCCGAGCAGAAGCGAACCGAGGTCGGCGACGTCGAGCGCGAGGTCGGCGCCGGCAGCGTCGGTCTCGTCGCTCAGCTTCGTGGCAGTTCCACGACCACCGGTCACCTCGAGGCGGAAGGTGCCCGCCGCGTAGCCGAGGGCGTCGGTCACGGCGATCGTCAACGAACCGTCGACCGCGAAGGGACGCGACGCGAGGACGGCCGGGAGGTCGAGGACGCGCAGCCACACGTGGTCCTCTTCGTGCTCGATGTCGTACGCCCGGTTGTCGCCGAGGGCCGACACGATCGGGTCGTCGAGCCTGGCGCGGTTGTACTTCACGACGTCGTTGAGGTCGATGGAGAGCAGGAACTCCCAGAGCGACAGGTAGGCCGCGTCGGTCGCGTAGACGAGGTCGATGATCTCGATGCCGGTCTGACCGCCGGGCAGCTCGACCATGCGCCACGTGACGTAGCCGTCGACCTCCTCGCCGTCGGCGGGACGGTGCACGGCGGCGCGGGTGTCCTTCGCCGGTTCACCGTCGCGACCCAGCGTGCCGAGGACCAGCGGCCAGGATCCGGTGTTGCGGACCATGGACCCGATCGAACGCTCGTCGAAGCGATCGAACACCTGACGTGCGACGCCGTCGACCAGGTACTCGGGGGTGACGACCGACACGATGCCGCTCGTCGGCGCGAGGAACGGCAGCGCCTTCGCGCGCTTCACGACGACGTTGCGCTCGCGGATCGCGGAGCCGAATCCGAAACGACGGTAGATCGTGCCCTCGCTGGCGGTGAGGGCCGCGATCGCATAGCCGTCGGCGACGCCGCGCTCGAGAGCCTGCGTCATCATGCGGCGCAGGATGCCGCGGCGTCGTTCGGTCGGGCGGACCGTGACGTCGGAGATCGCCTGCGTGTTGATGCTGGTGCCGTCGCCCCAGCTGAGCGCCTTCGGGAACCAGGAGAAGGTCCCCGCCGGCCAGGTCTCGTCGACCGAACCGGGCTGCGGCTTGCGGACATAGGCGCCGAGCAGCACAGCTTCGTCGGCGATGAGTTCGTTCACCTTGCGCTTGCGCGCCTCCGGCTTCGGGGTGGACTCGTGGAAGCCGAATCCGATGGCGTCGAGGGCCGCGAGGCTCTCGGGCGTCGGTTCGCCGTCGGCCCCGTTCGCGAACGGGAACTCACGGAGCTCGTACCGGGTGTCGAAATCTTTGCTGTTGGCCACGACTCCAGCCTAACGACCCGGCCTGACACGCCCCCGGGAAGCGCGATGGGACCGCGACCTCACGGCAGGGTGATCGACACCTCGACCGTGTACTCGTCGGCGGTCTGGCCCAGCACCCGCTGCCGCAGCTCGGTGGTCGGCATCGTGATCCCCCGCTCCGCGATCGCGTCGAACAGGGCGACCACCGCGGGGTGGGTCGATCCCTCCGGGAGCTCGACGCCCGGTTCGGATCGCCAGACCGCGGCGAGCTCGGTCCGCTCGGGCAGCACGTCGACCGTGGTCTCGTCACCACCCCACGTCGGTTCGAGCTGTGACGAGGTCGGCCAGCAGCAGACGATCTCGACTGCCCCCTGCTCGCCCGGACGGAGCGCGGTCCAGAACGTGCCCGTCGGGCCGACGCCGGCCTCCTGCAGGGCGACGTAGAGCTGCGAGAACTGCTCGTTCGCGTCGTCGTCCGTCACGGCGTCCTCGTCGCCGCGCGGCACGGTGAGCACCCGGCCGACGTAGGGCTGGGGTGGGAGCGCGCGTTCGACGATCTCGACCGGTGCCGCGAGCGACGCGACGACCGAGCGGGCCTGCGCGAACGCGTGGTCCTCCTGCTCCCGCTGCTCCAGGACCAGGCGATGGTGCACGTCGAGAGCGGTCGACGGGTCGGCGCCGGCGATGGAGACGCCCACCGCGGCGAGGGGGACGCCGGCATCGCGGAGCGCCTTCACGATCACGCCCGAACGCACCTGCTCCTCGCCGTAGCGGCGGTAGCCGGAGTCGGGATCGACGTCGGCCGGAACCAGGACGCCCTTCTCGTCGTAGTGGCG
This sequence comes from Plantibacter sp. PA-3-X8, assembly GCF_003856975.1. Taxonomy (NCBI): domain Bacteria; kingdom Bacillati; phylum Actinomycetota; class Actinomycetes; order Micrococcales; family Microbacteriaceae; genus Plantibacter; species Plantibacter sp. PA-3-X8. Next base: position 244,809 of record NZ_CP033107.1, read on the forward strand.
GAGCGCCTTCACGCTCAACCCGGTCATGCCTGCGAACTCTCCGATGTGCAACATGCTTCAAGCATCACGCCTCCCCCTACGGGAGAGTCAAACCGCTGACATCGGCGTCCAAACCGCACCCCGAAGGTTCCTTAGTGAAGGATAAGCGCCTAAACTTCACTAACGGCTGTCGTAACTGCAACTTCGGCCGGGAAACAGGAGGGGACGATGACGACCGCTGTCACGTATGAACAGCGGCCCTGGCGGTCGCGTATCGCTCCCGACGCGTTGCCGAAGCGCGAGCGGCTGCTCCTCGCACAGCCATACGACGCCGCGGTCCCGCCGCCGATCGCGGACCTCGACATCCGCTTGTCGGATGATCTCGTGGAGCTGCTGGGCGAAGCGCAGGAGCGGATCATCCGTTTCGACAGCGAGGTCGGTCACGTCACCGCGCCCTTCTCGTCGATCCTGCTGCGGAGCGAATCGGCGTCGAGCTCGCAGATCGAGAACCTGACGAGCAGCGCGAAGGCGATCGCCGAGGCCGAGTTGGACGAGCGCGATACCGGAAACGCCCCACTCATCGTCGCCAATGTCCGAGCTCTCGAGGCAGCACTCGCGGCATCGGACGAGCTCTCCAACACGACGATCATCGCCATGCAGGAGCAGCTCCTCGGCACATCGGCACCGGAGATCACCGGCCGATATCGCGACGAGCAGGTCTGGATCGGGGGCGGCAACTTCGGTCCGCATGAAGCGGACTTCGTTCCGCCGCACCATGACCGTGTCGCAGCGGCGATGGACGACTTCATCGCCTACTCCCTCCGACCGGCACCCCTCCCGCTCGCTGCGATCGCCGTCGCTCACGCGCAATTCGAGACCATCCACCCGTTCCCTGACGGCAACGGGCGCACCGGTCGAGCGCTGGTGCAGGCCGCCCTCCGGCGAGTCGGACTGACCAGCGGGGTCACTGTGCCCATCTCAGCCGGCATCCTGCAGCAGCGCGACGACTACTTCGCTGCACTCACCAGCTATCGGCAGGGCGACGTCGAGCCGATCGTCCACGTCTTCGCCGACGGTGCGTTCCTCGCGATCGCCAACGGACGGACATTGGTGGAGGAGATCGAGACCATCCGAGCCGCATGGCAGCAGGCCTTGCGCGACATCCGCGCCGATTCGGCCGCGCACCTCATCACGGCGCTGGCACTGGAGCATCCGGTGATGAACAGTCGACTCGTGCGCGAACATCTCGACGCCTCAGATCGCACGGTCTTCAACACCCTCGACACCCTCGTCGACCGTGGCATCCTCACGGTCGGCTCGTCGCGACAGCGGAACCGTCTCTGGACTGCGCCTCCCGTTCTGGCAGCGCGCGACGGGTTCGCTGCGCGCAGCATGCGGCGCAGCTGATGGCGCTCCCCCACGACACGGAGCGCCTGCGGTTCCGGCGCATGACACCGGCGGACCTCGACGAGATGGCGAAGCTCCTCGGCGACCGCGCAGTCATGGAGTTCTATCCGGCGCCGAAGACCCGCGAGCAGGCCGCGGCGTGGATCACCTGGAACCAGGACAACTACACGTCCTACGGCCTCGGACTGTGGATCATCGAGACCCACGACGGCGACTTCGTCGGTGACTGCGGCCTGACCTGGCAGCGGGTCAACGGCGTCCGGAAGCTCGAGGTCGGGTACCACGTGAGCCCCGCCTGGCAGGGTCGAGGGTTCGCGACCGAGGCCGCCGCCGCCAGTCGGGACTTCGCCCAGGAGCACACGGACTCGTCAGAGCTCGTCGCGATCGTCCACCCCGACAACCGGGCGTCGTCGCGCGTGGCGGAGAAGATCGGCATGCGGCGCGTGGACGACGACCTCGGGGCAGACGGGTCGGTGCGGCACGTGCTGAGCATGCGACTTCGATCGACGGCCGCCCTCAGCGACGCCGATCACCTCGCTGAGTAGCCGCCACACCTACCCCCGCGCCGCCACGAAGGCCGCGACACAGTCCTCGATGTCCTGCTCGCTGTGGGCGGCACTGATCTGCACGCGGATGCGGGCCTCGCCGCGGGGCACCACGGGGAAGCTGAACGGGATCACGTAGATGCCCTGCTCGAGCATCCGCGCCGCGACCTGCACCGCCTGCTGCTCGTCGTCGAACATCACCGGGATGATCGGGTGCGAGCCTTCCAGCAGCCGGAAGCCCTCTTCGGTCATGCGGGCACGGAACAGGTCGGCTTTGCGGAACAGTCCCTCGCGCAGCTCGTCACCCTCCACCGCGAGCTCCACAGCCCGACGCGCTCCGGCGACGAGCGACGGCGCCAGGCTGTTCGAGAAGAGGTACGGCCGGCCCGACTGCCGCAGCACGTCCACGATCTCCTGCTTCGCACTCACGTACCCGCCCGACGCACCGCCGAGCGCCTTGCCGAGGGTGCCGGTGAGGATGTCGACGCGGTCCTGCACGCCGAACAACTCCGGCGTTCCGCGACCACCCGGGCCGACGAAGCCGACGGCGTGCGAGTCGTCGACGAGGACGAGCGCGCCGTAGCGGTCGGCGAGGTCGCAGATCTCGTCCAGGGGTGCGTAGAAGCCGTCCATCGAGAACACGCCGTCGGTGACGATCACGGTGCGACGTGCGTCGGCCGCGTTCATGAGCTGCTGCTCGAGGTCGGCCATGTTGCGGTTGCGATAGCGCAGGCGTCGGGCCTTGCTCAGGCGGATGCCGTCGATGAGCGACGCGTGGTTGAGCGCATCGGAGATGATCGCGTCGTGCTCGCCGAACAGCGCCCCGAAGACCGCTCCGTTCGCGTCGAAGCAGGAGGAGAACAGGATGGTGTCCTCCGTGCCGAGGAAGGCGCTCAGCTCCTGCTCGAGGTCGCGGTGGATCTGCTGCGTGCCGCAGATGAAGCGGACACTCGCGAGCCCGTAGCCCCACTCGTCGAGCGCCACCTTCGCCGCATCGACGATCGACGGCTCGTTGGCGAGGCCGAGGTAGTTGTTGGCGCAGAAGTTCCGCACCTCGCGGTCGTCGATCGTCACGTGACTGCCTTGGCGGGACGTGATCGCGAACTCGCGCTTCGTGAGGTCGTCGGCCTCGATGCGGTCGAGCTGGTCGCGCAGTTGCGTCTTGATGGTGCCGTACATGTCGTCTCCTCGGGGTCGAGTGGGCGGTTGAGCTGAGGTTGTCGCGGTCGCTCAGGCGGCGGTCGCGGCGTGCGCGGCGACCGGTGCCTGCTCGTCGACGACGCCGGTGATCACGGCGTCGCGGGTGTCGGTCCAGTCGATGAGCACCTTGCCCGCCGCTCCCCCGCGTGCGGTGTCGAACGCGTCCTGCCAGGAGGCGAGCGGGAAGCGGGCGGTCACGAGCGATTCGAGGGCGTTACGGAGCTCGGGGCTGTGGTCGACCATCGCGCTCGCGTGGTGCCAGGTGTCGAACATCTCGCGGCCGTAGATGCCCTTGATGGTGATCATGCGGGTGATGACCTTGGTCCAGTCGATCTCGATGTTGGTCGAGGGCAGACCGAGGAGCGCAACCTTGCCGCCGGTGTTGAGGTTCTCGATGAGCTCGCTGGCGGCGGCAGCCTGTCCCGACATCTCGAGGCCGATGTCGAAGCCCTCGAGCATGCCGAGCTCGGCCTGGGCGTCGGCGACCCGTTCCTTCGAGACGTCGACGACGCGGTCCGCGCCGACGGCGAGGGCCTTCTCGAGGCGGTCGGCGACGACGTCGGTCGCGACGATGTTGCGCGCACCGGCCACCCGGCAGACGGCGATGGCCATGAGGCCGATGGGGCCGCAGCCGGTGATGAGGACGTCTTCGCCGAGGATCGGGAAGCTGAGGGCCGTGTGGACGGCGTTGCCGAGGGGGTCGAAGAGGGCGCCGAGGTCGGGGGTGACCTGGTCGCCGTGGACCCAGACGTTGGAGGCCGGCAGGACGACGTACTCGGCGAAGGCGCCGTCGAGGTTGACGCCCAGGCCGCGGGTGTGGCGGCAGAGGTGGCGGCGGCCGGAGCGGCAGTTGCGGCACGTGCCGCAAACGAGGTGCCCCTCACCGGAGACCGCTGCGCCGACGGGTATCCCCTCGACGCGGCTGCCGACCTCGACGACCTCACCGGAGAACTCATGGCCGGGCACGAGCGGGGCGTCGACCGCGCCGGCCGCCCACGGGTCCCACGACTCGATGTGGAGGTCGGTGCCGCAGATGCCGGTGCGATGGACGCGGATGAGGACGTCGTCGGAACCCATGGCCGGCATCGCGCGCTCGACGAGTTCGAAACCGGCGGTGTCGGGTCGTTTCCAGAGGGCGAGCAACGGCGTTCCTTCCTGCGGGAGCGGCGGCGGCCGGTGGTGCCGGCTGTCGCGGACGGGCGTCGTTGCGCTGTCCTGGTGACCAACGTAGTCAGATCGATCCGTCATGAATATTGAGGGTTTCCACGTGACCAGTTAGCTTGAGCTGATGAATCTCTCTCAGATGCGGATCATGCGCGAACTGGCCGAGCGCGGCACGATCGCAGCGGTCGCGCGACACCTGCATGTCACGGCGCCGGCGATCTCGCAGCAGCTGGCCGCCCTGCATCGCGAGCTCGGTGTCGCGCTGACGTATCGGGTGGGGCGCGAGATCCGCCTGACCGAGGCGGGCATGGCGCTGGCCGAGATGGCGGGGACGGTGCACACGCTGATCGACCGCGCGGCCGAGACGGTGCGCGAGTACGGCGGCGACACGGGTGCGCGGGTGCGGGTGGCGGCGTTCCAGAGTGCCGGGCAGGCGTTGCTGCCGGGGTTGCTGGAGGACGCTGAGGGTGGACCGTCGCTGGTGTTCGGCGAGCATGATGTCGCGCAACCGGAGTTCGCCGGGCTCGTCGATCAGTACGACCTCGTCATCGCGCACCGGATGGACCACGACGAGCCCTGGCCGTCGGAGCAGCTGTCGGTGATGACGCTGTTGAGCGAGCCGTTCGATGTGGCGATGTCGGTGGACCATCCGCTCGCGGGCCGGTCGTCGGTGTCGGCGGTCGAACTCGCGGACGAGTCGTGGATCGCCGCCCACGCGGGCTTCGCGCCGGATGTCGCGCTCGGGGTGGTCGAGGCGACGGCTGGGGTGCGGTTCCATCGGGCGCATCGGGTGAACGACTACCACCTGGCGGCGTCGCTCATCGTGGGCGGGGAACTGCTGGCGTTGTTTCCCCGGTACACGGCGCCGCGGGCCGACCCGCGATTGGTGCTCGTGCCGCTCGAGGACGTGCGGATCGCGCGCAACATCGACGTGCTCGCGCGGCCGCACGCGCTGGCTCGGGTCGCGGTGGCGGGGACGCTGGAGCGGCTGCAGGACGGAGCTGATGCGCTGCAGCGGGAGCGTCCGTCGGCGCCGGCCGGGCCCGGGCTGCATCACGTCGAGGTGTGGCTCGCAGATGTGGAGGCGGAGCGTGCGGGCTGGGCCTGGCTGCTGTCGCGTATCGGGTTCTCCATGGAGAGCGAATGGCCGGGCGGCGAGTCCTGGGAGGCCGGCGGCACTTACGTCTCGCTGACGGCGTCGCCGAACCTCAGTGCGGAGTCGCACGATCGGCGACGGCCGGGCGTGAACCATCTCGCGTTCCGCGGAGGCACGCGGGAGGCTGTCGACGCGATCATGGCGGCGGGCCCCGAGCGCGGCTGGCGGCCGCTGTACCAGGACCGCTATCCGCACGCCGGTGGCGAGCAGCACTACGCGGGCTGGCTTGAGAACGAGGCGGGGTTCAAGGTCGAGGTGGTCGCGGATCCCGGTCTCAACGGTTCGCGGGCTGACGACGTCTGAGCAGCGCCACCCGTGTCTCGACGCTGACGATCGCGATGATGACCAGGCCGACGCAGCCGAGCCCGGCGATGGTGTTGCCGCTGAGCAGGAAGATTCCGCCGAGCCCGAGGCAGACGAGTAGGAGATCGTTGAAGCTCCCGGCCCGGGCTGTGACGGATAGATCCCGCTCAAGACCAGCCGACTCGTCGACCCGACCCTTCGCGAGGAGATGTTCCCGGAGCATCTTGGAACCCAGGCCGGCCGAGAGGACAATCACCGCATAGACCGCACTGACGATCGGCGGCGGGACCTCCTGCCAGAGAACCGTCCGGACGAGCCACACGAGCACGATGGCGCCTGCCACGGCGGCCGTGAAGATGTACCAGGGCTTCCCCATCAGGCTCCTCCCTCGCTGCGGTCGGCCGATGCCGAGCATCTCATCGACGCTAGGCGCAGGGTGAAGTGACGTCAATGCACTGGTGACATAAGCCACACGCGTGGTCCGTGAGACCAGCTACTCCACCGCTGATCGCGCGCCTCATGACGGTGCGGCGCAGGGTCAGCTCGCGAGGACGCCAACGCCAGCGGGTTCGTTCGGAGTCGGTGGCCAGTAGCCCTCGTCATCGCTTGCCGAGATAGATCTCACTGGCACAGAGCGCAGCGACCTCTGGAAAGGTGAGGCCCGATTTGGAGGAAGCGAGCTCTGGCACGCACAACATGACCTCCATCGGCTCGATACCGAGCTTGTCGGTGACAGCGAGGGCCGAACTCCAGGCTCTGGAGAAGTTGTCGGTCGTGACCGGCGTGCCGGTTGCGACCAGCGCCGCGGCAGTCGCCTGCTGCACTCGTTCGTAGGAGTACGAGCCGCCAACCACCTCGCGTGCTTGTTCTATCGGATCATCTGCAGCCTGCATCGAAGGGCCGTCAGCTGGCGGCGAGTGCATCGACGACTGGCTGTCCGACTGGACGGCTGGAGGACGCGATCCGCCGACGACAACGCTGACGACGACGATCGCACCGATCGCCGCGATGATCGAGCACGCGATCAGCAACTGTCCCGCCGTCGTTCGCGTGAACTTCATCGGCGCGGGTGGGTCTCCCCCGGAATCCGTTTCGGATAGCGGTTCAGACATGCGGAGGTCACTCTCCATCGGTTCAAGTCGGAGTGGTCAATGCTGGCCGGGAGATGCCGGGCTCGTCGATCCACCTTGCGCTACCCTCCCACAACTCGGGCGCGTGACCCATTCTGGGACTGATGACCCCCGCCCCTCCCCCGCCAGACTGTGCTTGGCCCGGTCCGCGGGTCCGTCACCTGCCGTCGATGATCCAATGCCGCTGCGGGTCGCGTTGACCCGATGCAAGGACCGTTCCCATGAGCTCGACCACCCCGCCCTCTGCCACGCCCGCCGGCTGGTACACCGATTACTCGGACCCGACACAGCAGCGCTACTGGGACGGTGCCGCATGGACCACCCACACCGCGCCCGCCGCAGTCACGCCTCCGCAGCAGGCGGCGACCGCTCCGCTCGTCAACCAGCCGCTCCAGCTGCAGAAGTCCGCGCCGCCCGCGTTCGCCGCCGCGCCGGTTCCGACCCCGTACGCCGCACAGCCAGGCACCGCGTCCGGCATGAGCGGCAAAGCGAAGGGTTGGATCGTCGCCGGCGCTGTCGTCGGTTCGCTCCTACTCGTCGGTGGCGTCTCGAATGCGATCAACGGCGGACGAACCGAGCCGGTTGCCATCGCTCAGACCGCAACCCAGACGCCTTCGGCAACGCCGACACCAGTTCCGACCGCGACGGTCGAGCCCATTGCCGAACCCGCTGCGCCCGCCGTGGTCGATGTCGCCGCGTTCCAGGCGGGCGCGAGCAAGCACACCGCCGACATCGACAAGGACCTCGACGACATGGTCACCACGCTGGCCGAAGGTGGCACCTGGCGGTTGATCTCGAACACGGCTGAGATCAGCTTCAACCTCGGTCAGCTGGAATCGCTGGACGCGCCGGCGTCGATCGCCGCCGAGTGGGCGCCCGCCCTCGTCGGACTGCAGACCAACCTCGACACGCTGACGACCGCGGTATCGGGCGGCGACCCAGCCACTATCCAGGGCGCGATGGACGGCGTCCGCGCGTCGGCCGCCGTGCTACGCGATATCGGTACTCGGGCGGCCTGATCATGTGCCTCGCCTTACGAGGACGATTGCACGGCGAAGCAACGGTCGACAGGACCGACTCCCGGTGTCCAGCGAACGGCTGCCCTGTACATCCAGAAAGAGGACGAATATGAACATCGATAACGAAGACGCGCTCAAGAAGAAGATGGGGATCGACTCCTGGAGGAACCTGTCGAAGGACAAGTTCATGATGTTCGTCTCGGAGCTTCCAAACATGAGCGAAGAAGTCGCCCTCAAGGTCGTCGAGCAGTTTCCCGACTTCAAATCGCTCGTGATGGAGTCCCTGACGGAGGTGCAGAGCCAAGCAACCAGCGGGCTCAAGGCCAATTGGAAGAGCCAGAAGAAGGTCCACAAGGCCTTTGCCGACTACCGGAAGACCCTCAATCGCGAACTCGATCGCGAGGGACTGACATCAGACGATCGGTTGGCCATCCTCGCCCTGCTCACGGAAGCGATTGATCGCGAAGCGGCGAAGGATTCGGAGCACAAGATGTTCGTGTTCAAGCTCGTTGGCGCTGTCGGTACGGTCGCGATGTTCAGCCTGGCAGCGGCCGTCGCGGTACTCGGTGTGAAAACGGAGATCGGCGGCGACAACGCCTAGTGCTGGCCAGTTCGATCTGCGCGTTCGGGCTCAAGGTCGAGCCTGAGCGGCGCAGCTCACCGATACGTCCGCAGCATCGTTCAGGGTCTGAACGACGCTGCGGAGACACATCTCAAACGGTCTGAGCCACGATGGTGTCTTCCCCATTCCGCGCCAGGCGCTCCGAGCCCAGCCCGAACTCGAGGGCCTCGTCGAGGCGGGCTCCGATCGCAGCGGTGACTCGCTTGCCACCGAAGATCGCGAGGGTCTCGCGGCGGAGTTCGTCGGGCGAGAGGCCGGCGGACTCCTCCGCGGCGATCGCCATCGCGTTCGCGATCTCCACCAGGGAGATGTGCTCGATCGCTCGGGCGGCTTCCGCCGAGGACTGACGAGCACCGCGCCACGTGAGCGGGTCGATCGAGGTCGGCCAGGCGAACGGCTCGTCGGAGCGACCCAGCAACTCGGCCGGGACCTTGTCGAGGATCGACTTCGCCCGCGAACCCACCACCCGGTCCAGACCGAACGCACCCGCGACCAGCTTCGCCAGGCGCGTCACATGGATCGGTCCCTCGGCCTCCACCGCAGCACGGATCGCGCCCTGCACCGCGACGACCGACTGCCGCCCGGGCAAGCGGTCGAGCACTTCGATCCCACCCAGCATGGGTGCGTCCCAGGGCTGGTACTCCGACAGTTCTGGGTGCCGATCGGACGCGACCGCCCCCGGGGCTGTCTCGACCGCAGCCACCGAACCGACCTTGCGGTCACGGAACTCCGACAGGGTCTCCAGCGACGCCAGCCGCTCCGACCACTCGCGCACGCGGGCGCTGCGAACGGGTGAGGGCGCATCCGAGGCATCGCGAGCGGCGTCCGCATCGTCGGCAACCGACGCATCAGCGGCATCCGACTCCGCAACACCCGACACCTCCGGCACCGCACTCCCCGCAGCTACCCGCTCAGCCGCAGCCTCAACCGCCGCGACCAACCGGTCCAGCACCTCCTCGCGGTGGTGCAACCACTCCGGCAACCACACGCGCTCGACGCCCGGCCACCGCATCAGGCCGCTCAGCACCTCGACCGGCAGTCCGTCACGGTCCGCGACCGTCCGACGCTCACGCCACGACGCCCCATCGAGCAACACCGCCACCAGCGGTCGGTCCGGCTCCGCCTCGGTCGCGATGCTGATGTCCACGCGGAAGTCCGACAAACCAACGTCCGTCCGCACCGCGTGCCCGGCGTAGCGGAGCTCGTCGGCGATCTCGTCGCGGTGGCGGTCGACGATCGCCTGACGACGACCGTCCTCGCCGGCCGCCTCACTCCCCCGCTGCGCCAGCTCCAGGTACGCCTTCAGGTGCTTGATGCCGATCGACGACGTCTGTTCTGCCCGCAGCTCCGACGGGTCGAAGCTCGCGAACAACACCACCTGCCGCCGCGCCCGCGTCACCGCGACGTTCAACCGCCGCTCACCGCCAGCCCGTGTGAGCGGACCGAAGTTCAACGGGATCACGCCCTTCTCGTTCGCACTGAACGCGATCGAGAACAGGATCGTGTCGCGCTCGTCGCCCTGCACGTTCTCCAGGTTCTTGACGAAGAGCCCGTCCTGCTCGTCGAGCGCCAGCGCGATCCGCGGGTCGGCGCTGTCGCGCAGCAGATCCTCGATCAGTGTCCGCTGCTGCGCGTTGAAGGTGATGACCCCGAGCGACGGCGTCTCGTCCGGCGAGGCCTCGAAGCGGCGTGAGATCTCCTCGACGATCGCCTGCGCCTCCACCGGGTTCGTCCGCAACGACTTGCCACGACCGCCCCGCTCGAATTGCCCGTCGAGCCGCACGAACGCCAGCCCGTGACCCGCGACCCCACCGTCGCCCGCGCCCGCGAACGGCGCCGGGAACGATGACAACTGGCTGTCGTAGTAGTGGTGGTTCGAGAACGCGATGAGCGACTCGTCCTGGCTGCGGTAGTGCCACGACAGCCACTTGCTCGGCACCCGCGCCTGCACGCACTCGGAGAGGATCGACTCCTCGTCCTGCAACACCTCGCTCGTGAAGTCGGCGTCGTCGTCGATCGTCGCGCCGGCCTCGGCGAAGGTCGTCGGCGGCATCTGCTTGCTGTCGCCCACGACCACGACCGAGCGCGAGCGTCCCATCGCCCCGATCGCGTCGGCGACGCGGATCTGCGACGCCTCGTCGAACACGACGATGTCGAACAGCTCGGCCGCGGCCGGGAAGAACCGCGCGACCGACTCCGGGCTCGCGAGTGTGCACGGCATGATCTGCGTGATGAGCTCGCCGAAGTTCTCGAGCAGGGCACGGACGCTCATGCCGCCGCGCTGACGGTCGATCTGCCGACGCAGCCCGCCGACCTGACCGCTCTCCGACTGCGAACTGAACGTCCGCAGCCCGAGCACCGACGCCGGGATCGCCCGCGGCAGCTCCTCGCGCACGGCCTTCACGCTCGTGGTGAAGCGGGTGACGCTGCGGTTGTGGGCGGTGGCGTCGAAGGCGTCGAGCGTGGTGGTGCGCTCGCGCTCGTCGATCGACGCCTGCGCGAGGCCCTTCTCGAAGGCGAGCGTCGCGTCCTCGGTCTCGATGCGACCGGCGAGGATCGCAGCGCGGACGTCGTCGAGCCCGTGGGTGCGCAGCGGTTCGATGACCCGCACGAGGTCGAGCCAGCGTTCGAGGACGACGGGCTCGGCGGCGTCGAGACGGCGGGAGTCGCGCGTCGACCACCAGGCCTGCAGGAAGCCCTCGCCACCCGACCACGCCGAGAGACGCTCGGTGCTGACGGACGCGATGCGCAGGAAGTCGCTCCAGGTGCTCGCGAGCGTCGTCAGTGCCTGGGCCGCCTGCTGCGACGGCTGGGTCGTGGCGTACTGGTCGCGGACGGCGGTGATGAACGCGTCGTCGGGGGTGCCCGGCAGGCGGAAGCCCTCCGACAGCCAGCGGTACCAGCCGAGCAGTTCGCGCACGGGCTGGGTCGGCTCGACGAGCGGGTTCCAGCGGTCGCCGACGAGCGGGAGCGCGGTGGATCGGAGCGTGCCGCGCAGCTGGACGAGACGGTCCTGCGCCGCCTTCGCCTCGGTGAGCTGCGGAACGAGCTGCTTCACCTTGAACGAGGTCGCGTCGACGGCCAGCACGTCACTCAGCTGGGCGAGCGCGGCCCGCAGCCGCTTCTTGCGACCGAAGAAGCTCGACGCCGCGGCCTGCTCGGCCGCGTGGCGGGGGCCGGCGATGTCGCGGTCGAGGATGGCGGGCGTGAACGTCGAGCGCCACTCGGCCTGGGCGTCGCGAAGCTGTTCGGCTGCCGCGAGGGCGTCGTCGAGCCGGACGAAGTCCTCGGGCCGCGTTCCCGCCATGAGCGCGCCGGTCGGCAGGCGCGGTGCGGCGACCGCGGTCGACCAGAGGCCGAGGAGGTCGGGGCGCGACGCGAGGCGCAACGCGTCCATCGGGAGGCCTGCGTCGAGGGTCGAGGTTAGGGCCGTATCCAGCGCGCGGCCGGCCTGCTGCACGGTCGCGGCGTCGAGCCCGGGAGCCGACGGGCCGTCGAGGAACGCCCACGGGTGCGTCGTGCTCGGACGCGCGAGGTCGGAACGCTCGGGGAGGTCGCGGAACACCTGCCGCAGCTGCTCGAACGCCTCGGGCGTGCCGGCGGCGACGAGTTGCTCGGGGATCGCCATCGGGACGAGGTCGTGGTCCATCGCGAGCAGGCGACTCCGCGCGGAGTAGAGGGAGAAGCCGGCGGCGTTGACCTCGTGGAGGCGGTCGGCATAGCGGGTGAGCGTGCGGAGGCCGGATTCCGACAGCTCGCGGTTGGTGCTCAGCGCGTCGATGTCGGCCTTGGTGCGGAGGTCGAGGCCGGTCTTGATCTGCGCGCGGACGACGTTGGGCCTGGCGCCCTTGTCGTGGAGGTCGAGCGAGAACGCGCCGAGTCCGACGTCTTCGAGCCGCTGCTTCACCACGTTGAGCGCCGCACGCTTCTCGGCGACGAACAGGACCTTCTTGCCCTCGGCGAGCGACCGGGCGAGGAGGTTGGTGATGGTTTGCGACTTGCCGGTGCCGGGAGGGCCCTCGAGCACGAAGGTGCGGCCGGCTACCGCTTCGGCGACGGCGTCGAGCTGCGAGGAGTCGGCGGCGACCGGGCAGTCGAGGCCGAGGCGGTCGAGGTCGGTGTCGGTCTGCGCCGGCGTGGGGTCGGCATAGGCCTCGAGCGGCGAGTTGATGAGGTGGTCGACGAGGCTGTTGGAGGCGAGCGTCTCCCAGTTCTCGTCGAGGTCCTTCCACAGCCGGTACTTCGCGAACTGGAGGATCGACAGCGACGCCGTCTCCTCCACGCGGAACGGCAGGCCGGCGTCGAGGATCGCCTGGCGCACGGCGGTGAACGCGGCCGGGAGGTCGATGCCGGAGCCGTCCTCGACGGGGTTGGCGAGTCCGGGGATCTCGAGGCCGAAACTCAGGCGCAGCTTCTCGAGCAGGCAGTAATTGGGTGTGGAGGAGCCCGACTCGTCGAGGGTGAGGCGGTAGGAGGAGCCGCGGCTCGTGGTCGTGAGCGTGACGGGCACGAGCACGAGGGGTGAGCGGAGGTCGCGGTCGCCGAAGCGCCAGCTCAGCATGCCGAACGCGAGGTAGAGGTTGTTGGCGCCGGTCTCCTCGACGATCGTCTTGGCCTTGTAGGCGAGGGCGCGGAGCTTCGTCGGGTAGGCGGCCTCGGTGACGTCGATGAAGGCGCTCTTCTTGTCCTCGAGGAAGTTGATGCGGTCGCTCTCGTCGAGGTCGCGGCCGAAGCGGATGCCGCGCTGCTGGTCGATCGTGGCGACGCTGTCGGAGGCGACGAGGGTGAGCGGGGTGCCGTGGTTGATGCTGTCCTCGAGGCGGCCGAGCGCGGGGCCGGGGACGGCGAGCTCGAAGCCGGAACGGTCGGTGTAGTTGATGAGCTTGTTGCGGAGGCTGAGGTCGAGGAGGGCGTTCTTCCAGGTGGAGACGCGCTTCGGGACGTCGGGGCCGTGGCCGGCGGCGGTCGACTCGGCGGTGGCCGGGGCGTCCTGCGTGAGGGCGCGGGCTTCGGGTGCCTGGTAGAGGGTGACGACGGGTTCGCCCTCGGCGTTGATCCGGCGGCTCGGCAGCGGGTAGATCTTGCGGAGGCGGGCCTGGACGACGTCGGTGATGCCGATGAAGTCGTCGAGCGAGCCCGCGAGGTGGTCGGTGTGGGGCCGGCGAGAGGCGTCGGCGAAGGTGGCGGAGCTGCCGGTGAGCATGGTGGTCTCGACGACGCCGATGCGGCCGAGTTCGAGGGAGTTGACGGCTTCGGAGACGTCGGTGCTGGCGACGACGTCGAGGGTGGTCTGGACGCGCCAGTAGCCGAGGAAGATGTGGTCTTTGAGGAGCCAGAGGAGGGGGTGGATGCCGATGGCTTCGAGGACGGACGCGAGCAGGACGGTGGTGTCGAGGCAGGTACCGAGGTGGCTGGTGAGGACTTCCTCGGGGGTGCGGACCTTCTGGCCGCTCTGGCCCCAGCTGGCCGGCGGTTCGGCGTAGCGGATGTCGCGGGCGCGGGCGGCGTCCCAGACGGCGGCGACGATGGCATCGATGCGGGCGGGGTCGTCGAGTTGATAGGTGGCGAGGGAGCTGTTGCCGGTCTGCTTGTCGAGGAGGTCGGAGACCTCGAGCATGAGTTCGCTGACGACGAGCGCGTTGGGCTGCACGTGGGCGGCGAGGAGTTCGAGGCCGAGCTGCACGGGTGCGGCGATCCACTGGTTGGACGCGAGCACGGTGACGGGGCTATCGACGGTGCCGAGCTGGGTACCTGCGGCGTCGCGCACGGTGACGCGGATGACGCCGGGACGCTGTTCTTCGACGAGGAGCATGCGGCGTGGGTCGAGGAGGACCTCGGGGCTGCGGAGGAGGGTGGTGCGGTCTTCGCCGAGGTCGGCGAGGAGCACCTTGGTGTCGGTGAGAGGGCCGTCGGCGGTGACGACGTCGATCTCGACGGACGCCGCCCGGCGTTCCCCGCCGTGGTTCTCGAGGACGATCTCGTCGATCACCGCGATGCTGCAGTGCGCCATCGCGTAGCTGAGCGTCGGCGTCGCGCTGACGCGGATGGAGACGGAGGTGGGGCCTGCGGGAGAGGAGCCTGCTGCAGACAAGGAGCCTGCGGCGCTCTGCTCGTCGTCCGCTCCGCGATCGCTGGCGTCTCCTGTCAACGCAACCCTCTCGGTCCCTGAGTCTGTCGAAGGGCCCATCTCGTCTTCGCTCGCCGTCTTCGTCAACACACCCGTCTCGGTCTCTGACCCCACTCCTTCGGTCCCTGAGCCTGTCGAAGGTCGCAACACCCGCCCCTTCAACTCCCCCACAGCCGCAGCCTGCTCCGCAGCCCCAACGCTCTCCAACTACAACTGCATCGAATCCAACGCCCGATAGGCCGACTGCTCCGTGAACCCTGCGTTGTGGGCCCAGGCGTTCCGAACCTCCCGAAGCTCACTCGCATACCCGCGAGCGCTCCGCGACAGCACGCGGTCGAACGGGTACCCCAGCTCCCCGATCCGCTCGGTCATCGCCCGAAGCATGAGCGGCACGTCGGTAACCGAGTACCGCCCGTGGCCACCCCCGGCTGCACGGTCCTTCTCCTCAAGGATCCGCGTCCACTCGACCCCGGGCACGACCTCAGCGAAGGCGCCTTCCACAAGCGGGCGAAGGCCCGACCCAAGCAGCTCGAGCCCCTGGCCGACGGCGGAGTTGAGTTCAGAAGCGTCCACGTGCGGGCCTTTCATCGGGGTGGTGCGGGCTGAGCGGTGCGACGGACGTACCTCTGACCACAACTGCGAGATTGCAAGGCCGCGGCCGTAACTCGCATTGAATCTCGCGCCCGACACCAGGCTGGCCGGCTGTCGTCAACTAGGCACCCCTAGCGCGGCCTCAAAACTACACGAGCCGACGGCGAGCACCATGACTACAAATGACCGCCACCTTCTTTCGAAATTACAAACGGCAGCACGAGGATGCCGCAGCTTCGACTCTGGGCGTCCTACGCCAACTAGATGCGTTCATAGCTGAGCGGAGACAGCCATCCCGAGCGATGTGGAGATGGGCGTTCGGTTCAACACGATGCCAGCGTCTACGGGGTCGACCATCGGGGTCGCCAACAGCGGCGCGGTGGCATGGCGGACCCTGTTACGCTTCGCCGGAATATCGTCGTCTCCAGCTTCAAAGTAGAGCTTCGCTTCCGAAGAAGTCATGACCAATAGACGCTCATCCCGTTCTGCATTCATCTCGGTGCAAGTTCGTAAAACGAACTGCTCCCCCAGGGATGACCTGACGGACTCCGCAACCGCTTTAGCCAGGAGTGGCGGTACAGCGTTACCGATCTGTCGATGGGCATGCCAGTTTGTGCCATGAAAGCGGAACCAGTCCGGAAATGAGTGCAGTCGGGCGGCCTCGCGAACCGTGATGACACGTGGCTCCGAAGGGTGCAGCGGGCGCGCGGCGCTGAATGAGCCACGTTCACTTCCTGTTCCCGCACGTAACGTTCGGGACGGTCGATGTTCGTCGAGCCTCCACAACCGCGAGACCTGATCCGTACCTCCCTGCGGCACCAGCGCGAAGCGTCTGGCCGACTCAGCCGAGTGCGCAGTCACTAGATAGCCGCTTAGTACACCATCGGTTTCGCCTAGACGAGCAGGCGCCATGTCCGTGAGAGTTTGGAGATAAGGCGTCGTCAGACTCTCTGAATACCGAGCCGACTGCTCTCTATTCATCTCTAGCAACTCGCCATCAGATCGCGTCCGTCCACTTAGCGATGGAAGCCCAATGAGAGCGTCGGCGACCGTAACCACTTCGGACCCAGTCTTCGCAATTGGAACCAGTTCATAACCAGGAGCAACACCGACTATGAATACGCGCTTCCGTCGCTGAGGAACACCATATTCAGTAGCATCCAAGGGCTGCGAGTGGTCCCGAAGAGTATATCCAGCGGCGACAAAACGACGAATGGCGTCATCAACGAGCGACGCGAACTGCGGTGCCAGGATTCCCGGCACGTTCTCCATCACGAAGGCGCGAGGCGATAGGCCCTCAACGAGACGCACGAACTCACTAACAAGCTCGTTCCGATCATCGTCGACATCCTGCTTTCCCATCGACGAGAACCCTTGACACGATGGGCCACCCACAACCACATCGATGACCCCGTCCCACTCTCCTTCAGGATTGTGCGCCTTCCACCCCTCCTGCGCTGCTGCAAGGAGATCGAGCGCCTCCACCCGCCTGACATCCCGGCAGATCACGGGTGCGTTGGGGAAGTTGTAAGCGTGGGTTGCCGCATGGACTGGGTCATACTCAACAGCGGCAACGACGTCGAAGCCCGCCATCTCGAAGCCAAGGCTGAGCCCGCCAGCCCCAGCGAAGAGGTCTACGACCACGGGGCGACGGGTACGTTCGATCGGGGCATTCACCAGGTAACGATCGCACATCATCGGGGCTGCCCACAACTAGACTCGCATGGAGCTCGAAGACGAGCACGAAATTGGGGGGAACCGAAGATGACAGATGTACTCGAGTTGATAGACGGCAGTCCAACCAAGAGGTTCTTCATTGAAATTCTAACGCGTGATATCTCAATCACGGCAGCGATCATGGACCTCGTCGACAATTCGATAGACAGCGCCAACGAAATGCGCCCCGATGGAAGGCTCGACGGCCTGAGCGTCGCGGTTGTGGCGTCAGCTAGCGAATTCTCGATAGAGGACAATTGCGCCGGTATCGGTGCGGCGAATGCTCGGGAATATGTCTTTCGAATCGGGCGCCCCGACGGCATCGATCCATCTCCCGAGTCGATCGGTCAGTTCGGCGTTGGCATGAAGCGTGCGTTATTCAAGATGGGCTCGGCCTTCGTTGTCGAATCTACAACGATGGAAGATTGCTTTACCGTGGACGTGAACACCAATACTTGGATGAGCGACGAGCACACCTGGACCTTGCCAATGACCATTCATGGAACGTTCGACCAGCAACCGGGGACGACCATCATTGTCGATGGCCTCTACCCGCAGGTCAGGGATGCCTTCTCGTCACAGACCTTTCTCGACGAACTGGCTGAAGAACTCCGCTCGAGGCATCGTCTCGCCATGGGCAACGGTCTTCGAATCACCCTCAACGGGAGTCCCCTCACTGCTGCAGACTCCATGGTCGCAACGAGTGATCTCTTGCGCCCCGCGAAGAGCTCATTTGTAGTCGCGACACCCGGAGCGGGAGAGCTTTCGGTCCGAATCGTAGTAGGCGTAGCCCCTTCGGGATCCAACGGCGTTGACGAAGACGCGGAACCGGAGGAACAGTCCCGTCCAGCCGCGGACGCCGGTTGGCTTGTATTCGGTAACGGACGTCTGTTGCTCGCCAACGATAAGACTCGACTCACCGGCTGGGGCTCTGGGCGCACCAAAATCCCTCAGTACCACAACCAGTACGCACGCTTCCGCGGATTCGTTTACATGACCGCCAGCAACGCAGCCGCCATTCCGTGGAACACGATGAAGACGACCGTAGATCCCGACAGCCCGATCTGGCACCAGGTATTGGAACGGATGATTTCGTCGGCTCGTGGGGTGATCGATCTACTGAATCAGGCAAAGGGTGAACGCCGGCTTGCCACAGATGACATGGTCACGCCTACATTGGACGCCATTCGTTCTGCAATACCCGTGAACGCAAGCTCTCTGCTAGAAGTCGAATTCTCTATGTCCATCGAGGATCTGCGGAGCGGCACTTCTGTCGGCGCAGTTTATCCTGCAGCGAATCCCGAACTGGCCGAGGCTTGGAAGAAGATCCAGTACACCGTTTTGGTCCGAAACTTCGATGAACTCGCCTCTGCTCTGGGAATGAACAACGCCGCCGAAATCGGACGCCAGTCCTTCGATGCATATCATGCGGCGAACGTGGAGTTGTAGCGATGTCCGCTAAAACTAATGAGCACCAGAAGCGAAAGCAATCGCTGGACAGGAGTGATCGGAACTTGACTCCTCGCCAGGCCGCGCTCGACGTCCTCAGCGATTTTTGGGCAAACGGCAGCGGCACAGTCGACTTCCCGGTGGACCCGGTTTTGATCGCCCAGAGGATGGGTGCAAGAGTGCTCCGAGCGACTTTGGAGGACGATGTTTCCGGCCTATTAGTCAAGGAACCGCAGGACGAGGCAGCGACCATCTACCTCAATGCCGGTGATGCCGAAAAACGCCAGCGGTTCACCTGTGCACATGAGCTCGGGCACCTTCGCAGGCGTGGCATCACCAAGGGTGAGCGTATTGGGTATGTGGACAGCCGCGATCTGGAGGCTCGGACGGGGCGAAACCCGGAGGAGGTTTGGGCGAATCAGTTTGCAGCCGAACTGCTCATGCCTGCCGCTGCGGTGCGAGCCCTCTGGGCACAGGCGGAGAGCCCGTCGCGGTTGGCTCGTGTTTTCGGTGTCTCCCCAGCTGCGGTTGACGTTCGCCTGACAAGCCTTGGGCTCGCATGAGCGAGCCAGAGGCTTCGATAGATGTCGACATCTTGCGCGAACCGGAGGACCAGGAAGAAGGGCCTGAGGACGCAACCCAGGTCGACGAGGGAGCCTTCGCGCAGGCCGCTGGGATTCAGGATGCCCAGCCGATTACAGATCTGAGGCCTCGATGGCGTCGACGACCACGAGCAACTGTGGAATTGCAGCCAGCCGAACGAGAAGCAAGGAAGGCTACGCTCAAGCTTCGCGCACGCGAGCAGGACGTTGGCTTGAAACGGCTAATGGCCTGGGTGGCTATCTCGGCGGTTATTTTGCAGCTATTGGTGGCCGATGCTTTCCTGGCTCATTACGTTCTCCTAGCTACACCCAATCCGTCAGACACTGTGCTGATTGCCTGGCTCTCAGCTTCCGTCGTGGAGGTAATTGGTATTGTCGCTATAGTTGCGCGCAATTTGTTCCCAGATCGTACGAAAAGAAAATCGGATCAGGCACGCCCGAAGCAGAAGAAGAGAAGAAGGAGTGGCTAGCGGGAGTTATTCCTGAAGCTCCCGATCCGCTCGGCAGCACGAATCTGCGTCCTCCGCCGACGGCCTGTCGGAGGACGACAATCGGCCTTCCAAAACTCATGCGGTACCGACTGAAGTTCTGACAGCCGTCACCGTACGGTGGGCGAAACGTTGTCCGAGACCCTGATCAGAACAGACGGGGCGACCGTCCCTGCACCGACAGGACGGCGTTCGCCGGCAAAGTAGTTGCCGGCCCGTTGACCTCAAATGGCCTCCATTCTGGACGGCGCGAGTGGGAGCTGCCCGATGCCCGGTTCGCGGCCGCCCCCGCTTGTTGCAGCCATTTCGGCCTTGCGGATTAGTTGCTCGCCGTCTGCGTGAAGAAGCACAAGTCGGGCTCAGGTGACGTGATGGGGCGACTGCGAGTCGACCGTCCTTCGATGACAATCCGCACGGAGTTCTTCAAGCCGGAAAAGGGTCGCTACCTGCACCCGTCTGCCGACCGTGAGATCACCCACTACGAGGCCGCCGTGCTCCAGGGGTTCGCTGACGACCACAAGTTCGTGGGATCGAAGACCGCCATCGCTCGGCAGATCGGAAACGCCGTGCCCATTCCTCTCGGCCAAGCAGTCGCGTCTGTGCTTGCGGATCACCTCTGATCCGCCCGAGTCACTTCACCGCCCTTTGGTAGCTCGTCGAGTACTGCCGGAATGTTCAGCCCGCCTGTTCCGGACAGTGGCCACGATTTCATCTGCCACCAGCTGGGCCGATTCGTGTTCCCAGAAGCGGAGCACCGTCCAATCACGTGACTTCAGTACTGCTGTGGTTTCACCGTCCCGCTCCCGATTGCGTGCCACCTTCTCGGCCCAGAAGCGACCATTCGCAACGGGCGCGGTGTAATGGACCGGACATCCGTGCCAGTAGCAGCCGTCTATGAAAACAGCGACGCGAGCACGGGTGAACAATAGGTCAGCTGTTCGTCGGAGATCCGGTTCCGGCCGCGCGCTGACTCGGTATCGCAGGCCTTGGGCGTGGACCATCCGTCGCACCGCGATCTCGGGCTTCGTGTCACGCCCCCGATTGCTCCGCATGCTCCGGCGTGTGCCCGCGGTGGTTGCCCAACTCTCCGCCTCCATACTCAGAAGGTAGCTGAAAGGGCATACATCGTCATTTGTCTACTCACAGGCCGGGCACTGGCCACACTGTCACCGCGATGTTCACGGTGGCACCAGATAGCCGGAGATGACGCGCGCCAGATGGGCCCTTAGCGGAGGATCGCTCACGTAGACGTACGTACCGCGTATACCGCGCGTCAGCAGCACCGTGTAGATGTTCGTGACGTAGCGCAGCAGATCGTTGTCCGAGTAGGTCAGGCCGAGAGCCGGGTTGTTCTCCTTGCCCTTCTTGTCGAAGTAGGACTCTCGGTGGAAGACGATACGGTTCGTCTCAGCGTCGTACCGCAGGTCTGGTCCGATGATCACTCCTGCGTAGTTCAGGTCGTATCCCTGAACGGTGTGGATCGAGCCGACTTCCTCGAGGGCCTTCGATGACGCGATCCAGTCGGTCTGCGTTCCGTTCCAGCGCATGGAGACGTCACCGATCACGATGTCGAACGCCTCCTTGTCGTTCTTCGTCTTCCACTCCCAGGCGTAGCCCGCGACCATTCGCGCGAGTCCGAACTCCGCGTCCCGCTTGCGGATCTCCTCTCGCATCTCAGCGAGATCGTCGAACAACCTGAGGTCGTACTCGCCGAAGTCCGGCGCCAACTCGATCTCCACCTGGTTTCCGAGGATGTTCCTGACGTAGTCCACGTAACCCGACCCCGCGCGCACACGCATCTGCGAGGCGAGGCCCGCGTATCGATCAGCAGACTGCGCTCTGGCGACCAGCTGGTGCAGGTGCTCAGCGGGAACGTCCGCGGGACGGACACTCTGTCCGGCGTCGAGCAGGAAGATCTGGTGCGCGCTCTTCTCGATGATCCAGTCGAGTTGCGTCTTCGACTTGTCGTCCGCACCGAACAACTTGGTAGTGATTTCGCGGAACTGTTTGTTCTGTGCCGCGGATGGTTGGTTCGCACGCCGATTGAGCCGGTGCGCCTCATCGACGACAAGGAGGTCGAATTCCTCGTCGGATGCCCCGACATCGAAAGCGGTCATCACCATGTCCGGGTGCAGGCCAGGCGTCTTGCGGAACACCTCCTTGATCGAAGCGCGCAATGACTGTTGCGGGACGACGATCCCGACCTTGAAACCCTGCAGCAGCTCGCGGTGACGCTCGGTGAAGAACGACGAGAAGAGCGTGTCATCGTCAGGTTCGTCGAGGGCCGCTGATCCTCGGATGTCAGCGATCAGTTTCAGCAAGTAGATCGCGACGACCGTCTTGCCGGTGCCGGGATCGCCTTGAACGACGGTCGTACTTCGTTGCGACCGGGAGAGGTCTTCGAAGAGCCCCTCGAGCACGCCTTCGACAGCGATGGTCTGATCAGGTGTGAGCGCTTTGAACGGCGACAGCTTGAAGAGGTCACTGTTCTCGATCTCGGGAAGGGATCGAGTGAAGACACCATCCGCCCTGAGTCGATCGAAGACGTCCTCGAAGGACTCGCGGTAGCGGTCGCGATCGAAATAGTTGGCGTCGACGATGCCGTCATTGCGATTGAGCACCTGGTAGGCACCGTCCCCGGCGAGCATGCGGATCAGGAAGGATTCGAGATCAAGACAAACCGACTTGTTGAATGTCTCATCCACGATCACCCTAAGGCCGGTGAGATGTTCCTTCGCCGTGGACTCGAAGTGCTGGCGCATACGCGCGGCGACGTTGAGCGACTCACCGACATAGACATCACGCTCGGCGGCGGCTCCGACCCGCCTCCGTCGCGAGGCCGAAGGAACCTTGGACGATCCGACCGGCCCATCCAACAGATACACGACAGGCCAGTCGCTGAACCGCCGATCACCCGCCGCCCAGAGCTTTACCTCGGTCGACGTGAAGTCGAGACTCGTGATCTCAAAGTTTGTCATACTTCGCAGACCGCCCCCGCGCCTTCTCCACCGGGTATTTCTCCCGCGTACGTGCGAGCTTGTCGCGGACGATGGTCTCCGCATCGAGACCGAGCCGATCCGTCAACAACAAGCAGTAGGTGAGGACATCGGCCAATTCGTCGCGCACGCGATCGTCGTCGGCATCGGGTTCCCACTGGAAGCACTCGAGGAGCTCGGCTGCCTCGATGGAGATGCTCTTCGCAAGGTTCTCCGGCGTATGGAACTGCGCCCAGTCACGCTCGGCCACGAAAACGGCGAGCTCGTCGCGCAGTGAGGGGTCCGCCATGGCATGAATCTACCAGTGACAATCAGCCAACCACCGGCCCCTGCTCCAGCGACAGTATCCCACAGGCTGCTGAAGCAGCCGAGCCTGAACAGCTACCTAGCAATTTCGCGAGCCTCCATGCATAGGTGGAACCATGACCACCAGCCACTCGACATCTTTTCACGTCGCCCAGAGCCGCGAGGCTGTCGCCTCATGCAGCGGATCAACGCCATAATCCATCAGGTGTGGTTCACTATCTCCGAAGACCAATTACGACCTGAAGGGCTTGGAGCACACGACATGACTGCTGGAGCGTACGACGCCGATCCTGTTTTCCAAGCGACTCCGCAGCATGTTGACTACCTACTCCAACGGATTCATGCTGGATCGCTCGCGATACCCGACTTTCAGCGGGACTTCACGTGGGAACCAAGACGAACCGCAACACTACTACGCTCCATGATGTCCCGCTTTCCGGCTGGAACATTCTTGTTCTGGGCTAGAGGCTCCGACAACGAGATGTTCGGCTGGCGTGAAGTCGAAGGCGCTCCCGAGAAGACCACCCCACCGCAAGAGCTGGTTCTGGACGGGCAACAACGCCTTACATCACTTTACAGGGCACTCAATGGCATTGGTGACGAGAGATTCTACCTGTCCATCCCCGATTTTCTTACGTTCCCCTCGCCTACACACCCCCAGGGCGCACTGAAGGATCCACAGGACGTCGACTTTGAGAAAGCGATTTTCTGGCATACATCGGACAGCAAAGACGAGAAGGCTCTTACTGAACGATCAGATCGTATCTCAAAACACATCTTGGCAGTCTCTGAACACAAGCAGTTCGATGAGTGGCTCGATGACTATGCCGATCATCACGCAAGCACGATGGACAGAAAGACGACGAAGTCGCTACTGCGGGCATTCCGCGATGCCTACTTGTCTCCCCTTCGGTCATATGGCTTCCCGGTCGTGACCCTTCCAAGCAACACGCGCATCGAAGCTGTTGCGACAGTATTCGAAACCCTGAACAGCACCGGAAAGCCACTTGGCCCTTTCGAGCTTCTAACTGCGCGCTATTATCCAGAGAGTGTTCACCTACGCGACTTGTGGGATGCAGCAATTGCGGATTACGAGATCCTGCGCGAGTTCTCCATCGACGCCTATAGCATCCTTCAGGCCATTACGTTGAGAGCGCACAATTCCGCACAGCGCAGTGATGTCCTTCGGAAACTCACAGCGTCGGACGTGAAGGCTCACTGGGAGCCCGTGGTTCGAGGGTTCGCCAGAGTGCTCGAACTCGTGCAGGACGAGTGCGGCGTTGTCTCACCGAAACTACTTCCGTACTCCATGGTCCTGGTCCCTCTGGCTGCAGTTTGGGATGAAGTATCGAAGATCAAGGGGCCAGATCAAATCAACGTCCTGGGCCGCCTGAAGCAGTTCTTTTGGTGCACCGTATTTTCAACCAATTACGACCAAGGCGCAAACAGCCAGGCAGGCGCAGACTATGCCAAGTTGAAGCACTGGGTATTCGACTCAACTCAAGATGCGCCCGAAGCCGTAACTGACTTTGAGCTATCGAGTGGCGCTATCAGGTCTGCCACCACCCGAAGGAAAGCGCTTTACGCAGGCATTCTGGCTCTCACGGTCGTTTCAGGCGCGCGTGATTTTCATTCAGGCAAGAAGCTGACCGCCGCTAAGGTTCGCGCCGATAAGGTCGATTCTCATCATATCTTCCCTAAGGCCTTCCTGAACGGCAAGTTGGACGAAGAGGGGTTGCCCTTCAACTCCGAACTTGCTCTCAACCGCGCTCTGATTGACCCGATTACCAATAAGGCGATCGGCTCTAAGGCTCCGAGTGCGTATATCGGATCTCTTCGCGATGCCGCGGGAGAACAAGAGATTGCAGAGATCCTCGGTTCCCATTTGATCGACGCGGATGAAGATCACGATCCGTTCCTGACCGACGACTACTCGGCTTTCATCGACCGCAGACTGGATGACGTGGTTGCCGCCATCGAGTTGGTAACGAAGTCAGAAGTTGCTGGATCTGTAGCAGGCGCGTAGCTGGAGACGATCCGGCGGGCAGCCGTTGGGCTCGGGCTACAGCGCCCCGAACAATTGGCGATGACGCAGGCCTCCATCGCAGCCCTACTAGCGGGGCATAATCTGCAGGGATCCTTCGGAGATTCGCGTGAGCGCGCGCAGCAGAGCTTGGTGGCGCATAGGAGTCCAGTTCCGCATCCGTCTATCGAGGTCACCGAATTAGGGATCGGACATGCCGTGGATCCCGGCGAGCGCACGGATCAGAATCTAGCCCTCCGCTCCACATCCAACAACGCATCCACTGACCCCACCTCGGCGACGAGCGCATCCCACCCACGCTCCCCTGCGACGGCGGCCTCGCCGTCCGTGAGCAACCGCAGCGTTCGTACGTGCCCGACCACCTGGCCGGCTTCGTTCCGGATCTCGTCGAACGATGCTCCCCAGCGCGACGGCGTCACCAGGAGCGCGGAGATCTCCGTCCCGTTGAGGAATGGCGTTCCGTTGCGCCACGGAGCGAGCACCGGTGGTACCCGTCGGTTGGTCGCGATCTCGTTGATCACGATGCGCAGCGCGACCATCGCCGCACCCTGCTGACCGTCGACGACCTCCACCGCGAACTCGATCCGCTCACCGGAGTCGGTCGCGAGCCGTGACACCCCGGAGGTGAGGATCGTCACCGGCCCATTCTCGGGCCGCTTCTCGATCACCATCACCGACCCACCGATGCGTTCCTTGAACACCACCGGATCCAAGCCGAGGGCGTCGAAGATGTGGAGCGGGAAGGCGTCTTCGCCCGGGACGAGAGGGACGTCGCTAGTCATGCGGCGAGCCTAGCCAAGCAAGTGCTCGGCGAGCCAGAGGGCAGCCACTGAAACCGGCGGATCACAGACGAGCAGACGCGCCCTACGGCATCACCGGCAGCGCCCCCGAGGCATGCTTGCTCAGCGTCTTCACCGACTCCTCGAAAGCCGCGCGGTTCTCGGCCGGCAGGACGGAAAGCAACAGACGCTCGATGTTCCGAGCATGCAGACCAGCGGCCTCGACGACCGCCCGCTCGCCCTTCGCCGTCAGCTCGATGAGCTGCACCCGGCCATCCTCGGCAGAGGCCCGGCGGCTCACCAGCCCCTGCTCGACGGCGCGATGCACGAGCCGCGTCGCCCCACCGGAGGTGACGACCTTCGCCTGCGCGATGTCCCGCACCGACAGCCCACCAGCTCCGGCCCGACCGACGATCAGCAACAGCTCGAACAGCGAATGGCTGAGACCGGTCTGCTCCTCGAGCTCCTTACCCAGCAGGTACTCGAGGCCGTTCGCCGCGCCCAACAGACGACCGAACACCAGAATGCGGGCATCACTCGCCGCCTCTTTCGCCGAAGCGAACTCGTTCTCAGTCGTCACGTCTCCACAGTAGACGCCGGGGACAGGCCGCCGATCGGTCGGGAGATCTTCGCCTAGGGATCGGGAATAGCTGACGAGTCAGCTTTTGTTGCACCCTCAAGTAGGCCGCACCGCGGCATCGACTCGGGCGCACCGAGCCTCGTCCAACCGAAGGATCCACCACCATGACGCTCAACTTCGACGTCTTCGACCTCGACTTCCCCGCGGGTTCGAAGAACAAGTCCGCCGTCCTCGTGACCGGCGAAACCGAGGCACTCCTCGTCGACGCCGGCTTCACGCGCGCCGACGGCCACCGCCTCGTCGCGGCCATCCTCGACTCCGGCAAGACACTCACCACGGTGTTCGTCAGCCACGCCGACCCCGACTTTTACTTCGGCCTCGAGGTCGTCGCGGACGCCTTCCCCGACGCGGCGCTCGTCGCCGCCCCCATCGTCATCGAGCACATCAACGCGTCGTTCGAAGGCAAACTGACGGCCTGGGCGTCCCTCGGCGCCAACCTGCCCACCCGCCTCGTCCCCCACACCCCGCTCAGCGGAGACGCGCTCGTCGTCGACGGCCAGCGCCTCGAGCTCAAGGGCGCGTCAACCGCCCTCCCGGACCGCCAGTACCTCTGGAACGCGGAGCACCGCGCCATCCTCGGTGGCGTCCTCCTCTTCCAGCAGGAGCACGTGTGGACGGCAGACACGGCGACGCCGGAACTCCGCGCAGCGTGGATCGAACTCCTCGACGAGATGCAGGCCCTCGACCCGCAGCTCGTGATCGCCGGCCACCGCCTCCCCGACACGGCGAACGACGCGACCGCCATCGACTACACGCGCTCGTACCTGCAGGCGTTCGAGGCGATCGTCGCGGCGTCCGCCGATGGTGCTGCCGCGACGCAGGCGCTCGTCGAGCAGTACCCGTCCTCGGGCATGCTCATCGCCGCGCAGATCGGCCCGAAGGTCGCGATGGGTGAGATGACATGGGGCTGAACGACACCACCACGACCGAGCCGTCCTCGGCACCACGCGACGTCGTGCGGAGGCAGTACCTCGCCTCCGCCGCCGGCGACCTCGACGCACTGCGCGCGACCCTCGCCCCCGATGTCGAGTGGACCGAGATGGCCGGCTTCCCGCTCGCCGGAACGTACCGGACGCCGGAGGGCGTCACGAGCAACGTGATGGAACGACTCGGTGAGGACTGGGCCGACTGGACCGCGCACGACGACACCTACGTGGTCGACGGCGAGAACGTCGTGGTGCTCGCGCGGTACACGGCGACGCACCGCGGCACGGGTAAAGAGCTGAATGCCCGGGTGGCCCACCACTTCGTCGTCCGCGGCGGGCTCATCGTGCGCTTCGAGCAGTTCGTCGACACGGCACTCGTCCGCGACGCGAGCCGGTAGCGACTGGTGCCAGCAAGCGAAGGGGCGGGGCCGACATGCCCCGCCCCTGCGCTATCGGCTTGGGCCACGAACCGAAGACGGCAGTGATCCAGAGCGTCGACCTCGGTACGGTGGAACCAACGCAGCAGAGAGGCACCACGCGCATGTCGTATTCGAATCAGCCGCCCGCCCAGAACCAGCCCTACCCGCTGCCGGTGCCCGGCCCGGCTCCGGTGAAGACCGGCAAGCGCGGCAACGGACTCGGCATCGCCGCACTCATCGTCGGTGGGTTCGCGCTCATCGGGGCGTTCATCCCGATCCTCAACTACGTCGCCGGGTTCGTCGGTCTGGTCGGCCTCGTCCTTGGCATCATCGCGCTGTGTCTGAAGAACCGGAAGAAGGGCTTCGCTGTCGCCGGCACGATCGTCTCGGCCATCGCGATCGTCCTGAGCATCATCCTCGCGATCACGTACACGGCCGGGTTCGCCGGGCTCATCGGCGACGCCGTGAAGACCGCCAAAGCGAATTCCTCCGAGGCCGCCAACAAGGAGATCTCCGTCGTCTACGAGGTCAACGGCACCGCGACCGATGCCTCCATCACCTACTCCACGTACTCGGCCGGCAGCAGCAGCACCGAGCAGTCCTCCGGTCAGGCGCTCCCCTTCATCAAAGAGCTGACCGTCAAGGCCGGCCATCAGTACGACTTCGCCTCCTACTCCCTCCAGGCGCAGAACGGCGCGGAGGACACCGGGTCCGTGAGCTGCAAGATCACCGTCGACGGCGACGTGGTCGCCGAGCAGACGTCGACGGGCGCGTACGCGACGGTGTCGTGCTCCGCGTCGGGTGCCGACGGGGTGACGGAGAACAATTGACCCCCGTTGCGGGAGGTTCAATAGAGTCAGACGTGAGCGGCCATAGCGGCTTAGTCACGAGTATCGAGCTGGTCCAATTTTCGCAGGATCGCCGGTCCTACCCTTACACCGGGCGGGTCTGCTTCGCCTGATTCGGATTGTTACGGATACCCGCGCCCAATACCGCCCAGGCACGTGTCGACCAATTAGGCATCTTCACCTGGGAACCTGCGTCGAATACTTGGCAGGTGCGTGTCCAACCTCCAAAGAAGTCCCTGCTCAGTCGCCAACGCCATGCCGGTCTCGTCGCCCTCGATACGAGCAAGTACCCATGCCGCCAGACAGCAGCTGGTTGCAAGCGTATGAAACACATCCAAATCATGAGTTTCTGCTGGTGCGGAGGCCACCGCAACGCCATCATCTCCATCAACGAAGTAATCGGTCACGGCCTGATCTGTCACGTGACCAGCGCGTGACAGAACGACATACGCTCGCGTTAGGTAGCCGGTAGCGTCAAGCTCGGCGATCACTCCTCCTTTTCCGGTCAGCTTAGGCATGCCTGTGACCGGCTTGCCGTCGGCCGTGCGCGGGATTTGGGCGCGAATACCGTCGATCAAGCCTTCCCATTCAGGGTCTTCGGGATCTCGAAGACCTGTCGCGTAGTCAGCTCGCGCGTTCAGGAGTCTGGTCTGGAGCCGCGACACTCCATCGTGAGTCAGATACGCCCACTGCGCGGTTACTGCGTGCTCGAGCGCACTCCGAACTAGAGCACGCCCTTCAGTTCTGTATCCGCGCTTCTCGAGAAGGAGATATGCGAGCGCTGCCCTACGGACGCGCTCAATCAGTCCGCCGAGCACCCGAAAGTCCCACGCATACTCGTCCAAGACCTGAATACCCGCCGCGTGTTGTTGATCCTGGACGAATCGAAGCATCCAGGGAAGGAGTTGTTCTCGCGAGGGCATCCGTGACATGAGCTCAGAGTAGTGCGGGGCGTTACACGAGCTCACAGTGCTGCGGGGAAGGAGAAGCAGTATTCAGCCAGCGTTGCTGTGGTCCACAGCCAGAGAGCCTTCAGACTCCACGAGCGTCAATTCCGGACCGAAAATCCGCGCGGCTGCCGGTCGTCCACGAGACGCTTCGTGACCTCAGCTTTCGGGATTCCAAGCTCCAGAGCGACCCAAGTGCGCACCACCATGACGCTGTCAGCCCAGGTGTTCAGCAGGTCTACCTCATCTGGCTGCGCGCGATTGGCGTGCTTGAGTCCGTTGTACCTACTTACAGCGTCTTCAACCCAAGTCGAACCGTCGAATGGGAGGCAATCGCCCACCTCCGACAAGATCCGCTCGAAGCGTGCTCTCAAAGGCATCCTCGAAGCCTTTTGCTCGGTAGCACCATCCCGTAGGACCAGGAGGTATCCGAGAGCCTCAAGGCCTGGCCCGGTATGCGCGAGGCGTGTGTGAGGCGTAGCATTTCGCAAATCCATGCTGGAAATGACCGGATCCAGGGCGCGGGCGAAATGGTCCCTCAGATTGATCCAATGATTGATCCCAGCTACTCCAAGATCCTCAAATCGCAGCAGATGAGGGTGCCAACCCGACGGCGGCGGCACACGCTCGTCGCCGGGGACGATGACTTCCCTCCACTGTTCCCCGTGGGTCGCACCATCCAGGGTGACCAGGGGGTCATCCTGCCGAAACGCATGGACAACGACGCACGACTCGTTTCTCCACCTCGACAAAACAAGAAGGTCACGTAGAGCTTTATGCAGCTGCAGATGCTCGTCCCATGCCATGGGCTCCGAGCTTCGAGTCGTGCACCAAAGCAGGTCGAGGAGCTCCCGTCGATCGCCTCCCTCATCCGGAACGACCTGCCAACCCGAGGTGAGTTCCAAGACAAGACCCGAATGATCTCCCAACTCAATTCGGGCGGGTGGGACCGACGTCAGACGCGCAACACCGACACCATCGACCAGCTCGTGCTCTATCGACCAGGAAGTCACGCCAAGCCACTCACGTAGTCCGGATATTTCGCTCGACAGCCCATGCGGTCGGTCATACTGCAGATCCGCTTCGACACCCAGGATCGCTGCGCGTGCCCAGAGAGTACCGCTTCCAGGACCAAAGGCATCGGCGTGGAATCCACGAGCCCAGCACCGGATCAGCAAGACTGACCCATGGGAATCATGGAAGACCACGCGTTGCGGCACCGGCTTCGGCTCCTTCGGTTCGGTACCCGGCAAGAAGCCGCCCCGACTCATGAACCAGGCAGCGTATGGCACTTCAGGGCTCGACCACGCGACGGTGACGCTCAGTCCCTGTTCGGATCTCTCCAGAGTCACCTTCACATCAGGCGTGTCCTCGTAAGAGTCGTACAGATCCCCGGTTCGCCGCGTTCCCATCGGCAGCTTGTTCGGCATTCGCTTCTCCCTCCGAAGAGGTTCCCCTCTCGGTGATAAGGATCCCATCGTTGAGGTGACCCCGCTTAGATCGGCTTCACCGTGAATGGTAGGCCCTTGATCCAGAGCGCGGCGCGGGAACGGGACGCCCCAATCCGCTTCCAGACCAGGGGATAACCCCCTCTTCGAAGTTGGTCGCGTGCCCTACATTGTGACTGATGTCCCCCACAGTGCGGACATCAGACTGAACACACAGGGGGCCTCACGGCGTGAACCTGACCTCGCCGCCTGCCCGCTGAACCTCCGCCGGTGCATGCCCTCTCCGAAAGCACCTCGATGACGCTCGTCCCGCAGCAGCCCGGACACATCCCGGCCGGTTGGTACCCGAACCCGCAGCGCCCCGGTCAGCAGCAGTACTGGGACGGCACCGCCTGGACCTCGGCCGTCGCACCGCTCGCTCCGACCGGGCCGATGCCGATGCTTCCCGCACCACCGCAGTACGGAGCACCCGCTGCTCCATCCGCGTATGCGCCCATGCCCTACAACCATCAGCCCTACCCGGCACCGGTCCCGTATGCCCGTCCATTCAAGGAGAGCGGCACCGGCTACCTGCTGGCGATCCTCCTCGGCGGCTTCGGTGCACACCAGTTCTATCTGGGCAACGTCGGCGCCGGCATCGGCTTCATCGCCCTCTGGTGGGGCGGCTGGGCGCTGAGCGTCTTCGGCATCGGCTTCGTCGCGATCCTCGCCGCCTTCGTGTGGTGGATCATCGATCTCTGCACCATGCAGTCCCAGGTCGACACCGCCAACCGGCGCCTCATCGCGTACCCCTACTGACCCGCCGGGCACCCAGGTCGCGCGCGCAGCACTGACCAGGCGCTCTCCCCCTCGCTTCCCCGCATCACCGACCGACGCCAGCACGCCGGCCGACCACACCGCAGAAAGGCACCACCACCATGTCCTACCCCGAGCAGCCTCCGTCACCGCAGGAGCCCTACGGTCAGCAGCCGTACGGCCAGGCACCCCAGGGCCAGCAGCCCTACGGCCAGGCACCCTACGGCCAGCCCGGTTTCGGCCAGCCGACGCCGCCGCCCGCGAAGACCGGCAACGGCCTCGGACTCGCCGCCCTCATCATCGGTGTCGTCGCACTCGTCGGCGCGTTCATCCCGTTCGTGAACTTCGTCTCCGGCTTCCTCGCCTTCGTCGGCCTGGTGCTCGGCATCATCGCCCTCTTCCTGAAGAACAAGTCGAAGGGGCTTGCCATCGCGGGCACGGTCCTGTCGCTCATCGCGATGATCCTCAGCATCATCCTCGCGATCACCTACACCGCCGGGTTCGCCGGTGCCGTGAGCGAAGGCATCAAGACCGCGCAGGCGGAGTCGTCCGCTGAAGCCGACCGCGACGTCACCGTGGTCTACGAGGTGACCGGCACGTCCGCCGCATCGTCGATCACGTACATGACGTTCACCGACGGCAACAGCGGCACCGAGCAGGCCAACGACCAGGCGCTCCCCTTCACCAAGGAGTTCACCATCAAGGCCGGTGGCACCTTCGACTACAGCTCGTTCTACGTCATGGCGATGAACGGTGCCGACGACGCGGGTGACATCTCCTGCAAGATCACCGTCGACGGCAAGGTGCTCGCAGAGAACACCTCGACCGGCGCGTACGCCTCGGCGTCGTGCTCCGCCTCGAGCATGGACCTCAACGAGTAGTCACTTCGCCCGTCGTCGTTCAGGACCCCACCAACCCGCCTCGGCCGGTTCGTGGGGTCTTGTCGTCGCGCGGACGAGATGAGCCGCTCTGCCCCGATCATCCCTTCGAAACGGTGATCTCCACCGGTGTCGGGTTCTGGAACAGGTCGAGCACTGGGCAGTGCGCGTCGACCGCGGCGCGCAGCTCCTGGTAGCGGTCCTCGGTCTCGGGGCCGGTGATGCTGATGTTCAGCCGGATCGTCGAGAACCCCGCGCGCACCTCATCGGTGATGCCGAAGAGGTTGCGCACGTCGAGGTCGCCCTCGGCATCGACGCTGATGTCGTCGACCTGGATACCCAGCGCGCTCGCGTACAGCCGGTAGACGACGATCTGGCAGGAGATGAGCGCTCCGAGCGCGAACTCGACCGGGCTCGCCGCGACATCGTCACCGGCCAGCGCGGCCGGCTCGTCGACGAGGAAGCGGTGCTTGCCCGCGGTGATCGCACTCGCGACCGAGCCCTCGCCGGAGCCGGAGACGCGGTAGGTGAGCGCCGCACTCGATGGCGCGGAAGCGATCCGCTCAGACCAGGAGGCGCCCGCGGCGGCGAGGCGGTCCGCGCGCTCGGTTGCGGAGACGGAGGGGACGGGGGCCAGGTTGTTCGTGAGGAGAGTCATGCGGACAGTGTCAGCGGTGTGGACGGCTCCTGGCCAGCGTCCGATGACACAACTCGTCACGAAGGCGACGGCACCGGCCTCGGGGGGGGCGGGAACGTCGCAACTGACGGGGCGACTCGCAGTCGGTACCGCCACTCCGACGCGGCACTCACATCGAGAGGCGGCGCACGAGCTCCTCGACGGTCGAGAACTTGATCGACTCGACGCCCTCTTCGTCGTCGTCGTCGGGCTCGACCTCGACGGCCTCGAACGCGAGGTCGGCGTCGAGCTGCACGAGCACCGAGCTGTCGGGGAACTGCTTCGGCGCATCGAACGAGAGCAGCACGGCGTCGATGAAGACGATCACCGAGCGCAGCACGAGGTCGTCACGGAGGTCGGCGGTCTCGATGACCTCGTCCGACTCGACGGCCTCCTCGATCTCCGACGCCACCCGGTCGAGCAGCACCTTCCATTCAGCTGTCGGCGTCGAGAGGACCCGCTGCGCCAAGTCGGCGAGCGCCGCCGGCTCCGGCTCGCCCTCCTGCTCCTCGGGCTCGGGGTCGACGTTGAGCATGACCTCGGCGTCGATCGCGTCGAAGCGGGCGAGCCCGTAGACGAAGGTGTCCTCCACCTCGGGCGAGGCGACGAGGCCCCGACGCGTGAGTTCTTCGGCCAGGGCAGTCAGCGATGCAGTCATGCGCGCCAGGCTATCGCGACCGGGTGAACGGAGGCGGAACGTGCCGTCGCGCTGAGGTGCCCGGATGTGTCGGAAAGCGGGCGAGATTGGAACAGTTCCGGGCGACTCAACACAGGTGGCGACGCCCGCGCACGTTGAGTCGCCTGGAAAGGTGAAGTTCGCCCCCTCTGCGATGCGGCGATCAGTGTTCTCGGAGTCCGGCGAGCAGGAGTTCGACGGCTGCGCGCGCCTCTGACGCCCAGAGGGGACGATCGATCGTAGACGAGATGCCGTGGAGCACGATCATGACCGCCCCGACAGGCGTGCCGGGGCGGATGGCGCCATCGGCGGCCGCTCGCTCCAGGAGGTCGGCGACGGCACGTTCGACTGCGATGCCGCCGTCGGCCAGTACTGCAGGGTCTGTCGTCGCTGCCAGGGCGCGGGCGAGACCGGTGTGGGCGAGCACGTACTCGACGAATCCGCGGAGGAACATGTCGAGGTTCACCCCCGGAGACCGCGCCGGGTCGT
This sequence comes from Plantibacter sp. PA-3-X8, assembly GCF_003856975.1. Classification (NCBI taxonomy): domain Bacteria; kingdom Bacillati; phylum Actinomycetota; class Actinomycetes; order Micrococcales; family Microbacteriaceae; genus Plantibacter; species Plantibacter sp. PA-3-X8. The sequence goes on from NZ_CP033107.1 coordinate 279,174, forward strand.
TGGCCTGGTCGCAGAGTGCGGCGACCTCGCCCTCGTACACTGCGGCGGCCAGCGCGTCACGGGTAGGGAAGTGTCTGTAGAGGGTTCCAACCCCCACGCCGGCGCGCGCCGCGAAGTCATCGAAGCGCAATTGCTCGTCGCGGTCGAAGACATCACGCGCAGCGGCCACGATCGCGTCCCGATTGCGGCGGGCGTCCGCTCTCAGTGCTCGGATCTCGGCCATGGCGACACCTCTCATTGACAATTGGAGATCGTCTCCATATATACTCACAAAATGGAGACAAGCTCCATTTTACGGAAGAGGCACCAATTGCGCATCTTGATGTTCGGCCGAGGGGTGATCGCGACGCTGTACGGTCGGGTGTTTCAGGCGGCCGGCCACGACGTCGAGTTCTACGTGCGTCCGGGGCGCGCCGCGGAGTACGGCGACGAGGTGCAGCTGGACTGGATCGATGCTCGCCGGAAACCGTTCGGTCGACGGGTTCGTGAATCGTTCCGGACGCCGTTTCGGGAAGCCCTCGACCCGGCAGATGGATTCGACCTGATCGTGCTGAGCGTCGGACACCATCGTCTCGCGGAGGCGACCGCGTTCTTGGCTCCCCGCATCGGAGACGCGACCGTGTTGGTGTTCGGCAACGTCTGGGAGGAGCCACTGACCGCAGTCGCGCCGCTTCCGGCCGAGCAAGTCGTGTTCGGGTTCCCTGGTAGCGGCGGCGGCTTCGGGGACGACGGGGTGCTGAGTGGCGCAATGCTGCCCTCGGTCATCATCGGTACGCCGGATGTCTCGCCCAACCGGAGGGAGGAGGAAGTCCTCCTAGCCTTCCGGCGAGCTGGCCTCGCCGTTCGGCGGGAAAAGGACATCCGAGGATGGCTGTGGTTGCACTTCATCGCCGACGCCGGCATGTTCGATCAGGCGATCCGGAGCGGGTCGCTGGCGAACATGACGGGCGACCGGCGAGCATTCCGCGACGCTTTCCTGACGACCCGTGAGCTGCTGCCCGTTCTTGAGGCCCGAGGCGTCGACCTCCGATTGCACCGCAACGCGACGCTGCCGTTTCGGCTGCCTGGCCTGATCGCTACGGCCTCCGCATGGGCGACGAGGCTGATCCCGATGGCCAGCCGGAGCCTCGCAGCACACACGGATCCGCACACACCGGAAGCCACAGCAGTCCTCGAAGACACGCTGCGCGAGACGCGTCGCCTGAACATCAGCACCCCTCGCCTCGAACGCTAGCAACCTGAACTCTTCCCGACGGGCACAGCTGTCAGCCGCACACGCCATGATCGCCGTATGCCCTTCGCAGACGAGCTCCTCGGCGCCGCCGTCGCCCGCACCCTCACCCGCTCGCTCCAGGAGGCGGATCCGGAGCGGCCGTTCGACACAGTCGCCGATGCCGCCGAGCGACTCGACGGCCTCGCCCTCCGCGAGCGCGCCGACCTCCTGCGCGACGCTCTCCTCGCGGACGTCCCCGGCGATTACGCGACGCTCGCCGGCATCATCCGCACCGCCCAGGCCTCGGACCCTGCGTTCACCGGCTGGCTCATCTGGCCAGTCACCAGTGCGGTCGCGGCTCGGGCGGTCAATGAGGGCGGCCCCGACGCTTTCGACGATGCCATGCGACTTCTCGCCGAACTCACCGACCGCCTCAGCGCCGAGTTCGCCATCCGCACCCTGCTCCGCCACGACCTCGACCGCGCGCTCGCCATCGTCCTCGACTGGACCGCATCCGACAACGAACACGTCCGTCGGCTCGCGAGCGAGGGCACCCGCCCCTATCTGCCCTGGGCCGTCCGCGTGCGGGAGATCGTCGCGAACCCGGGCGTCACCGTGCCGATTCTCGATGCTCTGTACCGCGACCCGAGCGAGTACGTCCGCCGATCGGTCGCCAACCACCTCAACGACCTCAGCCGCGACGACCCCGAGCTCGTGGTCGCGACCGCGAACCGCTGGCTCGCCGAGCCTGACGCGAACACACCGGCGCTCGTCCGGCACGCGCTGCGCACCCTCGTAAAGCGCGGCAACCCGGGCGCGCTGGCGGCCCTCGGCTTCGGAGCGGCGACCACCGAGGTCGAGGGGTTCGGGCTCGAGAGGGCACACGTTCCGTTCGGCGGCACGGTCCGATTCGTCGCGACCGTCCGCAACACCGGTACCGAGACGGCTCGCCTCGCGATCGACTACATCGTGCACCACCAGAAAGCGAACGGCTCGCAGACGACGAAGACGTTCAAGCTGACGACGACCGAGCTGGCGCCGGGCGAGCACATCCTGCTCTCCCGCGAGCACTCGTTCCGGGCGATCACCACCCGCCGCTACCACCCGGGTGCGCACGGGATCGCGCTGCAGGTGAACGGGGTCGCGACCGAACCGCTGGCGTTCGAACTGCTGCCGCCGGTGGAGTGAGGCGGGCGTCACCACGGCCGAGCCGCGGTGCCTGAGCCTGTCGAAGGCCGCACCCGGACGAGCTCGGCGAACCGGGATGGTGCACGACCGAGGGACGGCATTCGGAGGACCACGGCGAACGTTCGAACCTGAACGGCGGCTCCGGATCCACGCCAGGCAGGAATGCAGGACCCTGCCGGAACCGTTCCCCTGAACATGACAACCATCGGAATCATCGGTTCAGGAAACATCGGCTCTCAGCTCGCACGCCTCACGGTGGCGCAGGGTCACGACGTCATCGTGTCCAACTCGCGCGGACCGGAGACGCTCACCGACCTCGTCTCGGAGCTCGGCGAGCACGCCACCGCCGGCACCGCCCTCGACGCGGCCGAGCGTGGCGACATCGTCATCGTCACCATCCCGTTGCACGCGATCGACACCGTCCCCGTCGAACCGCTCGCGGGCAAGGTCGTCATCGACACGAACAACTACTACCCCGAGCGCGACGGCCACATCGCCGAGCTCGACGAGGAGACCACCACCACGGCCGAGATGCTGCAGGCGCACCTCCCGGAATCGAAGGTCGTGAAGGCGTTCAACCACATCTACGCCGCCGACCTCACCACCAAGGGCAAGCCGTCCGGCACCCCGAACCGCCGGGCCCTCGTCATCGCCGGTGACGACGCCGACGCGAAGGCCGCGGTCGCCGCGCTCATCGACTCCTTCGGGTTCGAGCCCCTCGACATCGGCGCGCTCTCCGAAGGATGGCGCATCCAGCGCGACACCCCCGGCTACGGCCCGGACGTCGACGCCGACAAGCTGCGCGAACTCGTCGCCGAGGCCAAGCGTTACCGCGACATGTAAGTCACGCCGCATCACGAATCGCCCCGAGTGGTCGTCCAGGAGGTCCTGGAGCGACCACTCGGGGCGATTCGTCGTTCAGCGGCCCGGTGGGTCTGCCCGCCACTCGAGGAGCAGCGGCGCATCCTCGAACCCGGCGCGGCGGTAGACCGGCGCACCCGCGTCGTTCGAGCTGACGGAGACCCGGCCGATGTCGCGAGCGCGGGCGGCGTCGAGGAGTCCGTCGACGAGACGGCCGGCGATACCGCGACCGCGGAACTCCGGGCGGACGAAGACACTCTGGACGTCGCCCGTCAGTCGGCGGAGTGCCCCGATGTTGGGTGCGCGGGAGAACACGACGAGCCAAGCCATCCCGACGAGCTGATCGTCGACCTCGGCGACCAGGCATACCCGGGAGTCGGGGTCGACTGCGATCCACGAGACGAGGTCGTGGGCGAACAGCGCCCGTTCCCAGTCGGCGAGCGGGGCGGCGGGCGGCGACATCATGAGCTTCAGCTCAGCGAGCCCGGTGGCGTCGGCTGGCGTGGCGACGCGGATCACGACCTCGGGCTCCATGGGTCGAGTGTCGCATGGGCTGACGGGTCCTGCGTAGGCTGCCCGCATGTACCCGCGAAGCTCGCCCACCCCTGCGGTTCGACGCGCGCTGCGGGTCGCCATCGCTGTCGCGGCGATCGCGGCGCTCAGCTCGTGTGCGCAGACCAACGCCCCGGTCGACGTCGGTGGACAGGCCACCCGCGCCATCTGGAAGCACAAGGATCCGCTGATGAGAGCCCTGGCCGACGCGCGTGCGACCGATCGTGACCTGTTCCTCGCCGAGCTCCGCAGCACCGACGGCAGCTTCCCGAGCGTCTACTGGAATGGCGACGATGACCCGGCGTCGCTCGGGTTGGAGGACGGAGGAGCGGTCGTCTACAACCTGGTCGACGCCGGAGACGAGGCCAGTTTCCAGGGGATCATCGTCACCGGCACCGAAGTCGACCCGGCCGTGTACACCTGCTTCCAGGCGACAGTGCGGTTCGAGCGAGGAGTGGTCGTCGGCTGGAGTTCCGACCACGAGGCGGGGCAACCCGACGAACACTGCGCGACGGAGATCGTCGATGTCCTCAGCGAGGATGCGCAGGTGGCGCCGTTCTCGGCATTTGACGGCTGACTATCGGCCGCACGATGGGGCGGCCGTTCGACAGGCTCAGGGACCCAGCGCCGCAAAGCGGTCCAGCGCCGCACGCAGCACGGCGCTCTCCTCGGCGCCGCCGTGGCCCTCGGTCTCGACGATCGTCAGCTCGCTCGCCGGCCACAGCTGATGGAGGCGCCAGGCTGTCGCGGCCGGTCCGCTGATGTCACGTCGGCCGTGGACCAGCGCTCCGGGGATGTGCGCGATGCGGTCCATCCGCGACAGCACCGCCCGGTCGCCGGTGAGGAAGCCGTCGTGGCTCCAGTAGTGGGTGACGAGCGTCGCGAACGCCTCGCGCACGGTCGCGTCGGCGAACAGCTGACCGACGCGCTCCGGGTGGTCGAGCGACACGTGCGCGCTCTCCCAGCGGTCCCACGCGGTCGCGGCGTGTGTGCGGTCCCTCGCGTCGCCCTCTCGGAGGCGGCGCGCATAGGCCTCGACGGCCCGCTCGCCGTCCCGCCGGTCGCTGTCGGCTTCAAACCGGGCCCACTCCTCGGGGAAGACTCGGCCGACGCCCTCGGTGATCCAGTCGACCTCGTCGCGGCTCGTGGTCGTCACCGCGACGAGCGCCAGCGCGATCACCCGATCGGGATGCTCCTGCGCGTAGGCGAGCGCGAGGGTCGTGCCCCACGAGACCCCGGCGACCACCCAGCGCTCGACACCCGAGGCGACTCGCACCGCCTCGATGTCGGCGATGAGGCGCTGGGTCGTGTGCTCGTCGAGCTGGTCGCGGGCGTCCACGATGTTCGGCAGGCTGCGACCGCTGCCGCGCTGGTCGATGCCGATGAGGCGGTACCGCGACAGGTCGAAGTGCGAGCGATACCAGCCGGAGCCGAGCGAACCGCCTGGGCCGCCGTGCAGCCAGAGCGCGGGAACACCGTCGGGGGTGCCGGACTCTTCGACGAAGATCGACGCACCGCCCTCCACGTCGACGAAACCGGTGGTGTGCGGGTCGGCTTGCTCCTCGGTCATCCGTGCCACGGTACACAGCTCGGGCCAGGCGTGCAGGCCCTTCGACAGGCTCAGGGACCGGGAGAGCGGCGGCGGCCTTCGACAAGCTCAGGGACCGGGAGAGGTGCGCCGCCCTTCGACAAGCTCAGGGACCGGGAGAGGTACGCCGCCTTCGACGGGCTCAGGGACCAGGGAGGGAGCAGCCGCCCCTTCGACAGGCTCAGGGACCGAGAGGGGGCCCGTCCGTAGACTGGGCGCCCATGGGGGAAACGAACGCAGTCACGTCAGGGTCCAAGCAGGTGTGGATCGTCGCCGGAGCGCTCCTGGTCGGGTCGGTGCTCCTCGGCCCACTCGTCCAGATCGGGTCGTTCCTCGGGCCGACCGGTGGCATCCTCGCGACGTTCTTGTCCGTCTTCTCGATCGCCCTGTTCGCGATCGGCTCGGACCGTTCCAGCAGCGTGACCGCGAGGCGCCCGCTCGGCACAGGCGCCCTCATCGCGCTCGGCATCTGGATGACGATCAGCTCGTTCGTCCGCGGTTTGGCGACGATCCCGGCCGCCATCGAGACCTTCCTCAGCTTCGGCTACATCGACCTGCTCGTCCAGTTCGTGCTCGCGGCCATCGCGACGACGCAGATCGCGCGCGCCGGAACCGTGCCCCGCCCGTGGAACCTCGCGCCGCTGTGGGTCGTGGCGGTGACAGCAGCATCGTGGGTCGTCCAGCAGATCATCGTCGTGGCGGCGGGTTCGAACGTGTCCCTCTTCGTCCCGATCATCGTCATCCTCGACGGGTGGGTCCGTGTCGTCGGCCCCGTCTTCCTCGGGATCGTCGCCATCGCCCTCGCCAGCCGCGAGTCGGCCGTCGCTGCTTCCATCCGGGAGCAGGAGTCGTAGGCTGTCGGGAATCGACATCGGGGACGTCACATGCATCGACGCATCGCAGCAGGACTCATCGCACTCACACTCGCCGCCGGGCTGAGCGCCTGCTCCGGCGGAGTGACGAGCTATGCCGACCTCGAGCGCGACCAGGCCGACAAGGATCGGCTCCCGGCGAGCACCATCGGAGCCGGCAGCGACGACCCGCTCACGATCGACGCCGACACGACCCGACTCGTCGCCGTCCAAGGCGACACGGAGATCTTCCTCGCGTCGGCGACGGAGCAGGGTCAGTCCCGGATCTGCATCATCGTCTTCGCGGAGACCGAACCGTTCCGGGCCTGCGGCAGCGGTGACCGCGTCAGTATGAGCGACAGCGTCAACGAATACACGGTGCTCTCCGACGCCGTCGTCGACACCGCGCTCGACCCCGCCGAGGACTGGACGAAGATCAGCGAGAACGTCTTCACCCGCCCGGTCCAACCGACGACGAGCGACACGCAGTAGCGGAACATCGGACGCGAGCTATCTGGGCAGAAGCTCGATCTCCGCGAGTACTCGAGAGAGACTCGGACTCACCGCGGCCGCCTCTGTGGGGCGCCAGACGGTCGAGGCATACTCATTCAACTGCGAAACATACAACGGGCCTGCAGCGCCTCCCGCTGCAGTCATGTCGCGCTTCACATTGCGCGAACGGGATTGGGCACACAGTGCGAGGAGAACGCGCTTGGCGTGCGGCGAGGACTCCGGATCCTGCGGAATGCGGTTGACCGGAACATGGAAGAACGTCGAGAAGGACTCGCGGTCAGCCATGAGCCACGCTTCTGTCATCGAGTGCGCAATCCGAAGGCTGAAACCTGGCTGCCAGTCCACGATTCCCGAGGTGAGCCGCGATCGAAGCAGGACCGGACACTCCGCATCGGAGTCGCGAAACACCACCCAAGGAAACTGAGCTGCTGCGCGGTTATAGTTTGGGATCTTCGGATCCAGCTTGCTCTTGCCTCCCGCGACGATGATCCTTCCGACCTGCTGGCCTGCCGCCAAGACCACGGCTCTCGCCGCTTCGCGATCCGATTCCCCCTCGACCACGACATTGATCATCTGCGTTTTCGTCCGACCGCGATCAGCCCGGAGAGGTCCTGCGGGGCGATCAAGCCGTCGACGATCTCAGAAGCTGGTAGCTCCGCCGCGAGTTCGCCGGCGACCTCCTCGATGTCAGAAAGGATATGTGCCACCGTCCCATCGTCTGTCACACGGAGCACCAGCACCTCGGCGGGACGCACACCCTCATCATTCAAGAGTTCAGGAGCATGCGTGGAGAGGATCACCTGGAGTGCGCGATCTCGCTGAGCTGTCGCGAGAACGGTCGGCAGCGTTCGAACGATTGCAGAGTTGAGAGAAAGCTCGGGCTCCTCCAAGAGTAGGACGCCGCCGTTCGCTGGTGCGCTCACAAGCGTCCAGAGCAGCCCGACAAGTCGAAGTGTGCCATCCGAGAAATCGACCTCACTCTGGCGAGCGGGTGTCTCGCGCCAGTTCTGGTAGCCGGCAATCAGGTGCGGCATCCCAGACTTGTCCACCTCGAGTCGGAGGGATTGGAACTCAGGGACGGCCGAGCGGAGAGCTGTCTCCATTCGACGGAACCACGCCTGGCGGGTCTTCACCGGGACAGCGTTCATCTGAGCGATGAAGTTGGACCCGAATGGGTCGTTGGCACCGGCACCAATACGAGACGGGTCGCGAATGATCTGCGGGACGAGATGGAAGTACTGAACCTTGGCGAAGTAGTCCGCGAGAACACGGAACTTCTGGTTGGCGGCAATCTGCTCAAGGTGGGTCTGCGTCAGCCGGACCGCGTCGCCCTCATCCGACTCATCTGGTCGGTTGAGGAGGACGGTTCCATTGTGTTCCACCACTTCCTCGTCGACGATAGGCCGGTTGAAGCCGCCTTTCTCGCCGCGGATGGCGATTCGGTAGCGCCAGGTGTCGCTTCCATCGGCAAGCTGGAGGTCGATGATCAGGCGGCCCTTTTGGTGGTTGCGGGCGAACAGGCTCCTCACCTTGCTCAGTCCGCCGCGACTCTCGATCGCAGATGCCAGGCCGCCGCCCGAGGAGGCGATATCGCCCAAGAAGCGGAAGAGATCGAGCAGATTCGACTTGCCTGACGCATTGGGTCCGACGACGAAAAGACGATTCTCGAGCGGCACGTCGAGCGTCTTGAAGTTTCTCCAGTTGCTCGAGGTCAGATGCGTGATGTGCATGCCGCCTCCGTCCAATGGTCGCGCTCGGGCCTGAAGCCCCAATGATACGGACTGGGTTCTCGCCAGCGTGGCTGGGGTTCGCGCATCGAGGCCGGCTAACGCGCTCACAACCCATCCAATCGTTCATGCGGAATGCAACCGACGCGGCCACCTTCGTCCGACAGGTGCGGCCTGACTTCTCAGACGACACACATCGGTGAAATATATGCAGATCAGTGTAGCGCCCAACGTTCGCACCTGACCACCATGCAGAACGCATCCAAAGACAGCGTCGCTGTAGCGAGACCTAGGAGACGAGTCGCTCGCGCAGGCGTTCGCCGGACGGGGCGGTGTCGCGCCGGGTCGGGCTGATCGTCGCCCAGACCTCGTCGAGGGAGAGGCCGAGCACCTCGGCGATGGCGGCGATCGTCGAGAACGCCGGCGTCGCCACCCGGCCCGACTCGATCTTCCGCAGCGTCTCCGGCGAGAGGCCGGCATCCAGGGCGATGTCGAGCATCGAACGCTCACCACGGGCCTCGCGCAGGAGCGCACCGAGGCGCTGACCGCGTTCGACATCGGAGGGGGTGAGCGGGAGGCGGACCATGCGCCCAGTGTAGTACGGGATAGTTTGACCGGTATAGTTATTGGACGAGCGCCGTTCGCGGCACGAACACCACCGCACCACGAACGCAGCACGCCGATGGAAGGGCCCCGCATGATCGAGATCTTCACCCCCACCGAGGTCGCGAAGGCACGTCGCACCGGCGAGCTCGTCGCGAACATCCTCCACACGCTCAAGCACCGCGTGACGGTCGGCACCAACCTCCTCGAGATCGACCGCTGGGCCAAAGCGATGATCCTCGAGGCCGGCGCCGTCTCCTGCTACGTCGACTACGCACCCTCCTTCGGTCGCGGCCCCTTCGGCCACTACATCTGCACCGCCGTCAACGACGCCGTCCTCCACGGCCTCCCCCGCGACTACACGCTGGCCGACGGCGACCTTCTCACCCTCGACCTCGCCGTCCTCCTCGACGGGATCGCCGCCGACTCGGCCATCAGCTTCGTCGTCGGCACGGCGACCCCCGAAGACCTCGCGCTCATCGAGACCACCCAGGAGGCCCTCGCCGCCGGGATCGCCGCCGCCAAGCCGGGTGCGAAGATCGGCGACATCTCCTTCGCGATCGGCACCGTGCTGCGTGGCGCCGGCTACCCGGTCAACATGGAGTTCGGTGGCCACGGCATCGGCACGACGATGCACCAGGACCCGCACGTCTCGAACGACGGTCGCGCCGGCCGCGGCTACAAGCTGCGCCCAGGCCTGCTCCTCGCGATCGAGCCGTGGGTCATGGCCGACACCGACAAGCTCGTCACCGACGCCGACGGCTGGACCCTCCGCAGCGTGACCGGCAGCCGCACCGCCCACAGCGAGCACACCATCGCGATCACCGAGGACGGCGCCGAGATCATGACGCTGCCGACCGTCACGTTCTGAGCACCCGAAGACCTGCGGAGCACATTCGACCGGCCCGGCACACCGTGTCTAGGCTGGTGAGATGACCGACGATCGCCGCACGGTCCTCCGGGGCCGGTACCTGAGCCTCGGACTGGGCGAGCTGTTCGCCGCCGTCGTGTTCATCTGGGTCGCGTTCGTCTCGGCGCTGCCGTTGTTCGAACGGCCAACCGACGCGCTCGCGTTCTGGTCGGCCCTCGTACCGCTGCTGGTGATCCTCGTGCAGGCCGGCGTCTACTGGCTGCTCGCCCGGCGGTGGGTCAAGCAGAGCACCATGCCTCCTGGGCTGGCCGCCACCTACCGCGGGTTCCGCGTACTCGACGCAGTCCTGCTACTCGCCGGATTCGTCGGCATCATCGTCTGGTTCCCCGCCCACCCCTTCGCGGCCATCGGCATCCCGTTCGTCTGGCTCCTGGGCGTCATCGAGTACGTGAACTACTTCGTCGTCCGGCTCGCCTACCCACCGTCCGTGTGGTTCAAGCGGATCGGCGAGTGGCGCACGCCTCGACTCATGCAGGACGTCCGGGCGGCTCAGCGGGGCTGAAGGTCAGCGAGCGGCGCTGAGCCCGTCGATCCACTGCGCGAACGTCTGCACGCCGCGCTGCGCACCCGGGCCGACCAGGGTCGTGCCGTCGCGCATCGCCTTGCCGAAGCCGCCGGGCAGCGGGATCTGCACGACCGGGCCACGGATGCCCGTGGCCGCTGTGTAGGCCTTGACCATCGCGGTCATCCGCAGTTCCTCGGGGCCAGCGAGATCGGCCGGGCGCCCCTGCGGCTCGCCCTCCGCCAGCTCCACCAGGCGCTCGGCGACTTCGCGCGCGGCGATCGGCTGCGAGGTCATCGTCGGCACCATCGTCACCGGCCCGAAGCGGAACCGCTCGACCATCTGCTGCGCGAACTCGTGGAACTGCGTCGCCCGGAGGATCGTCCACGGGATGCGCCCAGTGCTGACGAGTTCGTCCTGCAGCGCCTTGCCCGCGTAGTAGCCGAAGGGCGCCTTGTCGCTTCCGACGATCGACAGCGCGACGTGGTGGGGCACGCCTGCGGCGCCCTCGGCCTCGAGCAGGTTGCGGGTGACCGCCCCGAAGAACTGGCGCGACTGCTGGGCGGACTGCGTGGCCGTCGAGGTCACATCGATGACGACGTCCGCGGCCTCCAGCTGCTGCGCGAGCCCGGCTCCGGTGGCGAGGTCGACGCCGGTGGCACGCGACAGCACGACCACCCGGTGTCCGCGCTCCTGGGCCACCGCGACGACGTGTCGCCCGACCATCCCGCTGCCTCCTGCGACGACGATCTTCATGCGACACTCCCCTCTGCTCGACGGATGTCACTCTATCGGCGGGAGGAAGCAGCCGTTCTCGACCGTGATCCGCAGCACGTCGGCATCGGGTCGGAGCTCCCGTTCGAAGATGATGGCGTCGTCGCGGAGCTGCTCCGACAGCTCCAGCTCGCCATAAGAGGGCACGATGAGCTTCGACCGGAACTCGTCCGAGTCGGTCGCGAGTTCGAGCGGCGGCGCGTACCCGTTGATGAGGTCGACGAGCACGGCGCGACTCGTTCCGACCGGCAGCTCGACCTCGACGACCATGCGCGCCAGCTTCGTGGCCCGACCGGACGGCGCCAGGCTGCTGCAGGGCGCCTCCGAGGCCTGGGGCGAGAACGCGAACGGCTGCCCACCCGTCGCCGTATTTACCATCTGCCCGAGGAGGTCTGCAGCCACGGCGAACACCTCGTCTCGGGTGGGAAGCTCGTCGTCACGCTGAGGAGCGCTCGGGTCGATCACCGGCGCCTCGGGCACCGTCGAAGCACGATCAACCCGCGGCTCCCCGACCTGACCCGTGCAGGCGACGATCACCAGCGCGAACACACTCAGCTGGGCGACCACTGCGACGACGATCGCCATGATCGAGCGCCGCCCGAGCGCCTTGGAACGGCGCCCTGGCGGCGGCTCCGCGCGCGCATCGGTGGTCATTGCGTCCGGGATCGTGTCCACGCATACTCCTGTCTGGCCGTGAGTCGCGACGAAGGCCGTCGCGATGCTGCAGCGACGGTATCGATCGGGAGCCGGTCGACGGCTCGACAGTTGGTGGGCATGACGCGGCGAGCGCGGATCGGGCGTCTGTGGAGCGGCGTCAAGCGTGTGCGCCGCCGACGAGTTGCAGGCATGTTTACCACGGTGTATAACAAATCTGCACTTCGAGATACAGATCCGGATCCGACCGATCAGCCGTTCCCGAAGCGCGTCTCCCGACCGAACCCGACCAGGAACCACCCGACCCCGATGACGACCCTGCAGCACCCAGCCACCACCGGCTCCATCCCCACCCCACGCCCGCAGCTCGCGGCACTTCCCCGCACCCTGCGTCGCAGCATCCCGGCCGAGCAACGCCAGCTGTTCCGCACCCTTGCCGCCACCATCGGAGGATTCACCCTCCTGGCAGGCCTCGTCGGTGCGCTCATCACCGGCTGGATGATGCTGCTCGCACTCCCGGCCGCGGCGATCCTCCTCGGCGCAACCGCTCCCTGATCGATCGGCCGAGCTACATCCCCTTGGCGGGTAACCCTCAGAAGTGCGTCCGCAGGAAGGGCGCCGGCTCCGTCGCGAAGGCGAGGTCGAGCGCTCGGACCGCTGCCGATGACCCGGTGATGAGCCCTGCTTCGGCGAGCGCCGACACGCGCGGGCCGCCGAGGAGGACGGCCGACAGCTCGTTGATGGTGAGGCGCACAGCGTCGTCGTCGGTCGATTCCGGCACGTCGCCGATGCGTTCCGCGACCGCGGCACCGTGCTCGTCGATGCGGAACGCGAACCGACCGCCGGCGAGTCCGAGGGCGTCCTCGACATCGAGCAGGTGCTCGCAAGGATCGGACGCCGCAGGGACGGTGAACCGGCGCGCGCCGAGCACGGTCGGCACGTCGACGATCCGGAGCCAGAGCGAGTCGGCTCGCGCGACGGTCTTGACGGCGCGACGGTCGACGAGTCGCCACTGGATGGCTTCGACCGTCGGAGCCTGGTGGAAGGTGACCTTCGTGGTGAGGCTGATCCCGGTCAGGTGCCGCCAGAGCGCGTAGCGGGCCTCCGGGGCGGTGGCGACGAGGTCGTCGACGACGATCGTCCCCCACTCCTCGCCGACGCGGTAGAGCGCGTATCCCTGCGGTTCGCCGTCGGCGTCGTCGTAGCGGAGGGCGAGCGTGTCTCCCTCACCGTGGCTGAAGTGGCGGATGGTCACCTCACGGAGGGCCTGCTTCCACCAGGCGACCCCGCGGTCGATGTCGCCGGTGCCGCGGGAGCGCTCGAACAGCCCGGGCGCGACGGTGGCGAGCGAGCGCGGGTCGAGCGTGTGGACGCGGCCGGCGGGCGGCGCACCCCGCCAAGCGACGCGCTTGGGGTCGACCTCGTGCGTGAACTCCCAGGTCGCCGGGGCGAAGCCGTAGCGACCGTAGATGGTCGCCTCGCTCGCGGTGAGCGCGACGACTGCGGCACCGGTGGCCTTCGCGTGGTGGAGTCGGTTCTCCATCAGTGACCGGGCGATCCCTCGACGTTCGTGGGAGGTCGAGACGGTGACCTCGGTGATGGCCAGGGCGCGGACGGTGCCGCCGGGGATCGACAGTGCGGTCGGGAAGGAACCGAGCGTGCCGACGGGGACGAGCGGTTCGGCCGCGGTGTCGTCGTAGACCCCGAGGATGGAGCTGCCGACGAGGAGCTGACGCCGCTCGGCACGCACCGCCACGTCGGTATCGGGCTTCGAAAGGAAGCCGCGGGACGCTGCACCCCACCAGAGGTCGAGGGCGGCGTGGTCCGTGTGGTCGAGCTCGACGGTGCGCAGGTTCATGCGACAAGCCTATTGGGGTGGTCGGAACACAGGAGATCGGCGCGAGAGCAGGACGGGCGGGCGCGAAGCGTCCTGCTGTCGGGCGGATGTCCTGCTGCCGCGCCGCGAGGCGCGCGGCTCAGGCGACGTAGACCTTGCGGAGGGTCTCGCGGACGGTCCAGGTGGTGCGGGCGCCGGCGGCGAGTCGGCCGATGGAGCCGGCACGGAGCTCCAGCGACGGGGTGCCGTCGGCGAAGTCGACCGTCGCCTCACCAGAGAGGACCACGAACACCTCGTCGATCTCGGTGTCCTGCACGACGCCGACACCCAGCTCCCAGACGCCCACCTCGGTGTCACCGACGGCCGTGAGGGACACGATCCCGCTCCGCGGCGACCCCGAGACGACGTCCTCGGGCGCGAGCGGGTTGTCGGCGAGCGCCACGTCGGCACCCTGGAGCACCGCATTCGGAGCGAGCAGGTGGTCGGTCATGAGGTACCTCTCTGAGCAAGACGGAGACGAGCGGGGTCGGCGCAGCCCGACGACCTACCCGACGCCCCAGCCGTAGGCGAGCTTGTGGGCTTCGAGCACGAAGAAGGTCTCGGTCGACCGCACCCCTGGCGTCGGCTGCAGGGTGTCGAGGAGGAACGTCTTGTAGTGGTCCATGTCGCGGCACACGGCCTCGACCATCACGTCGAAACCACCGCTCGTGAGCACCACGTAACTCGTCTCCGCGTGCTTCGACAGCTCCTGGCACACCCCGCGCGCCATCCCCGGCTCGCAGCGGATGCCGATGAGCGCCAGGTGGTCGAAGCCGATCGACAGCGGGTTCGCGATGCCGACGATCTGCAGGATCCCGGTGTCCTCGAGTCGCTGGATCCGGTAGCGGACGGACGAGGCCGGCAGCCCGGTCTCGGTGGCGATCTCGGAGAACGCCTTCCGTCCATCCTGCTGCAGGATCGCGATCAGCCGACGGTCGATGTCGTCAAGGTCGTTCATGTGGCTCCTCCGGCAGCGGGCGGATGGTCATCTGGCAAGCGTAGCGAGGGAAGCCGTGCGGCCCGGGTGCGGTGTCCGCCCCACCCGAGCCACGAGCCCCGGCCGACCGACCGACCCGAACGCGGGCGGTCGGCCGAGGCGACGCCGATCGAGCGGACCGAGGGAGGTCGCTGATCGGCGGATCGGTCCGACTAGCGGACGTGGATCGCGCCGGTGCGGAGGTCGGTCATGTCGTGCAGCGTGTACATGCCACCGATCCGACCCCAGCCGGTGCCCTTGCCACCCGCACCACCGAACGGCATGTTGATGTCCCACCAGCCGTTGGAGTCGTTGACGATGACCTGACCGGTCTCGAGCTCCTCCATGAAGCGGTAGGCCTTCGACAGGCTCTCGGTGAACACCGCGGACTGCAGGCCGAGCGCGTCGGCGTTGGCGATACGGAGGATGTCGTCGTCGTCCTGCGCCGTGAGGATGGGGAGGACCGGACCGAACGACTCCTCGCGCGACAGCAGGCTGTCCTCGGAGACGCCGTCGACGATCGTGAAGTCGTAGTAGAGGTCCGTCGGGTGGCCGGTGGCACGACCGCCGCCGAGCAGGATGTCGAAGCCGAGCGAGCGGGCCTCGGCGAGGTGGCGGTCCATCTTCGCGGCGACACCCTCGTTGTTGAGCGGGCCGAGGTTGATCCCCTCGTCGAAGGGGTTGCCGAGTCGCACGGTGGCTTTCGCGTAGGCGAGGGCGGCCTCGACGAAGGCGTCGTGGACGTTGTGGTGGACGATGAGCCGCTCGGTCGCGCAGCAGACCTGCCCGCCGCTGTAGAACGCGGAGTCGACGGCGGCCTTCGCGGCTCGTTCGATGTTCGCGTCCTCGAGGACGACGATCGGGCCGTTGCCGGAGCACTCCATGAGCGAGCGCTTGAGGCCCGCGGTGCGGACGATCTTCGCGCCGGTGGCGGAGGAGCCGATGAAGCCGATCGCGTCGATGCCGTCGTGGGAGACGAGCTCGGAACCGAACGCGCCGTCGCCGGGGAGGACGCTGACGAGCCCGGCCGGGACGCCGGCCTCGACGAGGCAGTCCATCGCCGCGAGGACCGCGAGGGGCGTGTTGCTCGGCGGTTTGACGATGCAGGCGTTGCCGGTCGCGAGGCCCGGGGCGACGAACTCGCTGAACATGAGGAGCGGGAAGTTCCAGGGCGTGATGATGCCCCAGACACCGACCGGCGCGCGCCAGGTGAACATGCGCTTGTCGATGTCGCTCGACGGCAGCGTCTCGCCGTAGAGACGGAGGGCGTCCTCGGCGTGGAGGTGGAAGAGCTGCGCGGCCTCGGCGATGTCGGCGATCGACTCGGCGAGCGGCTTGCCCTGCTCCAGCGTCTGCAGGCGGGCGAGCTCCTCCACGCGGGCGTTGATGGCATCACCGACGCGGTGACAGATCTCCGCGCGCTTGAACACGCCGAGCTTCCGCCACTCCCGCTGCGCCTCGTGCGCACGTCGCACCGCCTCGTCGAGTTCGGCGGTGCCGGCCACGGGGATCGACGCGATGACGTCACCGGTGACGGGGCTGATCACCTCCGAGCGCTCCGAGCTGGTTCCGTCGGTGAACTCGCCGGCGATGAAGAGCTGGGTGCGAGTGGGTGTCGGCAACGTGGTCATTCCGGACCTCCTGGTGTCGTGGCTGGGCCGACGACGCCGAACAGCGTCGTGCGGATGTCGTCGGGAGAATGTGGGATCAGCCTAGGACCTTGCGATTCCTCGAACAAGCAGTATTGTTTCGTCAAAGTTACGATTACAACAACGAGACCGACACGATCTTGTCGTCACAACAATTCTTCGGCACATTGAGTGCACCAACAGCGAGACAGCGACGTCCCGTCCCCCACGAATCGAGAAGAGCCCATGTCGAACGAACACGTCACCAGCACCGACGAGACCACGCACCTGCCGAAACGGATGCGCTGGTTCGACGGCTTCGCCATGGCGATGACCATGCCCGCCGCGCTCATCGCCACCCTCGGCGCCTCCATCACCGGCCTCGGCGGCTGGGGGGCCGCCGTCCTGTGGGCGATCTCCATGATCCTCGCCATGGGCGTCAACTGGATCTACACCGAGCTCGCCACCATGTTCCCGAACTCCTCCGGCGGGATCGCGCACTACGCGGCCGAAGCGTGGAAGTCGCGTGCACCCTGGGTCGCACCGATCACGGGCGTCGGCTACTGGCTCCCCTGGGGCACCAACCTCGCCACCTACGGTGCGGTCACCGGGGCACTCATCCAGGCGCAGTGGTTCCCGAACGAGGACTGGGTGATCCAGCTCGGCCCGATCTCCATCACCTTCCCGATCCTCATCGGGCTCGGCGTCATCGGCGTGATGTACCTCATCAACGTGATCGGCGTCCGCGTCACGATGGCGTTCGTCTACATCACGGCGGGCATCCTGCTCATCCCGCTGTTCGTGTTCATCGTCTTCCCGCTGTTCAGCGCCGACTGGGCACCGCTCGACCTCACCTGGAAGCTCGAGGGCATCGAGGGCCTGCACACCGCGATCGTCTGGCTGTACATCATGGCGTGGACCACCTTCGGCATCGAGGTCTGCGCGACCTTCGCCCCGGAGTACCGCGACTCGGTGAAGGACACGACCAAGGCGATCAAGGCCTCCGTCCTCTTCTGCCTCGGCGTCTTCTTCGTCATCCCGCTGACCCTCGGCGGCTACGCGGGTGAAGCGGCGATCGCCGACAACCCGGCGACCTTCTTCGTCGCCAGCTTCGCCTCGCTCGTCGGTGGCGCCGCGGACGTCATGGTGCTCTGCCTCATCGCCTCGCTGCTGCTCATCATGACCACCTCGGTGGCCGACGCCTCACGCGTGCTGTTCAACATGGGCAAGGAGCGCGTCACCGTCCCGTCACTCGGCGTGCTCAACCGTCGCGGTGTGCCGTTCCGCTCGCTCAACGTGATGCTCGTCATGAACGTCGTGATCCTCGTCGTGCTGCAGAACCCGCTCGCGATCATCGTGACCGGCAACCTCGGCTACATCCTCACGCACTTCTTCGCCGTCTCCGGCTTCTTCCTGCTGCGCAAGGACCGCCCCGACGCCGTCCGCCCGATCCGCCTGCCGCGCTTCTTCGTGCCGCTGTCGGTCGTGCTGTCGGTGCTCCTCGCGATCATCCTCATCGTCGGTGCCACCGGATTCTCCACCACGGGCTACGGCGGGTTCCTCGAGCTCGGCATCGCGCTCGGGCTGCTCGCGCTGGGCGTCGTGATCTGGCTGTTCGTGCAGCGGAGCACCAAGCGCGACGCGGGGCTCGGGACCGACGGGGCGTCCGCCGGAACCCCACGTGCCGAGGCCGAACGCACCGACGCCGCCCGCACCGACTGACCGCGCACCACGCGACCGCACCGAACCACGCACCACAGGGGACCCACCATGAGAACCACCTACGAACTGGCCGAAGAACTCGCCGACACCGCACGCCTGCGGGACCAGCTGGACTCGGCCGAACCGGAGCCGTACTGGCTCGACGACCCGGCACGGCCCGCTCCACTCCCCCGCCTCGAGGCGGACGTCGAGACGGACCTGGCGATCGTCGGTGGTGGGTACTCGGGCCTGTGGACCGCCCTGCTCGCGAAGGAGCGCGACCCGGACCGCCGGGTCGTGCTCCTCGAGGGCCGGCGCATCGCGTGGGCCGCGTCCGGTCGCAACGGCGGGTTCTGCGAGCCGAGCCTCACCCACGGATCGTCGAACGGCAAGAGCCGCCTGCCGCACGAGTTCGACCGTCTGGAGGAGCTGGGGCGCGAGAACCTGCGCGAGATCGGCGAGACCATCGCCCGGTACGGAATGGACTGCGACTGGGAGGAGACGGGGCTGCTGCAGGCGGCGACGGCTCCGCACCACGTCGACTGGTTGCGCGAGAGTGCCGAGGAGCACGGCGCCCGGTTCCTCGACCGCGAGGCGATGCAGGCGGAGGTCCACTCGCCGATCTTCCAGGCCGGCCTGTTCGAGCCCACCGGAGCGGCGCTCGTCAACCCGGCCAAGCTGGCGTGGGAGCTGCGACGCGTCTGCCTCGACCTGGGTGTGGAGATCCACGAGTACACGCACGTCCGCTCGATCCGGTCGGACGCGACGTCGGTCACCCTGACGACGACGCACGGCTCGGTCGTCGCGAAGCACGTCGCCCTCGGCACCAACGTCTTCAAGGCACTCATCCCGAGTGCCCGGAAGTACACGGTGCCGGTCTACGACTACGCGCTGATGACGAATCCACTCTCCGCCGAGCAGCTCGAAAGCCTGGGATGGAAGGGCCGTCAGGGCATCTCCGACCTCGACAACCGCTTCCACTACTCGCGACTCACGACCGACGCGAACGGGTCGACCCGCATCCTCTACGGCGGCTACGACGCGGTGTACAACTACGGCGGGCGCGTCGAGCCGCGGTTCGACCAGCGCGAGGAGTCCTTCCTCAAGCTCGCCGCCCACTTCGCCCACACCTACCCGCAACTCGCCGACCTCGGCTTCTCCCACAAGTGGGGCGGCGCGATCGACACCTGCGGGCGGTTCTTCTCCTTCTTCGAGACCGCGCACGGCGGCAAGGTCGCGCACGCGGCCGGGTTCACCGGCCTCGGTGTCGGGGCGACGCGGTACGGCGCGAACGTCATGCTCGACCTCCTCGCCGGCGCGCCGACCGAGCGCACGACGATGGACTTCGTCCAGAAGAAGCCGACGCCGTTCCCGCCCGACCCGCTCGCGTTCATCGGTGCGCGCATCTCGCTGTCGGAGATGGCCCGAGCAGACCGCAATGAGGGCAAGCGCGGGCTCTGGCTCCGCGCGATGGACGCCGTCGGTCTGGGCTTCGACTCCTGAGCCGGGTTTCGATGCAGGAGCCGCAGTCCAACCCATGACAGGCGGAGCCTGGTTCGATACGGTGCAGGTGGTGGTCCCGCTCACGTCGAACCCGCACAGCTCGCATCGGCCGGCAACGGACACCGCACCGCACCAGCAGCACCTCAGACAAAGGAGCACACCAGTGAGCGACTACGCCGTCGTCAACCCCGCGACCGGAGAGACTCTCCGCGACTACCCGACGATCACGGACGAGGAGCTGCAGCAGGCGATCACCGCCGCGTCCGCCGCCCACGAGGAGTGGTCGCGTCGCGCTCCCGTCGCCGACCGCGCTGCGCTCGTCGCCCGCGTCGCCGCCCTCCACACGGAGCGCCGTGAGCAGCTGGCCGAGATCGCCGTCCGCGAGATGGGCAAGACGTACGAGCAGGCGCTCGGCGAGGTCGACTTCGCCGCAGCGATCTACCAGTACTACGCCGACAACGGCGAGGCCTTCTCCGCCGATGAACCGATCGAGTTGTCCGACGGCACCGGCTCCGCGTTCATCCGTCGTGCGTCGCTCGGCGTGCTGCTCGGCATCATGCCGTGGAACTTCCCGTACTACCAGGTGGCGCGGTTCGTCGGCCCGAACGTCGTGAACGGCAACACGATCCTCCTCAAGCACGCACCGCAGTGCCCCGAGTCGGCGCTGGCGATCGCGCAGATCTTCGACGACGCCGAAGCCGAGCTGGGCGCCCACGACTCCGTGTACGTGAACATCTTCGCCACGAACGACCAGATCGCGACGGTCATCGCCGACCCGCGCGTGCAGGGCGTCTCGGTCACCGGTTCGGAGCGCGCGGGTTCCGCCGTCGCCGAGCTTGCCGGCAAGCACCTCAAGAAGGTCGTGCTCGAGCTCGGTGGGTCCGACCCGTTCATCCTGCTGTCGACCGACGACCTCGACGCCGCCGTCCAGGACGCCGTCAACGCCCGCATCGACAACAACGGGCAGTCGTGCAACGCCGCCAAGCGGTTCATCATCATCGACGAGCTGTTCGACGACTTCGCCGCGAAGTTCACCGAGGTCTTCACCGCGAACGCTCCGGCCGATCCGATGGCGGAGAGCACGCAGCTCGGCCCGCTGTCGTCGGCCGCAGCGACCGAGCGACTCGGCGAGCAGCTCGGCCGCGCGAAGGCACAGGGCGCGACGATCCTGGCATCGGGCGAGCCGGATGGGAACTTCTTCCCGCCGGCCGTGCTCACCGACGTAACGCCTGAGATGGACGCGTTCCACGAGGAGTTCTTCGGACCCGCCGCGTCGCTGTACCGGGTCGCGTCGGAGGAGGAGGCGGTGCGCCTCGCGAACGACACCCCGTTCGGCCTCGGCTCCTACGTCTACACGACCGACCAGGAGCAGGCGCTGCGGGTCGCGGACGGGATCGACGCCGGCATGGTGTGGATCAACCTCGTCCTCGGCGACGCGGCGGAGTTGCCCTTCGGCGGCGTGAAGCGCTCCGGCACCGGCCGTGAGATGGGCAAGCCCGCGATGGACGAGTTCGTCAACAAGAAGCTCATCCGCATCGCCTAGGTGCTGCGGCCCCGGTCGCCGAGCTCGCACCACGGTCACTGACGCCCCATCCAGTCTCTGAGCTCGCACCACCGGTCACTGACGCCCCCATCCGGTCACTGAGCCTGTCGAAGTGCGGTCCCGCCCCGCGTTGACCGCCCTTCGACAAGCTCAGGGACCGGGATGGGGTGCGCGCGAGGACCGGGACACGGTGCACCCGCTCACCGCGCTCCTCACCCGCGGAACGCTTTCCGGTCACTGAGCTTGTCGAAGTGCGGTCCCGTCGTGCGGTCGCTGCCCTTCGACAAGCTCAGGGACCGAGAGGAGTGCGACTCAGGGACCGGACCGGGATGGTGCAGCTCAGGGACCGGCACGGCAGGGTGCGGCTTGGGCACCGGAACCCCTGCTGGGGTTCGGCGGCAAGCGGCGGTCACCCCGAACCGTGCACCCTCTCCGCTCCCTGAGCCTGTCGAAGGGCCCACGGAGGCACCTCGACAAGCTCAGGGAGCGGGGTGGGCTCGGTGACCGGGGTGGGCTCGGTGAGCGAGGTGGGCTCAGCGGCCGGGTTGCGCTCAGCGACCGGGACCCGAAGGACCTTCAGCCGTCGGTGAGCTGGAGGGCGCTCCACAGCTCGGCGCGGTCGCCGAAGCGCGAGAGGTCGAGGTCGAGCAGCGACTCCAGCGTGGTGATGCGCGCCCGGAGGGTCTGCCGGTGGATCCTGAGGCGGCCAGCCGCCTGATCGGTGACGCAGTTCGCTTCCAGCCACGCCCGGGCCGTCTCCACGTGGACCGCCCGAGCCTCGGCTCCGAGCCCACCCAGCGGCTCCAGCAACCGGTTCGCCAGCACCGACCCGCCCGACGCGCTCAGCAACCCGAGCAACCCCTGCTCGGCGAGTGCCTCATACCGCACGAGTCTCGGCGTCTCCCCGGCCGACGCGCGCGCCCGCTCGGCCTCGGCCAAGCCGTCCCGCAAGCCCTCCCAGCTCGTCCTCGCCGACACCCCACCCGACAGCCCGTGGCGGCCGACGACGGCGTCCCAGAGTCCGGTGTCCGCGTCGCTCGACACGATGACGATCCGCTCGTCCTGCTCGGCGAAGAACAGCTTGCCGCCGTGCGCCGCGGCCTGCACGTCGAGCTCCGAGAGGAAGCCCAGCTCACCCACGGGGATGTCGACCACGGCGACGCGGATCGGGTCGGGCGGCAGCGGCCCCCAGAGCCGCTGGGCGGTGCGCTCGGCGACGGCGCGGTCCCCGGAGAGCAGCAGTTCGAGGAGCCCGGAGCGCAGCTGCCGGCGTGCGAGGTCGAGGGCGCTGTGCTGCTCGAGAGCGATGCTCGCGAGGCCGATGACGCTGGAGACGAGGTCGTGCTCGGCGTGGTCGAGCGGCACGCTGGACCCGACGGCGAGGATGCCCCGCAGCTCGCCCCGGCGACCAAGCGTCAGCAGCGTCGCACCCTCGGCTCCGTCCGCGAGGTGCAGGCCGGCCCGCGACCCGCGGCGCAGCACCTCGGCGACAGCCGTCTCCACACCCTCCGGCACCGGCTCGCGCGTCCTCGTGGTGACCCGGTTGCCGAGCGCGTCGTACAGCGCGACCCAGCAGCCGAGCTGCTGCCCCAGCTCCGCGAGGATCGCCGTCAGGCCGTCGGGTCGGAGCGCCGCCCTCGCGACCGCACGCTGGGCGGCGAGCGACCATTCGAGCGACGCCACGCGCGCGGCTGCGACCGCGTCGGCGACGAACCGGATGATGCCGATGAACGGGGTCCGCTCGCCCACCTCGAGCAGGGTGAACCCGTGACGCTCGCATGCCTCGACGAGACGCTGCGGGATGTCGGCGTGGATGATCCCGGTGGCGAACCCGAGCGCGAGCACGCCCCGGGCGGAGAGGCGGCGGACGTACTCGTCGGCGCGGCGGTCGGCGAGCTCGTCGCTCATCTCGCCGGTGAACTGCATGCCGTCGGTGAGGAGCAGCTGGCCGGGTTCCAGCCAGGGCGTCGGGTCGCCGAGGTCCGAGCTGTGCACCCAGGCGATGTCGCGATCGAGGACGTCGGCGTCACCCGCGACGACGAGGCCGAGCTTGAAGACCGGCTCGGCCATGAGCGTGCGCAGGGACACGTTCGAGGACGCACGGCCGATCTCGCCAGCGATCACTGAAGTGGTGGACATGTGCCGAAGCTATCACCAATCCCGCCATGTACATCAGACGCGTCGATTGCCAGGCTGCAGGAGTGATCAATGACTTCCTCTCCGGCCTCGACAACGCCGGCGTCCGCGACGCCGACACCCAGCGCGTCCTGCACTCCTGGTCCGCCCAGAGCACGCTCAAGCCACTCCCCATCGCGGGCGGCCTCGGCAGCACCGTGTGGGACCACGACGGACGCCACTACCTCGACTTCTCCAGCCAGCTCGTCAACGTGAACCTCGGGTACCAGCACCCGAAGGTGGTCGCGGCGATCCAGGAGCAGGCGGCCCAGCTCACCACGATCGCGCCCGCCGCGGCGAACGCGACCCGTGCCGAGGCGGCTCGTCTCATCCTCGACCGCGCCCCCGAAGGCTTCGAGAAGGTCTTCTTCACCAACGGCGGCGCCGACGCGAACGAGAACGCGATCCGCATGGCGCGCATCGCCACCGGCCGCGACAAGGTCATCTCGACCTACCGCTCGTACCACGGCAACACGGGCGCGGCCATCGTCGCGACGGGCGACTGGCGGCGCATCCCCAACGAGTACGCGCGCGGCCACGTGCACGTGTTCGGCCCCTACCTCTACCGCACCGAGTTCTGGGCGACGACGCCGGAGGAGGAGTCGGAGCGCGCCCTCCGCCACCTCGAGCGCACCGTCCAGGCCGAGGGTCCCACCTCGATCGCCGCCATCCTCCTCGAGACCGTCCCAGGCACCGCCGGCATCCTGACCCCGCCGCCCGGCTACCTCGCGGGTGTCCGCGCGATCGCCGACCGCTACGGCATCATGCTCATCCTCGACGAGGTCATGGCCGGCTTCGCCCGCACCGGTGAGTGGTTCGCGTTCGACGCGTTCGACGTGCGCCCCGACCTGATCACCTTCGCGAAGGGCGTCAACTCCGGCTACGTGCCGCTCGGTGGCGTCATCGTCTCCGAGCACATCGCTCGCGTCTTCGACGAGCAGGTGTTCCCCGGTGGGCTCACGTACTCCGGCCACCCGCTCGCCGCCGCGAGTGTCGTCGCGACGCTCACCGCGATGGCCGAGGAGGGTGTCGTCGAACACGCGAAGGCGATCGGCGCCGACCACATCGGGCCCGCGCTCCGCTCCCTCGCCGAGCGTCACGAGCTCATCGGCGAGGTCCGCGGCAGCGGCGTGTTCTGGGCGGTCGAGCTCGTCGAGGACCGCGACACCCGCGCACCGCTCGATGCGGCGGCGATGGGTCGGTTCAAGTCGTCCCTGCTCGAGGCCGGGCTCCTGCCGTTCATCAGCGAGAACCGCATCCACGTCGTCCCGCCCGCCGTCGTGACCGCCGACGAGGTCGCCTCGGGCATCGCGATCATCGACGCCGCCCTCGGCGAGCTGCGCGCATGAGCGGCGACCCGGACCCGTTCTGGGACTCGGTTTCGGGACTCCCGGCACCAGTTCCGGCACGACCAGCACCCAGCACCCCTGCACCCCACGACGCCCAGGAGCCCCCCGCATGACCACCACCGCCACGAGCACCACCCCCACCACCGACGCCGGTTCGCTGCCGGTCGTCCCGCACTGGATCGACGGAGCCGAGGCCCCGTCCACCTCGGGTCGGACCGCCCCGGTCTACGACCCCGCGCTCGGTGTCGCGACGAAGCACGTCGCGCTCGCGAACCAGTCGGAGATCGACCGCGCCGTCGCATCCGCCGCCGCGGCCTTCCCGGCTTGGCGCGACCTGCCGCTCGCGAAGCGTCAGCAGATCGTGTTCAAGTTCCGTGAGCTGCTCGAGGCGAAGAAGGGCGAGCTGGCGGAGATCATCACCGCGGAGCACGGCAAGGTCGTCTCCGACGCGCTGGGCGAGATCACGCGCGGGCAGGAGGTCGTGGAGTTCGCGACCGGCCTCGCGCACCACCTGAAGGGTGAGTTCTCCGAGCAGGTCTCCACCGGTGTCGACGTGTACTCCACGAAGCAGCCGCTCGGGGTCGTGGGCATCATCTCGCCGTTCAACTTCCCCGCGATGGTGCCGATGTGGTTCTTCCCGATCGCGATCGCCGCCGGGAACACGGTCGTGCTGAAGCCGAGCGAGAAGGACCCGTCCGCGGCGATCTGGCTCGCGAAGCTGTGGCAGGAAGCCGGGCTCCCCGACGGCGTGTTCACGGTGCTGAACGGTGACAAGGAGGCCGTCGACGGGCTCCTCACCCACCCCGACGTCCGTGCGATCTCCTTCGTGGGTTCCACTCCGATCGCGAAGTACGTGTACGAGACCGGCACCGCACACGGCAAGCGCGTCCAGGCGCTGGGCGGGGCGAAGAACCACATGCTCGTGCTGCCCGACGCCGACCTCGACCTCGTCGCCGACTCCGCGATCAACGCCGGTTTCGGTTCCGCCGGTGAGCGGTGCATGGCGATCTCGGTCGTCGTCGCCGTGGAGCCCGTCGCGGACGAACTCATCGCGAAGATCGCCGAACGCGCAGCGACCCTGCGGATCGGTGACGGACGCCGGAACTGCGACATGGGCCCGCTCGTGACGAAGGTGCACCGCGACAAGGTCGCGTCCTACCTCGACATCGCCGAACAGGACGGCGCCACGATCGTCGTCGACGGCCGCAACACCCCCATCGACGGCGACCCGAACGGGTTCTGGCTCGGCCCGACCCTCATCGACAACGTCCCGACGACGTCGAAGGTGTACACGGAGGAGATCTTCGGCCCCGTCCTCGCCGTCGTCCGCGTGCAGTCCTACGAAGCGGGTGTCGCGCTCATCAACGGTGGTGCGTTCGGCAACGGGACCGCGATCTTCACCAACGACGGCGGTGCCGCCCGACGGTTCCAGAACGAGATCCAGGTCGGCATGATCGGCATCAACGTGCCCATCCCCGTCCCGGTCGCGACGTTCTCCTTCGGCGGGTGGAAGGACTCCCTGTTCGGCGACACCAAGGCCCACGGCGCCGAGGGCGTCCGCTTCTTCACCCAGCAGAAGGCCATCACCTCCCGCTGGCTCGACCCCTCCCACGGCGGCATCAACCTCGGCTTCCCCCAGAACTGAGGTTCGCGCGGCGGGGGGCTGGCCCTTCGACAAGCTCAGGGACCGGCGGGTGGTGTTGGTCCCTGAGCCTGTCGAAGGGCGGTCCCTGGTCCCGCCCTTGCCACGGGTCGGACTCAGCCGCGACAATGGCCCCGCCGACCACGACCGACGAGGGGCACCACCGATGGCCATCGAACCGACCGAGCTCGATCACTGCTTCACCGCGCCGATCGGCGTCGACGTGAAGGGCGACGTCTGGTCCTGCGTCGAGATGCCCGGCTCGGCCGAGTTCTTCGGCACCGGCAAATCCGTCCGCGTCGATGCGACCGTCGACGGTGTCGACCTCCCGAACGTCGGGCTCATGCCGACCGGCTCCGGTGGTCACATGCTGTCCATCAGCGCGAAGCTGCGGAAGCGTCTCGGCAAGGACATCGGCGACACCGTCGACGTCCACCTCACCCGCCGCCTGAGCTGAGCACAGGAGATCCGCGCGGCAGCAGGAGATCCTGAGGGAGAACCTCCTGCTGCCGCGCGGATCTCCTGTGCTCAGCCGCCCGTGACCCGGCGGATGAGGTCTTGGATGAACGGCACCACGTCCGACGCCTGGTCGACGCCCGCGAAGGCGACCGCCAGCAGTGGCCACAGCGACACGAGGAGCGCCGAGATCACCGCCGCGACGGCCAGCACCCAGGAGAGTGCGCCGTTGCGGCTGCGGACGCACCCGAGCAGGAACAGCAGCGCGAGGACGTACCCGATGAGGAGCGCGACCACGATGCCACCGACCGGGACGTTGAGCGCACCGACCGTCGCGCCGTCGGCCGCACCGATGAGCCCGAGGATCGGGATCAGCACCCCGACGACGATCAGGACGAGGAGGACGACCCCCGTGATCGCGGCCGCCCACACGGCACGCGGACGTGGGCGGGCGCCGTACGACGTGGTCCGGCTGAAGAGCGGCATGTCACTGCTCCTTCGTCGGCGCCGCAGCTTGGACGGCCGTGGCCTCGGCGGGAGCGTCCGTCACCTCGTCGACGTCAGCGACCTTCGGTGCAGGCTGGTCGTGCGTGTCCTCGTCGGCGGACTCGAGGGCGCTCGGGGTTCCGTCGACGGTCTCTGCGGTGCCGCCGTCCTGCTCGGGATCCGAAACCAGGTCGGAAGTCGGGCCTGCGTCAGCCGCCCCGACGGGCTCAGCGCCGGCGAGGTTCGAGTCGCCGTGCGTCACCTCGTCAGCGACGGTCGCGAGCGAGTCGGCCGCGGTGGCCAGCTGGTGGGCGGCCTCGGCGAGTTCCTCGGACACGTCGTCGGAGGCATCCGACACCACCGCATCGATCGGTTCGCCGCCGGCGTCGCCGTCAGCCACGAGCTCGCCGTCTGCGCCGGCGGCCGCGCCTGGCTGCTCGTTCTCCAGTGACCGGCCGTCGTCGCCCTCGGACCGGCCGGTCCGCTGCTCCACCGCATCGCCAGCGGCGTCGGCCAGGTCGGCCGCTCCGGCTCGCGCCGAGTCCACCGCGTCCGATGCAGCAGCCTTCGCCGTGCCGAGGGCATCGCCGGCGGCCTCCGCCGTATCGCCGATCGCAGCACCCGCCGCGGACGTCGCGTCACCGATGGCGGCCTTCGCCCCGTCGATCGCCTCGCCCGGGTCGGGCTCGATCGGGTCGAACGGCCCGTGGATGTCGGTGACCGTGATGTCGATGTCGACCGGTCCGGGGTGGCGGGCCTCCAGCGCCGCCGCGACGTCGGCCCGGACGGTGTCCGCGACCTCGTCGATGCTGGCCGGGTACTCGGCCACCAGTGAGACCTCGACGTTCAGCACGTCGTCGTCGGCCAGGACGTTGACGCCGGGGACGGCGGTGCGACCGAGCAGGCGGGTGCGGGCACTGTCGATGGCGCGGGCCGTCGGGGAACCGAGGGCGTGCACGCCGGGGACCGTCTCGGCCGTCGAGGCGATGACCTGGGCGAGTTCGTCGGCCTCCTGCTCACGCCGGCGGCCGGCGTCGAGCTCGACCACCGGTGCGTCTGCCGGTTCCGGCGAAGCCACCGGCTCCGACACGGTCACCGTCACCGTCGGCGTCTCGGCGGAGACCGAGTCGGCCACGGCCGGTTCAGCGGCCTCCGGACCAGCGACAGCCCCGTTCGCCGGCGCGACCACAGGAGCGGGCGCGGTCCCACCCGCGTGCTCGCCGTCGTGCGACTCGATGCGACGGACCTCGTCATCGGGATGCGCGGGCACGAGCACCGTCGGGTGCTCAGCCCGGACCTCGGCCGGGGTGGGGATGTGGTGCTGGTCCGGGTGCTTCGTGTCGTCGCTCATGCGATCCTCCTCGCACCGCGTCGGCGGTGCATCGGTCCTACTGCTGTCGGTTCGGGTGCCGCAACGGCACCGCGGGGTGTCGGGTCAGACGACCCGGTTGGTGCTGGCGAGCCGCGTGCGCAGTCCGCTGACGATCTGGATGACCACCGGGGTGGACGTCCCGAGGACGCTGTCCCACTCGTGGATGGCCGCCTCGATGTCGCGCCGCAGTTGGACGGGCGAGGCGCCGCGACGAGCGTGCGCGGTGAGGCGCAGCGTGGACTGCTTGCGGATCCGGAAGCCGGTGACGTCGACGGCGACCACGTCGGGGTTGCGCCCGATCGCCTCCTCGAGGACCTGCTCGGCGACCTTCACGTCGAGCAGGACGCGACCACCGGTCGGGGTGTCCTTCGTCCGCTGCTCGTCGACCTGCAGCAGCGTTCCGGTGTGCCCGCGGCCCTGCCGGAACACGAACCAGAGGATGACGAGGATGAGCAGCAGGGCGACGACCGCCGCGACCCACAGGATCCACGGCTGGGCGTCGATGGTGTCGTTCGTCGGTCCGACGGCTCGCTCCGCGTTCTCGCTGATCGTCCGCTGCACGTCCGGCAGGAGCGCGCCCGCGGACAGGGCCGCACCGGCCGCGAGGACGACGAGTCCCACGACGAAGATGAAGAACCGGTTGAGGAATCGATTCGTGGAGTTCATCAGGCAACCGTTCCCTTGCTGCTCACGCGGACCTTGGCGCGGAGCGCCGGCCGGTAGTCGTAGGACGCGACCTCCGCGTCCACGGCCTGCTGGATCTCGCGCTGGTCGACGCGTCGGCCGCTCGTCGGCGTGACGTCGACGCGGGCGCTCCTGGCGCCGACGCTGACGCTCACCTGCGAGGGGTCGATGTCACCGGCGTACGAGGCGACGCGGGCGAGCGACTGCGCGATCACGCGGTCGTCCACGACGGCCGCGGTGCGGTCGGCGATCGACCCGCGACGCCCTTGGCGGGCGGGGGCCAGCGACAGGACGATCAGCACGAGGCCGATGATCGCCGCGACCGCGCCGATGGCGACGAGCAGCGGGGCCGGTGCGGTCGCGGCAGTGAGCACCGCGGTGACGATGTCCTTCGGTGCGACGAGGAGCGCCGGCTGCCCGATCGCGGCCAGGACCGATTCGGTGCCGAGCCAGGCGAGCACAAGCGCGAGGATGATCGCGATCGTGATCGCGAGCGTCGACCGCGGCGAGTGGGTCTCGCGACGCACCGCGCGGCGGTACAGGGCTGGGGTGCTCACAACACCCTCCTTCGTTCTTCGAGCTTCGCGCCCGTGATGTGGAGGTCGACGCGTCCGATCGTCGACCCGGTCAGGTCCAGGCACCGCTCACGGATGCTGGTCTGTGCGCGTGCCAGGCGTTCGAGGACGGTTCCCGAGGTCCGGGATCCGGCGCCGAGCGGCGACACGTGGATGGGCGTGCTCGCGGTGACCGTGAGGGCCCCCTGGGCGTCGGAGAGCTCGACCGAGACCTCCGACGCCCGCACACCGAGTTCCTCCGCGGTGACGGCAGACACGACGCGACGCACGGCGCGGGAGCTGATCGTGTTGCGACCATGCACGGCCTGTTCGGCCGTCACCGCCGCGGTCACGACGACCGCCGCCCGCGGAGCGCGTCGGCGACACCGCGCAGGTCGAGCTTGCCCTCGAGCACGCGTCCGACGCCGAATCCGATCAGCATGAACAGCGCGACGAGGATCATGCTCCAGAACCCGAATGCGACGGCAGCCAGTGCCAGGACGGCACCGACGAGGATGCCGCGATCGGTCGTGGTCACTGGACGCGGCTCTCGTCAGCGTCGTTGTCGTCGTCCGACGGGATGTGGACGTCGGAGACGGTGACGTTGACCTCGGTGACGTCCATACCCACGACGTTCGAGATCGCGTCGGTGACGCTGCGACGGACGTCGTCCGCGACGCGCTGGAGGTCGACGGGGTACTCGGCGACGATCACGATGTCAGCGGCGACCTGCTTCTCGCCGACCTCGACCGAGACGCCCTGACCGCGGTCCTGGGCGTTGATGGCGTTGCGGATGGCGCCGATGGCGCGAGCTGCTCCGCCGCCGAGGTCGTGCACGCCGGGGACCTCGCGGGCTGCGATGCCGGCGACCTTCTGGACGACGCCGTCGGCGATGACGTTCTTGCCCGTGGAGGCGGTGGCTGCGTGGTTGGCGGTGTCGGTGGTGTTCGACATGGTGTTGCTCCTTCGGTGGCTGGTACTGCGGTTTCGCGGTCCGGGTGTCCGGTCGCGGTGCCCGTGTTCCGGGCGACATCTATGAGACTGCGCGTCACGCCCGATCCTCACGGTCGATCTCGTTTTCGTCGCGAAGCACTCAGTTTCTGGATATTCGCGACTCGTCGATCAGGCGCGGAGGGTCTGGCTCGGGCCCTCGCCGAAGCGGTTCCGGTAGGCGGAGGCGAAGCGGCCGAGGTGGACGAACCCCCACCGCTTCGCGACCTCGCCGACCGTGGTCTCCTGCGGCGAGCTGTCGGCGAGCTCGCGCCGGGTGCGGTCGAGGCGGATGTCGCGCAGGTAAGCGGTGGGCGACATGCCGAGCTCGCGACGGCAGTGGAGCTGCAGCGTTCTCGTGTGCAGCCCGGCCGCCTTCGCCGCGTCGGCGGGCGTGATGGGCTCCGCCGCGTGGTGGTGCAGGTATTCGACCGCGAGGCGGGTGCGCGCCATCGAGGGCTCGCGGAGCGGCTCCGGCAGGTCGACCACCGCCCACGGTGCGAGCTGCAGCAGCGCGAGGGCGAGCGGTCGCTGGGCGTTCATGCGGAGCAGCGGAGGGGCCATCTCGTCGGTGAGCACCGGGGTGGAGGCGTTCAGCGCCACGCGCCAGCGCTCGATCGCCTCGGGTGTCGGCGTCGCCTCGAGGTCGAAGGACACCGCTTGACTCGGGCCGGCGTGGATCTCGGTCGCGATGTCCTCGAGGTACGGTGCGGAGAACAGCACGGAGTTCTGCCGATGCGGGGTGAGGTGCACCGTGTACGGCCGGTGGAACGGGAGGACGAACGGGTGTCGCGGGATCTCCATCCGTTGGCCGTCGCGACGCACGATCCAGCCGCCGCCGGTCGTGACCCACGAGACCACATAGTCGGTGAGGCCCGGGGTCTCGCCGGTGACGTGCCCGGTCATCGTCGCGGTGCGGAGCGAGACGCGGTCGTCGCCGATCGACACCCACTGGAACGAGAACGGCTCGGAACCGCGGGTGACGGTGAAGCGGCTGCCGTCGTAGGCGCGCTCGTAGTTCTGCCGGGCGACCGCCGGGTCGTCGCCGCTGACCGTGACCTTGCGGATCGGAACCGTCGACACCGAGCTACTCGTGCTGCCGAGCAGCGGGCCGGTGTCGGAGTCACTCTCCGGATCTGATTCGGATGCGAGGAAGGAGTGTTGCATGGTCGTCCTTGTGCGAGTGGGGGTCTCTTCGTCGCGGGACGGGCCCCATGGCCCCGTCGGTTTCCCGCGTCATTGGAGAGACGGACCGAGAGGAGGGAATCTCACGGTTCACTCAGCAGTTCGTCAGACAACGCCGTACCGGATGCCTCGCCGCACGCGTTTGGGTGAAAACTCAGTAGTCGGGACCTCCTGGTGAGGAGATGAATCCGTCCCCGTCGCCCCGTCCCTGAGCCTGTCGGCGGGCAGCCGAAAGCGCCCGTTCCGTCGTCCTGAAGCTCTCCAGACGACGCAACGGACGCTCTCGGTGATGTCGCAGTGCCGCCTACGCTGCGTCCAGATACCCGTTCGGGTTGAGGACGAACTTCTGCGCAGCCCCCGCATCGAACTCGGCGTACCCGCGCGGGGCGTCCTCGAGGGTGATCGCGGTGGCGTTGACGTTCTTCGCGATGTGGACCTTGTCGTGCAGGATCGCCATCATCAGGCCGTGGTTGTACTTCATGACCGGGCACTGACCGGTGGTGAACGACAGCGACTTCGCCCAACCGGTGCCGAGACTCAGCGACAGCGCGCCCTTCTTCGCGGCCTCGTCGATGCCGCCCGGGTCACCCGTCACATAGAGCCCGGGGATGCCGAGCGCTCCGCCGGCCGCGGTGATGTCCATGAGCGAGTTGAGTACGGTCGCCGGGGCTTCGTGACCCGCGTCGCCGCCGTGACCACGAGCCTCGAACCCGACGGCGTCGACCGCGCAGTCGACCTCCGGGACACCGAGGATCTGTTCGATCTGCTCCGCCGGCTCGCCCTTGGTGAGGTCGACCGTCTCGCAGCCGAAGCTCCGCGCCTGCGCCAACCGGTCGGCGTTCATGTCGCCGACGATGACCGCAGCGGCGCCGAGGAGCATGGCCCCGGTCGCTGCGGCAAGTCCGACCGGTCCCGCACCTGCCACGTAGACGGTCGAGCCGACGCCGACACCCGCCGTCACCGCACCGTGGAAGCCGGTCGGGAAGATGTCGGAGAGCATCGTGAGGTCCATGATCTTCTCGAGCGCCTGGTCGCGGTCCGGGAACTTCAGGAGGTTCCAGTCCGCGTAGGGCACGAGCACGTACTCGGCCTGGCCGCCGACCCAGCCACCCATGTCGACGTAGCCGTAGGCACTGCCCGGGCGGTCGGGGTTCACGTTGAGGCAGATGCCGGTCTTGCGCTCCTTGCAGTTGCGACAGCGACCGCAGGCGATGTTGAAGGGCACCGAGACGATGTCGCCGACCTTGATGAACTCGACATCCGGTCCGACCTCGACGACTTCACCGGTGATCTCGTGTCCGAGGACGAGGTTCGGCGGTGCCGTGGTGCGGCCGCGGACCATGTGCTGGTCGGAGCCGCAAATGTTGGTCGCGACGGTCTTCAGGATGGCGCCGTGGGGGACTTTCCGGCCGACGTTGGCCGGGTTCACCCCCGGTCCGTCCTTGAGTTCGAAGGTGGGGTAGTCGATGTCGATGACCTCGACGACACCCGCTGCTTTGTAGGCGACAGCTCTGTTACCTGACACGTGATCCTCCTTGATCGCGGGCGCCCGTTGTGGGGCACCCTGTGTCTGCTCGACCCTATCCCGCCCCTGTCGCGAGCGGCAGTCCCCCGGTCCCGCAGAACACCTCCGTCGGTCCCTGAGCGCACCTCCATCGGCTCCTGAGCGCACCTCCGCCGGTCCCTGAGAACACCTCCGCCGGTCCCTGAGAACACCTCCGCCGGTCCCTGAGCTTGTCGAAGGGCACCCCTGTGGAGAGCGCCCTCGGTCGTCCGCCACCTTGTCTAGGCTGCCCGGAGGCCGTTGTCCGAAGCTGCGGTCTCACATGTACAGACGGAGGCTCAAAACGTACACTTGCGACATGTCCCGGATCAACGTCACCGAAGCTCGAGCGAAGTTCTCCGAGCTCATCGCGCGATCCCACACCGAAGCCGTCTTCGTGGAGCGTCGCGGGCGCGCAGAGGCCGTCATCATCAGTCCCGAACGGTACGACCGGATGATGGAAGCGCTCGAAGACGCCGAGGACGCCCGTGCCTTCGACGCGGCGATGGCCGAGGAGGGCGACAGCATCCCGTGGGCACAGGCGAAGGCCGACCTCGGCTGGGAATGAGTCGATACGACATCGAGCTGCGGCCGGCCGCGATCAAGGCGCTCCGCAGGATCGACCATCAGGACCAGCGACGCATCCGGGCCGCGATCGCTCTGCTCGGGGAGAACCCACGCCCGCCGAGCGCCACGGCGTTGCAGGGGCGCCCCGGCTTCCGAGTCAGGGTGGGCAGGTATCGGATCGTGTACACGATCGATGACGGTGTGCTCCTCGTGGTCGTCATCACGCTCGGCCATCGGAGCGACGTCTACCGGGGCTGACGTCCGGCGACCTCGTGTCGGCGCCCACCTCTACGCTGGTGAAGCAGACCCCGAGGAGAGCACCCAGCATGAAGAAGACTCCCTTGGCGTTGCTCGGCGCGCTCCTTGCAGCCATCGTGGTGCTCGTCGCAACGCAGGTCGACGGCGGTATCGTGTTCGGCGAGCCAGGATCATCGACGCCGACATCCGTCGTGCCGACGCCCGCGGCGGTCAGCCCGAGCGCGCGGGCATCGCTCGAGGCCGCCGGCTTCGCTGTCGTGGACGCGTCTGGGCAGTTGGTCGTCTCGGCCACCGCCGTCGAAGACGCGCTGGCCGACGTCGACACCGCCACCCGGGTCGCCACCGGCTACGACCGGGACCGGTTCGGTCAGCGCTGGGCCGACATCGACCGCAACGGCTGCGACACCCGCAATGACGTGCTCGCGCGCGACCTCGTCGACGTCACTTTCAAGCCGGGGACCCGCGACTGCGTCGTCCTCACCGGCGTTCTGCACGACCTCTACACGGGGTCGACGATCGACTTCCAGCGCGGTGAGCGGTCGAGTCAGCTTGTGCAGATCGATCACGTCGTGCCGCTCGCGTGGGGTTGGCGTCACGGCGGGAACACGTGGACTGAGCAGCAGCGGGAGCAGTTCGCGAACGACCCGATCAACCTGCAGGCCGTCGACGGCGCGACGAACTCCTCGAAGTCGGACTCCGGCCCCGGCGATTGGATGCCGCCCTCGGCCGCCTCCCACTGCGAGTACGCGGCTCGGTTCGTGCTCGTGCTGATGGCGTACGACCTCACGGTCGACGACGCCGACCGCCAGGCGCTCACGGGCACGCTGGACAGCTGCCGGGCGTAGCGCCCTCGGCACCACAGCAGGACAAACGCCCGAGAACCGGAGGTTTCCCGCGATTCCATCCTGTTCTCGCGCCAATATCCTGCTGTCACGTGGCACGAAAAAAGCGGCCCACCGAAGTGGACCGCTTTCCGAAATGTGCGCCCGAAGGGATTCGAACCCCCAACCTTCTGATCCGTAGTCAGATGCTCTATCCGTTGAGCTACGGGCGCATTGCTTGCTGAGAGAAGAGAACTTCGGCTCGGCAGGCCGAAGTAGAGCCTACAACACGGAAGCCGAAGACGCGAATCGTGCTGCGAGGGGTACGGGGCCGGGGAGGGTCACGCCCTTCGACAAGCTCAGGGACCGGGGAAGGTGACGCCCTTCGACAAGCTCAGGGACCGGAGGAGGTGGCCCAGGGACCCGGATGGTCGCTCAGGGACCGGAGGGGTGGTTCAGGGGCGGGTGCGGCCCGCGGACCTGGGAGGGCTCCCCATCGACACGACGGGCGCCGACATGGAACAGTCGATGCGACCATCTGCCGAGAGGATGACGTGAGCACAGCAGCAGGACCGACGAACGACGGGTTCACCATGATCGGCCGCCATCCCGTCAGGGCGAACCTCGTCCTCATCCTCATCCTGTCGGGCATCCTCGCCACCGTCCTCGGCTGGATCACCGGAACCGTCATCGACGGCATCTTCGACATCGCACCCACGGCGCTCATCGTCATTCCGGCCTTCTTCCTCCTCACCGCAGGCATCTGCCTGTCCTACCTCCGGACCGCCTTCCGCCCGGTCGGTGTCGACACCGTCCGCGGCACAGCCCTCCTCGGCGGCCAGACGATCCCACTCCGCTCGATCGTGAGCGGCGAGCTCCTCACCCGCAATCCCGCCGCGACCACGCCGGCCCTCAGCCTGCGACTCACGACCGACACCGGCACACGTGCGCGCATCATCGTGAACGGCGGTTGGCTCCGGAGCCTCCCCACCTCCGACCTCGTGCCACTCGTCGCGCTCATCGCCGGCAGCGGCATCCCCGATGACACCGGTCAGGATCCGCTCGACGTCGGCCGGGAACGCATCTCGCGATCCCTCGCCGGGAAGGGCTCGGACGTCATGATCGGTCGACGCGGGTTCATCGGCGACTGCATCACCGTGGCGGAATCCACCGGCGACGTGAAGCTGCTCGAAGCGGTGATCCAGGCCGCGGGGCCGCTCGGCCGAAGCATCCGGGACGAGGCGATGCGGGCCACCCAGGGCGCGGCGGAGGAGGTCGTGCGCGCGCATCAGGACGTGGCTCCAGCGGCGCCCGAAGCCCCGAACCCTACTCCCCTCGTGCCGCCTGCGCCGCAGTACGGGTCGGTCGTCGCGGAGGAGGACGAGACGACGGCGGTCGACGACAACGACACGGACGACGACCGGTTCCGTCGACCGGACGACCCGGCCCGGCTGGCCGCGGAGCAGATCGTCGGCCGAGTGCACCTCGACAAGCTCGGTGACCGGAATGGGGCGCTTGGCAATCGGGATGCGGAGCTTGGCAATCGGGATGCGGAGCTCGGCAATCGGGATGCGGAGCTCGGCAATCGGGACGCGGAGCGCGGCGACCCGGACGACGGACGCGAGTTGCCGTCGTGGATTCCGCCACAGGACCAGGCTCGGGTGCGGTCCTGGCTCGCGGACGACGACGACGTCGTCCACCTGCAACCGATTCCGGAGACGGTCGGCGCGCACACCCTCCGGAAGGTCTGCGACCGGATCCTCATCGGGCTCGCCGGCATCGGCCTGCTCGCGATCTTCGGCGCGGCCATCGCGGAAGGGGTCATCGACCGCCTCCTGCCGTCCGACGCGAACGCGCTCGTCGCCGTCGCCGTGGTCGGCTCGGCACTGCTCGCGTTCGTCGCGTGGGTCGTCGGTGGCATCGCGCGGGCACGCGAGCTCCACATCGCCCAGCAGTTCTCCCTTGACTGGCTCGACCGACGCGGCCCGGAACAACGCCGCCGCGGACTTCCGCCGGTGCTCTTGCAGCACTTCCTCGGCCCGATCCCCGCGTCGCGCCTGTTCGCGGCCGGGGCGTACTTCGGCACCTGCATCGGCGGTGTCGGTGTCCTCGCGGGCGCCCTCCTGTCCGTCGACCCGGAGGAGCTCGGCGCGACCGGGCCGATCATGCTCGGCGTCAGCCTCGTCCTCACGGCCGTCGGGACGGTGCTGTTCATCGTGCGCTGGCGGCGGGTCAAGCGGCAGCGGGCGCTGGCGATCGAGCTCGGCGGCGAGCGCCTGGCGTACCTCGGGAACCTGTAGGCGAGCGGGCGGTCGGCGGACCCTTCGACAAGCTCAGGGACCGGACAAGGATCCACCGCTTTCGACAGACTCAGGCGCCGGACGAGATCCCGCAAACCTGGGTCGAAAACACCCCTTGCGCAACCGGTACTCAGTGTTACTATCTACCAGTACCTAGTATCACTCAGTAGTCGGCAAGGAGTGCCATGGCGAAGCAGATGACCGAGATGCTCAAGGGGACGCTCGAAGGCATCGTCCTGGCGCTGCTCGCCGGCTCCCCCGCCTACGGCTACGAGATCACCGCCCGCCTGCGCGACAAGGGCTTCACCGACATCGCCGAAGGCACCATCTACGCGATCCTCGTCCGGATCGAGCAGAAGGCGCTCGTCAGCATCGAGAAGCTCCCCTCCGAGAAGGGCCCACCCCGCAAGGTGTACGCCCTCAACCCCGACGGCGAGCGTTACCTCGCCGAGTTCTGGAACACCTGGAGCTTCCTGTCCGAGCGACTCGAACAGCTCCGAGACGAAAGGTCCTGACCATGTTCCTCAGCCGCATGATCGAGGAGAAACGGCACTACAAGCGGTTCCGCGCACGCACCCGGGCGCTCCCGCCCAACTACCGGACGACCGTCGAGGCACTCGAGCACTACGTGTACTACTTCGCCTCCGCGCGCAGCACGAACCTGCTCCCGCTCCTCGACAACCTCACCGAGCTCTTCGAAGAGGCCGCAGCCAACGACATGCCGATCCGCAGCATCGTCGGCGACGACCCGATCGAGTTCATCGAGGAACTCATCCGCAACTACGCACCGGGCGAGTGGATCCTCAAGGAACGCGCACGCCTCACGAGCGCGATCGACGCCGCTGCGCACGGCACCGGTCCCGGCAGCGACCCTCGCTGACCTCCCCGACGCCACCGCACTGACCACCCGCAGAGCCGGGCACACCGCACCACCCGCTGCAGATCGCACCACAGGTACCAGGTCGACGCCGCAACCATCGACCATCGACACCGCGCCTGGGTAGCGCTGTTCGTCGCGCCCATCCGCGACCGCTTCGGCAGCTCCTCCACCCGCACCTCGCGCCCCTCCGAGCGCGTCCATCAGCGACCCCGAAAGGCCGGACACCATGCCCACGACCACCGCACCACCCGCCACTGCGCCGACATCCGCGATCCACCTCCGCGGACTCACCAAGTCCTTCGGCACACTCGACGTCCTGCGCGGCGTCGACCTCGACGTCGAACGCGGCAGCATCTTCGCCCTGCTCGGCTCCAACGGCGCCGGCAAGACCACCGTCGTCAACATCCTCTCGACACTGCTCCGTGGAGACGGCGGCACCGCGCAGGTCGGCGGGTTCGACGTCGTCTCGCAAGCCGCCCGGGTGCGCGAGACGATCAGCTTGACCGGCCAGTTCGCCGCCGTCGACGACACCCTCTCCGGTCGCGAGAACCTCGTCCTCGTCGCCCGGCTCCGTCACCTCCCGCAACCGAAACGGATCGCCGACGAACTCCTCGCGCGGTTCTCCCTCACCGATGCCGGCACCAGACGAGCGGGCACCTACTCGGGCGGGATGCGGCGCCGCCTCGACATCGCCATGAGCCTCGTGGGTGACCCCTCGGTCGTCTTCCTCGACGAGCCCACCACGGGGCTCGACCCGGAAGCACGACTCGAGGTCTGGGAGGTCATCACGGAGCTGGCCGGACACGGCACCACCGTCCTCCTGACCACCCAGTACCTCGACGAGGCCGAGCACCTCGCCGACCGCATCGCCATCCTCCACGAGGGCCGCATCATCGCGAACGGGACCCTGTCTGAACTCAAGCGGCTCCTCCCGCCGGCCGCGGTCGAGTACGTCGAGAAGCAGCCCAGCCTCGAGGACGTGTTCCTCGCCATCATCGGCCATCGCGACGCCCGGAACGACATCTCCACGACGCACTCCGACACCGACAGGGAGCAATCATGACCACGTTCACAGCACCCACAGCCCGTCCCGCCGTCGCCCGACGACGCTCGCACCTCCTCAGCGACACGAGTGTCCTGACGGGTCGATCCATGCGGCACATCACGCGCAGTCTCGACACGATCATCACGGTCACGATCACCCCGATCGCCCTGATGCTCCTGTTCACCTACGTCTTCGGCGGAGCCCTGGCGACGGGCACCGACACCTACGTCACCTACCTGCTCCCGGGCATCCTGCTCATCACGATCGCCTCCGGCATCGCGTACACGGCGCTCCGCTTGTACACCGATCTGCAGAGCGGTGTCTTCCAGCGGTTCCACTCCATGCCGATCTCACGATCGGCGATCCTCTGGGCGCACGTGCTCACGTCGCTGGTCTCCAACGGCCTGTCGCTCGTCATCGTCGTGGCAGTCGCCCTGGTGATGGGGTTCCGATCCCCGGCCGGTCCGCTCGCCTGGCTCGGCGTCGTCGGGATCCTGGCCCTGTTCACCCTCGCGCTGACCTGGGTCGCCGTGATCGCCGGGCTCGCGGCGAAGAGTCCCGACGGTGCGGGTGCGTTCGCCTACCCGCTGATCTTCCTGCCCTTCATCAGCTCGGCGTTCGTCCCGACCGACACGATGCCGGGCCCGGTGCGCTGGTTCGCCGAGCACCAGCCCGTCACCTCGATCGTCGACACCATCCGACGACTGTTGGCAGCCGAGGCCGTCGGCGGCGAGATCTGGATCGCGCTCGCGTGGTGCGTCGGGCTGCTCGTGGTCGCGTACGGGTTCGCGACGCTCGTCTACCGGCGACGCCTGGCGTGACCGCGGCGGTGAGTCGGCGACCGCCTCAGCGGACTCGTCGAGCGACCGGCAGCGCTACTGCGCGACGACCTTGGCGAGCACCCAGTGCGCGCGGTCGAGGGAGTTCGCGGGTGCCGGCTGGTACTGGAAGGCCCGCGCGCCACGCTGGACGGAGACACCCTGCGCCGTCGCAGCGGCCTCCAATAGACCGGTGAAGCGCTGCCAGCCGTCGAGCCCCTGCGGGAACCCGAAGTTCTCCTCCAGCGAGGTGACCAGCACCTCAGCGCCGGAACCCGCGGGCCACACCTCGATCACCGCGTCCTCCTTCGAGATCTGGTTGAGGCCCCAGACGCCCGGACGCAGTGACTTCAACCGACTCTTCGGCAGGCCCTCGATGAGCGCGACCGCACCGGCGGTGTCGGTCCCGAGGATGACGGAGCGACCGAACTCCTGCAGGGTCGCGGGGATCCTGGCCTCCTTGCTCTCGCCGGCCTCACGCAGCTTCCGCCGACCGAGTCCCTTCAACACCCCCAGCCCGACGATGGCGAGCAGGACGAGAATGGCGATGATCGCGAGCACGTTGCTGTCCACAGGAGCCCCCCAAGGCTGTCGATTCCGGGCGGTTCGCCCAGGACGAGGATGCCGCAGACCCGACATCCCTTCAATGGGTACCGGTCCCCACCCCGTCAAGCCACGGTCAGGCCGGCGACGGGAGTCCAGCGTCAACGGCCGCCGACCCCCGCCTGTCCGTCGACGCCGAGACGGTCGACGCAGGAGCGGACCGTGCGACCTCCCGCCACATCGCAGCCGGCGTCACGCCCGGGATGCCCATGATGGAGGCGATACTCCGGAATCCGCTTCGCCGATACAGCGCCCGATTGCGCTCGTTCGACGACTCCAGGTACGCGGGGAGGCCGGCGGCGTCGATGGCGCGCAGGCGTGACTCGAGGAGCGCACCCCCGACACCGGCCCCGCGAGCGCCGTCGCCGACGCCGATCTGTGCGAGGTACCAGTGCGGTTCGGCCGGACGGTGCAGCGCGAGGGTCCGCTGCAGGCGCATGGCTCGCGGAAGTCCGCGCAGCCCCAGCGCACGGGCGAACCTCGGCAGCTGCCGCACCTGGTCGAGCACGGAGTGGCGGGCGTCCGGCGGCTCCCAGACGGCGACACCGAGGACGACGCCGTCGCTGTCCCGGCGAGCGAGGTCGACGCGGCCACTCGATGCCGCACCCGAGCACAGCATCGCCTCGAAGAGGAGGGCGAGCCGGCGCTCACGGTCAGAACCGGAGACGAGCGTCGAGGTGACCGTGTCCTGTCGGAAGGCGGTCGCGAGCACGGCCGCGGCCTCCTCGAGGTCGGCGGGCGAGGCGGGAGCGATGGTGAACACGCGTTTCCTTTCGGGCGGAGAGTGAGTGTGGGGCGACGACCTGCGCGGGTCAGTGCGCCTGGGAACCGAGCTCGATGACGAGGACACCGACCGCGATCAGGCCGATGCCGACGATCATCTTCGGCGTCAGCTTCTCCTTGAAGAGCACGCGCGCACCGATGGCCGTGAGGGCGACCCCGCAGGCGGCCCAGATCCCGTAGGCGATCCCGACGGGCATCCCGTTCGCGAGTGCGATGGTCAGCAGTCCGAAGGCGGTCACGTAGAACACGGCGACGGGAGCGATCCACCGCTTCTTCCGCAGGCCTTCCGACGCGCGCAGGGAGAGCGTCGCGGCGACCTCGGTGACGATGGCGCCGGCCAGGAGCAACCAGGTCATGCGCCGACCTCCTCGTTGGTCGCGGCGGGCGTCGGCGACTCCGGCGCGTGGCCCGTCTCCACGAGCACGACGCCGGCGATCACGATCGCGATGCCGAGCCCGATCGTGAAGGTGAACTGCTCGCCGAACACGAGCGACGCGAGCACCGCGGTGAGCGCGACGCCCGCAGCGGCCCAGATGCCGTAGACCACCCCGATCGGCACCCCCATGCGGAGCAGCAGGGACAGCGCGATGAACGCACCCGCGTACCCGACCACGGCGAGGATCGACCACCAGGGGTTCTCGATGGTGCCGCGGAGCGAGAGGGTCGCCGTGACCTCCAACAGGATGGCGGCGGAGAGGATCAGCCACTTCTTCATCGGGCTTCACCTCCAGCGAGGGCCAGGAGTCGCGAGACGAGGTCGGCGCGCTGGTCGCGGCCGACGTCGAGGATGCCGGTCGCCTCGGCGATCCAGAGGCCGTTCGCCGCCAACCAGACGAGCAGGAGGGAGGTCGAATCGGTGTCCTCGCCGAACCCGAACCAGGTCCGGAGGTACTCGAGCCAGGGAGCGGCGAGTTCGGGACGCCTGACCGCCTCGGCGAAGACGACGAACTCGCCCTGGCTCGCCCCACCCTCCCCTGCGAAGGCGACGAAGGCCCGCACCCGCTCCTCGAGCGTCGACGTCTCGAGCGGCGCCCCCAACTCCTCCACGAGTTCGCGCTGCCAGCGAGCGACCACGTGCTCGATCACCGCGATCATCATCGCGTCCCGTGAGGGGAAGTGGTAGCGCAGGCCGGCCTTCGTCAGACCGACCTCCTGCGCCACCGCCTCGTAGGTGATGTCGGCCTCTCCGGAGGCGTCGACGACGCGGACGGCCGCATCGAGGATCTCGTTCCGCGCACTGGGTCTCATGGAAGTTACTTTACCTTACGTAAGGTAAAGTAACTCTGGGAAGGTACCGTGAGGAACGGACGCCCAGCGGCCCATGTGACGCTCTGTTTCGGGCCCCTCGCGAGCACCCGAGCCCCCGAGTACCGTCGTGCTGGACGGCGCCGTGATCGCCGTCGGACCCAGCCTCGACGAGACGACCCGGTGGTATCCCTGTGAGCAAGCGCATCATCCTCAACGCGTTCGACATGAGCTGCGTGACCCATCAGGCGCCCGGCCTGTGGAAGCACCCCGACAACCAGGCGCACCGTTACAACGACATCGACTACTGGATCGACCTCGCCAGACTCCTCGAGCGGGGCACCTTCGACGCCCTGTTCATCGCGGACGTCGTCGGCATCTACGACGTCTACCGTCACTCCTCCGCACCCGCGCTCATCGACTCGGCGCAACTGCCCGTCGGCGACCCGATCATCCAGGTGTCGGCCATGGCGAAGGCGACCGAGCACCTCGGCTTCGGCGTCACCGTCGCGTCCACCTACGAGCTGCCCTACGCCCTCGCCCGCCGCTTCTCGACGCTCGACCACTTCACGAAGGGTCGGGTCGGCTGGAACGTCGTCACCTCCTACCTCGACTCCGCCGCCCGCAACCTCGGGCTCACCACCCAGATCAAGCACGACGACCGGTACGGCATCGGCGAGGAATTCCTCGACGTCACCTACAAACTGTGGGAGGGCTCCTGGGAGGACGACGCGGTCGTCATCGACCGGGAGAACGGCGTCTACACCGACCCCACGAAGGTGCACCCGATCAACCACCGGGGCGAGCACTTCCAGGTGCCCGGCATCCACCTCTCGGAACCGTCGCCGCAGCGCACCCCGGTCATCTTCCAGGCCGGCGCCTCGGCCCGCGGTCGCCAGTTCGCAGCCACCCACGGCGAGGCGGTGTTCATCAACGGGCTCGTCCCGGAGCTGACCCGCAAGACGACCGACGACATCCGCGAACGCGCCGAGGCCCTCGGACGCCCGCGCGACAGCGTGAAGATCCTCACCCTCGCCACGGCGATCGTCGCCGAGACCGACGAGGAGGCGCAGGCCAAGTACGAGGAGTACCAGCAGTACATCTCGCTCGACGGCGCCCTCACCCTCTACGGCGGCTGGTCCGGCCTCGACCTCTCCTCCTTCGACCCCGACAAGCCGCTCAAGTACGTCGACACCGACTCCGCCCGCTCGGCGCTCGCGATCTTCACGCTCGCCGACCCGGAGCGCGAGTGGACGCCGCGCGACATCGCCCACTACATCGGCATCGGCGGCATCGGGCCCGTGTTCGTCGGCAGCGCCGCGACGG
Source organism: Plantibacter sp. PA-3-X8 (assembly GCF_003856975.1). NCBI lineage: Bacteria > Bacillati > Actinomycetota > Actinomycetes > Micrococcales > Microbacteriaceae > Plantibacter > Plantibacter sp. PA-3-X8. The sequence goes on from NZ_CP033107.1 coordinate 323,440, forward strand.
TCGCCGACGAGATCGAGCGCTGGATCGACGTCGCCGGTACCGACGGCTTCAACCTCGCCTACGTCATCACGCCCGGCACCTTCGAGGCCGTCGTCGACCTGCTCGTGCCCGAGCTGCGTCGCCGTGGCCGAGTCTGGGACGAGTACCCGGAGGGGACCCTCCGCGGCCGCCTGAACGGCACCGGCTCCCCCGTCGTGCCCGAGTGGCACCCGGCCCACCGGTACCGCGGTGCGTACGTCGGGCAGCCGTCCGCCGCCGACGACACCGCGCCTTCCCTCTTCGACACCGACAACGCCGACGAGACCAACGCCTACGCCCCAGAAGGAGCCTCAGCATGAGCATCGACACGATCAGCACTTCGACAGGCTCAGTGACCGGGCAGCCGATCCCCGAAGGGCGTACGCACTGGTCCGGCACCGCCGACGACGCCGAGCTCGCGCACTGGGACGCCGTCGCCACCGAGGTCGCCACCAAGCTCGCGGTCGACGTCCTCGAACGCGACCGCGCGAACCTCGACCCCACCACCGAGCTCGACCTCCTCCGCGAATCGGGCCTCGTCAACCTGCTCGACCCCGCCGAGTTCGGCGGGGGTGGCGGACACTGGGAGAGCGCCTTCCGGGTCGTCCGCATCCTGTCGCGCGTCGACGCCTCCATCGGCCAGCTGCTCGCCTACCACTACATCAACGCCGGCAACATCGGCTTCACCGCCGACCCGGCCACGCAGGCCGAGTGGCACCGCAAAACCGTGGAGGGCCGGTGGATCTGGGGCGACTCCGTGAACCCGACGGACCCCGACCTCTCGCTCACCCAGGACGGCGACGCGTTCCGCCTCAACGGACTCAAGCGGTTCTCGACGGGCGCCTCGGCCGGCGACGTCATCCTCGTCAACGCGGTCGTCCGCGGTGGCGACCACGACGGCACGATCTTCCAGTTCGTCCTCGACCACGACCGCGCGGGCATCACCTACCTCGGCGACTGGGACGCGCTCGGCCAGCGGCTCTCCGCCTCGGGTTCCGTGCGGTTCGAGGACGTGCTCGTCGAGCAGGCGGACATCCTCGGCACCGTCGGCGACGAACCGTTCTCCTCCCTCGTGACGCCGGGCATCCAGCTCGCGTTCGGCAACCTCTACCTCGGCATCGCGGAGGGTGCGCTCGCGCAGGGCACGGAGCTCGTCCGGGCACGGAAGAACGCCTGGTTCCTCAGCCGCGCCGAGACCTACCGCGACGACCCGTTCGTGCAGCGCGTCGTCGGCGAGTTCGTGTCGTCGATCGCCGCCGTCGAGGCGCTCGCCGACCGCACGAACGCCCGCTTCGACCGCATCATCGAGCGGGGAGCGGACGTGACCGCGGAGGACCGCGGCGCCATCGCCATCGAGATCGCCAAGCTCAAGGTCGTCTCCACCGAGCTCGGCATCGAGGTCGCGAACCGCATCTTTGAGGTCACCGGCTCCAGCTCGGCGAAGGCCTCCGTGGGGCTCGACCTGTTCTGGCGGAACGTGCGCACGCACTCCCTCCACGACCCGGTCGACTACAAGAAGCTCGAAGTCGGCGCGAACCACCTGAACGGCGAGCTGCAGCCGATCTCGCTCTACACCTAGGCCTTCACGCCACTCCCCCCTTCGACAGGCTCAGGGACCGAACCCAGACTGCCCAACCCGGTCGCCGAGCACCTCCACCGGCCCCTGAGCACCTCCACCGGTCCCTGAGCACCTCCACCGGTCCCTGAGCCTGTCGAAGGGCCCACCGCCCGACCAGCCCACCGCCGCCTCCGGAACGGAACCAGATGACCTCCGCACCCACCACCACCGCCCGCCCGGTCGGCTTCGCGGCCACCCGGGAGCTGCTCCTGCCGCTGTTCGCCGAGATCCAGGCCGGCGCCGTGGAGCGCGAACTCGAGCACCGGCTCCCGCGGGAGGAGGTGCGGAAGCTCGCCGCCGCCGGCTTCGGCGCGCTCCGGGTCCCCGCCGAGTTCGGCGGTTCGGGACTCACCTTCCCGGAGTTCACCGAGCTCCTGATCGAGCTCGCGGCGGCGGACTCGAACCTCCCGCAGATCTTCCGTGGGCACATCGCCCTCGTCGAGGACCAGCTGGTCGCGGCCCCGAGCGACCGACGCACCGCCTGGCTCGAGCGGTTCGTCGCCGGTGAGATCGTCGGCAACGCCTGGAGCGAGGTCGGCTCCGGTGCACTCGGCGTCTCCGGAACGGTCGTCACCGAGCGCGACGGCCGCTACGTCGTGAACGGCCGCAAGTTCTACACGACGGGCAGCATCTACGCCGACTGGACGGACGCGACCGCGCGACTCGTCGTCGAGGGCCAGCCCGACACCGAGGTCACCGTGCTCGTCCGCACGAACCAGCTGGGCGTGACGATCGCCGACGACTGGGACGGCTTCGGGCAGCAGCTCACCGGCACGGGGACGATCGTCTTCGAGGACGCGGTCGTCGACGCCGACCAGCTGCACCCCTTCACCGATCGGTTCCGCTACCAGACCGCGCTCTACCAGCACGTGCTCATCGCCGTGCACGCGGGGATCGCGGCGGCGGTCGAGCGCGACGCCGGGGAGCAGATCCGCGCCCGTACCCGCGTCTACACGCATGGTCTCGCGCCACTCGTGAAGGACGACGGGCAGATCCAGGCGGTGGTCGGCGAGATCTCGTCGATCGCGTTCGTCGCGAAGCAGACCGTGCTCGGGGTCGCCGCTGCGATCGAGCGGGCATCGGAGACCGCCGCCGACCGCGATTCCGCGGACGACGTGCAGGCGAACATCGAGGCCGAGATCCGTTCCGCCCAGGCGCAGGTAGTGCTCTCAGAGCTCGTCCCACGGTCCGCGACGCTGCTGTTCAACACGCTCGGCGCCTCAGCCGTCAGCCGCACGAGCGCCCTCGACCGCCACTGGCGCAACGCCCGCACGGTCGCGTCGCACAACCCCGTGATCTACAAGACGCGCATCGTCGGCGACTGGTCCATCAACGGCACCCCGCCGCCCTTCGTCTGGGCCGTCGGTACGGCCAAGCCGGAGTAGCCCGCCGCGGCACGAGAACAGGACATCCGCCCGAGAGCAGGACGTTTCGACGGGAAATGTCCTGCTCTCGGGAGGATGTCCTGCTGCCGAGCGGGCGCGGGTCAGCGGTCGGCGAAGGCGCCGCGGTAGGCGCGCAGCGGGTGCGTCTCCGGGAGGGTGGACTCCGCACCGAAGAGCTTCTCGCGGAGCGTGCCCGGCGCGTACTCCCGCTGGGCGAGACCGCGCTCCTGCAGCACCGGCATGACCTCGTCGACGAAGACCTCGTAGGAGTGCGGGATCATCCAGTTGGCGACGTTGATCCCGTCGATCCCGGCCGCGCGCCACTCGGCCAGGTGGTCGGCGATCTGCTCCGGCGTGCCGACGACGCGACCCCGCAGCTTCGCGGTGAGCTTGGCGAGGTCGCGGACGGTCGGCTCGCGGTCCGGCGAGAGGGCCTGCAGCGCCTCGAGCATGCTGTGCCCGCCCTGGGTCTCGACGTCCTTGAGCGGGGTGTCCGGGTCGATCGGCTTGCCGGTCGCCTGGTCGGTGCCGAGGTTCGAGTGAGCGAGGAACGCGTCGGCCGACAGGAGGTCGTCGTACTCGGCCTCGATGCGCTTCGCCTCCTCCTCGGTGCTGCCGACGATGAACGACATCGCCTGCCAGAACTTGACGTCGCGCGGGTCGCGGCCGGTCTCGGCGACGAGCGCGCGCGTCGACTCCGCGGACGCCCGAGCGGCCTCGATGCTCGGCGCCATCATGAACTGCACCTCGGCGTAGTTCGCGGCGAACGCCTTCCCCGCACCGGACGAGCCGGCCTGGAACAGGAGCGGCGAGCGCTGCGGCGACGGCGACGACAGGTGCGGGCCTTCCACGCGGTACCGTTCGCCGACGTGGTCGATCCGGTGCACCTTGGTGGGGTCGGCGAAGACGCCGCTGGCCTTGTCGGCGAGGAGCGCGCCGTCGTCCCACGACCCCTCCCAGAGCTTGCCGACGACCGCCACGTACTCCTCGGCCCACGCATACCGCTCGTCGTGCTCGACGAGGCGGTCGAGCCCGTAGTTGCGCGCCGCGTTCTCGAGGAAGCTCGTGACGATGTTCCAGCCGACCCGCCCACCGGACGCGTGGTCGATCGTCGAGATCTTCCGGGCGAAGGTGAACGGGTGCTCCTGCAGGATCGACGAGGTGAACGCGAGGCCGAGGTGCTCGGTGCTGATCGCGAGCGCCGACAGCAGCATCGACGGGTCGTTGCTCGGCAGCTGCATGCCCTCGCGGGCGTTCACGTCGCAGGACGCCCCGGCACCGCCGTATACCCCGACGACGTCGGCGAAGAAGATCGTGTCGAACCGACCCCGCTCGAGCGTCTTCGCGAGGTCGACCCACAGGTTCACGTCGTCGAAGGTGTGCTGCTTCGCCTCCGGGTGGCGCCAGAGGCCGTGCTGCATGTGGGAGCCGGTGTTCATCACGAAGGCACCGAACTGGAGGCGGGAGGGCTGAGCGGCGGTCATCCCCTCACGCTACCGGCAGGGGCTCAACCGAAGGTGCCCTCCAGGTAGACGTCCCCCTCGGGGCCGGAGGTGTGGATCTGGTAGTCGGCGGGGTACCCCGATGGACTCGTTCCGGCGAGCGCCGGGTCCTGCAGGATGGCGACGATCGCTGCGGCCTCCTCCGGGGTCACGTCGTTCACGTAGAGCTTCGGTTGGGCGTTGACCTCGATCTCGACATCGGGGTAGGCCTCGACGACGGCGAGGATGGCGTCGACCATCGGCACGCTCAGCCCGGCCGGGTCGTCCGCCATGGAGAAGCGTTCCGGCACACGGTAGTGCGCGCCGTCCGGGTAGATCCCGCGGAGTTCCCGGACCGCCGCGGGAAGGGCATCCATGGAGAAGACGGTGATGAGCGGTGCCCCCTCCGTGACGGCGATCGACACCTGCAGCCGCTCCGTCAGCATCAGCCGCTGCAGTTCGTCGGCGATCTCGTCCATGCTCTGATCGCTCGGCACGAGCTGCACCCGCCACGGTCCCCGTGGTGGATCCTGTTGCTGGGCGGCCGACGTCGGGTCCGGCTCGCGCTGGATGACGACGATCGCGATGCCCTCGAGGTCCTCCCCGGCACGCTTCGCCGCGTCGGCCGCGCCGAGCACCTGCCCGACGCCGGCATCGAGCGACATCGTCACCGTCGCGCCGTGACCGACGACCTCGATGTCGGCGATCCCGTCGATGTCCGCGAGCGCCCGAGTGAATCCGTCCTCGGCTTCGGACCGTTGCGCCGCGGCGACCTCACGCGCGGGTGGCGGGCGGAACGCACCGGTCGACGCCACGATGACGGCGACGACGATGAGACCGGCGAGCACCGCAGTGACGACCCGTACCCGTCGCCGACCGATGGCGAAGGAGAGGAGCATGATGAGCGCGGCGACGATCAGCACGGGGGCTCCGTAGACGACGAGTCCGAAGACGAGTATCGCGAGTGCTGATCCGAGATTGCTCACCAGCCCACCAGCGGCTCCGCTGGCGATCAACCCCACGGGCGGTATCCCGAAGACCACCAGGACACCGAAGCCGATCCCGGCGACCGTGACCGCCGTCAGGCCGCTCACGTAGGCGAGCCCACGCGAGGGGGTCCTCCGACGGACGACCTCCATCACCGGTTGGACGATCACGAGCATGACGCCGACGGCGAGGAGGATCCACCCGCCGAGCGAGCCGAGCATCTGGTACCAGAGCTCCGCCCCCGACGGCCCGCCGAGCACGAGCGGCGCGTCGGGGCCGTACGACCCGGTCGACTGATCGACGCGCATGGCGGTGCCGACGATGTTGAAAAGCGTCATGACGACGCCCCCGATGGCGATGATGAGGACGGCCGAGACGACGAGGTCGACGGAGCGGATGAGATACGCGATCAGGAACGCGACTCGGGGCGACCGGCGGACAGGATCCTGGGGATCCGCGGATGCGTCGTCGGGGTCGGGCGAGGTCGCCACGGTCGAGGTCGCGTGGACGGATCCGGCGGCGCTGGCCTCGGCGTCATCGCGCTCAGGCGATGTCCCGGCTGCGCCCCCGTCGCTCATGGCTCCCCACTTCCGATGCGTCTCGATGACGCTCCCCCGGTCGTCAGTCTGGCACGACCCTTTCGAGATGCTGCCGCGACCGGGCCCGTCCCGGGTCAGCGCGCGTCGAGCGCCCGGAGCTGCCGCTGGAGGGCGACCTGCCGGTACGAGGTGTCGATCAACTCAGCGATGAGTGCCCAGTCGACGTCGTCGAGCGTGCGGCTGTCGTCGCCGTCGAGACCGGCGTCGAACGCGAGCTTGCCCGACGGGCCGTCGTACTTCGGCGACCAGAACCGGTCGTCCTCGAGCCAGGCGCCGCGCTCCTCCTCGGCCGGCGTGAACGTGATGCTGTGCGGGATGCGCATCTCCGACCCGACGGTCACGAACACGCGCTTGCCCGCCTTGAACCGCGGGCGTCCGTGGCCGAACGTCTCGACGGCCTCCGGATAGGCGAGGCACAACCGCCTGACGCGTTCGACGAACGGATCGTCGGGATCATGCACGATCGGATGCTCCATGCGCCGACGCTACTCCGCGCGGGCGTCACGCGACAGTGCTCACCGGATGGTATGCCCCGGGTGGGCGGCGTCGTACGCCGAACGCGACGCCGCGATCACCGGCCGCTGCTCGAGCGACCAGTCGGCGAGCATCTTGATCAGGTGGGAGAGCCCAGCACCGGACGAGGTGAGCGCGTAGGACACCTGCGCGGGAACCGTCGGGTACACGGTCCGGTCGACGAGGCCGTCGCGTTCGAGGCGGCGGAGGGTCAGCGTCAGCATGCGTTGGGAGATCCCGTCGATCGCCCGCTGGAGCTCGCGGAACCGGCGGTCGCCCGACGCGAGCTCGACGACGACGAGGACCGACCAGGTGTCGCCGATGCGGTCGAGGACATCCCGGATGCCGCAGTCCGGGTGGTCCTCCTTGCCGCAGGGTTCGAGGTCGGCGGTTACCGCGGTGTGCGTGAGTGACATGGAAGTGCCTTCTTGTGGGGCCGGAACAGGGGACGCAGACTCGTCCGAGTCATCAGTCCGAACACCGAAAGGCCCTGAAATGATCCTCGTCACCGGAACCACCGGCCAACTCGGCAGCGCGATCCTCAATGCGCTCACCGTCCGTGGGCCCGCACCGCTCGCGAGCAACCGCAGCGGACAGGACGGCGCGCGACGGATGGACTTCGACGACCCCGACACCGTCTCCTTCGTCGGCGTCGACACGCTCGTCCTCGTGTCGGCGGGTGAAGCCGAGGACGACGTCGTGATCGCCCGACACGAGACGGCGATCTCCGCGGCTGAGCGGGACGGGGTACAGCACGTCGTGTACACGAGCCTCACCTCGGCCGGAGACCACCTCGCGTTCGCGCTCGCGCACCGGTGGACCGAGCGTCGGCTGCAGCACAGCAGCCTGTCCTGGACGATCCTGCGGAACGGCCTCTACGCCGAGCTGTTCGGGTCGCTCCTGGCGTGGTCGGGCGACTCGCTCGGTTCGGCGTTCGGCGACGGGGCGCTCGCCGCCGTCGCACGAGCCGACCTCGCCGAGGCCGCCGCCGTCGTCGCAGAGTCACCGTCGGACCACGTCGGTCGCAGTTACGACCTCGTGGGCGAACCGATCACGGCCGCGCAGGTGGCCGATCGCTTGGCCGTCCCGCTTCGCAGCGTCTCCCTCGCCGAGCAGCGGTCGACGCTGGCCGAGGCCGCGCTCAAGCCGTTCCAGCCCGCCATGCTCATGTCGATCTTCACCGGCGTCCGGCACGGATTCCTCGACGGCACGGGTGACGACCTCCGAACCCTGCTCGGACGCGAACCAGCGGACACGGTCGCGGTCGCGGTCGCCGCCGCCTCGCTCCCGCCCCGCTGAGTCGCCCGGATCTGCACGAATCCGAGCCGAAATCGTGCGGATCGGGGCGACTCAGCGCTCAGGCGGCTGGCAGCGCAGCACCCCGCAGCGGGACGGCGCGACGCCAAGTGGCCATCCGCCAGACCCACTCGACCGGCCCGTAGCGGAAGTGTCGCAGCCAGAGGCGGCTGAGCACCGACTGCACCGCGATGAGCGCGAGCGCCCCGACGCTCACCGCGGCCAAGTCGTCGATCTCCCGGAAGGGGACGACCAGCCCGACGACCGCGAACACGGCGCTCGCGGCGAGGTAGTTGGTGAGGGCCATGCGACCGAGAGGTTCAAAGACGGCCGCGAGCACCCGACGCATCGGCGTCTGCCAGAGCAGCGCGAATCCGGTGACGTACACGACGGCGAGGATCCCGCCCGCGATCCCACCGGCGGTCGTGAACCGCGGATCGCCGGGCTCAGTGGTCTGCCAGACGATGGCCGGGACGGCGAGTGTCGCCGCCACGAGGAAGGTGATCCACACGGGCCGCCGCCCGGCGTCGAGCACCTTCGGCAAGCCGTACGCCGCCGCCCCCGCACCGGCGAGGAACAGTCCGGGCAGGGTCGCGAGCCCACCGCCCGTGAGCGCGTAGGCGGCGATCGTGAGCACGACACCGGACCCGAGCAGCGCCCAGCGCGGCAACCACAGCATGAGGGGGAGCATGAGGATCCCGCAGATCGCGTACTCGCGGAGGATCTCGCCCGGGTAGAGGAACCCGTGCGCGATGCCGATCACCGCCAGCGCACTGAACCGCAGCAGCATCGGGACGAGCGCACCGGTGCCGCGACGGCGGGCGCCCTGGATCACGAGCATCGCGCTCAGCCCGAAGAGGAAGGCGAAGATGGGGACGAACCGCGTCTGCACCGCGAACTCGAGCACGGTGTCCATGAGCGTGGACTGTCGCTGGTCGAACGGGATGTCGCTACCGAGCCGGGTGATGTCGGGGACGTTGACGAAGAGGATGCCGACGAGCGCGAACCCGCGGAGGGCGTCGATGAGGTGCCAGCGACGCGAGGTGGCGCCGCCGGTGGACGAGACCGGCGGCGTGGAAGAAATGCTGACCTGAGGCATATCACCAGTTCAGCAGGCGTGGCGGAAGCCCGCATGCACCTGGAGGATGACGTCCTGCCACCCGGGATGGAGATCGCCCTCAGGCGGCCGGCGCCTTCGGGCAGTGCAGCTGCGTGCGCGGGCCGGTCGTGCGGTCGACGATGTGCTCCGACATGGCGTGGCCGCAGATCGGGCACCCCGATTGCGCGGCCGGAGGCAACGGCTCCTCGTTGTAGGGACCGAGGGGCGGCGGACCGAGCACCTTCCACATGCGGCCGTTCACCCAGCCGTACAGACCACCGGCCTCGCGCACGGACTCCCGGAAGGATCGTTTCTCGCTCATATTGATGAGTGTACTAATCATTTGGGTACGATGGGACCGTGACCGCCAACGAATCCACCACCGTCGCCACGACCGACGACCTGCTCCAGCTCGAGAACCAGGTCTGCTTCGCGCTCGCCGTCGCGTCGCGCAGCGTCATCTCGCTCTACAGGCCGATCCTCGAACCGCTCGGTCTCACCCATCCGCAGTACCTCGTGATGCTCGCCCTCTGGCAGCACAGCCCGCGCTCGGTCAAGGACCTCGGCGGAGCGCTGCAGCTCGAGCCGGCGACGTTGTCCCCGCTCCTCAAGCGCCTCGAGACCGCCGGGCTCGTCCGACGCGACCGCAGCCGACTCGACGAACGCGTGCTCGACGTCTCACTCACCACCGCCGGCCGTGAGCTGCGCACTCAGGCGGAGGCCATCCCGCACCGGGTCATGAACGAGCTCCGGATGGACGCCGAGCATCTCACCCAGCTCCGCGAGATGCTCCACGCGGTGATCGGGGCGGCCACCACCGCGCCCGCCGTCACGGGTGTCGATCCGCTCTGACCGAGGGCTCGCCGCCAGGCGACAGCGTCAGGCCGGCGACGAGGTCGTCGTCTCCGGCGCGGTCGCGGTCCGCGGGTTCCGGATACCGACGAACGACACCACGCCGCCGACGAACATGAACACGGCGGTCGCCAGGACCACCCGCGGGAACCCGTCGACGCCGAGCGCGCCACCGGCGATGATGCCGACCAGGGCGATCGAAACCAGGCCGGCCACGCGCGACACCGCGTTGTTGACCGCCGATCCGATGCCGGCATGGGCCGGGTCGATCGATCCGAGGATGCCCGCGGTGAGCGGCGCGACCGTGATCGCGAGGCCGAGACCGACGAGCAGGATGCCCGGGAACAGCTGCACCCAGTAGTTCAGGTCCTGCTGCGCACCCATCATCAGCAGGAAGCCGACGCCGGCGATGATCGGCCCGACCGTCATGAACAGCCGCGGTCCGTGCTTGCCGGCCAGCTTGCCGAACCACGACGACAACGCGAGCATGACGAGCGTCGGCGGCAGCGTCGCGATGCCGGCCAGCGTGGCGCTGAAGCCCGCCGTCTGCTGGATGAAGACGGCGATGGCGAAGAAGCCGAGCGAGAGGGCGCCGTAGATGAAGACGGTCGCGATGTTGCCGTAGCCGAAGTTCCGCACGCGGAAGAGCGACAGCGGCAGCATCGGGTCGGGGTGGCGGCGCTCCCACCAGAGGAACGCGACGAAGGACACGACCCCGCCGATGAGCGGCACGAGCAGCATCGGGCTCGACCAGCTGTAGCGCTCCTGCTCGATGAGCGCGAAGACGGGACCACCCAGCCCGACGGCGCCGAGCACCGCACCGACGACGTCGATCCGCGGGCGGTGTTCGGGCTCGGGTACGCGGTCAGTACGCATCATGAGCCACAGGGTGACGAGGATCGGGATGATGTTGATGGCGAAGATGAGGCGCCAGGACAGCGTGTCGACGAGCACCCCGCCGAGCAGCGGGCCGGTGATGCCCGCGGCCCCCGTCCATGCCGTCCAGGTGCCGATCGCCTTGCCCTGCGCGACGCCGCTGAACGTCGAGATGATGATGGCGAGCGAACTCGGCACGAGCAGCGCGGCCGCGCCACCCTGGAGCAGCCGGGCGATGATGAGCACCTCGGCGGTCGGTGCGACCGCGCACAGGATCGAGGTGACGCCGAAGCCGATGAGCCCGATGCGGAGGATGCGGATGCGCCCGAACGCGTCGGAGAGCGAGCCCGCGAGCAGGATGAGCGAACCGAGGGTGATCAGGTAGGCGTCGACCACCCACTGCTGCACGATGAGGCCGCCGCCGAGTTCCTTCGTCATCGCGGGGAGCGCGACGTTCACGACCGAGCCGTCGAGGAACGCCACGAACGAGGAGAGGATCGCGATCGTGAGCACGAGGCGCTGCTGGCGGGTCATGGGTTCAGGGTAGCCCCGCGGACCGACGTGCCAAGCGTGATCCCGAGGAAGCTCGACAGGCGTCGAAACGCCGTCGACGATCGACACCCGGCGCCACGTCCTTCCCAGCCGACGCCCGTTCCGCGTTCGTAGACTGGAGCCCATGGACGACCTGTGGTGGCTCCCCTCGCTGATCGTGTTCGGGGGCGTCGGCATCATCGTCTGGTTGCTCGTCACCCTGCTGCGTCGGCGCAACCCGAAGACCCCCGTCGCCTCGATCGACGACCTCCACCGTCGCGCGGGCATCGCCCTCGTCCGTACCGACGACGCGGTCCGCGAGGCCGAGGACGAGGTCGGATTCGCCGAAGCGGAGTTCGGGCGCGAAGCCGCCCGAGGGTATGCGGCCGACGTCGCCTCGGCACGCTCGGCGCTCGGGGAGGCGTTCCGGCTCCGTCAGTCGCTCGAGGACGAGATCGCCGACACGGAGGCGCAGCGCCGCGCCTGGAACGAGCGGATCATCAGCGTCTGCGAGGACGTCGAGCGCACGCTGAGCGCCCGGCTGCGCGGCTTCGACGAACGCCGTGGCGCGGAGCGATCGGCGCCCGAGCTCCTCGACCAGCTCGAGCGACGCATCGACCGCGCGCGCGAACGACTCACCACCACCGGCCTCGCGATCGCCTCGGCCGCCGATCGCTATGCGGCGAACGCCGTCGAGGACGCCCGGGTGCTCCGCCGGACCGCGCAGGACGCAGTCGACCAGGCGACGGCCGATGCGGCGAAGACGAAGGATCGGATCGACACCGCCCAGCCGGCCGCCGCGTCACTGCACGCCCTGGGGCGCGAGCTGCAGCAGGCGGAGGACCGGCTGGACGCCGTCGAGCGTTCGCTCGCGGGCATCGCTGCAGCGGAGACCGAACTCGCCGCAGCGGGGCGGGAGCTCCGCACGGTGATCGCCGAAGCGGAGGCATTGGGCGCGACGGTGGAACGCGCGGAGACGGCCGCCGTCATCGCGGCTGCCGTCGAGCGGGCGAACCGCGCGCTCCTGGAGGCGGAGTCGACCACGTCCACGGACGGCGACCGCGTCCTGCCCGATCCGATGCGACATCTGGAGGCGGTTCGCGCCGCCGACATCGATCTCGACGCGGCCCTCGCGACCGCCCGGAGCGCACAGCAGCGCCTCGACAACGCACGCGAGGCGATGCGCGGGGCACTGTTCACCGCGGACAGCAACATCCGCGTCGCCGTCGACGTCATCTCCGCGCACCGAGGGAGGGTGGGTGCCGACGCGAGGACGCGCCTCGCCGAGGCACAGCGGCAGCTCGCGCTCGCGGAGGCGGCAGCGGTCGACGATCCGGTCGAGGCGCTCGACGCCGCCCGCCGGGCATCGCGGATCGCCCAGGACGCCGATGCATTGGCGCGATACGACGTCGGGTGACGGTGGCCACCTGACAGGTGGCGGCCGACACTCAGCATTCATGTTCTAGAATACGAGCACTGCTGTCGCGACGTACTCACCGTGATCGCGAAGCCCTCGCCGCCGACTCCCGAGAGGACCCCGTGCCCAGCTCGTCCGCGCGCCCGCCGCGCTCCGCGTCCCCGATCTTCACGACGCTCACCCACGGGTTCGACGCGCGGGCGGCGTCCTCTCCTCCGGAACAGGCCCCTCTGGCCGGAGCACCGACCCACCACGGGTCGCCGATCCCCTCACCCGACTGCCCGATCTTCGATCAGCTCGCGGGCCGACGCCTCGCCCGCCGGAGCAACGTCGTCCACCCCGCCTGACCCCGCCCGTCGACAGGCTCAAGGACCGGTAGAGGTGCGCGGGGCACCCGGTCACTGAACGCCGGATTCGGCCACTGAGCCCCAGCCCCGATCATCGAGCCCCAGCCCCGGTCACTGAGCCCCAGCCCCGGCCACTGAGCCTGTCGAAGTGCCGCGGGAGGTGCGGAGCGCCGGTCGACGTGCCGCAGTGTAGGGACGATCGCCCGCCCGTGCAGCGCGTTTACGTTTCATCTCGAACGGTGACGGTCCGCGGTAACGCAACGGGCGTCCCTCCGCACGCCTGTGGAAACTGGCTCCGTGCACGCACCAGTGCACCCACAGACAGAGCCGAGGACCATCATGAGTGAGCACACGGGACCAGAACCGAGCGAATTGCGGGCGTCGATCGCCTCCGGCAAACGGAAGCGCCGGAACCTGCTGATCGGCGGTGTCGCGGTCGTCGCCGTCGCCGCGATCGCCGTCGTCGTCTCGGTCGTCGTCGGTGGCCAGAACGGTGCCGCCGACGCGGCGACCGGTTCCGACGCACCCGCCGAGCGCCTCAGCGTGAAGATCGCGGTGTCGGAGGACACGCAGTTCCAGGACGCCGTCAAGGAGGTCGCCGCCGAGAAGGGCCTCGACGTCGAGTGGGTGAACGTGAAGGACTGGGTACTCCCGAACACCGAACTCGTCGCCGGCACCGTCGACGCGAACGCCTTCCAGCACATCCTCTACCTCTCGGCCTTCAACGCGGAGAACGACGCCGATCTGACGCCGGTGTTCTCGACCGTCATCACGCAGTGGGGGATCTTCTCGAAGACGCTCACCGACGTCAATGACCTCGCCGACGGCGCGCGCATCGCGATCCCGGACGACCCGTCCAACGGCGGTCGTGCGCTGAACATCCTGGCTGCGGCCGGACTCATCGAGATCGCGGCGGACGCGGGGAACTTCCCGACCGTCGAGGACGTCACCGCGAACGACAAGAACCTCCAGTTCGTGCCGCTGCCGGCGACGAGCATCCCGCAGCAGTTCGACGACCCGTCGCTCGCGGCCGTCGTCGTCGGGACCTCCTACTTCGACCCGAGCCAGGGCATCACGAAGGACGACGCACTCTTCCTCGACGACTCGCTCTCCGAGAAGAACCTGCCCTACGTCAACGTCATCGCCACCCGCGAGGAGGACAAGGACAACCCGGCCTGGAAGATCCTCGAGGACACCTACGCCGACCCGCGCGTCGCCGAGGCGCTCGACGACGAGTTCGCCGGGAACTCGATCCTCGTGAAGGTTCCGGTGAAGGACCTCCGCGACAAACTCGCCGAGCTCCAAGCCGAAGCCGAGTAGGACGACGGCGGCCGATCATCGCCTCCCGCGATGATCGGCCGCCACCACGCAGTGGCCGTCCGGGGTCTCCTGGACGGCCCTCCCGCGAGAGGAGCAGGTGATGAACACAGCAATCGTCTTCGAGGACGTCAGCAAGACGTTCGAGGTGAAGGGCCGTGCCTTCGAGGCGCTGCGCCGCGTCGACCTGACGGTCGAGCGGGGTGAGATCTTCGGCATCGTCGGATACTCCGGCGCCGGGAAGTCGACGCTCCTGCGCACCGTCAACGCCCTCGAGCGGCCGACGAGCGGGCGGGTCATCGTCGAGGGGCTCGAGATCTCCGCACTCGCCGGGCAGGCGCTCTACGCCGCGCGTCAGCGGATCGGCATGATCTTCCAGCAGTTCAACCTCCTGGAGTCCCGGACCGTCTACAAGAACATCGCCTACCCGCTCAAACTCGCGAAGGTGCCGGACGCCGAGATCGTCGACCGCGTCGAAGAACTGCTCGCGTTCGTCGGGCTGAGCGACAAAGCGCTCGCCTACCCGTCGCAACTCTCCGGCGGGCAGAAGCAGCGGGTCGGCATCGCCCGCGCCCTCGCCACCCGCCCGGAGATCCTCATCTCCGACGAGGCCACCAGCGCCCTCGACCCGCAGACGACCGGCGAGGTCCTCGAGCTCCTCCGGCGCGTGAACGAGGAGTACGGCGTCACGATCCTGCTCGTCACCCACGAGATCGACGTCATCCGCGAACTCGCCGACCGGGTCGCCGTCATGGAGGACGGCGAGGTCGTGGAGCAGGGCAGTGTGTACGAGGTGTTCTCGGCACCACGCACCGCGACCGCGCGACGCTTCGTCTCGTCGGTGCTCCACCACATCCCCTCCGACGACGTGCTCGCGAAGATCCGGGCCGTCCACCACGGCCGCCTGGTCCAGCTGCACGTCGAGGACCGCGACACCAACCACCCGTTCCTCTCGCGGGTCGCACGCGACAACGACATCGACTTCAACGTCGTGTTCGGCGGCGTCGACGAACTCCAGGGGCGACTGTTCGGCAGTCTCACGGTCGAGCTGCTCGGACCGGACGACCGCGTGGACGCCGCCATCGCGGGGCTCCGAGCCACGGCGACCGTCACCGCGATCGACCCTGCGCCGACCGCGTCGTTCCCTAAGCCTGCACCGATTCCTGAGCCCACGCCGGTCCCTGAGCCTGCACCGGTCCCTGAGCCTGTCGAAGGGCATGAACCGCTCGCCGAGGACCCCACCACGCTGAAGGAGCACACCCATGCGTGACTTCGATCCCGACGCGTTCTTCCCGCGTCTCCTCAAGGCCATCGGGGAGACCGGCCTCATGGTCTCCGTGTCCTTCGCCGTCGCGACGGTCATCGGGATCCTGCTGGGCCTCCTGCTCTACGCGAGCCGGCCCGGCAACCTCCTGCAGAACCGCGTCGTGTTCGGCGTCCTCAACTTCGTCATCAACGTCATCCGACCGGTGCCCTTCCTCATCGTCGCGATCGCGCTCATCCCGCTCACGCGGCTCGTGTTCGGCACCGGCCTCGGACCGCTTCCGGCGACGATCCCGCTCATCCTCGTCGCGAGCGTCGCCATCGGTCGCGTCTCCGAGTCGAACCTCGTCGCCGTCTCACCGGGTGCCATCGAGGCAGGTGCGGCCATGGGGGCGAGCCCCGTGCGGGTGCTGTTCACGATCGTCGTGCCCGAGGCGCTCGGCCCACTCATCCTCGGACTGACCTACATCCTCGTCGCCCTCGTCGATGCGACGGCCGTGGCCGGTGTGCTCGGCGGCGGCGGCCTCGGCGACCTCGCCATGACCTACGGTTACCAGCGGTTCGACTGGATCGTCGTCGGGCTCGTGGTCGTCACGCTCGTCCTGCTCGTGCAGCTCGCCCAGTTGCTCGGCAACGTGCTGGCGAAGCGGGTGCTGCACCGATGAGCGCCGACGACTTCGACTCGTTCCTCTCCTCCATCCGCGGCGGCGCCGTGTCGCGCGAGACCGACCGGCGGCTCCTGTTCGACGAGGTCACCGAGCTCAAGCACCTGGGCTTCGCCGCAGCCAGAGTCCCCGTCGCGTCCGGCGGCGACGGGCTCACGCTCGAGCAGCTGTTCGCGCGACTCATCGCGCTCTCGGCGGCGGACTCGAGCCTCGGGCACGTCTGGCGGGGACACATCCTGTTCGTCGAGGCGCTGCTCGCTTCGCCCGACGCCGCCTATCGGGAGCACTGGTTCACCCGGCTGAGCGCCGGCGACCTCGTCGGGAACGCACAGTCGGAGCGGCACGCGACCGCGCACCTCGAGACCGTCCTCGACCGCGACGGCGAACTCCTCACGGTGACCGGCACGAAGTACTACACGACCGGCAGCATCTACGCCGACTGGATCTACCTGTCCGCGCTCGACGGGACCGACCGCGTCGCCGTGACCGTCTCCGCGCACGATCCTGGCACCCGCTCGGTGGACGACTGGGACGGCTTCGGACAACCGTTGACCGGAAGCGGGACGACCACCTTCGACCGCGTACCGGTGGACCCGCGCGACCTCGTCGTCCACAGCGGCGACGCGGCGGGGTGGCACCGGACGGGAGCCCTCCAACAGCTCATCCTGCTCGGTGTGGTGGCGGGCATCGCGCAACGTGCCCTCGAGGACACCGTCGACTACGTGCGTGCCAGGCGACGGACCGTCGGCCACGCGGGCGAGCACCTGCCGCGGGAGGATCCGCTCGTGCAGTCGATCGTGGGTCAGCTGAGCAGCGTCGTGCACACGGCCCGCGCGCTCGTCCTCGCGTCCGCTCGAACCTTGGACGGGCCGGCCACCGATCCCGACGCCGCGCGTTCGGCGCTCCTGGAGGTCTTCCGCGTCCAGCAGGTCGTCCTCCCGCTCGTCCTCGATGCGCTCAGTCGCCTGTTCGAGGTCGGTGGTGCCTCCGCCGTCGGCCGGTCGACCGCGCTGGACCGGCACTGGCGGAACGTCCGGACGATCGCCTCCCACAATCCCGCCGTGCAGCGTTCGGCGGCACTCGGGCAGTTCGAACTCAACGGCACCCTGCCCGAGTGGCAGGCTCCGGGGGCGCGGCCCGAGACCGAGTCCGTTCCGGCGGATGGAGAGCAGGCATGAGCGAGACGGCGACGATCGACCGGGACCTGGCGCAGCGGTTCGCACCGCTCTTCGACGAGCTCGGGCGGGACACCGTCGAGCGGGAGCACGAGCGCCGTCTGCCGTATGCCGAGGTGGAGGCACTGCGGCAAGCAGGCTTCACCCGAGTGACGCTGCCACGACGATATGGTGGCGAGGAGGCCACGCACGGCGAGCTGTTCGAGCTGCTCGCCGAGCTGGCCAGACGCGACCCGAACCTCGCGCAGCTGTTCCGCTCCCACTTCTCCTACATCGACCGCACCCTGCACGCGCCGGCGTCTGCGGACCGCGAGGCGCGCCTGGCCCGGCTGGCCGACGGAGCCATCGTCGGCAACGCGAGCCACGAGCGGTCGACCGCGAAGGTGGGATCCCTCGCCACCCGACTCACCGAGACGCCGGGCGGTCTCCGACTGAACGGCACCAAGTTCTACAGCACGGGCACCCTGTTCGCCGACCTCGTCGGGGTCGCCGCCGAACAGGACGGCGAGTTCGTCTCGGTGCTCGTGGAGACGGACGCCACGGGTGTCGATCGGATCGACGATTGGACCGGGTTCGGACAACGACTGACGGGCAGCGGCACCACCGTCTTCACGGAGGTCGCCGTCGACGCGTCGGCGGTGACCCGGCGCGAGCCGGAACGCCCCTCGCACGGCGGCGCGTTCGTGCAGCTGGTCCTGCTGGCGGCGGTGACGGGCATCGGCCGCGCCATCGTCGACGACGCCGGCGCGTTCGTCCGCACGCGGACCAGGACCTACAGCCACGGTGCGGCGTCGACCGCCCAGGCCGACCCGATCGTGCAGGAGGTTGTCGGTGAGCTGTCGGCGAAGTCGTTCGCCGCCGATGCCGCGCTGGCCGCCGCGACGACCGCACTGGGGCGTTCGAGCGCGGCGATCCTCGGTGCCGAACCGGATCTCGTCCAGGAACGGATCGCCGCCGTCGAACTCGCGACGGCGCGCGCGCAGCTCGTGATCCTGCCCGCCGTGCTCGACGCCGCGACCGCCCTGTTCGACGTCGGCGGTGCGAGCGCCGTCGAGACGCACCGGGCGCTCGACCGGCACTGGCGGAACGCCCGCACGATCGCCTCGCACAACCCGTCCCGCTTCAAGGCCAGGTCGATCGGCGACCACGTCGTGAACGGGACGCCGATCGCCTCCTGGTGGAGCACCGGCGAGGCCTGACGCCCCGCCGGTCACACCCGTCGACAAGCGGTTCCTGAGCCTGTCGAAGGGCAGGAACCACTTGTCGAGGGGCTACTTCAGCCCGGAGAACGCCAGCCCGTCGATCACCCGGCGCTGGAGCACGATGAACAGGATGAGTACCGGTGCCATCGCGAGGATCGACGCGGCCATCATCACCGGGTAGTCCGTCGTCTTGTCGCTCGTGAGCGTCGCGAGACCGGCGGCGAGCGGCATCGAGTTCGCGTACGTGGAGACCACGAGCGGCCAGAGCAGTTCGTTCCACGACCAGAGCACGGTCGTGATCGCGAGGACGCTGATGCTGGGCCTCGCGAGCGGCAGCATGATCTTCCAGAAGATCTGGAAGGGCCCGGCGCCGTCGATCCGCGCCGCCTCCTCGAGCTCCGTCGGCAGGTTCAGGAACGCCGTCCGCATGAGGAACGTGCCGAACGCGCTGAACAGGCCGGGTGCGACGATGCCGAGCGTGGTGTTCAGCCAGCCGAAGCCCTGCACGATCTGGTACTGCGAGATGAGATACGCCTGCGACGGCACCATGAGGATCGACAGCGTCACGGCGAGCAGCACCGCGCGCCCGCGGAACCGCATCCGCGCGAACGCGTACCCCGCCATCGTGCAGAGGACGATCTGCGCGAGCGTCCTGATCACGGTGATGACGATCGACGTGCGCAGCTGGTCGAGGAACGGGAGGCGCTCGAACACCGCGGCGTAGTTCTGCCACTGCAGTTCGGCCGGCCAGAACGTGGGGACCACGCTCTGCACCTCCGCGTTCGTCGACAGCGACATGATGATCTGCCAGATGAACGGGAACGCCATGATGAGGCCACCGACGCCGAGCACGATGTGGGCGACGACGTGCGACCCGCGACGCTGGCCGGGGCGACCGGCCTCGCGGCGTCGCGCGGACGCAGCGGACGGACGACCCGAACCCGGAACGGTGACGGCACGGGTGGTGAGCGGTGCTGTGGCCGTGAGTTGCTCAGTCATTGTTCACCCATCGTTTCTGGAGCCGGAACTGGAGGAGCGTCACGAGTCCGATGATCAGGAAGATCACGATCGCGATCGCCGCCGCGTACCCCTTGTCGTTCTGGACGAAGCCCTGGTCGTAGAAGAAGTAGACGAGCGACATGCTCTTCGGGAGCACCGGGTTGGTGCTGCCGAGGATCGCGTACAGCAGGTCGAAGAGCTGGAAGCTCGAGATGACCGTGATGATCGTGACGAAGAAGATGCTCGGAGTGAGCAGCGGCACCGTGATCGAGCGGAACTGCCGCCACCGGGTGGCGCCGTCGAGCTCGGCCGCCTCGTAGAGCTCCGGTGCGATGTTCTTGAGTCCGGACGCCAGGATGATCATCGAGAAGCCGAGCGACGACCAGAGGCCGACGATCGCCACGGCGAACATCGCGGTGCCCGGCGTGCTGATCCAGTAGGGGCCGTCGATGCCGACGAGCGACAGCGTGTAGTTGAGGATGCCGAAGTCACCGTTGAAGATGATCCGCCAGACGATGGCCACGGCGGTCGGCATCGCGACGTACGGCAGGAAGAACAGCACCCGGTAGAAACTCGCGAAC
The DNA here is from genome assembly GCF_003856975.1 of Plantibacter sp. PA-3-X8. Classification (NCBI taxonomy): domain Bacteria; kingdom Bacillati; phylum Actinomycetota; class Actinomycetes; order Micrococcales; family Microbacteriaceae; genus Plantibacter; species Plantibacter sp. PA-3-X8. The sequence continues at coordinate 343,661 of NZ_CP033107.1, forward strand.
CGCAGGCCGGGGAGGTTCAACAGGCTCGCGAGGTAGACGGCGATCGGAATGCCGAGGAGGACCACCGCCGTGTAGATCAGCGTGTTGCCGAGGGAGGCGTAGAGCCGCGGGTCGGCGAACAACCGGACGTAGTTCTCGACACCCGTGAAGGTGGTTCCGCCGAAGACGCCCCACTCGGTGAACGAGTAGTAGGCGGTCTGGATCATCGGCCAGATGAAGAAGACGCCGATGCCGGTGAGGAGCGGGAGGACGAAGATCCACGGCCAGGCACCCTCGCCCCGGGCGGCACCCCGCCGGGCCACTCTCCGTGAGGAGAGCGGCGCCGACGGGGTGCGCAGCACGGTCTGACCGGTCACTTCTTGGCCAGCGCTGCGTTCATCTGCTCGGCGATGTCCTTCGCCACATCGGCGACGGGCTTGTCGCCGCTGAACGCGTCGGGCAGGAGCTCGACCTCGAGCGCGTTCCACGCGGCGGTGTTCTCCGACACCGGCAGCGGCTTGGCGTAGTCGAGGGCGTCGAGGAAGACCTGCAGGTTCATCGTCGGGTAGGAGTCGACGAAGGACTGCTGCGTGCCGGTGAAGGCGGGGATGACGGCGCCGAGGTCGCCCTGCTGCTGCTGGGCCTCCTCGCTCGCCAGAAACACCTGCAGTGCCTGAGCGGCCTGCTTGTTCTTGCTCGCCGCCGCGACGACGTTCGAGACGCCGTGGATGACCGTCGCCTGCTCCTTGCCGGTGGGCAGCGGGAAGGCCTGCGTGGTGGCGGCGACATCGGACTCACCGACGAGGGGTCGCAGCCAGCTGCCGCCCCAGTACATGGCGACCTTGCCCGAGGTGAACCACTGGTCGGCCGGCGTGTCCGTCAGCTGCTGCATGCTGGGCGAGGAGCCGTTCGCGATGAGGTCGGTCCAGAACTGGAGCCCTTCCTGGGCCTCGGGGCTGTCGTACTCGGACTCGGTCTGGTCGGCGTTGATGACCTCGCCGCCGGCCTGCAGGATCGTGTTGTAGTAGGTGGTTTGTCCGTCCATGCCGCCGGCGGCACCGTAGACGCCCTGGTCCTTGAGGTTCGTCGAGATCGTCTGCGCGGCGGTGTCGAAGTCGTCCCAGGTCCAGTCGTCGGCGGGCAGCGCGACGCCGGCCTGCTCGAAGAGCGCCGTGTTGACCCAGACGCCGACGGTGTCGAAGTCCTTCGGCACGCCGTACTGGGTGTCGTCGAGCGAGTACAGCTCGTTCAGGGCCTCGGGGTAGTTCTTCGGGTCGATGTCGCCCGCCTTCACGGCGCCGGTGATCGGCTCGATCTTGCCGTTCGCCGCGTAGACCTGGAAGTTCGGCCCGTTCAACCAGAAGAGGTCGGGCAGGGTGTCGCTCGAGGCCTGCGTCTGGAGCTTCGACCAGTACGAGGCCCAGGGCGTGACGTTCACGTTGACGGTGATGTCGGGGTAGACCTTGTTGAAGGCCTCGATGTTGGCGTCGATCGCCTCGACCTGGGCCTGATCCCAGACACCGTAGGTGATCTCGGCCTTGAGGTCCTTCGGGGCGGCGGCGTACTCGCCACCGGTGGCGCCCCCTCCCCCGGTGCTGCAGCCGGCGGTGAGCGCGGCGGCGGCGAGGAGGCCGATGCCGCTGAGGATGGCACGGCGTCGGTTGCGACCGCCGGGTGCGGCGTTGCGGTTCATGAACGGCGAAGGCATGACTGGAGTCCTTTCGAGGTGCGCTACCGGGCGGCGGCGTCGAGGGAGTGCGGTGCGGTGCGGGCGGTGAGGGAGGAGAAGTACTCGACGAGTGCGGGGTCGAGTGGCGGGACGTCGAGCGGGATCGAACCGTTGCGGAGGGAGTGTGCGGCGAGGGCACCGGCGGCGACGGCCTGGCGTGCGGCGACCGGCGACAAGGTGGTCGGGGTGCCGTCGGCGACGAAGGCGAGGAACTCGTTCATCGTGTCGAGATCGGCGTCGGCGTGCCCCTCCTCGACGCCCGCGATCGGGTACTCGACGTCGCCCTCGGTGCTCCAGGTGCGACGACGGTTCCAGACCTTGACGGTGCCACCGGCGGTGTCGCCGATGTTCTCGAGCCGGCCGTGCGTCCCGATGACGGTGTAGTTCCGCCAGTAGTCGGGGGTGAAGTGGCACTGCTCGTAGCTGGCGGTGATCCCGTGCTCGAGGGTCATGAGCATCATCGAGACGTCTTCGACGTCGACCACGGGGTTCAGGCCTCGCTGCGCCTCGGGCGGCCAGTTGTCGTACGAGAACCAGTCGGCCATGGTCTGGCCGCTGCGGTCCTCGTGATCGTCGATGTCGCCGTAGACCGCGAGGTCGCCCATCGCGACGACGCGCTGCGTGTACGCGCCGGCGAGGAAGTGGACGACGTCGATGTCGTGGCTCGCCTTCTGCAGGAGCAGGGTGTTCACGCGCGAGCGGTCGGCGTGCCAGTCCTTGAAGTAGTAGTCGCCGCCGTTGCCGACGAAGTGGCGCACCCAGACGGACTTGACCGCGCCGATCTCGCCGCGCTCGATGACCTCGTGCATGAGCCGGACGACCGCCGCATGCCGGAAGTTGTGCCCGACGTAGAGCGGCGTCCGCGACTCGTAGGCGGCCTGGAGGACCGCGTCGGCGTCGTCGAGCGTGATCGCGAGCGGCTTCTCCAAGTAGACCGCGATGCCGGCGCGCAGCAGGTCGACCGCGATCTCCTTGTGGGTCCAGTCGGGCGTCGTCACGATCGCCGCGTCGACACCGCCCTGCGCGATGAGCGCCTCGTGGGAGTCGAACACCTCGATGTCGTCGCCGAACAGCTGCCGTGCCCGACCGCGACCGATCTCGGTGGTGTCGACCGCCGCGACGACCGATGCGGACGTGGGGCTCGTGGCGACGTGTTCGGCGATGTAGGCCCGCTGGCCGGTGCCGATGACGGCGACCCGGAGGCCTTCTGGGGTGGTGGCTGGTGCAGTGCTCACTCGATCACATCCGCTTCCTTGCGTGAAGTTGATTCATATGATGCCAAAACGATCATGAAATGACAATAGGCGATCACAGCGCTGACGCAAGTGCGGGGTGGCCGATGTGGAGAGGTTTTACCGTGCGGAAACATGGGGAGCGGGGTCGCACTTCGACAGGCTCAGTGACCGGGAGGGGATGGCTCAGCGGCCGAGAGGGGGCTCAACGAGCGGGAGGGTGGGGCACTTCGACAGGCTCAGTGACCGGGAAGGGCCGCTCAGTGACCAGGAGGGGGCGGCTCAGCGACCGGAAGGAGAGGACTCAGGCGGCGATGATGAGCTCGACGCCGGCCGCGGCCAGGGCGTCGGCGAGTGTCGGATCCACAGGCTGGTCGGTGACGAGCACGTCGATGCGGTCGAGCGGGCAGATGCGGGCGAAGGTCGCCTTCGTCATCTTGGTGCTGTCGGCGACCACGATGACCCGCTTCGCGACCTTGACGAACTCCTGGCTCACCGAGGCCTCACCCTCGTGGAGGGTGGTGGCGCCGAACTGCGCGCTCAAGCCGTCGACGCCCAGGATCGCGACGTCGAGGGCGATCTCGGCGAGCGCCCCCGCGACGAGCGATCCCACGAGTTCATAGGACTGGCGTCGTGCGACGCCGCCCGTCACGACGATCTTCACGTGCGAGCGCACGGACAGTTCGAAGGCGATGTTGAGCGCGTTCGTCACGATCGTGACCGAGGCGTCGCCGTCCGAACGGACGAGGTGCTCGCTCCGCCCGATCACGCGCGCGACCTCACTCGTGGTGGTACCGCCGTTGAGTCCGACGGCGTCGCCGACGTTGATCAGGGCGGCCGTGGCCTTCGCGATGGCCATCTTGGCGTCGGCCTGGCGGGCGATCTTGTACTGCAGCGGCAGCTCGTAGCCGGTGCCGAGGGCGGCGGCACCGCCGTGGGTCCGCGTGACGAGTCGCTGTTCGGCGAGCGCCGTCAGGTCGCGGCGGGCGGTGGCCGCGGAGATGCCGAGCGCTTCGCCGATCTCGGCGATCGTCACGTTGCCGCGTTCGCTCACGAGCTCGAGCAGGGCGTTGAGTCGCTGTTGCTGCGTCATCTGTCCTGCTTTTCCGGTCGGGTCGGGCGTACTGTGACCATCATATGGGCGCTCAGGCAGCGCCTGTCTGATTGATTCTGACGATTTGCACTGGTATCGATCAGATTCGATCCGGTATGGTTGCGGCAACGCATCGCCACGCTGCGATCGCGTCCCCTCACGTGAAAGGCACGTCATGCCCGAGACCTTCGTCGCCGCCGAACTGGCGTCGCAGCCCGAATCCTGGCGCACCGCCGCCGCCCTCGTGCCGGAGGCCGGTGCCGTGCTACCGCAGCCGGGCGAGCGGGTCGCGGTGGTCGGGTGCGGCACCAGCTGGTTCATCGCGATGAGCTACGCCGTGCTGCGCGAACAGGCGGGGCTCGGCATCACTGACGCGTTCGCGGGCTCGGAGTTCCCCGGTATCCGCGACTACGACCGCATCGTCGCCATCTCACGCTCCGGCACGACCACGGAGATCGTGCACCTGTTGGAGGCGGTGGGCGACTCGGTCACCACCGTCCTCATCACCGCGGTCGACGACTCCCCCGCGACCGTTCCGGCGGCACACGTCATCGCCCTCCCCTTCGCCGACGAGCGTTCCGTGGTCCAGACCCGCTTCGCCACGACGACGCTCGCGCTCCTCCGCGGCTCGCTCGGACACGACGTCGAGGCACTCGCCGTGGAAGCCGAGCGGGCGCTGCAAATCCCGATCGACGAGTACCTCGCCGCCGACCAGGTCTCCTTCATCGGACTCGGGCACGCCGTGGGCCTCACCTTCGAGGCCGCGCTCAAGACCCGAGAGGCGGCACAGTTCTGGGCGGAGTCCTACCCCGCCATGGACTACCGCCACGGTCCCATCGCGATCGCGCAGCCCGGCCGACTCGTCTGGTCCCTCGGTCCGACGCCCGCCGGCCTGCCGGAGGACGTCGCGGCCACCGGAGCGACCTTCGTGCAGCACGACCTCGACCCCATCGCCGGGCTCGTCGTCGCCCAGCGCTTCGCGGTCGCGTTGGCTGAGGCCCGCGGCCTCGACGCCGACCACCCCCGTTCGCTCACGCGCTCCGTCATCCTGACGCCGTGACCGAGCGGGCGGTCCTCGGCATCGACGTCGGCGGGACCGGGATCAAAGCCGCATTGACGGATGCCGACGGCACGGTCCTCGGGCGCTGGCGCGAGGCCACGCCTTCGGGCGACACCTCGGGTGTCCTGACTCGCGACATCGTCCTCGGACTCGTCGCCGCCGCGAGCCGCGTCGCAGCCCCAGCGGCCGTCGGGGTGGTCGTGCCCGGCGTCGTCGACGAGCAGCACGGCGTCTGCATCCACGCGGTCAACCTCGGTTGGCGCGACCTCGCCTTCCCCGAGCTCCTCCGTCCCGCGCTCGAGGTGCCGCTCGCCTTCGGGCAGGACGTCCGCGCCGGGGCGCTGGCGGAGGCGGTCTCGGGCGCTGCAGCCGACGTCACGGGCACGATCGCGTTCGTACCGGTCGGAACCGGTCTGGCCTCGGCGCTCGTCATCGACGGCATCCCCTTCGCCGGCGGCGGCTGGGCCGGCGAGATCGGCCAGCGCGTGATCCAGGACGGCCCGCACCGCGGGCTCCGGGTCGAGGAACTCGCCTCGGCGGGCGGCATCGCACGACGCGCGGGCACCCGCGACGCGAAGACCGTCGCCGACGCCGTCGCCAGCGGTGACGCCGCCGCCATCGTCATCTGGAACGACGCCGTCGATGCACTCGCCGAGGCCCTCGCCGGCATCACCGTCGTCGCCGCACCCACCGCCATCGTGATCGGCGGTGGGCTCGCCCTCGCCGGAGCCGCCCTCTTCGAGCCACTCGAGCACGGACTCCGCGAGCGCCTCGACGTCGTCCGTGTCCCGCAGCTCCTGCCCGCTCGTCACGGCGACGAGGCGGCCACGGTCGGTGCGGGGATCCTCGCTCGCCGACTGGTGACAGCCCGATGACGACCACCCCCGCACCGCGTCGCGTCGTGGTCGTGACGCCGAACCCGGCCGTCGACATCACCTACACGGTCGCCGAGCAGCAGCTCGGGGTCACGCAACGCGTCCAGTCCGTCGTGCGGCGTGCCGGCGGGAAGGGCGTGAACGTCGCCCGCGTCCTCGAGTCGCTCAGCGTCCCGACTCTGCAGGTGCTCCCCCTCGGTGGCGCCTCCGGCACCTGGCTCGCGGACGCCCTCACGGCCGACGACCTCCCCACCCGGGTCGTGGAGCTCCGCGCCGAGACACGCTCGACGGTCGCGGTCGTCGACGGCGTCCAGCATCCGACCCTCTTCGCCGAAGCCGGTCCGGTCGTGACGCCCGAGGAGTGGACCACCCTGACGACCGAGCTCCGACGCGCCCTCCACGACGCGAGCGCACTCGTCATCTCGGGCTCGCTCCCGCCGGCCACACCCGACGCCGTCGTCGAAGCCCTCGTCCGAACCGGGCACGACGCCGGCGTCCCCGTGATCGTCGACGTCAGCGGCACGGCGCTCCTCGCCGCGGCCCGCGCCGGTGCGACGATCCTCAAACCCAACCTCGACGAGGCCCTCGAAGCGACGGGCGCCGCCGATCTCGCATCGGCTCGCGCGGCTCTCCTCGCGCTCGGCGCCCGCGCGGTCGTCATCTCCCGTGGGGCCGACGGCCTCACCGCCGGAGACGCCGATGGTGCCCACGAGGTCCCGGCCGTCCCCGGCGTCAGCGGCAACCCGACCGGCGCCGGCGATGCCGCCACGGCCGGCCTGGTCGCAGCACTCCGCGCGGGAGCCACACTTCCCGAGGCACTCCGCACGGCGGCGGCGGCAGGTGCTGCGGCCGTGCTCGAACCGATCGCCGGCGCGATCGACCTCGCCGCCTTCCACCGATTCCTCGACGCACCCGACCCCATTGGAGCAACCGAATGACCACCGCCCTCGAATTCACCACGCTCCTCGCCAACGCCTCGTCCTCGAACGCCGGCATCGCGGCGTGCAACGTGGTCCTCCTCGAGCACGCGGAGGCGATCGTCGCCGGCGCCGAGGAGGCCGGGCTGCCGGTCATCCTGCAGATCAGCGAGAACTGCGTGCGGTACCACGGGTCGCTCGCCCCCATCACACTCGCCTCGCTGGCCATCGCCCGTGCAGCGACGGTCCCGGTCCTCGTCCACCTCGACCACGTGGAGTCGGCCGAGCTCGTGCGCGAGGGTGTCGAGCTCGGCGTGGACAGCGTGATGTACGACGCCTCGACCCTGCCGTACGACGAGAACGTCCGCGCGACGAAGGAGATCGTGGACTTCTGCCACGCGCGCGGCGTGGCCGTCGAAGCGGAGCTCGGCGAGGTCGGCGGGAAGGACGGCGTCCACGCTCCGGGCGCACGCACGGTGCCCGCAGAGGCCGTCGCGTTCGTCGCTGCGACCGGCGTCGACGCCCTGGCCGTGGCCGTCGGCACCTCGCACGCGATGACGAGCCGGGAGGCCGCCGTCGACCACGCGCTGATCGCACAGCTCCGCCGCGAGGTGCCCGTCCCGCTCGTGCTGCACGGTTCCTCCGGGCTCCCCGACGACGAGCTCCGCGCGGCGGTCCGTTCCGGGATGACGAAGATCAACCTCTCGACGCACCTCAACGGCTTGTTCACCCGGGCGGTGCGCGACGTCCTCGACGAGCAGCCGAAGCTCGTCGACCCCCGCACCTACGTGCGGGCCGGGCGCAGCGCGGTCGCGGCCGAGACCGCGCGGATCCTGCGCCTCCTTGCGACGGACTGAGCACTCCCAGCAATCCCACAGCAACACGCAACGCTGAGCTGTTAATATATATTGTGTTGGAGTTCTTCCAACGCCTCCACCGGTAACCGATCGTCCCCCGCGATCACCCTCCGGCCTCCCGAGCCCGATATCCCTTCGGGTGCGCGGGAGATACGGCCACCCCTCCCCTAGGTGCGGTGGCCCGAAGCTCTGCGACACCGCCGGTCGATGCTCGGGTCCAACCTCGGGCATCGACCCGCGCAAGCACTGACGCCAGGCATTCCCAGGTCGTTCTCAGCTTGGTCGCGTACGTTCGTTCCTCGAGTGCCGATGTCACAACCGGCTTCCGTGTGCAGAGTCCACACCTCCACGGATACGCCGATGCTCCCGACACGACACCACCAGCCGTCATCCAGAACGGCGAAGAACGATCCACCGGACGGCCCCAGCCGACCAGCGCAGCCGAATCTCGGCGCAGCTGCATACCGGACGGTCTCGTCGCTCCATCCATGCGACCTGCACCGATCGTCATCGCATTCCCCCTCTGGAACCGGCCCATCCATCATCCGTAACACCAGAATCGAGAACCACCATGTCCATCACTCAGACTCGGACCCCAGCGTCCTCCAACCGTTCCGCGGGCACCGCCGTCCACGGCCGCGGTCACTCCACCGAGAAGCTCACCTACCGCTTCGGTCTCCGCACCCGGGAGACCGGTGCGGAGCAGCGCGGCTCCAGCAGTGCGGCCAACCGCCGCGGCTGAGCCGCCTCACCGCTCCAATCGACGCCCCCGCACGGCTTGACCGTGCGGGGGCGTCGTGCGTCCAGAACCGGCGCCGATCCCGGCCGCTCCGGAGTTCGGACGATCGTACGGACGACCACGGCGTCCCAGGTGGGAGAATCCCCACATGGATCCCGTCGCGCTCATCTCGTGGATCGTCGTGTTCGTCGTCGTCACCGTCATCGTCTCCGGCCTGTCCGGCCGAGCGGGCGTCTCCGCCCCGGTGGCCCTGGTGCTCGTCGGCGGCGTCGCGTCGTTCATCCCCGCCGTCCCGACCGTCGAGATCGAACCCGACCTGATCCTCTACGGACTATTGCCGCCGCTGCTCTTCGCGTCGGCGATCCGGATCTCCCTCATCGACATCCGTGCCCGTAACGACGGCATCATCCTGCTCTCGGTGGGGGCGGTCGCGTTCACCGTCGTGTCGGTCGGGTTCGCCAGCTGGCTCCTCATCCCGTCGATCACCCTCGCGGCGGCGTTCGCGTTCGCAGCGGTCATCGCTCCGACCGACGCCGTCGCCGTGAGCGCGATCGCCGGACGACTCGGGCTCCCGCGCCGCGTACTGACGATCCTCGAGGGCGAGAGCCTGCTCAACGACGCCACCGCACTCGTGGCACTCAACGCCTCGATCCTCGCCATCACGAGCGTCGTCAACCCGGTCATGATCGCCGGCGAGTTCGTCATCGAGGTCGTCGCCGGCGTCGGCGTCGGTCTCGCGGTCGGCTGGGTGCTCTCCGAGGTCCGCCGACGCCTGCGCGCCCCAGTCCTCGACACCTGCCTGTCCCTCATCACCCCGTTCCTGGCGTTCCTCCTGGCGCAGGCGATCCACGGTTCGGGTGTGCTCGCGGTCGTCACCGCCGGGCTACTGCTCGGCTACCGGGCGCCCATCGTGCAGTCGGCCGAGGCGCGCATCGCCGAGTCGCTCAACTGGCGCACCATCCAGTTCCTCCTCGAGAACGCCGTCTTCCTGTTCATCGGGCTCAACCTGGCCGGCATCCTCGAGGGCGCGATCCAGACCGGTCCTGGGCTCTGGCCGACCGTGTTCATCAGCATCGGGGTCCTCGCGGCGCTCATCGTCTCGCGGTTCGTGTGGGAGATGACGGTCACGGCGATCTACCGGCTCGGGCCGAGACGGCTCCGTGAGCGGAGCTGGTCGTGGGGCAACGGGATAGCCGTCTCCGCAGCGGGCGTCCGTGGCGTGGTGACCCTGGCGGCCGTGTTCCTGCTGCCCGAGGACACCCCGTCGCGCGAGTTCCTGCAGTTCCTGGCGTTCGTCGTCGTGGTCGGCACGCTCCTCTCGGGGCTCGCGCTCCCCCGGATCATCCGCGCACTGCACCTCCCGCCGCCGAACCACAGCCAGGAGCGCGTCGAACAACTGATGCTCATGGCGGAGGTCCAGACGGCCGGCCTGGACCGCCTCGACGAACTGACGACCGAGGCGGACGAGGAACAGGTGCTCAACCGTCTGCGGACCAATGCGAGCTTCGTGGCCAACGCCCTCGAGCAGTACACGGGTGACGGCTCGGAACTCCGCACGGTCGCGTTCGCCCGGCTCCGCCGCCAGATGATCGCGGCGGAACGCGAGGCGCTCCTCTCGGCGCGCGCCGAGGGTCGCTACCAGGAACCGGCGGTCGCCGCGGTCCTGGCGGCGATCGACGCCGAGGAGGCGACACTCAAGGCGATGACGCCGAAGCCGCCGCGGTCATAGCACCCCGGACGCGCTGCCCGCATGCCCCATCCGAACGACCGGTACAGGACGATCGGTCGGGCAGGATGAGGGCATGATCATGTTGTTCCCGGCCGCCGTCTTCGCGGTGCTCTACGTCACGAGCCGACGCCGCGACGCCCGCCGCCTGCGCAACGGGGTCTTCCTGGTCTCCGCGATCGCCTGCGGGCTGGTGGCGCTCCTCTCGGAGGCGTCCCGCACGACGCCGTTCACCGTGCTCCTCGCCGCGTTCGGCACGGTCCTGCTGGTGGGCGTGCTCGGGGTCCTCCTCATCGGCAACGGCATCACGATGCTCCGGCTCGAAGGACGCAGCCTGGGCAACCTGCTCTCGCTGTTCGCCGGGGTCGCGATCCTCGTCCTGCCCGTGCTGGCCGTGCTGCTGGTCCTCGGAGCGCACCCGCAGTCCCTGCCCTCCTGGCTGACGATCGTCCTCGTCGCGCTGGGTCTCCTGCTCGGGTTCGCGTGCTTCTACGCGGCGGCGACCTTCGCGGCCTTCGGCGTGTACTCACTCGTCTACAGCCGCTACCGTCACACCCAGACGCCCGACGCCCTCGTCGTCCTCGGTTCCGGCCTCATCCACGGCGAGGTCCCGCCGTTACTGCGCAGTCGCCTGGACCTGGCACTCCGCATCTACCGGGCGACAGCACCGGGGACGACTCGACCGATCCTGATCCCGTCCGGCGGCCAGGGCGACGACGAACCGCGCCCGGAGGGGACGGCCATGGCCGAGTACCTCGTCGCGAACGGCGCGGACCCGACGGACGTGCTCCCGGAGACCGCGTCCACGAGCACGCGCGAGAACCTGTTGCTCTCCCGGGACCTGCAGCAGTCGGCCGGACGGAACGGCGAGACGATCGTGGTGACGAACAATTACCACGTCCTCCGCGCGGCGCTCCTCGCACGTTCGATCGGGAGCGACGCACAGGTGATCGGCTCCCCGACGGCCGCCTACTACGTGCCGAGCGCGTTCCTCCGCGAGTACGTCGCCATCATGGTCGAGCACCGTCAGCTGAACGCGCTGGCGATCGCGGGCGTCGCGGGCCTGATCGCCCTCGCCGTGGTCTGGTCGCTCCTGCCGATCTGAGCCGCCGTCTCACTCGAACACGGCGACCGCAACGCGCGACGGGCCGTCGTCCGAGTGGATCGGAGGACGGCCCGTCGGTCGTGTGGTGTCCGACTCAGTCGGGTGCGGTGTCGTAGACCTCGCGGGCGTCGTCGGTGGCCTCGGAGGCCGGACCGGAGTCGGGCTGGTGGTCGGCCGAGCCGTCGGCGTCGCCACCCTCGCCCTCGGCCAGCGGTGCGTCGAGTTCGGTCGAGGGCTCCGGGGTCTCGACGGCCTCCTCGGTCGCCTGCTCCTCGTCGGGAGCCGCGTCCTCCGAGCCGGTGCCGTCGACGGTCTGACTCGACCCGTCCGAGCCCGGTCCGGCGGTCGTCTGGTCGGAGCTCACGAGCTCTGCGGTGTCGATGTCGGCACCCTCCCAGGCTTCCTGGTCCGCTCCGGCCGCACCGGTCGCGAGGTCGTCGCTTGAACGCTGGTCCTGCTGATCCGTCATGATGCACTCCTCTCCGCGGAACGCGTCGCGCTCCGTGTCCTCGGACTCTACGTCGTGATCCTCCACGGTCTCCCGGGGTTGACAGCCACCGACGGGCGCCCGAGCCGGTCGCGATAGCGTGGGGACATGAGCCTCCCCGTCACGGACACGCGCGTCACCTATCCCTCCGGAGCCCTCGTCTCGACGGGCACGGTGCTGCACGTCGAACCCGCCGGCGACCACCTCGCCGTCGTGCTCGACGAGACGGCCTGCCACCCGGTCGACGCCGCGTGGCCCGACCAGCCCGCCGACACGGCGACCATCACCTTCGGTGCGGGCACGAGTGCCGTGGAGGTCGCCGTGACGGACTGCGTCGTCGCCGCGACCGACGGCACTCAGTTGTACCTCGGCGCCAACATCCCCGTGAAGAAGGGCACCGAGGGGTGGGCCTTCCTCGTCGCCCACCTGGTCTCCGCCGAGGCGACCCCGAGCGCCGTCGAGGGCGAGACGGCCCGCGTCGAGGTGGACGCGTCCACCCGACACGCGCTCTCCGCCGGACACACCGGTTGCCACCTCGCATCACTCGCCCTGAACGCCGCGCTCGCCGACGCCTGGCGCAAGGAGGTCGTCCCCGACGCCCTCGGGGCTCCGGATTTCGACGCGCTCGCCTGCGAGTCGTCGCGGATCGCTCCGAACGCGTCGACCGACCGTTACCGCATCGGCAAGTCGCTTCGACGGAAGGGGTTCGACCCGGCCGCCCTCGACGACCTCGACGCGCTCGGGTCACGCATCCGGAACACGCTCGACGGCTGGTTGGACAGCGGCGCCGCCGTCCGGATCGATCGCGAGGGCGAGCTGCTCACGGATCGGCGCAGCTGGCACTGCGAGCTTCCGGGCGGCCCCGCGGTCATCGCCTGCGGCGGCACCCACGTGGCGTCATTGGGCGAGTTCTCGAACATCGCCGTCTGGCTGGAACGCGAAGACGTCGACGGCGCCGTGGTGCTGTCGATGGTCAGCACGGTCGTCCCGGCCGGCTGACCGGCGGCTCGGCGGTTGACCGGCGACTAGGCGGCGATGCCGGTGGAGGCCGCGCTGCCGACGCCGGCGAGCAGGCCACCCATGACGAACACCCAGAGCAGCACGAGCGCCGCCCAGCCGAGCAGGAACAGCCCGTTGAGCACGACGCCCGTGATGGCCATCGCGCGACCGGCGGGCTCGCGGCGGAGCCCCATGAGGCCGAGGACGAATCCGACGACCGGGAGCACGAAGGTGAACCCGAAGAACAGCGACACCAGGCCGATGACCATGCTGGAGATACTGAGACCCTTCGGCGGCGACGCCGGGTACGGGTACGGCGCGGGGTACACGGGCGCATACGGCTGCGCGTACGGCTGCATGCCGTACTGCGGCGGGTAGGGCTGCTGCTGCGGGTAGGGCGCCTGCTGGGCGTACGGCTGCACCCCGTACTGCTGCGGCTGGAGCTGCTGTTGCGGGTACGGCTGCGGCGGAACCGACTGCTGCGAGTACGCCTGCTGCGGCGCAGAGGGCTGCGGCTTGGATCCGTCCGGTGTGCTCATGCCCGTCAGCCTACCGACCAGCCCGCGCTCGATGCCCGACCCCTCGCCCCGACGGCAGCCTCCAGCTCTCTGGGAGCTCACGCTCAAGGGCGGTGAGGGGCCCGGAAAGCGACTACCGTATTCGTGCGGTCCTCGCAGTGAACCCGGAACACGGACCGCGCCACACCCAGAAGGAGCACCGTGCAGAACGACGCGATCGCCGAGGAACAGGACCATCTCGATCGGCTGCACGACGTGATCCGGTCGCAGTCGGACCTCGAGGAACGACGCTCCGAACTCGCCCTCCGCGCCTTCGACGGCGACGACGACTCGAGCTTCTCGGAACGCGACGCCCTGGTCGCCCACCACCGCCAGCGGATGGTCGAGCTTCGTTCGTCCAGCTACGGACTCCTCTTCGGCCTCCTCGAACGCGAGACCGACGAACGGCACCACATCGGGCGCATCGGCCTGCGCGACCCGGAGAGCGGCGACCAGCTCCTGTTGGACTGGCGCGCACCGGCCTCGCGCCCGTTCTACACTGCGACGCCACTCCGACCCGAAGGCCTCCGCCTACGCCGCCGCATCGGCACGGCCGGTCGCCGCGTCACGGAGGTGCACGACGAGGTCCTCGACACGACCATGCTCAGCGACGACGAGCCGAGCGGCATCGGCGAGTCCGGTGCGTTGCTGGCGGCCCTCGGTCGCGCCCGGACCAAGCACATGGCGGACATCGTCGACACCATCCAGGCCGAGCAGGATGCGATCATCCGCGCGCCCCTCCCCGGCACGCTCCTCGTCCAGGGCGGTCCGGGCACCGGGAAGACCGCCGTCGCGCTCCACCGCGCCGCGTACCTCCTGTACGAGCACCGCGAGCGGCTCATGCGCAGTGTCGTGCTCATCGTCGGGCCGAACTCGACCTTCCTCGACTACATCAGCCGCGTGCTGCCGTCGCTCGGCGAGACCGCCGTCGTCCTCGTGACGCCCGCGACCCTCGTGCCCGGACTCGACGCACACGCGGAGGACTCGCTCGAGGCCGCCGAACTCAAGGGTCGACTGCGGATGGCCGACGTCGTCGCCCGGGCCGTCCGCGAGCGCCAGGTGCCGCTCGACGAGCCGGTCACGATCCGCATCGCCGGTGACGGCCCGCTCCGCGTCACGCCGGGCGTCCTGCGCCGGATCAAGGCCGGCATCGAGCGCTCGGGCACGCCGCACAACGAGGCGAAGCTGCGGTTCGACCGCGCCGTGCTGACGCACCTCATCGGGCTCGAGGCGAAGCGCGACGGCTTCGAGCCCCGCACGGGCGAGGATGCCGACGAGCGTCGACAGGAGCTGAGCGAGGAGCCCGAGGTCGAGGAGCTGCTCGACACGATGTGGCCGATCCTCGAGCCGGCCGAGATCATCGACCGCCTCTTCACCGATCCAGAGCTGCTCGCTCGCGTCGCGCCAGACCACACCGAGGAGGAGCGTCGCCTCCTGCTCCGCGAACCCGTCGCCGGAACGGACGGCGCAGGTGAGACCGACTGGGCGGCCCGGCTCACGCCCGGCGACATCGCCCTCGTCGACGAGGCCGCCGAGCTCATCGGCGAGGACCAGCGTCCCGAGCTGGAACGCCAGCGCCGCGCCGCCTACGAGCGCCGGCACGACGTCGAGTACGCGCGCAGTGTGCTCGAGATGATCGGTGACATCAGCATCGACGACGAGGCCCAGGACGACGACTACCTCCGTTCCGCCCAGGACCTCGCCGACCGCCAGACCGTGGAGGACGACCGCAGCCCCGCGGAACGCGCCGCGAGCGACCGCACCTGGGTCTACGGGCACGTCATCATCGACGAGGCGCAGGAGCTCACCCCCATGCTGCTGCGGGCCGTCCTGCGACGCGGTCCCAACCGCTCGATGACGCTCGTCGGCGACATCAACCAGCAGAGCACCTCCGCCACCCGCTCCAGCTGGCAGGAGCTGCTCGGCCCCCAGCTCCCGCGCTGGACCGAGGAGCTGCTCACCGTCAACTACCGGACGCCCGAGCAGATCATGGCGCTCGCCGATCCCGTCAGGCTCGAACTCGACCCGGACTCCCCGGCGCCCGTGTCGATCCGACGCGGCGAGGAGGAGCCCGTGCTGCTCACGGTCGAACCCGCCGCGCTGGCCCCGACGGCTGCCCGCGCCGCCGTCGACGCGATCACCGCACACGCCGGTATCGCGGGCGTCATCGCACCCCGCGCGCTCCTGGCGGAGATCGACACCCTCCTCGCCGACGCCGGAGCCGATCGCGCGCGGGTGTGGACCGGCACCGCGCGTGAGAGCAAGGGCCTCGAGTTCGACAGCGTCGTCCTCGTGCAGCCCGACGCGCTGGGCGGGACAGGACACGCGGCCCTGTCGCTCCGGTACGTCGCGCTCACCCGTGCCACCCAACGGCTCACGGTCGTCGACTCGTCGAGCTGACCGCGGGCAACCGGCGACGCACCGTCGTCCGGACCCCTCCAGAGCACCGGGCGACGGGAAGGACCGTAGGCTTGGGCTCTGCCAACAGAATGTGAGGCTGGGATGAAGGTCATCAGCTACAACCTCCGCAAGAACAAGGCCAGCGGCGAGCTCGTCGCACTCACCGAAGAGTTCGGCCCGGACGTCCTCGCGTTGCAGGAGGCCGACACCCTGCAGCTGCCCGCCGAGCTCGGCGGCCTGCACCTCGCCGACAGCACCCACCGCAACCGGCTCGGCCTCGCGATCTACTACCGCCGCGACCGGTTCACCGCCGAGTCGACGCAGACGTTCGCGCTGAAGAAGTCGCTGCACGACATGGTGCTCGCGCCGGCGCACGAGCGCCTCATCGGCACCCGCCTCACCGACGTCGAGGCCGGGCGCGAACTCATCGTCGCCTCGTTCCACGCGGCCCCGCTCACCGCGCTCAACTCACTGCGTCGGCACCAGATCAAGGCCGCGCACGAGCAGCTGCACGCGATGGGCGACGTCCCGACGCTCATGGTCGGCGACTACAACTACCCGCTCTTCCAGAAGGGCCTCGGCACCAAGATGCAGGAGAGCGGCTACGACCTGAGCCTCAGCGATCGCAGCACCTACACCCGCTACAAGATGTTCCGTGGGCACTTCGACTTCGCGACGTCCGTGGGCCTCAAGATCGACCGGGTGCAGACGCTCCGCCGCGGCATCTCGGACCACCTGCCGATCCTCGTGGACGCGAGCTACGGCTTCGCCGTGCCCGAGGACGACGACGCGCCGGAGTCCGCCGCCCGCTGACCCGGTCGCCTGCCCCTGTGCGCGCCCCGTCCGGTTCGCAATTCAGGATGCGCTCGGCGCGGCGCCCTCCTGCCGCGGCGTGCCACGCGGGAAACGCCGCGCTCGTCCTGAGTTGTGAACTCGAAAGCGACGTCAGATGAGGCCGCGGAGGAACTCCTGGACGCTCGTGCCGGCCTCGCGGGCGCGACGGACCAGGCGCTCGTGCTCGTCGGACGTGAGATCGAGGGTGAGCTGGTGCCACGTCGGTTCGACGTCGAGCGAGAACAGCGCGCCGTCGTCCTCCGCGTCGAACACGGGGGCGGTGCGTTCCTCCTCGACCTCGAGGTCGGCGAACAGCTCCGGCTCGGTCGTCTCGGGAGCGTCTTCAGCCTCGGCATCAGCCTCGGGGATCGACGGGGTCTCCGCAGCTCCGGCGCCGGTCCAACCGGGTCCCTCCGGCACCGGCGTCTTGCGCTGGAAGGCCTCAGCCGCCGTGCGGGCGCGGATGTCGGCCGCCTCGTTGAGTCGGTGACCGACGTGACCCTTCACCCACTCGAACCGGTAGCGCCGCCCGGCGATGGCGGCGTCGATCTCCTGCATGAGCTCGAGGTTCATGACGGGCTTGCCGTCGCCCTTCTTCCAACCCTTCTTCTTCCAGCCCGGCATCCACTTCGTGATCGAGTCGATGACGTATTTGCTGTCGCAGAGGATGTGGAGGTCCTCGTCGAGGTGCTCGGTGGCGCGGAACAGTTCGAGGACGGCGCGCAGCTCGCCCATGTTGTTCGTGCCGTGCGGCCATCCCCCAGCTGCCCAGCAATCGTCGTCGACATACCAGGCCCAGCCGGCGGGTCCGGGGTTGCCGAGGGCGGAGCCGTCTGCGGCAGCGGTGATCGTCATGAGCGCCTTTCGATGAGTGCCCTCCATCGTATCGACGCACCACCGACGCCCCGACGCCGGTCCCGCGGTGCCGGTATCGGGCTGGCCCGGCGTCAGGCGGATGGCGTCAGGCGGGCGCGAAGACGCTGAGCGTGACGGCGACCGTGACCGTCGTGTAGCCGGGCAGGTCGGCGATCGCCTGCTCGAAGACGTCGTCGTCGAGGTGGTGGGCGCTCGGCCCCATGCGGACCTCGTCGCGCACCTCCTCCGGCATGAGTTCGACCGCGTAGTCGAGCGTGTCGCGAGAGCGGAGCGCGAAGCCGTCGAGCTGCGCGTCGAGGCGGGCGTCCTTGCGCTCGGCGATCCCGATCATGCCGAGACGGTCGCGCAGCTCGGCCAGGTGACCGGGTCGCGGCGTCACGACGGTGAGCAGGCCGTCCGGGCGGAGCACCCGACGCATCTCGGGACCGTTGCGTGGGCCGAAGATGCTCAACAGGTGGTCGACCGACGCCGCCTGCAGCGGGAACGGCGCCCAGGCATCAGCGGTCGCCGCTGCAGCCCGGCCGTGTGCGCGCGCGGCGCGACGAGCGGCGAGCGGCGACAGGTCGAACCCGAACCCGCGCCAGGCCGGCCGGGCGTCGAGGATCCGGCCCAGGTAGTAGCCGGTCCCGCCGGCGATGTCCACGACGAGCGGGGCGCTGTCGTCGTCGACCGAGCCGTCCGGGAGGAAGCGCGCGAGCGGCAGGGTCGTGGCGACGTGGTCGGCGATCGGCTCGTAGTGCTCGGCCTCGAGGAACGCTGCGCGGGCCGCTACCATCTCCTGCGTGTCGCCGGTCTTCGGCGTCCGACCGCCGACGACGAGCGAGGCGTACCCCTGCCGGGCGATGTCGAAGCTGTGACCGGCGGGGCAGCGGAGCACGCGGTCGCCGAGCTCGAGGGTCGCGGTGCAGATCGTGCACGCGAGATCGGGGGCGACGAGGCTCAGCCGATCGTGCTGCGGGACGTCAGCGAGGATCGGCATGCCTTCGAAACGCTCCGCTTCCAGCTGCTGTGTCCGTCGCCGCCGCGATGCTTCCGGTTGTCGCACTTCACCCACACGGTGAGTCTAGGCGCGTGCCGCATGGTGCGTGCGCCGGAACGTTCGAGCAGCGATCCGTCGCGGCGGGCTTCGGCACCGCGGTGACTCGATCGGCTCGGTGACTCAGTCCTCGAGCGCGCTCCGCAGACGCTCGACCTCCTCGCGTGCTGCGTCGCTGGCACGCTGCGCCCGGTCAGCCTCTCGTCGGCGTCGGACCCACTCGCGATCGGCGTCGGCGATGTCCGCGTCGAGCTCCTCGAGGCGCCGTGCGAGGTCCTCGCGGTCACGCTGCAGTCCCGATCGCCGGACCGCCGACTCGTCCAGGAAGGCGGTCGCCTCCTCACTCGCGCTGGACGCTGCCTCCTCGTCGCGCTCGGCCGCCTCCAGCCGGGCCCGAAGGCGTCGGCGTCGGTCGTCGTCATCGTCGGAATGGTCGCAGTCTCCGTCGCCCCGCGTCCCGACGGACCCGTCGGCGGTGGAGCGCCTACCGGGGGATCCTGGCCCGCCGACCACACCACCCCACCCCGCTCCGCTCGAGGTCGGGGCGTCGGTCAGCCGCCCGGACGACACCTGCGCGGCGAGGTCGGCGTCTGCACTCGCCGCTTGCAGACTCTGGCGGACGGTCTCGATCACCGCTCCGGAGAGGGACGCCCCCTCCGCTGCTGCGGCTTCGACGGTGGCGGTGACGAGCGTCGCGATCAGCGAGCGACGTTCGGTGCCGAGCGTGCGGAGCGCAGTGGCGTCGCCGGAGCGTTGAGCGTCGCCGAGCGCGGAGCCGAGTTGTTCCAGTTCGCTGAGCAGGTCCGGGCGGTGCGCCGTCAACACGTTGAGCGCCCAGGCGGCGACCGACGGTTTGCGGAGCGCGAGGATCGCCGTCGCCAGGTCGTCATCCCCGTCGTCGCGCGCTGCGACGGCCAGGCGTTTGCGCTCCGTCACGAAGCCGCTGAGGGGGACGCGCAGCAACTCGACGGCTGCGGACGCGAGGCCAGTCGGGGCCGGCGTTCCGGTGTCGCGGTCATCGGGCACGGTGCCGCTCCCTCGCATCATTTCACGTCAGGCTAGCGCCCTCTTGCGCCAGAACGGAGTCCGACTGTCGCCTTTTCGGGGGTCGATACCGACAATGTGGACATGGATGCCAGACCTTACCCCGACACAGCGGAGCCGCCAGAAACAGCGGCCTGCACCGACTTGAAGACCCTCCTCAGGACCGTGGACTTCCCGATCTCACGCCGCGAACTGCAGTCGATCGCCGTCCGTTCCGGACTCGACCGCGGGACGCTCGCCGCGCTCAACACGCTCACCGAAGAGCACTACGCCGGCTCGTTCGGCATCCTCCGCGAACTCCGCCACCACGGCGAGCTCCGTCGCTCCGCCTGACCGTCTCATCCGACACCTGGTGGATTCCCCAGCGCGGTGCGCTGACGTGAGCGCGGGTCACAGTCGCGGGCGCGGGTCTCCGGAGGGGCGCGCTCACGCGCGCGGGACGCGGTGACGTCAGCGCACCGCGTGGCGGCTCGGCCGGGCAGGCTCTCGGCACGGTGCGTGACGTCCTTGCTGCTCGCGTTCGGGCTCCTAGACTGGCCCGATGGGGAAACGCACATGGTCTGCAGCTGTCGGAATCGTCATCGCGCTCGGAGTCGCACTCACCGGCTGCGCGCCGAGTGCACCGGCACCCACCGGCACGCCCGTCGGCTCCCCGACCATGTCGGCCACGCCGGAACCGACTGCCCCTCCTGCGGAGGACGTCGTCGCCATCGTCGTCGGCCCGTTGGCACTCGAACTCGTCGATACGACCGGGACGCCACTGGAGAGCTTCGCCTACGACGACCCGTCGGAGGAGGCGCGTGCCAAGCTCACGAACCTGTTCGGAGAGGAACCCGTCGTCGAGGACAACTCGACGGGCAAAGTCCCGAACACCACCTATCAATGGGCGGGTATCAGCATCTTCGACCGCCAGGGCGACGGCGGCGAGTTCATCCCTGATTGGTCGGTCGCCGTGACGGCGTCGGCCCTCGGCGAGGTCGATTTCCGGTCCATCGAGGGGACGGTGGTCGGGGCATCGGTCAGTACCGTCCGCGAACGCTATCCGGAGCACCCCGACCAGGTTGATGCGAACGGCGGACGTCACTTCAGCATCTCGGTGGCGGAGACACCGGTCGGTACCGACGACCAAGGCAACGAGCACACGTACTCCGTCTTCATTTCCGCGCAGGATCCCGACAGCCCCATCGAGAGCATCGGCGCACCGTACACGAACTTCGGCGACTGAGCTCACCGCCACCTGGTGGATTCCCCAGCGCGGTGGGCTGACGTGAGCGCGGGTCACAGTCGCGGGCGCGGGTCTCCGGAGGGGCGCGCTCACGCGTGCGGGGCGCGGTGACGTCAGCGCACCGCGCTGGCGATTCCGACAGACATCGTGCAACGCAGAAACCCCCGGCGAACCGAGGGTTTCGAGCTGAGATCCAGTGCGGAGACGGCGGGATTTGAACCCGCGGTCCCCTTACGGGGACTCCACCTTAGCAGGGTGGTGCACTAGGCCGAACTATGCGACGTCTCCATGTGCGCTCGCAAGCGGACGCACGACGACCAGCATAACCGGTGATGGGCGTGGTGACGAATCCCCGGGTCCGAGACACCCTTCGACACTTCGACAAGCTCAGTGACCGGGACTGTGGTTCCTGAGTCTGTCGGAGGGCAGGGACCGGGGCGGCCACTTCTGCGCTCGCTGAAAGACCGGCGTCGGAGACGGACCGGGACGCCTACTGGTTGTCGAGGGTACGACCGCGGGAGCAGGTGCGCTGGTCGGCGGTCTGGCCCGTCACGGACGACGGAAGGACCACTGCACCACCGGCGGAGGGGTCGGTCGCATCGGCAGGCGGGGCCGTCGCCGCAGGATCGCCACCGGCATCCGCACCCTCGGCGGGCTCGACCGCGGTCGGGTCGGTCGGGTTCGCCACCGCACCCGCGCCGGTCGCGCCCGAGAGCTGGATGGGCTGGTCGTTGCCGAGCGCCTCGAAGAGCGCGGCCGCCGCATCGTCGATCGGCTCGACGCCACCCTCCACGGCGGCGTTCGGATACTGCACGAACGCGATGTTCGCGAGGTCGACCTCACGCAACGTCATGGCGATCGCGATCATCGTGTCGAGGCTCGTCAGGCTGTCGGACAGCTGCATGTTCTTCGCCGCCGCTTTGGCCAGGGAGTAGAGGATTCCAGGGTTGGTCAGCGTCTCGGCGCTCTTCACCTGCTGCATCATCGCCGACAGGAACACCTGCTGGTTGCTGATGCGACTGAGGTCGCTGCCGTCGCCGACACCGTGCCTGGTGCGGAGGAACTGCAGTGCCTCGTACCCCTCGAGCGTGTGCTCGCCCGCCGAGAGGAAGGTGTTCGTGTACTCGTCCTCGATCGGGTCGGCGACACACACCGTCACCCCACCGAGCGCGGTCGACATGGCCATCACGCCACTGAACTGGACCTCGGCGGCGAACGGGATCTCGAGGCCGGTGAGCTGCGACACCGTCAGCGCCGTGCAGGCGAGTCCGCCGTAGCTGAGCGAGGTGTTGATCTTCTGCCGGCTCATCGAGTCGAACGAGCCGCCGGACGGGTCGGGGCAGGACGGGATCGGGACGAACATGTCGCGAGGGAAGCTGACGACCGTCGCGTTGCTGTGGTCTTCGGAGATGTGCACGAGCATCGTGACGTCGTTGAGGTTGCCCGTCTCCTCCTCGGCATCACCGAAGACGGGATCCTGACCGGCGCGCGAGTCGCTGCCGACGATCAGGAGGTTGACGCCACCGGGATACGCTCCGATCGCGGGCAGATCGGTGACCGCCTCACCCTGCGAGTCGACGAGCGCGACGCCGGGTTTCACGGTCGCGGCGACGTCCCAGAGGGCGATGCCGGCGACGATGCCACCGCTGACCAGTGCGACCGCGAGCGTCGAGGCGACGATCTTCAGGGCGGTCGCGATCGGGTTCGACCGCTTGAGTCGTCCGTGGCGGGCGATGGTCGCGAGCTTCTTCGGGCGGGGCCCACGAGCTGCCGCTCGGCGTGCCGCGGCGTCGCCGGCGGGCTCGTCGATGTCGGTCGAATGCGGGGGCATTCGTCGATTCAACCACGGGTTCATGTGAAGCGCACAGCCCGGAGCCGTGGGCTCCGAGGCGCGGGAGTCTCTCGGGGCGGTGAAAGCAGTGCGGAGGGCGTGGGATTCGAACCCACGAGACATTTCTGCCCACCAGTTTTCAAGACTGGCTCCATCGGCCGCTCGGACAGCCCTCCTGATGGTCGATCGCCCGCGATGACGCAGCTGACGACCAGGATCGAGTGTATCGGATGGGGCCAGCGACGAAGCGGCCCCATCCGATCACGCGGTGATTACTGGTCTTCCTCCGGACGACCCGCCGTGCAGGTGTTCTGCGCGGCGTTCTGGCCCGTGATCGTGTCGGGCAAGGCGACCGGGCCGGCGGCGGACGGGTCCGCGGGCGCTGCCGGGTCCGCCGTGGCAGCGGGATCGGCAGCCGCGTCGGTGGTCGCCGGGTCTGGCGTGACCGGCGCGTTCGGGTCGGTCACGACGTACTTGCCGGTGGCGGACAGGGCGACGGCCTGGTCGCTCTGCAGCGCCGTCCACAGGACGTCGGCATCGGACGTCGCCTCGACTCCGCCCTCGACCGTGGCCGTCGGCGTCTGGACGAACGCGACGCGGTCGAGCGGGATGTCCTTGAGCGCTGCGGCGATCGACACCATCGTGTCGATGTTGTTCAGGCTGCTCGACAGGGTCACGTTCTTCAGCGCGGCGCGGGCGATCGAGTAGAGCTTGATCGGATCGGAGAGCGTGTCGCTGCTCTTCAGCGTGCGGACGAGCGAGGAGAGGAAGACCTGCTGGTTCGAGATCCGCGAGAGGTCGCTGCCGTCGCCGACGCCGTGACGTGAGCGGAGGAAGGCGAGGGCGGACGCGCCCGAGAGGTCGTGGGTGCCGACGTCGAGGTTGATGCCGCTCCAGGCGTCGTTGAGGGGCTCGGTGACACACACCGGCACGCCGCCGACCGCGTTCGACATCGAGATGACGCCGTCGAAGCCGATCTGCGCGGCGAACGGGATGGAGAGGCCGGTGATGCCCTCGACCGTGGAGACCGCGCAGGCGAGCCCGCCGTCGGCCCCGCCGTACATGAGGGCGGTGTTCATCTTGTCGCGACCGTTGCCGCCGTCGGCGCAGTCGCCGATCTGCACGTACATGTCGCGCGGGAAGCTGACGACCGTGGCGCTCGAGTGGTCTGCCGAGATGTGCATGAGGATCGTGACGTCGTTGAGGTTCTCGTCTCGCTCGCCGTACGCCTGGTTGCCATCGCCCGAGTCGCTGCCGACGAGGAGCAGGTTGACGCCGCCCTCGATCGCGCCGATGTTGGGCGGCGGCGCACCCGGCGTCTCGTTGTCGAGGTGGGCGACGGGCTTGACGCTGTTGGCGAGGTCGAGCGCGGCCACACCGGCGACCGCGATGCCACTCACGCCGACGACGGCGGCCGTCGCGGCGACGATCTTCGCGACGGTGACGAACGGGTTCGACTTGCGGAGTCTGCCGTGACGGACGGCGGCGCGCGGTTTGGACGCGTCGGCGTTGCGGGTCATGGATCTCGCTCTCGTCTCAGGAACAGGGGTGGCCGGAACCCAGGAGACCGGGCTGCGGCGAGTCGTCCGGCGACACCTGGAGCAGGCGCGCACCGACGCCCCGTGCCCACCGGAAACGGCGTATCGGCACGGAGCTTTGGACGATGCTAACCCGAAATGCTCCTCAGGAGCTGAGAGAGACCGTCGTCGGTGACCGTGCCGGTGACCTCCGACGCGACCGCGAGGACCTCCTCGGGCGCCTGGCCCATGGCGACACCGCGCCCTCCGGCTGCGGCCCAGCCGAGCATGTCGACGTCGTTGCGGCCGTCGCCGACGGCGACCATCTGCGAGCGCTCGAGCCCCAGCCACTCCCGGACACGCTCCAGCGCGGTCGCCTTGTTGACGCCCTTCGGCGCGATGTCGAGCCATGCCGTCCAGCCGATCGCGTAGCTCACCTGGCTGAGCCCGATCTTGTCGACGATGCGGAGGAACTCCTCCTCGTCGTGGCTCGGGGATACGACGACGACGCGTGTCACGGGGCTCGTGACGAGCTCCTCGAACGGCACCTCGATCGCGTTCTCGAGGTTCCAGTCCTCCATGCCGACCGTGTACTTGCGGAAGCCGTCGGGGTATTCGACCATGTAGCTGCCCTCGGAGAGGTGCGGCTGGATGAGCCCGAGGACCTCGGTCGGGTCGAAGGTCTCCATGAAGAAGCGCTCATAGGAGTCGGGCTTCGACTCATCGCGCTTCATGATGAGCGCACCGTTCGCGCAGACGACGTACTGCGGCGTCAGCTCGAGCTCCTCGAGCACCGGGCGCGTGCTCTCCCAGCTGCGACCGGTGGCCAAGGTGACGATGTGGCCGAGCGAGACCACGCGGCGCACCTCGTCGGCGACCGACAGGCTGAGCGAACCGTCCTCGTGCAGCACGGTGCCGTCGATGTCGAGGGCGACGAGCAGCGGGTTCGCGGTGGTGGTCGTCTCGTCCGTCATCGGATCGGCCTCGCGACCTCGATGCCGCCCAGGTACGGACGCAGCACCTCGGGGATGACGACGCTGCCGTCCTCCTGCTGGTGCGTCTCGAGGATCGCGACGATCCAGCGGGTGGTCGCGAGCGTTCCGTTGAGCGTCGCGACCGGCGTGGTCTTGCCCGACTCCCCGCGGTACCGGGTGTCGAGGCGACGCGCCTGGTAGGTGGTGCAGTTCGAGGTGCTGGTGAGCTCGCGGTACGCGTCCTGCGTCGGCACCCAGGCCTCGACGTCGAACTTGCGTGCCGCGCTCGACCCGAGGTCGCCGGCGGCCGTGTCGATGACCCGGTAGCTGAGGCCGAGCGACTGCAGCATCGCCTCCTGGTACGACAGCAGGCGCTCGTGCTCGGCGGCGGCGTCCTCCGGCTTGGTGTAGACGAACATCTCGAGCTTGTTGAACTGGTGCACCCGGATGATGCCGCGGGTGTCGCGCCCGTAGGACCCGGCCTCCTTGCGGTAGCAGGTCGACCAGCCGGCGTAGCGGAGCGCGCCCTCCTCGAGGTCGAGGATCTCGTCGGAGTGGTACCCGGCGAGCGCCACCTCGCTCGTGCCGGTGAGGAAGAGGTCTTCACCGGCGATCTGGTAGACCTCGTCGGCGTGCTCGCCGAGGAAGCCGGTGCCCTTCATGATCTCGGGGCGCACGAGCGTCGGCGTGATGAGCGGGACGAAGCCGGCCTCGATCGCGCGGTCGAGCGCGAGGTTCATGAGGGCGATCTCGAGGCGGGCGCCGATGCCGCGGAGGAAGTAGAAGCGCGAGCCGCTGACCTTGGTGCCGCGCTGCATGTCGATGGCGCCGAGGAGCTCCCCGAGCTCGAGGTGGTCGCGCGGGGCGAAGTCGAAGGAGGGGCGTTCGCCGACCTCGCGGAGCGTGATGAAGTCGGCCTCGCCGCCGGCGGGCACGCCGTCGAGCACCGGGTTCTGGATGCGACCGGCGACGTCGGCGAAGTAGGCCTCGGCCTCGGTCGCGACCTGCTGGGCCTCCTTGACGCGGGCGGCGAGCTGCTGCGCTTGGGCGACGAGGGCGGCCTTCTCCTCCTTGGGGGCCTTGGCGACCTGCTTGCCGAACGCGTTCTGCTCGGCACGGAGTTCCTCGAACCCGGTGATCGCAGCGCGGCGTGCGGTGTCGGCGTCGATCGCCTGGTCGACGAGGTCGACGGAGGACCCTCGCTTCTGCTGCGACGCTCGGAGGACTTCTGGCTGTTCGCGGAGGAGTACGGGATCGATCACCCGGCAAGTCTAGCGATCGAGGTCGGTGACGAGGCCCCGGGACAGTACCGTTGGGCCATGCCGACTCCCCCGCACGCCGCGCTCGTGTACAACCCGGTGAAGGTCGACGCCACCCGGCTGCGGAGCGCGTTGGAGGCGCGGTCACAGGAGGCGGGATGGGCGGCTCCGCACCTGTACGAGACGAGCGTCGACGACCCCGGTGTCGGTCAGGCGCGGCGCGCGGTCCTCGACGGTGCTCAGGTGGTGCTCGTGGCCGGCGGCGACGGGACCGTGCGGGCCGTCGCCGAAGGCCTTCGCGGGAGCGGTGTGCCGCTGACCCTCATCCCCTCGGGGACCGGCAACCTGCTCGCGAGGAACCTGAAGGTGCCGCTCGGCGACCAGCTGGCCGCGATCGGGACGGCGTTCACGGGCGACACGCGCGCGATCGACATCGGCGTCGCCATGATCACCCGTGCCGACGGGTCGGAGGAGGAGCACGCGTTCGTCGTGATGGCCGGCATGGGCATCGACGCGATGATGATCGCCACCGCGAACCCCGACCTCAAGAAGTCGCTCGGCTGGCTCGCCTATGTCGAGTCCGGTCTCCGCTCGATCGCCACGGCCGCGCCGTTCCGCATCCACTACCAGTTGCGCGGGCACCGTCAGCATGCGGCGACCGTGAGCTCGGTGCTCGTCGGGAACTGCGGCACGCTGCAGGGCGGGGTGCAGCTCATGCCGGACGCCGAACTCGACGACGGGTTCCTCGACGTCGCGGTGCTGCAGCCGAAGGGTGCCTTCGGCTGGCTGCTCGTGTGGCGGAAGGTGACGTGGGAGAACCGGGTCCTGCGGCGGACTGCCGTGGGGCGACGGATGATCCGCTTCACCGAGGGCCGGGGCGGGAACACCGTGACGAACCTGCGTGCTGAGGCGCTGACCGTGCGGGTCGACGAGGCGCAGGACCTGGAGCTCGACGGCGACGCGTTCGGCATGGCGACCATGGTCGCGTTCGACGCGCACCGCGGCGGGTTGCTCGTCAAGCTCCCGTAGCCACCACCCGTCCCCCATCCTGGCTCGGTGGGGTGCCAGCGCGGTGCGCTGGCGTGAGCGCGGGTCATCGACGTGAGCGCGGGTCTCCGGAGGGGCGCGCTCACGTCGATGACCCGCAGTGACGCCGATGCGTGCATGGTGACGTCAGCGCACCGCGCTGACGGACGAACAGCGACCCGAAACACCCGGATGTCTGGCGGACCAGACAGCCACAGCCCGGTCGCTCTCGCCGTGCGGGCCCCGGGAGGAGTGGACTGATCACATGACCGACATGCCGACCACCACCCGGACCATCCGTGCCGCTCGCGGCACCACCCTCACCGCCAAGAGCTGGCAGACCGAGGGCCCGCTCCGGATGCTCATGAACAACCTCGACCCCGAGGTCGCCGAGCACCCCGAGGACCTCGTCGTCTACGGCGGCACCGGGAAGGCCGCGCGCAACTGGGAGGCGTACGACGCGATCGTCCGCACGCTCGAAGGGCTGGAGGCCGACGAGACCCTGCTCGTGCAGTCCGGCAAGCCCGTCGGCGTCTTCCGCACGCACGAGTGGGCACCGCGCGTGCTCATCGCGAACTCTAACCTCGTCGGTGACTGGGCGACGTGGCCCGAGTTCCGCAAGCTCGAGGCCGAGGGTCTCACCATGTACGGGCAGATGACCGCCGGCTCGTGGATCTACATCGGCACGCAGGGCATCCTCCAGGGCACCTACGAGACCTTCGCCGCCATCGCCGACAAGCGGTTCGGTGGCACCCTCGCCGGGACGCTGACCCTCACCGGCGGCGCCGGCGGCATGGGCGGGGCACAGCCGCTCGCCGTGACGCTCAACGAGGGCGTCGTGCTCATCGTCGACGTCGACCCGAGCCGACTGGAGCGACGCGTCGAGCACCGCTACCTCGACGAGATGACGGACGACCTCGACGACGCCGTCGAACGCGTGCTCGCCGCCAAGGCCGAACGGCGCCCGCTGTCGGTCGGTCTCGTCGGCAACGCCGCGACCGTCTTCCCCGAACTGCTGCGGCGCGGTGTCGCCATCGACATCGTCACCGACCAGACGAGCGCTCACGACCCGCTCGGCTACCTGCCCGAGGACACGGCGCTCGCCGACTGGCAGACCGAGGCGGCGGCCGACCCGGTCGACTTCACGCGCCGCTCGCGACTCGCCATGGCGAAGCAGGTGCAGGCGATGGTCGACTTCCAGGACGCCGGCGCCGAGGTCTTCGACTACGGCAACTCCATCCGCGCCGAGGCGAAACTCGGCGGTTGCGAGCGCGCCTTCGACTTCCCCGGCTTCGTGCCCGCCTACATCCGGCCGCTCTTCGCCGAGGGCAAGGGCCCGTTCCGCTGGGCGGCCCTGTCCGGCGACCCGGCGGACATCGCCGCGACCGACCGCGCCATCCTCGAACTGTTCCCCGAGGACGAGAAGCTGCGCCGCTGGATCACCTCGGCCGGCGAGAAGATCGCCTTCGAGGGGCTGCCCGCCCGAATCTGCTGGCTCGGCTACCAGGAGCGCCACCTCGCCGGCTTGAAGTTCAACGAGATGGTCGCCTCGGGTGAACTGAGCGCGCCCGTCGTCATCGGCCGCGACCACCTCGACTCCGGTTCCGTCGCCTCGCCGTACCGCGAGACGGAGGCCATGGCCGACGGCTCCGACGCGATCGCCGACTGGCCGCTGCTCAACGCCCTGCTCAACACGGCGTCCGGCGCGACCTGGGTGTCGATCCACCACGGCGGCGGGGTCGGCATCGGCCGGTCCATCCACGCCGGTCAGGTGATCGTCGCCGACGGGACGCCGCTCGCCGCCGAGAAGATCGCGCGCGTGCTCGTCAACGACCCGGGCACCGGCGTCATGCGTCACGTCGACGCCGGCTATGAGCGGGCGGCCGAGGTCGCCCGCGAACGCGGCCTGCGGGTGCCGATGTGGGAGGGCGAGTGACCGACGGCCTGATCGCCCACGGTCGGCTCGCCGGGCTCGACGAGATCGCCGGCGTCGGCGTCGATCCGGCACGCGGCGGGTACTCCCGGCACGTCTGGACGCCGGCCGAGTCGGAGCTGCGCGAGTGGTTCACGGCTCGCGCCGCCCGACTCGGGCTCGACGTCGAGACGGACCGGAACGGCAACCTGTGGGCGTGGTGGGGCGCGCGTGGGCCCGACGCGGTCGTCACCGGCAGCCACCTCGACTCCGTCCCGGGCGGCGGCGCCTTCGACGGGCCGCTCGGCGTCGTCTCAGCGCTGGACGCCGTCGCGCGTCTGCAGGCCACCGGGTTCCAACCGTCGCGTCCCGTCGCCGTCGTGGTGTTCGCCGAGGAGGAGGGGTCCCGGTTCGGGGTCGCCTGCCTCGGATCCCGGCTCCTGTCCGGTGCGATCACCGCGGACGCCGCCCGAGCGCTGACGGACGCCGACGGGGTCACCGTGGCGGAGGCCGCAGCGGCCGCCGGGCTCGCTCCCGAGCACCTCGGCCGCGACGACGAGGCGCTCGGCCGCATCGGACTCTTCATCGAGTTGCACGTGGAACAGGGTCGCGGCCTCATCGACCTCGGCTCGCCCACCGCCGTCGCCTCGTCGATCCTCGCCCACGGCCGCTGGCGACTCCGCGTGAGCGGTCAGGGGAACCACGCCGGCGCGACCGGCATGCGCGAGCGTCGTGATCCCGTGGTCGCCGCGGCACGGGCCGTCATCGCGGTCGAGCAGGCCGCCCTCGCGACGGACGACGCCCGCGCCACCGTCGGCCGCATGCGCATCGTGCCGGGCGGCACCAACGTCATCGCCTCCGAGGTCGACGCCTGGGTGGACGCGCGCGCGGCCACCGATGCCGGCACGCGCGCCCTCGTCGCGGACATCGAGAGCCGGGTGCAAGAGGCCGTCGCCGGTTCCGGCTGTACAGCGGAGCTGGTCGAGGAGTCGTGGTCGGGCGTCGTCGAGTTCGACCCAGAGCTCGCCGCGCGGCTGGCGGGCACGCTCGGCGGGGTCCCCCTGCTGCCGACGGGTGCCGGTCACGACGCCGGTGTCCTGAACGGAGCCGTGCCGACGGCGATGGTCTTCGTGCGGAACCCGACGGGCGTCTCGCACTCGCCGGAGGAGTTCGCCGAGGCGGACGACTGCGTCGCCGGTGTCGAGGCGCTCGAGACCCTGCTCCGGAGCGTCCTGTGACGGTCGCGAGCGTCGACGCCGGCGCGGCAGACGTGCGGGGTCCCATCTGGGCCGCGACGGCGATCATCGACGGTCGCCCGACCGGCCGCGTGCGCTTTACAGCCGACGACTCCGGACGGATCACCGCCGTCGAGCGGGGCGTCGAGCCGGAAGCGGGCGACCGACGCCTCGGAACGGTCGTCCCCGGCATGGGGAACGCCCACTCCCACGCGTTCCACCGTCTGCTCCGCGGACGCACCCACGCCGACGGCGGTGACTTCTGGCAGTGGCGCGAGGCGATGTACGCGGCGGCCGCGAGCCTCGACCCGGACCACTACGGCCGGGTCGCTCGCGCCGTGTTCGGCGAGATGCTCGTCTGCGGCTGGACGGCGGTCGGCGAGTTCCACTACGTGCACCACCAGGCCGACGGCACCCCGTACGCGACCGCCCACGCGATGGAACTGGCGGTCGCCGAAGCCGCCGCCGACGTCGGCATCCGGCTCACCCTCCTCGACACGGCCTACCTCGCGAGCGGCCTCGGGTCCGCCGGGGGTCCCGCCGCTCCGCTGCTCACCGAACAGCTCGCGTTCGGCGACGGCGACGCGTCCGGCTGGCTCGCCCGCTGGCATCGACTGCGCGACGCGCTCTCCGGCTCGGTCGGCGCCACCGGGCTCGTCACGCTCGGTGCCGCGCTGCACTCCGTACGCGCCGTGCCCGTCGATGCCATGCGCACGATCCTCGCCGGCCTGCCCGACGACGTCCCGCTGCACGTCCATCTCTCGGAGCAACCGCAGGAGAACGTCGACACGCTCGCGAAGACGGGCAGGACGCCGACGGGCGTGCTCGCCGCGCTCGGTGCGCTCGCCCCACGCATCAGCCTCGTCCACGCGACGCACCTGACCGACGCGGACGTCACGGCGATCGGGCGGTCCGGCGCGACCGTCGTGATGTGCCCGACGACCGAGGCCGACCTCGGTGACGGCATCGGACCGGCCCGCCGCCTCGCGGACGCGGGTGCCCGGATCGCCGTCGGCTCCGACCAGAACGCCGTGGTCGACCCGCTGCTCGAACTGCGTGGACTCGAAGCCGGTGAGCGGCTCGCCTCCGGCAGACGCGGCCGGTTCTCGCCCGCCGAGCTCCTCGCGGCGGGCACCGACAACGGGTACCGTTCGCTCGGACTCGGGCGGCACACGCTGGATGTCGGCGACCCGCTCGACCTCGTCGAGGTGTCGACGTCGAGTCTGCGCACCACCGGCGCCGACCCGGCACAACTCGCCCTCGTCGCGACCGCGTCCGACGTCGAGCGGGTCGTCGTGGGCGGGCAGCTTGTGGCGGAGGGCGGCCGGCTGCTCGCGACGTCACGGGAGTCGACGCCGGAACAGCTCCTCGCGGTGGCCCTCGCGGAGCTGGCAGCATCGACGGAGACGCCCCGGACAGCCACCTCGTCCCCGACACCTGATCACCCCTCGCAGGAGATGCAGCCATGACCAGCGAACTCATCACCGGCATCGCCGAGCTCACGACCAACGCGGGCTCCGGGCCGGGCGACGTCGACGGCAACCGGATCACCGATGCGGCGCTCGTCATCGAAGACGGCCGGATCGCGTGGCTCGGCGCAGCGGTCGACGCGCCCGACGCCGACGCGCGGACCGACGTGGGCGGGCGCGCCGTGCTCCCGGGTTGGGTCGACACGCACACCCATCTCGTGTTCGCGGGCGACCGCTCGGCG
Organism: Plantibacter sp. PA-3-X8; assembly: GCF_003856975.1. Taxonomy (NCBI): domain Bacteria; kingdom Bacillati; phylum Actinomycetota; class Actinomycetes; order Micrococcales; family Microbacteriaceae; genus Plantibacter; species Plantibacter sp. PA-3-X8. The sequence goes on from NZ_CP033107.1 coordinate 375,896, forward strand.
GAGTTCGAGGCGCGCATGGCCGGCGGCCGGTATGCGGCGGGCGGGATCGCGACGACCGTGGCGGCCACCCGGGCGGCTTCCGAGGAGCAGCTCGTCGCGGGTGCGCGGCGGTTGCGGACGGAGTCGCTCGCGCAGGGGACGACGTTCCTCGAGGCGAAGACCGGCTACGCGCTCGACGTGGAGGGCGAGGCGCGATCCGCTCGGGCGGCGGCCGAGGTCGCCGACGTCGTCACCTTCCTCGGAGCCCATCTCGTGCCGGCCGGTGCGGACCGCCGCGACTACCTCGACCTCGTGACCGGGCCGATGCTCGCGGCGGTGGCTCCGTTCGCGTCCTACATCGACGCGTTCTGCGAGGTCGGCGCCTTCGACGTCGAGGAGTCGCGCGAGGTGCTGCTCGCCGGTCGCGCCGCTGGCTTGGGTGTCCGGGTGCACGGGAACCAGCTCGGCGAGAGCGGCGGGGTGCGCCTCGCGGTCGAGTTGGAGGCGGCGAGTGTCGACCACTGCAACCACCTCTCTGACGCCGACGTCGACCTTCTGGCGGGTTCGTCGACGGTCGCCACCCTGCTGCCCGCCTGCGACCTGTCCACGCGCGAACCGTTCCCGCCGGCGCGCGCACTCATCGACGCCGGTGCTTCGATCGCGCTCGCGACCAATTGCAACCCGGGCACCTCGTACACGACGTCGATGGCGTACTGCGTGGCGACCGCCGTGCTGCAGATGCGGCTGACGATCGCCGAGGCGGTGTGGGCGGCGACGCGAGGGGCCGCGGTAGCGGTCGGCCGCGAGCACGGTGTCGACGCCGTCGGATCGCTTCGCGTGGGTGGTCTCGCGGACCTGCAGGTGCTCGACGCGCCCTCGGTCTCGCACCTCGCCTACCGGCCCGGTGTGCCGTTGACGGTCGGCGTCCGGCAGCGCGGCGAGCGCGTCACGATCGGTGAACGGCGATGAGCGGCGAGGCTGACGAGCGTGCCGTCGTGTGGTTGCCCGCGTCCGGGCATCGGAGCTACCGGTGGCGGAACGGGCTGGGGACGGCGGCGGAGATCGCGGCGGAACCGGTCGAGGCTGGAAACGGCGGTGACGGGACCGCGACCAGGGACGGGCGCGGGGACGCGCCGACCGGGCCGGGTTGGACGCTGAGCATCGCGACGGTCGACGCGGACGTCGTCTTCTCGTCGTTCCCGGGTGTCGACCGACAACTGATGGCGTTGTCGTCGGGCGGACTCGGACTCGTGATCGACGGTGAGCGGGTCGAGTTGGACCGGTGGCAGGTCGCCGCCTTCGACGGGGCCTCAGCGGTGTCGTCGCGGGGCGTGGTCGGGCCGACGCTCGATCTCAACCTGATGGTGTCGCGGGACCGGTTCCGTGGATCGCTCGAGGTCGGCGTCGTCGACGGCTCGAGGCTCGTCACCACGCCGCCGGGAGCCACCACGTTCGTCGTGTTCCTCGATGGACTGCTGTCGGCGGAGGGGCCAGGTCTCAGCCCTGGTGCGCTCCAGCGGCACGACACCCTCCGACTCGAGGCCGGCACCCTGTCCCTGACCGGCGACGCCACGATCGCGCTCGCCCAGGTCATCCCCCACTTGTGATGGATGCCAGCGCGGTGCGCTGACGCGAGCGCGCCCCGCAGCCGCGAGCGCGGGTCTCCAGAGGGGTGCGCTCACCTCCCAGACCCGCGCCCACGCCGATTCGGCAGGTCTCGCGCCAGCGCACCGCGCTGACCTGAGACCTCCCCACCGGGTGCCGGCGCGGTGCGCCCGCGTGAACGACGCACACCCGACGTGAGCGCTCCCCGCGCACGCGAGCGCGGGTCTCCGGAGGGGCGCGCTCACGTCACAGACCCGCGCTCACGCCAGCGCACCGCGCTGGCGCACACCCCGGCCGCGACGGCTACTTCGTGCGGTCGAGGACCGCGAAGCGGAAGGTGTAGGTGGCGTCGAGCGTGTCCTCGAGGCCCGTCACGTTCTTCTGGGCGAGGACCGTCTCGGTGCCCTGGAGCAGCGGGATGATCGGAGCAGCGGTCGCGGTCAGCGCCTGGATCTGCTCGATCGCCGCGATGCGCGCCGCCGGGTCGGTCGCCGTCGCCTCGGTGTCGATGAGCGCGTCGACGGCCGGGTCCGAGTACCCGTTGGCGACGGACGCCCCGGTCGTCGAGTACGCCGAACGCAGGAAGTTGTCCGGGTCCGGGTAGTCCGGGAAGAACCCGAGCTGGTACGCCGGATAGCCCGACTCCGGGTTCAGCTCCTTCACGTAGCTCGTCCACTCCGTCGACTGCAGGTCGACGGTGAACAGGCCGGACGTCTCCAGCTGCGACTTGATGAGCGCGTACTCCTGGTCGGAGTCGGGGCCGTAGTGGTCGCTCGTGTACTGGATCGGCAGAGCGACCGGGGTGCTGACGCCCGCGGCCGCGAGGATCGCCGCGGCTTTCGCCGGGTCCGGCGCGTCACCGTACGCGGTCTGGAACGCGGGCGTCGCACCCGTCTGACCGTCGAGCACGACCGAGTAGGCCGGCGCGTAGGTGCCCTTGTAGACCTGGTCGGCGATCTCCTCACGATCGACGAGCGACGCGACCGCCTGCCGGATGGCGAGCTTCTGCGCGTCGTTCGCACCCGGCTGGGTGTTCAGGTTGAACGTGAGGAACCGCACCGAACCGCCCGGCCCGTCGACGACCTGCAGGTCGGAGTCGCTTCGGAGGTCGGCGACGTCCGTCGCGGTCAGCGAGCGGTAGGCGATGTCGACGTCGCCCTTCTCCAGGTCGAGCCGCAGGTTCGACGCCGTCGTGTACGGCTTGAGCACGACGTGCTGCGTCTTCGCGCGGGTCCCGGAGTAGCGCGAGTTCGCCTCGAGGGAGAGCAGTCCGCCCGCCTGGTAGCTGTCGACGGCGTAGGGGCCGGAGCCGATCACGTCGTCGTCGCTCAGCAGCTTGTCCGCCGGGAAGACCTCTTCGTCGACGATCGGCCCGGCCATGCTCGTGAGCACGTAGGGCCAGGTCTGGTCGTTCGGCACCGTGAGGTGGAAGACGACCTGGTTGTCGTCGCCCTCCTCGACGCTGTCGAGGTTCGCGAGCAGCGGCGACGGACCGTTGTCGGCGGCGATCTCACGGACGCGGGTGAAGGAGTAGACGACGTCCTCGGCCGTGAGCGCGTGGCCGTTGGAGAAGGTCAGCCCCTCCTTGACCGTGCAGACGTAGGTGGACTCGTCGGTGAAGTCGCACGATTCCGCCGCGTCGGGGGCAGGGACGACGTCGCCCTCGTCGTAGCTGAGGAGGTGCTGGTAGATCTGGTTCTGCGGCGTGAACGAGCCGCGATCCCAGGCACCGGCCGGGTCGAGCGAGACGATCTGATCGGTCGTGCCGATGACGAGCGCGGTGGTCGTGGTGGTCCCGCCCTGGGCCGTGCAACCGGTGAGGGCGGCGACGACACCGAGGCCGATGGCGACCGTGGCGAATCTGGCGGATCGGTTCATGGAGCGGTTCCTTCGGGTGACTGCGGGGGTGCTGATGCTGATGGCGCGACGGGGACCGCGTGGGAGGCGAGCGCGAACCTCGGGTGCGGTTCGGCTCCGTCGACGAGCTCGGCGAGGAGGCGTCCCAGCACCGGGCCGAACTTGAACCCGTGACCGGAGAATCCCGTCGTGACGATGATGCTGTCGATCCGGTCGATCACGAAATCCTCGCTGGGGCTCAGATCGTAGAGGCAGCTGATGGTATGGGGTGCGGACGCGTCGACGCCGGGCACCCATTCGGCGACGTAGGCGGTGAGCCGCGCGAGTTCCACGGGTTCGGCGAGGCCGTCGCGTTCGTCGGGGTGGACGTGGACGGCACCGCCGTGCAGCCCGACCTTGACCCCCTCGCCCGGCGTCAGCAGGCCGTACACGCTCGACCCCTCGGCGGGATAGTGGACGAAACTCGGCCAGGCGTCCGCGCCCAGTTCGCTCGGGAAATGCGCGGGCTGGACCTGCGTCACGACGATCTCGGGCAGCGGACGACCGACGCTGCGAGCGAGGTCGCCGACGAGGTCGGGTGTCCAGGAGCCGGCCGCGACGACCACGTGGTCCGCGGCGACGTCGCCCAGCTCGGTGCGGACGACGGCGCCGGCGGCACCCGCGGTCGGGTCGTTCGACTCGGCCGGTTCGACGCCCGTCACCCGCACGCCGAAGCGCAGGGTCGCTCCGGCCACCTCGGCGAGGTCGAGCAGGGCCTCGATCGCCTCGGCGGAGTACAGTCGCCCGCCGGTCGCGTGGTGGAGGACCTCGCGGTCGAACCGCAGTCCGGGCCAGCGGTCGCTCGCCTGCTCCGGGGTGAGGCGCTCCGACGCGATCCCGCCTCGGGTCATCGCCGCCTCGATCGCCGAGAGCATCTCGGGTCGGCCGTGGTCGAGCGCGCCGGTGAGGTCGAGCAGCGTCCGTCCGCTCGCCGACTCGAGCTGCCGCCAGGCCGCGAGCGCCTCCGACGTCAGGGCGACGTAGTCGTCGGCGTCGTAGCCCTGACGGAAGATGCGGGTCGCGCCATGTGAGGAGCCGTGCTCGTGACCGCGCGGGTACCGCTCGAGGAGCAGCACGTCCCGGCCCTGCTCGGCCAGTGAGCGCGCAGCCGCCGCACCGACGATCCCGGCACCGATGACCACGACCTCGGCGCGCGCCGGCAGCGCGGTCGGCGTCGCGTCCGCTGCCGGACCCGGCGCGGTCATCGGCCCGACTCCGCAGGCAGGCCCGACTCCGTGGTCTCGCGGGTCGCTGCGGTGGCGCGCGCGTCGACCGCACGACGAGCCGGCATCGCGGCGGCCACGGCGGCCTCGTCGGCGAACGGACGGGACGGGAATCGACCGGGCGCGTATCGCGACGCGTCGACGAAGGGGCTCTCACCCGTGACCATCAGTTCGGCGAGCATCCGGCCGAGTCCGGGGCCGTGCGTGACGCCGGACTCGTTGTCGCCGGCCACGACGTACAGCCCGTCGAGCTCCGGCAAGGGGCCCGCGATGAAGCGGCGGTCCGCGGTGTACGACACGATCCCCTGCACGGCTTCCGCGTCGTCGACGACGGGCGCGGCGGCCGGGATGAGCTCGGAGATGATCGGCGACAGGTGCTCCCGCATCGCCTCGACGAGGTCGGGGCGGTCCGGGCGACGGTCGGCCGGGCTGTCATGCACCGCGAGCACCTCGTAGCCGACGCCGTTGCCATAGGTGAGACCGCCGAGGTGTTCCCGGATCCACAGTCCGTCGAGTTCCGGGATCATGAGGGTCGGCACCTCGCCGAGGCCGAACGGGGCGGTGGTCAGGCGGCTCGCGATCACGCGTGCGAACGGCAGCACGCGGTCCGTGGCGGCGAGGAGTCCGTTCGTCCAGGAACCGGTGGCGAGGACGACCTCGTCGCCGAGGACGCGCTCGCCGGCCGCGGTCAGCACGCCGACGGCTCGGCCACCCTCGGCGAGGAAATCGACGACGGGCGTGTGCTCGACGATCTCGACGCCCTCGGCCCGGGCGAGCGCCGCGAGCGCGAGTCCGGCGTCGGGCGCGCTGATCTGGATGCCGTCGGGATGGATGAACGCCCCGACAATGGCCTCAGGGTCGAGACCCGGAACGAGCTCAGCGGTCTCGACGGCGGTGAGCAGGCGGGCGTCCTCGGGTCGGAGCGGGTGCTCGGCGAACGGCAGCAGGTGATCGAGCACGGCCTGCTCGGTGAGCGCGAGCCACACGTTGCCCGTGTTCCGCAGACCGATGTCATATCCGGCCGCGTCGAGCCCACGGTAGAAGTCGAGGCCCGCCTGCTCGAGGGCGAGTTCCGACTCGTCCCAGTACCAGGCGTAGCCCGCCGCCCAGAGGCCGACGAAGCCCGCTCCCGCCGCGGTCGTCGCTCCGGCGGTGGTGCCCGACTCGAGGACCGTCACCCGGCGCCCGGCGCGGGCGAGGTGGACGGCGGTCGCCAGGCCGAAGAGGCCGGCACCGACGATGACGGTGGTTGCGGGGCGGGGGTCGGTCACCCTTCGAGGCTAGTCACTCGCCGTCCAGGAGCCGACCACCCCGTCGCAATCCGACACTCGCCGTGTCCTTCGCCGGCGGATTCCGCGTCCCCGACTCAGGAGGTGTGCGGCGCGCCGGTCCCGTCAGCGGTCGACGCGCCGGAGCACTCCTGAGTCGGGGGCAAGGGCGGGGCTAGATGACGCCCTGGGCGAGCATCGCGTCCGCGACCTTCACGAACGCGGCGGTGTTCGCCCCGACGACGTAGTCACCCGGCCGACCGTAGCGCTCGGCGGCCTCGTAGGCGGCGCGGTGCACACCGTGCATGATTCCGCGGAGTTTCACCTCGCTGTCGTCGAAGGACCACCGCTGCCGGGCCGCGTTCTGGCTCATCTCGAGCGCCGAGGTCGCCACGCCACCGGCGTTCGCCGCCTTCCCCGGGCCGAAGAGGACGCCGGCCTGCTGGAACACCCGCACCGCCTCGGGCGTCGACGGCATGTTCGCACCCTCTGCTACCGCGATGACGCCGTGCTTCACGAGGGCGATCGCGTCACGTTCGTGCAGCTCGTTCTGCGTCGCACTCGGCAGCGCGATCTCCCCCGGGACGTCCCACACGCTGCCGCCGGCGACGAAGTGGGCGCCCTGACGGCGGGTGGCGTACTCGGAGATCCGGCCGCGCTCGACCTCCTTGATCTGCTTGAGGAGCTCGAGGTCGATGCCGGCGTCGTCGACCACGTATCCGGAGGAGTCCGACGCGGTGACGGCGGTCCCGCCGAGCTGATGGACCTTCTCGATCGCGTAGGTCGCGACGTTCCCGGAGCCCGACACGATGACGCGCTTGCCCTCGACCCCGCGGCCGTCGACGGCGAGCATCTCGTCCACGAAGAACACCGTCCCGTACCCGGTCGCCTCGGTACGCACCTCGGCGCCGCCCCAGCCGACACCCTTGCCGGTGAACATGCCCGACTCGTGACGGTTGGTGATCTTCCGGTACTGGCCGAAGAGGAAGCCGATCTCGCGCGCGCCGACGCCGATGTCGCCGGCAGGGACGTCGGTGTGCTCGCCGAGGTGGCGGTAGAGCTCGTTCATGAAGCTCTGGCAGAAGCGCATGATCTCGGCGTCCGACCGCCCGTGCGGGTCGAAGTCGCTGCCGCCCTTCGCGCCGCCGATGCCCTGCGCGGTGAGGGCGTTCTTGAAGATCTGCTCGAACCCGAGGAACTTCACGATCGACAGGTTCACGCTCGGGTGGAAGCGCAACCCGCCCTTGTACGGGCCGAGCGCCGAGTTGAACTGGACGCGGAATCCGCGGTTCACCTGCACCCGGTTGCGGTCGTCGGTCCACGGCACACGGAAGACGACCTGCCGCTCGGGTTCGACGAGACGTTCGAGGATGCCCGCCTCGAGGTACTCGGGGTGTTCGTCGAGCGCCGGGCGGATGGACTCGAGGACTTCGAGGAGCGCCTGGTGGAACTCGGGTTCGCCCGCGTTGCGCCGCAGGGCGGCCTCCGCGACGGCGTGGACGGGGTCGGTGGACGTGGTGGTGCCGGTCACTGTGGTGCTTTCTGATCGGCCGACCAGGCGTCTCCGGCTGTCGCTCGACGGTGGTCGGAGGCAGTGGAGCGCGACTCGCCGGCGGGGAGGTACACGGGCCGTCGTGGGGCCTCGGCAAGCCTGGCAGCCGCGATAGATATCCGTCAAACGTCGACTAGACGAGCCGGCCGAACCAGTGGGACGACGACCTAGAGGTGGTCGTGCTCCGCGGCCTCGCTCGGGATGATCGGGATCGCGAGGGCCGGGAGCACCGCGACCGCGAGGAAGGCGAGCGGATAGCCGACCAGGCCGATGAGCGCACCGACCGCCGGACCGACGACCGACGCGGCGATGAACTGGCCGGTGTTCTGCGCTCCCAGCGCCCGCCCGGCCCAGGCGGGGCCGGCCATCTCGGCGACCGAGGTGAAGGCCAGCCCGTTGTCGGCGACCGTCACGGCACTGGCGACGACGAGCGCGACGGCGACAGCCACGGGCCACTGCAGCAGCCCGACGCCGGCGAGGAGCAGCATGACGACGACCGCCGACACCGCCACCCAGCGCAGCGGTCGCACCCGGCTGCCCACGCGGTCGCTCAACACCCCGACACCGATCCGACCGATCGCTCCGACGAACTGCGCGACACCGACGAGCACGCCCGCCGCGAGCGCGTTCCAGCCCTGATCGGTGACGAGCCAGACGAGCGCGAAGGTCGTGAGCGTGAACTGCGGCACCACGAGCAGGATCGACACCGCGTGGATGCGCCAGAGGAAGCCGTCGCCTCGGTAGGGGTTGCGTGGTCGCACGGCCACGGGGTTCGGCGTCGTCTCCGTCGAGACCGGCTTCGGCACGACGGTCCGTGGCGGATTCCGGAGTCCGACGGTGCAGGCCACGGCGAGGACACCCGTCGCGACGAGCGAGATCAGGAGTGCGGCGGAGATGCCCGACGCCGCCGCCACGGACGGCACCGTCACCGCGGCCGCCGTGACGCCGAGCGGCTGTGACATCTGGCGGATCCCCATCGCGAGGCCGCGGCGGTCCTTCGGGAACCAGCCGACGACGATCCGGCCGCTCGCCGAGTTCGTGCTCGCGGAGGCGGCACCACCGAGGAGGAGCAGGATGCCGAGTGGACCGTAGCCGAGCGAGGGGATGAGGCCGTCCGCGGCGATCGCCCCGGCAGCGGCCAGCGCGGTGAGGGCGAGGCCGCCGGCGATGACGATGCGCTCGCCGACACGGTCGGCCAGCCAACCCCAGGCGATGAGCGTCAGCACCATGCCGAGCGTGGGGGCAGCGGCCAGGACGCCGGCCTCGGCGAGCGACATGCCCCGCTCGGCGTGCAGGAGCGGGATGAGGAACGCCGGGGTGCTGACGAAGAGCGTGCCGGCGGTCTGCGCGGCGACGCCGAGCCCGAGGACGGTCCAGGCCCGACCGGCGTTCGGCATCGGTGGACGCGCCCCGCGCGCGGTCGCCGGGGCCACGGGGGATGGTGTCGTTCCGGTCATCGTGCCGCTTCCTGCGCTGGGCGTCTCCCACTGCTAGCATGACGGTACACCATTTTGGTATACCAATCGCCACCGGCCGGATCGGGAACACGGATGAGCACTCCGACGCAGACCACCCAGCTCTACGAGCGCCTCCGCGGGGCGATCCTGACCCTCGACCTCGCGCCCGGGCAGCCACTCACCGAGCGGGGGCTTGAGCAACGCTTCGCGGCGTCACGGACGCCCGTGCGCGCCGCACTCACCCGGCTCGAGGCCGAGGGACTGGCGCGTCGCGACGGCCGCGGCTGGATCGTCGCCCCCATCGACCTCGAGGAGATCGGCCTCATCGCCGAGGTCCGTGAGGCGCTCGAGACCGCCGGCGTCCGGCTCGCCGCCGAACGCGCGACCGAAGCGCAGCTCGCCGCGATCCGCACCCTGCTCGACGAACCCCGCCCCGACGACGAGCACACGGTGCTCCGCGTAGGAGGTGACTTCCACGAGGAGCTCGCGACGCTGTCCGCGAACCACCTGCTCGCCGAAGGGGTGCACGGCGCGATGGTCCGGCTCGCCCGCACCCGCTGGCTCGAGGTGCGGACGCCCGAGGCCCGAGAGCAGGCAGCCACGGAGCACCGCGCCATCCTCGACGCGGTCGCGGCGCGCGACCCCGAGCGCGCTGCGGACCTCGTCGCGCGCCACATCCGCGGGACGAACGAGCGGCTCATCGCATCACTCACCGCCGACCAGCGTCGCCTCCGCGGTCACGGTGTCGACATCGTCAGCTGAGGCACCGTTGACGCGCGGTCGGCGCCCACAACTCCCGCACCCGGCCGCGAATCCCGCTGACACGCCGTCCCCGAGTTCGGACACGGACCGACAGCAGGAGTTATGCGCGAACGTGACAGCTCAGTCGTCGAGCGGCTCCGCCGAGAGCAGCCCGCGCAACCAGTCGCGGGCCTCGATGAACACCTCGTCGTTGTACCGGGAGTGGTAGTCGACGGCGGTGCGATCGGCGCTCGGGTACGAGCCCAGGAAGATCACATTCGGGCTGAAGCGTCGGAGCCCCAGCAGGGCGTCGGCCATCCGCTCGTCCTCGATGTGTCCGAGGGCGTCGATCACGAAGCGGTACCGGCCGAGCGCGTCGCCGATGGGCCGCGACTCGATGAGGCTCAGGTTCACGCCTCGCGTGGAGAACTGCTCGAGCATGCCGAGCAGCGAGCCGGACTCGTCGTTCGGCAGCTCGACGATGAGGCTCGTCTTGTCGGCGCCCGTCCTGGCCGGGATCTCCCGTGAGCGACTGACGACGACGAAGCGGGTCACGGCGTTCGGGTTGTCGCCGATGTTCTCCGCGAGGACGTCGAGGTCGTAGTGGTTCACGATGCCGGGCGGGGCGACCGCGGCGTCGGCGGTGGAGGTGCCGTCGAGGAGCGAGGCCGCGGCGGCGACGTTGCTCGACGCCGGGATGTGTCCGTGCGAGGGCAGCTTGGCGTCGAGCCAGAGGTGGCACTGCCCGTAGGCAACGGGGTGCGCGTTCACGACCGAGACGTCCTCGAGGCGGGTTCCGGGGCGGGCGACGAGCACGAAGTTCACCGGCACGAGCACCTCGCCGACGATGCGGAGACCGGGCATCGTGGCGAGTGCATCCTGCGCCACGGACACCCCTCCGTCGACCGAGTTCTCGATGGCGATGACCGCGGCTGTGCTGCGGCCCTCGAGGACGTCGCCGAGCGCCTCGCCGACGTTCGACACGGGCTTCCAGATCTGGCCCCTGGCCTCCTCGACCTGGCCGAGCGCCACCTCGGTGAAGGTCCCGCTCGGACCGAGGAAACTGTAGCTCCGGAGGGCGTCGTCGGCGGGTGCGGCTGGCATGCCTCCGAGCGTACCGTGTGGTTCGCGACACGCCCTTGGACGACCGTTGACTCCCATCCAGGTCACATTCGGGTGATTTCCAGGAAGATCGGGTCATTTCGGCCCCGATACCCCCCGTTTTGAGCTATTCAAATCACGCCACTACCCGCCACAATGGATACAAGGGTGTATTGAGCGCTGCCGCTCGTCTCGGGAAGCGAGTTCACGGCCGTTCGTCTCCCCGATCTCGATGCGTGATCCATGTCGCGCGAGGCTCCACCCGACGGGCTGAGACAGGAACAGGAGTGACGTGACGAGTGTCTTCACCGACGCCGCCCCGCGGTCCACTCCCCGACTGAACCTGGCGAGCGGCAGCGAGGCCGCGTTCAGCGTCGGCTCCTCCTGGAGCCTCCCGTCATTGTCGCTGCCGACCTGGGTGCACCGGCCGATCTCGGCGGCCCGCGCGACCCTCGTCAAGTCGCTCGTCATGACCGTCGCGATCGCCGCGATCCTGGCCGGCGTGGTCACGGTGACGCAGACCTCGACCGCCGGTGCGTCCGCGATCTCCGCCGCCGACTTCGCACCGGCGGCCTCCTCCGTCCCGACGATGACGGCCGCCGCCTTCACCACCGCCTACGCCGGGGATCTCGCCGCGGCGGCGACGACCCTCACGACGATGTCCTCATCGCAGGTCGCGCAGCTGTGGACCGAGCTCGCTCCTGGATACCGCGCACTGCTCATCACCGGTTACCCGGCGGTCATCGGCAACCTCGAGGGTGTCGCCTACACGGACCGGGCGACGGCCAACGTCTCCCGGCTCGCCGGCCTCCTCGCCGACACCGAGGCGAGCTACCGCTCGCTGACGGTGAGCAGCGACCAGGTCGACGGGCAGGCGGACTCGGCGGCCCTCGCCACGACCCTGTCGCGCCTGGACGCGATCAAGCTGCTCGCCGACCGGTACGCACCGGACGCGATCGCCGCCCGCCTCCAGCCCGAGTACCTGATCACGTTGCAGGCGGGCGGCTCCGGACCCCCGCGGGTCGCGGTCGCCGTCGGAGACGTGGACACCGCCGCCTACGTCACGGTGCTCGTCCCCGGGATGAACAGCAGCGCCCTCGAACTCGACGACTACCTGCGCGGGGCGAAGCGCATCCAGACCGCCGCAGCCGACAGTGCGGTCATCCTCTGGATCGGCGGACACAGCCCGAGCGCACTCGAGGTGCCGTCGAACGACCGGGCCATCGAGGGGGCTCCCCTGCTCGCCGGGGTGCTCGCCGGATACGACGCCGTCCGTTCCGCTCACGGCGTCGTCTCCCGGTTGAGCGTCGTGGCGCACTCCTACGGCACGGCGACGGCCTCGCTCGCGTTGGCGTCCGGCGACTATCACGTCGACGACTTCGTCATGCTCGGTTCGGCCGGCATCCCGACGGAGATCAGGATCGACGATCTGCACGTCCCGGCCGGCCGCGTGTACGCCTCCCAGGCGAGCGCCGACACCCTCGCCGGTCTCGGCCAGCTCCTGTCCGGTCGAGCCGACCCCGCGACGAGCTCCTGGGGCGCGACCACCTTCGGTTCGGACGGGCTGACGCTCGGCGACGGCGACCACCTCGGCGCCGTCGAGGGACACAACGCGGTCGGGTCGAGCAACGCCGACGACCGGGGCAAGTACCTCGGGCCGGCCACCGAGAGCCTCTACGCCATCCAGCGCATCGTCACGGGTCAGGCCTCGGCGGTCGCCGACCTGACGACGCCCGTATCGCCCCACCAGCGCACCTCCGTGCCGGACGCCGCGGGCGCCGGGGCGGGCGCGTCCACGACGAGCACCTCCACCACCGCCTCCGCTTCCGCCTCGGCCGCGGCGCTCCTCGCCACGCGCTAGTCGACGGCCCTCCACAGGCACCCGGAGCAGGGACCTCTCCACAGATCTGTGTCGGCCCGCCCCTGCGCCGAGGGAACCGGGTAACGTCGTTGACATACCGACATACGCCTTCGTAGGCTCGGCTCATGCGAACGACCATCCGACTCGCCGACGAGTTCTACGAGGCCGTCCGCGAGCACGCCTCGCAGGAGGGGAAGACCGTCACCGCCTACATCGAAGAGGCCCTGCGCGCGAAGCTGGCCGCAGCGGCCGCGCCGCCCGAGCGGGAACCCTACAAGGTCGTGCCGTACGGCGGGGGAGGACCCCGCCCAGGAATCGACCTCACGAACAACGCGCAACTCGAGGACATCATGGACGGTTTCGAGTGAAGGTGGTCGACACCAACGTCCTCATCGGCGCGTTCCGACCCGATTCACAACACCACCGCACGCTCGCAACCTGGTTGGAAGATGCCGTCCGATCGAGAGAACCCCTGGGCGTCAGCGAAGCCGTGCTCGCGGGGTACATCCGGATCGTGACCCAGCGTCGGATCTTCGTCGATCCCACTCCGATCTCCATCGCGCTCGAGCAGATGCAGCGACTCCGCGACGAGCCCGGCGTTCAGGTCGTCCGCCCTGGCCCGTCGTTCTGGACGGTCTTCACCTCGCTCTGTGCAGCGGTCGAGGCCCAAGGCAACCTCGTCTCGGACGCGGCCCACGCCGCACTCGCGATCGAACACCGGGCCACCTTCGTCACGCTCGATCGCGACTTCGCGCGCTTCCCCGACCTCCGCTGGGAATCGCCACTCGCCACGGGTCAAGCGCCTTCCTGACATCGGTCGTTCCTGCCAGACTGGTGCGATGAACGATCGCGCAGGTACCCCCGCCACCGAAGCAGATCTGATCGACGTCCCGTCGCTCATCGACGCGTACTACACGCTGAAGCCGGACGTCTCGATCCCCGAGCAGCGGGTGGTGTTCGGCACCTCCGGCCACCGCGGCTCCTCGCTGAACACCGCGTTCAACCAGGACCACATCGCCGCCACCACGCAGGCGATCGTCGAGTACCGCGCGAGCCAGGGGATCACCGGGCCGCTCTTCATCGGCTCCGACACCCACGCGCTCAGCGGGCCGGCGCAGACGACCGCCCTCGAGGTCCTGGTCGCCAACGGTGTGCGCGTCCTGGTCGACGAGTTCGACGACTTCGTGCCGACCCCTGCGCTCAGCCACGCGATCCTCAAGTACAACGCCGAAGGCAACGGCGACCAGGCGGACGGCATCGTCGTCACGCCCAGCCACAACCCGCCGGCCGACGGCGGCTTCAAGTACAACCCCCCGCACGGCGGACCTGCCGACTCCGACGCGACCTCCTGGATCGCGAACCGCGCCAACGAGCTCATCGCCGGTGGGCTGCACGATGTCAAGATGGCGGAACCGTCTGCCGTCGAGACGTACGACTTCCGCGGCAACTACGTCGACGACCTGAAGCACATCATCAACCTCGACGCCATCAAGCGCAGCGGGATCCGCATCGGTGCCGACCCCCTCGGCGGTGCGAGCGTCCACTACTGGCAGGCGATCGCCGACCGCTACGAGATCGACCTCACCGTCGTGAACCCGCACGTCGACCCGGCCTGGGCGTTCATGACGCTCGACTGGGACGGCAAGATCCGCATGGACCCGTCGTCGCCCTCCGCCATGGCGGCACTCGTCGCACGACGCGACGAGTTCGACCTCCTCACCGGCAATGACGCCGACGCGGACCGCCACGGCATCGTCACGCCCGACGCCGGGCTCATGAACCCCAACCATTACCTCGCCGTCGCGATCGACTACCTCTACGCGAACCGGCCAGGTTGGCGCGAGGACGCAGCCGTGGGCAAGACCCTCGTGTCGTCGTCGGTCGTCGACCGCGTGGCCGAATCCCTCGGACGCCGCCTCTGGGAGGTCCCGGTCGGCTTCAAGTGGTTCGTTCCCGGTCTCGTCGACGGCTCGGTCGGCTTCGGTGGCGAGGAGAGCGCCGGCGCGAGCTTCCTCCGCTTCGACGGCTCGGTGTGGACCACCGACAAGGACGGCATCCTCCTCTGCCTGCTCGCCGCCGAGATCCTCGCCGTGACGGGCAAGACCCCTTCGGTGCTCTACCGGGAGCTGACCGAGCGCTTCGGCGACCCCGTGTATGAGCGCGTCGACGCCGCCGCCTCGAAGGAACAGAAGGCGCGGCTCGGCAAGCTCGACGGCGACGCCATCACGGCGACCGAGCTCGCCGGCGACCCGATCGTCGCGAAGCTCAGTCACGCGCCGGGCAACGACGCGGCCATCGGCGGCGTCAAGGTCGTGACCGAGCACGCGTGGTTCGCCGCTCGTCCGTCCGGCACCGAGGACGTCTACAAGATCTACGCCGAGTCGTTCAAGGGCGCGGAGCACCTCAAGCTCGTCCAGGCGGAGGCGAAGCAGATCGTCGACGCCGCCCTCGGCGCCTAGGCAGCCGACGCCTCGACGGGCTCGGTGAGCGGACACACGCTCGCCGAGCCCGTCGCCTGCATCCGGGCCTGTCGCCTGCATCCGGGCCTGTCGAGGGACGTGCCGACCCCCGGTCCCTGAGCCCGCTCCGCCCCGGTCCCTGAGCCTGTCGAAGGGCTAGTTCAGGTACCCGGGAGCCGCCGGGAGCCCGAAGAACTCCTCGAGCGTTGTCACGCCCGTGTTGTGCATCTCGGTCGCGAGCGGCACGCCGATGTAGCGGTAGTGCCATGGCTCGAACGAGAAGCCGGTGACGTCGACCTTGTCGGCCGGGTACCGCAGGAGGAACCCGAAGCGGTAGGCGTTCGCGGCGAGCCACTGGCCCTCCGCCGTGTCGCCGAAGCAGGTGTTGAGCGAGCAGTTGCCGCTCTCGGCACCGATGTCCATCGTCCAGCCGGTCTGGTGCTCGCTGTAGCCGGGGCGTGCGGTCGTCGAGTCGTCGGGTTCACTGTTGTACACCGACACCTGGCTCGAGTAGCTGCGGTACGCGCTGTTCGAGGCGAGCGACAGGCCGGCCTCGGCGGAGGCTGTGTCGAACAGCTGCACGATCGCGGCGGCGGCCTCGGCACGCAACAGCGGGTCCCACGTGTGGGCGACGGGGACGGACACGAGGTCCGGTGGTGTGTAGTCGACCGGGTTCAGCGGCCGGGTCTTGTTGACGACCACCCACGGGCTCAGCGGGTCGTCGATCGAGTAGGCGGCCTTGTCGAACGCCGGCGGGGCTGGAGGCGCGACCGGAACCGTCTCCGTCGGCGTCGGCGTGGGGGTCGGCGTCGGGGTGACGGACGGGGTCGCGCTCGGCGTCTTCGTGGCGGCGGCCGGGGTGGGCGTGGCGCCGCCGGCGATGTTCACGACGAGCACCACGAGCAGGATCGCGAGCGCGGCGGCCAGGACGCTCAACGCGATCACGCGGTTGCGTCGGACGCGCCGCGAAACCGGGCGTCGGTGGGAGGGCTGGTGGGCTGCGGTCACACGTCGAGCCTAACCGCGACACGGCGCATGCGCCTCTGCCACACTGTCGACAGGCTTGCACACCGGACGAGGGGCCCGACCATGACCGCAGGGACGCCAGCACACCACGCGCCGACGCACCGGAAGCGCCCGCGATTCCGTCGGCTCCTGACCGCGGCCGCCGTCGTGATCGGTCTCGGCCTCGTCGTCGCGGTCATCGCGGCCATCACCCCGTGGCCGTCCGCGCTCCTCATCCGCTCGGTGTTCGAACGCGGCGGTGCTGCGACGGTCGCCGAGATGGAACCGTACGTCCCCGACACGAAGCTCACGGAGTTCCGCGACATCGCGTACGCGGCACCGAGCGGCGGCCGACCACAGGTGGACACCACCCTCGACGTCTTCACCCCAGCGGACGGCACCGAACCGCTGACCACGATCGTCTGGATCCACGGCGGCGCCTGGATCTCCGGCGAGAAGGGCAACGTCGAGCCCTACCTCCGCATCCTCGCAGCAGCGGGGTACACGACGATCGCGGTCAACTACACGATCGCTCCCGAGGCCGTCTATCCGACGGCCGTGAACCAACTCAACGACGCCCTCGCGTACATCTCGGAGCACGCCGCCGAGTGGAACGGGAACCCGGACCGCCTCGTGCTCGCGGGCGACTCAGCGGGATCGCAGCTCGCCAGCCAGCTCGCCGTCCTCACGACCAACCCGGACTACGCGACGCTGTCGGGCATGACCCCTGGTATCGACGCCGACCAGCTCGTCGGGACGATCCTCAACTGCGGGGTCTACGACCTGCCGGCGATGGCCGAGCTCGACGGCATCGGCGCCTGGGGCCTCCAGACCGCCCTCTGGGCCTACGCGGGTACGAAGGACTGGTCGGAGACGTCGACCGGCGCGCTCATGTCGACGATCGACTTCGTCACCGCCGACTTCCCGCCGACCTTCATCACCGGCGGGAACGGCGACGCGCTCACCTGGTTGCAGTCGGTCCCGATGAGCAGCGCCCTCGAGGACGCCGGCGTCGACGTCACGAAGCTGTTCTGGGCCGCTGACCACGAGCCGGCACTCCCCCACGAGTACCAGTTCCACCTCGACCTCGACGACGCCCACGTGGCACTCGCGGCCACCCTGGACTACCTCGCGGCGCTCGACGCGAACCTCGACGCAGCGCCGACCACCACGCCCTGACCGAAGCGGTTGCCGCGGAACTTGCGCCGGGTGTAAGTTTGCACACTACGCAAAATCCCCAACGTCGGTGCGCCTGCAAACCGGCGCGCCCAGAGTCGAACGAGACCGCATGTCATCCAGTTCCCCCGCCTCGACCGAGCCGTCGGGATCCGCCCCCGTCCTCAGTCACCGGCAGATCCTCTTCATCATCTTCGGCCTCATGGCCGGGATGTTCCTCTCCGCACTCGACCAGACCATCGTCGGCACCTCGATGCGCACGATCGCCGACGACCTCGACGGCATGGCCCTCCAGGCGTGGGTCACCACCGCGTACCTGATCACCTCGACCGTCTCGACGCCGATCTACGGCAAGCTGTCCGACATCTTCGGCCGCCGCCCGCTGTTCATCATCGCGATCTCGATCTTCCTCATCGGCTCGCTCCTCGCCGGCATGTCCGGTTCGATGTACGAGCTGGCGATCTTCCGCGCCATCCAGGGCCTCGGTGCCGGCGGCCTCATGGCCCTGCCGCTGACGATCATGGGCGACATGCTGGCTCCGCGCGAGCGCGCCAAGTACCAGGGGTACTTCCTCGCGGTGTTCGGCGTCTCGAGCGTCATCGGCCCGCTCATCGGCGGCCTGTTCGCCGGTGCCCCCGAGTTGCTGTTCATCACCGGTTGGCGCTGGGTGTTCCTCATCAACCTGCCGATCGGCGTCATCGCACTCGCGATCGTCCTCCGCTTCCTGCACATCCCGCACCCCCGCCACAGCGTCCGCATCGACTGGTGGGGCGCCGCAACGGTCGTCCTCGCCGTCGTGCCGTTGCTGCTCGTCGCCGAGCAGGGCCGCATCTGGGGCTGGGCCTCGGCCGGGTCCATCGCCTGCTACGCCATCGGGGTCGCCGGCATCATCGGGTTCATCCTCGTCGAACGGGCCATGGGCGACGATGCGCTCATCCCGTTGAAGCTCTTCAAGAACTCGACCTTCCGGGTCGCCACCATCCTCGGCGTGCTCGTCGGGTTCGGCATGTTCGGCGCGATGATGACGGTGCCGCTGTTC
Source organism: Plantibacter sp. PA-3-X8 (assembly GCF_003856975.1). Taxonomy (NCBI): domain Bacteria; kingdom Bacillati; phylum Actinomycetota; class Actinomycetes; order Micrococcales; family Microbacteriaceae; genus Plantibacter; species Plantibacter sp. PA-3-X8. Next base: position 394,258 of record NZ_CP033107.1, read on the forward strand.
CTGCAGCTCGTCGAAGGCGCGACGCCGACCGAGTCCGGTCTGCTGATGCTGCCGATGATCCTCGGCCTCATGATCTCGTCGATCGCGAGCGGTCAGATCATCGCGCGGACCGGCAAGTACAAGGCGTTCCCGATCGTCGGGACCTTCCTGCTCCTGAGCGGCTTCTTCTACTTCAGCTTCGCGACGGCCGACAAGCCCGTCTGGTGGATGATGGGCGGCATGCTGCTCGTCGGCCTCGGACTCGGCCAGCTGATGCAGACGCTGACGATCGCCAGCCAGAACGCCGTCGAGGCACGCGACATCGGGGTGGCGACGAGCTCGTCGACCTTCTTCCGTCAGATCGGTGGAACGCTGGGCACGGCCGTGATCTTCTCCGTGCTCTACACGCGGATCCCGACGACCATCGCGGCGGCGTTCGCCGACCCGACGCTCAGCGAGCGGGTCCGGGCTGCGGCGCAGGACCCGGCCGTGCTGTCGGACCCGGCGAACGAGGGCATCCTCAAGGTGCTGCAGCGGGCGCAGGAGAACAGCGGCTCGGCCGGTTCCGCGCTCGACGGCGACACCTCGTTCCTCGTCGGTGCGAACCACGACCTGGCCGCGCCGTTCCTCACGGGGTTCGCGGATGCGACCGTGACCGTGTTCTGGGTGAGCTTCGCGGTGGTCGCCGTCGCGTTCGTGCTGAGCTGGTTCCTCAAGGCGCCGCCGCTGCGGGCGAAGTCCGCGCTGCAGGAGCGCACCGACGCCCAGGCTGCGGAGGACGCCGAGGACGAGTTGTCGCTCGCCGCCCAGCGTGCCGCCGAGCTGGCGGGGTCGCAGCTGTCACCCGACACGGCGAGCAACCGCGTCGTCGATCCGCCCGCCCGTCGCTGACCGTCGTTCGGCGGTTCGCCAGCGCACCGCGCTGACGTGAGCGCGGGGTGACCGCCGCCGGCGCACCGCGCTGACGGGTCATCCGGGTGTCAGCGCGGTGCGCTGACGTGACCGCTGTCGAATCGGCGTCACCGCGACCCCAGCGCGTGAGCGCGCCCCTCCGGAGGGGCGCGCCCACGCCGCAGACCCGCGCTCGCATCAGCGCACCGCGCTGGCGCCACACCCCACCCACACATCAGACCGGCATGAGAGCGCTCTCAGCAGGCGATAGCATGGGCGTGCACCCAGCCACGAGGAGCTTCGATGACGCACGCCCCCCAGCCCACCACCCGTCCGGCCCTGATCCTGCCGCCGTTCCTCTGGGGTTCCGCCACCGCGGCCGCCCAGGTCGAGGGAGCAGCGCACAAGGACGGCAAGGAGGACTCCATCTGGGACGCCTTCGCCCGGGTGCCCGGCGCGATCGCCAACGGTGACGACCTCGAGGTCGCCGTCGACCACTACCACCGCACCGCCGGCGACGTCGCGATCATGTCCGAGCTGGGCCTCGACGCCTACCGCTTCTCCACGAGCTGGGCGCGCATCAAGCCGGGCGACCGCGACGTCAACCCCGCCGGCCTCGACTTCTACAGCCGTCTCGTCGACCAGCTCCTCGACGCCGGCATCCTCCCCTGGCTCACCCTGTACCACTGGGACCTCCCGCAGGCGCTCGAGGAGCAGGGAGGCTGGACGAACCGCGACACCGCCCTGCGCTTCGTCGACTACGCCGAGGCCACCTACGAGGCGCTCGGCGACCGCGTCCAGCACTGGACGACCTTCAACGAACCGTTCTGCTCCTCCCTGCTCGGCTACGCCGTCGGCGTGCACGCACCCGGCCGCCGCGACGAGGCCGCCGCGCTCGCCGCCATCCACCACCAGCACCTCGCCCACGGCCTCGCCACCACGCGCCTCCGCGAGCTCGGTGCCGAGCAGATCGGCATCACCCTCAACCTCACTAATGCGATCCCGGCGGACCCCACCGACCCGGCCGACGTCGACGCCGCCCGCCGCGTCGACGGGATCATGAACCGCATCTTCCTCGAACCGATCGTCCTCGGCGCGTACCCGGCCGACGTCGCCCACGACCTCGAGGGCCTCGGCCTCGACACGCTCGTCCACGACGGCGACCTCGAGACCATCTCCGCCCCGATCGACTTCCTCGGCGTCAACCACTACCACGACGACCTCGTGTCGGGTCACCCCGACGACTCCGGCGCCGACGGCGGCCACTCCGGCGCGACCGAGCGCGAGGCCGGTTCGCCGTGGCTCGCCTCGCCCGACATCTCCTTCCCGAGCCGTGGACTCCCACGCACCGCGATGGACTGGGAGGTGCACCCCGCCGGCCTCCGCACCCTGCTCGTCCGGCTCGGCCGCGAGTACCCGACGCTGCCGCCGCTGTACGTCACCGAGAACGGCGCGGCCTACGACGACGTCGTCGCGGAGGACGGCCGCATCCACGACGTCGACCGCGACGCCTTCATCCAGGACCACATCGACCAGGTGGAACTCGCGATCGCCGACGGCGCCGACGTGCGCGGCTACTTCGTCTGGTCACTGCTCGACAACTTCGAGTGGGCATACGGCTACGACAAGCGGTTCGGGATCGTGCGGGTCGACTACGACACGCAGGAGCGCACGATCAAGGACAGCGGACTCGCGTACGCGCGCCGCATCGCCGCCTCGCGTGTGGTGCCCGCCGTGGCGGAGCTTCCCTGACGCAGGAACACTCCGGCGTGTCGATCGAGGGGCCGCGACACGCCGGTCACCTCCTGAGGAGCGGCACCGGCCACGGACGTCCAGACGCCCGGCGATACACTGCACTCGGCACGCTCACCCGCTCGGAAGGGGACGATGATGCAGTCCGGTCAAGGAGCCCCCACGCTCGAGATGGTGGCGGCACGCGCAGGCGTCTCCCGCGCGACCGTGTCGCGCGTCGTCAACGGCTCGCCGAAGGTCACGGCCGAGGTCGTCGCGGTCGTGAACGAGGCGATCGCCGCGCTCGACTACGTCCCGAACCGCGCCGCTCGGTCGCTGGCCTCCCGCCGGACCCAGGTCATCGCGCTCGTCGTCCCGGAGTCGACCGCCCGGGTGTTCTCGGACCCCTTCTTCGCGTCGGTCGTGCAGGGCGTCGCGCTCGAACTGGCGGAGACCGACTACACGCTCAACCTCCTCATCGCGAGTGAGGCGAACTCCGAGAAGACCCGCCGCTACCTGCTCGGCGGCAACGTCGACGGCGCGCTCGTCGTGTCACACCACAGCGGTGACCACTCGTACACCCGACTCGGCCAGGAGCTCCCGATCGTGTTCGGCGGTCGCCCGATGGGTGCCGACGTCGTCGACAGCACCTACGTCGACGTCGACAACGTCGAGGGCGCGAGGACCGCTGCCCGTCACCTCATCGAGGCCGGCAGGACGCGGATCGCGATGATCGCGGGCCGGCAGGACATGCCGGGTGGGGTCGACCGACTCGCCGGGTGGCGTGCGGAGCTCGAGCTCGCGGGTCTTCCACACGACCTCGTCGAGGTGGGCGACTTCTCCCCGGCCGACGGCGCTGCCGCGATGCGGCGTCTCCTCGCCCGGGGCGTGCCCATCGACGGGCTCTTCGCCGCGAACGACCAGATGGCCGCCGGCGCCTACTCCGTCATCCGCGAGGCCGGCCTGACGATCCCCGGCGACATCGCCGTCGTGGGCTACGACGACGACCGCTACGGTGAGACCGCCGCACCGCCGCTCACGACGATCGCGCAGTCGCCCGTCGACCTCGGCGCCGAGATGGCGAGGGTGCTGGTCCGTCGCCTCGCGGGCGAGCCGGTCGAGCGCGTCACGATGATGCCGACCCGCCTCGTTCCGCGCGCCTCCGTCTGACCCTCCCCGCCAGCCCGCGAACTGTCACCAGACGACAGTCCCGGGCGCAGCGACTGTGCTGAACTGACAGTTCGCGGGCTAGGAGAGGCGGGCGCGGATGATCTCGAGCGCCTGCGGGTTCTCGTCGACGAGGACGTACCGACGACCGAGCGCCTTCGCGACCGCCCCCGTCGTGCCGCTGCCGGCGAAGAAGTCGAGCACCCAGTCGCCCTCGCGGGAGGACGCCTGCACGATACGACGTAGGATTCCCTCCGGCTTCTGGGTCGGGTACCCGGTCTTCTCGCGACCGGTCGGCGACACGATCGTGTGCCACCAGACGTCGGTGGGCAGCTTGCCGCGCGCCGCCTTCTCCGCAGTGACGAGCCCGGGCGCCATGTAGGGCTCGCGATCGACGGTCGCGTTGTCGAAGTGGTACCCCTTCGGGTCCTTCACGTAGACGAGGATCGTGTCGTGCTTCGTCGGCCAGCGGCTCTGAGCCTTCGCGCCGTAGTCGTAGGCCCAGATGATCTCGTTGAGGAAGCACTCCCGGCCGAAGAGGGCGTCGAGGAGCACCTTCGCGTAGTGCGCCTCGCGGTAGTCGAGGTGGAGGTAGAGGGTGCCGTCGGCGGCCAGGACGCGCCAGGCCTCGACGAGTCGCGGCTCGAGGAAGCCCCAGTAGTCGTCGAAGGCGTCGTCGAAGCGTCGGAGGTCGCCGCGGATGCGCTCGTACGCCTGCCCTTTGAAGCCGGCGAAACGGTTCACACCGGTCTCAGCGGTGCGCACCGAGGTCGAGGAGTGGCGACGCTGCACCCGCCCGGTGTTGAACGGCGGGTCGAGGTAGATGAGCGTGAACGACTCATCGGGCAGCTGCGCCACGACGTCGAGATTGTCGCCCTCGAGGACGAGGTCGGGGCCGTCCGGGGTCCATCGCAGCGGCACTTCATCGGCTGCTGCGGCGAGGGACATGTGCCTATTCTGGCAGCCAGCAGCCCGCACACCCGGGAAGGAACGATCGGCCCCGCGCGTTGTACCGCGTATGACCACGGAGTTCGCCAACGAGACCGATGCCCAGCGCTACACCATGCACGTCGACGGCCAGCTGGTGAGCGTCGTCGACTACCGGATCTCGGGCGACTCGATCTCGTTCCCCCGCACCTTCACCACGCCGCCCTTCCGCGGCAAGGGGTACGCGGGCGAACTCGTCGCCTACGCGGTCGACGACGTCGAGCAGCACAGCGACCGTCGGATCGTCCCGATGTGCTGGTACGTGGGCGAGTGGTTCGACGCGCACCCCGAGCGTCAGGACCTCCTCACCCGCTCAGCCGGCTAGCCACCAGCGCGTCACCCACCGGCCACCTGACGGTTACGCGCGGGGACTAGCGTCCCGACCATGCAGCAGCTCGTCTCGCACTACGCCCCGCCGCCCGCACTCGACCAGGTCGACGGCTACCAGGTGGTCGACGTCGACGACGACGACCCCATCCTGCTCGACGCCTCCGGCAGCCACATCGACACGTGGCGCGAGGGCTACCCGTACGCCGAGCGCATGTCGCGAGAGCAGTACGAGAGCGACAAGCGACTGCTCCAGATCGAGCTGCTGAAGCTGCAGAACTGGATCAAGGCGAACGACCGTCGGCTGGTCGTCGTGTTCGAGGGACGCGACGCGGCCGGCAAGGGCGGCACGATCAAGCGCTTCACGGAGCACCTCAACCCGCGCGGCGCCCGCGTCGTCGCGCTGGAGAAGCCCACCACCCGCGAGTCCACGCAGTGGTACTTCCAGCGCTATGTCCAGCACCTGCCGGCCGCCGGCGAGATCGTGCTGTTCGACCGGTCCTGGTACAACCGCGCGGGCGTCGAACGCGTGATGGGGTTCTGCACCCCGGCGCAGTACGACGAGTTCATGCGCCAGGCCCCGCTGTTCGAGCAGATGCTCGTCGGTGACGGCGTCGACCTCGTGAAGTTCTGGTTCTCCGTCTCCGCCGACGAGCAGCGCACGCGCTTCGCGATCCGCCAGGTCGACCCGGTGCGACAGTGGAAGCTCTCCCCGATGGACCTGGCCTCACTCGACAAGTGGGGCGACTACACCCGCGCGAAGGAGGCGATGCTCGAGGCGACGGACACGGCCGACGCCCCGTGGACGATCGTCAAGAGCAACGACAAGAAGCGCGCCAGGGTCGAGGCGATGCGGCATGTGCTGCACCGCTTCGACTACGACAACAAGGACCACGAGGTCGTCGGCACGCCCGACACCAACATCGTCGGGCCAGCGGCCTCGGTCTACGAACGCGGCGAGCGCAACCTCGGCGACTGAACCGGGGACGCCGGGCCGCAGCGCCCGCTATCCTCTGGATCATGCAGCCGAAACCGTCACCGTTGCGACGCCTCACCTCGTCGAGCGCGATCTACGGCACCGTCGTCTACGCCGGCCTCGTCGGCGCGTCGAGCGTGTACGAGGAGGACGACGTCGAGCAGGTGCTCATCACGAGTGCGCTGACCCTCATCGTGTTCTGGCTCGCGCACGTCTACTCGGCCGCCCTCGCGCACCACGGTGACGACCGACACGAGGCGTTGGTGACGCTCGGCGCGTCGATCAGGCACGGGTTCCAGGAGTCGTCCGGGATGCTCCTGTCCGCGGTCCTCCCGACGATCCCGCTCGTGTTCGGCGTCGCCGGCGTGCTCAGCCATGAGCACGCCGTGATCCTGGCGTTGCAGGTGTCGACGCTGATGCTCTTCGTACTCGGGTGCGCGGCGTTCGTCGTGCGCGGGTCACGCTGGTGGTGGTGTCTCCTCGGCGGCGTCGCGACGGCCCTGTTCGGGATCGTGATCATCCTGCTCGAGGCCGGCACCCACTAGTTCGGCCCGCGACGGGTCCCGAATGGCCGATGTCGGGCGTCCGGGACCCGCCGTTCGGGCCCCTTCGCGAGCTCAGCGGCGGGCGGCGAGCGCTTTCGCGGACTGCTGCGCGGCGCGACGGACCTCGCGGTCGGGGTCGCGGAGGAGCGCCTCGAGGAGCGGCTTGGCGTCCTCACCACCGACGACGGCGAGCGCCCGGGCTCCGGCAGCGCGCACACGGGCGTGGTCGTCGCTCAGCAGTGGTGCGATCGCGGCGACGTCGCCGACGCGGCGTTCGGCGCAGACGCGTGCGGCCATCTCGCGGACGCGCCAGGCCTGGTTGCCGAGTGCTCCGATGACGGGCGCGGTCGCCGAGTCGTCCCACACGTGCAGCAGGGCGCGGGTGCCCCAGAGCTCGGGCCAGTACAGCGCGGGCGCTCCGCCGAGGATGCCCTCGGCGTGGTGTCCGCCGACGACGCGGAGGAAGTCCTCACCCTCGTAGCGACCGGCGAGGAGGGACACGCAGCGTTCGACGACCCGGATCTCGCTCTCGGCGGCCACCGCGTCGGCGAGCCGCTGCTCGAGGGACGCCTGCGTGGCGGGGGTCGACGGGTCGGGTGTCTCGTTCTGCGCTGTCATCGTCCCCCCCCCCTAGCCCGCGAGCTGTCACCAACGGTGGGTGATGCAGGCCCACCCCCGCCACTGGTGACAGTTCGCGGGCTGCGGCAGGCTACGGGACGCGGGTGAGCCAGGCGTCGGTGGCGAACTTGTCGGTGACGAGCTGCTCGGCGGCGGCGCGCTCGGCATCCGTGACATGGCCAGGGGTCGCGCCGGTGATCTCGACGAAGGTGTCCTTCATGCGATCGATGATCTCGGCCCGCGAGAGCCCGGTCTGGCTGCGGAGCGGGTCGACGCGTTTGGCGGCCGAGGTGGTGCCCTTGTCGCTGAGCTTCTCACGCCCGATGCGGAGCACCTGCGTCATGAGCTCGCCGTCCATGTCGTAGCTCATCGTGACGTGGTGCAGCACGGCGCCGTTCCCGAGCCGCTTCTGCGCGGCACCGCCGATCTTTCCCGACGGGCTCGTGATGTCGTTGAGCGGCTGGTACGTCGCCTCGATGCCGAGCGAACGCAGGGCGACGAGCACCCAGTCGTCGAGGTAGGCGTAGGAGTCGGCGAAGGTCATGCCGTTCACGAGCTCGGCGGGGACGTAGAGCGAGTAGGTGATGATGCCACCGCGCTGCATCATCATCGCGCCACCGCCGGAGACGCGGCGGACGACCTCGAAGCCGTTCGCCTTCGCGTTGTCGAGGTCGACCTCGTTCTTGAGCGACTGGAAGCTGCCGATGACGACCGCCGACTGGTCCCACTCCCAGATGCGGAGCGTCGGACCGCGGCGGCCCTCGCCGACCTCGTTCGTCAGGACCTCGTCGAGCGCGAGGTGGAGTTGCGGCGACACCGAGCCCTCGTGGATGAGCTGCCAGTCGTAGTCGCCCCAGCCCGTCGCCTTCGCGAGGGAGCGGCGAATGGCCGTCGCGACCGCCTCGGGCGTGAACCCGAGGAGCACGGCATCTTCCGGCAGGGCGCCGCGGATGGCGGCGGCGAGACCTGCGGCGTCCGTGGTGGCGGGGAGCCCGGTGACGGCGCGGTCGATCAGCGCGAGCGCATCGTCGGGTTCGAGGAAGAAGTCACCGGCGAGGCGGAAGTCCGCGATGCGGTCGTCGACCACCTCGAGATCGACGACGACGAGCTTGCCACCCGGGACCTTGTACTCACCATGCATGCCCCCAGCCTATTCCTGGACGGCGTCCGGATTCCCCGGAAGGGGAGCCGAACCCCTCAGGAGTCGAAGCCGATGCCGAAGCGGTCCATGACCTTCAGGAGCAGGCCGTCGCGGCCCTCGTTCGCGTCGGAACGGGCGACCGCGCGGCGGACGGTCTGGATCGCGGGGTTCGCGATGGGCTCCGGCGGGATGGGGATCGGTTTGGACCGCACCATCTTCAGGCGGGTCAGCTCGGTCGACTCGCCACTCAGCAGATCGAGCATGACCTTCGCCCCGAAGCGCGTGGCGCCGACCCCGAGTCCGGTGAACCCGGCGCTGTAGGCGACGCGTCCGCGGAGGGCCGTGCCCTGGAACGCCGAGAGCCGCGAACACATGTCGATCATGCCGCCCCACGCGTGGGTGAACCGGATGTCGAGTTGCGGGTAGGTCGTGAAGAAGTGGTCGGCGAGGGTCTCGAACGTCTCGCGGCGCTGATCGTGCTCCGGCCGGATCCTGCCACCCCGGTGGTAGACCGCGTCGAAGCCGCCGTAGAGGATGCGGTCGTCGGCTGACCGGCGGGAGTAGTGGAACTCACGACTCGAATCGGCGATGCCGAAGCGGTCGGTCCAACCGATGCTCTCGAGCTGTTCCGGGGAGAGCGGCTCGGTCATGAGCACGTAGTCGTACACGGGGATCGTCAGCAGCTCCGTGCGTTTGAGGAGCGACGGGAAGCCGTTGGTGGCGAGCGCGACCTGCCGAGCCTGTACCCCGCCCTGCTTCGTGGTCACCGCGACGCCGTCGCCCGAGCGCCGCAGCCGGGTCGCCGGGGTGTGCTCGAAGACCCGCACACCGAGCTCGATGCACGCGCGCTTCAACCCCCAGGCGAGCTTCGCCGGGTGGACGAGCGCGGTGCTCTTCCACTCGCGCTGACCAGCCAGGTACACGGGCGAATGCACGAGCGCCTGGACGGCCTCGCGATCGAGGAACACACCGTCCCCCGACACCTCGCGCAGCGCGTCCACCTGGTGCGGCTCGGTCGCGACGGTGAGCACACCCGTGTGCTCGAACTCGGCGTCGATCCCGAGGCGGTCGAGCGTGGCGACGAACTCGTCGAAGTTCTCGTCCGCCAGGCGATCGAGCTCCGGCAGTTCGTCGGCGAAGTGGCGCTCGCCGTTGTCGACGCCGTGGGTGAGGCTCTCCTCGAAGAAGCCGCCGTTCCGGCCACTCGCCGCCCAGCCGACCTCCTTGCCCTCGATGAGCACGACGTCACGCGAGGGGTCGGCCTCCTTGGCGATGAGCGCCGTCCAGAGTCCGGAATAGCCGCCACCGACGACCAGGAGATCCGCCGTGACCTGGCCGACGAGTCGAGGCTCCGGCGACGGCCGATCAGGGCTGTCGAGCCAGTACGGGACCGTGCTCGCTCCCGCGAGCGACCGCGCGATGCGCTCCGCCGAGTTCCGTCTGCGGTGGCTGTAGGTGGGTCCGTCCGAGGTCACCGGGTCTCCTCTGCGTCGAGTGTGGGTGCCGCGACTGTACCCCGCGGCCTCTGAGCTTGTCACCGGGTGGTGGCGTTCGCTGCCCGTCGACAGGCTCAGGGACCGGAGCGGGCGCTCACGGACCGGGGCGGGCGCTGCCGGGCCGGGGCGGCTCAGGTTCGCTTGTCGAGCCACTCCACGACGTCGCGCTCGACGTCCTCGCGGTTCAGCTCGTTGAAGATCTCGTGTCGCGCCTCGGGGTAGATGATGAGCGTCACGTCGGTGAGCTTGGAGCGCTTGACGTAGGCGTCCCGGAGGAGGGTGAGTCCGCGCACACCACCGAGGGAGTCGTCGGACCCGCCGAGGATGAGCACGGGCAGCTTGCGCGGCATGCGGCGGGGCGGGCGACCGAGGAAGGCGAACGCCTGGATCGGGTTCCACACCGGGGTGACGCCGATGTCGAAGTTGCGCTCGTCGGCGGCGAATGCGGCCCAGGCGGCCGGGTCGCGGTTGAGCCACTCGAGACCGGTCTTCCCGGTCTTCCGCCAGCGCTTGTTGAGGTCACCGGCGTTGATGACTCCGGGCATCGCGAGCGAGGTGCCCGAGAGGATGAGGAGCTCGTACAGATCGTGTTCGGCGACGACCTTCTGCGCCATGAGCGAGCCCCAGCTGTGCCCGAGCAACGCGAGCCGCGACTCGGGGAAGCGGGTCCGCAGGTACCGGCCGACGGCGGCGACGGAGTCGATCGCACCCCGGGTCGTCCGCGGGCCGAGCTTGCCGAGGCCGAGGTGCTCGAGCCCCGTGCGACCATGGCCGCGGTGGTCGTCGGCCGCGACCGCGTACCCCGCGTCGTTGAGCCGTGCGGCGAGGCGCCCGTAGCGGAGGGCGTGTTCCCCCGCCCCATGCGCGATGTGCACGACGGCCCGAGGGTTCGGCACCTCCCACAGGTAGACGTAGACCGTGACGCCGTCGTCGTCGACGATCGTCTCGGTCGCATACGGTCGCGGCTCGACGGGGCGGTTCGCGTCGTCGACGGGTGGCGGGGTCTGCTCGCTCATCCCGCCAGCGTAGGCCCTCGGCCCGGCGGCGTGGCGAGTCCGTTTGCAGTTCCCGGAGGGCAGGCGTACGGTGAACGAGGCCCGAACGGCGGGCCGGCAGGTTTCGACGGAAGCGAGGTGAGCGGCCATGGCTGGTGACAGTACCCGCGCCATCGCATCGACGAACCGCCTCGCCTCCCTCACCCGGTAGGCGCAGCCACCGCCGGTGCCGAGGCGCCCTCACTCACACCTCCCCGGGTGCGATCCACCGCGATCGCCTGCACCCGCGCGGCCGCCGCACGTTCCCGTCGATCGATGGACGGAGACCTCATGGCACTCATCGACAACGGCATCTACGTGACCGGACGGCGCTCGGCGAGCCCGCGATCGCTCGACGCGACGTACGAGCTCCTCAACGAACAGCGGGGCATGGCCTGGATCGGTCTGTACCGCACGGAACCGTCGGAGATCCGCTCCGTCGCTCAGGAGTTCGACCTGCATCCGCTCGCCGTCGAGGACGCTCTGAAGGGCCATCAGCGGGCGAAGCTCGAACGTTACGGCGACACGCTGTTCGTCGTCCTGCGTCCCGCCCGCTACCTGGACGAGGAGGAGCGGGTCGAGTTCGGCGAGGTGCACCTGTTCGTCGGACCCGGGTTCGTCGTCACGGTCCGTCACGCGGAGAAGCCCGACCTCGGCCAGGTCCGGCGGCGACTCGAAGCCCGGCCCGACATCCTCGCGCTCGGCCCCGACGCCGTCCTGCACGCCGTGCTCGACCAGGTCGTCGACGGCTACGGTCCCGTCGTCGCGGGGCTCGAGAACGACATCGACGAGATCGAGGACGAGCTCTTCGGCGACGCTGCGGACGTCTCGCGTCGCATCTACGAGCTGCTGCGCCAGGTCATCGCGTTCCAGCGCGCGACCACGCCCCTGCGGGCCATGCTCCACGGGCTGCTGCAGGGCGCCGACAAGTACGGTCTCGACGAGGAGCTGCGCAACGGCTTCCGCGACGTGCTCGACCACACCCTCCGGATCGCGGAGCGCGTCGACTCATTCCGCCACCTGCTCCGGAACGCGCTCACGGTGCACGCGACGCTCATGACGCAACAGCAGAACGAGGAGATGCGACGCCTCTCGGAGGCGAGCCTCGCGCAGAACGAGGAGTCGCGTCGGATGAGCGAGACGGCACTGGCGCAGAACGAGGAGATCAAACGGATCTCCTCCTGGGCGGCGATCCTCTTCGCCCCGACACTCATCGGCACCGTCTACGGCATGAACTTCGACGACATGCCGGAGCTCCACTGGCAGTTCGGCTACCCGGTCGCGATCGGAGCGATGCTCGTCCTCTCCGGGACCCTGTACGCCATCTTCCGAGCCCGCCGCTGGCTCTGACCGCACCCCAGCCCGCGAACTGTCACCAACGGTCAGTCCTGCACCCCGTGCACTGTCGGTTGGTGACGGTTCGCGGGTTTACTTAGGGTGGCTAATTTGCTAGGCTAATGAATCGTGGCAAGCGGAGCAGCGACGAAGACCAGGGCCCTGACGATCGCCGAGCAGGCGTCCGAACTCCGGATGGGCACCTTCCGGCTCGCGAGACGACTGCGCGGGGAGAAGTCGGTCGACGACCTCAGTGATCCGCAGTTCTCCGTCCTCGGAGGGCTCTACAAAGAGGGCTCCGCAACCCTGCGGGCACTGGCCGAACGCGACCGCGTGTCCGCGCCATCCATGAATCGCACCGTCAACTGCCTCGAAGAGGCCGGGTACGTCACCCGAGAAACCGACGCGGCCGACCGCCGGAAGGTCACCATCGCCCTCACCGAAGCGGGCCACACCACCGTCACCGAGACCGTCCGGAAACGCGACGCGTGGATCACCCAGCAGCTGCGCGCGCTCACCCCGGACGAACGCGACACCCTCGCCCGCGCAGCCGAGATCATGAGGAGACTCGCCACCCAGTGAGTGCAATGTTCCGTTCCCTGTCCAGCGTCAACTACCGCATCTGGTTCATCGGCGCCCTTGTGTCGAACGTCGGCGCCTGGATGCAGGCCACCACCCAGAACTGGGTCGTGCTGACCGACCTCACCGACAACGACGCCGTGGCCGTCGGCGCCACCATGGCCCTGCAGTTCGGGCCGCAGCTCGTCCTCGTGCCGATCACCGGTCTCATCGCCGACCGCTTCGACAAGCGGAAGATCCTCATCCTCACCCAGTCGAGCCTCATGCTCCTGGCGTTCGCCCTCGGCGCCCTGCTCATCTTCGGTCACGCCGAGCTGTGGCACATGTACCTCTTCGCGCTGGCCCTCGGCATCATCAACGCCGTCGACGGCCCGGCCCGCCAGACCTTTGTCTCCGAGCTCGTCGACGAGCACAACATGTCGAACGCCGTCGCGCTCAACTCGGCGTCCTTCAACGCGGCGCGCATGGTCGGCCCCGCCATCGCCGGTCTCCTCATCGTCGCGATCGGCTCCGGGTGGGTGTTCGTCGTGAACGCCTTCACCTTCCTCGGCGTCATCGGCGCGCTCCTCGCACTCCGCACCGGCAAGCTCCGTCGAGCGCCGCGCCCACCGCGGGCTCGAGGACAGTTCGTCGAGGGCTTCCGCTACGTCCGCGGGCGGCCGGACCTCATGGTCGTCTTCGTGATCGTGTTCATCATGGGCGCGTTCGGCATGAACTTCCCGATCTTCGCCTCGACCATGGCCGTCGAGTTCGGCAAGGGCGCGGGCGAATACGGCATCCTCTCCTCGGTGCTCGCGATCGGTTCCCTGACCGGCGCACTCCTCGCGGCGCGGCGGGCGCAGGCCCAGATGCGGATGATCGTCGGCGCGGCCGGGCTCTTCGGGGTCGCTGCGCTCACGGCCGCGTTCATGCCGAGCTACTGGTCGTTCGCCGCCGTGCTGATCCTCGTCGGCTTCTCGACGGTGACGCTCCTGACCACCGCGAACGGACTCGTGCAGACGAGCACCGAGGCCGCCGTCCGTGGCCGGGTGATGGCGCTGTACATGGCGATCCTCATGGGTGGCACCCCGATCGGCGCGCCCATCGTCGGGTGGGTGGCGAACACCTTCGGGCCGCGCTGGGCGCTCGGCCTGGGCGCACTCGCCGGGTTCGCCGCCTGCGCCACCGGCCTCGCCTACGGGGTGTTCCGTCATCACCTCCGCCTGCGCGTGGCGCCCGACTCCCGCTGGCGCCTGCAGTTCACCCACGACGGCGTCGTCTCACCGGTCACGCCGGAGGACTTCTCGGAGCAGATCGCGCTCACCTCGCCGATCCCGCTGCCGAAGCCGAAGCCGCGCGCGAAGGCGCCCGAGCCGCGTTCGGAGTCGCGTCCCGAATCGTCGCCGGTCGACGAGTCGACGACCCTCACCGGCTCCCGCCGCTAGACGGTCCTCCGCTCCGACCCGCTCGGCGTTCACAACTCCTGCATCCTGCGACCGCCGGGGCTCCCGGGCGGGCGGGGCGGCGGGTGACGCGGCCGGTCGTCGCAGGCGGCAGGAGTTACGAACGAGCCGCCACCGGACGGACGCTCGGGACCCAGCACCGCAGGTCCTCGCGGTAGCGGCGGTACGGCTCGCCGAAGCGCGCCTCGAGGTCGGCCTCTTCGACCGGCCGGACCAGGACGTTCCAGACGACGGCGCCGAAGACCGCGTAGACGACGACGATCCAGGACGACAGCAGGAGTCCGACGCCGACGCCTTGGACGATACTGCCGACGGCCATCGGATTGCGGACGAAGCGATACGGTCCGGCGATGACGAGCCGGTTCGGCATCGCGGCGGGCAGTGGCGTCCCACCCCCGGTCGTCGCCATCGCGGCTGCGGACCAGAGCCCGACGATGCTCCCGAGCACCACGACGACGATGCCGGCGATGACGGCGAACTGCTCCGCACCCGGCGGCAGGGCGATCGCGACCCGCCACCGCAGCTCGAAGAACCGCAGGGCGGCGGGGATCACCGCGAGGAAGACGCCCCAGAACGCGACGATCTCGACGGCGGTCCTCACGAGTTGCGAACCGGTCGACGCCGACGCATCGGCTGGGCGGAACGCGAACGGCCCGATGGCGATCCATGCTCTCGGGATCCCGCCGGTGAGGACGAGCGCGAGTGCCGTGACCGAGCCGACCGCGGCGCCGACCATCAGCAGGGCGCCGATCCCCGCCTCCTGGGTCGCGGCCGCGAAGATCCCCAGTGACACGGTGACCAGCAGCGTCCATCCGGTCGCGAGGATCGCCGCCCATCGGATGGCGCATGCGGCGAGCGCCGAGGCGACGACGAAGAGTGGGACGTCGAGCACGGCCGTGACGACGGGGTCGAGGCTGCCGAGCGTCGCCGCACGGACGGGCGGGACGAGGAACACCGACACCCACCATGCTGCGCCGGCGAGGGCCTGCACGGCGAAGTACCAGCGCCCCCAGCGCTCGGCGCTCATGCGATCGTCGGTGGCGGTGTCGGCGGCGTCATCGACGTCGGCGGGCGATGAGCCACGCGACGAGGCGCCAACCCAGGAGGAGTGCGGCGAGGACCAGGACGGTCACGATGACGAAGCTGAGTTGGACTCCCTGGCCGGAGACCGCGCGCAGCACCATCCCGACGACGACGGTCGACACCCAGACGACGACGCCGGCCCAGCGGACGGAGCGGGTCTCGCGCTGACCGAGGACGAGCGCGAGGACGTGTCCGACGAGGAGTCCGACGGCGAACGGCCACAGGGTCACGAGGAGTCCGAGGATGCCTTCGCCGTGGCTGGCGCGGCCGATGAGGACGAACACGATGACGGCGAGGAGGTCGATGCCGACGGTCGCGGCGAATCCGGCGGGGGTCCTGCTGGGGCGATCCATCCCCTCACCCTATTGGCGTCGCCGCCGCCCACCCTGGAGGGAGGCCGCATGGCGCGCTGCGGGGCCTGTCGCTCGTTGCCCTCGCTGGCTACGATGGCGCTGACACCCGATCGACGAAGGAGCCGTCATGTCGTTCCAGGCCTATCTCGATGCCGCCGAGGCGAAGACCGGTAAGACCCCGCGCGAGCTCGTCGACGAGGCGCACGCCCGCGGCTTCGACGCGTCGACCAAGGCCGGCGAGATCCTCGAGTGGCTGAAGACGGACTACGAGCTCGGCCGGGGTCATGGGATGGCGCTCGTCCACGTCATCAAGAACGGTCCGATGATCAGCGAGAAGCACGTCGGCACCGACGGGGTGCACCGCGACGAGTCGACCGAACTCTGGCTCGACGGAGCGGCGACGAAGCCCGCCGCCCCCTGACTCCCGTCCGGGTTGCTGCCAGCGCGGTGCGCTCGCGTGAGCGCGGGTCTGTGGCGTGAGCGCGCCCCTCTAGAGACCCGCGGTCACCCGCCAGACCCGCGCTGAAGCCTGAACACCGCCGCTCGCGTCAGCGCTCCGCGCTGGGCCCGGGACACCGACATTCGCGTCAGCGCACCGCGCGGGCGGGCGGACACACCGCTCAGTACCAGAAGATCGGGATCCAGTCGCGATGGTGCGCGTGCACGATGGCGAGGAACACGATCGCGTCGAACAGCAGGTGGACCGCGAGGATGTACCCGAGCGACCGCGTCTTCGAGAACAGGTAGCCCTGCAGCAGCGCGAACGGGAACGTCAGCAGCGGACCCCATGACCGGTAACCGAGTTCCCAGAGGAACGACACGAAGATGACGGCCTGCAGCAGGTTCGCCTGCCAGACCGGGAAGTGCCGGCGCAGGAGTGCGAAGCAGGTGCAGATGAAGAACAGTTCATCCCACGTGCCGACCGCGTTGACGCCGACGAAGAACCGGCCGAGATCCCCGGCGTCGCTGATCACCGGCCAGTTCTCGTATGCGCCCGAGCGGATGAAGTAGAACGGCAGGATCGCCCAACCGAGGAGGGGGACGGCGAAGAGGTAGGCGATCTCGCCCTTCGTCTTCTTCTCGCGACTCCGCCAGGGGAACGTGATCGCCTTCCGCCGGTACACGAAGCGGTCGATGAGGAACGGGGCACCGACCGCCAGCAGCAGCACGGTGCCGATCCGGAAGAAGCTGGGCCAGGAGACGTCGGCCTCCACCGACGTGGTCGACACGATGCCGATCCCGATGGCGATGAGGAACAGGTCCTTCGCGAGGTCGCGGTCGATGAGGATCGCGGTGACGAGGGCGGCGACGAGGAGCGGGTAACCGGCGAGCGGCTGCATCAGGCCGAACAGACAGAACGCCGACGCCACCAGCAACACCGCGGGGATCAGCTTCATCGGGCGGCGGGCCGGGACGATCATCTCGGTCTGCATGCCGATGATCCTACGGGTGTCGCCTCTACGGACTCGTGCCAACGCGGTGCGCTGACGTGAACCCGCTCGAATCTGCCCCAGCGCGGTGCGCTGACGTGAGAACGCCTGATCGGGCGTGACCGCGGGCCGCACGCGCGGGCGCGACCCTCCGGAGACCCGCGCTCACGCGCACGACCCGCGCTCGCGTCAGCGCACCGCGCTGGCAGCAGCACCACCCGGGTCAGGCCTCTCGGGTGATCTCGACCTTCACGAAGAGCTTCGAGCGGTAGGGGCCCGCGTACACACCACGGAGTGGGGAGACGTCACCGTAGTCACGACCCCGCCCGATGAGGACGTGACGCTCGCCCACGTCGACCATGTTGGTCGGGTCGAATCCACGCCAGTCACCGCAGAACCACTCGACCCACGCGTGTGACTCCCCCGTCACCGTCTCGCCGATCGCCGCGTGCGGCTTCGGGTGCAGGTACCCCGACACGTAGCGGGCCGGGATCCCCACCGAGCGCAGCGCTCCGAGGACGATGTGCGTGATGTCCTGACAGACGCCCTTGCGGTTCGCCCACGCCTCGGCGGCGGTCGAGTACACACTCGTGACGCCCTGCACGTAGTCCATCTGCTCGCCGATCTCCCGGCTGATGGCCATCGCGGCCTCGCACGGGCTCTCGTAGCGGTCGGCGATGGTCCGGGCGAGCTCGACGAGGTCGTCCGGCGGGGTCGTCCGTCGTGTCTGTTCCAGGTGCTCCACCCGGGTCACGGCGGCCTGGGTCGCGATGTCGAGCTGCTCCCAGCCGGTCGGGTGCGGCTCATGCTTGCGCGGCCGGACCTCGACGAGGCTCGTCGCCGTGAGCGAGAGCTCCTCGTGCGGCGTCAGCACCTCGAACGCCGAGACCTTCATGCCCCAGTAGTCGGTGTACGTCGACTGCGACGCCCCCGGCTGGATGTCGATGTGCGAGTACAGGACGTACTGGTCCTCGGTCGTCACCGGCAGCATGCGCGCCTCGTTGTACGAGGCGTTGACCTTGCCGCCGTAGGAGAAGCCCGTGCTGTGCTTGATGTGGAGCCGGGTCATGAGTTCTCTCCGATCCATGCGGGCACCGCATGAGTGGGGAAGTAGCGTTCGCGGATCGCCTCCGACACCTGGCTGGTGACGTTCTGCACGGCGTCCATCCGACCGGGGAGGTCGACGAGCGTGTCCTGGATGGGCCGGTACTCGAGGTCGCTGCGGATCTGACCGAGCAGGCGCTGGGCGGAATCAACCGTCCCGACGCGGCCTCGGCGCGGCTCGAGGTCGCGCATGCACTCCTCGGCCCGACTGATGGAGAACATGACCGACCGGGGGAAGAGCTGGTCGAGCAGGAGGAACTCGGCCGCGTTCTTCGCGCTCGGCATGCCGCGGTACGTGCGGAGGTAGGCCTCGTAGGCGCCGCAGGAGCGGAGGATCGTCGTCCAGGAAGGACCGCTCGCCTCGGTGAGCGACCGCGTCGCCAGGAGTCGGGCCGTCATGTCGGCGCGTTCGAGGCTGCGACCGAGGGTGAAGAAGCGCCAGGCGTCGTCACGACTCGTGGCGGAGTCGACGATGCCGACAGCGAGGGCCGAACGCTCGCGCACCCACCCGAAGAACTCGTGCACCTTGTCGCTCGCGACGCGACGCGGCATCCGGGCACGGGTCGTGTTGAGGCACTCCCAGAGCTCGGTCGACACGATCTCGCGGGCGCGCCGGGCGTTCTCGCGGGCGGCGCCGAGCGAGTAGGCGATCGACGCCGGGTGCGTGCGGTCGACGGCGAGCTGCGCGAGGACGTCCTGGCGGGTGAGCTCCTGGTCGGCGGGCGCGTCGCTGCCCATCACGGACAGCAGCGACCGGCAGGCGGTGTCCTCGTCGATCCACGGATCCTCGAGCAGCAGCTGCAGGTGGACGTCGAGGATACGCGCGGTGCCGTCACTGCGTTCGATGTAGCGGCCGATCCAGAAGAGGCTCTCGGCGATGCGGCTCAGCATGATGCGTCCTCCTGCGTCGACCCGTCGGCAGCGGGCTCGGAGAGCGTCTGCTGCTGCTGCTCCTGCTGGTCCTGGTTGCCGGCCGGACGGTCCTGGGGCGAGTGCTCGGGGGTCGTGCCGTGGTCGTAGATGATCGGGATCGACGTCGTCTCGGTCGTGGCCTGCTCGGCGACGAGACCCTGGATGTCGTGCGAGGACGCCTCGGGCGCCGCGTTGGGGTCGAACGGACGTCCGACGACCCAGGTGTCCTTCGAGCCGCCGCCCTGGCTGGAGTTCACGACCAACTGCCCCTCCGGGAGGGCGACGCGCGTCAGGCCGCCGGGCAGCACCCAGACGTCGTTGCCGTCGTTCACCGCGAACGGACGCAGGTCGGCGTGACGGGGACGCATGCCGTCCTCGACGAGCGTCGGGATGGTGGAGAGCATGACGACCGGCTGCGCGATCCAGCCGCGCGGGTCCTCCTGCAGCTTCGTCTTGAGGGTCGCGAGCTCCTCCTTCGACGCGTCCGGACCCACGACGAGGCCCTTGCCGCCGGAGCCGTCAACGGGCTTGATGACGAGCTCGTCCAGGCGGTCGAGCACTTCCTCGAGGGCGAGCGGGTCCTCGAGACGCCAGGTGTCGACGTTCGGGAGGATCGCGTCCTCGGCGAGGTAGTACTTGATGAGGTCGGGCAGGTACGTGTAGACGAGCTTGTCGTCGGCGACACCGTTCCCGACCGCGTTCGCGATGGTCACGTTGCCGAGGCGCGCGGCGAGCATGAGCCCGGGCGAACCGAGCATGGAGTCGGCGCGGAACGACAGCGGGTCGAGGAACTCGTCGTCGACACGGCGGTAGATGACGTCGACGCGCGTGGGCCCGGCGGTCGTGCGCATGAAGACCTTGCCGCCGGAGCAGAAGAGGTCGCGACCCTCGACGAGCTCGACGCCCATGAGCCGCGCGAGCAGCGTGTGCTCGAAGTACGCGGAGTTGTACACGCCGGGGGTGAGGACGACGACGTTCGGGTCCTCGACGCCGGGCGGGGCCGACGCACGCAGCGCCTGCAGAAGCTTGTTGGGGTAGTCGCCGACCGGACGGACGCGCATCGACACGAACAGCTCGGGGAGCGTCTGCGCCATCACGCGACGGTTGGAGATGACGTAGCTGACGCCGGACGGGACCCGGACGTTGTCCTCGAGGACACGCATCTGACCATGCTCGTCGCGGATGAGGTCGATACCGGAGACCTGGATGCGGACGCCGTTCGCCGCCTGGATCCCGTAGGCCTGCCGGTGGAAGTGCGACGACGAGGAGATGAGCTTCGCGGGGATGACGCCGTCGCGTACGGCGAGCTGCGGGCCGTAGACGTCGGCGAGGAAGGCCTCGAGCGCCTTGACACGCTGCTTGATGCCGGCCTCGACCTGCGTCCACTCCTGCTGCTCGATCACCCGCGGGACCGCGTCGAGCGGGAACGGACGCTCCTCGCCGGCGAAGTCGAAGGTCACGCCCTGCGCGAGGTAGGAGCTGGCGAGGGCGTCGGTGCGGCCTCGGAGCTCCTCCTGGGTCATCCGTGCGAGGGAGCTGTAGATCTCCTGATACGCCCGCCTGGCGGTCGCACCACCCGCGTGTTCCGCCGCCTCGCCGAACATCTCGTCGAACGCGGGAACACCGCCCGGAGTCTTGCGCGGGGCGAGCGTGCCGCCATAGCCGTTGAACAGGTCACCCATGGGCCGACTCTACCGGGACACATGTTGCCGGGGTGTTTCGGAGCGCGGAGAGGACGCCCCACGGCCACCCCACCGGCCACCGGGCCACCCCACCGGCCACCGGGCCACCCCACCGGCCACCGAGCCACCCCACCGGCCACCGAGCTTGTCGAGGTGCGCCCTTCGACAAGCTCAGGGACCGAAGGACGTCGCTCAGGGACCGAAGGAGGTCACTCAGGGACCGAAGGAGGTCACTCGGGGACCGAAGGAGGTCGCTCGGGGACCGGCGGGGTGAAGAGAGCCCTACGCGACCGAGGCGGCGGTGAGCGCGGCCAGCTCGTCGGCGGAGAGCTCGAGCGTCGCGGAGGCGAGGAGGTCGGGCAGCTGCTCGACCGTGCGGGCACTCGCGATGGGCGCGGCGACCGTCGGCTGCGAGCGGAGCCACGCGAGCGACACGGTCGCGGCCGAGACGCCGTGGGCGGCGGCGACCTCGTCGAGGACCGGCAGGAGCGCGGCGTGGTCGGCCAGGTAGGCCTGGGCACCCTCGGCGCGGACGCTGTCGACCTGTGCCCCCTCGCGGTACTTGCCCGTCAGGAAGCCCTTCGCGAGCGAGAAGTACGGCAGCACGGCGAGCTGCTCGCGCTCGGCGATCGTGCGCAGCTCCCCCTCGAAGTCGCGTTCGACGAGGTTGTAGTGCGGCTGGAGGGCGATCGGGCGGTGGAGACCCTTGGCCTCGACGATCTCGAACCATTCGGCGATGCGCGCGGCGGAGTAGTTGGAGATCCCGAGGTAGCGGACCTTGCCGGCGTCGACGAGCGACGACAGTGCCGTCACCGTCTCCTCGAGCGGCACGGACTCGTCGTCGAAGTGCGCGTAGTAGAGGTCGATGTGGTCGGTGCGGAGGCGCTCGAGCGAGGCGTCGGCGGCCTTCAGGATGTTGTCGGCCGCGAGGCCCTTGAAGTCGGGGTGCTGGCTGACCTTCGTCGCGATGACGAGCTCGTCGCGGTTGCCGCGGAGTTCCTGCCACTCGCCGATGAGTCGCTCGGAGTCGCCACCGGTGTTGCCGGGCACCCACGCGGAGTAACCGTCGGCGGTGTCGATGAAGTTACCGCCACCCGCGACGTAGGCGTCGAGGATGTCGAACGAGGTCTGCCGGTCGGCGGTCCAACCGAACACGTTGCCGCCGAGGTTCAGCGGGAAGACGGACAGGTCGGACGTTCCGAGGGTGGTGCGGGCGTGAGTCATCTGATGATCCTCCAGAGGTTCGGTTCAGGCGTGTGCCTCTCCCACGGTAAGGCTGAGCGGCGCGCGGCTATTCCTCGTGTCGCCCGATGACGGTCGGTCCACCGACCCCGGATCGGCACTCGGAACCCCGCTCCACGCCGTCCTACAGTGGGCCGATGGGCTACCGCATCGACGACTCGAAGGACCGCATCGACCGGGACGCCGTGTGGGCCCTGCTCCGTGAGGTCTACTGGGCCAAGTGGCGCAGCCGAACCGACGTCGAGGCACAGATCGACGACGCCTGGCGCGTGATCGGCGTGTACGAGGAGGAGACCGGCGCACAGGTCGGCTTCGCTCGGGCGGTGTCCGACGGCGTCGGCTTCGCCTACCTCGCCGACGTGGTGGTCCTCGAGGCCCACCGCGGCCACGGACTGGGCAAGCGGATCGTGCAGGCGATGATCGACGACGGTCCCGGCGCGCACTTCCGGTGGACACTCTTCACGAGCGACGCGCACGGCCTCTACGAGCAGTTCGGGTTCACCGATCCCGGCCCGACGGCGCTCGTCCGTCCAGCCGCGCAGCTCCCCGTCCACCCGAGCCAGGTCCCGACCGCCTGAGGTGCGGCGAATCGTCGTCCCACGGCGACTCGAACGACGAATCGACGCACCTCACCGCAGGCCTCCAGCCGCGACGGGCTAGCGTTGACGTATGTGGATCTCCGACGACGGCCGGTACAACATCGTCGACGTGCCCGCGGAGGCCTATCCGGGCCGCGCCTACCTGCTCGAACTCGTCGCCGCCCTCGAGCCTGACGAGCTCCAGGCGCTCATCACGCGCATGCAGGCGTTCGACGACGCGATGATCGACCGGCTCGAGAACCTCGTCGACGACGAGGCACCGGAGGTCGCGCCGGACCCGGAGCGCGAGGCACCGTACGTCGACGAGATGATCCCGCGACGCGTCCTCGACTCGATCGACTGGGACGCGATCCTCACGCCACCGTTCCGGATCGAGGCGATCGACGTCGCCGGTGACCGCTGGCGAATGGACGCGTGGGCCTTCCTGGAGTCGATCGTCGAGCCGCCCGTCACCCGACCGAGCGCCCGCAACCTCGGCTCCTCCCCCATCGACCAGGCGTAGACCGGCACCTGCCGAATAGGCTGGGCGTCATGACCGACGCCGACGTCACCATGACCGATCCTTCACCGCTGCTCGCCGAGGGAGCCGAACTCGAGCACCTGTACACGGGTGCGATCTGGAGCGAGGGGCCCGCGTGGATCGCGGAGACCGGACGCGTGCGCTGGAGCGACATCCCGAACGACCGCATCCTCGAGTTCGACACCGCGACCGGCGAGACGGCCGTGTTCCGCGACGGCGCCGAGTACACGAACGGCCGCACGATCGACCGCGATGGCCGGGTCGTGCAGTGCAGTCACGGGCGCCGCGCGGTCGAGATCGAGGGGCCCGACGGCCCGGTCACGCTCGTCGACCGCTGGGCCGGCGGCCGCTTCAACTCCCCGAACGACGTCGTCGTGCACTCCGACGGCTCGATCTGGTTCACCGACCCGCCCTACGGCATCGACGCCAGCGGAGAGGAAGGCCACCCCGGCGAGCAGGAGTACGGCGGGTGCTACGTCTTCCGACTCGAACCGGACACCGGGGCGATCGAGCCGGTCATCACGGCGATGGTGCACCCGAACGGGCTCGCGTTCTCACCCGACGAGTCGATCCTGTACGTGTCCGACACCGCCACCGCCGCCCGCCGGATCGCGGCCTACGACGTCGCAGCAGACGGCGTCTCGGTCGTCGCCGGCGACACCCCCGGTCGCACCTTCGCGAGCACCGCGGTTCCCGCGTCCGACGGCTTCCGGATCGATGTCGACGGCAACGTGTGGTCGTCGGCGGGTGACGGCGTCGAGGTGTTCGACCCGTCCGGCGCGACCATCCTGCGCATCCCGGTCCCGGAGCGCACCGCGAACGTCTGCTTCGGCGACCCCGACGGCCGCACCCTCTACATCACGGCCAGCACGTCCCTCTACCAGATCCGAACCGCCACCCGCCAAAGCCCGCGAACTGTCACTCGAGCACAGTGACGGGGCGCTGGACTAGCGGTTGGTGACAGTTCGCGAGCTGGAGCTCACGCCCGCCCCTGCAGGATGAGGTTCCAGTACACCCAGGGCAGGACGTAGCGGTCGGCGATGAACGTGAACCGACGCTCCTTCGCGAGTCCGTTCCAGAACGGGATCGAGGACTTCGGGCGGTAGCGGTCGTCGAACTCGGCGAACACCACCGTCCCGCGGGAGACCGTGAACGGGCACACCGAGTAGCCGTTGTAGACCGTGCTCGGCTCCTGGCCGGACCGCACGGCGACGAGGTTCTTCGCGAGGGTCTTCGTCTGTTGCCGGAGAGCTCCGCCGGACTTCGAACTCATCACCGCGGCGGCGTCTCCGAGCGCCCAGACGTCGGGGAACCGCGGATGCCGCAGGGTCAGTGAGTCGACCTCGACGAACCCACCCGGGTTGCCGGGGTCGGCGAGCGCCGTGGCCGCGAGCCAGTCCGGTGCGGACTGCGGCGGCACGGCGTGGAGGACGTCGTAGGGGATCTCCTCCCGGAGTCCGCCCGTCACGCCGTCCTGCCCGCGATCCGGGCCGTCCTGCGGGTCGGTCTGCGCGATGGTCACCACGCTCCGCTCCGGATCCACCGCGACGAGCTCGCGCGAGAACCGCACGTCGATGCCGTACTCGGCGACCTTGCGATCGAGTTCGGCGTCGATCATCGGCATGCCGAACATCGTGGGTGTGGGCACGACCAGCACCACACGGATGTCGTCGAGGACGCCCGTCTGCCGCCAGTAGTCGCACGCGAGGTACATCGGCTTCTGCGCGGCACCCGAGCAGCTCGCGGGGCCGGCGGGCTGCGTGAACACGACGGTGCCGGAGCGGACCGACCGGAGCACGCGCGAGGCCTTCTGCGCGTACTCGAAGGTGTAGTTGGAGATCCCGACCGGCGACGCCATCGCCTCCGTCAGACCGGGCACGGCGTCCCAGTCCTGTTGGATGCCCGGAGCGACGATGAGCTGGTCGTACTCGACGGCGGTGCCGGATTCCAGCGTCACCGTCTTCGCGACCGGGTCGATGGACCGGACCCGGTCCTGGATCCAGGTCACGCCCTTCGGCGTCACGGCGTGCTGTGGCCTCGTGGCGACCGACGCGGACGCGGTCCCGCCAGCGACGTGCGAGAACATCGGCTGGTACCGGTGGTGCTCCCGCGGTTCGATGACCGCGACGTCGTCGACGCCGTATCGCCGGAGCCTCCCGGCGACGGAGAGACCGGCGTTGCCGCCACCGATGACGACCACCTCGTGATGGAGCGGTGCCGTCCTGGGATCGGTCACGGTGGCGGCGGCGCTCAGGATCCGGACTGACCGCGACCGGTGGCGTTCTGCAGCCGGTCGATGTGTTCGGAGGCCTGCGCCTTCGTCAGGTCGGCGGGAAGCTCTTCGCCGGCCTCGCGCGCCAGGGTGTCGAGGTAACTGCGCTGCGGGCCGGTCATCGGCTCGTCGCCGGTGACCCAGTCCTCGGGGTCCTTGCTCGCGCTCGTCGAGCTGTCGTCGCCTCGTGCTCCGAGGGTCTCCTCGGTGGCGCCGATCGTCTCGGGTGCACCGGAGGTCGTGGCGTCAGGGGTCGTTGCATCGGTCTGTTCTGCGTCAGTCATGCGGCAACGGTACGTCGAGCGGGCGGTCGGGCAGGAGGGGTTGCGCGGCCCGCGCGATCGGTGTCGGAATAGCGACGGACGACCCCCGGTTGACCCAGGCGACCGCGTGCGGCCGCACCGTCCACGAAGGAGACCCATGTCCGACACCGCTTCCGGAACCGACCGATCCGCCGACGAGCCGACTCCGTCGCAGGGCATCACCATCGGCATCCTCGGCGCCGGCAAGGTCGGCACGGTCCTGGCACGACTCGCGGTCGCCGCCGGATACCGGGTGCTCATCAGCGGATCGCGCGACGCCGCCCGGATCGCCCTGACGATCGACGTCCTCGCACCGGGTGCCGTCGCCACGACCGCCGCCGACGCAGCGGCCCAGGCCGACATCGTGATCCTCGCGCTGCCCCTCGGCAAGCACCGCTCGGTGCCCGTCGACGAGCTGCGCGGCAAGCTCGTCATCGACGCCATGAACTACTGGTGGGAGGTCGACGGACATCGCGACGACCTCAGCGCGCCAGAGACCTCGACGAGCGAGCTGGTCGCCGCCTTCCTGCCGGAGTCGCGCGTCGTCAAGGCGTTCAACCACATGGGGTACCACGACCTCGACGGGGAGCCGCGTCCGGCCGGCACCCCGGGCCGCAAGGGCATCGCGATCGCCGGCGACGCCCCCGCGGACCGGGCAGCCGTCTCGGCCGTGGTGGACGCCCTCGGGTTCGACCCCGTCGAGATCGGACCGCTGCGCGCGGGCGTCGTCCTCGAACCCGGACACGAGCTCTTCGGGGCGAACATCGGTGCCGACCAGATCCGCGAGGTCGCCGAGGTGCGGGCGTTGGCAGCGGACGTCCGCTAGCCGACCTGGCGGGTGCCTGCGTCCGACCGGTCTCGACCGTTCGGTCGCGGGGTGAGCGCCGCTGAGCGGATCACCTCTGCGAGCTCGCCGGCACGGCTCCACATCGGCCAGTGACCCGTCGGGAGGTCGACGACCTCGACGGTCTCGAGCCCCGCGACCTCGGCGAACATGGGGTGTCCGCCTCGGGCCAGGTCCAGCACCTGCGCGCTGGGGATCGAGCAGCACACCAGGGTGGTCGGGACGGCGGCGCGGGCGTCGTTGGTCAGCTCGACAGCCTGTCGGAGGACGGGCGCCGGCTCGGGGACCGCCCGGGCGCGGAACCGGTCGAGGACCTCGGCGCTCAAGCCGTCGAGGCTCGCCTGCTGCGCGAGGACGTCGAACGCCGGGAGCGGAAGCTCGTCGACGTCGTCCGGCAGGTCCGGCGCGAAGACGGTTCCTGGCGCCACCGGACCTGAGTCGACCCACACCACCCGGCGGACGAGCTCCGGATGCAGGTCGAGGAGCAGGGCGACGGGAGCGTTGGCGCCGCTGTGCGCGACGATGACGGCCGGGTGGTCCGCGGAGACGTCCCGCCGGGCGAGGACCTCCGTGATCGCGGCGACCTGGTCGTCGAGGGTCCTGCTGGACCGGTCGGGATCGGCTTCGTCGAGGCCGGGCAGCGTGATCGCGACGGCGCGCGAGCGGTCGGGGTCGAGATGGTCGATGACGTCGTCCCAGGCCCAGGCGCCCAGCCAGTGGCCGGCGATGAGGATGATGGTCGGGGTGTCGTTCTGTGTGTTCATGACTCCAGCCTGAAGCGCGCTCCAGGCAGGTGTGTGTCACTATTTCTGTCATGAATCTCGAAACCCTCGACCGATGAAACGAGCCGAACGACTGCACGCTCTGTCCGAGACGCTGCGTCGGGGTGGATCGCGAGGGATCTCGGCGGAGCGGCTGGCGAGGGACTTCGGCGTCTCCGTGCGCACCGTGAAGCGGGATCTCCAGGCACTCGAGCGCAGCGGCGCGCCCATCTGGTCACGCCCGGGACCAGGCGGCGGATACGGGTTGGCCGTCGGGGCGACACTGCCACCGGTCAGCCTGTCCCCGGTGCAGGCGGTGGCGCTCATGTCGGCGGTGTCCGCGGCACCCGACGCCCCGTACGCGGATCTGGCAGCCGCCGGAGTGCAGAAGATCCTGGACGTCCTCGACCCCAGGACCCGCGCACGAGCCGACGCACTGGCCGGTCGCATCTGGGTCGATGTACCCCCGACCGCTTCGCGCGTCGTCCGATCGGCACTCGAGGAGGCGATGGCCGAGCAGCGGGTCGTCCGCATCCGGTACACCTCGCGGGCCGGGAGCACGACCACGCGCGACGTCGAGCCCGTGCTGTTCGCGTCGACGAACGGTCAGTGGTACCTCGTCGGATGGTGCCGGATGCGCGATGCGATGCGGTGGTTCACGGTCGCGCGCATCGAGCGGGCCAGCGTGACGAAGACGGCGTGCAGTGGCCACACGGTCGCCGAGGTCGGCGAGCCACCGGTGAATGCGACGCCGGTCCACGGCCGGGGACGGTGACCTGCGATCCATTCAGAGGAATAGAACCACCTCGCGCGACGCTGTAGTCAGCGTGAAGAAGATCGGGTTCCTGTCCTTCGGACACTGGCAAGACGTTCCGGGCTCGAGCGTGCGCACCGGGCGTGACGCACTGCTGCAGAGCATCGACCTCGCGGTCGCGGCGGAGGAGGTCGGTGTCGACGGCGCGTACGTGCGCGTGCACCACTTCGCCCGACAGCTCGCGTCGCCGTTCCCGCTCCTGGCGGCGATGGCGGCGAAGACCTCGACGATCGAACTCGGCACCGGTGTCATCGACATGCGGTACGAGAACCCGCTCTACATGGCCGAGGAGGCGGCGGCCACCGACCTCATCAGCGACGGGCGACTGCAGCTCGGCGTGAGCCGGGGATCACCCGAAACAGCCCTCCGCGGGTCAGAATCGTTCGGTTACGTGCCGGGCGACGACGAGACCGACGCGGACATCGCCCGCTCGCACACCGAGGTGTTCCGTGCGGCCATCGCGGGCGCGGGTGTGGCTCGCGCCAACCCGCAGATGACGGGGACCAACGGTCTGCTCGCGATCCAGCCGCAGTCCCCGGAGCTCGGTGAGCGCATCTGGTGGGGTGCCGGTTCGCGGTCCACCGCGGTGTGGACGGCGGAGCAGGGCATGAACCTCATGTCGTCGACGCTCCTCACCGAGGACACCGGGGTGCCGTTCGACGAACTGCAGGCGGAGCAGATCCAGATGTTCCGCGACGCCTGGACCGAAGCCGGTCACGAGTGGCAGCCCCG
Source organism: Plantibacter sp. PA-3-X8 (assembly GCF_003856975.1). Lineage (NCBI taxonomy): Bacteria > Bacillati > Actinomycetota > Actinomycetes > Micrococcales > Microbacteriaceae > Plantibacter > Plantibacter sp. PA-3-X8. The sequence goes on from NZ_CP033107.1 coordinate 423,156, forward strand.
GGTCTCCGTGAGCCGCAGTATCCTGCCGCTCATCGACGATGAGACGCGCCGCTACTTCGGGTTGCGCGCCCAGGCCGACTCGAAGGACCAGGTCGGACACCTCGACGGCGGGCTCGCGCGCTTCGGCCGCAGCTTCATCGGCGAGCCCGACGTCATCGCCGCAGAGCTCGCGAAGGACGCAGCCGTGCAGGCGGCCGACACCGTCCTCGTCACCGTCCCGAACCAGCTCGGCGTCGAGTTCAACGCACGCATCCTGGAGTCGATCGTCAAGGACATCAAACCGGCGCTGGGGTAGCCGCAGGGATCACAACTCCCGCTGATCGCCCGTCTGCAGGTTGACATGCGCTCCAGGCGCTGCCCTCACGGTCGGCGGCGAACCGTCCGCAGGAGTTGTGGTCGCCAGACTCAGCCCAACAGCTCGGCGAGCGCCGCGGGCACCTGCCACGCGCCGGCCGCATCGCGCTCAAGCGGGAGCTCGGCGGTGATCGCCGGGCCGGCGGTCGGGAGCGGGGCGATGACGCGCGGCGTCGGAGCCCAGGTGACCTGGAGCCCCGCTGCATGGAGCTCCTCCACGTCGAGCACGATGAGCACGAGCGGCAGTTGGAGCGACCCGTACACCCGCTCGAGCACCTCGGGCAGTCGGTCAGCAGTCGTCGCATGGACGAAACCGGCGTCGACGAACGGCACGGCTCGCGTCGACACCTCGTACTCGCCGAACGGCCGACTGGCCTCCCAATCGTCGACGATCGCGACATGCAGGATCTTCGTCATCTCCACCCTCTCCATTTAATGAGACGCTACCGTATCATTAGAGCATGGAATCGAGACGTGGTCGCCCGACGGCAGCCGAACGTGACCGACGGCGCGACGCGATCCTCGACGCCGCCATCCGCCGGTTCACCGGGCACGGGTACGGCGGGACGACGATCGAGGCGATCGCCGCCGACGCGGGCGTGACGAAGCGGACGATCTACACCTGGTTCGGCGATCTCGCCGGCATGCTGACGGCGGCGGTCGAACGGCAGCACGGGTATCTCCTCGCGGCAGACGAGCCAGGCTCCGAAGCCGAACCCCTCGAGGACGCGGCCACCCGACTCGTCATCGCGCTGCATTCGGACGTCTCGATCGCGCTGCACCGGCTCGTGATCGCGGAGTCTCCGCGCTTCCCCGAGGTCGCCGCCGGCTTCTACGCCGCCGGCCCGGCCCGCTCGATCGCGTTCCTCGCCGACCACGTCGGCGAGCGGGCGGAACAGCTCTACACCCTGCTCCTCGGCGAACCGCATCGACGCAGGCTGCTCGGCTTGTCCGCTGCACCGACGCCGGCCGAAGCACGAGCGCACGCCCGCGCGTGCTTGGCGCTGGTCGCCGACGAAGAGTCCACGCACCCGGCCACGCTCAGCGGTCGAGCGTGACCACGTCACTCAGGCCCGCGGTCGCGTCTGCGGCCAGAACCCCGTCACGCGCGAAATCGGCCCACATCTGACGCAGGAAGCGGCCACGACGGTCGACCTCGGCCCACGTCGCCGAGCCGATGAGCGCCGTCCGGCTCCACGACCGTTCGGTGCCGAGGAGCAGAGGCAGGTCCGTCACGTGCGACGCCCCGTAGGGACTGCCGGGCGGCGCCCAGCTGAGCTCGTACCGCGTGGCCCGACCGCCCGACGCCCGATGCCGTTCGACGAACTTCCGGGCGTCGCGCGTATAGGTCACGTGCGTCGTCGCGCCGACGAGCGCCCGCCGGATCGGATCACCGACGAGCGGCATCGAGGTCATGCGGGCGAAGGCCGGGATGAGCGGCACGTACAGCCGAGTCTCCTCCGTCGTCGAGCCGATGAGCACGTCGATGCGCGACGCCGCCTCACGCCAGGCGGCGTCGCGGTCGGCCTCCGCCGGGAGCGGCGCGTGACCGTACTGGGTGCCGAACGCCATGCCGCCACGCAGTCCGAACCGTCGCGCCGCCCGCTCCACCTGCTCTTCGAGCGCGAGTAACTCGACCACCGGGGTGTCCCGCGTCGGGCTGCCGGCCGCCCGCATCATCGCGCTCGCCATCTTCGCCCGACCACTGCTGATGCCGAGCGGCGCGCTCTGGACGATGGCGCGCTGGAAGAGCCCCGCGGTGCCGTCGCTGATCATGAGGTGCGCGATCGCATCGCCGCCCGCCGACTGCCCGAAGAGCGTGACCGACCCCGGGTCGCCGCCGAACGCAGCGATGTGCTCGTGGACCCACCGGAGCGCAAGGACGAGGTCCAGCAGGCCGAGGTTCGCCGGCAGCGTCTCGCCGTCACCGAGGAAGCCGAGGATCCCGAGCCGGTACGTGACCGACACCACGATGACCCGCTGCTCGACGACCAGGCTGATCGGATCGTAGACGTCGAGGTCGCCGGCACCCGTGACGTAGGCCCCGCCGTGGATCCACACCATCACCGGCAGCGACTCGTCCGGGCGCATGTCGGCAGGGACCGTGATCGAGAGCGCCTGACAGTCCTCCGAGTCGACCATCCCCTCACCAGCACCCTCGAGGACGGCCTCGAGCACCCGGGAGGAACGCTGCGGTGAGGCCGGCGCCCGCTCGAAGGCCCGGAACGGCACCGGATCGCCGTCGGCGCCGACGGGAAGACCGGTCGGCACCGGCACCTCGAAGCGTCCCGCGCGGGCGTACGGGATGCCGCGAGCCCGGACCACCGCGCCGTCGACCCGACCGAGGATCGTGCCGAGGGAGGTCTCGAAGGCACGTGCGTCCGTCGGCGGTGGGGTCGCAGAGGACTCCGCACCTGGCGCGTCGGAGGTCGGGCTCGCGTGCAACTCGGTCATCTGTCCACGCTATCCCCGAGCGGCCTGCGCACAACTCCTGCCCGACGGGCTCACACCGAAGACACGGCAGCCCGAACCGGGCCGAGCTGCCGACCGAGGGCCGGTCGAGCAGGAGTTGTGGACGGGGAAACCGTCTACGGGATGCGGATGTAGACCGGGTCGCCCCAGATCGACAGACGGTGCTGGACGTAGCGACCCCAGTCGGGAGAGTCGTACATGCCGCCCGCGCCGTCGTAGATCGCGATGTGACCTTCCGGCCAGTAGAGCAGGTCACCGGCGACGGCCTCCGACGCCGAGATCTGCACGCCCGACGCGGCCTGCGCACCGGCGCCGCGGGGCAGTGACACACCGAACGCCCCGAAGACGTACTGCACGTAGCCGTCGCAGGCGAAGCTGTCGGACGGGTCGTTGCCGTTGCCATAGGGGACGACGCCGACGAACTGCGCCGCGTAGGCGAGGATCGCCTCGCCGGATCGGGCGACGGCTGGAGCCGCGTAGGTTCGTCCCGCCGAAGCCGACGCGGACGACGAGGAGGCGGCGGATGCACTCGCGGCCGCCTCGGCTGCGGCAGCTGCAGCGGCGGCCGAGGCGGCGTCGACCTCCTCCTGGCTGGTCGCGCCGTAGCCGTCGCGCACGAAGGGCACATCGGCTGCGGTCGACGGCACGGAGTACGACACCGACTGCATCGTCGCTGCAGACGGGATCGCGCCACCGGTCGCCGCATCGACGTCGACGCCCGCAGCGGCCGCCGGCAGCGACACCGACACGAAGAGCCCGGTGGCGAGCGTCATCACGCCGAACGTGGCGAACGGCTTGGCGCGCTTCGCGAACGAGCTCTTGGCGCGTGGGGCCGAGGGCCGCTTGGTGGGCACGAGGTCGACGTGGCGTCGCTCCTCCTCGGCGGAGGCGGTCCAGCTGGCGTCCTCGAGTCGAGCCGCGCGACGGGCGGCTCGTGGGCTGAGGGCCACGTGGCGGCCGCCGGTCCGGGCGGGGGTCACGGCCGGAGTGTTCGAGTCGCGGCGCTCAAGGGCGCGCGCAGGGGTGGTGCTGGTCATGTACGGGGTACCGTCCTGGGTCTCGGTCGCGTCGGGGGCGCGCTCGGTTCATGCTCGGTGGGTGCAGCATCGCCTCGGCAGAGCCGCCCCTCGATGACCGCGGTCGACCGGTTGCCCGATCCGAGGGAGGCGAAACGGCCACCCTACGTGGACGTCCCTGAGAGGATCCTCCGCTTGGCGCGGCCTGTGGAGGACCGATGAAGCCCGAATCACCGATTTGCTAGCATCGTGCTAGCACTCCATTCCTGCGAGAGGTGACGACATGCCCACGGTGACCGTCCGGAATCTCGATGAGGACACGAAACGCGGTCTGCAACAGCTCGGCGCCTTGCACGGACGCTCGATGGAGGCGGAGATCCGGGCGATCCTCGCCGCGGCCGTCAGGACGACGACGGCTGAGGATCTCCGCGCCACCTCGGCCGCCGACAGCGACCGACCAGGCCTGGCGGAGCGTATCCATCAGCGCTTCGTCGACCTCCACCTCGACGGTGAACTCGTCATCGAACTGCCCGACCGCACCACGACCACCCGACCGAATCCGTTCGACGATGCCGCGAGCGCCGACGCGGACGACCCGGCCCCGAGGTGATCATCCTCGACACGAACGTCGTCTCCGAACTGTTCAGGCCACGGCCCGACCCCACGGTTGCCCGGTGGCTCGACCGGCAGGACGAGGCCGACCTCCACCTCACCACGATGACCGCTGCCGAGCTCCTCGAAGGAGCCCTGCGCCTCCCTGCAGGCGCTCGCCGATCGGCGCTCGTCGGGGCCGTAGCGACCGTGCTCGACGCCGACTTCGCAGGACGCGTCCTCCCCTTCTCTGCGGAAGCCGCGCTCGACTACGCGGAGCTCATGACGACGCGACGCCGCTCCGGCAACCCCATCGGACCCCAGGATGCGATCATCGCGGCCATCGCGAGATCCTCCAACGCCGCTCTCGCGACGCGGAACACGCGCGACTTCGCCGGTGTCGGCCTCCACCTCATCGACCCGTGGGTCCCCGACCACCTGGCATGACGCAGGGCGGCACCCGCCTCAGGACGGGTCGACGCCGACCGTCGACTGCCGGACGACGAGTTCCGGCTGGAAGACGATCTGCTCGGGCACGCGTCGAGCGCCCGCGTCCGCCTCACGGAGCAGGAGCTCGACGGCGGTGTGGCCGATGAGCGCGCTCGGCTGACGGATCGACGACAGCGGGACGACCGCCGCCGACGCGAAGTCGATGTCGTCGTACCCGATCAGGGCGATGTCGTCCGGCACGCGCACCGAACCGAGCATGCTGAACGCCTGCAGGACCCCCATCGCGAGGAGGTCGTTGGCCGCGAACACCCCGTCGGGCCACTCGTCACGAGGACGGTTCCGGATGGCCTCACCCGCGGAACGGCCCTGCAGCACCGTCAACGCGGTGGTCTCCACGACCTCGAGGGTGACCTCGGCACCACCGGCCGGGGCTGCATCGACCGCCTGACGCGCACCGGCGAGCCGGTCGACGACCTGCCGGAGCGAGGACGGACCACCCACGACCGCGATACGACGCCGACCGAGTCCGATGAGGTGCTCGACGGCGAGTCGCCCGCCCGCGACGTCGTCGACGGCGACCGATGAGAAGCTCGTGTCCTCGGTCTGCCGGTCGACGAGCACCGTCGGTGTCCCGCGGTCGCGCAGTCGGCTGAGCCGGGTGAGGTCGTCGCCGAGCGGGGTGATCAGGACGCCGGCGACCCGCTGCTCCTCGAAGAGGTCGAGGTAGGCGCGCTCGCGGTCGATGCTCTCGTCGCTGTTTCCGAGCAGGACCGACCACCCCTCCGCATCGGCTCGGTCCTCGGCACCGCGGGCGACGTCGGTGAAGAACGGGTTGCCGACGTCGAGCACGACGAGGCCGACACTGCGGCTGCGGCCGGCCCGGAGCTGACGGGCCGCGTCGTTCCGCACGAAGCCGAGCTCGTCGATCGCCGCGTGGACGCGGTCGACGGTGACGGGCGAGACCTTCTCGGGGCGGTTCAGCACGTTGGAGACGGTCCCGACCGAGACGCCGGCTCTCGCCGCGACGTCCTTCACGCTCGCGCTCACGGCTCCCCTTCGCCTGTCGGACCCGTCAGGCGACGCCGGACGGGCTGGCTCATTGTTGCACGCAGTGACTCATCGCGCCCGCGCAGTCGGCTGCCCCGGTCGTCGCCGTCCCCAACTCAGGAGTTCCCCGGCGCGCCGCACCCACCCCAACCCGACACACCGGGCGAGTCCTGAGAACGGGCCATCCACCCGCCGCCGTCCCCAACTCAGGAGTTCCCGGGCGCGGCGCCCCGCCCGCCCCCGACACACCGGGCGACTCCTGAGAACGGGGCGACGATCAGGCGGGATCGACCGGCAGAGCCGACGCGGCGGGCAGGGTGACGACGACCTCGAGACCGTGGCCGGGTCGGTTGTGCAGCACGATCGCCCCACCCGCGTTGCGCGCGATGGCGGCGACGATCGCGAGCCCGAGCCCGGAACCGTGCCCGGAGGACCGCGTCGCGTCCGACCGGCTGAACCGCTCGAGCGCTCGCGGTTCGAAGGCCGGGTCGAGCCCTCCGGCGTTGTCCGACACCCGCAGCGTGAGCTGACCGCCGTCGTCGTCGAGCATGACCGACACCCGGCGCGGAGCACCCCCGCGCTCGGTGAAGGCCTGCAGCGCGTTCCCCGCGAGGTTGTCGACGACCCGACCGACATCGTCGGCGCGCACGGCGTACACCGCCGCACCCTCCCCCGGCCCGCTCTCAGCGATCGCGCTCACGTATTCGACCTCGATCCCGGCCAGCGCGTCGTCCGAGGCGACCCGGAACCGCGCGCGCTCGACCGCCTCGAGCACGTCGGCCTCCAACCTGGCCGCGCTCGTCCGCTCCTCCGGCGTCGCCGCCTCGATGCGGGACAGCTCGAGCAGCGAGGTGACGAGCGCCGACAGCCGCGTCGCACTGCGCTCCGCCCCCTCGATGTCGGCGAGCAGTTGCTCACGCGACGAGTCCTCGAGACGCGCGAGTTCGAGCTGGGTGCGGAGGATCGCGAGCGGCGTGCGGAGCTCGTGACTCGCGTCGGACACGAGCTGTCGTTCGCGGTCCGCCGAGGCCCGCAGCCGCTCGATGAGGTCGTTGAGGGTGATCGCGAGCTGCGCGATCTCGTCGTCCGCACGGCCGACCGGCAGCACCTCGTCCGTCGACCGTTCGCTGAGGCTCTGCGCGCTCACCCGGAGCCTGGTGACGGGCCGGAGCGACACCGTCGTCAGGATCCACCCGCCGGCCGCCACACCGAGGACGAGGAGCGCGAAGGACCCGACGAGGAGGAGGCGCATCTGGACGAGGACGGTCGTCTCCTCGGCCTCGTCGCGTCCGGCGATGACGTACCAGGTGTCGCCACCGACGGTCACGGGCTGTGACAACAGGATGTAGGTGGCTGAACCGGCGTCGACGGTGGTGACCTCCCGCGTCGCGGCGAGCGCCGGGAGTTGCGCGGCGAGCGTCGTCGGCAGGCTGAAGACCGGGATGGAGCCGTCGGGGGCGATGACCGCGATGCGGGTGCCGAGGCCGGGCCCCTGGAGCGGGTCGTCGGGTCTCGCCTGCAGCGCGAACACGTATTGTGCGCCGTCACTGCGGAGCGCCTGGACGGTGCCGTCGCGGACGATGCGCTCCAGCTGGGCGTTGATCGCGAGCCCGGCGAAGAGCGACACGACGACGGCGATGAGCAGACTGCCCCCGGCGATCCGCGTGCGGATGCCGTGGTGCCGCGTCGAGCGACGACGGTCCGACGACACGCCCTCAGCTCCCTGCGGCGACGAGCGAGAACCCCACGCCGCGGCTCGTCACGATGCGGACGCCAGCCTCCGCCAGGTCGAGTTTGCGACGGAGGCGGCTGATGTACTGGTCGACGACGTTCGGGTCGATGTTGTCGAAGGTCTCCCAGACCTCCCGCAGCATGGCCGCCCGGGAGACGACGACGCCCGGATCGGTCGCGAGCACCCGGAGGACGTCGAACTCGGTCCCGCTCAGCGGCACGTCGTGGTCGCCGACGCGTGCCCGGTGCCGGTGCAGGTCGAGCGTCAGCCCACCGACGTCCAAGCGGGGCTGCACGGTGAGCGCGTCCCGACGCCGGACCGCGCGGATCCGGGCGGCGAGCTCGGCGAAGGCGAACGGCTTGATCATGTAGTCGTCGGCTCCGGCGTCGAGCCCGCGGACCCGGTCGTCCACGGCGTCGCGCGCCGTGAGCAGGATCACCGCGAGCGTCGGGTCGAGGCCTTTGAGCTCGCGGCAGACGGCGAATCCGGAGAGCCCGGGGAGCATGACGTCGACCACCGCGACCTGGAAGCCCGCGTCGCCACCGGACACCGGCGCGATCGCCTGCCGCGCGAGGTCCAGTGCGGTCGGGCCGTCGAACGCCGTCGTCACGTCGTGGCCGTCCGACCCGAGACCGCGGGAGAGGAGGCCAGCCATCTCGCGTTCGTCATCGACGACGAGGATCCGCACGGTCGTCCTCCTTCGCCATCGAGCATCCACAGCCTAGGCGAGCCGACCGGGGCGCCGTTTCTGAAGGTCCTGTCAGGAACGACCGCTTCGCCTTGCCGCCCGCGATCCGACGGCCATACAGTGCAGGTGCTCCCGACCCTGAATCGATTCACATCCCGCCGGGAGCGAGCCCCTCACCGTGGAGGAACGGACCCTCAATGACGATCGACCATCCAGCGCAACCGGCGCGCACCGAACCTGCCGGGCGCAGCGCCCAGCCGGCGCTCTCCCTCATCGGAGCCGCCAAGACCTTCGGCCCCGTCGTCGCCCTGGCCGACGGCACCATCCAGATCGAGGCCGGCGAGATCCACGCGCTCGTCGGCGAGAACGGCGCCGGGAAGTCCACGCTCGTGAAGATCCTCGCCGGGCTCTACACCCCAGATGCCGGCGACTTCACCCTCGCCGGGAAGCCCGTCGCCTTCCGCGGCGTCGCCGACAGCAAGGCCGCGGGCATCTCCGTGATCTACCAGGAGCCGACCCTGTTCCCCGACCTCACCGTCGCCGAGAACATCTTCATCGGCCGCCAGCCGAAGAACGGCCTCGGACTCATCAGCACTGGCGCCATGCGGAAGGCCGCCCGCGCCCTGTTCGACCGCCTCGGCGTCCAGATCGACCCCGACCGCGTCGCCGAGGGCCTGTCGATCGCCGACCAGCAGATCATCGAGATCGCGAAGGCCATCTCGCTCGACGCCAAAGTCCTCATCATGGACGAACCGACCGCCGCGCTCTCCGGCGTCGAGGTCGACCGCCTCTTCCAGGTCGCCCGCTCCCTGCGCGACGCGGGCGCCGGCATCATGTTCATCTCCCACCGCTTCGAGGAGGTCTTCGCGCTGTGCGACCGCATCACGGTCATGCGCGACGGCCGCTACATCGCCACGCACGTCACGAACGAGACCTCCGTCGACGCGATCGTCCGGCAGATGGTCGGTCGCGACATCGCCGCCCTCTTCCCCAAGCAGGACGCGGAGATCGGCGACGCGGTCCTCACCGTCGACGGGCTGTCGCGCGCCGGCGTCTTCTCCGACATCTCGTTCACGGTGCGCTCGGGTGAGATCGTCGCCCTCGCGGGACTCGTCGGCGCCGGGCGCACCGAGGTAGCCCGCGCCGTCTTCGGCATCGACCCCTACGACACCGGACGCGTCACGCTCGACGGCAAGCCGGTGAAGGCCGGCGACCCGCAGGCCGCGATCGACGCCGGCATGGGCTTCGTCCCGGAGGACCGTCGCAAGCAGGGGCTCGTGATGGACCTGTCGGTCGCCCGCAACGCGACCCTCACCCTCCGCCACCGGCTCGCGCGGTTCGGGATCATCTCCGGCCGCCGCGAACGCGAGGCGGCCGAGGAGTGGTCGGCCCGCCTCCAGGTGAAGACCGGCTCGCAGGAGTACGCGGTCTCCACCCTCTCCGGCGGCAACCAGCAGAAGGTCGTCCTCGCGAAGTGGCTCGCCACCGAGCCGACCTTCCTCATCGTCGACGAGCCCACCCGCGGCATCGACGTCGGCACGAAGAGCGAGGTGCACCGCCTCATCTCCGAACTCGCCGGCCGCGGCATCGCGATCCTCATGATCTCCTCCGAACTGCCCGAGGTCCTCGGCATGGCCGACCGCGTCCTCGTCATGCACGAGGGCCGGATCACCGCCGAGCTCACCCGCGAAGAAGCGACCCCGGAGACCGTGATGCACGCGGCCACCGGTTCCCTGGAAGGCGCACGATGACCGACACCACCACCACCAAGCCGGGAGGCGGCGGCCCCGTCACCGTCGCGACCGAGCGCACGACGAACCCGATCGCGTCGATCGTGCGACTCCGGGAGCTCCCGGTCACCGTCGCCCTCGTCGTGCTCGTGCTCGTGACCTACCTCGCGAACCCGCTGTTCCTGTCGGCACAGGGGGTGAAGGACCTCCTCCTCAACGCGACGATCATGATCATCCTCGCCGTCGGTCAGGCGCTCGTCATCATCACCCGCAACGTCGACCTGTCCGTCGGCTCGATCCTGGGGCTCGTGGCCTTCGCGACCGGCACGATGTTCGCGACGATGCCGCAGCTGCCGATCATCGCGGTGTTCGCCATCGCGATGCTACTCGGTGCGGTGCTCGGCGCGATCAACGGTGCGCTCGTCACGATCGCGAAGGTCCCCGCCCTCGTCATCACCCTGGGCACGCTCTACATCTACCGAGGCCTGAACAACGCGTGGGCCGGTGGCACGCAGTACTTCGCGGACGACCGACCCGACGCGTTCGGGAACCTGTCCGTCGACACCGTCCTCGGCTTCCCGGTCATCACCCTCATCGCGATCCTCGTCGTGGTCGTCGTCGCCGTCTACATGGCCGGCGCCCGTTCCGGCCGCGACCTCTACGCGATCGGGTCGGACCCCGACGCCGCGAAGCTGTTCGGCATCCCGGTCGGCCGCCGCGTCTTCCTCGCCTTCCTGGCGAACGGCCTGCTCGCCGGACTCGCCGGTGTGCTCTACGCCTCGCGCTTCAACTCGGTCGGCGCGACCACCGGGTCCGGTATGGAGCTCGACGTCGTCGCGGCGGCCGTGGTCGGTGGTGTCGCGATCTTCGGCGGCAGCGGCTCGGTCGCCGGGGCCGCTATCGGCGCGATCCTCCTCACCACCATCACGAGCGCCCTCACCGCCCTGCGCGTCGACAAGTTCTGGCAACAGGCGATCGTGGGCATCCTCATCCTGGCCGCGATCATCATCGACCGCGTCGCCAGCCTCCGTACGGCCAAGAAACTGCGAATGAGCGAGGCACGCGATGTCTGATCTGAAGACCCCGGCAGCCCCGAAGGCTCCGTTCACCAAGGGCTCCGGCCCGCTCGGCACCGACACCACCGGCGTGCTCGTGGCCGAACCGAAGGGCCGCACCGGTGCCTCGCGCATCCTCCTCGGTCGCGACGCGATCATGATCTACGCGCTGCTCGTCGTCGTCATCGGCGCCTGCCTGCTCATCCCGCGGTTCGCCTCCCCCGTCACCGTGGGCTTCCTCCTCCTCGACGTCATACCGATCCTCCTCATCGCGATGCCGATGACGCTCGTCATCATCACGGGCGAGATCGACCTGTCCGTCGCGAGCACCGCGGGCCTCACGAGCGCCGTCATCGGTGTGCTGTGGGCCGGCGGCGGGATGGACATCGGGGTCGTCCTCCTCATCGGGCTGCTCGTCGGAGTCGTCGCCGGCGCGTTCAACGGCTTCCTCATCGCGGTGGTCGGACTCCCGTCGCTCGCGGTGACGATCGGCACGCTCGCGCTGTTCCGCGGCCTCGCGCTCGTCGTCATCGGCGACAACGCGGTCGCCAACTTCCCGCCCGAGCTCACCGCGTTCTTCACGTCGAAGATCGGCTCGACCGGCATCCCCGTGGTCATGGTCGGGGTCCTCGTCGTCGTGCTCGCCTTCGGGGTCATCCTGCACCTGACCCCCTTCGGCCGCGGGCTGTACGCGCTCGGGTACAGCACGGAGGCCGCGAGCTTCGTCGGCATCAAGGTCGCCCGCTCGAAGTTCTGGCTCTACGTCGCGACCGGCGGTGTCTCCGCCCTCGCGGGGGTGTTCTGGACGCTCCGCTACTCGAGCGCCCGCAGCGACAACGCCTCCGGGCTCGAACTCGCCGTCATCGCGGCCGTGCTCCTCGGCGGCGTCTCGATCTTCGGCGGCAAGGGGTCCATCCCGGGTGTCGTCGCGGGTGTGCTGCTCATCGGCACCATCAACTACGCGCTCCGACTCGGCCGCGTCTCCGACGTCGTCCTCATCATCGTGACCGGGACCCTGCTGATCGCCTCGGTGGTCGGCCCCAGTATCTTCGAATCCGTCAAGCAGTGGAACCACCACCGACGGATCCGACGCAGCCTGCCCCAGCACTGATCTCCCGATCGGCGCAGCCCTCGGGGCACCCCACGCCACAGCACCAGGCGTATCCAGAAAGGAACAGACAATGCAGTCGATTCGAAACCGCGCAGCAGGCCGTTCGGCCCGTCGCGCAGCGGCCCTCATCGCCGCAGCAGCCTCCCTCGCCCTCATCGCGACGGGGTGCGCCACCGGCGACTCCGCGGGATCAGGTGGTGGCGGCGGTGCCGCGGAGAGCATCACCTTCATCCCCAAGCAGCTCAACAACCCGTACACGGACGTCGTGCTCGGCGGCGGCAAGGACGGCGCGAAGGCGGCCGGCTTCAGCGCCACCGAGGTCGTCGGCCCGCTCGAGGCGAGCGCGTCCAGCCAGGTGTCGTTCATCAACGCCGAGACCCAGGCCGGCACGAACGTCATCGTCATCGCGGCGAACGACCCCGACGCCGTCTGCCCCGCCCTCAAGGAGGCCCGTGACGGCGGCGCGAAGATCGTCGCGTTCGACTCCGACACCAGCAAGGACTGCCGCGACGTCTTCATCTCCCAGGTCGTCGCCAAGGACGTCGCCCTGATCCAGACGAAGCTCATCTCGGAGCAGATCGGCGGCTCGGGCGAGATCGCGATCCTCTCGGCCACGGCCAACGCGACGAACCAGAACGAGTGGATCAAGTACATGGAGGAGGAGCTCGCCTCCAACCCGGACTACAAGGACATCAAGCTCGTCGCCAAGGTCTACGGTGACGACGACGACACGAAGTCGTTCCAGGAGGCCCAGGGTCTGCTCCAGGCGCACCCGAACCTCAAGGGCATCATCTCGCCCACGACGGTCGGCATCGCCGCGACCGCCCGCTACCTCTCCACCTCGGAGTACAAGGGCAAGGTCGCACTGACCGGCCTCGGCCTCCCGAACGAGATGCGTCCGTTCGTGAAGGACGGCACCGTCACCGCGTTCGCGCTGTGGGACCCGGCTCAGCTCGGCTACGTCGCAGCGTTCGCCGGCAAGGCACTGGCGGAGGGCACGATCACCGGCAAGGAGGGCGACACCTTCGAGGCCGGCGACCTCGGTGAGCGCGAGGTCGGCGCCGACGGCACCGTCATCGTCGGCCCGCCGACCACCTTCGACGCGTCGAACATCGACAAGTACGACTTCTAGGAGTCACCCAGTCACACCCGACTGCCCTGTCTCAGGAACTCCTCGGCGTGCCGCGACCACACCCGGTCGACGCGCCGACGGACTCCTGAGTCAGGGCAGTTTGTCGTCGGCGTCAGGATCGGCGCGCTTCATCTCCAGCTCGAGCTTGCGGATACGCTCGGCGTCCTCGGCGGCCTGGATCTCGCGCTCGAGGGCGGCGAGCTGCTCCTCCGTGCTGCTGACGGCGCGGTCGGGCTGCGACGGCGAGGGCGTCGCGGTCGACGAGGACCCTCGACCCGAACCCCACGAGCCGGACGTCCGCGACTGCTTCCGGCCCCGGCGTTCGGGGAGCTTGATCCGGCTCGTCGACCAGTCCTTGCCGAGCAGGAACCACAGGGCGACGCCGATGAGCGGGATGAAGACGATGAGCAGCACCCACACGATCTTGGGCAGGTTGCGCACGACGGGCTCGGGCTGCCCCACCACGTCGATGAGCGCGATGATCGTGAGGACGATGAGCAGCAACGACAACACGAACATGTCGTCAATCCTAGGCAGACCACCGGTGGGTTCGGCCAGGATGGTCGGATGAAGACCATCCCCCTGCCCCAGACCGACCTGACCGCGTCCAGCATCGTCCTCGGCCTCATGCGGATCGAGGCCCTCGACGACGAGGCCATCCGCACCCTGTTCCACACCGCACGAGACGCCGGCGTCACCGTGTTCGACCACGCCGACATCTACGGCTCGGAGCGTCACGGGTGCGAGCGTCGCTTCGGCGACGCCGTCACCCTCACCGCCGCCGAGCGCGAGCAGGTGCTCATCCAGTCGAAGGTCGGCATCCGCAAGGGCTTCTTCGACTTCTCGGAGGACCACATCCTCCGCACCGTCGACGAGTCGCTCGCCGCCCTCAAGACGGACTACCTCGACCTCCTGCTCCTGCACCGTCCCGACAGCCTCGTCGAGCCGGAAGAGGTCGCGTCGGCGTTCGACACCCTGCAGGCCGCTGGCAAGGTCCGGAACTTCGGCGTCTCGAACCACACACCGGCGCAGGTCGAGCTGCTGAAGGGCTCCGTCGAGCAGCCGCTCATCGTCAACCAGGTGCAGCTGAGCATCACCCACGCCCCGATCATCGCGTCCGGCGTCGCCGCGAACATGGCCGGCCTCGACCAGTCGATCGACCGCGACAACGGAATGCTCGACTACAGCCGCCTGACCGGCATGACCCTGCAGGCGTGGTCGCCGTTCCAGGCCGGCTTCTTCACGGGCGTCTTCATCGGCGACCGCGAGCACTACGCGGAGCTGAACGACGTGCTCGACGAGCTCGCTGCCGCACACGGCGTGACGCCGTCCGGCATCGCGACCGCGTGGATCACCCGGCACCCCGCGAACATCCAGGTCGTGCTCGGCACCACCAAGCCGTCGCGCGTCCAGGAAGCGGCCGCAGGTTCCGACGTGACGCTGTCGCGCGAGGAGTGGTACCGCCTCTTCACCGCCGCGGGCCACACCCTCCCGTAGCGGTCGCCTCCGTCCCGTTCTCAGGACTTCCGCGGCGTGTCGGGCGGAGATCGCCCCACCACACCGGAGGAGTCCTGAGAACGGGACGAGGGTCGCGCCGGGTACGCTCGGAGTGGAATCGGAGGGCAGCATGGCGAAGCACGACATCGGGTTCGCCGCCGTCGCCAGACTCGCCGGCGTCTCGAACGCGACCGTCTCCAACACGCTCAACCGCCCCGAGATCGTCGCCCCCGCCACCCGCGAGCGCGTGCTCGCCGCGATCGAGGAACTCGACTTCGTCCCCAACCGTGCCGCCGCCACCCTGCGGCAGGGCACGAACCGGCTCATCGGTCTCGTCATCCCCGACATCGCGAACCCGTTCTACTCGGCGATCGCCCGCGGGGTCACCGAGGCCGCGGCCGAACACGGCTACACGGTCGCGCTCTGCGTGAGCCATGACGATCCGGACCTCGAACTCCGGCACTTCGAGATGCTCGCCGAGCATCGGGCGGCCGGTGCGCTCGTCGCTCCGCTGACGGCCGACGCCTCCCGACTGGCCCAGCTGCGACGGGTCGGCAGCCGCCTCGTGCTCATGGACCGCACCGCCCCCGAGGGCACCGGCTGCTCCGTCGCGATCGACGACGTGCACGGCGGGGAGCTGGCGGTCGCCCACCTGCTCGCCAGTCCCGCCCCGGCGTCCGATAGGTCGATCGTGCTCGTGAACGGCGACCTGGCGATCCCGCAGTGCGCCGATCGACGCGAGGGTGCCCGGAACGCGTTCATCGCGGCCGGTCTCGACCCCGACGACCTCCGCGAGGTCACCGTGGACGAGATGACCGTCGACTCAGGGCGCATCGCGGGCCGTCGGATCGCGGCCGAGACACCGCGTCCGACCGGCGTGTTCTGCACGAACGACCAGCTCGCGCTCGGCGTCATCAGGGGGTTGAACGACGGTGGTCTCGCGGTGCCTGATGAGGTGTCGGTGGTCGGCTACGGCGATCTCGCGCTCGCGGCCGACGGGCGGGTGCCGCTCACCACGGTCGAGCAGCCGAAGGACGAACTCGGGCGCGTGGCCGTCGAGATCCTCCTGGCCGAGCTGGGCGCCGACCGCGCTGCGCACGAGCACGTCACCCGGACGCTCGAGCCGCATCTCGTCGTCCGCGAGTCCGCTCCCCTGCCGGCCTGAGCAGCGGCGAGGCTGGACGCGGCGGTGACGCCCGGGTACAGTCGTCACCAGTATTTAATCGATTAAATATCCCCGTACCCGCACCCACCAAGGATCGACGATGACCCACACTGCAGCAGCCGTCCACCCGCTCCTCACCCCGAAGGCACGGCGGAAGCCCCGCATCGGCCTCGTCGCCGGCGGCCTCGGCACCTACTGGCCGCAGTTCCCGGAGTTGCTCCCCCAGCTCCAGGCGTCGGCCCGGTACGTCTCGGAACGCTTCCAGCAGATGGACGCCGAGGTCGTCGACGTCGGCTTCATCTCGGACGCGCAGGAGGGCGACGCCGCGGCGGAACAGCTCCGACAGGGCGACTGCGACCTCATCGTCCTGTTCCTCACCACCTACCTCACCTCCTCGATGGTCCTGCCGATCGCCCGGCGCGCGAACACCCCGGTCCTCGTCATCGACCTGCAGCCGACCGAGCGGATGGACCACGCGAGCTTCGACACCGGCGCCTGGCTCGCCTACTGCGGGCAGTGCCCGGTACCCGAGGTCGGCAACGTCTTCCGTCGGGCGGGCATCCCGTTCCGCTCGGTGTCGGGCTGGCTGCGTCAGGAGTCGGCGTGGGATCGGATCTCGCAGTGGATCCGGGCGGCGCACGTCCGCGCAGCCCTCCGTCACGCCCGTCACGGCCTCATGGGCCACGTCTACCCCGGCATGCTCGACGTCTCCACCGACCTCACCCTGCTGCCGACCACCTTCGGCTCGCACGTCGAGGTCGTGGAGTTCGACGACCTCCGCGTCCTCGTCGACGACGTGACCGACGCCGAGGTCGCCGACCGCATGGCCCTCGCCAGGGAGATCTTCACCCTCGACGACACGGTGGTCGAGGACGACTTCGCGTGGGGAGCGAAGGTGTCGGTCGGGCTCGACCGGCTCGTCGACGAGTTCGCGCTCGACAGTCTCGCCTACTACCACCGCGGTCGCGACGGCGAACAGCACGAGCGACTCGGCGCCGGCATGATCCTCGGCGCGTCCCTCCTCACCGCTCGCGGCATCCCCACGACCGGCGAGTACGAGCTGCGGACGACGGTCGCACAGCTCGCGACCCAGGTCGTCGGCGCCGGTGGGTCGTTCTGCGAGATCCAGGCGCTGGACTTCGAGGACGAGGTCGTCGAGATGGGACACGACGGACCGGCGCACCTCGCCGTCAGCTCCCGCGACCCGCTGCTGCGCGGGCTCGGGGTCTATCACGGCAAGCGCGGGTGGGGTGTGAGCGTCGAGTTCGACGTGCGGCATGGGCCGGTCACGCTGCTCGGGTTGGGGCAGGACCGCGACGGCTCGCTCGCCTTCGTCGCGTCGGAGGGCGAGGTCGTCCCCGGCCCGCTGCTCGCGATCGGCAACACGACGAGCCGTGTCGACTTCGGGCGTGACCCGGGTGTCTGGGTGGACGAGTGGAGCGCGACCGGTATCGGTCACCACTGGTCGCTGTCGCTCGGACACCGGGCGGCGGACTACCGGGCTGCGGCGAGCCTGCTGGGGATCGACTTCCGCCAGGTATGAGGCGCCGTCGGCCCCTGAACCCAACCCGGCCCCTGAGCCCAACCCGGTCCCTGAGCCTGTCGAAGGGCAGTCGCGACCGGACGGATCAGAGCACGGCGCGAAGACGCTCCACAGCGGGCTCGACGACGGCGATCGGCGCCGGCCGCTGCAACCCGGCCAGGGCGACGGCGAGCCGACGGGTGGCACGATCGACATCGCCACCACCCGCACCGAGCTCGCGGATCGGGGCGAGTAGTGCCGCCCGTCGCAACCAGGGCTCGTCCTGCATCCACCGGTCGAGGACGGTCTCGGCCTTGGCTCGGGCCGTCCCGTCGAGGCGTTCCAGGAGCGGTCCGATGACGTCGGTGGCCAGCGGGTCGGCGAGCTGGGGAACCCGACCGGCGCGGACGAAGCCTTCGATCCTCGTCAGGTCGGTGTGCCTGAGTACCGCGACGCTCGACTGCAGGAGGACGATCGCGGCGAGCCGACGCTCGAAGACCGGCACGGCCCACAGCTCCGAGGCGAGGGCTGCCAGCTCGTCGTGCTCCAGTCCGCGGAACTTCCGGAGGGCGTCGCGCACGGTCCCGCGCACGGCCCCGACGGATGAACCGTAGGACCGGAGCCCGTCGCCGAGCCGCTCGGCGACGTCCGCTGCGCGGTAGCCGTCGCCCTCGTATTGGAGCGCCGCGTCGATGAACTCCCCCGCAGCACTCATCCCACCATTCTCACCCCTGGCGCCGGGTACGGTGGAGCGATGACCGTCGTGATCGTGGGACTCGGACAGCTCGGCTCGGACGTCGCCGGGAGGCTCCTGGCCCGAGGCGAGGACGTCGTCGGCGTGAAGCGCACGGCGCCCGAGTCGAACCCGATCCCTGAGCCGAACCCGGCGCGCGAGTCGGTCAAGGGGCGCTTCACCCTCCAGCTCCGCGACATCACGACCTCCGCCCCCGACCTTCCTGCGGACACGACGGCGATCGTGGTGGCCCTTGCGCCGCGGGCACGCTCGGTCGAGGCCTATGACGCCCTCTACCGCGACGGTGTCGGGCATCTCGTGAGCGCGGTCGCCGCACTCCCCGGCACCCCGCCGCGCATCCTGTTCGTGTCGTCGACCGCGGTGTGGGGCGAGGACGGCGGGGAGAGGATCGACGACACCACGCCGGCCGTCCCGACCACCGGCACCGCGCGCGCCCTGCTCGCAGCCGAGGAGGCCGTCCTCGCCGCCGTGCCCGAGGCGAGCGCCATCCGCTTCGGCGGCCTCTACGGTCCGACGTCCACGATGTTCGTCGACCAGGTCCGCGACGGCCGTGTCACCCGGCCCTCCGGCTGGACCAATCGCATCCACCGCGACGACGCCGCGGGTGTGATCGTGCACCTGCTCGACCTGTCGGCGGCATCACTCCCGCCGGTCGTGGCGGGCATCGACGAGGAGCCGGTCCTGCTGTCGACGGTGGCCGACTTCCTCGCCGATCGACTCGGCGTCGCTCCCCCGACGCTCGACGACGCCGGTCGCACCCCGGAAGAACCGCACCGCGGCAAGCGCATCATGGCAGCCGCCCTCCGCGACACCGGATTCACCTACCATTACCCCACCTACCGCGAGGGCTACTCGGCGCAGCTCCCCTGATCGGACGACCGGAGCGGATCACGGCTGCTTCGTCACCTCGGCCATCGCCCGTCGCCCGGACGGTACGAGCACGGCGACGGCGAGCACCACGAAGGTGAGCACACCGGCGACGACGAGGAGCAGTTCGACGGACACGACGTCGGCGAGCGGTCCGAACACGATCATCCCGAGGGGCATCGACACCGCCATGACGATGCCGACGAAGCCGAACACGCGACCCTGCCGCTCCGGTTGGACGCGCTCCTGCAGCAGGGTCATCGACGTCGTCGAGAAGAACGGCACAGCGATCCCGAGCAGGAACATGAAGCCGAAGAAGACCCAGAGGTTGGTCGAGAGTCCGAGCCCGATGGACAGCGCCCCGAACACCACCGAGGACCCGACGATGAGGAGCACGCGGTTCTTGGTGCCGCCCCAGATCGCGATGATCGCTCCGCCGCCGACCATGCCGACGCTGAAGGCGAGTTCGTTCACGGTGAGCATCCAGACCTCGTCGCCGAAGGTGCGGGCGATCATGAGCGGCGTGAGGTAGGACGGCGCGACGACCAGCAGGAACACGATCGCGAAGAGGATGAGCAGCCAGCGCACGAAGCCGTGGTGCCAGACGTAGCGCACGCCCTCGGTGAGGTCGGCGAAGTAGCCGGGGCGCTCGCCCGACCGCACGAGCGTCCGCACCGGTACGAGCAGCAGCAGCCCGATCCCGATGGCGGCCGTGACGACGTCGACGAAGAAGATCGCGACGAGCGACGCACTCGCGTACAGCGCGCCGGCCGCAGCCGGGGCGACGAGCATCATCGCCGACTGGATGGATCCGTTGATGCCGTTGACCCGCATGAGCTTGTCGGTCGGCGTGATCTGCGGGATGAGCGCGGAGACCGCCGGCATCTGGATGCCCGCGCCGACCGAGCGGATCGCGAGCGTGAGGAAGATGAGCCAGAGGTCGGCGGCGCCGTTGATGAGGAAGATCGCGAGCGCGAGGGTCGTGATGGCGATCGAGCCGTCGGCCGCGATGATGAGCAGTTTGCGGTTCATGCGGTCGGCCCACACCCCGCCGAAGATCGACACGATCGCCTGCGGCAGGAACCCCGCGACGGCGGCGAACGCGAGCACGACTCCGGACTTCGTCTCGAGCGTGAGGTGCCACATGATCGCGTACTGCACGAGCATCGAGCCGAACAGCGAGACCGTCTGTCCGGACAGGAACACCGCGACGTCGCGACGCCAGCGCGGGCTCTCCGAGGCGACGGTCGTCTCCTCCGAACCGTCGGAACCGTCGATCGTGGGTGCATCGGGTGGCGCGTCATCGGCAGCCATGGGTCCACGCTAGGGAGTTCGCTCCGAGGTGTCCAGGGGTGATCGGCGCGGACGACGGGCGCGCCCTGACCGTCGAACGGTCGATGCACCCTGTCCAGACCTTCAGACATCCGGGCAGTCGGTCCGTTGACCCGCGGCCGATCGCCCGGATACGCTGCTTGCGATCCTCTGAATCGATTCAGAGTGTCCGTGACACCGAACCGAAAGGTACGCCTCGATGACGAGTGCCCGACCCCTGCACCGCGTGTGCTTCCAGCTCCAGGTCAAACCCGAACGCCTTGCGGAGTACCGCGAACGCCATGCCGCCGTCTGGCCGGACATGCTGCAAGCCCTCGCCGACACGGGCTGGCACAACTACTCGCTCTTCGTCCGCGACGACGGCCTCCTCATCGGGTACTTCGAGACGGCATCCCTCGAAGCAGCCCAGGCCGGCATGGCCGAGACCGAGGTCAACGCGCGCTGGCAGGCCGAGATGGGTGAGTTCTTCGTCGACCTCGACCTCCCGCCGGACCAGGGCTTCCTCCAGCTCACCGAGGTGTTCCACCTCGAGGACCAGCTCGCGACCCTCCACGAGTAGCGACATTGAAACGATTCACGTATGCTGCAACCAGCGCCGTGAGCGCGCCCCAGACCACCGGAACACGCACAGAGAAGTGACCATGACCAGTTTCGACACCATCACCCCGCTGCTCGAGAAGCAGGCCATCGAACTCCCCTCCTGGGCGTTCGGCAACTCCGGCACCCGCTTCAAGGTGTTCACGACGCCCGGCACCCCGCGGACGCCGGAGGAGAAGATCGCCGACGCCGCCAAGGTGCACGAGTTCACGGCCCTCGCGCCGAAGGTCGCACTCCACATCCCGTGGGACCTCGTGGACGACTTCAGCGCACTCCGTCGCTACGCCGAGGACCACGGCGTCGCGCTCGGCACGATCAACTCGAACACCTTCCAGGATGAGGACTACAAGTTCGGCAGCCTGACCCACAGCAACCCGGTGATCCGTCAGAAGGCGATCGACCACCACTTCGCCTGCATCGACGTCATGCACGCGACCGGCTCGCAGGACCTCAAGATCTGGCTCGCCGACGGCAGCAACTACCCGGGCCAGCAGGACATCCGCGGACGGCAGGACCGCCTGGCCGACTCGCTCCAGCAGATCTACGCCCGCCTCGGCGAGGAGCAGCGACTCGTGCTCGAGTACAAGTTCTTCGAGCCGGCGTTCTATCACACCGACGTCCCCGACTGGGGAACGTCCTACGCCCAGGTGGCCCAGCTCGGCGACCAGGCCCTCGTCTGCCTCGACACCGGCCACCACGCGCCTGGCACGAACATCGAGTTCATCGTCGCCCAGCTCCTGCGCCTCGGGAAGCTCGGCTCGTTCGACTTCAACTCGCGCTTCTACGCCGACGACGACCTCATCGTGGGTGCAGCCGACCCGTTCCAGCTGTTCCGGATCCTCTATGAGGTCGTCCGCGGCGGCGGCCTCGACGACGACTCGCCGGTCGCGTTCATGCTCGACCAGTGCCACAACGTGGAGGACAAGATCCCCGGGCAGATCCGCTCGGTGCTGAACGTGCAGGAGATGACCGCGCGCGCACTGCTCGTCGACCGCGACGCACTGACCGCGGCGCAGGAGGCCGGTGACGTCCTCGGCGCGAACGGCATCCTCATGGACGCGTTCTACACCGACGTCCGCGGACCGCTCGCCGCCTGGCGCGAGAGCCGCGGTCTGCCGGCCGACCCGTTCGGCGCCTACCTGGCCTCGGGCTACCAGCAGCAGATCGCCGAGGAGCGCGTCGGCGGGACCCAGGCGAGCTGGGGCGCGTAGGCACACCCGAACACGAGGAAGCCCCGCGACCATCCCGGTCGCGGGGCTTCGGACGTTCACAACTCAGGACGCGCGCGGCGTGTCACCCCGGGCGCGCCGGCCGAGTTCGCCGACGCGCCGGAACGGACCTGAATTGCGAGCCGACCGAGCCGACTACTTCGCGAGGAAGGCGAGCAGCTGCTCGTTGACCTCCCGGTAGTGGGTCCAGAGCATGCCGTGCGGCGCGCCCTCGATCTCGACGTACTCGGCGGAGGGCAGCGCCTTGGCGAACACGCGACCGGTGGAGTCGATCGGCAGGACGCGGTCGCCGGTGCCGTGCACGATGAGCGACGGGACGTCGATCTTCGCGACGTCGGCCCGGAAGTCGGTCAGCCAGGTCGGCTGCGCAGCGACCGAGGCGTACGGCGACGCGTTGTAGGCGAGCTGCGTGTTGGCCCGCAGCGCCTCCTCGCTCAGGCGCGAGCCGAGGTTCTCGTCCGTGTTGAAGAAGTTCTCGAAGAAGCTGGTGAAGAACGCGTAGCGGTCGTCGGTGACGGCCTCGAGGAGCCCGTCGAACACGTCCTGCGGGACACCCGTCGGGTTGTCGTCGGTCTGCAGCAGGTAGGGCTCGAGCGATCCGAGGAAGACGGCCTTCGCGACGCGCTCCGAGCCGTAGGTGCCGAGGTAGCGACCGACCTCGCCGGTGCCCATCGAGAAGCCGACGAGGACCGCGTCGTGGAGGTCGAGCCCGTCGACGACGGCCTTGAGGTCGGCGGCGAAGGTGTCGTAGTCGTAGCCCTCGGTGGGCTTGGAGGACTTGCCGAAGCCGCGGCGGTCGTAGGTGATGACGCGGTAGCCGGCGTCGAGGAGCACCGCGGTCTGCTTCTCCCACGACGAGCCGTCGAGGGGGTAGCCGTGGATGAGGACGACGGGCTGGCCGCTGCCGTGATCCTCGACGTAGAGCTCCACGGACGTGCTGTTCTCGGTTCCGACGGTGATGAACGACATGGTTCGATTCCTTTCGTCTTCGGCGTCCGGACTCGTCGCCCGGTTCCACGCCCCGATTTGAGAACGATCGTTCTCTTCGGTGTCCATCAGCATAGGGAACGATCGTTCTCAATGCAAGTACACTGATGGAATGACCAGCGAACAGACGATGACGATCGCGTCGCCGAGCCCGGCGGCCGCACCCGCGACACCGGCCTCCGTGCGCGACATCATCGTCGACGCCGCCGACCGCCTGTACTACGCGAAGGGCATCCAGTCCGTCGGCATGGACGAACTGCGTTCGGCGGCCGGCGTGTCGTTGAAGCGCCTGTACTCGGAGTTCCCGAGCAAGGAGGACATCGTCCTCGCGGTCATGGAGCGCCGACACGAGCTCTGGACCACCGGCGTCAGCGCGCTCGTGGACGACGCGGAGACGCCCCGCGACCGACTCCTCGCGATCTACGACTACCTGGCCGGCTGGTTCAGTGACGACTCGTTCCGCGGCTGCGGGTTCATCAACGCCTTCGGGGAGCTCGGGGGCGTCTCGCCGGCGGTCGCCACCATCACCCGCGAACACAAGGCGTCCTTCCAGGACTACGTCGCCGACCTCGTCGCCGACGCCGGCGCTCCGGCATCGCTCGCCCCCCAGCTCGCGATCCTCGCCGAGGGCGCCCAGACCACCGCCGCCATCACGGGCTCCCCCGAGGCCGCGTTGCACGCTCGTCGCGCCGCCGAGACGCTCATCGACGCCGCCTCCTGAATCACCCGTGCGCTCGTGATGCACGGCGGTCCGTAACTCAGGACGCTCGCGGCCCGTCGCGCACGCCACGCCGCGTCGCTCGACCGACGCGCCGGACGCCTCCTGAATTGTGAACCAGACCGGTGTCCTCCCCTCGCTGTGACATCCTGTTGAGAGGGACACGAACGGACACGTCCGACACCGATGGACAGGGGCGACATGGCCACGACCGGCACGCTCGGCGCCGAGGAACGACGGACCCGACTGACGGCGATCCTCGAACGTGACGGCAGCATCCGCCTCGACGACGCGGCTGCGGAGCTCGACGTGTCCTCGATGACCGTGCGACGCGACCTCGCCGACCTCGAGCAGCTCGGCCTGGTGCGGCGCGTCCGGGGTGGCGCCATCCCGACCCTGCGACCGAGGACCTTCACCGAACGGTCCGCGACGGGTGTCCGCGAGAAGGGCGCCATCGTCGAGAAGCTCCGGTCGCTCATCCCGACGGACGGCGCGATCGCGATCGACGCCTCCAGCACGGCCGGCGGCATCAGTCGACTGCTCGGCGAGTCGACCCTCACGGTGGCGACCAACTCCTACCCGAACTTCATCCTCGCCGGCGCGAACCGCGAGGTCACCGCGATCCTCGTCGGCGGCCAAGCCGAGTCGCGCACCGACAGCTTCATCGGTCCCATCGCCTGCCAGGCGGCGTCGTCGGTGCTCTACCGGCGCTTCTTCCTGTCGGCCGCCGCCATCGACCCGACCGTCGGCAGCTCGGAGGTCACCCTCGAAGAAGCGCAGGTCAAGCAGGCGTTCGCCCGCGCCTCCGACGAGACGATCCTCGTCGCCGCGTCCTCGAAGCTGGGACAGCGTGCGATGGCAGTCGGCTTCGCCCTGGCGGACATCGACCTCCTCGTCACGGAACTCGACCCCGCCGACCCTGCGCTCGACGCCTACCGCGACGCCGTCGAACTCCTCTGAGCACCAGGCCCCGCACGTCCCGTTCTCAGGACTCACCGCGCGCGTCGCTCCGCGACGACCGCAACGCGCCGAGGCTCTCCTGAGATCGGGACATCCGCCATTGCGACATCTGTGACTTCTTGTCATACTTAACACGATTGAACACCGGGCACGGACGTGCCCCGACGAAGGAGTGCGAATGTCCGTGAACCCAACCGCTGCCGAGCTCATCGCCCGCAGCAACCGCCTCGGGAGCGACCCGAAGAACACCAACTACGCCGGCGGCAACACCTCGGCCAAGGGCACCGAGATCGACCCCGTCACGGGCGAGCCGGTCGAGCTCCTCTGGGTCAAGGGCTCCGGCGGCGACCTCGGCACGCTGAAGCCCGAGGGTCTCGCGGTCCTCCGCCTCGACCGCATGCGCGCCCTGCAGGACGTCTACCCCGGCCTCGACCGCGAGGACGAGATGGTCGCCGCCTTCGACTACACCCTGCACGGCAAGGGTGGCGCGGCCCCGTCGATCGACACCGCCATGCACGGCCTCGTCGACGCGGCCCACGTCGACCACCTGCACCCCGACTCCGGCATCGCCATCGCGACCGCCGCCGACGGCCCCGAACTCACCGCGAAGATCTTCGGCGACAAGGTCGTGTGGGTCCCGTGGCGTCGCCCCGGCTTCCAGCTCGGCCTCGACATCGCTGCCATCAAGGCCGACAACCCGCAGGCCATCGGAACCATCCTCGGCGGGCACGGCATCACCGCCTGGGGCGACACCTCCGACGAGGCCGAGGCGAACTCGCTGTGGATCATCGACACCGCGGCCGCCTACATCGAGACGAACTCCCGCCCCGAGCCCTTCGGTCCGCCGCTCGACGGCTACGCAGCCCTGCCCGAGGCCGAGCGTCGTGCGAAGGCGGCGGCCCTCGCGCCCACCATCCGCGGGCTCGCCTCCGCCGACCGCCCCGTCGTCGGCCACTTCACCGACAGCCCCGAGGTCCTCGACTTCCTGGCCTCGGCGGAGCACCCGCGTCTCACCGCACTGGGCACGAGCTGCCCCGACCACTTCCTCCGCACCAAGGTGAAGCCACTCACGGTCGACCTGCCCGCCACGGCGAGCGTCGAGGAGGTCATCGAGCGCCTCGGCACCCTGCACGAGGCCTACCGCGAGGACTACCAGGCCTACTACGACCGCCACGCCACGGCCGACAGCCCGGCGATCCGCGGCGCCGACCCCCTCATCGTCCTCGTCCCCGGCGTCGGCATGTTCAGCTTCGGCAAGGACAAGCAGACCGCCCGCGTCGCCGGCGAGTTCTACGTCAACGCCATCAACGTCATGCGCGGGGCCGAGGGGCTCTCCACGTACGCGCCGATCGACGAGGCCGAGAAGTTCGCGATCGAGTACTGGGCCCTCGAGGAGGCGAAGCTGCAGCGTCAGCCTGCGCCGAAGCCACTCGCGACCCGCATCGCGCTCGTCACCGGTGCCGCATCCGGCATCGGCAAGGCCATCGCCACGCGTCTCGTCGCGGAGGGCGCGGTCGTCGCGATCGCCGACCTCTCGCTCGAGAAGGCACAGGCCGCAGCGGCCGAGCTCGGCTCGACGGACGTCGCTATCGGGATCGCCGCCGACGTCTCGAACGAAGCCGCCGTCCAAGCCGCGATCGACGAGACCGTCCTCGCCTTCGGTGGGCTCGACCTCGTCGTCAACAACGCCGGTCTCTCGCTCTCCAAGTCGCTCCTCGAGACCACCGAGGCCGACTGGGACCTCCAGCACAACGTCATGGCGAAGGGCTCGTTCCTCGTCTCGAAGGCCGCCGCACGCGTGCTCATCGACCAGAAGCTGGGCGGCGACATCGTCTACATCTCGTCGAAGAACTCCGTGTTCGCGGGCCCGAACAACATCGCCTACTCCGCGACGAAGGCCGACCAGGCCCACCAGGTCCGCCTCCTCGCCGCGGAGCTCGGCGAGTACGGTGTGAAGGTGAACGGCATCAACCCCGACGGCGTCGTCCGCGGCTCCGGCATCTTCGCCTCGGGCTGGGGCGCGAACCGCGCGAAGACGTACGGCATCGACGAGCAGGACCTCGGCAAGTTCTACGCGCAGCGCACCATCCTCAAGCGCGAGGTCGTCCCCGAGAACGTCGCGAACGCGGTCTTCGCGATCTGCACGAGCGACTTCAGCCACACGACCGGACTGCACATCCCCGTCGACGCGGGCGTGGCCGCAGCCTTCCTGCGATGAGTGCGGCAGGCCGGAGCGGCACCGTCGCGGCGGTCGACCTCGGGGCCACGAGCGGGCGGGTCATGCTCGGCCACGTCGGCCCCGGCGAGCTGCGCCTCGTGCCGGTCGCCCGGTTCCCGAACACGCCCGTCCGCACGCCGGACGGCCTGCACTGGAACATCCTCGAGCTGTACCGCTCGATCATCGCGGGGCTGTCGGGCGCAGCGAAGCAGGAGCCACACCTCGCGAGCATCGGCATCGACTCGTGGGCGGTCGACTACGGCCTCCTCCGGCAGGGGCGCCTCCTCGGCGCACCGTTCCACTACCGCGACGAACGGACGGCGGCAGGCGTCGAGGCGGTCCACGGAACGGTCCCCTTCGCCGACCTCTACCGCGTGAACGGCCTGCAGTTCCTGCCGTTCAACACCGTCTACCAGCTCGCGACCGAGCGCGACGCCGGCATGCTCGACGTGGCCGACACCGCGCTCCTGGTGCCCGACCTCATCGCGCACTGGCTGACCGGTGCCCGCGTCGCCGAGGCCACCAACGCGTCGACCACCGGCCTCGTCCGCGCCGGCGAACCGACCAGGTGGGACGCCGGACTCCTCACCCGACTCGGCATCCCGGCGGCCGTCCTCCCGCCCATCGTCCAGCCGGGCGATCGCATCGGGACGCTCCTCGAAGCGGTCGCCGCCGAGGTCGGCCTGCCCTCGTCCACACCCGTCACCGCCATCGGTTCACACGACACGGCCTCGGCGGTCGTCGCCGTCCCGATGACGACCCCGGACGCCGCCTACATCTCGTGCGGCACCTGGGGACTCGTCGGGGTCGAGCTCGAACGCCCGGTCCTCACCGAGGCGAGTCGAGCGGCGAACTTCACGAACGAGGGCGGCGTCGACGGACGCACCCGCTTCCTGCACAACGTGATGGGACTCTGGCTCCTGAGCGAATCGGTGCGCACCTGGGAGCGCGGTGGCGAGACGATCGACCTGCCCGGGCTCATCGCCCAGGCCGCCGCGGTCGACGCACCCGTCTCGGTGTTCGATGCGAACGACCCCCGGTTCCTCGCCCCCGGCGACCTGCCGGCGCGCATCGCCGAGTTCCTCATCGAGCACGGGCGGGCGGTCCCGCAGTCCCGTGCCGAGTTCGTCCGGTGCATCATCGAGAGCCTGGCGCAGGCGTTCGCGGATGCGGTCCACACGGCCTCCGAGCTGTCCGGGGTCCAGGTGCGCGCGATCCACGTCGTCGGCGGCGGATCGCAGAACACGCTCCTGTGCCAGCTGACGGCCGACCGAGCGGGGATCCCCGTCATCGCCGGCCCGGTCGAAGCGACGGCGTTGGGGAACGCCCTCGTCCAGGCCAGGGCGGTGGGGATCATCGACGGCGACCTCGAGACCCTGCGCGCCCTCGTCGCCCGTTCCTTCGAGCCGACCCACTACGAGCCGCGCAAGCCTGCCGGCTCCACGTCCGTCAGCCGGTAGCGTCGCAGCATGACCGCTTCTCCACTCATCGTCAGCCTGCCCGCCGACCTGCGCGAGGAGGTGCTGTCGCAAGGCCCCCTCCCCGAGGGCGTCGAGTTCGTCGAATGGGATCTGCGCACCGAACCGCCGGTCGAGCACATCGACCTCGTCGTGCCCGTCTACCTCGGCTCGAACAAGCCGCTCGCGAACGTCGCCGCGGTGACGCCGAAGCTCGTCCAGGTGCAGTCGATCGGCTACGACGGCCTCGCGGACCTCCTCCCGGCCGGCATCACCCTCGCCAACGCGGCGACCGTGCACGAGGCCTCGACCGCGGAGCTCACGGTGGGACTCATCCTCGCCTCGCAGCGGGGCATCCCGGACTTCGTGCGCGCCGAGCGGACGGGCGAGTGGCTGCAGAGCCAGCGCCCGAGCCTCGCCGACCGCCGCGTGCTCCTCATCGGGTACGGCGGGGTCGGTGCGGCCATCGAGGAGCGACTGCTCCCGTTCGAGGTCGAGGTCACCCGGGTGGCGTCGAGCGCGCGGGAGGACGAGCGGGGGCCGATCCACGGCATCGACGAACTGCCCGGACTCCTGCCGCACGCTGAGATCGTCATCGTCGTCGTGCCGCTCACCGACGGCACCCGCGGCTTGATCGGAGACGACTTCCTGGCGGCTCTGCCCGACGACGCCCTCGTCGTGAACGTGGCCCGCGGCCCCGTCGCCGACACCGATGCGCTCGTGGAGCACGCGACGAGCGGTCGCATCCGACTGGCGCTCGACGTGACGGACCCGGAACCGCTGCCCGCCGACCACCCGCTCTGGTCCCTGCCGAACGTGCTCGTCTCCCCGCACATCGGGGGCGCGACGAGCGCCATGCTGCCGCGGATGGCGCGTCTCCTGCGCCGACAGATCGAACACCTGTTGGCCGACGAGGAGCCGGAGAACATCGTCCTCCGCACCTGAGACGGGCGACGAGGTCCGTCGATTTCGCTTCGCAGAAAAATCTGCGGCGAGGGCTCGCATTGAATCGGTTCAAGAGGTAGGGTTTGTGGTCTGACCACACCGCAGTGTCGAAGGAGGATCGATGAACGCACCAGCGACGGCCGCGCCGGCAGCGGCCCCGGCGACGCAGCCCGCCACCGCAGCGGCGGAGCCCCGGGCCTGGGAGGTCGTGCTCGCCCGCATCGAGTCGGACCTCCTCAGCGGTGTCCTCACCCCCGGTGACCGCCTGCCCGGCGAACGACAGCTCGCGATCGACCTCGGCGTCGGTCGGTCCAGTGTCCGCGAGGCGATCCGCGTCCTCGAGGTCCTGGGGCTCATCCGCACCCACACGGGATCCGGCCCCACCGCCGGCGCGATCATCGTCGCCACGCCGTCCGGTGGCATGGCCACCCTCATGCGGCTCCAGGTCGCCGCGCAGGGCTTCGCCGTCCAGGACGTGGTCGACACCAGGCTCGTGATCGAGACCGCGGTCGTCCACAGTCTCGCATCGCGTGCCGAAGCGGCCGTCCCCGATCTCACGCACCCCGAGTCCCTGCTCGACGCGATGGACCAGCCCACCCTCACGGAGGCCGAGTTCCTCGCCCTCGATGCGCAGTTCCACCTGTCGCTCGCCGAGGCGGAGGGCAACCAGGTCCTCGTCGCCACGATGTCGGGCCTCCGCGACTCCATCGAGCGCTACGTCCTGGCCGGTGTCCCACAACTGGCGTCGTGGTCGGCCACCGCCGACCGCCTGCGCGCCGAGCACCGGGGCATCGTGGAGGCGATCCGCCACGCCGACGCCGAGCTGGCCCGCCAGTCCGTCCGCTCCCACATCACCAACTACTACCAGGCTCGCGAACTGTCAGAAGACGACAGTCCGCACCCCTCGACACCCACCTCAAGCGACAGTTCGCGGAAAGAAGAGACAGACCATGGTTGAACGCCGCATCCCCAAGCCCCACGACCTCCTGCCGCTCATGCAGTTCAAGAAGCCGGAGTTCAACGCCCGGAAGCGACGCCTGGCGGCCGCCACCACCATCAGCGACCTGCGCACGATCGCCAAAAAGGTCACGCCGACGGCGCCCTTCGACTACACCGACGGCGCCGCCGAGGGCGAGATCTCGCTGGCCCGGGCACGCCAGGCGTTCCAGGA
Source organism: Plantibacter sp. PA-3-X8 (assembly GCF_003856975.1). NCBI lineage: Bacteria > Bacillati > Actinomycetota > Actinomycetes > Micrococcales > Microbacteriaceae > Plantibacter > Plantibacter sp. PA-3-X8. The sequence continues at coordinate 453,953 of NZ_CP033107.1, forward strand.
CATCGAGTTCCACCCGGCCGTCCTGAAGAACGTCGCGAACGTCGACACCGGCTGGGACGTCCTCGGCGAGCGCGTCGCGTTCCCCTTCGGCATCGCTCCCACCGGCTTCACCCGCATGATGCAGACCGAGGGCGAGCGCGCGGGAGCCTCCGCCGCAGCGGCCGCGGGCATCCCCTTCACCCTGTCGACCATGGGCACGACCTCGATCGAGGACGTCAAGGCGGCGGCACCCGGTGGCCGCAACTGGTTCCAGCTCTACATGTGGAGCGAGCGCGAGCGGTCGATGGCGCTCGTCGACCGCGCGTCAGCAGCCGGCTACGACACCCTCGTCGTGACGGTCGACACCCCCGTCGGCGGCGCCCGCCTGCGCGACGTCCGCAACGGCATGACGATCCCGCCGTCGCTCACCCCGAAGACCATCGTCGACGCGCTCCCCCGCCCGGCATGGTGGATCAACTTCCTCACCACGGAGCCGTTGGCCTTCGCGAGCCTCGACCGCTGGTCGGGAACCGTCGCGGCGCTCATCGACACGATGTTCGACCCGACCGTCGGTCCTGACGAGGTCAAGTACATCCGCGAGCAGTGGAAGGGCAAGCTCATCGTCAAGGGCGTCCAGTCGGTCGCCGATGCGAAGCTCGCCGTCGACCTCGGTGCGGACGCCGTCCAGCTCTCCAACCACGGCGGCCGCCAGCTCGACCGCGCGCCGATCCCGTTCCACCTCCTGCCGAGCGTCGTGCGCGAGGTGGGCAAGGACGCCGAGGTGCACCTCGACACCGGCATCATGAACGGCGCCGACATCGTGGCGTCCGTCGCGCTCGGTGCGCGCTTCACCTTCATCGGCCGCGCGTACCTCTACGGGCTCATGGCCGGCGGGCGCGAGGGCGTCGACCGCGCGATCCAGATCCTCTCGGGCGAGATCGTGCGCACGATGAAGCTGCTGGGTGTCGCGTCGCTCGAGGAGCTGCAGCCGCACCACGTGACCCAGCTGTCGCGGTTCACGACGCTGCAGCCGATGCCGGAGCAGTCGTCGCTGAGCGCCGGCCGGCCGGCCACCGCGAAGCCCGCGGCACCGACCGCTCGGAAGGCTCCGGCCCGGAAGCCGGCGGCCGCGAAGGCCTGACCTCCCGACCGAACGCGGTCACCGCCGCACTCCACGGGTTGTCCCCGATGTCCTCTATCGCTCCTTCGGGAACGATGGAACCGTCCCGACGGTCGCAGCACTTGCGCCGTCGGGCCGGTGTTCGACGATCTGGAGGCGACGGTGGCACAGCTCCTCGTGATCGGTGGGAGCGGCCGCACCGGGCGACTCACCATCAGCGAGGCTCTCCGCCGCGGCTACTCGGTCACCGCGCTCGTCCGCGACCCCGCCGCCGTCGTCCCCGGCGATCGCCTGACGGTCGCCCAGGGGTCTCCCCTGCGGAGTGAGGACGTCGAGGAGGCCATGCGTGGCGCGCAGGCCGTGATCATCGCCCTCAGCAACATCGGTTCGTCCGACTGGCCGTGGGCGCGCCAGGTGAGTCCTCCCGACCTCATCTCGAACGCCGTCCGGGTCGTGACGGACGCGATGCGCTCGCGTGGCCTCCGTCGAATCGTCCTCCTCTCCGCGCTCGGTGCCGGCGAGTCGGTCCGGAGCGTCCCCGCCGGCCTGCGGTGGGCGACGCACTTCCTCCGACTCGGCACCGTCTACGCCGATCACGAGCAGGCGGACGCGTTCCTCCGCCGCTCGGAGCTCGACTGGACCATCGTGCACCCGACCGTGCTCTCGGCCAGCGACGCCCGACGCCCGGTCGTGTCGTCACCGCCGGGAAGCTGGCCGAGCTCGCTCCGGATCCCTCGCTGCGACGTCGCCGCGTTCCTCGTCGACGCCGTCGACGACGAGGACCTCATCGGCTCGGCTCCGGTCATCTCCTCGGGTCCGCGCCGCAGCTGACGGTGCGCCCGTCGATGGGCACCACCGTGACTCAGGAGCCGGCGGCCGCCCGTGACGCCGCAGGACGACGCCCGATGATGCGGTCCGTCAGTTCGCAGACGCCCCACCAGGTGACGCGGAGCATCGCTTCGACGACGATGCCGCTCGTCATCTTGGAGGCCCCGAGCGTCCGCTCGGTGAAGGTGATCGGCACCTCGACGATCCGCAGACCGGCGCGGTTCGCGTGCCAGAGCATGTCGACCTGGAAGCCGTAGCCGTGGCTGTGGACCTCGTCGAGCTGCAGCCGCCGCAGTGCGTCAGCGCTGAACACACGGTAGCCGCCGGTCACGTCGCGGGCGGGGAGCCGGAGCGCGAACCGGGCGTAGGCACTGCCGACCCGTGAGATGGCCTCGCGATGCTTGGGCCAGTTGACGACGGTGCCGCCCGGGACCCAGCGCGACCCGAGGACGACGTCCGCCTCCGCGGTGGCCGCGAGGAGCGCCGGCAACTGCTCGGGGGCATGGGATCCGTCGGCGTCCATCTCGACCACGTTGCCGAATCCGCGCCCGAGCGCCCAGGCGAAGCCGGCCTTGTAGGCGGCGCCGAGCCCTTCCTTGCCGGTGCGATGCAGCACGTGCACCGCGTCGTCCTCGGCGGCGAGCCGGTCGGCGATCGCTCCGGTGCCGTCGGGTGAGTTGTCGTCGACCACGAGCACCTGGACGGAGGGTGCAGCGAGACGGACGCGCGCGACGATCCTCTCCAGGTTCTCGCGTTCGTTGTAGGTGGGAATGATGACCACCGTGGAATCCATGTGCCGTCCTCGTGTCTGCTCAGCCAGCGTAGCGCGCTGAACAGGACCGTATCGGCGGCCTCCGACCGGACGGCCGGACGCCCAGGAAACGGTCGGCGAACGTCCGGCTGGGGGTCAGTTGTTGCTGGCGAAGTGCGCCGGGATGAAGATGGCGAGCGCGATCATGAGGATGCCACCCATGAACCAGACGGCCTGCAGGACGTCCGTGCGGAACGCCTCGCCGAACGCCCACATGCCGCCGGCGAACAGGGCGAAGGCGATCACGACCCAGAACCCCGTCGCATCGCTCAGGGTGCCGGAGCGCCCTGCGTTGGCCCGTTCGTGGTCACGTCGTTCTCCGGCGTCCATGGGTGCCCTTCCTCAGGTTCAAGCGGTCAGTGCAGGTATACGCCGCCCCACTGGCACCCGCAACCCCTCGACACCGACCTCGGTCCCTGAGCCGCACCCGACCCCTGAGACCGCACCACCCCGGCCCCTGAGCGGACACCCGGTCCCTGAGCTTGTCGAAGGGCTACCCGCGCAGCTCGAGCGTGCAGCACTTCACGCCGCCGCCGCCGAGGAGCAGCTCGGACAGGTCGACGCCGATCGGCGTGTAGCCGCGCTCGCGCAGTTGACGCTCGAACCCGACGGCCCGGGCGGCGATGACGACCTCACGACCGTTCGAGATTGAGTTGAGACCCAGGACGGCTGCGTCCTCGGTGCTCACGTGGATCGCGTCGGGGTAGCGCTGCTCGAGGATGCGGTTGCTCGCCTCGTCGAACGCGGTCGGCAGGTAGGCGATGTTCGCGGGCGAGCCGTCTGCGGGAGCCACCGGGTCGAGTACGGCGATCGCGGTGTCGAGGTGGTAGAAGCTCGGGTTCACGAGGTTGAGGGTCACGACCTCGCGGTCGAAGATGCGCCGCACCTCGTCGTGGCTGCGGGGATCGGTGCGGAAGCCGGTCCCGGCGAGGATGGCGTCGCCGACGAGCATGATGTCGCCCTCGCCCTCGTTCACGAACTCGGGGCGCTCGACGCGGAAGCCGTTCGCCTCGAACCAGTCCATGTAGGCCGGCCCCTCGGGGATGCGCTCCTCGTAGGTGAACTTCGCCCCGTAGGCGATGCCGTCGAGCGTGAAGCCGCCGTTCGCCGCGAACACCATGTCCGGCAGGCCGTCGAGCGGGTCGATGAGGTCGATCCGGTGGCCGAGATCGAGGTAGGCCTGGTGCAGCTGTTCCCACTGCGACACCGCGAGCGAGGTGTCGGTCGGGTCGTCCGGGTTCATCCAGGGGTTGATCCGGTAGCTGACGGTGAAGCGGTCCGGCCGGCACATGAGGTACCGGCGACGGTTCGCGACGCGGGTGCCGGTCGTGGCGTCCTGCGTGGTGGGGGTGGGGTGGTTGAGCGTCGACGACACGTCGGCCTCCAAACGAGCGAGGGTCGGCGGACGAGGTCCAGGGGCCCGGGGGCACGCCACGTTCATCATTGCATGCGATTCGCAGCGTTTTCACGGAGTATGGCGCAGGAATGCTGCGAAGTGGCAGCTTTTCACGCAATGATTGCGCTTACACTGGGTCTCATGGACAACCTCGACCGCGGCATCATCGACCTGCTCCGACAGAACTCACGCGCCGGCTACGGCGACATCGGCACGGTCGTGGGCTTGTCGGCCTCAGCGGTGAAGCGACGCGTCGACCGCCTCGTCGCCGACGGGGTCATCCAGTCGTTCACGATCCAGGTCGACCCCACGGTCGACGGCATGCAGACAGAAGCCTACGTCGAACTCTTCTGCCGCGGCACCGTGTCCCCCAACGAGCTGCTGCGGATCCTGTCGGGCGTCCCGGAGGTCGTCGATGCCGGCACCGTCACCGGAAGCGCCGACGCCATCGTGCACATGCGTGCCCGGAACATCCCAGCCCTCGAGGACGCCCTGGAGAAGGTGCGGATCGCCCCCAACGTCGACCACACCCGCAGCGCGATCGTCCTCACCCGCCTCATCCACCGCCACATCGACTGACCCCTCCCCGGCCCGCGAACCGTCACCAACGCACAGTGCGGCGCGTCCGAAGTCGCCATTCGTGACCGTTCGCGGGCAGGATGGGCGGATGGAGTGGACGATTCAGGCGGGGACCAGTGTGTTCGAGCAGCTGCGGACGCAGGTGATCGAGGCCGTCCGCGACGGACGACTCGCGACCGGGGCGAAGCTCCCGACGGTGCGCGGGCTGGCCGACGAGCTGGGGATCGCACCGAACACCGTCGCCAAGGCGTACCGGCTGCTCGAGACCGACGGGGTCATCGAGACCCGAGGGCGCGCGGGGACGTTCGTGTCAGCGCACGGCGACGCGATCGACCGGCAGGCGCAGCTGGCAGCGGCGGCCTACGCGGACCGCATCCGAGACCTCGGTGTCTCGCCGGAGGACGCCGTGGCGCTCGTGGAGGCCGCGCTCCGCGCCTGAGCCGCCGGGCTCAGATGACGCTCTGGGACCACGGATCGGGGTTGCCGAACCGGTGAGCGGTGATCGAGATCGCCTGTTCGCGGAGGAAGGGCAGCAGCTCCACCCGTCCGGCCTGCGTGACCGGTCCAGCCCAGATCGCGATCTCGGGGTCGCCGCCGAGCGCCTCTGCGAGTCGCTTCGCGAGCGGCTCAGGCTCGGAGGCCTCCGTTCCGGGTTCCGCTTCCGCGACCGTCTCGGGACGCGGACCGACGATCCGTACCCGGGTCGCGACCGGCGGCTCCTGGCCCAGCTCGCCCGTGTCGATCGACCCGCGGGCCGCCATCCGGGTCAGCCACTGCTCGTCGGTCTCCAGCGAGACGGGGATACTCAGCTCGGACAACCAGTCGCGGACCTCGCGCGGCAGCCGCCCACCGAGGCTGACGGTGAACCGCGACCGCGACCGCACCGCGGCGATGAGGACCCGCAGCGCATCGCCCAGGTCGGCCCCCGACGCGACGCGTACCGCGACCGGAACCGGCCGGTAGCGCAGGAGGTTCCGTTCCACGCCGAGCTGCGAGACGTCTTTCACCTCGCCGAACTCGTTCCCCCACGCGATCGCGTCACTGAGCGCCGACCGTCGCAGCACGTCGAAGGCCTCGTAGGTGAGCGACGGCTGGGCCGCCTCGATGAGCTTCACGATGCGGGTGTCGAGCCCGCGGAGGTGCAGGCTGCGGCTCGCCGATCCCGGATCCGGTCGCCACTCGCCGAGCCCGAACAGGTAGTTGGGGCCGCCGGCCTTCGTGCCGGTCCCGACCGACGAGCGCTTCCACCCGCCGAAGGGCTGGCGCTGCACGATCGCACCGGTGATGCCCCGGTTGACGTACAGGTTGCCCGCCTCGACGGTGTCGAGCCATTCCCCGAGATCGACCGGGTCGAGGGTGTGCAGGCCCGCGGTCAGTCCGTAGGGGGTCGCGTTCTGCAGGGCGATCGCCTCGGTGAGGTTCGCGGCCTGCATAATGCCGAGGACCGGTCCGAAGTACTCGGTCACGTGGAAGGGCGAGCCTGGCTGGACACCGGTGCGCACCCCCGGCGACCAGAGGCGCTCGCTCGGCTGGCCGAAGTTGACCGAGGAGTCGTCGAGTAGTTTCGGCTCGACGAGCCACTTCTCGCCGAGGCGCAACTCGGTCAGCCCGGCGAGGAGCTTCTCCCCCGCCGGCTCGACGATCGGCCCCATCTGCGTCCGCGCATCGGACGGCCAGCCGACCCGGAGCGAGCGGACGGCGTCCTCGAGCTGTCGCAGGAAGCGGTCCGATCGTGCCACCGAGCCGACGAGGATCACGAGCGACGCGGCCGAGCACTTCTGCCCGGCGTGCCCGAAGGCGCTCTTCACGATGTCGGCGACGGCGAGGTCGAGGTCGGCGCTCGGCGTGACGATGATCGCGTTCTTCCCGCTCGTCTCCGCCAGCAGCGGCAGGTCGGCACGCCATCCACGGAACAGCTGCGCCGTCTCGAAGGAGCCGGTCAGGATCACCCGGTCGACGGCCGGGTGGGACACGAGCCGACGTCCGAGGTCGCCCTCCGCCACATCGGCGAGCACGAGGAGATCGCGCGGCACCCCGGCGTCCCACAGTGCCTCGACGACCACGGCTGCGCACCGCTTCGCCTGTGGAGCGGGCTTGATGATCACGCCGCTGCCGGCGGCGAGCGCCGCGAGGACGCCTCCGGCCGGAATGGCGACGGGGAAGTTCCAGGGCGGCGTCACGACCGTGAGCGCGGAGGGGACGAAGCTCGCGCCGTGCACACTCTCGAGCAGGGGCGCGTTGGCCGCGTAGTAGTGCGCGAAGTCGACGGCCTCGCTCACCTCGGGATCGGCCTCGGCGATCGTCTTGCCGGTCTCGCTCGCCATGACCTCGATGAGGTCCGCCCGACGGGAGGCGAGGACCCGAGCTGCAGCGTGCAGGACGGCGGCCCGTTCGGCGGCGGGGCGGGCTCCCCATCGCTCACCGGCGGCGTGGACCATCGTGATCGTGCGTTCGAGGACGCGTGGGTCGTCGATGGCCGCGGCCGCGACCGCTGCGCCACCGAGGGTCGACTGCGGGACGCGCGCCAGGATCGACGCTCCCCACACCCGGTTCGCCGCGAGCGAGGGGTCGGTGTCGGCGGCGTTCTCGAAGCCCGGGGCGCCGTCGACGACACCACCGCGCTCCGAACGGGAGAAGACCGCCGTCTCGACGTACGCCGAGGACGGATCGGCGTGGAAGCGGTCCTCGCCGCCGCTCGATCCGCGTTCCAGCCCGAGGACCTGCTGGGTGAGTCCCGCGTCGGGCGCCTGTGCGGGATCGCGGAAGCGGTCGTCCCCGTCGTTGTCGGGCAGCGGTGCCTCCGGGGCCTCCGCGGCGCGGTCCTGAGTCCGGTTCGGGGTCGGCACCTGCCCGGCGGTCTCTCCGAGGGCGTCGACCGACGCGAGGAACCGGCGTCGCTCGCGCGCGAACAGGGTCGGCTTCTCGGCGAGCTCGAACACCGCCGACATGAAGTTCTCCTCGCTGGCGTTCTCCTCCAGGCGGCGGACGAGGTAGGAGATCGCGACGTCGAACTCCTTCGGGTTCACGACGGGCGTGTACAGGAGCACCGTCCCGACGTCCCGCTTGATGGCCTCGACCTGACCGGTCGCCATCCCCAGCAGCATCTCGAAGTCCACCCGCTCGCGAACACCGCGGTCGCCCGCGAGGAGCCACGCGTAGGCGATGTCGAAGAGGTTGTGCCCGGCGACCCCGACCCGCACGACGTCCGTGTGCGCCGGCGTGAGCGCCCAGTCGAGCACCCGCTTGTAGTTGGTGTCGGTCTCGCGCTTCGATCCGGTCGTCGCGAGCGGCCAGCCGTGGATCGCCGCGTCGACCCGCTCCATCGCGAGGTTCGCGCCCTTCACGAGCCGCACCTTGATGGGCGCGCCACCGGCGGCCACGCGCTGCTTCGACCAGGCGGTGAGCTGCATCATCGCCTCGAGGGCGTCGGGCAGGTAGGCCTGGATGACGATGCCGGCCTGGTACTGCAGCAGCTGCGGCTGGTCGAGGAGTCGGGTGAAGACCGCGATGGTGAGGTCGAGGTCGCGGTACTCCTCCATGTCGAGGTTGATGAAGGTGCCGGTCGCGAGCCCCTCCTCGTAGAGCGGCACGAGGCGACGGACGATGCGGTCGACGACCTGCTCGAACGACCACATGGAGAGCTGGCTGGCGATCGACGAGACCTTGATTGACACGTAGTCGACGTCGGGGCGCTGCAGGAGCTCGCGGGTGCCGGCGAGCCGTTTCGCCGCCTCGCCCTCGCCGAGGACGGCCTCCCCGAGGAGGTTCAGATTGAGCCGTGAACCGTCGGCGCGCAGCTTCGCGATCGCGTTGCCGAGCTCACGAGGACGGCTGTCGACGATGAGGTGGCCGACCATGCCCCGGAGGACGCGGCGCGCGGCAGGGACGACGACCCAGGGCAGCACCGGACCGACCAGACCGCCCGTGCGGACGGCGGCCTGCTCGTACCAGGGCAGGAACCGCGGTGTCCGGCCGGCGAGGGCGGCGAGGGCGTTCCCGGCGACGAGCGGGTCCTCCGGGCGCATGACGCCGTCGACGAACCCGACGGTGAATTCGAGACCATTGGGATCGCGCAGCACGCCGGCGAGCCGCTCGGCGGCGGGATCGGTCGGAGCTTCCGCCCCTTCGTCGACCCATTTCGACGCGAGGGCGATCGCACGATCCGCGAGTCCGACCGGTTCGGTGGGACCCTCGTTCGCAACGTTCGCCATGCTGCTCAGCCTATGCTCCGATCCGGTGATCCCAGCTGAGGCTCGCGAGTACACGCCCGGCGGCTGAGCACCCCGGTCGGTCACCGCCCTTCGACAGGCTCAGGGACCGGTGGGCCACGTCGCGGAGACCCCGCCCCGGCCGCCGCCCTTCGACAAGCTCAGGGACCGGTGCGCCACATCGCCGAGCCACCCTTTCCGGTCACTGAGCCTGTCGAAGTGCGCCTGCGAATAGGGTGTGGTCATGCACTCCGTCGAGCAGTACGACGCCGTCATCGTCGGCGGCGGTCACAACGGCCTCACCGCCGCCGCCTACCTCGCACGCGCGGGCAAGCGCGTCCTCCTCCTCGAGCGCCTCGACCATACGGGTGGAGCAGCCGTCTCGGAACGTCCGTTCCCCGGCGTGGACGCACGCCTGTCCCGGTACTCGTACCTCGTCAGCCTGCTGCCCCAGCAGATCATCCACGAGCTCGGGCTCGACGTCCAGCTCGTCCGGCGCCGCTTCTCCTCGTACACGCCCGACCCCGCGAGCCCCGGTACGGGTCTCCTGATCGACAACCGTGACGACGACGCCACCGTCGCGTCGTTCGCGTCCATCGGGCATCCGGAGGACGCCGCTGGTGTCGCCGAACTGCACCGTCGGATCGGTCACCTGGCCTCGGTGCTCTGGCCGACGGTGCTCGAGCCGCTCCGCAGCCGTTCCGATGCGCGTGACGCGGCGATCGCCGCCGCCGCGGACCTCGGGGTACCGGCTGGGGAGGTCGCGTCGATCTGGTCGGCGGTGTTCGATGAGCCGATCGGCCGCGCCATCGAGGACGCCGCGCGTTCCGACCTCGTCCGCGGTGTCGTCTTCACGGATGCGCTCATCGGCACCTTCGCCCGCGCCGACGACCCGACCTTGCAGCAGAACATCTGCTTCCTCTACCACCTGATCGGCGGCGGGACGGGCGACTGGGATGTCCCGGTCGGCGGCATGGGCGCGGTCACGGACGCGCTGCGCCGCGCGGCCGAGGAGGCCGGTGCCGAGATCCGGACGCTCGCCGAGGTGACCTCCATCCAACCGGAGCACGGACTCGTCGCCTACGTGGACCTCGCCGTGGAGGCGGAGCTCGAGGCGACCGAACCGATGTCGACGCTGGACCGGTTCCGGCCTCGCCCCGGGGTCGTCGTCCGCGGCGAGTGGATCCTGTCGGGTGCGGCTCCGGCTGTGCTGGAGCGCCTCCTCGACCCGGCGGCGGAGCAACGGGCGGTCGCGGCCGCGTACGCCGCGTGGTCGGCAGCGCGGGGGACACCGGTGCAGTGGAGTGATGCCGACGCGATCCTCGGCACGGCGCCAGCGCCGGAGGACGGTGTCCCGCATCCCGAGGGCGCCCAGGTGAAGGTGAACCTGTTGCTGCGGAGGCTCCCCGAGCTCCTCGACCCGGCCGTCGATCCGTCGGCGGCGTTCGGCGGCACCTTCCACATCAACGAGGGCTGGGCCCAGCTGGAGCACGCCTACCTCGAGGCGGAGGCCGGCCGGATCCCCGACCCGCTACCCTGCGAGATCTACTGCCACACGCTGAGCGACCCCAGCATCCTGTCGCCGGAGCTGCAGGCCTCGGGGGCGCAGACGCTCACCGTGTTCGGGCTCCATGTGCCGCATCGGCTCGCGGTCGCTGCGGACGCGATCCCCGGCGGCCACGACGCCTTCCGTGACGCACTGCAGGCCGCGGTACTGCGATCGTTGGACTCGGTGATCGCGGAACCCATCGAGGACCTGCTGCTGCTCGACGCCGAGGGGCGGCCCTGCATCGAGACGCGGACGACGCTCGACCTCGAGCGCTCGCTGGCGATGCCGGGCGGGAACATCTTCCACGGCCCGCTGTCGTGGCCGTTCCTGGAGGACGACGCCCCACGGACGACAGCGGCCGAGCGGTGGGGCGTCGCGACGGTGCACCCGCGCGTCCTGCTCTGCGGCGCCGGGGCCCGACGCGGTGGCGCGGTCAGCGGACTCGGAGGGCACAACGCCGCGATGGCCGTCCTGGACGCCTGACCTGCACGCCGCAGAACGCGTCGCCGCGCTCAGTGGTGGCGGTGGTCCTGAATGGTGATCTTCGGGCCACGACGTGGCTTGTGGATGCCACTCCGGCCGATGAGCCGCAGCACCCGCTGCCGGTGACCAGCCCAAGGAGCGAGCAGCTCGAGCATGCCGTCGTCGTCCACGGGTGAGCCGGTGAGCGCCTGACCCACCGAGGCCGCGAGGTGGTAGTCGCCGACACTCACGGCGTCGGGATCGCCGTGAGCTCGGAGCGTCACCTCGGCGGCCGTCCACACGCCGATGCCCGGCAGGCTCTGGAGGCGCCGCGACGCGTCGTCGGGGTGCTCGTCGATCGTCCGCTCGATCGCGGAGGCGAGTCGTGACGACCGCACGACCGTCTCCGAGCGCTGCGGCCCGACACCCGCCGTATGCCACTCCCAGCTCGGGATCATCCGCCAGGTCTCGGCGGACGGCGCGACGACCATGCCCTCCGGTGCTGGACCGGGGGCGGCATCGCCATGTCGGCGCACGAGCAACCGCCACGCACGCCACGCTTCGAGTGCGGTCACCTTCTGCTCGAGGATCGACGGCACGAGCATCTCGAACACGAGCCGGTTGCGGCTCAACCGCAGTCCCGGGTTCCGCCGGGACACCTCGGTGAGGAGCGGGCTCCGGCTCACGTCGAGTTCCGACCAGTCGTCGTCCCGACCGAGCAGCTCCGGCACTCCGGCGATCATCCACTCGGCACCCGGACCCCAGGCGGCCGCCTCGACCTCGCCGTCGCGGACCGTCGAGACGTACAGGGTCGCGCCGCCCTGTGGGGTGCGTGCCGTCAGCCAGACCCCGCCAGGCGTGCGGCGGTAGCAGGGGCCGTCGCCTCCCCGGGCGATGAGGCGCAGGGTGCTGTGGACGTCGAGTGGACCGCTCGGGCGGTACACCGTCCGCATCGGTTCCGCCTCGCGCGACACCGGTCCGGTCGGCTGCAGCGCGGCCTCGACGGACGACAGCGATGGAGCGGCGAACGATGCGGAGGCGGACATGGTGGTCACCCTACGTGGTGACCACCGACATCCGGCGACGCCGACGACGGTCGAGGATCGCGAAGACGCCCCGACCGCCGCCGATCCGCTATCGCACCAGGCGGAAGTCATACCCGGCCTGATCGATGAACGTTCCGTTCACGCGTTGCTCGACGCGTCCGCCCTGGTAGCGGCCGGGGAGGTAGTCCCGACTCCATTCGACGGTCCACGAGCCCGAGGAATCGGCCTTCGTCGTCCCGAGTCGGGTGCCCCAGGCTCCGATGATCTCGATGTCGGCCAGCGGTGTCGCCGTGCCGGTGAACACGGGCCGCGTACCGGTGAGGGTGTCGCCGATCCTCGGCGACGTCACCCTGAGCGGCGCTGCGACCGTGAAGTCGTACGCGCTGCGGTGCGTCTCGACACCGCCGACGATCTGTCGGACGGTGCCACCGGCGTACCGGGCGGGGAGCAGCGACTTGTTCCAGGTGATCGTCCAACGCCCACTCGCAGCCACGGCCTCGGTGGTGCCGACGAGATCGCCCCAGGCGCTCCAGATCTCGAGCCTCGCGCCAGGCTGTGCCGTGCCGCTGAACTCGGGCACGGACGAGGAGATGACACCACCGTTCGCGGGCGATTCCAGGACGAGCGGAGCGACGACGGCGCGGGCTGCCACGGTGAAGTCGTACGGCGCACGGGACTGCTCGACACCGTCGATCTCCTGGCGCACGGAGCCGCCGCTGTACCGACCCGGGGTCAGGCTCTTGTTGATCGGTGCCGCCCAACGATGGTCGTCTCCGACCTCGGCTGCAGCGATCTCCGTACCCCAGGCACCGATCACCCGGATGGTCGCGCCCGGCTCTCCACGACCGCTGAACACCGGGTCTGCGGTCTCGACGGTCTCCCCGATGGCGGGCGAGAGCAGGGTGACGTCCTCGACCGGGCCCGGCTCGGGCGCGGGCTCCCGATAGGTGAACCGGAGCGGTGCCGTGGTGCGCTGTTGCCCGAAGACCTGCGTAGCGGTCGCGGTGTACGCGCGCGGCTCGAGCGTCCGGAGTGACTGCTGACTCCAGGCGCCGGTGTCATCCACCTCGACGTCGACCAGTTTCACACCCGTCGTGTCGTCGAGGACGGTCACCCGCGCGCCCGGTTCTCCGAGACCGGAGAACACCGGACGCGGATCGTCCACCGTGGCGTCGAGTGCGGGCGTTCGGACCGTCACCGCTGTGACGACGCGGTAGGTCAGCGACCAGTTCGCGGTCGAGTCGTCAGAGCGTTGACGAACGGTGCCGGACTGCGCTCCGGGCGCGAGATCACGGGTCGGAACGGCAGACCAGGTGCCCGCTGCGGTGACGGTCGCCGTGGAGAGTGGTCCGCCGGACGAGTCGAGGACCTCGACGACCGCATCGGGAGTGCCTCGCCCGCTGAACACGGGACGTGGCTCCCGGACGACGGAACCGGGCGTCGGCGCTTCGAGGGTGACCGGGATGGCGACGGGGACGGGATCGAGTCCCTCCGGGGTGACCCGGTCGGCATCCACGACCGAGCCGAACCCGCCCACGGCCAGCCTGCCGTCGAACTGACGGAGGAAGCCACCTGCTCCGCCGTTCGAGACGAGGCCGTATCCGCTGACACGGTCGTTCGCGAACTCCTCCCAGCCCCATTGCTGCGCGGTCGAGCCGGTGCAGACCGCCGGGTACACGTACTTGTAGGCCTGCGACGGATCCGGCTGGAGGCACCTCGTGACGCCTCCGACCGTGGTCGTGACCGGACCGGACGCGTCCACCGACGGGAACGTCCAGCGGCCGGATGCGGCGAGCGCCTGGTCGAGCGTGGCGTGCAGCGTCACCCTGGCCGGGTTCAGGACGTCCGTCGAGCCACCGACCGCGAAGAAGGCGTCCGAGCCGGAGGGGAACGCCTGGCCGACGAACCTTCCCTCGACCGAGGACACCGCCGGGGTCGTGTCAGGCGCCGGCCCGGCGGCTCGGGCGGCTGGACCGGTGAGCAGACTCACCGTCATGCCGAGCAGACTCACGAAGGCGATGGGGATGGGGAGTTTCATGGGCGATGGGCGACCTTTCGCAAGGGTGCGCCCGAGACGACCCGAGGGAGGGCCGTCCGGACGCACCGGCGGAGCGTTCGCGAACGAACGCGGTCAGCCTACAAGTATTCCAGTTGCTTAATCCAGTATGTCGACCGAATCTTCCGGTTCACCAGTCGCTCGGTGCCGACGCCTTCGTGGGCGGCAGGGCGACATCCCTCGCCCACTGCGCCTGCCACGCAGGGAGGTCGGTTGGAGCCGGGCCGGTGAGCTCGATGAGCTCCGAGAGCGCCACCACGCCGCCCGAGCGCTTGAGGAACCGACCTCGCACGAGGGCCTGGGTGTAGATCTCTCCGCCCACGACCACCCGGTGTTCGATGAACACACCCTTGTCGTCATAGCCCGTGACCCGGGTCTCGACGGCGAAACGCTGCCAGGGCTGCAGCGACTTCCGGAAGGTGATGCTCTCGCTCGACACCACCGGGTACCAGCCCAGGCGCTTGAAGCGATCCCAGAGTCCGTTCCGGATCAGGAGGTCGAACCGGCCGAGGTCGAAGATCGACAGGTAGACACCGTTGTTCATGTGGCCGAGGACGTCGAGGTCGGTCGGCAGCACGCGCAACCGGATCCGTCCGACGTCCCAGGTGTCGAGGCGCTCGCCGCGACGGGCTCGACGGCGGGACTGCAGGAACATGGCGATGGTGCGGAAGATGAGGTGCACGGATGCGACCGTATCCCGCCGGCGCGGCGTCATGCACCACGGTTGTCCTGACTCGACAACACCCGGGTCCTGGGACGCCTGGCGACGTGTGGCGTTCGACACACCCGGGCCGGATCGCCGACGGTCAGTCAGCGGCGACGGTGTTGCCCTCCCCGCTGTCGGTGACCACCGGCGCCGACGAGGTCGCGACCTTGTTGCCGTTGGCTCCCTCGACGAACGTGACGTTGTCGACGGTCGAGACGTTCACGAGGGTGATCGAGCTGTTGAACGAGAGGTTCACGACGGCTCCCGTCACGGTCACGATGCTGTTGGAGGCCTCCACGACGACGTTCTCGCAGTCGCCGTCGATGGTCACGTTCGAGCTGTCGTCGACAATGGTCGCCGTGCCGTCGACGCACTCACCGGCGACGTCGGGGATCGTGTACTCGGAACCGGTGGTGGATTCGGCGGCAGCCGTCGGTGACGCGCTCGTCGTCGACGTCGCATCCGCGTCGGTGCATCCGGCGAGGGCGATGACGGCGAGGCCCGCGGCGGCGAGGAGGGTGGGTTGCTTGGACATGGGTGCTCCTTCGGAGGCTCGGTAGGGGGAAGCAGGGGCCGCCGGCCCGGTGCAGTGACACCGGCCAGGCGGCCCGAAGGTCAGCTCACTGGGTGAGGGTGAAGTCGTACGCGGACGAGGCGATGACCTTGCCGCCGACGGTCTCGGTCACCGCGCCGCCGGAATAGCGCGCCGGGAGATAGTCACGCGGCCAGATGATGGTCCACTTCCCGGTCCGCGGGTCGGCGATCGCGGAGCCGAGGTCGGTGCCCCACGCGCCCGTGATCTGCACCCGCGCCCCGGGGTTCGCCGCACCGGTGAACACCGGCCTGGTGCCGGTGAGGGTGTCGCCGACTCTCGGCGAGGTGACGACGAGTCGGGGCTGGACGATCGTGAAGTCGTAGACGAAGGTGTGCGTCGGCACCCCGTCCACGAACTGCTTCACGGTGCCTCCGGCATACCTGCTCGGGAGGAGGCTCTTGTTCCACGTGATCGACCACGCACCGCTCGCGTCGACCTGATCGACGACCCCGAGGACATCGCCCCACGCGCCACGGATCTCGACGCGCGACCCCGGCTCGCCGGTCCCACGGAACACTGGGGTCGTCTCAGTGATCGTCTCGCCGCGCCTCGGCGACTCGACCACCAGAGGGGCGATCGGCTCGTCCGGTGCCCGGACGATGTTCGCCGTGAAGTCGGCGATCGTGATGCGGGAGGAACCGTAGGTGACCTTGCCGCCCGTGGCCTCGCCGACAGGAGCGTCGTCGTTCGCCCGCAGCGTGAACCTCAGCGACGTCGTGCCGACCGGCAGCGTGCCTCCGATGCCCAACGCGTCGAGCGTGAAGGCCGGGTGGTCGACCGCGGTGATCCGCGTGTTCGCTGGGTGGTAGACGTCGATACGCTGACCACCGGCATCGGCGTTGAACGTCGCCTCCACCTCCGCGGACTCACCGGGGGCGAGCGTCGGTCTGGGGATCGAGGCGCCGGGCGCGAGCGGCGACGGGACCGTGAAGTCGAAACGCACCTGGACATCCGAACCGGTCCCGCTCTGGGTCGCGGTTCCCGTGTAGCGGCCGGGCTCGAGCTGGATCGACGGAACCGACCAGGACGTCGAGTCCAAGGGGACACTGGCGCTCGCGAGCAGGGCCTGCGCGTCGGTGCGGATCGAGATGGACGATCCGGGCTGCCCGATACCGCTGAACGTGGGGGACGGCGTGTCCACCGTGGCACCGATCGCCGGGGTCCGCAGCTCGAACGGCTCGATCGGGGCCAGCTGCGACTCCACGACGACGTCGGTGAGCGCGTCCATCGTGAGCTCGACGAAGGTGTCGTTGTCCGTCCCGCCCAAGGAGTACGGACTCGACACCGGGTACAGCGCGTAGCCGGCGACCCACTTGTTCGAGACGTACCGCCACTCGAAGTCCTGCGACGGGGACCCCGTGCACGTCCGGGCTGCGACGAGCGCCCGGGAGCCGTCGCCGGCGGGCGTCAGGCAGAGCGTCGAGGAGGTTCCCGTGCCGGTGATCGGCCCGGCCGCACCGACGACAGGGAGGGAATACGTTCCCGCGAGCGACGCCGCTCCGCCCACCGAGGACGAGTACAGCCGCTGGACGTTCCGACCCGACTCCGGCGCGGAGAGCCCGACGTACGCCGAGGATCCACTGGACCGGTTCTGCAGGACGAGCTTGCCGATCACCCTCGAGATGCCTGCTGAAGGGGCCACGGCGTCCGGCGCACTGGGGACATCTCCGACTCCGGCCGCGTCACCGGATCCGTCGTCGTGCTCCTGAGGGTCGGCGATGGACCCGACGGGCGGAGCGGCGGACGCCGGGACCGACACTCCCACGGCGGTGAGCAGGATGGTCGCAGCGGCCAGGGCCGAGAGCGTGGATCGCAGGAGCCGGGAGCGCGGAGCACGAATCAGAGCAGTCACGAGGACCGAGGCTACTCATCTGGAATATCGCCGTGGGGGCTGCCGCCGAATCTGTGGAGAACTCGCCCTCAGTCGGTCGGCACGTGCCGCTCGTCGGGCCCGACGTACTCGGACAGCGGACGGATGAGCGCGTTCGACGCGAGCTGCTCGGCGATGTGCGCCGTCCACCCGACGATCCGGGCGGCGACGAACAGCGGCGTGAACGTGGCCGTGTCGAACCCGATCAGGTTGTACGCCGGGCCCGAGGGGTAGTCCAGGTTCGGCTTGATGTTCTTCCGCGCGACCATGTCCGCTTCGAGCGTCGTGTACAGCTCGAGGATCTCGGGCTTGCCGTAGTGCTCGGCGAGCCGCTCGAGCGCCTTGAGCATCGTCGGCACGCGCGAGTCGCCGTTCTTGTAGACCCGGTGTCCGAAGCCCATGATCTTGCGCTTCTCGGCGAGCGCCGCGTCGAGCCAGGCGCTGGCCTGGTCAGCCGTCCCGATCTCGTCGAAGACGTGCATGACGGCCTCGTTCGCCCCACCGTGCAGGGCGCCCTTGAGCGCGCCGATCGCGCCGGTGACCGCCGAGTACAGGTCGCTGAGAGTCGAGGTGATGACCCTCGCGGTGAACGTCGACGCGTTGAAGGAGTGCTCCGCGTAGAGGATCATCGAGACGTCGAACGCGTCGACGACGACCGGATCGGCCTCTTCTCCGAAGGTCATGAAGAGGAAGTTCGCGCTGTAGCCGAGGTCGTCGCGCGGCGGGACGAGCTCGAGGCCGTGGCGGCGGCGCTGGTCGTAGGCGACGATCGCGGGCAGCTTCGCGTACAGGCTCGCGGCCTTCACCGCGTTGGTCTCGGGGGTGTTGGTCTCGGCGGTCGGGTCGTTCGCGCCGATCACACTGACGGCCGTGCGGAGGGCGTCCATCGGGTGGCTCTCGGTCGGGAGGAGGTCGATGGCCGCCTTGACGTTGTCGTCGAGCGCGCGCTGGCCCCGCTCCAACGCAGTGAACTCCGCGAGTTCGGCGTCCGTGGGCAGTTCACCGTTCCAGAGCAGGTACGCGACCTGCTCGAAGCTGCAGTGCTCGGCGAGCTCCTGGACCGGATACCCGCGGTAGAGCAGGGAGTTCGTCTCCGGGTTCACCTTCGAGACGCTCGTCACGTCGACGACGACGCCGGCGAGACCCTTCTTGATGTCGCTGGTCGCTTCGGTCATGCGTTGCTCCTTTGCGTACTGCCTGCGCGCGTCCTGCGCGCGTCGGTCGAGCTTGGCACCCGGCTCGCCCCTCGACAAGCTCGGGGAGCGGAGACCCAGGTGGTGTTCACCGGCGCGGGGACACCTACCGGTCGATGGTGAAGTTGAAGACCGAGGTGTCGAAGCGGTTGTAGCCCTCGTAGTCGATCAGTTCGTAGAGGTCGGCACGGTGCTGCATCTCACCGAGCTTGCTCGTGAGCGAGCCCTCGTCGTTCAGCGTGTCGAGCGCGCGACCGGCGGCGCCCATCGCGATGCGGAGGAGCGACACCGGCCAGATGACGAGGTTCACGCCCACATCGGCGAGCTGCTGAGTCGTGAACAGCTCGCTCTTGCCGAACTCCGTCATGTTGGCGAGGATCGGCACGTCGACCGCGTCGCGGACGGCGGCGAACTCCTCGAGGGACCGCATCGCCTCGGGGAAGATCGCGTCGGCTCCGGCGTCGACGAGCTGCTTGGCCCGGTCGATCGCGGCGTCGAGCCCATCGACGGCGGCGATGTCGGTGCGCGCCATGATGAGCAGGTTCGGGTCTCGCCGGGCGTCCACGGCGGCACGGATCCGGCCGAGCGCAGTGGAGGTGTCGACGACCTGCTTGCCGTCGAGGTGGCCGCAGCGCTTCGGATTGACCTGGTCCTCGATGTGGAGCCCGGCGAGCCCGGCGTCCTCGATCTCCTGGACGGTGCGTGCGACGTTCATCGGCTCCCCGAAGCCGGTGTCGGCGTCGACGATCGCGGGCAGCTCGGTCATCCGGGCGATCTGCTTGGCGCGACCGGCGACCTCGGTGAGGGTCGTCAGTCCGATGTCGGGCAGCCCGAGGTCGGCGGAGAGCACCGCGCCGGAGATGTAGACGCCGTCGAAGCCCTTCTGTTCGATGAGCCTCGCCGAGAGCGGGTTGAACGCGCCCGGGAAGCGCAGCAGCTCACCGGTGGCGAGTCGCTCGCGGAACAGTCGGCGCTTCTCGGCCGGCGTGGTCTCGCTGTACAGCATCAGCGCAGTCCCTTCTGGAGGTCGGCCGGCATCAGAACAGGCCGTTCGGGTGGGGTGCCGAGGCGAGGACCCCGGAGGCGGCCTGGATGCTCAGCTGCTTGACCTCGTCGGCGTCGAGTTCCGGGAGACGTTCGGCGAGCGCGAGGAAACGCTCGATCTCCTCCGGGTCGAGGACGTCGGCGGCGAGCGTGCGGAACTTGTGGACGTAGTCGGCGCGCGCGAACGGCCGGGCGCCGAGCGGGTGGGCGTCGGCGACGGCGATCTCGTCGACGATGGTCGACCCGTCCGTGAGCGTGATCTCGATGCGCCCGCCGAACGCCTGTTCCGCCGGGTCCAGCGAGTGGTAGCGGCGCGTCCACTCAGCGTCCTCCGCCGTCGAGATCCGGTGCCACAGCTCGACGGTGTCGGCGCGGGTGGCGCGCTCGGGACGGTAGGAGTCGACGTGGTGCCACGCGCCGTCCTGCAGCGCCACCGCGACGATGTAGGGGATGGAGTGGTCGAGCGTCTCGCGCGACGCCGTCGGGTCGTACTTCTGCGGGTCGTTCGCGCCGGAGCCGATGACGTAGTGCGTGTGGTGCGAGGTGTGGAGGACGATGCGGTCCACCTGCGGTCCCTGAGCCTGTCGAAGGGCAAAAAGCTCCGGGTGCTCGTGGTGCAGCTTGCGGGCGAGGTCGATCCACGCCTGCGCCTGGTACTCCGCCGAGTGCTCCTTCGTGAAGGAGTCGAGGATCGCGAGCTTCGGCTCACCGGCGCCGGGCAACGGGACGTCGTACGAGGCGTCGGGGCCGTCGAGCAGCCAGGCGACCACGCCGTCCTCGCCCTCGTAGACCGGCGACGGGCTGGTCTCGCCGCGCATCGCCCGGTCGACGGCCTCGACCGCCATCTTGCCGGCGAACGCGGGAGCGTGCGCCTTCCAGGTGGAGATCTCGCCCTTGCGCGACTGGCGGGTGGCCGTCGTGGTGTGGAGTGCCTGGCCGATCGCCTGGTGGATGGTGGCCTGATCGAGGCCGAGCATCGTGCCGATGCCGGCCGCGGCGCTCGGGCCGAGGTGTGCGACGTGGTCGATCTTGTGTCGGTGCAGGCTGATCGCCTTCGCGAGGTCGATCTGGATCTCGTATCCGGTCGCGATCCCGCGGACGAGGTCGGCGCCCGTGCAGCCGACGTGCTGGGCCACCGCGACGATGGGCGGGATGTTGTCGCCCGGGTGCGAGTACTCGGCGGCGAGGAAGGTGTCGTGGAAGTCGAGCTCGCGCACGGCGACGCCGTTGGCCCAGGCCGCCCATTCCGGGGAGACGCGGCGGGCGAGGTCGGGCCCGAACACGGTGGCACCGTCGCCGCCGGTGCTGACGGGGTGGCTGAGCGCCTGGGCGCGAGCCGAGGAGACGGGCCGGCGCGTGAGCGAGGCGGCTGCGACGGCGGCGTTGTCGATCACGCGGTTGATGATCATGTCGACGACCTCGGGCGTCACCTCCACCGGATCGGTCGCGACGCGGGCGAGCTGCCAGGCGAGCTGTCCTTCGCGGGCGAGGTTCTCGTCACTGCGGTGGACGCGCAAGTGGTGCTGGATCACGGGTGTTCCTTTCGGGTGCGGCCCGTCCGAGTGTGCTGCGGGGCGTCGCGTCCTCCAGCCTACGCCCGCGGGTCCGTGGCGCCGCAGCAGGAGAACCGCCCGGGAACAGGACATTTCACGTGGAATGGTCCTGCTGTCGCGCTGTTCTCCTGGCACCGTGGAATACCAGCTTCGTTCTCCGCATCCACCCAGCCCGCGTACACCGCGCATACGGCGGCCACGGACAGAGTGACACGCATACCGACCGCTGACGAACCGAAGGAGACGACCGTGCCGATGCACACCCCTGGGGCACCGCAGACCCCGCACCTGTTCGGCGACGTGATCCGAGCCGAGGCGCTCCACTACACCGAACTGTTCGCGGAGAAGCCGTTCGTGCCGGCCCTGCTGCTCTACTGCTCGAACGGTGCGTACCGCATCCTGTCGCCGGGCGAGGACCACCCCGGCAGTTACGTCGCCGAAGGGCCGCTGTCCGCGGAGCGGGTGCGCGTGAACTTCATCTCGTGGCCGTCCGAGGACTGGAACCGGAACGTCGCCTTCCACGTGCTCGACTTCGACCGGACGACCGGAGGGTTCACCCAGCGACTGCGGCTCCCGGGCGATCCCGAGCCGAGGCACCAGGCCGGCCGCCATACCGAGGTCACCGACCTCGGTGCCTGGGACGCGGACACGACGTGGGAGACGGCCGAGCCGCTCCTTCACGAGACCTTCGAGGCACTCGCCGGCGGCTGACGGAGCGAGCGGTGGGGCGAGCGAGCGGTGGGCCGAGCGAGCGGTGGGCCGAGCGAGCGGTGGACGGAGCGAGCGGTGGGCCGAGCGAGCGGCTGGCCGTCAGCGGACGGGACGAACCAGCGTGTCCGGACGATCGCCGACGGTCGGGGTCAGGCGGCGAGCAGCTGCGGGTCGGCCGCGGGGCGCAGCGGGGTGATCGTCGCGTCGGCGAGCGCGTCCTCGGCGAGGGGCAGCTCGACGACGATCGGAGCCGCCGCGGTCTCGAAGCGGTCGGCGATGTCGAACATCAGCGCGTCGAGGCGGGTGCGGAGCGCGTCGGCGATGGTCACCACCACCTCGGAGGAGGCGTCCTTCCGGCCGCGTTCGATCTCCGACAGGTAGGGCGTCGAGACGGCTGCGGCGGTCGCGACGTCCTGCAGGGTGCGCCCCTGTTCGAGTCGACGCGTGCGCAGGGCCGCGCCGAGGGCCTCGCGGTACAACATGGCGACTCCTTCCGGCTGCGGGCGCGGGCTCCGTGACCGCGTGCTCTCACTGTAGGCGCGGCTCGGCCAGGCTCGGGGAGCCCGCGTTCTGCCGTCAGCGGACAGGGCGGGCCCGCCGCTACAGGAAGATGTCGGGGTAGAGCTCCGACTCGTCGACGCCCGGCGAGTACTTCGCGAGGTCGGTGACCCCGGCCTCCGCGAGGACGTCCTCCACGATGAGCGACCGACCCGTGAGCTCACGCGCCGACGCCGTCAGGACCTCGTAGGCCGCGTCGGCGTAGATCTCCGGGGTGCGACTCTTCGCCAGGAGGGCCTCGCCGCCGAGGATGTTGCCGACCGCCGCCGTCTTGATCGTCGTCTTCGGCCAGAGCGTGTTCGCGGCGATGCCGTCGCGTCCGAACTCGGCAGCGAGACCGAGCGTCACCATCGACATCCCGTACTTCGCGAGCGTGTAGCCGGTGTGCGCGCCGAGCCACTTCGGGTCGAGGTTGAGCGGCGGTGACAGCGACAGGATGTGCGGGTTCTCCGCGTCCTTCAGCATCGGGATGGCCGCCCGCGACAGCATGAACGTCCCACGCACGTTCACGTCCTGCATGAGGTCGTACCGCTTCGCGTCGAGGTCGAGGGTCCGAGCGAGGCTGATGACGCTCGCGTTGTTGACGACGATGTCGATGCCGCCGAACTCACCGGCCGTCTCGAACACGGCCCGCGTGATGTCGTCGTCGTTGCGGACGTCGCCGAGGATCGGGAGCGCCTGCCCACCGGCCTCGCGGATCGCGTCCGCTGCGGTGTGGATCGTCCCCTCGAGGCGGGGATCGGGGGTGTCGGTCTTGGCGAGGATCGCGACGTTCGCGCCGTCGCGGGCCGCACGCAGGGCGATCGCGAGGCCGATGCCGCGGCTGCCGCCCGACATGAGGATGGTCTTGCCGGCGAGGGTGGTCATGCGGTGGGCTCCTTCGGGGTGGTGGTGGTCGACGCGGCGGCGCGCTTCGCCGACGCGGCGGCGAACGCTGCGACGCGCGCGACCGACTCGGGCGTCTCGATCGCCGCGCCGATCGTGCGGGCTTCGTCGTCGAGGGCGTCCTGGTAGCCACGGCCGACACTCTCGCGCAGCAGCCGCCGCGCCTGACCGAACGCCGCCGTGGCTCCGGCCAACCAGAACGCGGCCACCTCGCGGGCGCGGGCGTCGAGCTGCTCGGCGGGGACCACCTCGGTCACGAGCCCCCAGTCGAGTGCCTCCTCGGCGCTCAGCATCCGCGGGCCGAGGGTGAGCTCGAGCGCCCGACGCATCCCGACCGCCTCGGGCAGCAGGGTGCTCACGCCGCAGTCCGGAGTCAGGCCGATGTCGGCGTACTTGCTGACGAACTTCGCCCGGTCGGACGCGATGATCACGTCGGCGACGAGCATGAACCCCAGCCCACCGCCCGCGACAGCCCCCTGGACGGCGGCGACGATCGGCTTCGCGACCGACTGCAGCGTCCGGTGGCCCTCGTGGATGATGTCGGCGAGCTCGGTGACGAAGGCGCCCGTCGATCCCTCGCTGCCGTCACCCATCCGCGACATCGCGAGGACGTCGCCACCCGCGCAGAACGCCGGACCGTTGGCGTCGAACAGGACCGCCCGGACGTCGTCGCGCTCCGCGATCTCGAGGGCGAGGTCGCGCCACCGTCTGGCCGCACGGTCGTCGATCGCGTTGAGGCTCGCGGGCCGGTTGAGCGTGAGGTGCGCGAGGCCGTCGCTCACCTCGAAGAGGATGGTGTCGTCGCTGGTCACGGAGTGGCTCCCTGGTCGGTGGATGGGTTCGTCGGCATCGGAGAGCCGGTCATTTCGGCGCCATCCGGATCGCGCCGTCGAGGCGGATCGTCTCACCGTTGAGGTAGCCGTTCTCGACGATGTGCAGCGCGAGCGAGGCGTACTCGTCGGGGCGGCCGAGGCGGGCCGGGTACGGCACCTGGTGCCCGAGCGACTCCTGCGCCGCCTCGGGCAGTCCGGCGAGCATGGGTGTCTCCATGATGCCGGGCGCGATCGTCACGACCCGGATCCCGAAACGCGCCAGCTCGCGGGCGATCGGCAGCGTCATCGAGTGCACCGCGCCCTTGGA
This sequence comes from Plantibacter sp. PA-3-X8, assembly GCF_003856975.1. Taxonomy (NCBI): domain Bacteria; kingdom Bacillati; phylum Actinomycetota; class Actinomycetes; order Micrococcales; family Microbacteriaceae; genus Plantibacter; species Plantibacter sp. PA-3-X8. The sequence goes on from NZ_CP033107.1 coordinate 478,242, forward strand.
CGCGGCGTAGGCGGGCTGGCCGATCTGTCCGTCGAAGGCGGCGACGGACGCGGTGTTGATGATGACGCCGCGGTCTCCTGCGCCGTCGACGGGATCACCGTCCGGATCGTTGTGCTGCATCGCGTCGGCGGTCAGCCGGATGACGTTGAAGGTGCCGAGGACGTTGACGCGCAGGACGCGTTCGAAGGCACCGAGGTCCGCCGGGCCGTCGCGGCCGAGCACCTTCGCCGGTGGTGCGATGCCGGCGCAGTTCACGACGACCCGCAGCGGTCCACGCGCCACCGCCGCTTCGACCGCCGCCTGCACCTGCTCGCCGTCGGTGACGTCGGCTGGCACGAAGGTCGCGAACCCGCCGAGCTCCTCGGCCCGCTCCGCCCCGGGTGAACCGGGGAGGTCGACGAGCACGACGCGCGCACCGGCACCGGCCAGCCGTGTCGCCGTCGCGAATCCGAGTCCCGAGGCGCCGCCGGTGACGATCGCCGAACTGCCGGTCACATCCATGTGCTGGTTCCCTTCACGTGGTGGGCGCGCCCATCAGAGGCGCTCGATGATCGTCGCGTTGGCCATACCGCCGCCCTCGCACATCGTCTGCAGCCCGTAGCGGCCGCCGGTCGCCTCGAGCTGGCCGAGGAGGGTGGCGAGGAGCTTCGTCCCGGAGGCGCCGAGCGGGTGCCCGAGGGCGATCGCCCCACCCCGCGGATTGAGCCGGTCGTCGTCCACCCCGAACTCGCGTTGCCACGCGAGCGGGACGGACGCGAACGCCTCGTTGACCTCGAACGCGTCGATGTCGTCGATACCGAGCCCGCTGCGCTCCAGGATGCGGCGGGTGGCGGGGAGGATGCCGGTGAGCATCTCGATCGGGTCGCTCCCGACCGCGGCGAAGGAGACGAAGCGCGCACGCGGCGTCAGCCCCAGCTCGAGCGCCCGGACCTCGCTCATGATGAGCGCGGCGGAGGCGCCGTCGGTGAGCGGTGAGGCGTTCCCCGGGGTGATCCGCCAGGCGATCTCGGGGAAGCGCGCCGCGAGCCGCTCGTCGCGGAAGACGGCGGGGAGTCCGGCGAGCGCCTCGGGGGTCGTCCCGGCACGGACCGTCTCGTCGGTCGTGACGACGGAACCGTCGGGGAGGGTGACGGCGACGACCTCGCCGTCGAACCCGCCGGACGCCCAGGTCGCGGCGGCGCGCTCGTGGGAGCGGGCGGCGAAGGAGTCGAGCTCCTCGCGGCTGAGGTTCCAGCGGGCGGCGATGAGTTCGGCGGAGACACCCTGGCCGACGAGGCCATCGGGGAAGCGGGCTCGGAGGGCGGAGCCGAAGGGGTCTGCCCGCTGCACGTTGGAGCCCATCGGCGCCCGACTCATCGATTCGACACCGCAGGCGATGACGACGTCGTTGCCGGCCGACATGACGCTCTGCGCGGCGAAGGTGGTGGCCTGCTGGCTGGAGCCGCACTGCCGGTCGATGGTGGTGCCGGGCGTCTCCTGCGGGAGGCCTGCGGCGAGCGCCGCGTTCCGCGCGATGTTCTGCCCCTGCTCGCCGGACTGGGTGACGCAGCCGGCGTAGACGTCCTCGACGACCGCGGGATCGATCCCGGTCCGCTCCACGAGCGCACGGATCGTGCCGGCGAGGAGGTCCGTCGGGTGCACGGCGTTCAGCGCACCGCCCGGTTTGCCCCGGCCGGACGGCGTCCGGATCGCGTCGACGATCACTGCAGTGCGCATAGCCATCTCCTTCGAGGTCTGCGTCCACCCTAGGCCTGGCGCCTGCGCGTGCGGCGGCGGTTGTCGCCCTTCGACAAGCGAGGGGCCGGAACGTCCGTGTCCGCTGGACCGGCCCGACGATCCGCGGTCGGCGCCACGTACGATTGAGCGGTGGCCGACCCGAAGATCCTCCTGTACTACGCGTTCGCTCCCCTGGCGGACCCGGAGGCGATCCGGCTGTGGCAGCGCGACCTCTGCGAGTCACTCGGTCTCCGTGGTCGCATCCTCATCTCGAAGGACGGCATCAACGGCACCGTCGGCGGCGAGCTCGACGCCTGCAAGCTCTACGTCCGGAAGACGAAGGAGCACCCCGCGTTCCGCGACCTCGACGTGAAGTGGAGCGACGGCTCCGGCTTCGACGAGGACGACCCCGTGCGCACGGCCAGGCACCGACCCGCGCCCTGGCGTCGGAGCAGCGACTTCCCGAAGCTCAGCGTGAAGGTGCGCGAGGAGATCGTGTCCTTCGGCGCCCCCGGTGAGCTCGTGGTGGACGAGCACGGCGTCACCGGCGGCGGGGTGCACCTGCAGCCGACGGAACTGCACGAGCTCGTCGCGGAGCGCGGCGACGACGTCGTGTTCTTCGACGGCCGGAACGCCTTCGAGGCCGAGATCGGGCGGTTCGCCGGTGCGGTCGTGCCCGACGTCGCGACCACCCGGGACTTCGTCGCCGAACTCGACAGCGGCAAGTACGACCACCTGAAGGACAAGCCGGTCGTCACCTACTGCACGGGCGGCATCCGCTGCGAGGTGCTCTCGGGACTCATGCGCTCTCGCGGCTTCGGCGAGGTGTACCAGCTCGACGGCGGCATCGTCCGGTACGGCGAGCAGTTCGGCGACGACGGCCTGTGGGAGGGATCCCTGTACGTGTTCGACAAGCGGGGCTCGCTCGAGTTCAGTGATCATGCGGCCGTCATCGGACACTGCGTCGTCTGCGACGCGTCGACGAAGCACCTGCAGAACTGCGCGGACCCCTCCTGCAAGACGCAGTTGGTCGTGTGCGAGGCGCACGCGGACGGGCCGGACGGCGGCCCGCGATGCGCCGTGCACACCGGGGCCGACGTCTCCACCGATGCTCGCACCGGCCGGCCGGCCTGAGCCGTCACCGTCATGACCGCCCACTTCCGCCTCCGCACCGAGCTCGCCGGGACGATGCAGCAGGCCTTCGACCTCTCGCGGTCGATCGACGCCCACCTCGGCTCGATGGCGGACACCGGTGAACGGGCGGTCGGCGGCGTGACCTCCGGGCTGATCGGCCTCGGTGAGACCGTCACCTGGCGGGCGAAGCACTTCGGCGTGCCGTGGACGATGACGAGTCGGATCACCGCGTTCCAGGAACCCCACCGGTTCACCGATGAACAGGTGTCCGGTCCGTTCCGGACGTTCCGCCACGTCCACCTCTTCGAACCGCTCGAGCGCCCGATGGGGACGGCGCGGACCATCATGCTCGACGACGTCACGTTCTCGGCGCCGTTCGGTCCGCTCGGGGTGGTGGCCGAACACGTCGCGCTCACCCGGCACCTGCGACGGCTCATCGAGTCGCGGAACCGGTGGTTGGCTGAGGCACTTCGACAAGCTCAGTGACCGATAGGTGCGGCTCAGTGACCGGAGGGTGCGGCGGTCCGGCCACTGAGCTTGTCGAAGTGTCGAAGGGCGGCGGTCCGGTCCCTGAGCCTGTCGAAGGGCGACTACCTCGACATCGAGACAACCCGACACCCGTCGTGCCGCGCCCTGACCGCGCACATCCGCCCCTGCCAAAATGGAGCCATGGGTGCTCGCACGAAGTCGAAACTGGCCATCATCGGGGCGGGGAGCGTCGGTTCGTCCCTCGCCTACGCCTCGCTCATCCGCGGCAGCGCCCGGCGGGTGGCGCTCTACGACATCGACGGCAAGCGGGCCTCGGCCGAGGTCCTCGACCTCGCCCATGGGACGCAGTTCACCGGGTCGAGCAGCATCACGGGCGGTGACGACATCTCGGTCGTCGCCGATGCGGACGTCGTCGTGATCACGGCCGGCGCGAAGCAGGAACCCGGCCAGACCCGACTCGACCTCGCTGGCACGAACATCCGTATCCTCGAGCAGCTGCTCCCGAAACTCGTCGAGCACGCACCAGACGCCGTCTACATGCTCGTCACGAACCCGTGCGACGTCCTCACCGTCGCCGCCCAGCAGATCACGGGGCTGCCGCGCGAACGCGTCTTCTCCTCCGGCACCGTCCTCGACACCTCCCGGCTGCGCTGGTTGCTCGCTGAGCGCGCGGGTGTCGCGACCTCGGCGGTGCACGCACTCATCGTCGGTGAGCACGGCGACAGCGAACTGCCGCTGTGGTCGCAGGCGACCATCGGTCCCGTCCCGATCCTCGACTGGGAGCTGCCCGACGGCTCGCGCTTCACGGAGCAGCAGCTCGACGAGATCGCGACCGACGTCCGGACGGCCGCCTATCGCGTCATCGAGGGCAAGGGCGCGACGAACTACGCCATCGGGCTGTCGGGTGCTCGCATCGTCGAGGCCATCCTCGGCGACGAGCACGCCATCCTGCCGGTGAGCACCGTGCTCGACGGGTACCACGGCGTCAGCGGGGTCGCCCTGTCGGTGCCGAGCATCGTCGACCGTTCGGGCGTGCGCTCGGTGGTCGAGGTCGCGATGTCGCCCCGCGAGGAACAGCAGTTCGCCGACTCGGCCGCTGCAGTCCGCGCGTCGCTCGACTCGCTCGGGCTGTAGCAGCCGACCTCCTCCTCGGCTCCGCCGTCCCTGTCTCAGGAGAGGTGCGGCGCGCCGCCCCGATGCGCCCACGCCACGCCGGGCATCTCCTGAGACGGGGCCACGGCGCCTTCACCGGGATCTCCCCCGAGCGGCCGATGCGCAACCGGTGTCGGCCCCGATAGCGTTGCAGGACGAGGCGCGGATCCGGCCGCGCCCCTGGGGAGGCACCGGATGACCGCTGGCGTGACGATCGAGTTCGATGGACTCTCGAAATCCTTCGGGGCGGTGCAGGCGGTCGACGACTTGACGTTCCACGTGGAACCGGGCAAGGTCACCGGCTTCCTCGGCCCGAACGGCGCCGGGAAGACGACGACCCTGCGCATGCTACTCGGCCTCGTGCAACCGACGTCGGGGAGGGCGACCTTCGGCGGTGTCCCCTACGCCAAGCTGCCGGTCCCAGCAGCGACCGTCGGAGCGGCTCTCGAGGCGGCGAGCTTCGTCCCCGGCCGCACCGCCCGCAACCATCTGCGCGTGCACGCCTCGGCAGCGCGTCTGCCGGCGAGCCGGGTGGACGTCGTGCTCGCGCAGGTCGGGCTGCTCGAGGTCGCCGACCGACGCGTCGCCGGGTACTCACTCGGCATGCGACAACGGCTCGGCCTCGCGACCGCGCTCCTCGGCGACCCCGGTGTGCTCGTCCTCGACGAACCGATCAACGGGCTCGACCCCGAGGGGATCAAGTGGATCCGCGGCTTCCTCACCGCACTCGCGGCCGAAGGTCGGACCGTCCTCATCAGCTCGCACCTGCTCAGCGAGGTGCAGCAGTCCGTCGACGAGGTCGTGATCATCGCGAAGGGACGGCTTGCGCACGTGGGCACGCTCGCGAGCCTCGACGCCGCCGACACCCTGCGCGTCGTCGTGAACTCCCCGGAGCACGAGCGGCTCGCGACGGCGCTGACCGCCGCGGGGTACACCTTCGACCAGGCCCGCGCGGGGCTCGTCGTGCACGATGTGGAGGCGATCGACATCGGCCGGGTCGCGCTCGCCGCCGGCATTCCGCTCAGTGCGTTGTCGCGGCATCGATCAGGGCTCGAGGATTCGTTCCTCGCGCTCGTCAGCGGTGGGGAGGACCACGCATGACCTCACTACTGGCAGCCATCCGCTCCGAGTTCCTCAAGGTGTTCACCACCCGCGTGTGGTGGGGCCTCGCGCTCATCCTGTTCGTGTACGTCGGGTTCGCCGCGGCCGGGGCGGCGCTCCTCTTCGCCAACATCCCGGGCGCGGCCGAGTCCAGCGGGGCCGGGGCGCAGGCGACGAGCGAGATGCTCACCCAACCCGGTCTCATCTACGGCTTCGCGACGAGCATCGGGTACGTCTTCCCCGTCCTGCTCGGTGCGCTCGCCACGACCGGCGAGTTCCGGCATCAGAGCCTGACGCCGACGTTCCTCGCCAACCCGAACCGCGGCCACGTCCTCGTCGGCAAGGTCCTGGCACTGACCGGGGTCGGCGCGCTGTACGGCGTGATCGCGCTGGTCGCGTCCGTCGGTCTCGGCGGCGGCGCCCTGGCCATCAGCGGCATCGACCCGATGCTGACCGACCCCGACACCTGGGCGCTCATCGGCCGTGCGGTACTCGCGATGGCCCTGTGGGGTGCGATCGGCGTCGGTCTCGGGGCGGTGCTGCCGAGCCAGGTGGGCGCGATCATCGTCGTGCTGGCCTTCACGCAGTTCGTCGAGCCGCTGCTGCGCCTGGCCTCCTCATTCTCCGAGGTCACCGCGTCCATCGGCCGGTTCCTGCCGGGTGCTGCGACGGACGCGCTCGTCGGACCGAGCTTCTACTCGATGATGTCCGCTCAGCAGGACGCGCTGACCTGGTGGCAGGGCGGACTCGTCCTCCTCGGCATCGGGGTCGTCGTCGCGCTCATCGGCTACGCCACGACCTGGCACCGCGACGTCACCTAGGCACGGCGGGCGCGATGGCTCAAGCCAGCCAGCCTCTCGCCGGCGAGGCGTAGGCTCGACGGACAGCCACCGACCGGTCACCGCACCGGAGACAGGAGCACCATGGGCCGCGCATACCTCGTCGAGCAGGTCGAGCACGAGGGTGGCAAACCCACCCGGACGGTCGACCTCCGCGACCTCCCCGACGCCTCGCTGCCCGACGCCGCCGTCACCGTCGACGTCGAGTACTCGAGCATCAACTACAAGGACGCCCTCGTCCTCACCGGGAAGCCGGGCGTGGTGCGGTCGTTCCCGATGGTCGCGGGCATCGACCTCGTGGGCGTCGTCGCGGCGTCGAGTGATCCCGCTTGGAGCGCCGGCGACCGCGTGGCCCTGTTCGGCGACGGCCTGAGCGAGACCCGGTACGGCGGGCTGTCCGAGCGTGCGAAGGTGCGGTCCGACGCGCTCGTCCGCGTCCCCGACCACGTCTCGAGCGCACAGGCCGCCGCGATCGGCACCGCCGGGTACACCGCGGCCCTCGCCGTGCTCGTGCTCGAGCACGGCAGCGCGACCTCCGGTGCAGTCCGTGTTGGCGGGCTCCCAGTGCTCGTCACCGGAGCCGGCGGCGGGGTCGGAAGCGTCGCGATCGCACTGCTGGCCGCCGCCGGTTTCGAGGTCACCGCCTCGACCGGGCGGGTCGACGAACTGAGTGACGCCCTGCGGCGGCTCGGAGCGACGTCGATCGTCGACCGCGCCGAGTTCGCCGAGGCCGGCCGCCCACTCGGCAGCCAGCGCTGGGCGGGAGCCGTCGACTCCGTCGGCGGTCAGACGCTCGCGACGGTCCTGTCGCAGGTCGAGTACGGCGGGACGGTCGCCGCCTGTGGGCTCGCCGGCGGGTCCGACCTCCCGACGTCGGTCATGCCGTTCATCCTCCGCGGGGTCACGCTCGCGGGCGTGAACTCCGTCGAGGCACCGCTCCCCCTGCGGCAGGCCGCCTGGGAGCGCGCGACCACCGCGCTCGACCTCGACGTGCTCGACTCCCTGACCGAGACGGTCTCCCTCACCGAGGCGACGGATGCGGCGGAGCGGGTCCTCGCGGGCTCCGTCCACGGCCGGATCGTCGTCGACGTCCGCGCCTGATCGGACCCAAGGAACAGGCCCGGCCGTCCCCAACTCAGGAGGACCGCGGCGCGGCGCACGCCCACCCCCGCGACACACCGGCCGTCTCCTGAGACAGGGACACTACCGAACCGGCACTACCGAACTCAGGAGAGTTGCGGCGCACGCCCACCCGGGCGACACAGCGGCCGACTCCTGAGACAGGGACACCGCCCAGCGCTCCAGGAACGCGACAGCGGCCGGTGCCCGAAGGCGACCGGCCGCTGCCGACGGGACTGCTGAGACTCAGTAGCCGGCGGTCGACATGACCGAGCCGAGCGCGACGGCGTAGAAGATGCCGCCGATGATGCCGAGCACGACGAGGATGATGCCGATGATGACACCGATCTTGGCGAGCTGGTTCGGGTAGCCGGCATCCTTCGACTGCTTCTGCGCGACGAGGCTGATGATCAGGCCGACGAGCGGCACGACGATCGCGAGGATGAGGCCGACGAGGCCGAGCGTCTTGCCCGGGTAGTCGGCGGGCAGGGCGCCGCCCGGCTGCTGCGGGGCGTTGTACTGGGGTGCGTTGGTCATGATGGTTCCTCTCGAGGATGGTAGATGCGCCACGGGCGCGAGCCAACAGTAGTGGGTTAGATACCCGACAGGCGATGGGGACAACTCCCCAATCGCCCGGATGTCACCGGGTTACGGGCAGGTGATGGTGGTGCCGCCGCTCGTGTGTGTCCCTGAGCCGAGCTCGCCGCACACCTCGGAGATGGCCGAGGCACCGATCGCGATACCCGCGATGGTCGCGATGATCGCGATGACGATGAAGACGATCGACAGGATGAGCCCGACCTTCGCCAGCGTGTTCTTGACACCCGCGTTCTTCGACTGCACCAGGGCGACGATGCTGAGGATGAGGCCGATCGGCGGGGCGAGGAACGCGAGGATCAGGCCGACGATGCCGAGCGTCTTGCCGGCGGTCGCGTCGCCGGAGGGAGCTGCGGCGCCGGAGTACGCGGGAGCCGCGCCGTACTGGTCCTTCGGGGGCTGCGGCGCCTGGGGAGCCTGCGGCGGCTGGCCGGGGTATTCACCGGGAGGAGGAGTCGACATGGCTGTGGTCCTTTCGAACAGGCGGATCTACGGAGGTTCGAGCGGGCCTAGAATACCGGTCAGACGTCGTTTTGTGCCCTGTTCGAGGCAAATGATTGCGTACGGCCCTGATCAGCGCCAGGATCCCCGGCGCACCGCGTCCTCGCCGACGATCCGGATCCGGCCGGGACCGCCGTGCGTCCGGCAGCTCGTCCTAGTGCAGGTCGAGGGCGGCGATGAGCTCAGCGCTGCGACGGGTCGTGATGATGAGCCGCGAGTACTCCGCGTCTTCGAGATCGATGACGACCGACGGTTTGGTGCCCTTGATGACCAGGAAGTCCATGCCACCGTGGAACTTCCACTGGCCGATGGCGAGCGTCAACGGGATCGCGGTGCCCGGCGCACGGATGCCCCGGACCCAGATCCACGGGTCGTCGGTGATGGTGGCGGAACGGATGCTCGACCGTGGCACGACGACGTTGCTCCGACGCAGCGAGAGCGCCTTGTCGTACGCGGACAGCTCGATCTCCAGTCGGTCGGGGTGCAGACGCAAGGAGGCCATGCCTCTAGTCTGCCAACCCCCACCGACGTTCGCGTTGCCGGAAGTTCACAAAGCGGTAACGCATGGTCTGTGTAGCGTCCGACGCCGGCTGCGGAGCGACCGTCCGACTCAGCGGATGGCCGCCGCAGCCGCACGGGCCGCCGCGGGCAGGGCGTCGACGATACGCCCGATCGCCTCGTCGTCGTGCGCCGCGGAGACGAACCAGGCCTCGTACACGCTCGGCGGGAGCGACACCCCCGCGTCGAGCATGCGGTGGAAGAAGGCCGGGTAGCGGAAGGCGTCCTGCCGCAGGACCGCGGCGTAATCGGTCGGTGCCGTCTCGCTGAAGGCGAAGGAGAACAGGTTCCCTGCGCGTTGCACGGTGTGCGCGACCCCGGCCTCCGTGAGCGCGTTCGAGGTCGCCTCGGACACGATCGCGGCCGCCGCGTCGACCCGACGGTAGACGTCCTGGTCGGCGAGGCGCAGCGTCTCGATGCCGGCGGCGAGGGCCACCGGGTTCCCCGAGAGCGTCCCGGCCTGGTAGACCGGGCCGGTCGGTGCGAGCAGGTCCATGAGCTCGGCGCGCCCACCCAGCGCGGCGAGGGGCATGCCGCCACCGATGACCTTGCCGAAGGTGAAGAGGTCGGGCTGGTACACGCCGACGGGGATGCTGATGGCACCGGTCGAGTTCGCGACGGCGTGGTTGCCGGCCTCCCAGGCCTCGGCACCCGGGACGGGCTCCGTGCCGGGCGCGACGGCGGCGAGTCCGCGGTTGTCGAGCCCCCACCAACCGGCGGAGGAGACGCGGAACCCGGTGAGCACCTCGTCGATGATGACCAGCGAGCCGTACTCGTGCGCGAGCTTCACGACGCTCGCGTTGAACCCGGGAGCCGGCGGGACGACGCCCATGTTGGCGGAGGCCGCCTCCATGATGATCGCGGCGATGTCCTGGCCACGCTCGGCGAAGACCTCGCGGAGTGCCGACCGGTCGTTGTACGGGACGACGATCGTCTGGGCGGCCGTCTCGGGAGTGACCCCGGCGGACCCCGGCAGGGCGAGGGTCGCGACGCCTGACCCCGCTTCGGCGAGCAGGCCGTCGGAGTGGCCGTGGTAGTGCCCGGCGAACTTCACGATGAGGCTGCGACCGGTGGCACCGCGCGCGAGGCGGATGGCCGTCATGGTCGCCTCGGTGCCGGTGGAGACCATGCGCAGCTTCTCGATCGGCGCAACGCCGGACGCCTGGACGCGCTCCTTGACGAGCTCCGCGAGCTCGGTCTCGGCCGGGGTGGACGCGCCGAAGGAGAGGCCACGGGCCGCAGCGGCCTGCACGGCCTCGACGACCTGCGGGTGCGCGTGTCCGAGGAGCGCGGGGCCCCACGCGCTCACGAGGTCGACGTACTGCACGCCCTCGGAGTCGGTGATGTAGGGGCCGGTCGCGGACACCATGAACCGCGGCGTGCCGCCGACGGAGCGGAAGGCACGGACGGGCGAGTTCACCCCACCGGGGATCGACCGCTGGGCTCTGGCGAATGCTGCGTCGTTCATCGGGTTCCTCCTGCACGCAGACCGCGCGCCTCATCCAACCAACCGGCGAGTTCGACGGCCCAGTAGCTCAGGACGGCCTCGGCTCCGGCGCGCTTGATGGACAGCACCGACTCCTCGATCGCGCGTCGGCGGTCGATCCAGCCCTGCCGGGCGGCGGCCTCGATCATCGCGTACTCGCCGGACACCTGGTACGCCCAGACCGGGATCGACACCGTGTCCGCCACGTCGGCCAGGACGTCGAGGAAGCTCCCTGCGGGCTTCACCATGACGATGTCGGCGCCCTCTGCCTCGTCGATGAGCGCCTCGCGCAGACCCTCACGACGGTTGGCGGGGTCGAGCTGGTAGGTGCGGCGATCGCCCTGCAGCTGCGAGTCGACGGCCTCGCGGAAGGGGCCATAGAGCGCGGATGCGAACTTCGCCGAGTAGGCGAGGATGATCGTGTCGTCGAACCCGGCGGCGTCGAGCGTCTCGCGGACGGCGGCGACCTGGCCGTCCATCATGCCCGAGAGGCCGAGGAGGGCCGAGCCGGACTCCGCCTGGGCCAGCGCCATGTCGCGGTACCGGTCGAGCGTGCGGTCGTTGTCGACGCGCCCGCGGTCGTCGAGGACACCGCAGTGCCCGTGATCGGTGAACTCGTCGAGGCAGAGGTCGGTCTGCACGACCAGGGCGTCGCCCACCTCGGCGACGAGTGCGCGGGTCGCGACGTTGAGGATGCCGTCGGGGTCGGTCGCGCCGGAACCCACGGCGTCGCGCTCGGCCGGGACGCCGAAGAGCATGACCCCACCGATGCCGGCCGCAGCCGCCTCAGCCGCGGCACGCTTGGCGCTGTCGACGGTGTGCTGTCGGACACCCGGCATCGAGGAGATCTCGACCGGCTCGGAGACGCCCTCCCGCACGAACATCGGGAGCACCAGCTCCGCCGGGTCGAGTCGCGTCTCGCTGACGAGGCGACGGATGGCCGGCTGCTGCCGGAGACGACGGGGACGGGTCTCGGGAATGCTCACCCGTCCAGCCTACGCGCCGCTGCCGACGAGCCCTCCCGGTTCGCGCAGGGCGTGAAGCCGGTCAGCGGATCCCGCCGCCGGCGTCCTCGTCGAGGTTCCGGCTGAGCGCCACGGACACGATCGCCTCGATCAGCGAGTCGACCGTCTGCTGCTCCGCCACGACGTCGACCCTGAGCCCGTAGCCTCGGGCGTCACGAGCCGTGCGGGGTCCGATCGCGGCGATGACGGTGCTCTCGGGGATCTCGGGGAACTGCGAACGGACCTGCTCCGCCACGCTGCCCGAGGTGACGAGGATGGCGCGCACCCGGCTGCTGGCGACGTCGGCGACGATCTTCTCTGCCACCGGGACACCGACCGTGCGGTAAGCCACGACGGACTGGACGTCGTGTCCGGCAGCGATCAGGCCCTCCGTGAGGAGCGGCTTGGCGATGGCCGAGCGGAGCGTGAGGATGCGCTTCGGGTGCGGTTCGAGCGCCGTGAGCTCCTGCACCATGCCCTTGGCGGAGTTGTCCTTCGCCGGCACGAGGTCGACGCTGTAGCCGACGGCCGTGAGCGCGGCAGCGGTCGTCTCTCCGACGGCGGCGACCCTCGTCGTCTCGGGGATCCGGATCCGCTGCGAGGACAGCACGTCGACCGTGGTCGCGCTCGTCACGGTCAGCCAGTCGAACTCTCCAGCCTCGAGCGCCGCGAGTGCGGCCCCGAGGGTCTCCGGGTCGTCGGTGCTGGCGAAGTTGATCATCGGGGCGACGACGGGCGACCCGCCTTTGCCACGGACCGTCCCGGCGACCGAGTCGCCCCACGGACCGCCGCGCGGCACGAGGACGCGCCACCCGCCGAGCGGCTTGGTGGCGGTGGGAACGGTGTTCGACTTCGTCCAGTCCTTCACGCAGCGCCTCCCAGCGGGGCGAGGTCGGCTGCGCCGGCCTCGATGAGCTCGTCTGCGAGCGAGACACCGAGCGCGTCGGCCGCCTGGAGCAGCTCGCGTCCGTGTCCGTCGCCGGAGAAGCCCTCCGCGCGGCTCTCCCGGTGGATCATCTCGGTGCCGTCGAGCGAGTAGACGGCGGCCTGCAGGACGAGGTCCTCGTCGTCGAGCCAGGCTGCCGCGCCGACGGGGGCAGAACAACCGGCCTCGAGCCGACGGAGCACGGCCCGTTCCGCCGTGGCCTGCCAGCGGCTCGGCGCGTGGTCGAGCAACGCGATGGAACCGGCGATGGACGATTCGTCGTCGTCGAGGCACTCGATCGCGAGCGCCCCCTGCCCCGGCGCGGTCGGCCAGGTGTCGAGGTCGAAGAGCCCGGTCACGGCGTCGAGGCGTCCGAGGCGGGTGAGACCGGCGGCCGCGAGGACGACGGCGTCGAGGTCGTCGTCGATGCGGCGCAGGCGGGTGTCGATGTTGCCGCGGATGTCGACGACCTCGAGGTCGGGCCGGATACGCTTCAGCTGCGCGATCCGACGCGGTGAACCGGTGCCGATCCGTGCGCCCTGCGGCAGGTCGTCGAGCGAGCGGTCGCCCGAGGCGCACAGGGCGTCGCGGGGATCCTCGCGCATCGGCATGGCGGCGATCGTGAAGCCCTCGGCCGGAGCCGTCGGCAGGTCCTTCAAGGAGTGCACGACGAGGTCGCAGGCGCCGTCGAGCAGCGCGTCGCGGAGTGCGTTGACGAACACACCCGTCCCGCCGATGGTCGAGAGCGACTCGCGACTCGTGTCGCCCTGCGTCGTGACGGTAACGATCTCGACGTCCTCACCGGTGGCCGCCGTGAGGGCGTCGGCCACATGACCGGTCTGCGCCAGCGCCAGGGCGCTGCCGCGGGTTCCGATGCGAAGGGTCATGGGGCGATCCCCGAGAACGCCGGTTTGAAGCCCAGCCGGGCGTTCTCGCAGCACCCGGGGCGGCAGACGTCGTACCAGGGGCCGAGGTCGGTCATGTGCGGTCGTTCCTCGACGGGCGTGCCGTCGCGGCGCTCGAGGACGAGGTCGACGAGTCCCTTGACGTAGGCGGCGGCGGTGCCAGGCGTCGGGACGCGGACGGCGGCGAGGCCGTGCTCGCCGGCCGTCTCGATGGCCTCGTTGTCGAGGTCCCACATGACCTCCATGTGGTCGCTCACGAAGCCGAGCGGCACGATGACGATCGCCTTGCGGCCGGCGGCGGGCAGCTCGGCGATCGCGTCGTTGATGTCGGGCTCGAGCCACGGCATGCTCGGCGGGCCGGAGCGCGACTGGTAGACGAGCTGCCACGGCACCGAGACGCCGCTGCCGACCGCGCCACCGAGGACACCGGCCTCACGGAGCTGGTCGATGGCGTTCGCCATGACGACCTCGGCCACCGCGAGGTGCTGGGCTTCGTACGCGCCGTGGTCGCCGAAGCCGCGGAAGTCGGGGCCGGAGCGCGCGGCGTCACCGGTGGGGATCGAGTGCGTCGCGAAGAGCACCTCGATCTCCGTCTCGGCGGAGAGCTCGGGCTGTTCGCGCAGGTACTCGGCGATCGCGTCACGGACACCGTCGATGAACGGGGTCACGAAGCCGGGGTGGTCGAAGAACTGACGCACCTTGTCGATCTGGATCTCGCCCTGGAGGTTCGTCTCGTCGACGGCGATCGCGAAGTCCTCGCGGTACTGCCGACAGCTCGAGTACGAGGAGTAGGCGCTCGTGGCGATCGCGATGAGCTTCGTGAAGCCGCGCTCGTGCGCCTCGGTCAGCGCGTCGCGCAGGTACGGGTCCCAGTTGCGGTTGCCCCAGAGGACCGGGAGGTCGATGCCACGTGAGGCGAGTTCGAGCTCCAGGGCCGCCTTGAGCGCACGGTTCTGGTCGTTGATCGGGCTGACGCCGCCGAAGTGGCGGTAGTGGTGCGCGACCTCTTCGAGACGCTCCTCGGGGATCCCGCGTCCGCGCGTGACGTTGCGGAGGAACGGGATGACGTCGTCCTGGCCCTCAGGCCCGCCGAAGCCGGCGAGAAGGATGGCATCGTAGTCCGTCGGCTCGGAGACGTGCTCAGGACCGGCCGCTGCAGCGTCGGTCGCGCCGCGGACGATGCGCTCGGGGGCCTCGGCTCCGGTGCTCCCCAGGTTCATGGCGGCCATCAGCGCACCACCTCCAATGCCTCGGCGGGCGTGATACGGCGGCCCGTGAAGAACGGCACCTCTTCGCGCACGTGGCGGCGCGCTTCGGTGTTGCGCAGGTCGCGCATGAGGTCGACGAGTTCGACGACGTCGTCGGCCTCGAGCGGCAGGAGCCACTCGTAGTCGCCGAGGGCGAAGGAGGCGACGGTGTTGGCGAGCACACCCGTGAACGCCGCGCCCTGACGGCCGTGCTCGGCGAGCATCTTGCGACGCTCCTCCTCCGGCAGGAGGTACCACTCGTAGCTGCGCACGAAGGGGTACAGGCAGAGCCAGCCCTTCGGCTCGATGCCGCGGAGGAACCCGGGGACGTGCTGCCGGTTGAACTCGGCGTCGCGGTGGACGCCCATGGCGTTCCAGGTGGGCGCCAGCGAACCGAGGATGGCGGTGCGGCGCAGCTCGCGGAGGCCGGCCTGCAGGCCCTCGGCGGTGTCGCCGTGGAGCCACAGCATGAGGTCGGCGTCGGCGCGGAGGCCGGAGACGTCGTAGATGCCGCGCAGGGTCACGCCCTGGGCTTCGACGAGCGCGATGGATGCTTCGAGTTCGGAGACATGCTCTTCGCCGAGCGGCAGCCCACTCGCCGGCTCGCGGCGCAGGACAGCCCAGAGGGTGAATCCTGAGGGGCCAGTCGGGGTGGCTGAGTCGGTCGGGTGGTGCGATGCCTCGGCAGAGGCCGGGTGAGTCATAGTCCTATCCTCACCCAGTTCGGTCGATTGGGCAAAAGGGGCAGGTCACGATTGACACCGAGCCCAGCCTCACCGCCGATACAGTCGGGTGATGATCAGCGAGCAGCCTCCCGTCGAGTACCACGTCGCCAGAGCGGCCGAGATGGATCCGGTGACGCTCTACCGCGTGCTGAAGATCCGCGTCGACGTCTTCGTCGTCGAGCAGACGGCGCTCTTCGCCGATCTCGACGGACGCGACATCGAGGACGGCACCCTCATCGCCTGGGCGCAGGAGGGCGACGAGGTGCTCGCGACGATCCGGATCCTGACCGAGGCCGAGCACTCCGAGATCGGACGCGTGGCCACCGCGTTCACCGCCCGCGGGCGGGGTCTCGCCGCGGAACTGATCCGTCGCGCCGTGGCCGACCACGGGCATCGGGAACTCCGCATGGGCGCCCAGAAACGCCTCGCCGACTGGTACGGCCGGTTCGGATTCGAGATCAGCGGCCCCGACTACGTCGAGGACGACATCGTGCACGTTCCGATGACGCGCGTGGCCACCCCGAGGGACTGACCGGCGGCGGGACGCGTCAGCGCGCGATGGCGCGGACGATGCCCCACACGGCCAGCCCGGCCGCACCGGCGAGGCCCGCGACACCGGCGTAGAAGACCGCCGGGCGTTCGACCTTGACGGTCGCGATCTGCACGATGGCACGACGCTTGGCGCGGTGCACCTGCTTCGGGACGTTGAGCTTGTCCTCGATCGCGTTCAGCGTGGCGACGAGCTCGGCGCGAGCCTGCTCGGGCGAGGGCGTCGCCCCCGGGAACTGGTCAACGGTCATACTCGCCGAGTCCCTTCACTGCCTTGATGTCTTCCTTCACGTTGTCCATCGGGCTCGGGTCCTCGTTGATCTTCTTGAAGTAACGCAGCGCGATGAGCACGAGGACCGCCGCGACGAGGACGAAGAGCACGAAGACGCAGAGCGCCGCCAGCCACGAGGGCATGACGAGCGCGAGCGCGAGGATCAGCACGGCGACGAGCACGCCGACCGCGAAGAACAGGAACACCGCGGCGCCGGCGACGAACGCCGCTCCGATGCCCGCGTACTTGCCCTTGTGGGCCAGCTGCGTCTTGAGGTTGGCGATCTCGGCCTTGACCAGGTTCGAGACGACCCCGGGCAGCTGGCCGACGAGGGTCAGGAGGGATTCGTCGCGCTTGTCGTAGCGCGGCTCCGAGCGGTTGCGGTCACTCATGAACGGCATCGTCGGTGCTACTCGCCGCTCTTGGGCTTCGGTGCCGTCGTCTTGGGCGCGGCAGGCTTGCGCACTGCGGGCTTCGAGGCCGACGACGTCGAGGTGCCGGAGGCCGTGCGTGCGTCCTTGACCGTCTCGGACACGTCCTGGACGGTGTCTTCGGTCTTCGACTCAGCCTTGCGGTGCACTGAGCCTGTCGAAGTGTCGAGCTTCTGGCCGGGCGTCGAGCCCTGCTGGCTGACGACCTTCGCGACGGCGCTGACGCCGCTCCACAGAGCCGCGGGGACCTCGCTGATGCGTGCCTTGGCGAAGTCCTCGACCCTGCCGCGCTGCGCGCGCACCGGCTTCGCGTTCCACAGCTTGACCCACTGCGTCTTGATCTGCTCGTAGCGTTCGCGTCCGGCGCGGGTACCGAGCACGTAGCCCGTGAGCCCACCGACGACGAACATGACCTTGCCCTTCATGGCGCCTCCGTCTGTTCGAGTGGTGCTGTGATGCTGCATCCAACGGGACCAGCGTAGTCGGGTGTCACTCCGACGCCACCATCCAGTCGGGGGTTGACAGGAAAAGATGCCGGGTCGGGCATATGGGCGTGTCTACCGCTGCAGCGCCTGATGGCGGAGTCGTGCCGCCGCCTCGTGGGCGTCGGGCACCACCGAGGCGAGCCCCGTGCCCGACAACCAGGCACCCGTGACCGCGAGGTCGGGCACCTCGGCCACTGCTTCCCGGATGGCCGTCGAGCGTTCGCGCTGGCCGCGGGCGGCGGTCGGCTGCGTCCCCGTCCAGGAGATGCGGTGGAAGCCGCGGACGCTGCCCGGGTCGAGCTGGACGCCGAGCATCGCGGACGCGTCGTGCAACGCCGTCGAGAGCAGCTCCTCGTCGGTCAACGCGCTCGTCGCGTCGGCTTCGCCCTGACGACCGAAGGACAGGCGGACGACGTGGCGGTGCTCGCCCTGCGCCTTCGCGCGGTCGGCGAGCCAGGCCCACTTCGCCGTCGCATGGGTGAGCGCCTTGGCGTGGAGCGTCGAGCCGGGTGCGACGAGCAGCCCGGAGCCACGCGGTGCAGCGTCGAGTGCCGGTTCGTCGAGCACGATCGTCACGAGCTCGATCGGCGCCGGCAGGACCGGGTCGCCCACGTCGTCGCCGGCGGCGGGGAGGTCGCGAAGCGCCGGCCCGACGTCGGCCAGCAGGTTGCGGGCCGGCTGCTCGGGCGTCGCGATGAGGACGAGGTCGGCCTCGAGCACCCGGCCGTCGGTCAGGGCGACGTACCAGGGGGCTTTCGACCCGCCTGCAGCCGCGGGACGCTCGCTCATCCGTGGGAGGCCGGCGTCGCCGAGGCCGACACCCGGTCCGTCCACGTCGATGTCGAACGGGTTCCGGGAGATCGCCGTGACGGCGACGCCGGTGATGAGCGTCGACCCCCACCGCTCGAGTTCCGCGGTCAAGCCGTCGACGAGGACGGTCATGCCGCCGTCGAGGCCACCGACCGCGGCACCGGCGGGCGCGTTCTCCCGGAGAGCCGCCACGGCGAGGGACAGCGCCCCGGTGCGCGTCAGCGCGGCGTTCAGCCCGGGAGCCGCGCGGTCGACGTCGAGGTCGTCTGGAGCGGCCGAGTAGACGCCCGAGGTGACCGGAGCGACGAGGAGATCGTGGACGGCCGCGCCCATGCGCTTCCGGACGAGCGCACCGAGGTTGTGCTCGGTGCCGATCGTGAGCGGCGGGCGGATGCGGTCGAGGTAGGCGCGCAGGGCACCCTTCCAGCCGATGACCCGACGGACGTCGTCGGCGAGGGGGTTCGTCGGGATGCCCAGCAGTCCCGCCTTGGGGAGCGGGACACTCCGCTGCGGCTGTCCGGGCTTGGCGACGTGCAACCAGGCCCCGGCCCGGTTGGGACGCACGACGCGGTCGGTCAGGCCCAGTTGCTCGATGAGCTCGGCGACCGAGCCACCGCGCGTCGCGAAGCTCTCGGCACCGACGTCGACGCGGAGACCCGCGACCTCGGCGGCCGCGAGCGCGCCACCGAACGACTCCTGCGCGTCGACGACCGTCACCGAGATGCCGACCTTGGCGCAGTCGACTGCGCCGACGAGTCCGGCCACACCACCGCCGATGACGACGAGACGCTTGGGCTCGAGACTCATGCGGGCTGCCAATCGTGGGCGAGGGCGACGATGCGGGTCAGGACGTCCGGGTCGGTCTCGGGCGGGACCCCGTGGCCGAGGTTGAGGACGTGCGACGGCGCCGCCGTCCCGCGCTGGAGGATGTCGAGGACGTGCGCCTCGAGGACCGGCCATGGGGCGGCGAGCAGTGCCGGGTCGATGTTGCCCTGCACGGGGACGGCGCCACCGAGACGTCGGATGCCCTCGTCGAGCGCCAGCCGGTAGTCGATCCCGACGACGTCGGCGCCGACCCGGTGCATCGCACCGAGCAGCTCGCCCGTCCCGACGCCGAAGTGCACCTTCGGGACGGGGAGGTCGGCGACGTGCGCGAGCGCGGCCCGGGAGGCCGGGGCGACATGACGCTCGTAGTCCTCGAGGGAGAGCGCCCCCGCCCACGAGTCGAAGAGCTGCGCGGCCGATGCACCGGCGAGCACCTGGGCGCGGAGGAAGCGACCGGTGACGTCCGCGCACCAGGCCATGAGCTTCGCCCACGACTCCGGGTCGGCGTGCATGAGGGTGCGGGCGGCGAGGTGGTCCTTCGACGGTCCGCCCTCGACGAGATAGGCGGCGAGCGTGAACGGTGCACCCGCGAAGCCGATGAGCGGCGTGCGGCCGTCGCCGATCCCCGCGAGCCCGGCGATGGTGAGCGCGACGCCCTCGCGGATCGGTGCAAGCGTGTCGTCGAGGACGGCCGGGTCGAGCGCGACGAGCGCGTCGACCTCGGCGGCCGTCCGAACCGCCGACCCCATGACGGGACCACGGCCCGGCACGATCTCGACCGCGACCCCGGCCTGCTTCAGCGGCACCACGATGTCGCTGAAGAAGATGGCCGCGTCCGTCCGGTGCCGTCGGATGGGCTGGAGGGTGATCTCGCTCGCCATCGCCGGGTCGAGGCAGGCGTCGAGCATGGCCGTCCCGATCCGCAACTCGCGGTACTCGGGCAACGACCGGCCGGCCTGACGCATGAACCAGACGGGCGTCCGCTCGGGACGGGTGCCGCGGTACGCGGTGATGAGCGGCGACGACTGGGTCACGCCGGTGACGAGCGGGTGTTCGGGTGGGAGACTCACCCCTCCATCCTCCCATCTCCGCCCTGAGAGGGAGGGGGACGCGTGCGGCCGGGTGAGGGTCACCTGGGTGGCTTCCCGGAGAGGCCGACGTGCACGCTCGGGTAGACTCATCGGGTGCTCATGTGTGTGACGGCGAGCCATAAGAACGCCACCTTCGACCTCCTCGAACGACTCTCAGTCGGTGCCGAGGGCGTTGCCGCGCGCCTGGTCGAGCACCACGAGTGCGTCTCGGGTGCCGTCGTCGTGGCCACCTGCAACCGGTTCGAGGCGTACATCGACCTCGACGAGCCCGTCACCGCCGCTGCATCCGTCGCCTTCGAGGCCGCTGCGGAGGCCGTCAGCGAGACCACCGGCATCCCCGCCGAGCAGCTGCGGGAGGTGTTCGACCTCAGCGTCGGCACCGCGGCAGCCGAGCACCTCTTCGCCGTGTCGGCCGGACTCGAGTCCGTCGTCGTCGGTGAGGGCGAGATCGCCGGCCAGGTGCGGCGCTCCCTCGAGGCCGCTCGCGCCGCTGGCACCACCAGTTCCGAACTGGAGCGCCTGTTCCAGCGCGCGTCCCAGACCTCCCGTGGCATCAAGAACCGCACGCCGCTCGGGCGCGCCGGTCGCTCCATCGTGCGCCTCGCCCTCGACCTCGCGGAGAGCCGTATCGACGACTGGGCCACGCAGCGCGTGTTGCTCGTCGGCACCGGTGCGTACGCCGGCGCGAGCCTCGCCGCCCTCCGCGACCGCGGCGTCACCGACGTCCTCGTGTACTCGCCGTCCGGCCGCGCCGAGAAGTTCGCGCGCTCGCACGAGATCGGCTGGATCGGACACGACGACCTCGCCCGCACCACCGGCGAGGTCGACATCATCGTCACCTGCACCACCGCCGAGGGCCACGTGGTCGACGCCGAACTGCTCCGCGCGGGTCGCACGGCCGTCGCCGCCGACCACCGTGCGCGAGCCGCGGCTGCCACGGACGCACCGACGCTCTCGCTGGTCACCGCGTCCGACGCACCGGCCGCACCCGAGCCCACCGGGGTCTCCGCGCTCGTCCACGACGTCATCACCGAAGCCGCCGCCGAGTGCCCGGTGCCGCACGCGTCGGCACAGCTCGTCATCGACCTCGGCCTGCCGCGCAACGTCGACCCCGACGTCTCCACCGTCTCCGGTGTCGTTCTGCTCGACCTCGAGACCATCCGCATCCACGCGCCGCTCGAGGAGCTGCAGGCCACCGAGGTCGCGCGCTCCATCGTCAGCCGCGCCGCACAGAAGTTCGCCGCGGTCGGCGAGGAGCGCAGCCTCGAGCCCGCCGTCGTCGCACTCCGCAGCCACGTGCACGCACTCGTCGAGGCCGAGGTCGCCCGTGCGACCGCTCGCGGCGACGACGACGGTTCGACCGCCCGTGCACTGCGTCACCTCGCCGGAGTGCTGCTGCACGAACCGACGGTGCGCGCACGGAACCTCGCCCGCAACGGCGAGCAGGCCGCGTACACGACGGCGCTGCAGACGCTCTTCGGCATCGACGTCCCGCAGACACCGGCGGTCGTCGTGCCGGTCGCCGACACCGACTCGGCCGCCTCCGCCTCCTAGGCTTCCGACGGCACCGGGGCTCTCGCGTCGGGCGATTCCGGTGACCGAGCCGACCCCGGTCACCGAGCCTGTCGAGGTGCGCGAACACGCGACCCGACCATGGACGTTCCTCGTGTGCCCTTCGACACTTCGACAGGCTCAGTGCGGCGCAGCTCAGGGACCGGAGAGGGTTAACCGCTCAGGGAACGGTTCACGCACCGCCCTTCGACAAGCTCAGGGACCGGAGAGGGTTGCCGATCAGGGACCGGGGGTGCCGCTCAGGGACCGGAGAGGGGTGCTACTCAGGTACGGGAGGAGGGTTGCCGCCCAGGGACCGGTACGGGAAGGGCGCTGGAACGACGAACGGGCACCGGCGCGATGCCGATGCCCGTCGTGATCCGCCTGCGGAGCAGGCCGTGGATCAGTAGTCGTAGTTGTAGTCGTACGAGCTCGCGCCGGCGATCGCGCCGGCGATGATCAGGAAGTAGAAGATGATCACGATGATGCCGGCGAGGACCGACACGCCGCTCACGATGGTGCCGGCGAGGGCCAGGCCGCGGCCCTGCTCACCGGTGCGCTTGATCTGACCGAGCGCGATGATGCCGAGCACGAGGCCGACGACGCCGAACCCGACGAACGGGGCGATGATCGAGATGATCGCCATGACGTTCGTCTTCGGGCCGGTCGGCTGCGCGTAGCCGTACGGCGCCTGGGGCTGTCCGTACGGAGCGGCGGGCTGGCCGTAGGGGTTCTGCTGCTGCCCGTAGGGTGCCTGCGGCTGGCCGTAGGGGTTCTGCTGCTCGCCGTAGGGCGCCTGCGGCTGACCGTACTTCGGCTGCTCGCCGTACTGCGGAGCCTGCTGGCCCGACTGCTCACCGTAGGGCGAGGGCTGGCCGTACTGCGGAGCCTGTTCGCCGTACTGCGGAGCCGGCGGAACCTGAGATTCGCCGTAGGCCGGCTGCTGGGGGTTCTGGCTCTGACCGTATGGGTCGTTCGGCTGGCCGGAGTTCGGATCAGTCATGAAGGTGCACCTCGCGCATAGGGGTTCGACGAACGGACTCATGCTTGCAGCGCGCCGTCGCCTTGTCAACACAGGGTAACCCGCGATCCCTGATGTTCACTGGGCTCGCGCGGCGGGCACCGGAGGCGGTGGCAAGATGGACGAGGGGGTGCGGATGGACGAGGAGTCGGTGGCGGAAGCCGAGGACGTCACGCTCGCCGATGCCCCGCCGGTCGCCGAGCGGCCTGGCGCGCTGACCATCGCCGGGATCGTCGCCGTCGACTGGGTCCACTCCGTCGTCTGGCACACGCGGGCCTTCTTCAGCGGCCGAATCCCGAGGGAGTACGCCCGAGGCGACGCGAGTCGCCCCGTCGTCGTCCTCATCCCCGGCGTGTACGAGACCTGGGCGTTCCTGAAGCCGGTCGCCGACCGCCTGAACGCCGACGGCTACCGGATCCGCATCGCCCGTGGCCTCGGATACAACCGCAAACCCATCCGCGACACGGCGGCCCGCTTCGCCCGCGCGCTCGGGCGGTTGCCGAAGCCCGCCGCCGGGTGCGTCATCGTCGCGCACAGCAAGGGAGGCCTCGTCGGAAAGGAGCTGCTCCTCACCGAACGCGAGCGGCTGGGCCTGCTCGGGGTCGTCGCGATCTGCTCGCCGTTCTCCGGGTCGGTGCTCGCGAAGTACGTCGTCGACCCGAGCCTCCGCGCCTTCCTCCCGACAGACGAGACCATCGTCGCGCTCGGCGCCCCGCACGACGTCAACGCCGACATCGTCTCGATCTACAGCACCTTCGACCCGCACGTGCCGTCCAGCAGCGTGCTGCCCGGAGCGACGAACGTGCTCCTCCCGGTGCCGGGTCACTTCGTGATCCTCAGCACGGACGAGCTCAAGGACGCCGTGGAACTCGCCGTCGACGGGTTCGCCGATCGGGTGCGGCCCGTACCCGACACCGAGCGCCCGGCCGACCGGTGAGCCTCGCACCCGAGGGCTCGGGCCGCCCGCTCCCCGACATCCTCGTGTCCGCGGTCGCGATCGTCCGCGGACGGCGAGTCCTCATGGTGACGGCTCGCGGCCGCGACGTCCTCTACATGCCCGGCGGGAAGATCGATGCGGGCGAGACGCCCGCCGAGGCCGCTATCCGGGAGGCACGCGAGGAGGTCGCGGTCGAGATCGATCCGGCGCGGGTGACGCCGTTGTTCACGGTGGTCACGCAGGCGCACGGCGAGCCCGACGGCCGGCTCGTGCGAATGCACGTCTTCGCGGCCGAGACGCACGAGACACCGACGCCCTCCGCCGAGGTGAGCGCGGTCCACTGGGTGGGCACGGAGTCACTCGACCGCTGCCCGCCTGCGGGACGCGACGTGCTCGAGCGCCTGGCGGCGGCGGGGCTCATCGACTGAGGAGCCCTTCAACAGGCGGATACTGCCCTTCGACAGGCTCAGGGACCGGCGGGGGTGAGCCCTTCGACAAGCTCAGGGACCGGTTGACGCTCAGGGACCGGTCAACCTGGGACCGGAGGAGTGAGAACGGCTCAGTGCACGTACTCGAGGAGGTCCTGGCCGAGGATCCGAACGGCGTCGACCACCCCGAGACGTGTGCCGAGCTCCGTGTCGTCGTAGCTCGTGCACACGGCGTAGCTCACTGCGCCGTTCGGGCCGCGAAGGATGCCCGCCTCGGCTCGCACACCGACCCCGGAACCGGTCTTGTTGAAGAGCTGGATGCCGTGGTCGGGCTCACGGTGGGCCAGTGGGTCGAGCCCGAAGCCCGAGGCGACGAGCGAGAGGTCGGTGTTGAGCGACAACCAGGCCAGGACCCGGCGGCTGGTGGTCGCGTCGACGATCTCGCCCGTCGCGAGTGCCTGGAACAGCCAGGCGAGTTCGCGGGCGGAACCGACGGAGAGCTGCGGTGCGTTGTCGGGGCCGCGGTGGTCGCGGACGATGTCGAGGAGGGCCGTGCGCTTCAGCCCGATCTCCTCGGCACGGTGGCGGACGGCGTCGAGACCGATGTGGCGGAGCAGGACGTTCGTGGCGAGGTTGTCGCTCGTCGCGCCGACGAGGGCTGCGAGGTCGGCGACCGGGAGGGACGGCGCTTGCAGGTGCTGCCAGATCCCGGAGTCGGCGACGGCGTCGAGTGGCTCGCGGTCGAGGATGGTGAGCCCGCTGAAGTCGGCGTCGCCCAGACGGGCCGCGACCTCGATGAGGAGGAGGACCTTGCCGATCGAGGCAGTGGGCACGACGACGTGGTCGTCGGCCGACATGAGCATCTCGCCGGTGGTGATGTCGTTGATCCGGAGGCTGACCTGCGCACCCGACGCGGCCAGCTCACCGAGGGCGCTGAACCCGCGGGTGAAGGGTTCGATCTGGGCGGAGGCACGGTGGCGCCCTCGACGCGCATCGCGCGAACGGCGACGTTCCGACTCGTGCACTCGTGAAGCCACGGCTGACCGAACTCCTCTGCTCCAGATGGTGATCCCGACGATCCTGCGGGTGTGGACCTGCCCCGGTCAGCCCACTCGACGGCCGTCCGACGACCCGCACAGCGGGCCTCCGGATGTGCCGTCCACGGTATCGTAAGCGCCCTTCGCGCTGGCTGCGAATCTGGGCCTGGGAAGGTCGTTCCCGGGCGCGTCGGTCCGACATCCGTCGCTTCCATCGCCCGCGAATCCGGTCGGTCCACCGCCCGGATCCCGTCGGGCCCAGAGCCTGATCAGAGGCGAGCGCGGGCTGGGAACTGGGTCGCGAACTTGCCGCCACTGACGTCGATCAGCGCACCGGTGACGTAGCCAGCCTGGTCGCTCGCGAGGAACCGCACGATGTTCGCGACGTCCTCCGGTTCCTCCCATCGGCGCACCGAGAGCGTGTCGAGGAGTTCGTCCTGCTGCGCCGTCGGGAGATCGGCGAAGCCGTTCATCGCCGTCGGCACCATGCCGGGGGCGTAGGCGTTCACCGTGATGCCCCACGGCCCCAGCTCGCTCGCGAGGACCCTGGTCAACTGGACCACCGCGGACTTGGACGCCGCGTAGGCCGCGCTGCCGACGCTCGGGATGACCGCCGCGAAGCTCGCGGCGTTGATGATGCGCCCGGAACGCTGTTCCTTCAGATACGGGATGACCGCCTTCGACACCCGGAAGACGCCGCCGACGTTGACGTCGAAGCACCTCGTCCACGCGGTGTCGCTCGTCTCCTCGAGCAGCGACTGCACGTTGACCCCGGCGTTGTTCACGAGGACGTCGATCCCTCCGAGCCCGGCGGCAGCCGCCTCGACCGCGCTCGACACCGATTCCTCGGACCGCACGTCGCACGCGATGGCGACGAGGTCGCCGTGGTGGGACGCCACGAGCGCGTCCAGGGAGGAGACGTCGAGGTCGAGCACCGCGACGCGGGACCCCTCGGCGAGGAAGGACTCCACGAGGGCGAGCCCGATTCCGCGAGCACCTCCGGTCACGATCACCCGTCGATCCGTCAGGTCCAGCAGCATCGGTGTCTCCCGTCGTTTGAGCGCGTCCGTCGACGCGTCGACCCGATGTCGACGGCAGCGTGCGCACCAGGCGAGTAAAACATACTTATGATCGATCAGCTCGATACACTGGCGTCATGACGGATCGAGTGCTCTGGGTGACGGGTGGCGGCAGCGGCATGGGGCAGGCCGTGGCGGTGTCTGCTGCTGAGGCGGGCTGGCGCGTCGCCGTGACGGGGCGACGCCGCGAGGCGCTCTTCGAGACCGTCGAGGCCGTCACCTCCGCCGGCGGTGTGGCCGTCGCCGCGGAGGCCGATGCGACGGACCCCGCTTCGCTCGCCCGAGCCCACGAACGCGTCGTCGCCGAGCTCGGCCCGGTCGACGACCTCGTCACCGCGGCGGGCCTGAACGCGCCTCGGCGCCGGTGGGACGACCAGTCGATGACGGAGTTCGCCGCGATCGTCGACACCAACCTCACCTCGGTCGCCCGGACGATCGATCTCGCACTGCCCACCATCCGTGACGCACAGGGACGGATCATCGTCATCTCCTCCTTCGCCGGTTGGCGCTTCTCGACGAAAGGTGGCGTCGCCTACAGCGCGAGCAAGACCGCGCTCGCCTCGCTCTGCGCGACCCTCAACGAGGAGGAGGGACTCCGCGGCGTCGGCGCCACCCACCTCTGCCCGGGCGACGTCGACACCCCGTTCCTCTCCATGCGGCCGCAGGTGCCGGACGCTGCGGCGCGCGAGACGATGCTGACACCCGAGGACATCGGCCGCGCCGTGCGGTTCATCCTCGACGGCCCGCCACACGTGCGGATCGATGAGCTCGTGATCTCCCCCACCCGTCCGTCAGCACGGGCGTGAGCCGCGCACCGGGGACGTCGGCCTTCGAACGGACGCTCGACCGGATCGGTACCGACATCGTCGACGGCGGACTGCCCGCCGGCACGGTGTGCACGGTGGACGAGCTGGTCGACCGCTCTGGGCACTCGCGGTCCGTGGTCCGGGAGGCGACCCGCGTGCTCTCCGGCATGGGACTCCTCGCCAGCAAGGCGCACGTCGGCCACACCGTGCAGCCGTCGTCGAGCTGGGACTGGTTGCAGCCTCGGGTGCTCCGCTGGGCGTTGGCGAGCGGACGACGGGAGTCCACCCTCCTCGCGATCCGCGAACTCCGCACCGCGACCGAGCCGGAGTCGGCACGGCTCGCGGCCGAGCGACGCAGCGACGACGACGCCCGCGAGCTCCGCTTGACGAGTGAGGCGCTCGGCGCGGCCGCGGTTCGCCAGGATCCGATCGCGTTCCTCGAGGCCGACCTCCTGCTGCATCGCCTCATCCGGCGCGCGGCGGCGAACCCGATCCTCGACCGGGTCGGCGACGCCGTCGACGAGGCCCTCCGGGATCGTGTGGACCAGCTGCCCGGCGACGGCATCGACCACCACGACGCGGCGTTGCACACGGACCTCGCGTCGGCGATCGAGGCGCAGGACGGCGAGCGGGCCGCCGCGACGATGCGCGTGATCATCCTCCGCACGGCCTGACGGCGGCGATGCCCGACCGCCCCTCGCACTCACGGTTCTCGCAGCTTCGTGAAACACGTCCGTCACGCAGGTAACGACCGTGTTGCAGTGCTGGAAAATATTTGCAAGCTTCCTGTACTTATTGAATACTGTTTCCACACCCACTGAAAACAGCAGGGATCGACCGCGGTTTCCCGGTCACTCCGGATCCCGGGCCAACGACGGCCCGGACTCCCGATCCCAGAATCGAGGAGCAGCACCATGCGCAAGCGCACCCTTCCGCTGGCCGTCCTCGCCACCGCGGCACTCGGCCTCACCGCCTGTGCCGGTGGCGGTTCCGGCTCAGGCGACGTCTCGGCAGACGGCCAGACGCTCACCGTCTGGATCATGCAGGGCACCAACCCCGA
This sequence comes from Plantibacter sp. PA-3-X8, assembly GCF_003856975.1. Taxonomy (NCBI): domain Bacteria; kingdom Bacillati; phylum Actinomycetota; class Actinomycetes; order Micrococcales; family Microbacteriaceae; genus Plantibacter; species Plantibacter sp. PA-3-X8. Next base: position 506,121 of record NZ_CP033107.1, read on the forward strand.
CTCCGAGGCCTTCTTCAAGGAGGTCGGCTCGGCCTTCAAGAAGGAGACCGGCGCCACCCTCAAGGTCGAGTACGTGCAGTGGGCCGACGCCCACGACCGCTTCGTGACGTCGATCGCCGGGAACACCACCCCCGACGTCGCCGAGACGGGCACCACCTGGACGGCCGAGTTCGCCGATGCCGGCGCCCTCGCCCCCATCGGCGACTACGTCGACAAGGCCGGCCTGAAGGACGACCTCGTCAAGGGCCTCGCCGACTCCGGTACGTACGACGGCGAGCTCTACGGCATGCCGTGGTACGCCGGCGTCCGCTCGATCGTCTACCGCACCGACGTCTTCGAGGAGCTCGGCCTCAAGGCGCCGACCACCTGGCAGGAGATCATCGACGCCGGCACCGCGATCAAGGCCGCCAAGCCCGACATGATCCCGTTCCCCGTCCCCGGTGACGCCGAGTTCACGGCGTACCCCTGGGTCTGGGGCGCCGGCGGCGAGGTCTCCGAGCTCGACGGCGACACCTGGAAGTCGGGGCTCGCGAGCGACGACTCACGCAAGGGCATCCAGTTCTGGACCGACCTGGCCACCAAGTACGACCTCTCCTCCTCAGGTGCCACCACCTGGAAGGAGACGGACGTCCTCGACAACTTCGTGCAGGACAAGGTCGCCATGGCGATCATGGGCTCCTGGACCCCGGCGACGATCGTCCAGAAGAACCCGGAGCTCGAGGGCAAGTTCGCCGCCATCCCGATCCCGGGTGAAGACGGCGGCATGTCGCCCTCCGTGCTCGGCGGTTCGCACCTCAGCATGTTCAACACCTCGAAGAACAAGGACCTCGCGTTCCAGTTCATCGAGATGATGACCACCGGCAAGTTCGCCTCCGAGTGGGCCGAGCAGACCGGCTACTTCCCCGGCCAGACCTCGCTCCTCAGTGACTCGACCGAGAGCGACGACCCGCTGGTGAAGCCCTTCGCCGAGCAGTTCGTCGACGGCGGCGCTTCCCTCCCCGTGACCCCGAAGTTCGGTGCGGTGCAGGCGAAGAAGACCACCAACGCGATGATCCAGGCCATCCTCTCCGGAAGCAAGTCGGTCGACCAGGCGACGACCGATGCCGCCAAGGAGATGGACGACATCATGAACGGCAAGTAGCCGATCGTGTCGACCCTCACCCCGCCCACGGTCACCCGCGAAGCCCCCGCTTCGCGGGTGGCCGGGGGCCCCTCCCCCAAGCGGCTGCGCCTCCTGATGCGCACCCGCCCCTGGCTGCTGCTCGCGCCGGCGCTCCTCATCCTCGCCGTGCTCCTCCTCTGGCCGCTCATCCGCGTCGTCCTGTTCTCCCTGCAGGACTACGGCCTGCGCGAGATCGTCAGCGGCGACACCAACTTCAACGGCGGCGCCAACTACGCCGAGGTCTTCGCCGACCCGACCCTCTGGACCGTCGTCCTCCCGAACACCGTCTTCTTCGCCGCGGCCGCCGTCATCGGTACGGTCGTCCTCGGCACCCTCGTCGCCCTGCTCATGGCGAACCTCGGCTCCTTCTGGCGCACCATCGTCGGCAGCGCCATCATGGTCGCCTGGGCGATGCCCGCCGTCACCGGCACCTACGTCTGGGTCTGGATCTTCGACGCCGACCGCGGCATCGTCAACCAGACGCTCATGGGGCTCGGGCTCATGGACGAGCCCTTCAACTGGTTCACGAACCAGTTCACGTTCTACGGCATCGCGCTGCTGAACGTGATCCACCACGGCTTCCCGTTCGTGGCCATCACCGTCCTCGCCGGCCTGCTCGGCGTGTCCAAGGAGATGCTGGAAGCCGCCGAGATGGACGGGGCGGGCGCGTTCCGTCGCTTCTTCCAGATCACCTTCCCGTCGCTGCGCCAGGTGTTCTCGGTCGTGATCATCCTGTCGACCATCTGGGACTTCAAGGTGTTCGCGCAGATCTACCTCATGCCGGGTGGTTCCGGCTCGAACCGCGAGGTGTTGAACCTCGGCGTGTGGTCGTACGTGGAGTCCTTCGGGCAGAACCGCTACGGCTTCGGCTCCGCGATCGCGGTGCTGTTGACGCTCGTCCTGCTCGGCATCACGATCGTCTACATCCGCGCCCTCATGAAGGAGGACGAACTGTGACCACCCACGCTCCCGCCCCCACCGCCGCCCGTCGACAGGCTCAAGGGCCGGGCACCGACCGGTCCACCAAGCCGCAGGTCCCGATGCACCGGAAGGCGAGCGGTCGGAAGATCCGCTCGAACACCGTCAAGGCGATCCTCGTCACCCTCCTGCTCGTGTTCACGCTGTTCCCGGCGTACTGGATGCTGTCGAGCGCGTTCGACGCGCAGGCGTCGAGCGGCGGCCAGTCCTTCTTCCCGAAGGAGTTGTCGTTCACGAACTTCGAGTCGGTGCTGACCGACGGCGGGTTCGCGGTCTTCCTCCGCAACTCCGCGATCGTCGCCGGTGCGACGGTGCTCATCTCCGCCGCCGTCGCGCTCCTGGCGTCGGTCGCGGTCGCCCGCTTCCGGTTCAAGTTCCGCACCGCGGTGCTGCTCATGATCCTCGTCGTGCAGATGGTGCCGCTCGAGGCGCTCGTGATCCCGCTGTTCGTGCAGATCCGCGACCTGCAGCTGCTCAACACGCTGCTCGGGCTCATCATCGTGTACGTCGCGCTCGCACTGCCGTTCGGCATCTGGATGCTGCGCGGCTTCGTCGCGGCGGTGCCCGTGGAGCTCGAAGAGGCGGCGTTCCTCGACGGCGCCAGCTGGTGGCGCATGTTCCGCTCGATCATGCTCCCGCTCGTGGCCCCCGGCCTCGTCGCGACGAGCGTGTTCAGCTTCATCACGGCCTGGAACGAGTTCATCTTCGCGATGACCCTGCTCGGCGGCTCGACGGAGAACTACACGGTGGCCATCGGCCTCAAGCAGTTCTTCGGCCTGAACTCCAACGACTGGGGTTCGGTCATGGCGGCGTCGACCATCATCACGATCCCGGTCATGATCTTCTTCATCCTCGTGCAGCGCCGCCTCTCCGGCGGACTGGTGTCCGGAGCGGTGAAGGGATGATCGACCCCGACGTCGCGCGGCTCGTCCGGGGCGTCCTCTGGCCGGGCTTCCTCGGCCGGACCGCCCCGGACTGGCTGCTGCGCGAGCTGGACGGCGGCCTCGCGGGCGTCGTGTACTTCGGGCAGAACCTCTCCTCGGACCCCGCGGAGGTCGCGGCGCTGTCGGCCGAACTCCGCGAGCATCGGCCCGAGGTCCTCATCGGCGTCGACGAGGAGGGCGGCAACGTCTCCCGCCTCGAGGCGCAGACGGGCTCCACCCTGCCCGGGCATGCGCAGCTCGGTGCACTCGACGACGTCGAGACGACGCGCGCGGTGGGGGCGGCACTCGCCGAGCGACTGCGTGCAGCCGGAGCGAACGTCGCCCTCGCGCCCGTCGCCGATGTGAACACCAACCCAGCGAACCCGGTGATCGGGGTGCGCTCGTTCGGCCCCACCGCCGACCTCGTCTCCCGCCACGTCTCCGCGATGGTCGTCGGTCTGCAGACCGGCGGGGTCGCCGCCTGCGTCAAGCACTACCCCGGACACGGCGACACGGCGAGCGACTCGCACCTGGATCTGCCCCGCATCGACCTGGACCTGGCGGAGCTCGAAGCCGAGCACCTGCCACCGTTCGACGCGGCGATCGCCGCCGGCGTCGCGAGTGTCATGACCGCCCACATCGTCGTCCCGGCGTTCGGTGACGCCCCGGCGACGCTCAACCCGATCCCCCTCCGTCGGCTGCGCGAAAGCGGCTTCGACGGCGTGATCATCTCCGACGCGCTCGACATGGCCGCCATCCGGTCCACCACCGGCTCAGGACGCGGCGCTGTCCTCGCCCTCGAGGCCGGGGTCGACCTGCTCTGCATCGGCAACCCGTCCAACCTCGGGCCGAAGCAGGGCGCGACGACCGACGAGGACGACTACCTCGAGGTGTTCGAGGCGGTCTGCGCCGCCGTCGCCGACGGCGAGCTCGATCGAGCGATCGTCGAGCGCGCGGCCGCCCGTGTGGCGTGGCTCGCGCGGTCCGTCAGCCCTTCCCCGGTCCCTGAGCTTGTCGAAGGGCGCTTCTCCGACGCCATCCGGCGGGTCGTGCGCGTCCGGGGCGAGGTCGCGATCGACGCGTCGGCGATCACCCTCGTCGACCTCCGCGACCGACCGACGTTCGCCGTCGCCTCGGCCCACGATCCGTTCGCCGAGTCACTCGCCGAACGGTTCGACGTCACCCGGCTCACTGCCGGCCCGAGCCTCCGGACACCGGATCCAGACGCCGAGGCTCCCGCCTCCGACGAGCTGACCCTGCTGCTCGCGACGATCCCCGCCGACGACGGGGTCGTCCTCCTCGCGGACCGTCTCGGCGACGACACCCCGCAGCGGCTCGCGGTGGACCGCGTCGCGCTGGTCCGCCCGGACGCCGTCGTCGTGAGCGTCGGACTGCCGCTCGCCGATGACACTGTCCTCCCCCTGCCGGTGATCGACACGCTCGCGGCCTCCCGGGCCTCCGCCGACCGGGTCACCGAACTCCTCGCCGCGGCCTCCATCGCGGCGCCGACGCACCATCTGCACGACCAGCACCACCGGAACGGATCATGAACCACCTCGCAGCACCCGTCCTCGCCATCGATCTCGGGAAGACCTCCTGCCGCGCCCGTATCACGAGCGGATCCGGCGACGACCTGACCGTCCTCGCGGAGGCCCGCGGCCACGGTGCACCGGGCCTCGCCGACCACGAGGGTGCGGAGCTGTCCGCCCGCGCAGTCCTCGAGACGGTCGCGCACCTTCCGGCGGACCTCCTCGCCGAGGTGCAGCACGTCGGGATCGGCGCCGCCGGGGTGGAGGCGGCACCGCACGAGGTCGCCGCGTTCACCGCCGAACTGCGTCTGGCGCTCGGAGCGACGATCGCCGTCGTGAACGACGCCCTGGCAGCCCACGCCGGCGCCTTCGCCGGTGGTCCCGGCACGGTACTCATCGCCGGCACCGGATCCGTCGTGTTCGACGTCGACGCCGACGGCTCCGTGAAGCAGATCGACGGGTGGGGTCCCTGGCTCGGAGACGAGGGCAGCGGTCGATGGATCGGGCAGCAGGGCCTCGAGGCGTGCATGCGTGCCTTCGACGGGCGCGGCCCCGCGACCACGTTGCTCGCCGACGCCGAGGCGCTCATCGGATCGATCCCCGCGCTCCCCCGCTGGGTCTCCAGCACCGGAGCACCGGCCCGCCAACTCGGCACCTTCGCGCCCACGGTCATCATCCGAGCCGAGGAGGGCGACGCCGTCGCCGCGGACATCGTCGACGCCGCCTGCGCCCACCTCGCCATGAGCGCCGCCGCCGCCGGCACGGGCGCCGTGTGCGTCGTCGGCGGGATCGCCTCCCACCCCTACGTCGCCGCACATCTCGCGACGGCCATGCACGAGGTCGGCGTCGACCTCGTCGCACCCCGCGGTGACGCGCTCGACGGAGCCAGACTCGTCGCTCTCGACACCGCGATCTCCTACGACGGAAGGGTCGTGCGCGACGATGTCCACGCAGCCTGAGAGCGCCTCACCACCGGTCCCTGAGCCTGTCGACGGGCCTGGGCCGATCACCGCAGGGCTGACCTCCGACCGCGACACCATCCGCGCGGAGCTCGCCACCCTCTCGACGGAGCAGGTGAACGAGCGACACCCCGACCTCGACGCCCTCTCCACGCGGGAACTCGTCGCCGCGATGAACGAGGACAACCGTTCCGTCCCCGACGCCATTGCGGCCGTGGAACCCGAGATCGCCGAGGCCGTCGAAGCGATCGTCGAGCGCCTCCGCCGGGGCGGACGACTCGTCTACCTGGGCGCCGGGACCGCCGGACGGATGGGCATCCTCGACGCGAGTGAGGCGCCACCCACGTTCGGGACCGACCCCGGCCTCATCGTCGGACTCATCGCGGGTGGTCCGGGCGCCATCCAGCAGGCGGTGGAGAACGCCGAGGACCGCGACGACCTCGGTCGGGCGGATCTGGAGTCGCTGTCGATCACCGCGGACGACGCCGTCGTGGGGGTCTCCGCATCCGGTCGCACGCCCTACGTCCTGGGCGCCCTCGAATACGCGCGCTCGATCGGTGCGATCACCATCGGCCTGTCGTGCAACGCCGGCTCCCCGCTCGCCCGGGACGCGGACATCGGCATCGAGGCGGTCGTCGGTCCGGAGCTCCTCACCGGATCGACCCGGCTGAAGGCGGGGACGGCGCAGAAGCTCGTGCTCAACATGCTGTCGACGATCACGATGGTGCGGCTCGGGAAGACATACCGGAACCTCATGGTCGACCTCCTCACCACGAACGAGAAGCTGCGGGCGCGGGCGGAACGCACGGTCATGCTGGCGACCGACGTCGACGCCGCCACGGCCGCGAAGACGCTCGCATCCGTGGACGGCTGGGTGAAGGCCGCTATCCTCGTCCTCGTGACCGGCATCGCCGCAGATGAAGCAGTCGCCCGCCTCCGTGGTGGCGACGGCTCCCTCAGTGCGGCCATCGCAGCGCACTCCGTCGAAGACCCGACGGGGGCCGCACCGGATGTCCACTGACGCGCTGCTCGTGCTCCGCCAGGCGATCCCTCGTCTGAGCGCCGCCGAGACGCGCGTCGCCGAGACCATCATCGGCACCCCCTCGCTCGTCGTCGAGTTGACCATCACCGAACTCGCGAAGGCGTGCGGCACCTCGCAGGCGACCGTCGCGCGGTTCTGCCAGACCATCGGATACACCGGCTACCGGGAGTTCCGGGTGGCCGTCGCGACCTCCACGAGTCGCGAGCAGGCGGAGCGTGACCGGTTCGAGGTCGACGACGCCGACATCGACCCGGACGACTCGGTGGAGACGGTCGTCGCGAAGGTCGCGTACCAGGAGGTGCAGGCGATCGAGCTCACCGCCCGCTCGCTCGACCGCGACGCCCTGGACGCGGTCGTCGACGCCCTCCTCGTCGCCCCACGGATCGACATCATCGGCTTCGGGTCCTCGAACCTCACGGCGCAGGACCTCCACCAGAAGCTCTACCGGATCGGCATGCCGGCCAACACCTTCGTCGACGCCCACCTCGCACTGCCCTCGGCCGCCCTCCTCGGGCCCGGTGGGGTCGCCATCGGCATCTCGCACTCCGGGCTCACGGTCGAGACCGAGCAGGCGATGCAGCTCGCGCGGGCCGCCGGCGCGACGACCGTGTGCATCACGAACTTCCCCGACTCCCCCATCGCCAGCCGGTGCGACCTCGTCCTCGCGACGCAGGCGAGGGAGAGCCGATACCGCTCGGGTGCGATGTCCTCGCGCATCGCCCAGCTCGCGCTCGTCGACCTGCTCTTCATCCGCGTCGCCCAGCGTCGCTACGACGCCGCGGCGGAGTCGCTCCGCGTCACCTACGAGTCGATCCAGGACCACCGCATCGACACCTGAGTTCGGAGATCACGGCAGCAGCGAGACGCCCGCGTGCTCGGCGAGGGCGAGCAGCAGCTCGTCCTGGAACGCCTCGTCGCGGACCGCGCGGTGCGGCTCCTCGCGTCGCTGGTGGTGCCAGTAGCCGGAGGTGTCTGCGCCGCGCCCTTCGGCGAGCGCCACCTGGGTCCGGTGCCCGAGTTCCAGGTCGTCGGGCGCGTTCGGGCCGCCCATCCGTGTCGGGACCCACCCCGGGTCGACCGCGTTGCTGAACACCCCGGGACGCACTCGCGCGATGGCCGCCGCGAGGACGGTCACGAGGAGTTTGCTGTCGGAGTAGCTCGCCGTCCTCGTCGAACCCGACCAGTCGAGACCGTCGAGCGTCGCGGTGCCGCCGCGGTGCATGCTGCTGCTGAGGAACACGAGTCGCCGCGCGGGGACCAGGGCGCTCAGCAGGTAGGGCGCGACCACGTTGACCGGCAGGACGGCCGCTCCGTCCAGGACGCCGGCGTTGTGGATGATCGCGTCCACGGGACCGGCTGCGGCGACCTGCTCCGCGAGCTCATGGACGCCGTCGAGGGTGGCGAGGTCACCGGTGACGAGGTGCGCGGAGGGCTCGTCGAGCAGCCGGACGCCGTCGGCGCGGGCGATGCTCCGTACGTGGACGAGCACCTCGTGCCCGTGCTCGACCAGCTCGGTCGCGGCGCCGAGCCCCAGGCCGACGGCGGCACCGGTCACCAGGATGCGCGGCATCAGCGACCCCCTGCCCGTCCGGCCTCGCTGGTGTCGGGCTGGTTCGTGACCGCCGCAGCGTCACCCTGCTCAGCCTCCCGCTGGGACGCCGCCCAGTTCGCGAGCAACTGCAGTCGCTCGGCGGACGGCGAGCCGGGCTGCGCCGTGTAGACGAGCACGACGTGACCGGGGTCGGCCGTGATCGCGAGCTCCTCGTAGGCGAAGGTCATCTCGCCGACGATCGGGTGGTTGAACCGCTTCGTTCCCGTGCCGTGGGTGCGCACGTTGTGCGCTCCCCAGAGCGTGCGGAAGGCGTCACTCCGGGTCGACAGCTCACCGACGAGGTCGTGCAGTCCCTTGTCGTGCGGGTCCCGGCCCGCCTCGGCACGCATGACCGAGACGCACATCTCGGCGAAGACGTCCCAGTCGGGGTAGAAGTCCCGGGAGGCCGGGTCGAGGAACTGGAACCGCGCGAGGTTCGGCGTGCGCCCGCCGTCGCCGATGACGGGCGAGTAGAACGCGCGCCCGAGCTCGTTGGTCGCGAGCAGGTCCTGGTGGGTGTTGCGGACGAAGGCGATGCCGTCGGTGATCGCGTCGAGCATCCAGTGCAGGCTCGGCCGGGTCGCGGGGTTCTTGGCCGCCCGGCGACGCGGCCGACCGGAGAGCGGGACACCGTCGGCCGCGCGGGCGAGGTCGAACAGGTGGGTGCGTTCCGCCTCGTCGAGCTGCAGCGCACGGGCGATGGCGTCGAGGACGGTCGACGATGCTCCGGCGATCGCCCCGCGCTCCAGCTTCGCGTAGTACTCGACACTGACCCCGGCGAGCGCCGCCACCTCGGATCGCCGCAGCCCGGCCACCCGTCGGTTGGGGCCCGCGGTGAGGCCGGCGAGTTCCGGGGTCAGCCGTGCCCGACGCGTCATGAGGAACTCGCGTACGTCTGCTCGATCGTCCATGCCTCCGACGATACGTCGTCGAGGCGAGCCGACAGGTGCCCTCTCAGTACACCTCTCAGGCGGGACTCCCTCCCGCGTTGCCCGAGGCGTTGACTGGTCGCCTGCACCACCCGACAGAAGGAGCACACATGCGCGCAGTCGTCATGCACTCGCCCGGCGACGTCCGGGTCGAGGACCGTCCGAACCCCACCATCGTCGACCCGACCGACGCCGTCGTCCGGCTCACGGCGACCTGCATCTGCGGGTCCGACCTGTGGCCGTACCGCGGCGTCGAGCCCGTCGACCACACGAACATGGGGCACGAGTACGTCGGCGTCGTCGAGCAGGTCGGCGAGGACGTGCGGACGGTCGCCGTCGGCGACTTCGTCGTGGGCTCCTTCGTGACCTCCGACAACACCTGTGAGATCTGTCACGCGGGGTACCAGTCGAAGTGCGTGCACGCCGAGTTCGTGTCGGTCGCCGCGGGCACGCAGGCTCAGCTCGCACGCATCCCCCACGCCGACGGCACACTCGTGGCGACCCCCGGGCAGCCGGACGCGGAGCTCATCCCCTCGCTGCTCGCCGCGTCCGACGTGCTCGGGACGGGCTGGTTCGCCGCGGTCGCCGCCGAGGTGGGGCCGGGGAAGACGGTCGTGGTCGTCGGTGACGGGGCCGTCGGGCTCATGGGCGTCCTCGCGGCCCGGGAGCTCGGGGCGGAACGCATCATCGCGATGTCGCGTCACGCCGACCGGCAGGCGCTCGCCCGTGAGTTCGGTGCGACCGACATCGTCGAGGAGCGCGGCGCCGAGGGTGTCGCACGGATCAAGGAGCTGACCGGCGGTCTCGGCGCGCACAGCGTCATCGAGGCGGTCGGCACCGAGGAGTCCATGCTGCAGGCGATCCGCTCCACTCGCGGTGGCGGCCACGTCGGCTTCGTCGGCGTCGCCCACGAGGGTGTCTCGCTGCCGCTCGACGAGCTCTTCTTCGCCGAGGTGCACCTGCACGGTGGGCCGGCGCCGGTGCGACGGTTCCTCCCCGAGCTCATCCGAATGATCTGGGATCGGAGGATCGACCCGGGGAAGGTCTTCGACCTCACGCTGCCGCTCGAGGACGCGGCCGAGGGCTACCTGGCCATGGACGAGCGCCGTGCGATCAAGGTGCTGTTGACGCTGTGAGCCCCGCGGCACCGATCACTTCGACGCCGGACGCGCCGGTCGGGGCGTCGACCCTCCCCGTAGCCGGGACGCCCACCCGGATGCCCTGGTTCGCACTGGCGGCCCTCGCCGCGATGGGGTTCGTCCTCGTGGCCGCGGAGACGATGCCGGCCGGGCTCCTCCCGGTCATCGCCCGGGATCTCGACACGAGCGAGGGCCTGATCGGTCAGTTCATCAGTGTGTGGGCGCTCGGGACCGTGATCGTGACGGTCCCGGCGCTCGCCCTCACCCGTGGCATGCGTCGCAAGCCACTCCTCCTCGGCGCGATCGTCGGGCTGATCCTCGCGAACACCGCGACCGCGGTCGCGGGGGACGTCGTCGTCGCGCTGGTGTCGCGGTTCGTCGCCGGTGCGTTCTGCGGGGTGATCTGGGGCATGCTCGCCGCCTACGGGCGTCGCATCAGCCCGCCCGACCGTGGAGGCCTCGCACTGTCGATCGTGTCCGTCGGAGCGCCCGCCGGGTTGGCGCTCGGGACACCGCTCGGCGCCTGGCTGGGCACCGCGTTCGACTGGCGCTGGGCGTTCGGAGGACTCACGGTGCTCGCGCTCGTCGTGCTCGTGTCCATCGCTGTGTTCGTACCCGACGCGGCAGGGCAGCCTCGCTCGGCACGGCTCCCGCTTCGGCGGGTGCTCGTCCTGCCCGGTGTCGCGGTCGTCCTGGCGGTGATCGTCGTCTGGATGCTGGCTCACAACACCGTCTACACCTACATCTCGCCGTTCCTTCGGGCTTCGGGCACGGGGCTCGGGGCCGATCTCGTGCTGCTCGTCTACGGCGTCGCGTCCATCGCGGGCATCGGTCTCACGGCGGCGCTCATCGACCGGGCTCCGCGCGCGCTGCTCCACGTGAGCGTCGCGACGTTCGTCGTGGCGGGCGCGCTACTCCTGCTCGGCCACGCGTCGATCGTCGCCGTCCTCATTGCGACTGTCCTGTGGGGGCTGGCGTTCGGTGGCTCCTCCGCCCAGCTGCAGTCGGCACTCACCCGATCGGGACGCGAGCACTCGGACGTCGCGAACTCCTTCCTGCCCGTCGCGTTCAATCTCGCGATCTTCGCCGGCGGTGTCCTCGGGGCTCTCCTCCTCGGCACCTTCGACGGGCTGATCCTCCCGGTCGTCATGATCGCCCTCGGACTCGCTGCGCTGCTGCTCACGGCCGTGGGACGCCGCTCGGCCTTCACCGCGGGGTGACGCGGAGGCCGAGCCGATGGCGGCGGTCGCGTGAGACCATCGGGCATGGCTTCCATGGACGACGCACCGCGGATCGGGGACCTCGAGGTCGACCGGGACGCACTCACCGGCGACGGCACGACACTCTCGGAGCTGGCGGACGAACTGGCCTGTGGCGTCGACGAGACCACCGCCGGGTCACCGTCGGCTGGTTGGCGGGTGCTCCGCCGGCTGGAAAGCGGTGCGGTGTACCTCGGTTCGCCGGTCGACGCGGACCACCGGACCTGGCGCGTGGCACAGCTGCATCCGGGAGAGCAGCCTCCGGTGGTGCGCGTGCACCCGGACACGTTGGTCGTGCGCCCGAGCCGGGCCGAGCGCCGACAGGGCTTGGTGCTCCGCTGGCCGTCGTTCGTGGAGGAGCAGCACGATCCGAGCGAGCTGGCGATCGACATCGTCAACGCGGGCACCACCAGATGGACGCCCGAGAACGAGGGATTCCGTGCCGTCGGGGCGCTTACCGCGCCAGGCGGAACCGAGTTCTCCTTCGGCTGGGTCAGTTCCGCAGCGGATCGTGCCGTCCCGCTCGACCCCGGGGAGTACGCCCGAGTCCCGGTGCAACTCCAGCTGCAGTCCGACCCCACCTCACTGGAGCCCGGCCCCTACGACCTCCACGTCGTGGTCGTCGAACTCGGGCTTCGTCTCGCCGAGCCGCTCCTGGTCGAGCTGACCGCTGAGCTGGTCGCGCGTCAGGTAGCCAAGCAGAACCGCCACCGGGCCGACCCCGCGGGCGAGCGCCGAGCCTTCGATCGACAGATCGAAGCAGAGCAGTTGCGAGTCGGCGCCCGCCGGTCCTGGCCCGAGATCGCCGAGGTGGTCCGGAGCGCGGTGTCGGACGACGAGGCGTTGGAGCGCATCGCGGCAGTGCTCGGGACCACGACGGAGCAGGCGGCATCGGTCTACGACGCATCGCTCCGCGCGATGGTCAGGGCGGACGCCGACCGCCGTGACGAGCGACTGCAGGAACTCATCCGACAACGCCACGCCCTCGGGTGACGGCCCACCCACCGAGAGTGCAGAAGATGTCCGCTCAGGCCTCGTTTGAGAGCGTCTTGCGCACTCTCGGTGAGCGCATCAGCGCTCGCGCTCGCTCAGCCGGGCCGGATACGCTGGCGGGCGGGGCGAGACGACCGCTCGACCCACGAGGGGATGCCGGATGCTGACTGACGCACTCACCATCGTCCTGGCGGTCGTGTCGGCACTGCTCCTCGGATTCGCCGCGCGGCGGGTGCTCGACGCCCCGGTCGGATGGCCGCGCAGCATCCTCGTCGGGCTCGTCGTGTTCGTCACCGGCCCACCGTTCGTGAACTGGCTGCTGCAACAGACCGGCCTGGTCCAGCCTGGTGAGGCCGGAGATGCTCGAGCGGCCTTCGCAGCGATCGCCGTGGCGCTCCTCGCGATCGGTTGGATCTTCGCGCTCGGCCTCGGTGTCCTCGTCGCCATCGAGGTCATCATCCCGACCCGGCCGCTGATGAACCCGATCGACGTCGTCCGCTCGGCGATCAAACGACGGCGACGGACGAGGCGATACCTGCAGATCCTCACCATCGCGTCACGGCACGGCGCGGGCTGGCTCGTGCACGGCCGATCCCGCGTCCAACTCGAACTCACCACGAGTGAGCAGCGCGCCAACGCGATCATCGCAACGATCAACGACTCGGGCGTCACCTTCGTGAAGCTCGGACAGGTGCTCTCGACGAGACGCGACCTGGTGCCCGAGCCGTACCTCAGTGCCCTCGCGTCGCTGCAGTCCGAAGCGACCACGCTGCCCTGGCACGAGGTCCAGGTCGTCATCGAGACGGAACTCGGTGCTCCCATCGACACCGTGTTCGCGTCGATCGACTCCGAACCGCTCGCGGCCGCGTCCGTCGCGCAGGTGCACACCGCCGAGCTGCTCGACGGTACCCCCGTGGTCGTGAAGGTCCAGCGACCGGCCGCTCGGGTGCAGGTCGAGGCCGACGCCGACATCGTCGTCCGCCTCGCCGAGCGCGCTGAGACGCACACCAAGTTCGGGCAGGACCTCCGCCTCGCGTCCGTCGCGCGCGCCTTCACCTCGACGCTGCTCGAAGAGCTCGACTACCGGATCGAAGCCCGCAACGTGGAGATGATCCGCAGCACCTTGAAGCGTCGCGAGGAGCGCGACGAGGGCGTCCGGATCACGGTGCCGCGCGTCTATCCGGCGGCCTCCGGCGCCCGCCTGCTCACCATGGACCTCGTCGACGGGTTGCCGCTCAGTCGAGCGCGGGACCGGATCGCGACCATCCCCAAGGAGGAACGCGAGACCCTCGCGACCGGCCTCATGGAGGTCGTGCTCGAACAGATCCTCGTGCACGGGGTCTTCCACGCCGACCTCCACCCGGGCAACGTCATCCTCCGCGAGGACGGGTCGCTCGGGCTGATCGACTTCGGGGCCGTCGGCGTCATCGAGCGCAGCCAGCGGCAGCGGCTCACCGCGGTGATGCTCGCGACCGTCAGCGAGGACGACATCGCGGCGACCGACGCCCTCCTGCTCATCGTCGACCTGCCTGAGGACGCCGACCTCGACGCCCTCCGCCACGACGTGGGCATCGTCATCACGACCGAGCGCCACCGCCCCGGTGGCGACGGCTCGATCTTCAGCCGACTCCTCGACGTCATCCGGCAGCACCACATCGCGCTCCCCGGCGACCTCGCCGCCGCGTTCCGCAGTTTCGCGACCCTCGAAGGGTGCCTCAAAGCGCTCGACCCCGACTTCGACATGTTCGAACAGGCCCTCCCGATGGTCCCGCGGCTCCTCCGCCGCTCGCAGTCCATCCGGCAGACGGCGGTCACCCTGCAGGCGCAGGCCGCCGTCACCGCCGCGTTGGCCCGCAACCTCCCACGTCGACTGGACTCGCTGCTGTCCGGACTCGAGGACGGGACCGTCGGCGTGACGCTGAAGGGCTTCGCCGACGAACCGGCGAAGGGGCTCGTGGAAGGCGTGACCGCTGAGATCGTCGGAACCCTGATCTCGATCGCCGCCCTGGTGATCGCCGTGGTCCTCGTCGTCACCGGTGCCGGCCCGGTCCTCCCCGGCGGCCTACGGGTGTTCGATCTCATCGCGGCGTTCATCGGGTTCCTCGGCTTCCTGGGGCTGCTGCGCGTCCTGCGGCAGACCGTCGTCCGCAGGGGTCGGTGACCGGAGCACCCCACTGTTCACCTGACGGCGCTACCGTGATCGGGTGAGCGACCCCCGACTGCAGCGACGCCTGGGCACGAGCGCCGCGGTGTTCATCGGCCTGGGCTCGATGATGGGCGCCGGGGTCTTCGCGGTGTTCCAGCCGGCGGCGCAGGTCGCCGGCGCGGGACTCCTCATCGGGCTCGTGATCGCCGCGGTCGTCGCCTGCTGCAACGCGATGTCCTCCGCGCAACTCGCCGCGCAACTCCCCTCGGCTGGCGGCACCTACCTCTACGGCCGCGAACTCATCGGGCCGTGGTGGGGCTTCGCCGCCGGATGGAGCTTCGTGGTGGGCAAGACCGCGAGCGCCGCAGCCATGGCGGTCGCCTTCGCGGCGTATGCGGCACCGGCCGAGTGGAGTCGTCCGGTCGCCGCGGTCGCGGTCGCCGCGGTGGTCGTGACCAACTGCCTCGGGGTCACCCGCACCGCGACCGCGACCCGGGTGATCGTGGTGGCCGTCCTCCTGGTGCTCGCCGTGGTCGTCGGTTCAGGCATCGTCGGGCCGGAGGCCGGTTCGACGGGGGTCGCGTCGCTCGGGTTCGACGCCAGCCCGCTCGCCGTGCTGCAGTCGGCGGGGCTGCTGTTCTTCGCCTTCGCCGGGTACGCGCGGATCGCGACCCTGGGCGAGGAGGTCCGCGACCCGGCCAAGACGATCCCCCGCGCCATCGGGATCGCCTTCGTCGTCGCCGTGGTCGTCTACGTGGCCGTCGCCGTCGTGTCGTTGCTCACGCTCGGCGCGGACGGCCTCGCGTCCAGTGCGCGACCGTTGGCCGCGGTGGTGGAGACGAACGGGTGGCCGTGGGCTGCGACGCTGGTGCGACTCGGTGCGGCGGCGGCCTGTCTGGGGGCGCTCCTCGCGGTGTTCGCGGGCATCGGCCGGACCGCCTTCGCGATGGCGAGGACCGGCGACCTGCCGCGCGCCCTCGACGCGGTGCACCCGCGCTTCGCGACCCCCTACCGCGCGGAACTGCTCGTCGGGGCGGTCGTCATCGTCCTCGTCCTGCTCGTCGACCTCCGGAGCGCGATCGGGTTCTCCTCGTTCGGCGTCCTGCTCTACTACGTGGTCGCCAACGTCGCGGCGTACCGCCAGACGCGCGAGCACCGACGGTACCCGCGGGCGGTGAGCGTGTTCGGAGCCGTCGGTTGCGTGGTCCTCATGTTCACGCTGCCGCCGACGTCGGTCATCGTGGGCACGGTGGTCGTGCTCCTCGGGTTCGCCGGGCGGGCGATGCTGGCACCTCGACAGGCTCGGTGACCGAACCCGGCCACTGCCCTTCGACACGCTCAGGATCCGCGTGTCGAAGTGCCGACCGGCTACAGCTGCGCGGAGAGGCGGAAGATGTTCTCGACGGCCAGCTCGGCGGCGATCGCGTCGCCGGCCTCGACCGCCTCGCGGAGCGCCGGGTAGCCCTGCTCCTTGGCAGCCCAGTCGGTGTTCTCCTCGGTGCGCGTCGCGGAGGACCGGTAGGTGAGGCCGTCGATGATGTCCTTGGTCGCCGCGACGAGCGTGGCGTTCGGGCAGGCGGCGATGAACGCGTCGAAGAGCTCCCAGCTGAGTCGCCCGTGCTCGGCGATGTCGCGCTGCTCGACGACCACGATCACCTGGTTGATCGAGCGGACGAGCGCCTTCTTCTGCGTCGCGCCGAGGCCGGGGACGGTGACGCGGACGACACCGCCGAGCATCGCGCCCAGCGTCTGCATGACCTCGGTGCGCTGCGCCGGGTCGGGCAGGGCGACGCGGGTGTACCGCTGCGCGGCCATCTCGATGAGGCCGACGCGGGCGAGGTCGTTGAGGGCCTCGCGGATCGGCGTGCGGGATATCCCGAGCCAGGACTGCAGTTCGCCGTCGTTGAGGTGCTCGCCGGGCTCGAGGGTGCCGTCGAAGATGGCCGTGCGGATGCGCTCGACGGCGACCTCGCGGAGTGAACGACGCTCGACGGGCGGGTTGGCTGAGGGCACGGGCATGCGGGATCTCCTTCGTCGGCGAATGCTATGCCATCAGCGTACCGAATATCAGCGGATCCACCCGGAGTTGACGGGAGATTCGACGACACCTGACGGGCGGGGTCTCCGCGCGGACATCGCCGGGACGCCCTCCCGCAGGCGGCTAGTCCTGAGGGATCAGCGGGACGATGTCGCGACTCGGCGGCACGACCTCGCCGCTCTTGCTGCCCCCGATGACCTTGCCCTCGGGGCGGTCGTAGACGAGGTCGAACTCGGTCTCATCGGTGCGGACCCAGGCGCCGATCCAGCCGGTCGCCGTCTCGCCGGCCGGTGTCGCCTGGAGGAGCGAGTAGCCGGCGGACGCCATCGGGGCCTTCAGCTCTTCGGGCGTTCCGAGGCCGAGCGTCACGTAGTCGAGGTTGACGGCGCGGGTGGTGACCGAGACCCGGTAGGGGAAGACGCTGCCGCCGTACTCGTCGCCGGCTTCGAGTCGAACCTGGACGAGCATCGGACGCAGGCCGTCGGTGGTGCCTGCGGGCGCCGGGAAGTCCTCGACGATCGCGAGGGCGGTCACCTTCGTGCCGTCGACGTCGTCGGTGAGCGTGTGCTCCTGGAGGGGCGTGCTCGGCGGCTGCGACACCGACGGCGTCGGCGAGGCGGAGGATCGATCCGCGTCCGACGAGGAGCCGGCGGAGCAACCGGTGAGGGCGATGGCAGCGACCGTGAGAGCCGCTGCCAGGGTCGTTCGACGAGAACTGATGCGCATGACTCAATTCTGCCAGACGCGCCCTGGTGCGATTCGTCGCCGGATGGCCGGTCGCGGGTGACGCGGTCGCACGGAGCGGCTATGCGGCGTCTTGGTACCGCGGGGCCGGCGATGCGCACGTTCGCTCCAGCTCCTCAGACGGCGCCACCGAAGTAGACCTCGACCTCTCGGACGGTGCCGTCGACGACACGAGTCGCCTCCATATTGCGGTACGTCTTCCCGTGCACGACGTACTCGTAGCGGTGGAGGACGATGCCGTCGGTCTCGACGATCTGGAGCGTCGCGCCGGGGGTGTCGAAATGGTCGGCGCTCGGGAAGCAGCGTTCCAGCCAGATCATTCGGTCGATGTGGTCGTCCTGCGGGCTCGTGAAGACGAAGTCCGCGTGCATGAGCGCCTCGGCAGCAGCGCGATCCTGCTCGCGGAACGCACGCATGAACGCCAGAACCGTGTCGATCGCCGATGAACGCATGCGGTGATCCTACGCGCGGGCCTGGCGCTGCGGTCGGGGAAGGTGTCCGCGTGGGGCCCTTCCCGGACCGCACCTCGACGACTGCGGAGACTCGTTCCCTGAGCCTGTCGAAGGGCCCACGAGCAACCTCCCCCTCCGCACCTCGACCGGCTCGGCGACCGCGTCACGGCCGGTCCCTGAGCTTGTCGAAGGGCACCCCGAGCAAGCATCAACTGTCGGATAAATACCCAGATCAGGGTCCGATTCGGTGCGCGTTCGAATGTCAGTGGTCCGTGTTTGGATGGATCCATGACCAGCACCGCACCGAACCCGCTCGCCGCCGCCGCGGCCGGGTTCGATGCGGTCTGGCAGGGCGCGCTCGACGCGATCCGTCCGGGCTCGGGTGTCGCGGAGCAGCTCGAGAACATGAACGACGAGGCGATCCTCCGCGTCCTCGACGAGCTCGGTGCCGTGCAGCATGCGGTCGAGGTCCTCGCCGCCCGCGTCACCGGTGCAATCGCGTTGCGCCCGTCGCCTTCCCGCCGCGACGGCACGCTCGTGCGCGCCGCTGGTTACGCGAACCCGGGTGTCATGGTGTCCGAGCGGTGGCGGGTGGCACGCGCCCGCGGCGCGGCGATCGCGGAGGTCGGTGCTGCGATCACCCAGCCGCGCGGGCTGCTCGGCGAGTTGGAGGAGTGCCCGTTCCCGGCGGTCGCTGCCGCCCTCGAACCGGCCGCCAGTCCCGAGTCATCGAACACCGACGCAGTCCCGGATGACACCCGCCCGTCAAGCGATGGCGGCACACCCAGAGCACCCCTGAGCGTCGACGGTGCCGCGGTCATCGTCCGCGAGCTCCGCAACGCCGGCCGCATCTGCACCAAACCCGAACTCCAGGCGGCATCGGTCATCGCGGTCGAGCACGCCGCCCACGCGCCCCTGCACGACGTCACCCGCATCGCCAAACTCGTCCGCACCCGCCTCGACCAAGACGGCCGCGAACCCCGCGACGAACTCCTCCGCCGAGCAGAACGCTGCACCATCCACGAACTCCCCACCGGCATGACCCTCCTCCGCGCCGAACTCGCCCCAGAAAGCGCCGCCTTCATCCGCGCCGGCCTCGACGCCCTCATCGGCGCCACCCACCACAAACCCCACTTCACCCACCCCGACACGGCCGACCCCGCCCACCAACCCGACGGATCCGGTCACCCCATGCCCGACGGACCCACGCTCATCCCCACCGACCGGCGACGCGCCATCGCCCTCACCGAGACCTTCCGACACCTGGCCGGCTGCGGTCGCGCCGCCACCGAACTCACCCCCGTCACCGTCATCATCCGCACCGACCATGACACCCTCGAAACCGGCCTCGGTGCTGCCACCATCGACGGCGTCGACGAACCCATCGGCCCCGGCGCCCTCCGCCGCCTCGCCGCCGACGCCAACCTCATCCCCATGGTGTTGAGCGGCCCCTCCCAGGTCCTCGACCTCGGCACCAGCACCCGCCTGTTCTCCCGCGGACAGAAACTCGCCCTCGCCGAACGCGACGGCGGCTGCGCCTGGACCGGCTGCACCCACCCACCCTCCTTCACCGAAGCCCACCACATCCGATGGTGGTCCCAAGGCGGACCCACCAACCTCGACAACGGCATACTCCTCTGCCCCTTCCACCACCACCGCATCCACGACGACCACTGGACCATCACCATCCAAAACGGCATCCCCTGGTTCATCCCACCCAGCCACATCGACCGCCACCAAACACCCATCCGAGGCGGACGCCTCCACCTCGCCGCCTGAACCCGGGGCACCCCTCTGCCTGCACACCGGCCTGCCCTCCGACAAGCTCAGGGACCGACACGAGAACCACCCTTCGACAAGCTCAGGGACCGAGACGCGAACCGCCCTGCCTCGGACACACTCAGCGACCGACGCCGTCCTCGACAACCCAGCCACCCCGGTCCCTGAGCCTGTCGAAGGGCCCACGAACAACCGTTGAACCTGCCCTTCGACAAGCTCAGGGACCAAGACGCGAACCACCCTGCCTCGGACACGCTCAGCGACCGAAACGGGAACCACCCTTCGACAAGCTCAGGGACCGAGTCGCGAACCGCCCTGCCTCGGACGCGCCCAGCGACCGACGCCGTCCTCGACAGCCCAGCCATCCCGCCCCCTGAGCCTGTCGAAGGGCCCACGAACAACCGTTGAACCTGCCCTTCGACAAGCTCAGGGACCAAGACGCGAACCACCCTGCCTCGGACACGCTCAGCGACCGAAACGGGAACCACCCTTCGACAAGCTCAGGGACCGAGTCGCGAACCGCCCTGCCTCGGACGCGCCCAGCGACCGACGCCGTCCTCGACAGCCCAGCCATCCCGCCCCCTGAGCCTGTCGAAGGGCCCACGAACAACCGTTGAACCTGCCCTTCGACAAGCTCAGGGACCGAGACGGGAACCACCATGCCTCGTACACGCTCAGCGACCGACGCCGTCCTCGACAACCCAGCCACCCCGGTCCCTGAGCCTGTCGACGGACCCACGAGGAACCAACCCACCTGCCCTTCGACAAGCTCAGGGACCTGGGACACCGCCTCGAGGACCGTGGCTGCTGCCTCGGGTGCGGGGCGCCGGGCCGAGGAACGGGATCGAGCCCAGCTCAGGCGCTCGGCGCCGCCGTCGACTCCCGCACGATGAGCTGCGGCACCGAATGCGCCACGCCGACGGAGTCCGCATCGCTCAGCACCTCGAGCAGCGTCGACATGATCGTCCGCCCGAGCGCCGGGAAGTCCTGCCGCATCGTCGTCAGCGGCGGCGCGAAGTGCTCAGCCTCCGGGATGTCATCGAACCCGACGACGCTCACATCACCCGGCACCCGCAGGCCCCGCTCCGACAGCGCGTGGATCACCCCGAGCGCCATCTGGTCGTTCGCCGCGAACACGGCCGTGAACACCTCACCGAGCCGCTCGCCAGACCGCCCGTCGTCATCGTCTCCGACACCGAGGTCCGCCACGAGCTCCCGCCCGAGCCGGAACCCGCTCGCCGGCGTCCAGTCGCCCACCAACGGCTCCCGGGCGACGAGCCCGTGCTCGGACAGCGCGTCACGCCACCCCCGCACCCGCTCCAACGCGTCCACCGAATCCGCCGGACCCGCGAGATGGACGATACGGCGATGCCCCAACCCGACGAGGTGGTCGACGAGGATCCGCGCCCCCTGGTACTGGTCGATGGAGACACGGTGGAACCCGTCCCGACGACTCGACTCGACCGCGACGAGCGGCACCCCGAGCTCGATCCCGCGCACCGCGTCGAGCGCCCCACGATGCGCCGCGATGAGCACGATCGCCTCGACGTTCTGCCGCAGCAGCAACTCGACGGCCTGCCGCAGCGACGCCGGATCCGACTCCAGCATGCTCGCCATGCTCACGGCATACCGGGCATCCCGTGCAGCCTCGTTGAAGCCGAGCGCCGTGCTCGACGGCCCGTAGTCCGGCCCACCGGTCGTGATCAGACCGATCGTGCGTGAACGGCGGGTGACGAGCGACCGTGCGGCCTGCGAGGGCGTGTACCGCAGTTGGGCGATCGCCTGCTCGACCCGTTGCCGCGTCGCGGGGCGCACGTTCGGCAGATCGTTGAGCACCCGCGAGACGGTCTGGTGTGAGACTCCGGCCAGACGCGCCACATCGAAGATCGTCGCGACCCGTGTCTTCTCGTCGTCGTTACCCACCAGCCCCACCGGCTCCCACCTGGCGACGTCCGCACGTCTCGCTGAGAGCAGCGTATCCGTCGATGCGCGGCGTGTTCGCGCTCTCAGCGCACCTCCAGCGGTTCGTCAGGTCCGCCGCGATGGGCACCGCTCCCCATCGCGGGTGGACAGCCGACCTCGGTACCGTGATGGACGAGCCGACGGTCGCGCGGGTGCCGCGTGATCAGCTGCGCGTCGCGACCGACACCCGAAGAGGAGCACACATGATCATCTGGACCCGTTGGGGCATCGTCGTCTTCCTGATCTTCGGGCTCTCCGTCGGCGCCGGCTTCCTCATCAAGGCGATCGTCTCGCCCGACGGCGGATCGGCGCAGTCCGGGGTGTTCGTCGGCATCGGATTCCTGCTCGGCGCCGTCGCGTGCTGGGCCTTCGGGAAGTTCGCGCTGGCGAAGCTTGATGCACCGCGGCCGGTCGTCGTGTGGCAGCAGCTCGCGCAGCCGTACGTCAACGAGCACGGCATCACCGTGAAGCAGGAGGCCGTCCCCGTGCGCCACCCGCAGACCGGCGAGCAGCTCTACAGTCGCCCGAGCTCCACACTCTTCTTCATCCCCGTCCGCTTCTGGGCGTACGTGATCGCCGCACTGGGTGTCGTCACGATCGTCGTGAACGTGGTGCGCGGCTGACGCTCAGCCCTGGCGACCCTTCCACCGCGGGTTCTGCTTGTTGATGACGAACACCCGGCCACGGCGGCGGACGATCTGCGACCCCGGCTTGTCCTTGAGCGACTTGAGTGATGCGCGGACCTTCATGGCGACCTCCTGGTGATCACGATGCGTGCTACCTTGTTGAGAACGATTCTCAACAGAACGCACTGTAGCACCCATCGACCAGGAGAACCCGCCGTGACCACGCCTCGCATCCCGCTGACCGTGACGCTCGTCCTCGGCACCTGTCCGCCGGAGCGTCGCACCGTCGCCCGACAGGTCGCCGGAAGGTCCGCGGCGCTCGTCACGATCGAGCGGCAAGACGACGCCGAGAGTGCCCACCCTGACATCGACGACGCGATCGACGCCGTCGCGCGACACCCGCTCGCTCCCCGGCACCTCGTCCTCGATTGCGGGAGCACGGTCCGCCCGGTCGACGCGGTCTCCGCCGTCCTCGGGCACCGCGACACGGCCGTCCTGGACGCCGTCGTGACCGTCGTCGACGCAGCCCATCTCCTGCACGACCTCCAGGACGACGAGTACGTCACCCACGACGAGGACGGCGATACGGCGTACACCGCGCGGTCGATGATCACCGTGGAGCAGCTCGAGTACGCGGACACCATCGCCGTCGCCGGCCGACGTGGCGTCACTCACGAGCGGCTCGCGGTGCTCCTCGCGCTCCTCAGCCACCTCAACCCGACGGCACTGACGCGGATGGTCGAGCCGGTCGCGGCCCGACCGCGCGCCACACCCGGCACTCCGGCGACCGCGAGCAACCGTGAGCCGCTCGCCCGCTACCGCGACTCCCCGTTCGAACTGGACCGCTTCAGCACGTCCCCCGGGTGGATCGCGACGCTGAACGGCGAGCACCGGCCGTGGGTGGATCACGAGCGCGTGACCACCCTGCGGTTCGACAGCCCCCGACCGATGCACCCGGAACGACTCCTCGCGTGCTTCGACGGACCGATCGAGGCGGGGCGGTTCGGCCAGGTCATCCGTACGGCGGGGTTCCTCGTCCTCGCGACGCGCGCCTCCCGCGTCGGCGTCCTCCAACACGTCGGCACGATGATCGATCTGGAACCCACGTCGTTCGAGACGAACGACCCCGGCGCACCGCTCGGTCAGGAGCTCGTCGTCACCGGGATCGACCTCGACGAGGTCGCCATCTCCGCTGCCCTGCACGCCTGCACCCTGACGGATGAGGAACTCCTCGCCGGGCCGGCGGCGTGGGCGCACTACCCGGACGCCTTCACGCCATGGAGCACCACCCACGAACACTGAGCGGCCGGCCCGTCAACTGCCCGAAACGGTTCGGATCCCGGTCGATGTCGTGCAGGTTTGGGCGGCTCAGTGGATCCGCGCGCTCACCCACTCCTCGCGGACGAACCGCACGAACTGCTCGACGGCCGGCGACACCGCCCGGGCACGGCTGGTGGCGACACCGATCACCCGGACCGCCTCGTCGTCGAGCGGGACGAGCACGACGCCCTCCATGCTCGTGGAATCGGGGAGGACCGCGATCCCGACCCCGGCGCGTACGAGACCACGGAGCGTCGACAGCTCGGACACCTCCATCGTCACGCGGGGCACGACGCCATGCCTCGCGAAGTACGCGTCCGCGATCTGCCGGAGCCCCGAGTCCGTCGTCATCGCGAGGAACTCCGTCTGCTCGAGGTCGGACGCAGCCAACGACGTCCGATCGGCGAGCGCATGCCCGACCGGCACGCCGAGCGCGAGCCGCTCGGAGGTGAGCGGACGCCACTCGATGTCCGGATCCCGCGGTTCCGGGCTGAGGAAGGCGACGTCGGCCGAGCCGGAGCGGAGCGCGTCCAGCACGCTGTCGGCCTTCCCGCCGTCGAGGACGAACCGGATGTCCGGCAGCAGCTGGCGGTACTCGCTCACGATGCGCGGAATGAGCCAGCCACCGAGGGACGAGACGTAGGCGATGGACACGAGTCCGGCCGAGGGGTCGCGGAGCTCGTCGATCCGCGACTGCGCATTGTCGAGCTCGGTCTGCGCCCGCAGCGCGTGCACGAGGAGGATCTCGCCGTAGCGGTTGAGTTCGAGCCGGCTGCGGTGGCGATCGAACAACTCGACCCCGGCGTCCGCCTCGAGCCGACCGATCGCCCGCGTGAGCGTCGACTGGGAGATACCGAGCGCCTCAGCGGCGTACGGGACGTGACCGTCTTCGGCGAGCGCCCGAAGGTACGCGAGTTCGTCGATCCTCATGCCCTCATGATGCCGCACGGGCGAGCCCGGCTGGGGCGGCACCTCGACAAGCTCGGTGACCGGGGCGCCCTAGCGTGGTGCAGTGATCCGCAGACCGCGACCGAGCCAGGCGGCGACCGGCGCCCTCCTCGTCCTGGCCGGACTCGTCTGCCAGGAGCTCGGCGCGTCGATCGCGGTCACGCTGTTCCCGCAGGTCGGTCCGATCGGCATGGTGACGCTGCGGCTCGTGTTCGCCGCGCTCATCCTGCTGGCCGTCGCCCGCCCGGCCCTGGGCGGACACCCGAGGAGCGCCTGGGGATCGGCGGTCGGCTTCGGGCTCGTCCTCGCCGCGATGAACGTCTGCTTCTACCTGGCACTGGACCGCATCCCGCTCGGCCCGGCGGTGACCCTCGAGATCCTCGGCCCGCTGGCGCTCAGCGTCATCGCGGGTCGTCGATGGACGAGCGCGCTCTGGGCGGGCGTCGCCCTCGTCGGCGTCCTCCTCCTCGGCGGGGGGCTCCTCCACAGCGGACCGACGGCCGCACTCGACCCGCTCGGCGTCATCCTCGCGCTCGCCGCCGGCGCCCTCTGGATCGGCTACATCCTGCTGTCGGCGCGGACGGGGACGGAGTTCCCCGGCTTGAACGGTCTGGCGATCGCCGCCGCTATCGGCGCCCTCGTGACCATCCCGCTCGCCGCGACGACCGCCGGCACCGCTTTGTTCGATCCCGTCATCCTCCTGCTCGGGCTGGGTGTCGCCGCACTCTCGTCGGCCGTGCCGTACGCGCTGGAGTTCGTCGCCCTCCGACGACTCAGCGCCGCGACCTTCTCGATCCTGCTCGCGTCCGCGCCGGCCATCGCCGCGATCGCCGGACTCCTCGTGCTCGGGCAGGAGCTCACGACACCGCAGTGGCTCGGCATCGCCTGCGTGGTCGGTGCCGGAATCGGCGCCGTGCTCTCAGCTCGGCGCGGTCGCGCACCCGAGGTGCAGCCGAGCATCGCGCCGAGCTGATCGTCAGGTCAGGAAGCGGCGAAGCGGGCGTGCACCCGGGAGGACACGGTGATGTCCTCCGGCTTCAGGTCGAGGCCGGTATCGCCGGCGGGTGCGGCGGCCCCGCGCATCATCGGCGCCGCGGTCTGGGTCCCCGAGGTGCGGGTCTCGTCACCCAGCATGCCGGGATCGGCCAGCGCAACAGGCCGCACGGTGCCCAGCCCGAGGCTCCGCGCGTAGGCGGTCGCGCGGTCCACGGCGTCGCGGACGGCGTTGTGCTGGGCCTCGGCCGTGATGCGGTGCTTCGTCGCCTCGGTGAGCGCCCACGTGACACCCGTCACCGTGACGCCGTCCTGGACCGCGATCTCCTCGGCCCAGCGGGCCAGCGCCTGGAGGTCGGCGAACTTCACCTCGAGCGCGACCGACGCATGGTGCACGAGCGGCAACTGCTTCCCGTCCTTGTTCCACGGCCGCTCACTCCACACCCGCAGCCGGTCGGCCGACCACCAGGTCACGGCCGACTGCGCGCGGAACTGCTCCGCCGTCTGGCTGAGCGCCCGGTGCAGCGCGGTGGTCCGGGAGACGACGGGCTCACGTTCCGGCCCCTGGAACCCCGCCGAGATGAGGACGGTCCCACGCTCAGCCGGGTGGTGGTAGTCGAAGCGGCCCTCGACGGTGATGATCGTTTCGCTCATACCCGGCACTCTATCCCGCGACGGCGGCTACGCTCTGGACCATGACGGACGGCGGAACCTGGGCGGATCGACGACGTGGACGGCAGCGGGACGCACACGGTCCGGCGGGACGTGGGCTGCCGCCCGGCGACGTCGAGACGGTCGCGAAGTACCTCAAGGAGCGCGTCCACGCGACCTTCACCGGCCTCGCGATCGTCCTCGTGCTGGCGGCGAACGTGGAGCACCACGACGCGCCGGATGCGCTCTTCTCGCTCGTCATCGGCGTGGTCGGCATCACCCTCGCCGGCCTGGTCGCCGAGATGATCGCGCACCTCGCCGCCCACGGCGCGTTCCCCGACGAGCGCGGGTGGCACTCCATGCTCCGGATCGCGTGGGGCTCGCTCCTCACCGTCGCGACCCCCACCATCCTGCTCGTGCTCGCCGTGTTCGACGTCATGGAACTCGAGACGTCCCTCCGCGTGTCCGCGATCGTCTACCTCGTCACTCTCGGGCTCAGCGGGTGGGTCGCCGTCCGGCGCGCCCGGCTGTCCGTCTGGCAACAGCTCATCGCGCTCGCGGCCCTCGTGCTCCTGGGTGTCGTCGTCATCGGCGTGCAGGTCCTGGCTCACGGCTGAATCGCGGACGCGAGCTCGGACGCCGTCGGAAATGCCGGAGCGGTCGACGGCGTTGCAGAGCACGTGAGCACTCCGGAGACCGTCGACGTCGTCGTGATCGGCGCGGGTCAAGCCGGGCTGTCGGCCGCGTACCACCTGCATCGCCGCGGATTCGTCCCGCTGGGCACCACCGAGGCCGCGACCGCAGCACGCACCTTCGTCGTCCTCGACGCGAACGACGCCCCGGGCGGCGCCTGGCAGCACCGATGGCGGTCGCTCACCATGTCGACCGTCAACGGGATCTACGACCTGCCCGGCATGCCGAAGCCCGAGCTCGATCCCGCCTCGCCGAGTGTCGACGTCATCCCGCCGTACTTCGCGGCGTTCGAGGAGCGTTTCGCCCTCGCAGTCCGCCGCCCGGTGCAGGTCCGCGCCGTCCGCCGCGAGGACGACGACCCGCACGGTCGACTCCTCGTCGAGACCGCGGCGAGCGCCGACTCCTCGGGCGCTGACTCTTCTGGCACCGACTCCCCCGCCGCCGTGTTCCGGGCGCGGGCGGTCGTGAACGCGACGGGCACCTGGACGAAACCGTTCTGGCCCGCGTACCCGGGACGGGAACACTTCGCCGGACGCCAGCTGCACGTGGCCGACTACGTCTCCGCTGACGAGTTCCGCGGCCAACGCGTCGTCGTCGTCGGTGCCGGCATCTCGGCCATCCAGCTGCTCGAGGAGATCTCGCGGGTGGCGGAGACGGTGTGGATGACACGACGCGAACCGGAGTGGGTGGAGGACGACTTCGACACCGCCGCCCGGGTGGAGGCGATCAAGGGTGTCGAGGAACGCGTGCGCCAAGGCCTCCCACCGGGCAGCGTGATCTCCGTGACGGGGATGCACTGGACGCCGTGGGCGCGAGCGGCCGAGGCGCGCGGTGTCCTGGTGCGTCAGCCGATGTTCCGCCGCATCGAGGAGCACGGGGTCGTCCTCGCCGACGGCTCGTTCCTCCCGGTCGACGCCATCCTCTGGGCCACCGGGTTCCGAGCGGCGCTCGACCACCTCGCACCGCTCGGCATCCGACTGCCCGGGGGCGGTATCCGGATCGACGGCACCAGGGCGGCCGACGAGCCGCGGGTGCACCTCATCGGGTACGGCCCCTCAGCGTCGACGGTCGGCGCGAACCGGGCCGGGCGGGCGGCGGTCATGGCGATCCTCGCCGACCTCGACGCCGCCGTCCCTGTCTCACACCGCTGACCCCGTCACTGCACCGCGACGGGGATCGGCACGGCGGGAGCCCGCTCGGAGCGCACGAAGCCGATCCCGAGCAGGATGCAGACTCCACCGAGGAGCTGCGCGAGCGACAGCTGCTCCCCCAGGAGGATCCAGGCGAACCCGGTCGCCGCGACCACCTCGAGGAGGCCCGCGAAGGAGGCCAGTCGGGAGCCGAGCATCTGACTCGCGGTGATGCTCGCCGCATAGGCGACGGCCGTCGACACCACCCCGACGAACAGGAGCGGCACCCACCACACGACGTCGGTGCCGAGCACCGTGACGTCGGCGTCGGAGGTCGTGAACGGCACGCCGACGAGCCCCGCGAGCCACAGACTGAGCGCCCCGATGAGCAGACCGATGGCGGCGAACGCCACCGGAGGCAACCCCTTCGCCGGCCGCGCTGAGATGACGTAGTACGCGGCGCAGCCCACCATCGCGAGGATGGCGAACAGCAGGCCGACCGGGTCGAGCGTCGAGCCACCGCTCGGAGCGACGACGAGCACGAGCCCGACGAGCGACACGACGGAGCCGACGAGCACGACCGTCGCAGGACGACGTCGGGTCAGCACCCATGCGACGGCGACGAGCAGCAGCGGTGCCATGTACTCGACGAGGATCGCGGTCCCGACGGCGATGGTCTGCAGCGCCGCGAAGTAGACGAGCTGCGTCGCCGCCACCCCGATGAGGCCCATGCCGAGCAGTCGCCAGCGTCCACGCCAGACCGCGTCCCAGCGACCGCGGAGCGCGATGAGGGCGAACGGGGCGAGCACCAGGCCACCGATCAGGGCACGGACGGTGACCGCGGCAGCGGGACTCCACCCCGATGCGAGCACCGGTTTGATGAATGCTCCGGAGGTGCCGAACGCGACCGCGGCGAGTACCGCGACGAGCAGACCGACCGTGGTCGAGGACGTGTGCTTCATGGGTGTCTCCAGCTGCCGCGAGTGGGGCCGGCAGAAGAGGTGGACGCCCGGCTGAGATGAAGCTACTCTCGGAGAGAGTAAGGAGTCAACTTGCATTTTGCCCCTGACACCGAGGATGCGCTGCTCTTCGCCGCGCTGCTCGTGAACACCCGCGCATCGGCGTCCCGGAGCGGACTCGACGAGCTCGCGACACCGCCACAACTCGTCGAGCTCCTGCGGGTCATTCGGTACTCGGGTCGGGTCGACGGCGATGAGCCCGAGCGGACCGCGGTGGCCAGGCTCCGGGAACGGATCCACGCACTCTGGGCCTCCGACGCGGACGCCCCGGACACCCGCGACCGCGCCGTCACCGAGATCAACGCGATGCTCCGGGAGTCCGCCGCGCTCCCCCAGCTGCGCCGCCACGACGGCTTCGACTGGCACCTCCACGCCACCGAGTTCGACGCACCGCTCGTCGACCGCGTCCAGACCGAGATCGCCATGGCACTCGTCGACGTCGTCCGGTCCGACGCCTGGGACCGCCTGCGGCTCTGCGCCGCCGAGGATTGCGACGGCCTGCTCGTCGACCTGTCCCGCAACGGTTCGAAACGCTACTGCTCCGTCCGCTGCAGCAACCGCGTCAACACGATCGCGTTCCGCGCGCGGGCGCAGTAGCGGTCGTCAGCAGGCCCGGACGACGCTCACGACCGCGCGCTCGTCACATCCCAGAGATGGTGCACCGGGTCGTGGATGAAGTAGCGGCCGAGGGTCTCGGTCGTGAAGCGCGCGCCGTCGCTCCGTCGACCCGTCCGCGTGAGCGCCTCGTCCGGTACCCGCTCGAACGCTGCCGCGAGCACCGTCGCGGCCTCGACCAGCTCCGCCGACACCCGGTTCGGGTCCTGCTCGCCGTAGCGCTCCTCGAGAGCCGTCGCGTCCTGGTCCCAGTTCTCGAACGCGGGATCGTCTTCGTCGAGGACGAGCCGCAGCCGGACGTCGAAGATGCGGAACACGTCCCGCACGTGGGCCGCGTACTCGAGCGGCGACCAGGTCTGCGGGTCGGGCCGCTCCCGGACGTCGGCACGCTCCAGCACCGCCGGCCACGCGGCGGCGTTCTCCAGGATCAACCCGGGGAGGTCCCGGAACCCGAACCGCGACGTGTCCATCCCGCACTCGGGACAGGCGCGCTCGAGGACCCAGGTCCAGTTCTTCGTGTCCGGGACGATGGTGTCGTCCTCGGGGGTGTTCGTCGTCATGGGTTCACTCTAGGAAGCGGCACGGCCCAGCGCCCTCGCGAAAGCGTCATCGTGCCGCGATCCGCCGCCACGCTCACCCGCTGGCGGCACCGTGCCGATGCCTCCGCTACCCGGCGGGGGCGACCGGCGGGGCGCACACCATCGCCGAGGCGGCGAGCTGCTCCGCCATCTGCTGCCCGGACCACGGGAGTGCGATCTCGGGGGCCTTCTGGCCGCTCGCCGGTGCCGCCTTCGCACCGATCGAGGCGAGCTGCATCGCGAGCGTCTGCGCGAAGCCCGCACCGAGCGTCGAGTTGTTGAGCATGACGACGACCGTCAGTCCGGAGGTCGGGTCGGAGAAGGCCGCCGAGAGCGAGCCGGGGATCGCGCCGGCCTGCCCCCGGAGGGGACCGACCTGCAACCCGCCCACACCGAAGCTCTTCCAGGTCGGCTCAGCCTCGCCGAGCGAGACGGGGTCCTTCCACTGCTTCTTGAAGGTGCTGTCGTTCAGCAGCGAGCCGGACGCGAATGATTGGGTGAACTTCCGCAGATCGTCGACCGAGGAGACGACGCCACCGGCGGTCCACACCATCGAGGGCGACAGCTCGGTCTCGTCCGTCGGTGCGTCGCACTGGTAGGTGCCGTCCGCGATGCGCGGCGTCAGGTACCCCTTGGGATGCGACCCCGGAAGCTCGACGGTGGAGGCGTCGGGGAAGCTGGACTTCGACATGCCGAGCGGCGAGAAGACGTAGTGGTCGTACAGGGACTGCCAGGACTGACCGGTCAGCTCCTCGAGCGCCATGCCGAGCAGGATGTACCCGGTGTCGCTCGAACCGAAGAGTGCCCCCGGAGCCGTCCGGGTCCCGCTCGCGAGGCCGTTCGCGAGGATCTCGGCCATCGACCAGTTGCGGGTCGGGTTGGTGGTGAACTGGGTGTTGAGCGCGGGCGTGTAGGTACCGAGCCCCGACGTGCCCTGGCACAGCTGCTGGTAGGTGATGCCCTCGATGCCCTGAACCTGCGGGAGCGTCTTGTGGACCTGGTCGGTGAGCTTGATCTTGCCCTCGTCGACGAGCTCGAGGAGCACGGTGCAGGTCATCGGGCGCGTGGTGTCGCCGATGCGGTAGACCATGGACGGGTCCATCTTGGTCTTGCCACCCGGCTCGGTCGTGCCGACGCCGGCCGTGAAGCTCCCGGCCCACGGCGCCCAGACGCCGACGATGGCGCCGGAGGATCCGGACTGGGCGACAGCGGCCTCGACCGCCGCCGTGATGGCGTCGGTCGTGTCGCTCGCGAGCGTGCCGCTGACCTGGTCGGGGAAGTCGGTGTCGGACACCGAGGGGCCCGAGCAGCCGACGAGCACCGTCGCGAGGGTCGCCGCGGTAAGGAGTGCGGCGAGACGCCGGCGCCTCGGAGCTGTTGCAGTCAAGTCATCCCCCTGATGAGCGGCCTGCGGAGCTGCAGACTGTTCCCGATTGTAACCGGGCGCGGCTGAGAGCTGCGGTCGCACGCCGCGTGCCGGTCACTCGGGCGGCGGACCTGGTGCGGGGCCCGTCGATGGTGTTCCCTGGAGAGGTGACCTCGAACGCCTTCCCCCAGACCACCGTCGACGCCGTCCTGGCACACATGAACGGCGACCACCCCGACGACAACGTGCTCATCGTGCGCGCCTTCCTGGAACCGGCAGCCGAAGCCGCCACCATGATCGCGCTGGACGGGACGGGTGGCGAGTGGACCTGGACGGTCGACGGCACCGCCGCGGGTGGGCGGGTGCCCTGGCCCGCCGGCACCATCACCGAGCGCGGCGAGATCCGACGCGAGGTCGTCGCACTCTACGACGCCGCGTGCGCCCGTCTGGGCGTGGAGCCACGCCCGCACGACTGGGCGACGGCCGCCCTCGGCCGTCGACCGCCGATGACCACCTCAGGTGACCAAACCGTCGACGCCCGCACCTCCGAACTCCTCAACGCCCCGAGACGATTCGCGGCACGAAGGATCAGGAGGCATTCCCATGCGTCATTCACCCAACCGTCTGCTCGCGACCGTCTTCGGCGCGGTCTACGTGGTCGTCGGACTCCTCGGCGGGATCGTCGCGGGCGGCCTGCCGTTCCTCACCACCGAGGGCGGTCTCCTCCTCGGGGTCTTCGAGGTCAACCCGCTGCACAACATCGCGCACGTCCTCATCGGCGCGGCACTGCTCATCGCCGGGCTCTCGAACGTCGTCGCAGCCAAGACCGTCAACACGGTGATCGGCGGGTTCTACCTCCTGCTCGGTGTCGTCGGATTCTTCATCGTGGGCTCCGCGCTCAACATCCTCGCGCTCAACACGGCCGACCACTTCCTCCACCTCGCGAGCGCCGTGGTGCTGCTCGGTGCCGGACTGGCTGCGGACAAGCGCACGCACCGGGTGGCGACGGCCTGACATGTCGCTCTCCGTCGAGCGTCAGGACGTCCGAGCGGGAGGCGACACCGCGGTCCGCACCGGTACGACGTCGATCTCGAACAGCCTGCTCGCGATGTGCGCGCTCGGCGCCGGTCTCGTGCTGATCGCGACCGGCGCCGGGTCCTCCCCCGTGGGCGCGATCCCGCTCGTCACCCTGGGCGTCGCCGCACTGCTGTGGTCCGTCGTGGTCCTCGTCCGCGACCGGGTGCCGGGCCTCCGAGCGTCCTTCGCCGGCACGGTGGGCACGGTCGTCGTCTGGGTGGCGCTGTACGGACTCGCCTCCCTCGGTGTCACGACCGTGCCGCCGTTCCTGCCGACCCTCTCGTCCACGGTCCTGCTGCTCATCGTCGCCGGGGTGCTCGCACGGCGGCTCCGGCGGGTCACCCTCGCCTCGACGGCGCCGGACGAACTCGAGCTCGACGCCCTGCTGACGCGAGCGAGCCGTCGGCGACGTCGCGAGCCGAGCACCGGACGGTACGTGCTCACCCTGCTCGCCGGGGCAGCGGTCGTGGCGGCGATCACCACACCGGCACTGGCCCAGACCAACGCCGGTGCGTTCGCGGTTCCGCACGGTTCCCTGCACAGCAGCCACTGATTCCCTCCACAGCGACAGATCCACCCTCCCGTTCACGAGCCCTGCCCGTTACACTTAGGCAACCCTTACCGAACCAGCCGACGCGGAGTCCGACATGAGCACTGTGATCCCCTTCTCCCAGGCCCTGCGCGAGCGCACATCCTCCGGCCACTCCTCCAGCGAGGGGGCGGACTTCATGAGCGACCTCATGACCGGGAAGGGTTCGAAGGAGGACTACGTCGCCCTCGTCGCGCAGCACTTCTTCATCTACGAGGCCCTCGAGGCCGCAGCCGACCGCATGCGCGCCGATGCCGTCGCCGCTCCGTTCATCAGCGACAAGCTGACGCGGCTCCCCGCCATCGTGCAGGACCTCGAGTTCCTCATCGGTCCGGACTGGCGCGAACAGATCACCCCACTCCCCACCACTGCCCGGTACGTGGCACGGATCAACGAGGTCGGCGCCGTCTGGCCCGGCGGCTTCGTCGCGCACCACTACACCCGGTACCTCGGCGACCTCTCGGGCGGGCAGATCATCCGCACGCTCATGCAGCGTCAGTTCGGCTTCGACACCAACGGCGTCGGCTTCTACCTCTTCGGCGACATCGCGAAGCCGCGCGAGTTCAAGGACACCTACCGCGAGCAGCTCGACGCCGTCCCGTGGGACGACGAGGAGCAGGCCCGCGTGATCGACGAGGTCATGGTGGCGTACCGCTTCAACACCGACCTCTTCCGCGACCTCGCGACCGCGAAGGCCGCAGCGACCGACGTCGCCTGATCCGTCCGTCTCAGCTTTCGGCCGGGTGCCGCGCGGTCGGCGAAACGCCCCTCCCGCGTGTCGCTCGCGCGGCGTAGCATCTCGGGCATGGACGTCATCCTCGTACCCGGCTTCTGGCTCGACGCATCGTCGTGGAGTGCGGTCACACCCCCGCTCGAGGCAGCCGGCCACCGGGTCCGACCGCTCACCCTCCCCGGTCTCGAGAGCGTCAGTGCCGACCGCGCCGGCATCGGCCTGCGCGACCACGTCGACGCCGTGGTCGCCGAGATCGACTCCGGCACCGAGCCAGTCGTGCTCGTCGGGCATTCCGGCGGCGGCGCCATCATCTCCGCCGCGATCGACGCCCGCCCTGACCGCGTCGTCCGCGCCGTGTACGTCGACTCGGGTCCGCTCGCCGACGGCGCGTGCATCAACGAGGAACTCCCCTCGTCGGGTTCCGATATCCCACTGCCCGACTGGACGGTGTTCGACGCGGAGGACCTCGTCGACCTGGACGAGGGGCTCCGCGAGCAATTCCGGGCCAGGGCCGTCCCGCAACCGAAGGGCGTCGCCGTCGACCGACAGCAGCTCTCCGACGACGACCGCCGCCTGTCCGTCCCGGCGACGGTGGTCGCGTGCGAGTTCTCGTCTGAGATGCTCCGCGGCCTGATGGAACGGGGCCACCCGTACGTCGCGGAACTGGCACGGCTGCGCGACGTCGAGTTCGTCGACCTGCCGACGGGCCACTGGCCGCAGTTCACGAAGCCGGCCGAGCTCGGCGCGATCCTGCTCCGGGCCGTCGACCGCACCTGACGTCTGCTCAACCCACGACCAGGCTGGTCAGCGCGAAGCGTCGACGGGCGCTCAGGTCATGAGGTACGCGAGCGGCAGGATGCCGAGTATCGCGATGAAGACCACTGCCAGCACGGCGTACACCGCGATCTGCGCGCCGCGTCCCTTGATGATCGCCTGACCCCTCGGAGCGAGCGAGCCTGAGACCCACTGCTGCGCCGGGGCGATGTAGTCGAGCATCGGCGCCTCGCCGGGCTGCAGCAGGTAGTCGGCACGGCCGAACTCCCACAGCCAGGCCATCGAGCACGAGACCTGCACGGGCCGGTCGGCCGGAACCGTGAACTGCGACGGTCCCCAGGTCGGGCGGTGCTCGAAGCCGTCGATGCGCACGACGAGTGGGATGAACCCCCAGTATCCGGCGAACGGCGGCTTACTGGCGTTCAGCTCGAGCGTGCGCCAGGCGGTGATCGGACCGGGCTGCGGCCAGCCCTGCTGCATGGGATGCGTCATAACCGACAATCGTAGGGTCATCGACCGCGTTCGTTCGCCCCTTTTCGGGCGACGGAGCACCGATTCGCCCAACAATCGGCGAACGGACGCTACTGCCCCGACATGAACCGCTTCACGTCGGTGTCGACGATGATGTCGCTCGGGCGCAGCGGCCGGGAGAGGTAGAGACCGTCGAGCGTCGAGATGCGGCTGAGCGCCACGTAGCTCTGCCCCGGGCTGAACGCGCGGCTGCCCAGGTCGACGATCGCGCGGTCGTAGGTCTTGCCCTGCGACTTGTGGATGGTGACCGCCCACGCGAGCCGCAGCGGGAACTGCGTGAACTCCGCCACGATATCGCGCTTCAGTTGCTTCGTCACCGAGGAGTAGGAGTACTTGTACTTCTCCCACGTCGCCGGCTCGACCTCGAACTGCTCGCCGTCGACCTCGACCCAGACGGTGGAGTCGATCTTCACCACGGTCCCGAGCGTGCCGTTCACCCAGCGACGCTCGCTGTCGTTGCGGAGGAACATGACCTGCGCACCGACCTTGAGGTCGAGCGCCTCGTCGGCGGGGAACGCCCGCCCGCCGAAGTCGCCCGAGACCTCCGCGTTGGCGGTGAGTGGCTTGCCGTCGAGCTTGGCGAGCGCCGCCTTGTTGATGCGGTCGACGGTGTCGTTGCGGCTCGCGAGGGTGATGACGCCGTCTTCGGGAGGAGTCCTGGCGCCCATGCCGTTCAGCCGGCCGGCCATCTCGGCGGTGACCTGGCCATGCCGGACGCCGTTGAGCAGGTACTTGAACTCGGCCTCGTGCTGGCGGTGGATCTCCGTGAGCTCGACGAGCTGCAGCGGAGTCTCGGACCATACCTTGGCGTCGAAGAACCAGAACGAGCGGTAGGTGTCGGCGATGTACGCCCGTTCCTCGAGGCTGCCGGGCACCGGAGCGAGCTGGTACGGGTCGCCGAAGAGCACGATCTGCACGCCGCCGAACGGCTCGCGCGGCCGCTGCCGGGCCTGCCGGAGACTCCGGTCCATGGCGTCCATGAGGTCGGCGCTCACCATGGAGACCTCATCGACGACGAGGGTGTCGATGGAGTTGAGCAGCTTGCGGGTCTGATCGTTCTGGTCGATCGTGTGGTCGGCGATGAGCCCGATCGGCAGGCGGAACAACGAGTGGATCGTCTGGCCGCCGACGTTCAGCGCGGCGACACCCGTCGGGGCGCAGATGGCCAGCTGCTTCGAGGTGTTCCAGGCGAGGTGGTTGAGGAGCGTCGACTTCCCGGTGCCCGCTCGACCCGTCACGAACAGGTGCTCGCGGGTGCTCTCGATGCGGTCGAAGACGGCTTGCTGCTCGGCGGAGAGGGCTACGCTCATGATGCTTCGGTTCCCTCCCGTTTTCGCCCTCCAATCCTACGCGAGGTGCCCGCCTAGGATGTCAGGATGAGCCATGTCGCGACACGTGGGGAGCTGCGACGCCCGGGAACGGTGCGCGGTGCGCTCGTCCGCGCCGTCGTGCTGTGGCTCTGCATCGCGGCGCTGCTCGTCGCGGCCATCGTCTCCGCCTGGTCGGCCGTCGCCCGCGACGTCTACGGCGCCGGTTCCTTCGCGCGCGGCTACCTGGACGCCCTCGCAGACGACGACGCCGCGACCGCGCTCGCGTTGCCCGGAGTCGCCCTGAGCTCCGCCGAACTCGCCGACGCGGGCCTGCCCGCCGAGAGCTCGGACGCCCTGCTCCGGAGCGAGGCGCTCGGCACGATCGAGGACGTGCGCCTCGTCTCCGACGTCACGACCGCGTCGGGCGTCCACCAGGTGACCTTCTCGTACCGACTCGCGGGGCAGCCGCACAGCACGGTGTTCTCGATCACGAGCGGCGAGCGCACCTTCGGGTTGTTCCCGTCGTGGCGCTTCGAGACGAGCCCGTTGAGCGTCGTCCAGCTGACGGTCGCGCACACGACCGGGTTCCGGGCGAACGGTTTCGAGCTCGACACCCGCCGCGTCGCGGAAGGGACCGAGGGGGCCTTCACCTCCACCATCCCGCTCCTCACCTTCACGCCGGGCAGCGTCGACTTCGACGTCGACACCACCTACCTGGCGGCGTCGGTGGAGACGGCGACGACGACCGAGGTCGCGAGCGTCGTCGACGCCGAGGTGACCGCGAGTGCCACCTCGGACTTCGTCGGGGAGGTCCAGACGCAGATCGACGGCTACCTCGACAACTGCGCCACGCAACAGGTCCTCCAGCCCACCGGGTGCCCGTTCGGCATGGTGATCCGCGATCGCGTGGACGACCTACCGGTGTGGTCCATCGCGGCCTACCCCGTGGTGGCGGTCCAGCCGGGCGACA
The DNA here is from genome assembly GCF_003856975.1 of Plantibacter sp. PA-3-X8. Taxonomy (NCBI): domain Bacteria; kingdom Bacillati; phylum Actinomycetota; class Actinomycetes; order Micrococcales; family Microbacteriaceae; genus Plantibacter; species Plantibacter sp. PA-3-X8. The sequence goes on from NZ_CP033107.1 coordinate 543,669, forward strand.
CCGGTTGGCAGATGCCGGCGACGGCCGGAGCCGCGCACCTCGTCGTCGACGTGAAGTCGTTGTTCGACGGCACGGTCTCGACCCTCGACGAGGACGTCCCGTTCACGCTGTCGGCGTTCGTGACGATCCGCGACGACGGCTCCCTCTACATCGACCTCCGCTGAAGCCCGCGAACTGTCACTTCGACACAGTCCGACACCCCTCACACTGTTCCGGAGTGACAGTTCGCGGGCTAGGAGCGGGTGTCGTTGGCCGCCATGCGCGCGAGACGCTCGTTGTACTCGTTGAGCTCCGCGTCGTTCGTGCGGTCCGCGTTGCGATCGAGTCGCTTCTGGTCCTTCGCGTCGCTCTTGCTCCACGAGATCGCGACCGCGACGGCGAGCGCCAGCGTCGGGATCTCGCCGACGCTCCAGGCGATCCCGCCGCCCGTCTGCTGGTCGAGGAGCGGTGCCTGCCCCCACGTGCGTCCCATCGCCCCGAACCAGTCGGCGAGGAACAGCCCGGTCGAGGAGATGATCGCCAGCCCGAAGAACGCGTGGAACGCCATCGTCGCGAAGAGCAGCAGGAGCCGCATCGGGTACGGCAGGCGGTACGGGACCGGGTCGATGCCGATGAGTGACTGCACGAAGAGGTAGCCGGTGATGAGGAAGTGCACCACCATCCACTCGTGGCCGATGTGGTCCTCCATCGACCAGCGGAACAGCGGCGTGTAGTAGAACACCCAGAGCGATCCGGCGAAGAGCACCGCGGTGACGATCGGGTTCGAGATGATCCCCGCGAACTTCGAGTGCACGGCGAGGAGCACCCACTCCCGACCCCCTCGGGAGTCGTCGGAGCGCTTCCGCACCGCGCGCGCGAGCAGCGTGACCGGTGCTCCGGGGACGAGGAGCACGGGGACGAGCATGGTGAGCCCCATGTGTCCGAGCATGTGCACGCTGAAGAGGTACGGCTGGTAGACGTTGATGCCGCCGCACGTGAGGTAGAAGAGCACGAGTAGCCCGAGCACCCAGCTGACGGTGCGCAGGATCGGCCAGGAGTCGCCGCGGCGGTGCAGGCGGACGACGCCCGCGATGTAGAAGAAGATGCCGAACGCACAGGCCAGCAGCCACAGGAGGTCGATGTTCCACTCGGTGAAGTACCGCGCGAAGGTCAGTTCCGGCGGCAGTTCCTCCCCGGTGAGCAGCACCGCGGGTGTCGGCGCGGTCGGCACGGTCTGGTCGACCGGCGGGGCCGTCTTCGCGAGGGCTGCGGCGGCACCGGAGGCGATACCCATGAACCCGAGCTCGAGGGCGACCAGCCACCAGAAGGTGCCCGTGCGGCCCGCCGGGGTGTCAGCTCGCGCAGCGGCGGACCGCTCGATGCGGCCGATTAGCACCCGACGCTGCAGCGCACCGAACAGGCCGAGCGCCAGCAGTGCGAAGACCTTGACGAGGACGAGGATGCCGTACGGGGTGCCCAGGCGGTCGAGCGAGCCGATGCGCAGCTCCGCGCTCACGTATCCGGAGACCGCCACGACGACGAAGGACACGAGTGCCACGGTCGAGTACCGCATGAGCACGGGGGCGAGCCGGCCGTCTTCGAGGGTCTTGCGGATGAAGACCAGCGTGAGCAGACCGCCGAGCCAGATGGCGGCGAACACGAGGTGCAGGCCGAGCGCGGTGACTGCGGCGTTGTGCCCGCTCGCCTCGGCGGAGTGACCCTGCTGGGCCATCGGCAGCAGCGACACGAGGGACAGCCCGAAGACGAACACGAGCACCGTGTGGTTGCGGACGGCGAAGCAGAGCACCGTGACGACCGCGGCGATGAGGGTCGTCTGCAGCCAGGCCTGACCCGACTCGATCCCGGTGAAGAAGAGGCTGAGCTTCGCGCCGAACGCGTCGTCGAAGGTGAGCGGCACCTGCGTGACGTTCAGGAAGGTGAAGAAGCCCGTCACGCCGGATGCGACGGTGAAGACCGCGGCGCCGGCTGCGGCGACGTCGAGCGCCGCGCCGTACTCGCGCCGGTCCGGGCTGAGCGCCCAGCAGGCCATGAGCAACGCGCCGATGGTGACGGCGGCGCTCAGGTTGACGAGCAGTTGTGCGATCGGGAGTCCCCACCGCACGACGGCGCCGGGATCACCCAGGAGTTGCGCATCCGCTCCGCCGCCGAAGGCCAGACCCGCGAGGAGGGTCGCCACAGCCACGAGGAGCAGGAGGGCAGGACCCGCGAGGCGGACGACACGATTCACGCTGCAAGCCTACGCGGCGCTGCTGGGAACCCCGACCGCAGCGGGCTCAGCCGGCGCTCGGTCCCTGAGCCTGTCGGAGGGCGCCGCTCACGCCCGGACGAGCAGGGTCGAGGAGCCGTCCTCCAGCCGCCGCACCTCGATGCGTTCGCCGATGCGCTGCTTCATCTCCTCGACGTGGCTGACGACGCCGACGACGCGGCCGCCGGCCGAGAGCCGACCGAGCTCGGCCATCACGGTGTCGAGCGTCTCGGGGTCGAGGCTGCCGAACCCTTCGTCGACGAAGAGCGTGCCGAGCTCGACACCGCCGGCCTCGCCCGTCACGACGTCCGCGAGCCCGAGTGCGAGGCAGAGCGAGGCGTAGAACGTCTCGCCACCGGACAGCGACTTCGGATCGCGACGCCGGTCGGTCCGGTGATCGTGCACCGTGAGCGACAATCCGACGCGCTGGCTGCGGGAGGGTCCTTCCTTGACGTCGCTGCGGACGAGCTCGTAGCGCCCGCCTGACATCGACTCCAGGCGCGCGTTCGCCGCCGCCACGACATCCTCGAAGCGGCGCAGGAGCACGTAGGTGCCGAGGGTGACCTTCGTGCTGTTCTCGCTGCCCGTGGCCGACACCACGTCGGCGAGGCGGACGACGGCCGCGGCCTCGCGGACCGCGTCGGCGTTCTCGTCGGCCGCCTCGGCGAGCGCCGTGCAGGCCGCCGCCGCGTTGGTCGCTCGTCGTGCGGAGACGGCGGCCGCTGCGGTCGCGGTTCCTGCCGCTGCTTCGGCGTCGGCCAGTCGTCGGGCCGTCGCTTCGACGTCGGGTGCGGCGGTACCGGCGACTCCGGCGATGGCCGGGCTCGCGAGTGCTTCCGCGTTCGCGGTCGTGTGACGCAGGTGGTCGGCCACCCGCGCCTCGGCGCTCGCCCGTTCGACCCCGTTCATGGCTGCGGCTTCCGCGGCCGCGCGGTCGGCGAACCCGGCCCGCTCGAGTCCCGCCTCCAGCTCGACCGCGCGCTCGGCGTCACGCAGGCGCCGGTCAGCGACGGTCGCTCGTGCCGCCGCGAGCAGGGACAGCGAGGAGAGCTCGGCCTCGAGCATCGCGTCGAGCTCGGCAAGTGAAGCCGCTCGACCGGCGAGGACACCGGCCACCTCGGCGCGGGCCTGCTCGTGGGCGCGCTGCGCGGCGGCGAGCCGCTCGGTCAGTGTCGCCCGAGTGGCGGTGCGTTCCGACACCGCGACCACGCCGGCCAGGTGCTCGTCCGCGAGGCGCCCGGCCTCCGCGACCTCGGCGTCCGCCTGCTCGGCAGTGACCACGGCCTCCGCGTACTGCCGGTCGGCCTCCGCAGCGGCCGCATCGACGGCCGCCCGCGCAGCGACCGGGTCGAAGCCGGTCGTCGCCGTCGAAGCGTCGGACGAGCCGGTTGCAGCCACGTCGCCCGGGTCGTCGGCCAGCGCGAGGAACTGCTCGACGAGGCGACGACGCTCCGCCCGGGCGATGTCCCGGGCATTCTGCGCCGACTGCATCGTCGCCTCGGCATCGGCCCGCGCGACGGATGCCGCTTCGACCGCGTCCGCGTCGGGGTGGTCTCCGTCGAGCACCGCGGGCGCCGGATGACTCAGCGAACCGCAGACGCTGCACGGCTCGCCGTCCCGCAAACCGGTGGCGAGTTCACCCGCCATGCCCTCGATCCTCCGGAGGCGCAGCGACGTCTCGACGTCGATCGCCGCCTTCGCGGCCGTGGCGGCCTCGGTGACCTCGTCGGCGAGCCCCTCGAGGCGGTCGTCGGCCGCGTCCACCCGATCCAGCACCGCACGGCGTTCAGCCACGCGCTCGACGGACCGGGCGGCCCTGGCCGACTCGGTGGCCGCACGCGAGGCGCGCTCCGGTGCCGAGCTGAGCGCTGCCCGGCGGGCGTCCCGCCGGGTCTGTTCCGCAGCGAGCTCGACGAGCCGTTCGTCGACGGTCGCGAGCTCCTCGGTGAGTGCTGTGAGCGCGCGTTCGCGGTCGGCGTCGGCGGCTTCGAGGACGAGCACTGCCGCCATCGACGCCCGCTCGACGGTGAGGGATTCGCGGCGCCCGGCGACGGACGCGTCGTCGAGTGCGACGATCGCCTCGTCGGCCTGCTCCTCCATCGCGGTGAGCGACGCGATGGCATCCTGGAGCGCCGCCGATGCCGTGGCCGCTCCGGCGAGCGCGGACGCGACGGTGTCCGCCCGAGCCGCTGCCGCGATCCGTTCGGAGAGCCGCGCGACCGGTTCGTCGTCCACCGAGAGCAGCTCGCGCTCGGTCAGCAGCTCCGCGCGACGTTCGATGGACGCGAGCAGCGTCTGGGCCGCGGCGTGTTCGGTGCGAGCGCCCTCCAGGGCGACCCGCGCCTCGCCGGCGGTCGAGGCGTCGGCGGCGGCGTGGCGCTCGAGGACGGCGACGATACGCGTGGCGTCACCGACGAGGTCTTCGGAATCGGCTTCGAGCGGGACCGCGAGGGTCGCGACGTCGGGATGTGGGTCGGGCTCCGCAGCCGACGGATCACCGGCAGTCGCGGGAGCACCTGAGTCGGCATCGACCGCCGCTGGGACGTCCATCCCGGCCGGGGTGTCCGCTCCCTTGCCCGCGACGAGTTCCCGTGCGTCGTCGAGTTCGGCCGCTCCAGCGAACCGGGCGATCGCGCGGCCCAGCGCCTCTCGTGCGCCTTCGATGTCGCGTTGGGCCTGCCGACGCTGCTCGACGAGGTGCTTGGCGACCCGCTCGTAGTGCTCCGTCCCGAACAGGGACCGGAGGAGCTCGCTGCGCTCCTCACCGCCGGCGGCGAGGAACTTCGCGAACTCGCCCTGCGGGAGGACGATGGTCTGGACGAACTGTTCCCGGGTGAGACCGACGATCCGGCTGATCTCAGGACCGATCTCCTGCGCGCGGGTCGACAGGGTCTCTCCGGCCAGTGCGTCGGGATCGGTCAGGCGGACGAGGGTGGCGCTCGCCTGCTGCGGTGTGAAGCCGGCACCGCGCTGCTTCGGCCGCTGGTAGGCCGGCGTCCGCCGCACCCGGTACACGCCGGATCCGGTCTCGAAGACGAGTTCCACGAACGGTTCCGTCCCGGGCTGCGCGTGGTGCGAGTGGAGGCGGTCCTTGCTGGCCCCCGTACCGGCGAGTTCGCCGTACAGCCCGAACACGATGGCGTCGATGATCGTGGACTTGCCGGCTCCGGTCGGGCCCTCCAGGAGGAACAGACCAGCCCGCCCGAGTTCGACGAAGTCGATGGTGTGCTCACCGGCGTACGGTCCGATGGCCTGCAGCGTCAGTCGGTGCAGGCGCATCAGGCACTCACCTCCGCGGCGAGTGCTGCCTCGTTCGCCGCCGCGATGAGCTCCCGCTCGCGAGTGGTCGCCGGTGCACCCGTCGCGTACTCGATGAACTCGGCGGTGACTTCGACCGGGTCGGAGACCGCCGTGACGGCTGCGGCGCGAGTCTCCTCGGAACGGTTCGCCGGCGCGTGCGACCAGACGAGCAGGTGCGGGAAGCGCCGGGTCAGCGTCGCGTACAGCTCCGGTGGCCGGACATCGTCGGTGACCGTGGCGCGCACCCAGGCGTCGACGGCGTCGTCTCCCGTGGGGCCCTGCAGCTCCGCGAGGGTTCCGGTGACGTCGACGAGCCGACGGGGCACCGGCGCCGGCAGCAGCTCCAGGTGCACGGAGCCGTCGGCGGCGAGGTCGACCAGCACGCTCGACTTCACCTGGTTGCGTTCGGAGAAGGAGTAGGCGAGCGGCGACCCGGAGTACCGCATGCGTTCGACGCCCGTCGCGGCCCCGACGCGCTGCGCACCGTGGAGGTGGCCGAGCGCGACGTAGTCGAAGTCGTCGAACAGCTGGGCGGGCACCGCATCGACCCCGCCGATCCGGATGTCGCGTTCGCTGTCGCTCGCGAGACCACCGATGACGAAGGCATGCGCAGCCACGACCGATCGGACCGTTCCGTGCTCGCGACGCTGCGCGAGATCGGCTCGGACGCGTTCGAGGGCTGCACCCATGACGGCGGCGTGCGACCGCGCGAGCGGCTGGTCGTCCGGGGCGAGCACCCCTCGCGCGGTGTCGGGGTCGAGGTAGGGCAGCGGGTAGAAGGCGACGGGCCCGTGTTCGTCGTCCACCAGGACCGGTTCGCCGACCCGCGCGAGGTCGGCTCGGATGTCGATCCCGTCGCGCAGCATGGCGGCGCCGAAACCGAGCCGGATGGCCGAATCATGGTTGCCCGGGGCGAGGATGACGCGGGTGCGGCCAGCAAGCCGCCCGAGCGACTCCGACAGCAGCGTCACCGCCTCGACCGGCGGGATGGCGCGGTCGTAGATGTCGCCGGCGACGAGGAGGACGTCGACCTCGTGGTCCACGACCGTCTGCTCGAGGTGCGCCAGGAAGTCGCGTTGGAAGGGGAGCAGGTCGACCCCGTGCAGCGAACGGCCGAGGTGCCAGTCCGAGGTGTGGAGGATCCGCATGACAGCAATGCTAGGCCGAGCCGCCGACACCTCGCCGCGCCCCGGACGGCACCCGGACGAACGACAGCAGGGCGTCGCTCTCGCGACGCCCTGCTGTGTGGTCTGAACCGGCGGAGTGTCTCCGCGGTCCGAGTCCGTGCGGGCTCGCGCCCGCGACGACTTACTTGACGGAAGCCTTGAGCTTCGAGCCGGCGGTCACCTTGACGCGCTTGCCGGCCGGGATCTGGATCTCGGCGCCGGTCTGCGGGTTGCGGCCCGTGCGAGCGGCGGTGTCGGTCTGCTCGAAGGCGATCCAACCCGGGATCGAGACCTTGCCGCCCGTGGCGACGGTCTCAGCGACGGTGGTGAACAGCGCGTCGACAACGCTGCCGACGGTCGCCTGGCTCTGGCCGGTCGATGCGGCGATGGCGGCGACGAGTTCGGTCTTGTTCAAATTTGCCATTGTGAGGGTCCTCCTCGGACGTTGCTGCAACGTACAGCTGATGTGTTGGTAGCGAAGGTGTCGCTGATACGGCACCAACTGGTCGGTGTGACCGCCTCGAATGTAGCAGCAATCCGCGAGATTTCGCGGATTTCTCCGCTCTACGCGGACAATCGGGCCTGCGTGTCGGTCGTTTCCCAGCTGGGAGCCGTCGGTGTGGCCGCTCAGCGGACCCCGATGACGCTGTGCCCGGCAGCTCGCGACAGCAACCACGCCTCGATCGTCGGGAAGAGGGTCAGGACGGCGATCGCGAGGAACGCGAACTGATACGGCAGCAGCTGGCCGCCACCGACCCCGTCCTCGAGGGAGAATCCGGTCGTCAGCAGGATCGCTCCGACGGCGACACCGAAGCCGCTCGCGACCTGTTGCAGGGTCGAGTTGAGGGTGTTGGCGCGAGACATCGCAGCGGGTTCGACGTCGGCGAAGGTGATGGTGTTGTACGCCGTGAAGCCGATCGACCGGGCGACCCCGCTGAGGAAGAGCAGCAGTGCCATGAGCACGATCGACGTGTCAGCGGTGAGGAACGCCATCCCGGCCATGCACAGGACTCCGATCAGGTTCGACGACACGAGCACCAGACGGAATCCGAACCGCCGCAGCATCCAGGTCGTCGCCGGCTTGATCGCGAGGTTGCCGGCGAAGAGGAAGAGCACCATCGAACCGGCCTGGACGGGCGTCCAGCCGAATGCGTCCTGGAAGAGCAGCGGCAGGAGGAAGGGGACGGCGCTGATGGTGAGCCGGTAGACGCTGCCCCCGGCGTTGGCCAGACGGAAGGTCTCGATGCGCAGCGAGCGGAGGTCGACGAATGGGTGGGGGGCACGGAACAGGTGCCGGATCGCGAGGGCGAGCAGGACGACACCTGCCACGAGCGACCCGATGAACCACCGGGCGTCGAACCCGGCGCCGGACACCAGGGACGCCGCCACGAGGAGCGACGCGAGCCCGACGCAGGCGAGCGACAGGCCGAGCCAGTCGAGCGGAGGCACCTCGTCGGCGGCGAAGTCGGGGACGATGCGGAGCGCCACGATGAAGGCGACCACACCGATCGGCACGTTGATGAGGAAGATCCAGTGCCAGGAGGCGTACTGGGTGATCACCCCACCGAGGAACGGCGCGATGATCGGGGCGGCGAGGGCGGGCCACGTCAGGAGGGCGATGGCCTGGATCAACCGCTCCTTGGGCGTCACCCGGAGCACGGCCAAGCGGCCGACCGGCACCATCAACGCCCCGCCGACACCCTGGAGCACCCGGAAGCCGACGAGCATCGGCAGGCTCGAGCTCAACGCGCACAGCACGGAGGCGATCGTGAACACCGCGATCGCAAGTGCGAAGATGCGCTTGGCACCGAACCGGTCCGTCAGCCAGCCGCTGACGGGGATGAGGACAGCGACCGTGAGCAGCAACGCGGTGACCGCGAGCCCCACGGCCGTCGACGAGGTCCCGAGGTCGCGCGCGATGCTCGGGGCAGCTGTGGTGAGGATGGTCCCGTCGAGGTTCTCCATGAAGAAGCAGCCGGCGACCAGGAGGGCGATGGCTCGTTGCGTGCGGACGTCCAGCAGCGCCTCCTCGATGGATGTGGGAATCGTTCGATCCTTGCAGCTGTCGCCGACAACGCGAAAAGGCCGCCCGCGATGCGGACGGCCCTTTCGGTGTTGCGATGCTGTGTCAGCGGAATGTGAGCTCCGACTGAGCGGGTGTTACCAGCTCGACTTGCGGACGCCGGGCAGTTCGCCCTTGTGCGCCATGTCGCGGAAGCGAACGCGGCTGATGCCGAACTTCGAGAGGTTGCCTCGCGGGCGACCGTCGATCGCGTCGCGGTTGCGGAGGCGAACCGGCGAAGCGTTGCGAGGAAGCTTCTGCAGGCCGAGGCGAGCTGCTTCACGCGACTCGTCGGTCCCGGCGGGGTCGACGAGAGCCTTCTTCAGCTCGGCGCGCTTCGTGGCGTAGCGGTCGACGATAACCTTGCGCTGCTCGTTACGGGCGATCTTGCTCTTCTTAGCCATGTTTAGCGCTCCTCTCGGAATTCAACGTGCTTGCGCACTACGGGGTCGTACTTCTTGAGCACGAGACGGTCTGGGTTGTTGCGACGGTTCTTCTTGGTCACGTACGTGTAACCGGTACCAGCCGTCGAACGGAGCTTGATGATTGGACGGACGTCCTGCTGCTTAGCCATTAGATCTTCACCCCACGAGCGAGAATGTCCTTGACGACGGATTCGATGCCACGGGCGTCGATCACCTTGATGCCCTTGGCGGACACCTTGAGGGTGACGTTACGACGCAGCGAGGGCACGTAGTAGGTCTTCTTCTGCACGTTCGGGTCGAAGCGGCGCTTCGTGCGACGGTGCGAGTGCGAGATGTTGTGACCGAAGCCGGGAACGGCTCCTGTCACCTGGCACACTGCTGCCATAGTAGTTTCTCCTTCATTACCGCAGGGCGACTGCCCTGCCCAAGATCTCTTGTCGGCGTGCGCGATCCCGATCTGCGTGAGCGGTGGGGGATCGTGAACACGATGTGGACATGGAGCGTCCACACCAAGGGTCAAGCGTACGCTGTGACCAGGCGTTTTGCAAATTCGTGTTTCTACAACTCAACGCGCTGTGCGTGTTAACGCGCTGCGCATGTTAACGCAAAATGGCCACCCAAGAACCTTGGGTGGCCATTTCAACGAAGAAGTCCGGCGGTGTCCTACTCTCCCACAGGGTCCCCCCTGCAGTACCATCGGCGCAAAGAGTCTTAGCTTCCGGGTTCGGAATGTGACCGGGCGTTTCCCTCTCGCTATGGCCGCCGAAACACTATTGATGTATCAAAGTGAACAAGCAAACCAACACGCTGTGCGAACACAGTGGTGTTGTTTGCGGGTTCTCGACCGTACATCGAGAACCACTCAGTGGACGCGTAGCATCTTCGTATTCAAACAAAGAAAGTGTTATCAAATTATCGGCTTATTAGTACCGGTCAGCTCCGAGAGTCTTTCGTCCTCTCTTCCACATCCGGCCTATCAACCCAGTAGTCTGGCTGGGAGCCTCTCGCCCGAAGGCATGGAAATCTCATCTTAAGGCCGGCTTCCCGCTTAGATGCTTTCAGCGGTTATCCATCCCGAACGTAGCTAATCAGCGGTGCTCCTGGCGGAACAACTGACACACCAGAGGTTCGTCCAACCCGGTCCTCTCGTACTAGGGTCAGATCCTTTCAAATTTCCTGCGCGCGCAGCGGATAGGGACCGAACTGTCTCACGACGTTCTAAACCCAGCTCGCGTACCGCTTTAATGGGCGAACAGCCCAACCCTTGGGACCTACTCCAGCCCCAGGATGCGACGAGCCGACATCGAGGTGCCAAACCATGCCGTCGATATGGACTCTTGGGCAAGATCAGCCTGTTATCCCCGAGGTACCTTTTATCCGTTGAGCGACAGCGCTTCCACAAGCCACTGCCGGATCACTAGTCCCGACTTTCGTCCCTGCTCGACTTGTCAGTCTCACAGTCAAGCTCCCTTGTGCACTTACACTCGACACCTGATTGCCAACCAGGTTGAGGGAACCTTTGGGCGCCTCCGTTACTTTTTGGGAGGCAACCGCCCCAGTTAAACTACCCACCAGGCACTGTCCCTGAACCGGATTACGGTTCGAAGTTAGATATCCAGAGTGACCAGAGTGGTATTTCAACAATGACTCCACCTGAACTAGCGTCCAAGCTTCAAAGTCTCCCACCTATCCTACACAAGCCACACCGAACACCAATACCAAGCTGTAGTAAAGGTCACGGGGTCTTTCCGTCCTGCTGCGCGTAACGAGCATCTTTACTCGTAATGCAATTTCGCCGAGTTCGCGGTTGAGACAGCTGGGAAGTCGTTACGCCATTCGTGCAGGTCGGAACTTACCCGACAAGGAATTTCGCTACCTTAGGATGGTTATAGTTACCACCGCCGTTTACTGGGGCTTAAATTCTCAGCTTCGCCTTGCGGCTAACCGTTCCTCTTAACCTTCCAGCACCGGGCAGGCGTCAGTCCGTATACATCGTCTTGCGACTTGGCACGGACCTGTGTTTTTAGTAAACAGTCGCTTCCCACTGGTCTCTGCGGCCTTCAAACGCTTTCGGAGCAAGTCCTAATACGCCTCAGGCCCCCCTTCTCCCGAAGTTACGGGGGCATTTTGCCGAGTTCCTTAACCACGATTCTCTCGATCTCCTTAGTATTCTCTACCTGACCACCTGAGTCGGTTTGGGGTACGGGCCACTAGAACCTCGCGTCGATGCTTTTCTTGGCAGCATAGGATCACCTACTATCCCTTACGGGTCCGTATCGTGTCTCAGCCTTCACGAGAGACGGATTTGCCTATCTCTCAGCCTACGCACTTACACCGGGACAACCATCGCCCGGCATAGGCTACCTTCCTGCGTCACACCTGTTAATACGCTAAACGCACCAGCATGGGGTCGAGCGTTAGACCGGACCCATCATCCCCGAAGGGAATCAGTCGTCCGGGTTAGGACTCTTAGCACCACTGGATTGTCTTGGGCGGTTCTTCGCGGGTACGGGAATATCAACCCGTTGTCCATCGACTACGCCTGTCGGCCTCGCCTTAGGTCCCGACTTACCCAGGGAAGATTAGCTTGACCCTGGAACCCTTGGTCTTTCGGAGGACATGTTTCTCACATGTCTTTCGCTACTCATGCCTGCATTCTCACTCGTGTAGCGTCCACGGCTGGTTTACACCGCCGCTTCACTCGCCACACGACGCTCTCCTACCCATCAATACGGCTGGACCACGAAGGCCTACCAAAAATATCAATGCCACAACTTCGGTGGCGTGCTTGAGCCCCGTTACATTGTCGGCGCGGAATCACTTGACCAGTGAGCTATTACGCACTCTTTCAAGGGTGGCTGCTTCTAAGCCAACCTCCTGGTTGTCTGTGCAACTCCACATCCTTTCCCACTTAGCACGCGCTTTGGGACCTTAGTTGGTGGTCTGGGTTGTTTCCCTCTCGACGATGAAGCTTATCCCCCACCGTCTCACTGCTGCGCTCTCACTTACCGGCATTCGGAGTTTGGCTGACGTCAGTAAGCTTTTGGGCCCCATCGGCCATCCAGTAGCTCTACCTCCGGCAAGAAACACGCAACGCTGCACCTAAATGCATTTCGGAGAGAACCAGCTATCACGAAGTTTGATTGGCCTTTCACCCCTATCCACAGCTCATCCCCTCAGTTTTCAACCTAAGTGGGTTCGGTCCTCCACGACGTCTTACCGTCGCTTCAACCTGGCCATGGATAGATCACTTCGCTTCGGGTCTAGGACATGCGACTGAATCGCCCTATTCAGACTCGCTTTCGCTACGGCTACCCCACACGGGTTAACCTCGCCACATATCGCTAACTCGCAGGCTCATTCTTCAAAAGGCACGCTGTCACACCAACAAGGGTGCTCCAACGGTTTGTAAGCAAACGGTTTCAGGTACTATTTCACTCCCCTCCCGGGGTACTTTTCACCTTTCCCTCACGGTACTTGTCCGCTATCGGTCATCTGGGAGTATTTAGGCTTATCAGGTGGTCCTGACAGATTCACACGGGATTTCTCGGGCCCCGTGCTACTTGGGATACTCCTCGCACGATTGCAGCATTTCGACTACCGGGCTGGCACCGTCTCTGGCTGGGCTTTCAATCCCATTCGTCTATACCACGTTCTAATGCTCCCCGAATATCAGTTCGGAGTGAGAAGTCCCACAACCCCGGACATGCAACGCCTGATAGCTATCACACATGCCCGGTTTAGCCTCTTCCGATTTCGCTCGCCACTACTGACGGAATCACTGTTGTTTTCTCTTCCTGGGGGTACTGAGATGTTTCACTTCCCCCGTTCCCTCTACCCGCCCTATATATTCAGGCGGGAGTCACCAGATCACCACAAGGGGCCTGGCGGGGTTTCCCCATTCGGAAATCCTCGGATCACAGCTCGTTTATCAGCTCCCCGAGGCTTATCGCAGATTACTACGTCCTTCTTCGGCTCCAGATGCCAAGGCATCCACCGTTTGCTCTTAGAAATTTGAAATCACATGAGTTTGAATCGATCGGCACCAGTTACCTGATGCAGATTGACCAATGATCAACATCACTTCCGAAGAAGCATGTTTTGATCTTTGTGATCCACAACCCCGAAGGGTCATGAATCTAAGATGCTCGCGTCCACTGTGTAGTTCTCAAAGTACGGGCGGTACCTCTCTCCTTGACCATTCATGTCAAGCAAAAGAGGCCCTGAGGTTCGTCCTTCCTCCACCGAAGCGGAGAAGATCCGGTCCCTCAGGACCCAACAGCGTGCATATGCAAACCCTCCAGCCGACCACCGTTCCAATCCCCCGAAGAAGACGTACTTGCTGGCAGACTCTCACGTCTGCATCAATGTCAATGTTCCACCCATGAGCGCCACCCGAGAACATTCGTCTCAGTGTGACTTGGCAACGTAAACCTCGCTGTATACAGACGAGCGTTGCACATGCTCCTTAGAAAGGAGGTGATCCAGCCGCACCTTCCGGTACGGCTACCTTGTTACGACTTAGTCCTAATTACCGATCCCACCTTAGACAGCTCCATCCTTGCGGTTAGGCCACTGGCTTCGGGTGTTACCGACTTTCATGACTTGACGGGCGGTGTGTACAAGGCCCGGGAACGTATTCACCGCAGCGTTGCTGATCTGCGATTACTAGCGACTCCGACTTCATGAGGTCGAGTTGCAGACCTCAATCCGAACTGGGACCAGCTTTTTGGGATTCGCTCCACCTTACGGTATTGCAGCCCTTTGTACTGGCCATTGTAGCATGCGTGAAGCCCAAGACATAAGGGGCATGATGATTTGACGTCGTCCCCACCTTCCTCCGAGTTGACCCCGGCAGTATCCCATGAGTTCCCACCATTACGTGCTGGCAACATAGAACGAGGGTTGCGCTCGTTGCGGGACTTAACCCAACATCTCACGACACGAGCTGACGACAACCATGCACCACCTGTTTACGAGTGTCCAAAGAGTTGACCATTTCTGGCCCGTTCTCGTATATGTCAAGCCTTGGTAAGGTTCTTCGCGTTGCATCGAATTAATCCGCATGCTCCGCCGCTTGTGCGGGCCCCCGTCAATTCCTTTGAGTTTTAGCCTTGCGGCCGTACTCCCCAGGCGGGGCGCTTAATGCGTTAGCTACGACACGGAAACCGTGGAATGGTCCCCACATCTAGCGCCCAACGTTTACGGGGTGGACTACCAGGGTATCTAAGCCTGTTTGCTCCCCACCCTTTCGCTCCTCAGCGTCAGTAGCGGCCCAGAGATCTGCCTTCGCCATCGGTGTTCCTCCTGATATCTGCGCATTCCACCGCTACACCAGGAATTCCAATCTCCCCTACCGCACTCTAGTCTGCCCGTACCCACTGCAGACCCGAGGTTGAGCCTCGGGATTTCACAGCAGACGCGACAAACCGCCTACGAGCTCTTTACGCCCAATAATTCCGGACAACGCTTGCACCCTACGTATTACCGCGGCTGCTGGCACGTAGTTAGCCGGTGCTTTTTCTGCAGGTACCGTCACTTTCGCTTCTTCCCTGCTAAAAGAGGTTTACAACCCGAAGGCCGTCGTCCCTCACGCGGCGTTGCTGCATCAGGCTTTCGCCCATTGTGCAATATTCCCCACTGCTGCCTCCCGTAGGAGTCTGGGCCGTGTCTCAGTCCCAGTGTGGCCGGTCACCCTCTCAGGCCGGCTACCCGTCGTCGCCTTGGTGAGCCATTACCTCACCAACAAGCTGATAGGCCGCGAGTCCATCCTTGACCAAAATTCTTTCCAGCAACTCACCATGCGGTGGAAGCTCGTATCCGGTATTAGACGTCGTTTCCAACGCTTATCCCAGAGTCAAGGGCAGGTTACTCACGTGTTACTCACCCGTTCGCCACTAATCCACCCAGCAAGCTGGGCTTCATCGTTCGACTTGCATGTGTTAAGCACGCCGCCAGCGTTCGTCCTGAGCCAGGATCAAACTCTCCGTAAATGTTGAATTGCACGACCACCGAAGTGACCGGCACATTTCGCGCACCATGCCACCGGAATAGGTGAACACGATGCAAGTTTGAAACTGACAGAACAAATCATTACTGACTTGCTTTGTTTTGTTTAAATGTTTTCCAAAGGAATCTCTTACAACATCAACCAACCGAAAAGGAAGGCATCAATTGCACGAGGTTTTTGGCATTTGACATTGTGCACGCTGTTGAGTTCTCAAGGATCGGATGCTCCTGCCTTTGGCCATCACGACCGCCCTGCAGGGCAACTTCTCTATCTTACATCTTCCCGGCTTGTTGTCAACTCGGCGTTTCAGCCGCTCTGCGAACAGAGTCATGCTGAGCACGAGTGACACCAGGAGGAAGTCATCCAACCGAGACTTGAAACGGTAACATCGAAATGTTCTCGCTTTTGGCTGGGGATTGTCCCCGCTTGAGGCCGAGAAGCTCTTCCGCTTCCCGCACCTTTGGGGTGACGAGTGATTACTCTACGTGTGTCTCGGGATCGTGGCAAATTCCGCTTGCATCCCGGGCGTGTCGCCCGGAATCACGCGGTTTTCGCCGAGGGGGCCGTGAACCGGTCGGCGCAGGGTCACTGCGCGACACCCGTGCCTGCGCACCAGGACAGGTCGAAGCCGGCCTGCGTCCCGACCACCTTGCCGGTGCGGGCGTCGACGACCTCGATCTCGGGACCGTTGGGCATCGGCGCGTTGGCGTACCCGTCGAAGCCGGCCTTCGCGAAGTCGGGGACGACGACGACTGCGACGTACTCCGCGTTCGGGCTCGCGCACAGTGACCAGATGACGGCACCCGCGTCAGGTCGATAGAGCTCGGCGGTCGCGCCGTCCTTGATCGCCAGTACCCGCTGCTCCGTGGTTCCGGCGGCGCGGTCGTAGTCCGCGTAGATCCTGGCCGACAGGGACTCCGACAGCGCGACGAGTTGCCCGGGGATCTCGGTGCGTGCCACCGAGGGCAGGACGAACGGTTCGCTCTTCCCCGTCGCGAGGTCGAGCACGACCACACCGTCGACCTGCTCGATGACGACCTTGGTGGTCCCCGGGATGTAGCTCGAGATGAGTGAGGCCCGGCCGAGCAGCACCGGATCGGTCGTCGCAGCAGGATCGAGCAGCTCGAGCGAGTTGTCGACCGTGCGGACGAGCATCGAGGCGGTCCGGGGCACGAACGACCACTCCGCCGCCTGGACCGCAGCCCCGTCGATCCCGCCGACCCGAGCGGCCTCCGTGGGTTTCCCCTGCCGCAGCTCGAACGAGTACAGCGTGAGGTTGTCGCCACCATCGCGGCCGAACGACTGTTCCGTGAACAGGAACCCCACCCGACTCTGCGCCGGGGCGGTCTGCAAGGAGGTGATCATCCCGCCCATCGGGAGGGCCACCTCCTGGGTACTGCCGTCGGTCGTGTCCACCACCACGATGCGACCGAGCCCGCTCGTCTCCTGCTCCACGACGATCAGGGAGTCGCCGATCGTCGCGAACTCCTGGATCTTCGCCGCTTCGTACGCGGTCTCGGGTTCACCACCGCCGATCGAGAGGCGCACGATCCGGTCGTCCGCCTTCGTCGCCGCCGAGCCGCCGTCCTTGACCGGACTCCTCACGAGCGAGAACCCCTCGACGGGCGGCGTCGAGAACGACGTCGTGAGCGTGGCCGCCGGTCCGCCACCCGGCGCGGTGACTCCGTCGACCGTGATCCGGTAGTCCGTCGCATAGGCGAGCGGCTCGGGGAACACCAGCGTGATGCCGCCGGCCCCGGTACTGAGGTCGAAGTCTGCTGCCGGCTCGATCCGCACCCGGTCCGACCCGAGATCCGCGATCGGTTGGTTCACCGCCAGGACGACCCGCTGGCCCCAGGACTCCACGAGTCCGGTCGGGTCGACCACCGTGCGGACGAGCTTCGGCCCCTGGGTCAAGCCCACGACGGCCGCGCCGCCACCGATGACGACGAGCGCGATCAGCACGATCGCGACCAGCCGGCCGAAACCGCTCCGGTCGCCGACGGCCTGCGTCGACCGGCCTCGTGCGCCACCCCGGCGATCAGTAGTCATACGGGTCCGCCGGCTCCTCGACCTTGTCGACCTTCGCCGTCCCGACCACCAATGGCAGATGCGAGGCGTCGCTCGCGGTGAGCGCCCCCGAGACCTCGACCCAGTCACCGGGCTTGAGCTGTTTGTCCCAGCCGTCGAGCTGCACGGGCACACCGACCGGCTGGGCGTCCACGGCGCAGCAGTTCACGACGAACCGCGAGACGTAGAAGACGTCGGCCGCGTCCGGATCGGCGATCACGAAGCCGACCCCGGTGAAGGCGCGCCCTTCGAGGTCGGCGGGACGCGTCGTCTGGCGCAACAGCGTCGCCCAGTCCTTGATGCCGAAGGTGCTGAAGTCCGGGTTCGAGGTCAGCACCGTCTGGGCGTCCTGCCCCTGGACCTCCCCCGCGAGCGTGCCGGAGTTCACCGCGCGCTGGTCGGCCGTCGCGACCGACAGCGTCGACGGCGGGAGCACCACCATCGCACCGACCACCGCGAGACTGCCCACGACGGAGGCGAGCTGCAGCGCCGTTCGTCCGCGACGCTTCGGCACCTCCTCGACGTCCACGTGGACGAGGACGCTGACGATGCCGAGCGCGACCGCGATGAGCGCCATGATGACGGTGAACACGAAGTAGCGCGGGTGGATGTAGAGCCCGAGGCGGTCGGTCAGCGCGAGCCAGAGGATGCACACGGCGGCGGTGACGAGCAGCAGCACGCCCCACCATCGCTGCCGGAGGCGTTCGAGCAGTGGGACGCGACGATCGCCGGCCGTCGACGTCTCGGCGTGCGCGTGTCCGTGGGTGGCGTTCTGATCAGGCAAGGGCGTTCACTCCGAATCCGAGGGCCGCCGAGAACAGCACGGCGACGGCGGTGATGATCACGAGGGTCCTGGTCGTGTAGGTGGTGCGCATGAGTGCGAGCATCTTGACGTCGACGACGGGGCCGAGGACGAGGAAGGCGACGATCGAGCCGGGCATGAACGTCGATCCGAAGGACAGCACGAAGAAGGCGTCGACGTTCGAGCAGATCGAGACGATCACGGCGAGCGTCATCATCGCGAGCACCGACCAGACCGGGTTCGCGCCGAGGGTGACGAGCACCTCGCGCGGCACGAGCACCTGCACGGCGCCGGCCACGGCCGACCCGATGAGCAGCGCCGGCATGATCGCGCGCGCCTCGGCGACGAACTGCTGCAGGCTGCGCTCCACCTTCGTGTGCTCGTGCCCGTGCTGCTCGGTCACCTCGCAGCTGGCTTGGAAGGTCGGCGTGAGCAGCGAGCTGGGGTCGGGGTGCTTGCTGAAGAGCCACCCGATGAGGTTCGCGAGCAGGAACCCGCCGACGAGCCGGGCGACGAGGATCCCGCCGTCCCAGCCGAAGGCCTGATGCGTCGTGACGATGACGATGGGGTTGAGGATCGGCGCCGCGAGCAGGAAGGTGATCGACTCCGGCACCGTGAACCCGCGCACGATGAGGCCGCGGGCGAGCGGGACGTTCCCGCACTCGCAGACCGGCAGGAACATGCCGAGCAGCGAGATGCAGGCTCGGCGGAGGATCGGCTGCGTCGGCAACCACCGCTCGAGCCAGCCGTCGGGAAGCCAGATCTGCACGAGGATCGACAGCACGATGCCGAGCACCACGAACGGCAGCGACTCCACCACCACGCTGAGCGTCAGGGTCACGAAGTCGCGCACCGCGGTGGGCGGGGTGAGCGCCTCACCGAGCGGCATGAGCGCCCGGAGCACGAAGAGCCCGACCACCACGAGCAGTGCGACGCCGATCAGGAGCGGTGTCCGCAGGTTCCGTGGATCACGCCCCTCGGTGCGACCCCAGTGCTCCGCGCCGTCGTCGGGCGCGGTCCAGTCGTCGTCGACCCCGAGGGTGCCGGTCGTCCTGCTCACTCCGGCCTCACGCGCGCTGGGCCGCCGCCGAGCAGTTCTCGCAGAGCCCGAAGACGTCGACGACGTGCTTCGCCTCGGTGAACCCGTGCTGCGACGCGACCGAGCGCGCCCAGGCCTCGACCTCGTCGGCCTCGATCTCGATGGTGAGACCACAGTTGCGGCAGATGAGGTGGTGGTGGTGGGTGCCCGGCGTGCAGGCGCGGTAGAGGTTCTCGCCCTCCGGCGACTGCAGGGAGTCCGCTTCGCCCTCGACCGCGAGGTCGGAGAGGGCGCGGTACACGGTCGCGAGCCCGATCGGCGAACCGGTGTCGCGGAGTTCGGCGTGCAGACCCTGGGCGCTGATGAATCCGTCGTTGCCGCCGAGGGCCTCGCGGACAGCTTCTCGCTGCCAGGTGTTGCGCTTCGCCACGGGTGCTCCTGCCTGTCGCTTCAAGGGTACCCGGGAACCGCTCGGAGGACGCTCCGAAGCAGCTCCACGCGGACGCGGTGCACGGTCCACGATCATCGTGCGACCTGGGCATGCCGCGTCTCGCCGACGGGTGCCCGACGACCACGTCGCCTGGACGCGGTGCGCGGCCCGACGATGCGGCAGACGAGGTAGATGAGGAAGGAGATCGTCGTGATGTAGGGGCTGATCGGAAGCGATCCACCGATGGCGAGCAGGATGCCGCCGACCGCCGAGACGAAGCCGAAGAGCATGCTCAGCACCGGGACGAGGACGGGCGACGACGACACCCGGAGCGCCGCGGCCGCAGGTGTCACGAGCAGCGCGAGGACGAGCAGCGCACCGATGATCTGCACCGACACCGCGACGGTGAGCCCGAGCAGCACCATGAAGGCGAGGGAGACGAACCGGCTCGGCACCCCACGCGCTGCGGCGACGTCCGGGTCGAGGCTGTCGAAGCTGAGGGGCCGCCAGAGGAGGAGGAGCGCGACCAGCACGACGATGCTGATGACGATGAGTAGGCCGAGCTGCGGGTCGTCGACCGAGACGATCTGCCCGGTGAGGAGCCCGAACTTGTTGGCACTCCGGCCCGGATAGAGCGCGAGGAACAGGATGCCGAGGCCGAGGCCGAACGGCATGAGCACCCCGATGATCGAGTTGCGGTCGCGCGCTTTGGAGCCGAGCAGGCCGATGAGGATCGCGGCGACGAGTGAGCCCGCGAGGGACCCGACGACGACGTTGGCCCCAAACAGCAGCGCACCTGCGGCGCCGGCGAAGGACAGCTCGCTGATCCCGTGCACCGCGAACGCCATGTCCCGCTGCATCACGAACACGCCGATGAGGCCGCCGACGATGCCCAGGACCGCGCCGGCGATGATCGAGTTCTGCACGAGTTCGAGGAGTGCGCCGTAGTCCTGGAAGTTGAACAAGCGTCCCCAGAGGTCGTCGGTGTTCATGCGCCGACCCCCACCGCACCGGTGTGCGAATCGTCGTGGTGATGGTGGTGGGTCTCGCTGTCGGGGATGCCGACCACGACGACCCGGCCGTGGCTGCGGAGCACGTCGACGGGCGTGCCGTAGAGCTCCGACAGCACCTCGCTGCGGAGCACCTCGTCGGGCGTGCCCTCCCGGAACCGGCCGCCCGCGAGGTACAGGATGCGGTCGACCATGGGGAGCACCGGGTTCACGTCGTGGGTGACGAAGACCACCGCGGTGTCGTGCTCGCGCCGACGACGGTCGATAAGTTCGCTGACCCCGCGCTGATGCTGGAGGTCGAGGCTGAGCAGCGGTTCGTCGCAGAGGAGGAGGATCGGGTCGTCTGCGAGCGCCTGGGCGACGCGGAGCCGCTGCTGCTCACCGCCGGACAGGGTGCCCACCGCGCCGTCGGCATAGGCGGTCGCGCCGACGGAGGCGATCAGCTCGTCGACCCGACGCTTCGTCGCCGCGGTGCGGATGGGGAGACCGAAGCGGTGACCGTCGACGCCGAGGGCGACGAGATCGCGACCGCGCATCGGCGTGCCGGCGGGGATGAGCTTCTGCTGCGGGATGTAGCCGATGCGGCGGTCGCCGCGGTGCACCGGGCCTCCGGCGACCCTGATGGTCCCGCGGTCGAGCTGCTGCTGCCCGAGGATAGTGCGCAGCAGACTCGTCTTGCCGGAGCCGTTCGGGCCGAGCACGGCGAGGAACTCCCCCGGGCGCACCGAGAGGTCGAGGCCGTCCCAGAGCGTGCGTCCGCCGAAACCGAGCTCGGCCCCGGCGAGCGCCAGGACGTCGACGGGGCCTGAGTCGTCGGTCGGACCGCTGGTCATCGATTCAGAGCGTCCGCCACGGCGTCGACGTTCTCGGTCATCCACGAGAGGTAGTCCTTGCCGTCCGGGAGGGTCTCGGTGAATGACAGCACCGGCACGCCTGCGTTCTCCGCGGCGGTCTTGACCTGTTCGGTCTCACCGCCACTCGTCTGCTCATTGTAGGCAAGCAGCGCGACCGATCCGCCGCCGAAGAGGTCGAGCGTCTCCTTGAGGACGGTCGGCGACACGTCGGTGCCCTCCTCGATCGCCTCGCTGAACGCCTCGGGGGTCCGGTTCACGAGTCCGGCGCCCTCAAGCAGGTAGAGCGGGACGGGCTCGGTGATGGCGACGCCCTCGCCGTCGTGTGCGGTCTTGATCGCGGCCTGGGCCGTCTCGATCGTGCCGAGGGACTCGGTGAAAGCCTTCGCGTTCGCGGTGTACGTGGCGGCGTTCGCGCTGTCGAGTTCGCCGAGCTCCTTGGCCAGCTCGTCGGCGAGCTTCGCCATCGTCGGGAAGCTGTACCAGACGTGCTCGTTGAAGCCCTCGATGTGGTCGTGGCCGTCGTCCTCGGCGTGCGCCTCATCCGTGTGCTGCTCGTCTGCGTGGTCGTCGTCCGGGGCGAGGCCCGACAGGTCGACGACGTTGACGACCTCGACGGACTCGTTCTTGGCTGCGTCGAGGAGCGTGTCGACGAATGGGTCGTAGCCGCCGCCGTTCTCGATGACGAGGTCGGCGTTCTTGATGGAGAGCTGGTCCTGCGTGCTCGCCTCGTAGGAGTGCGGGTCCTGAGCGGCCGAGGAGATGAGCGAGGTCACCTCGACGTCCTTACCGCCGATCTTCGAAGCGATGTCGCCGTACACGTTCGTGGAGGCGACGATGTTGATCTTGCCGTCGTCGGTCGCGCTCGACGCGCCGCTGCCGGAGCAGCCCGCGAGGACGAGGGCGGCTGCCGGGAAGATGGCCAAGGCTGGGAGCAGGGTGCGAGCGCGCATTGATGAACCTTCTCGATCGGGGTGAGAAGGCCAACGGTACGCCTATTGATACTGATTCTCAAAATCGTCCGGCTGGAAGGTTCCTGAGCAGGTGTACTCAGTCGAGCAGCAGCGCCGGCTCCTCGATGATCGACGCGACGTCCGCCAGGAAGCGGCTCGCGACGTCGCCGTCCACCACGCGGTGGTCGAAGGAGGCGCCGAGCGTCGTCACGAACCGACTGCGCACCTCGCCGTCGACGACCCACGGCTTCTGCTTGATCGTGCCGAGCGCGACGATGCCGACCTCGCCCGGGTTGAGGATCGGGGTGCCGGTGTCCATGCCGAAGACACCGATGTTCGTCACCGTGATCGTGCCGTTCTGCTGGTCGGCCGGCGGCGTCTTGCCGTCGCGGGCCGTGAGCGTGAGGGTCTCGAGGGCGCGCGCCAGCTCGAGCAGGCTCATCGCCTGCGCCTCCTTGACGTTCGGGACGATCAGTCCGCGCGGAGTCGCGGCGGCGACGCCGAGGTTCACGTAGTGGCGGACGATGATCTCCTGGTCGGTCCACTCGCTGTTGACCGTGGGGTTGCGGCGGACCGCCCAGATCATCGCCTTGGCCATGATGAGCAGCGGCGAGACCTTGACGCCGGCGAAGTCCGTCGAGTTCTTCAGGCGCTTGACGAACTCCATCGTGCGCGTCGCGTCGACGTCGACGAAGAGGGAGACGTGCGGCGCGGTGAAGGCGCTGCGGGTCATGGCCGTCGCGATGGCCTTGCGGACGCCCTTGACCGGGATGCGCTCCTCGCGCTCGTCGGCCCACTCCGGCGTCTCGATGTTGCGGAACACGCTCGCCTGGCTGGCCTCACGGATGACGTCGTCGCGGGTGATCTCACCCGCGAGCCCGGTGCCTTCGATGGCCGTGAGGTCGACCTCGAGGTCCTTCGCGAGCTTCCGGATCGGCGGCTTGGCGATGACCGGCAGCGCGGACGCGGCGGGGATGCTCGACGGAGGCTGGCGGCGCACGGGCGGCTGCGGGGTGACGGCCGGGCTCGCCGGCTCGACGACCGGCGTCGCGCCACGGCCCCGGCGACGGCTCGAGGTGCTGCCGGCGCTGCCGTACCCGACGAGCACGGCACCAGGGCGCGGCTCTTCGGCAGGAGAGACGCTCGCCGCGGTGTCGGCGGCCAGCGTGGCCTCCTCCGACTCGACGACCGCCGGTGCAGGCACGGTCGGCTCGGCGGTCGCTGCCCCACCACCGGTGCTCACGCTGATGATGGGCGTCCCGACGTCGACGGTCTGGCCCTCCTCGACGAGCAGGGCGCCGACAGTGCCGGCGAACGGCGACGGGAGTTCGACGAGCGACTTCGCGGTCTCGATCTCGACCAGCACCTGGTTGACCGAGACGGCGTCGCCCGGCGCGACCTTCCATGCGACGATCTCGGCCTCGGTCAGGCCTTCGCCGACGTCCGGCAGTTCGAACTGGAGATCACTCATCGTGGTTCCTCGTCTTCCTTCGGTGTTCAGTACGCCAGCGAGCGATCGACGGCCTCGAGGATGCGGTCGGCATCCGGGAGGTAGACGCCTTCGAGCTTCGCCGGCGGGAACGGGGTGTCGAACCCGGACACCCGAAGAACGGGTGCCTCGAGCGAGTAGAAGGCACGCTCGGTGACGGTCGCCGCGATCTCCGAGCCGACGCTCGTGAAGCCGGGCGCCTCCTGCACGTAGACGAGGCGGCCGGTTCGGCGGACGGATTCGACGAGCGGGTCGTAGTCGATGGGCGACAGCGAGCGCATGTCGACGACCTCGACGCTCGTGCCCTCGGTGGCGGCCAGTTCAGCCGCCTGCAGCATGACGCTCACGATCGCGCCGTGTCCGGCGAGGGTGACCTCCGTGCCGGTGCGGACGATGCGGCTGCCGTGCAGTGGCGCGGCCGAGCCGTCGAGGTCGACCTCGCCCTTCGGCCAGTAGCGGCTCTTCGGCTCGAGGAAGACGACCGGGTCGTTCGAAGCGATGGCCTCCTGGATCATCCAGTAGGCGTCGTTCGGGGTCGACGGGCTGACGACGCGGAGGCCGGCCGTGTGGGCGAAGTACGCCTCGGGGCTCTCCTGGTGGTGCTCGACCGCGCCGATGTGTCCGCCGTAGGGGATCCGGATGACGACGGGCATCTGCAGCTTGCCCTCGTGCCGGTTGGTGAGCTTCGCGAGCTGCGTCGTGATCTGGTTGAAGGCCGGGAACACGAAGCCGTCGAACTGGATCTCGCACACCGGACGGTAGCCGCGCATGGCGAGACCGATCGCGGTGCCGACGATGCCGGACTCCGCCAGCGGGGTGTCGAGGACGCGGTCGCCGCCGAACTCGGCGTGCAAGCCCTCGGTGACGCGGAAGACGCCGCCGAGCGGGCCGATATCCTCGCCCATCAGCAGGACCTTGTCGTCCTCGGTCATCGCCTTCCGGAGGCCTGCGTTCAGCGCCTTGGCCATCGGCATGGTGGTCGTCGTCATGCGTTGCCTCCTTCGAGCGAGGCCTCGTAGCGTTCGAGCCAGGCCTGTTGCTCGACCATGAGCGGGTGCGGTTCGGAGTAGACGCCGTCGAAGATGACCTCTCGGCCGGGCGCTTCGAGGGCGAGCGTGCGGATGCGGGTGTCCTCCGCGAGTGCAGCAGCCTCCTCGTCGACCTCGGCGAAGAACGCGTCGGAAGCGCCGAGACCCTGGAGGTACGTCTTGAACCGGACGATCGGGTCGCGGGCGATCCAGGACTGGAGTTCGTCGTCGGTGCGGTACTTGGTCGGGTCGTCGCTCGTGGTGTGGGCGCCGACGCGGTAGGTCATCGCCTCGATGAGGCTCGGGCCGTGGCCGGCGCGGGCGTCGTCGAGGTGCTTCGCCGCCGTCGCGTAGCTCGCGAGCACGTCGTTGCCGTCGATGCGGACGCTGTCGAGGCCGAACCCGGCTGCGCGCTGGTAGAGCGGCTCGCGGGCCTGGCGGGAGACGGGGACGGAGATGGCCCACTGGTTGTTCTGCAGGAAGAACACCTGCGGCGTCTGGTAGCTGGCGGCGTAGATGTACGCCTCGTTCGCGTCACCCTCGGAGCTCGAGCCGTCGCCGAAGTAGACGAGCACGGCCGTGTCGCGGTCGGGGTCGCCGGTGCCGACGGCCTTGTCGAAGTTCAGGCCCATCGCGTAGCCGGTCGCGTGCAGGGTCTGAGCGGCGAGCACGAGGGTGTACAGGTGCATGTTGCCGTTGGACGGATCTGCCGGGTCCCAGCCGCCGTGCGTGTTGCCGCGCATGAGGCGGACGATGTCGATGGGGTCGACACCGCGGATCATCGCGACGACGTGTTCGCGGTAGGAGGGGAAGATGTGGTCCTGGGCTCGCGCCGCACGCGCCGAACCGACCTGTGCCGCCTCCTGCCCGTGACTCGGCGGCCACAGCGCCATCTGGCCCTGGCGCTGCAGGTTCGTCGCCTCGATGTCGAAGGCGCGGACGTTCGCCATGTCGCGGTAGAACTGCTGCAGGTCGGTCTCGGTCAGGCGATCGAGGAACGGCTGATAGCGCTCCGCGTGTTCGTTCGGCGCGAAGGTGCCGGCCGCGTCGATGAACTGGACGCTGGGCACGGTGGGGTCGTCTCCGGAACGGCTCATCGTGAGCGCACTCCCTCTCGTGTCGGGTGGTCGGCCGGCAGTCCGGCGAGGATCTCTGCAGCGGCGGCGAGGAGCGGTTCGATCGACTCGGCTTCACCGATCGAGATGCGGACGCCGTCGCCGGGGAAGGCGCGGCCGACGATGCCGTGCGCGAGGAAGGTCTCGTTCGCCGCGGCCGTCTGCTCGCCGAGGCCGAACCAGACGAAGTTGCCCTGTGCCGCGGGGATGAACCAGCCCTGCTCGCGGAGTGCGGCGGCGAGGTCGTCGCGTCGGGCGGTGATGACCGCGACGCGGGCTCGGATGTCCTCGGCGTTCGCGAGTCCGGCGATGGCCGCCTGCTGCGCCGGCGCGGTGCTGGAGAGCGGGATGGCCGCGTTGCGGGCGCCGTCGAGGACGAGCTCGTGGCCGATGGCCCAGCCGACGCGGAGGCCGGCGAGTCCGTAAGCCTTCGAGAAGGTGCGGAGCACGACGAGGTTCGGGTGCTCGTCGAGGAGCGGGATGCCGTTGACGGCGTCGTCGTCGGTGACGAACTCGCGGTAGGCCTCATCGAGGAGGACGAGCACGTCCGACGGCACGGAGCGGAGGAAGGCGAGGAAGGCGGCGCGCTCGACGACCGGGCCCGTGGGGTTGTTCGGCGTGCAGACGATGACGACGCGGGTGCGGTCGGTGACGGCTGCGGCCATCGCCTCGAGGTCGTGGGAGCCGTCGGGCCGGTTCGGGACGCGCACGGACGTCGCGCCGGCGACGGTCACGAGACCCGGGTAGGCCTCGAAGGATCGCCAGGCGAAGACGACCTCGTCTCCCGGACCGGCGGTGGCGGTGATGAACTGGCTGAGGAGTGCGACCGAGCCCGCCCCGATGTGGATGCGTTCCGGCGTGACGCCGTTGGCTTCGGCGAGCGCCGTGCGCAACGCGAGTGCGGCGCCGTCGGGGTAGCGGTGGGAGTTCGCAGCCGTGTCGGTGATGGCCGAGAGGACGGCGTCGAGCGGCGGGAACGGGACCTCGTTGCTGGAGAGCTTGAAGGCGTCGGGTGCGGCCGGCTTGCCCTGACGGTAGGGCGGCAGATCTGCGATCTCCGGACGGAGACGGACCGGGCTCCGGCCCGGCTGAGCGGCCGGCTGGGCGGTGGTTGGCAGGTTGTCACTCACTCGACGAGTCTAGGCCGCGAAGGATACCTGCGTCGGAATGCAGTGCGCCGGTCCGAATCGGCCCTTTGCCCGCCGTGGCAAGGGTGGGAGGATTGCCGTCATGGGACGTTTTCTGCTGAACCTGATCGTCAACGGCTTCGCCATCTGGGTCACCACCCTCATCGTCGCCGGTGTGAACGTGACACCGTACGCGCCCGGCGGCACGCTCGAGACGATCCTGACCTTCGCGCTCGTCGCCCTCATCTTCGCGGTCGTGAACACCATCATCGGCTCGGTCATCAAGGTGCTCGCGTTCCCCCTCTACATCCTCACACTCGGCCTGATCGGGCTCCTCATCAACGGGCTCCTCCTCCTCATCACCGCAGGCATCAGCGGCTGGTTCGGCTTCGGCCTGACCGTCGACGGCTTCTGGTGGGGCGTCCTCGGGGCGATCGTCATCTCGATCGTGAACTGGCTGCTCGGCATCGTCATCCGCCCGAAGACGGAGGACTGACACTCAGCTCCACCACCCGGTCACGGGAGGACCTTGTCGGCCCGGTACTGCCAGACCTCCCCGGTGCCGGTGAGCCCGGCGAGGGGGTCGATCGCTGGCGTGAGCCGCTCCTCCGAGGACTGGTCGATGAGGCGCGCCGTCTCCCGGTAACGGTCGAGATTGTGAGCCGGAAGGGGATCGTCACCGGCCGGCGGTGGTCCTCCGTCGTACAACGAACGCTGGACGACAGTACCCCCGTTGAGTGAGTCGCGTCGTTCACCGGAGAGCGCGGGGATGACGTCCTCGGTGTGTTCGACATGGGTGCGCGGGAGGTCGTCCGCGAAGTCGACCGATTCGACCGGCGATCCGAAGGTGACGACCGAGGAGTCGTAGGTACCGCTGGCAGCGATGCGGGACGCGATGATGCCGCCCTGGGAGTACCCGACGTGGAGCACGGAGGCGCCGTCCGGGATACCCGCGAGTCGCATGGCTTGGAGGGTCGCTTCGGCGCTCTCCGCCTCCAGACCTGCGACCGCGTTGACATTGCTGCGGTTGTCGAAGGGCTCGGTCGACGTCTCAGGGAACCCGGTCTCGATGGTTCCACCCGACCAGACGATCCACTGGTCGGCGCCGGAGGCGTCCTCGTACCGCTCGATCCTGATCTGCGGGGAGCCCGCTCCCCCGTGCGGCATCCGCTCGACGAGGTCCTCGTACCGGGTCGGAGGTTTCAGGGGCGCCGGAGCGCCCTGGGCCTTCACCTCGACCGTGCGGACCGGCGCCGCGGGAGTGAGGAGGCCGGCACGGTCGACTCCGCGCAGTGCGACCGCGGCCGCGAACGCCACCCCGGTGATGCCCTCCTCGCTCAGACGGTTCGCGTCGAGCATCGCCGGCAGACCGAACGCGCTGATCATGAACTCGTCGGAACCCGATACGACTCCGCGCACGAGGGCGACGAACGCGGGTGACGACATCAGCTCACGCGCAGTCTTCGCCGAGACCTCATCGAAGCCGTCCTGCAGGTCCGAGGACAGCAGCCCCAACATTCCGCGGAACACGGTCCTGATGAGCGTCACCTCTCCAACGGCGGCGAGGACACCGAGCGGGATCAATGGGGAGGCTCCCAGGACCCATCCCGCGGCGCCTCCGGTGAACGTGAACAACGATTGGACCATCCGCTCGAGCTCTCCGTATTGCTCCGCCCCGACGATGAGATGCCCGCCCAACCGGCTCGCGTCGTCGCTCGCACGCCGCAAGCTGGTGGCGGCCTTCGCAGCCGCCCCGCTTCCCGCCCCCGCATCGGCTTGGGGAACGATCGTCGGGCCGACGGGCACCAGGGACACGTCGTCGGTCGACACCGATTCCACGCGGTCGGCCCAGCTCGCGCAGGCCTCGCCGAGTTCGAGGAGCAACGCGCCGAGGAGCAGGTGATCCTCAGTGGCGACGGCTACGACGCCTCCTCCTCGGATGGTGAGGTCGTCGCTCATCTTCCACTCCCGTCGGCGATCGACGATGCCGCCCCACGAGCGCTTCGGAGTCCCTCATCGAGTGCAGAGGCCGATTGACGAAGCACTGCGGTCAGTTCGTCCGCGGACCAGGAGAACTGCACGGCTGCTGGACCGACCCACTCGAGACCGCTGCGCGCTTGCGCGAACCTGAGGATCTCCGGCTCCAGTTCGAGCAGGACGTCCTCGAGACATCGAGCGCGCCCCTCGAGTATCGAGGCAACCTCCTCTGCCGTCGACTGCGACGGGAAGCCCATCGCCAACGGGTCGTACTCCAACGCCATGTCCCCTCGCCCTCCGCCCGCCCACCGCCGGCATCACGCTCGACTCTGCCCAACCGGCGGAGCGGTCACGCCGGCACACCGTGCTGATGTGGAGGAAGCCGACCGGAGTGGGACTGTGGAGCGGAGTCAGCTGAGAACGGTTCGACGGCTCGGGCGCGGTCGGCCAGAATAGACGCATGAACACCCTCGGGGAGGCCGACCCCGGCACGACCCCGTTCCGCGTGTGCTTCGTCTGCGCGGGCAACATCTGTCGATCCCCGATGGCCGAGAGCGTCTTCACCGACCTCGTCGCGGCCGCCGGGCTGGAGCGGGTCGTGGAGGTCTCCTCCGCCGGCACCGGCGACTGGCACGTCGGCGAGCACGCCGACCACCGCACGGTCACCGCGCTGCGAGCGCACGGCCACGACGCCACCGCCCACCGGGCCAAGCAGTTCGACCCCGACCGCTTCGACAGCTACGACCTCGTCGTCGCCCTCGACCGCAGTCACGAACGCATCCTGCGGGCCTGGGCGGGCAACGACGCCGACCGCTCCAAGGTGCACCTGCTCCTGAGCTTCGACAGCACCTCCGGGACCCGCGACGTACCCGACCCCTATTACTCGGACGCCCAGATGTTCGAGACCGTCCTCGGCATGATCGACCATGCCTGCAGATCCCTCTTCCACCAGCTCGAACCAGCACTGACCCAGGGAGCCACCCCATGACCGAATTCCCCGCCCAGCCGCTCAGCCCGCTCGACGGTCGCTACCGCCCCGCCGTGACGGCGCTCGGAGAGTACCTCTCGGAGGCCGGCCTGAACCGCGCCCGCGTGCAGGTCGAGGTCGAGTGGCTCGTCTACCTCACCGAGCACTCCATGTTCGGCTCCTCCCCGCTCACCCCGGCGGAGATCGAGCAGCTCCGCGCGCTCTACCTCGACTTCGGCCAGGCCGACATCGACTGGCTCGCCGAGAAGGAGGCCGTCACGCGTCACGATGTGAAGGCCGTCGAATACCTCGTGCGCCACCGCCTGTCCGAGCTCGGTCTCGACCGCATCGCCGAACTCACCCACATCGCCTGCACGAGCGAGGACATCAACAACCTCTCCTACGCGCTCACCGTGTCGCAGGCCGTCCGCGCCATCTGGCTGCCGAAGCTGCGACTCGTCCTCGACTCCCTGCGCACCAAGGCCGTCGACTTCCGGGCCGTCCCGATGCTCGCCCGCACGCACGGCCAGCCGGCGACGCCCACCACGATGGGCCGCGAGCTCGCCGTCACCGTCTACCGACTCGAGCGCATCGCCCTGCAGATCGAGGCGAACGAGTACCTCGGCAAGTTCTCCGGCGCGACCGGCACCTTCGCCGCCCATGTCGTCGCCGATCCCGATGCGGACTGGCCCGCCATCTCGCGCGAGTTCGTCGAAGGACTCGGCCTCGACTGGAACCCGCTGACGACGCAGATCGAGTCGCACGACTGGCAGGCGGAGCTCTACGGCAAGATCTCCCACGCCAACCGCGTGCTGCACAACCTCGCCACGGACATGTGGACGTACATCTCCATCGGCTACTTCCGGCAGATCCCGGTCGCGGGCGCCACCGGCTCGTCGACCATGCCGCACAAGGTCAACCCGATCCGTTTCGAGAACGCCGAGGCCAACCTGGAGCTGTCGAGCGCGATCCTCGACTCCCTCGCCGCCACCCTCGTCACCTCGCGACTCCAGCGCGACCTCACCGACTCGAGCGCCCAGCGCAACATCGGTGTCGGGTTCGGCCACTCGCTGCTCGCCCTCGACAACATCCTCGGCGGCCTCGGACAGATCGACCTCGCGGAGGACGTGCTCGCCGCGGACCTCGACCACAACTGGGAGGTGCTCGCGGAGGCCATCCAGACGGTCATCCGCGCCGAGGTGACCGCCGGTCGCTCGAGCATCGAGGACCCCTACGCGCTCCTCAAGGAGCTCACGCGCGGCAAGCGTCTCGGGCAGGCGGAGCTCGTCGAGTTCGTCTCCAAGCTCGACATCGGCGACGCCGCGAAGCAGCGCCTGCTCGAGCTCACCCCGGCGACGTACCTCGGACTCTCCGACGACCTGGTGGACTACCTGCCGTAGGTCGCCCATCGACAGGCTCGGGGAGCGGGAGACCGGTCACCGAGCCTGTCGGCGTGCGCCCTTCGACAGGCTCAGGGACCGGAGGGAACGCTCAGGGAGCGGAAGGAACGCTCAAGGACCGGAAGGGACGCTCAGGGACCGGAGGGAACGCGCGGGACCCGGCAAGACGCCGAAGGACCGGAGGGAACGCGCGGGACCCGGCAAGACGCCGAAGGACCGGAGGGATCGCTCAGGGCCAGAGGGACGAGACGGTCAGTGGCCGGAGGGGCACGGCGGACGCTTGTCGTCGCCGTCCTGCTCGTCGAGGTCGAGCTTCTCCTGGAAGTCGGGCTTCACGGCGAGCGCCAGCATCGCGAGGACGACGAGCGAGGCGATGAACGCGATGCCCAGGCCGATGAGCGACAGGACGATCTCGCGGGTCGACATCAGGACGACGACGCCGGTGAAGACCCCCATGACGCCCGAGAGCACGAGGAGCTCGATCGGCTGCAGGACGTCGTCGCGGTTGGGCTTGCTCATGATGCGGCTCCAGCCGTGCCGGTGGTGTCGTCGGTGGCTGCGCCGGTGACCGGGCGCTTGCCCGCCCACCGCAGCGACAGTCCGCCGATGACGAGGTAGACGCCGATGATCGCGGCGTATGCCCCGACGAGGCCGACGACGACGATGTCCGCACGGAGGACACCCTCGACACCTCCCGGGGCGGCGAATCGCTGCTCGAGTCCGGGCGGGACGAGGAGCGTCGCGATGGCGAGCAGCACCGTGAAGGCACCGACCGCGGTCCAGTCCTTCGCCGCGGCGAGGCGTCCGCGCCAGCGGATCCCGCTGTACAGCTCGAGGAATCCAGTGAGGGCCGCCCACAGGGTGACGACGTAGAGGAAGATGCTCAGCCCGCCGCCGCTCACGAGCAGCGAGAAGACGCCGGTCACGACGCCGATGACGCCCTGGCCGAGGAAGAACGCGCGCGTCACGGTGTCGGAGAAGTTCGGGAAGGCGAAGGCGCCGACGATCGCTCCGGACAGCAGCGTGAAGACCCCGAAGACCACGAGGCCGAACTGCGAGGAGTGGCCCTGCGTGAAGGTGACGACCCCCGCCGTGGCGAGCGCGATCACCGCACGCAGGATCGGGACCATCCAGTACCGATCGTGCTTGGCGCCGTCGAACGGAATGCTGGGCACGGTGAACGTCTCATCTCTTGCAGGAAGTCCCCTCCAGCTTACGCGGTCCTGCGGGCGACGCGGACCGGGGTCAGGGTGCCCTGGGTGGGACCGACAGGCCCGCGGCGAGTTCCGCGAAGACGGCCTCGGCATCGGCCCGATTCCGAGTCAGCGGTGACGCCTGCCCTGCCCAGAAGCCCTGGAGGTCTGCGACGCCCCGTTCGGAGGCGACGGTGCGGAACCGCCCGGTCAGCCAGTTCTGGACCGGGAACGGGGCGACGACCCCCGACGCCTCGATCTGGCGCAGCACCCGGTTCGGGACACCCCGGCCGAGCCTGCCGCTCATCGCGCGCGTGAGGACGGTGCCGTCGGCGGGCGTCGAGACGATGGCCGCCCGATGCTCGGCCGTCGCAGCGGAGACGCTCGTGCGGAGGAAGGCGGTCCCGACCTGCACGCCGGCCGCGCCGAGCACCCGGGCAGCGGCGACACCACGTCGGTCGGCGATACCGCCGGCGGCGATCACCGGGACGTCCAAGGCGTCGACGAGTTGCGGGATCAAGGCGACCAGACCGACGAGGGAGTCCTCGGCCGCTCGCAGGAACGAGACGCGGTGGCCGCCGGCCTCCATGCCCGTGCCGACGACGACGTCCACGCCGCCCTCCTGCAGGGCGAGCCCCTCGGCAACCGTGGTCGCCGTCCCGACCACGACGATGCCCCGCTCGTGCGCCGCGTCGACCACCGGCCGCGGCGGAACCCCGAAGACGAAGCTGACCACGGCGGGCCGCGCGTCCAGGACGGCCTCGATCTGCTCGTCGAACGGCGGCACGTACCGGGCCGGGCGATCGGGCAGCTCGAGCGACAACTCGTCGAACACGGGTCGGAGCGCCTCGACCGCGGCTGCGAAGGACGCCTCGGAGTCGTCGGGCGACAGCTCGTCTCCACGCGGCAGCCACAGGTTCAGCGCGAAGGGCGCCGCGGTCCGCTCGCGGAGCGCCGTGACCGTCCGCTCGATGCGCTCGGCGTCGTAGCCGTACAGACCGAAGGAACCGAGGCCGCCCAGCTCACTCACCGTCGCGGTGAGTTCGACGGAGGACAGGCCTCCGAAGGGGCCGAGCACGATCGGGACGTCGACAGGAAGGGCACGCACGCCACCAGTATGTCCCGCCCCTCTTGCGGGCGAAACCGGATCGAAACATGATGGACATCAAACAACTCACTTTGAGCTGTTTACTGAGTGCATCGACGCACGCCCACAGAGGAGCTCCACCGCCATGACCCTGACCATCGCCGGACTGCAGCACCACGGCGTCCCCGGAGACGTCGAGGCGAACCTCGCGCTCGTCGCCGACGCCGCCCGACAGGCATCGGATCGCGGCGCGGATCTGCTCGTCACCCCCGAGATGTTCGTCACCGGCTACAACCTCGGAGACCGCCTCGCCCCGCTCGCCACGCCGGAGCTGGTCGACCGGGTCGCCGCCATCGCCGGCGAGACCGGGATCGCGATCCTCGCCGGCCTCCCCGAACCGCTCCCCGGTGGAGCCGTCGCGAACGCCGTCGTCCTCGTCGGTCCTGACGGGACGGAGCTACTCCGCTACCGCAAGACGCACCTGTTCGGCGAGCTCGACCGACAGCTCTTCGTAGCCGGTGACACCCTCGCACCGACCGTGGACCTGGGTGGCGTCCGCGTCGCCGTCCTCATCTGTTACGACGTCGAGTTCCCCGAGACCGTCCGCGCGGCGGCCCTCGACGGTGCTGACGTCGTGATCGTCCCCACCGCGCAGATGGAGCCGTACGCGCACATCGCCGAGCGGCTCATCCCGGTGCGCGCCTGGGAGAACCAGGTCCACCTCGTCTACGTCAACCGCGTCGGCTCCGAAGGGGACCTCACCTACGTCGGCCACAGCAGCATCGTCGGCCCGGACGGCGTGGTCCTCGACGCGCTCGACGCGGACGCCGTCGGTCTCATGATCGCCACGATCGATCCCGAGGCCACCAAGCGCGCCAGGCAGGAGAACCCCTACCTCGCCGACCGCCGCGCCGAGCTGTATTGAAGGACCCCGTCCCTCCTCCCCTCCCCCTCCGAGTCCCCCGACCCCCCTGGAAAGTGACCTCATGACCGTGAACCCCATCGCCGAGCCGCGTCAGCGCCTCGACGGCCAGCTCGGTACCGGCTCCATCGTCTTCATGGTGATCGCCGCCGCCGCACCACTCACCGTGATCGGCGGCAACGTCCCCATCGCGATCGGCACCGGCAACGGCGCCGGAGCCCCGATCGGCTTCGCCCTCGCCGCCGTGATCCTCCTCGTCTTCTCCGTCGGCTTCGTCACCATGACGCCGTTCGTCCGCGAAGCCGGCGCGTTCTTCTCCTATGTGACGGCCGGACTCGGCTCTCGCCTCGGTCTGGGTTCCGCGTTCACCGCACTCGTCGCCTACACGGCGATCCAAGTGGGCGTGTACGGCTACATGGGGTGGGCGCTCGACGACCTCGTCACGTACTTCGGCGGCCCGAGCCTGCCCTGGTGGCTGTAC
Organism: Plantibacter sp. PA-3-X8; assembly: GCF_003856975.1. NCBI lineage: Bacteria > Bacillati > Actinomycetota > Actinomycetes > Micrococcales > Microbacteriaceae > Plantibacter > Plantibacter sp. PA-3-X8. Next base: position 578,818 of record NZ_CP033107.1, read on the forward strand.
TCCTTCGCGACGATGGCGATCGTGGCGGTGCTCGGCTACCGGCACATCGACCTGAGCGCGAAGGTGCTCGGCATCGCCCTGACGCTCGAGATCCTCGTGGTCGTCGTGCTCGACGTCGTCGTCTTCGCGACGGGCGGCGCGGACGGCATCGCGGTCGAGACCTTCGACCCCGCCAACATCTTCACCGGTGGAATCGGCGTCGCCGTGCTCTTCGCCCTCACCGGTTTCATCGGATTCGAGGCGACCGCGGTCTTCCGAGACGAGGCGCGCAACCCGGAACGCACCATCCCGCGAGCAACGTACCTGGCCGTCGTCATCATCGGTGTGTTCTACGCCATCTCCTGCTGGGCGCTCGTGACGGGCGTCGGCGCGGGGAACGCCGTCGCGGTCGCCCAGCAGACGCTCGCCGGCGAGGGCAACCTCCTGCTCGACACGACGACGACCTACCTCGGCCCGATCATGCGCGATGTCGTCCAGGTGCTGCTCATCACGAGCCTGTTCGCGTGCGTGCTGTCCTTCCACAACGTCATCGCGCGCTACCAGTTCACACTGGCGCAGAAGTCGGTGCTGCCCGCCCGCCTCGGCCGGCGCCACCCCGCACACCACTCCCCGTCGACCTCCTCGATCGTGCAGACGGTGACGGCGGCCATCGTCCTCGCAGCACTCGCACTCGCCGGCCTCGACCCGCTCGTCGGGGTCTTCGGATCCATGGCCGGGGTGGCGACCGTCGGGATGGTGCTGCTCATGCTGACGACCTCGATCGCCGTCCTCGTGTTCTTCGCGCGGCGACCCGAGCTGGTCGCCGGCCGCACCTGGGGTGCGCGGGTGTTCCCGATCCTCGCGGTGGTCGGACTCGCGTTCGCGCTGTGGCTCGTGCTGTCGAACTTCACGCTCGTCACCGGCGGAAGCGTCACCGTGAGTGTCGTGCTCGCCCTCATCCCCGTGGTCGCCATGCTGATCGGTATCGTGTTGGGGAAGCGGTTCCCCCTGGACGCCGAGCCGGACGGCGCGGTGAGCGAGGCGACCGCCGACCAACCGACCGCCGGCTGAACCAGGGTCGCGGAGTCGATCAGCGACGAGACGAGGGTGCCATGGATCTGGGTTCGCCCTCACTCGGAGCGATCCGACGCACGACCGCCGTCGACACCGTCCGCGCGCGGATCTCGCTGGCGCTGGAGCTCGGGATGCTGGTGCCCGGCCAACGGCTCCCGGCACCCGAGGAAGCGGCTCGAGCGTTCGGGGTCAGCGAGATGTCGGTGCGTCGCGCGTATCGGGCGTTGAGCGACGAGGGCGTCGTGGTCCGGCGGCAGGGCAACACGGGTGGCACGTTCATCGCGGATGCGCCCGCGGTGGGCACCGTGCCCGAGATCGCCGCTTACCGCGAGGACGCCGTCCACGTGCACGCGCTCATCGACCAGCGCGCGACGCTCGAAGCCGGGCTGGCGGCGCGGGCCGCCGCTGCACCGGAGGCGGCCTCCCTGCATCGACTCGACGACCTCGTGGCGACCATGCGGACCGAGCCGGACTGGAGCCGGTTCCGCGAGGCCGACGCGGCGTTCCACGCCGAGCTGGCGGTGTCGGCGGGCGTGCCGGGCGCGGCCGACCTCCATGACCGCGTGTCCCGCGAGCTGTACTCCTACTTCATCCCCTACCGGATCGAGTACCTGCGCGCGTCGAACGAGGAGCATGCTCTGCTCGTCGACGCCCTCCGCATCGGCGATGCGGCAGCAGCGAGTCGCCTGGCGTTCGACCACGTCGCGGAGCTCCACCGCTCGATGTACGTCGGCCTCGCGGGCCCCGGATCCACCGAGAGTGCGCAATCCGCTCCCTGAACGACTCGGCAACGACCGAACGCGCACTCTCGGTGAGCACTCTGTGGAGAGCGACAGCGAGCGTCAGCTCGCGATCGGCACGATGGGTCGATGTCCCGCCATCGCTCGCTCCCGCCACGGCTCCGCGGCACGGCGTTCGCGGTCGGGGACCGCGCGCTGCACGGCGAGACGAACGGGAGACTGCGCGGCAGTGATCTCGAGGCACCGTTCTGGGGTGTGCGCTCGGTCGACGTCGACCTGGGTGACGTCTTCGGGCGCTGCGCGGCGTTCTCCCCTCGGCTCCGACCGGGGTGGGTCTTCAGCCATCTCACTGCGGCGGCGCTCCTCGGCGCCCCGCTTCCGAACTCCTGCAAGCAGGCCACGGACCTCCACATCGGCGCGCTTCACGGAGTGCAACCCGCGCGTGGCCGAGGCGTCGTCGGTCACCGGCTTGCCGAGGCGACCCGCACGACACAGGTCCGAGGCTTCACCCTCACCGCCCCGGCGGACACGTTCGCGCTCCTGGCGACGATGCTCGAGCTGCCCGACCTCGTCGCTGTCGGCGACTTCCTCGTATCGGGGTCGCGATCTCGAGGCGGCTCGCGCGTCGACATACACACGACGATCGACGAACTCACTGCTGCTGTAACCGCTTACGGCTCTCGTCGGTCGGCTCGGCTTCTCCGCGCTGCCCTGCCACTCGTCCGTATCGGCGTCGACTCCCGTCCCGAGACACACTTACGACTCGCGCTCATCGACGCGGGCATCCCCGAGCCGAGCGTCAATCCACCCGTGCAGGTGGACGGGGGCACCGCGGTGCTCCATCCGGATCTCGCCGAACCTCGCCTCCGCATCGCGTATGAATACGAAGGCGACCTGCACCGCACCGACCAGCAGCGATTTCGCACCGACATCGTTCGCAGGGAGCGGTTCGAGGCAGCAGGGTGGCGGGTCGTCCGCGTCACTGCGCACGACCTCTTCGTCGACCGCGCATCATTCATCGCTCGGGTCCGGCGACTTCGGAGGCTCGTCGAAAGTGCTCATTCCGCTCGCTGATGCCGCCCGAGAGCGCAGAACGAGCACTCTCGGCGAGGCGTCACGGCTGGGGCCGGAAATCCGACATGCGCCGTACTAAGGCATAGTGGGGACGGGTTCACCCCCGCCGCGAAGGAGTGAGAGCATGATCGACAAGGCCTCGATACAGGACTTCCCGCCGATGACGGCATCGCTGCTGGCGGACAATTCCGGCGTGTTCCGCGTCGGCACCGCCGAGCAGTACCTGACCGCCACCGACGAGGGAACGGCCCGCCGCCAGCTCGTCGAACTGATGCAGGCGGAGGCCCGGAAGGCGGGTCGACCGATCCGCGTGACGGTGACCGACCCGACGAGCGTCACCGTGCTCCTCATCGGTGTCGACGGCGAACTGCAGGAGGAACCGCAGTCCACAGCGCCCGCGCGCACCGTGCAACGGTCCACGCCACCGCCCGCAACGGCACAACGTGTGCCGCTCATCCAGGCGCCGCCGCCCACGCCCGCGCAGCCGGCACCCGCGCGCCCGGCCCCGGCTCAGCCGCCGACACCGCCCCGTGCCTCGCCCGTCCAGCCGTCGACACCTGCGCCGGTTCCGGCGCAGCCTACGCCGCCGGTCTCCGCCAACCCACAGGCGACCACGACGCCGCAGCCCGTCCCGCCGCAGCGCCCGACCGTGCAGCAGCCCGCGTTCGGCACACCGCCGTTCCAGCCGGTCTCGAACCAGCCGAACGCGCAGCAGCCGGTGCCGGCGCAGCGGGCGGTCCCGGTCCAGCAGTCGGTGCAGGCACCGCCGGTCGCGCCCGCGCAGCAGCAGCAGCCCCCGGTCCCACAGCAGCAGCAGCAGCAGGCTCCGGGCCAGCCGGCCGCCACGGCTCGACGAGACCTGCGCGATGCACCCTCGTTCCTCGCGCCGCCCACGATCGGCCCGGCGCAGCACGGGCTCGCCGGCCTGCTCAACAAGCTCGGCTTCTCGGTGCCGCCGTCCGCGAGCGAGCGCGCCGAGCGTGACGACGTCCACGCCGTGTCACGCCACTTCCCGAGGCGTCGCACCATCTCCGTCGCGAACCAGAAGGGCGGCGCCAACAAGACGCCGACCGTCGTCAACCTGTCGTCCGTCTTCGCCCGGTACGGCGGTGGCGGCGTCGCGGCCTGGGACAACAACGAGACCATGGGCACGCTCGGCTGGCGGACCGAGCAGGGCGGCCATGATTCGACCGTCCTCGACCTCCTCGCCGCGGCGAGTGACCTCCTCTCCCCCGGCGCCGAGCGAGCCGACCTGTCGCGGTTCGTCCACCACCAGCCCGGCGACAAGTACGAGGTGCTGCGATCCGCGGCCGATGGCGAGCATGTGGTGACCGCCGACGAGGTCGACCTCGTCCATCGCGTCCTCGCGAAGTACTACCGCCTGATCGTCATGGACTCGGGCAACTCTGCCGGTGCCCCCAACTGGCGGCGCATGGTGGAGCTGACCGACCAGCTCGTCATCCCGACCACGACCGTCGAGGACAAGAAGGAGGGCGCGCGGCTCACCCTCACCGCCGTCAGCCGCGTGAGCGAGCGCGGTGCTGAACTCGCGCGGAACGCCGTCGTCATCGTCTCCGAGGCCGAGGCCAAGGACACGTCGATCGCCAACGCGTACGCCGAGGACTTCCGCCCCTACGTGCGCGATGTGGTCGTCGTCCCCTTCGATCCCGCGTTGAAGAACGGCGTCATCCGTCACGACGCCCTGCGGTCGAGCACGCAGCGGGCGTGGCTCGCAGCGGCAGCCGCGGTGTCGCGCGGACTCTGACCGGGCCATGACGCAGGGAGCATCGGAGACCGGCATCACGCGGGCGGCCGCGCTCGGCGACTACCTCAGGGCTCGTCGAGGACTGGTCCGACCGGAGGACGCGGGGTTCGTCCCGGAGGACGGGCGGCGGGTCGCCGGACTCCGACGCACCGAGGTGGCAGCCCTCGCGGACGTCAGCGCCGACTACTACCTCCGCCTCGAGCAGGGGCGGGATCAGCGCCCGTCCGAGGAGGTGCTGGCGGGCATCGGTCGGGCCCTTCGACTCGACGAGCACGCCGTGGACTACCTCTTCCGGCTCGCCTACGACGTGGACCTCTTCCCGGCCGAGCGCCGACCGTTGGACGCCGGCACGCCCGCACCGGCCGGACGATCCGTCCCGGACACGACACTCCTCGACCACTGGTCCGACACCGGGGCGTACATCACCGACGGCAACCGGGACGTCGTCGCATCGAACGCGCTCGCGCGACGCATCGGCGGCGGCCTCCTCGACGTCGGGCAGAACGACGTGCTCGGGTACTTCGACGATCGGGTGCGTTCCATCGCCCCTGAGTGGGAGGTGAGCGCCCCTGCCGTGGTCGCAGCACTCCGCTACAGCAGCGATCCGAGCAGCCCTCGATTGCAGACGATCGTCGAGGAGCTCACCGCTCGCAGTCCGTTGTTCGCCCGCCTCTGGGCTCGCCATGACGCCCGTCCCCTCGCCGGCGGTCCACTTCGGGCCTCGATCGACGAGTTCGGGACCGTCGAGCTGCAGTATCAGCACCTCCTCGTCCCCGACTGGCCCGGTCATCAGTTGACGACGGTCTTCGCAGAGCGCGGCTCCCCAGGGGCCGCGGTGCTCGCCTACCTCGCCGCCCGGGCCGACTGACCGCCATCCGGAGCGATGACCGGCGCACGCTGACCGAGGTGGGCCGGCGGGCACCAGAGGGGTAGCCGACGGCGGTCGCAGCGCCTACCGTGGACGCATGATCGCGAACGAGGGCGTGCGTGAGCGCCGGGACCGGATCAGGGACTTCATCGACTCGTGGCGAGAGGTACCCGTGGTCCTCTGCGACCGCACGCTGGACGTGCTCGAGGCGAATCCGGCGGCGGCACGCTTGACGCCGGCGTTCCACACCGGCGTCAACCTGGCGCGCTTCGCGTTCCTCTCCCCCGACCGGGTCGTCGGCGATCCGCTGTGGACCCGGATGTCCGAGACCACCGCGGAGCTCCTCAAGAGGTCGGTCGAGGAGCACGATACGGATCGCCCGGCGGCTCGGATCATCGGCGAACTCTCCGCGAAGTCGCGCGACTTCGCCCAGACCTGGGCCTCGGGCGACGGCCACTCCGGGACGTCGGGCCCAATCGTCTTCCCCACGCCGGCCGGGGAGGTCCGGATGGTCTACAACGTCTTGAACGCGCCCGGGCCCGAGGGCGACCTGCTGCTGGTCTTCGTCCCGTCGGGAGCATCGTCCCGGGCGCGGCTGAAGCGGCTGTCCGAGGCGGTCTCGCCGGACGAGCCCTCCACCTCGAGCGATCCGGTGCCCTCCCGCTGAAGCTCGTCCCGAGCTGCGAGGTAGGCGATCGCCGCCGCCGCAGCTGAGCCTGGCTCGTCGAAGAACACCGTGAGGAACTGGTCCGTGTGCGGGACCTCGAAGGTCTGCGCCCGGAAGTCGACCCAGCCGAGCGGCTCGATGAACGTGCGCGTCCGCCGGGACATCTGCGGTTTGACGAGGTGTTCCGCCCAGATCGTCCGGAACACCGGGTGCCGTGCCGAAAGCATCCCGACGATCTCCTGGAGGCGCGGATCGTCCGGTCGGCCGTAGTAGCGGAGCGGGGCGGTGAGGTCGCGGAGGGTCCCTTCCCACTCCCGGTGCATGCGCTCGTACTCCGGTGCGTCGGGCGACGTGGTGCCCCGGAAGTCGGCGTACTGCTCGAAGGCCGAGACGAGCAGGTTGACCCCGGGGTCGAGCATGCCCGGCGGTACCCATGCCCGCGCGAGCGCGTTCGCGGCGACGACGTACTGATTGTCGTCGCTCACGTACGCGGGCGTGCCGGACCAGTGCGCGAGGAGCCGGGCGACCCGGTCGTCGAGTCGCGTCGACCGGTCGTCGACCGCGCGCATGAACGGCCTCGGGCTCGCCAACCGGAGCAGGTATCGGCGTCCACTGTCGTCCAGCAGCAGGGCACGGGCGAGCCCGAGGAGGACCTGCTCCGACGGCCGCCGCACACGACCCTGCTCGATCCGCAGGTAGTACTCGGGGCTGATGCTCGCAAGGTGCGCGACCTCCTCGCGGCGCAGGCCCGGCACCCGTCGGGACGTGTCGGCGCCGATGCCGACCTGCTCTGGCCGCACGAACTCCCGGCGCGCGCGGAGGAACTCGCCGAGAGCATTCGAAAGTCGAGTTGGTGACATCGCCGCGTCCTCCGGAGAGCGAGTGGGATCGACGCCAATCCTCCCCCAGCAAGCTCGTCTGTATGCATCCTTCCGCGGCCGATCATGGGTCGTTTCTGGACATGTCGACCGACGATCGGTCGTTCGCTGAGCCTGACCCTGCGCGTCCCACCCGGTCGCCGCCCGACGTCACTATCGTGGTCGCATGGTTGAGCGCGGACCCGCCGATCGGCTCCCTCAGGACCTGGTCGATCTCATCGACTCCTGGTCGACCGTCCCCGCGTTCGTCCACGACCGCCACTTCACGGTGCTGCACGCCAACCACCTCGCCCAGGCGTTGTCGCGGGCCTTCCGTCCAGGAGCCAACCTGCTGCGCTCGACCTTCCTCCGCCCGGAGGTCCTCCGGGCGAGTCCCGATCCCGGCCTCGTCACCGAGCATGTGGTGGGCGAACTCCGGAAGTCGCTCGGCACCCACGAGTGGGACGCGGTCTTCGAGGGCCTCGTGGACGAACTCCGCTCCGGGAACAGCCGCTTCGCCGAGGCCTGGGCCGGGCTGGAGCCGGACCTCCGACCCGATGCGGCCGAGTCGTTCACCTTCGACCGTCCGGATCTCGGGCGTCTCGAGCTGCGCTACCTCCAGTTGGAGGTCCCCGAACACTTCGGCATGAGTCTCGTGGTCTGGCGAGCGTGCGACGAGGCTTCGGCACGGCTGCTCGCGGTCCTCGCCGGGCAGTCCCCCGACCGGACCTGACGAGCGGGCCGCCACGATCCGACCGCCGACGGGCACGATCTCGTCATCCGTCGGAAGGGTTGTCGTGCCGTCCCTGCTGGGCTGGAGACGATCCAGGCCGCAGGGCGGCGGAGCGAGGAGGACACCATGGATTCGACGGATGACACCGTCCCGCACCACGAGACCCCGAGTCTGGGTAATCCGGATCTTCCGGCGGAGGGCGAGGTGAACACGCTCCGCCACTCGCAGAGCACGCAGATGACCGGCCCACAGAACTCGGCAATCGCAAGCCAGTTCCCGAACCAGATCGACGCTCCAGGAACCGACATCAGTACGCAGGCGTTCTTCTGGTCGTCCTTCAACATCTCGCCCCGCCGTGTGCAGGATGGCGGGTGGGCGCGCGAGGTGACGAAGCAGGACTTCGCGATCTCCGACGAGATCGCCGGCGTGAACATGTACCTCGAGTCAGGCGGCATCCGCGAGCTCCACTGGCACCAGACGGCCGAGTGGGCCGTCATGACCCGTGGCAGGTGCCGGGTCACCACCCTCAGCCGATCCGGGATGCCCAGCGTCGAGGACGTGGAGGAAGGCGATCTGTGGTTCTTCCCCGCCGGGACGCCGCACTCCCTGCAGGGGCTGGGTCCCGACGGCGCCGAGTTCGTGCTCGCGTTCGACGACGGCGACCAGTCGGAGTCCAACACCCTGCTGCTCACGGACTGGTTCGCCCACACACCGCCGGACGTGCTGGCGAAGAACTTCGGGGTGGCCCAGGAGACCTTTGCGGACATCCCGCTCCACAACCTCTGGATCTTCCCCGGCGACGAGCCCGGCCCGCTCGCCAAGGACCAGGAGGACGCCGGTGTCGAGTGGGGAGCGTCGGAACCGATCATCTTCCGGCTGTCGCGGTCCACGCCACTCCACCGGAACAGCGGCGGGAGCATCCAGATCGCGGACAGCACCAACTTCCCGCTGTCGCAGTCGGTCGCCGCAGCGCTCGTGACGGTGGAACCCGGGTCGATGCGCGAGCTGCACTGGCATCCCAACGCCGACGAGTGGCAGTACTACCTCCGCGGATCCGCCAGGATGACCGTCTTCAACACCGGACCCCACGCGAACACGACCGACTTCCGCCCGGGCGACATCGGTGTCGTGAAGAAGAACCTCGGACACTACGTGGAGAACACCGGCGACGACGTGCTGCAGTTCCTCGAGGTGTTCCGCACGGACCGGTACGAGGAGGTGTCGCTCGCGAACTGGCTGGCGCACGTGCCGCCGTCGCTCGTCGCCGCACACCTGAACATCGACGAGGCGACCCTGGCGACCTTCCCCCGGGAAGCGCAGGGGATCACGCCGCTGCGTCCGTGATCCGGGCAGGGTGGCTCTCGGCGGGCCACGCTCGCCCAGGGCCATCCGTCCTAGCTTGAGCGGGACACCACTCGTTCAACCGCGCGGAGGCACCGATGAACAGCGAACGCAGCACGATCGAACCGGCCGAGGGCTCCTGGTCCATCTCGGACGACCGGGCGTTCGTCCTCATCGACATGCTCAGCGACCACCGGGACCGGCGGCGCCACGCGCTCAGGACCGCGCGCTCGAGGCGCTGGCTCGACTCCTACGGTGAGGTGGTCGTGCGTTCGGTGCTGCTCGGGACCACGAGCACGATGGAGCGGGACGAGTACGCGCGGGCCCTCCGTCACGACGGCCGCGACCACACGCTCGTCCTCGATCACGTCGGCGGCTTCGTCCTCGTGACCTCCGAACGACGCGCCGCCTCGCCCGTCGACGAGTGGGTCCGCTCCGTCGCGCCGGCCGGTGTCCGCATCGCCGCGATCGGTTCGGCCGTGCTGCACGCGGACGAGGACGACCTGCTCGGCGTCGTCGACGAGGCCCGCACCGCTGCCGAGATCGTCGGTCAGGTCGGGGACGCGCTCGGGTCGACCCGCGCGGAGGATCTCGGCGGGTGGCGACTCCTGCACGCGATCGGCGGCGGGCCGCAGCTCGTGACCTCGGCGTCACCGGCGGCCGACGAGCTCTGGCACGCGGATCCCGTGCGTCGGGAGACGGTGGAGACCTACCTCGACGCCGGGTGCAACGTCGTCGTCGCGTGCGAGCGGCTCCACATCCACCGCACGACGCTCTACTACCGGCTCGACACCATGCCGGAGGTCGTGCGCGACGCGCTGGCCGACGGCTTGAAGCGGAGCACGCTGCACCTGTCGCTGAAGCTGCTCCGCCTCTGGAACGACGTCCCCACCGCGTCGGAGCGGTCGTCCGCGTCCAGCCGACGCCGACGCGTTTCGGAGACCGTCGCCCCGGTGCGGCAGCTGCACCCGCAGACCGCTGGCACCGAGTAGAGGTCGACGTGACCAGTTCAGCACGACGCGTCCCGATCGAGCCTCAGGCCGTGGACGCGCCGCTCAGCGGGACCGCCGTCTTCCTCGTGCTCACCGTGCGCGACGCGGTCGGCGCGATCGACACCGTCCGCAGCACCCTGGCGGGTGTCGCCGATGTCCTGAAGAACGTCGCCTTCCGCGACCTCGACGCCGCCCTGTCCTGCACCGTCGGGATCGGCGCGCGCGTCTGGGGTGAGCTCACGCGCGGTCCCGCACCGAGGGAGCTGCATGTCTTCCCCGCGGTCGTCGGCGACCGGCACACCGCGCCCTCCACGCCCGGCGACGTCCTGCTCCACATCCGCGCTGCGAGACGCGATCTGTGCTTCGAGTTCGAGCGGCAGCTCCTGGACCTGCTCGGCGACGCCGTCGAGGTCGTGGACGAGACGGTCGGCTTCCGGTACTTCGACGTCCGTGACCTGCTCGGCTTCGTCGACGGCACGGCGAACCCGGTCGGGCAGGACCTTCCCGACGCCACGCTCGTCGGTGACGAGGACCCGGCCTTCGCCGGTGGCAGCTACGTCGTGGTGCAGAAGTACACGCATCCGCTCGACCGCTGGCGCGCGCTCACGACGGAACAGCAGGAGGCGATCATCGGCCGCGCCAAGGCCGACAACGTCGAACTCGACGATGCGGAGACCGGCCAGAAGTCGCACAAGACCCTGTCCACGATCGTCGTCGACGGTGCCGAGCACGACATCCTCCGCGACAACATGCCGTTCGGGAGCCCGGCCGGCGGCGAGTTCGGCACCTACTTCATCGGGTACGCCCGACGGCTCTGGGTCATCGAGCGGATGCTCCAGCGCATGTTCATCGGTGACCCACCCGGACTTCACGACCGGCTCCTCGACTTCTCGACGGCCCGGACCGGCTCCGTGTTCTTCGCGCCGAGTGCCGCGTTCCTCGAGGCGATGGACGACGATCCGGCCCCGTCCGGCCCCGCTGATCCGGCGAGCGCCGTCATCCCTGCCTCGCCGCCCGAGCCCGCTGACGGTTCCCTCGGTCTCGGCTCGCTCCAAACCGCTCCCGAAAGGACGTGACCGTGAACAACCATCTCTTCCGACACCTCGCGCCGATCACCGATGAGACCTGGCAGATGCTCGACGACGAGGCCCGTGCACGCCTCACCCCGGTGCTCGGCGGCCGACGGGTGGTCGATTTCGCCGGCCCGCTGGGTTGGGATCACTCCTCCACCCACATCGGCCGTGTCGGCGCGGTCGTCGACGCCCCGATGGACGGGGTGATCGCCCGACAGCGTGCGTCGCTGCCCCTGACGGAGGTGCGTGCCGACTTCGCGCTCATGCGCAGCGAGCTGGACAGCGCGGCGAGAGGCGCACTCGACGTGGACCTCTCCCCGCTCGACGACGCGGTCACCCGCTTGTCCACGGTGGAGAACGCGGCGATCCTGTCCGGCTGGTCCGCGGCCGGGTACACGGGTGCGACGGCTGCCTCGCCGCACCCACCGCTGACACGGGACGACGACCCGACGCGGTTCGCACAGGTGGTCGCCACGGCGGTCGAGACGCTCGCGCGGGCCGAGGTCGGCGGCCCCTACGCCCTGGCCATCGACGCACCGGGCTGGGTGTCGGTCACGGGCGGCAACGACAGCGGTGGTGCGCGGCTGTCCTCGCACATCGAGGCGATCCTCGGCGGGGAGGTCGTCTGGACGCCCGGTATCGAGGGAGCCGTCGTCCTCAGCCGACGTGGCGGCGACTTCCTGTTCGAATCCGGTCAGGACATCGCCCTCGGCTATGCGGCGCACTCGGCCGAGTCGGTGAGCCTGTACCTCGAGGAGAGTTTCAGCTTCCGCGTCGTGACGCCAGAGGCTGCCGTCGCGATCCGTTAGCGCGGCGACACGGCTCCGTCGATCGGGCCCGCCAGGCGCGATCGGGTCTGCAGGGACGCCTCGGCCACGCCGACGCCCGTCGTGCGGAACCGTCGCTGGTACTCGGAGGGCGTCGTGTTGTACCGTGCCGCGAACGCACGGCGGAAGGCGATCGGGCTGGCGTACCCGGCGGCAGCGGCGACCTGCCCCACCGTGTCCCCGGCCTCCAGCATGCCGAGCGCGACGTCGAGTCGGAGCGAGCCGACGTACTGGATGGGCGTCATGCCCAGCTCGTCCCGGATGACCCGGTTGAGGTGGCGGACGCCGACGTTCGCGTGTGCGGCGATGTCGGCCAACGATCCCGCACGGGTCGGATCGCCGTGGATGTAGTCCGCGACGGCCTTCGCGATCGAGGTCCGCGCCGGCTTCGCGCGGACGGAGGCGGAGAACTGCGACTGGCCGCCGGACCTGCGCATGTAGACGAGCAGCAGCTGCGCGATGGAGCGTGCGACGTCCGCACCGTGGTCCTCCTCCACGATCGCGAGCGCGAGGTCGATCCCGGCGGCGACCCCGGCCGAGGAGTAGGTGTCGCCGTCGCGGACGAAGATCGAGTCGGGGCGGACGTCGATGGAGGGGTAGGCGGTGGCGAGCGCGCCGGTGAACTTCCAGTGGGTCGTCGCCGACTTGCCGTCGAGGAGCCCGGTGACCGCGAGGGCGAACGCTCCGCTGCAGATCGATGCCACCCGCTCGGCTCGGGCCGCGAGGAGCCGGACCGCGGTCTGCACCTCCTCCGGGCGGTACACCTGTGGTGCGGACTCGCTCCCCGGGACGATCACGAGGTCGAGCGGGCCGCTGTCGGCCGCGGCGGCGTCCACGCCGACCCGGAGTCCCATCGACGTGACGACGTCCTCGCCGTCGTGGGAGAAGAACCGGACGTCGTAGCCGTCGACCCGCTGGTTCGCCTCGGTGAACACCTCGGCCGGGCCGACGAAGTCGAGCGTCTTCACCTGGTCGAACAGGAAGATCCCGACGCGGCGTCGTCGCGTGGGTCCTCCGAGGATGGGCTGTGGTCCTGGCTCCTGCTGGGGCGGGCTCATCCCCACATCCTGCCCGACGAGAGCGCCCCGGCCAACGTCGGATTCGACTTCTGTCGCACCTGCCGCCGACGAACGTCCGAAGACTCCGGCCCGGCGCCGGCGTAGCCTCGGTCGGACGGGCCCGCCGCCTGGAATCCGGGCCATCCACTCCACGACGCCCAAGGAGATCCGCTCATGTGACTCGAACGCGCGGGGACCATCCCCCTCGACCTCACCCATCGCACCGCGCTGGTGACCGGCTCGACGAGCGGGATCGGCTACGCCATCGCCGCGCGGCTCGTCGAGGCGGGGGCGGACGTCATCGTCAACGGCCGCGACGCCGATCGCCTCGAGGCCGCCGTCCTCTCGCTCGACACCGAATCGGTCGAGTCTGTTCGGGGGATCACCGCAGACGCGACCACCCTGGAGGGAGCTGAACGGCTCGTCGCTGAGGCCGGCCAGGTCGACATCCTCGTCAACAACCTCGGTGTCTTCGAGGCCGTACCGCCGCTGGACATCACCGACGAGCAGTGGCGGTCGATGTTCGAGGTCAACGTGCTGTCGGCCGCTCGCCTCACCCGGCTACTGCTCCCCGGCATGTCCGGTCGCGGCTGGGGTCGTGTCGTCGACATCGCCAGCGACTCCGCCGTGGTCATCCCCGAGGAGATGATCCACTACGGCATGTCGAAGACCGCGCTCCTCGCGGTGAGCCGCGGCTTCGCGAAGGCCGCCGCAGGGACGGGCGTGACGGTGAACTCGGTGATCGCCGGCCCCACCCACACGCCGGGCGTGGAGACCTTCGTCCGGCAGCTCGTCGGCGACGAGCTCGAGTGGGACGACGCCCAGCGGGAGTTCATGCGTCTGCACCGCCCGCAGTCGCTGATCGGCCGCCTCATCGAGCCCATCGAGATCGCGAACCTCGTGGTGTACCTCGCCTCGCCGCTCGCGTCCGCTACTACCGGCGGCGCGCTCCGGGTCGACGGCGGCTACGTCGACTCGATCCTGCCCTGACGTCGACACCGACCGAGAGCCGAGCGACCCGATGACGACCTCCCCCGTTTCGACCCGATCCCGCGTCTCCCACGGTGCCGGGTTCTGGATCGTCGCGACCACGTTCCTGCTGGTGATGGCCTACTCGACCGTCCCGACGCCGCTGTACGCGCTGTACCAGGCGAGGGACGGGTTCCCCGTCTCGACGATCACCGTCATCTTCGCCGCCTACGCCGTCGGCGTCGTGTTCAGCCTCTTCTTCGTCGGCCACATCAGCGACTGGGTCGGGCGGCGGCGGATGCTGCTCATCGCGATCCTGATCTCGGCGCTGTCGGCAGTGCTGTTCCTCCTCTGGAGTAGCGTGGAGGGGTTGATCGTCGCGCGGGTCGTCAACGGCGTCAGCATCGGCGTACTCACCGCGACGGCGACCGCGCACCTCGGCGAACTGCGCGCGGTCGCCCGGCCCGACGAGAACTCGATCGTCGCGGCATCGGTCGCCGGAGCCAGCAACCTGGGCGGTCTCGCCCTCGGACCGCTCATCGGTGGACTCTTCGCCGAGTTCCTCCCGAACCCGCTCGTGCTCCCGCACGCGGTGTTCCTCGTGGCGCTCGTCATCGCCGCGATCGTCATGGTCTCCGTGCCCGAGACCGTCGAGCAGAGCGAGCCGCGGAGGCGCTACCGACCACAGCGCCTCGCGGTCCCGGCGTCGTCCCGCGGGGCGTTCATCGCTGCCGGGTTCGGTGCCTTCGCCGGCTTCGCGCTCCTCGGCCTGTTCACCTCACTCGCACCCACCATCCTCATCGGCACCTTCGACGCACCCGACCACCTGCTCGCCGGTGTGACGACGTTCTCCGTGTTCGGAGCCGCCGCGCTCGGTCAGGTGCTGCTCGCTCGACTCCCGTTGCAGCGCCAGCTCCTGATCGCGACGGTCAGCTGCGGTGTCGGACTCGCTGCGGTCGCCGCGGGCGCGGTCCTGCCGCAGCTGGGTGTCTTCCTCGTCGGCGGTGTCATCGCCGGACTCGGTGTCGGCGTTCTGTTCAAGTCGGCGATCGCGACCGCCGGATCACTCGCCGATCCCGCCCGGCGGGGCGAGACGCTGTCGCTCGTGTTCCTGATCGCCTACTGCGGCCTCGCCCTCCCAGTGCTGGCCATCGGCTTCGCGTTGACCTTCGCACCGGAGATCGACGTGCTGCTGATCTTCGTCTCGCTCGTACTGGTGACGACGGTGCTCGCCGGTGTCGCGATGACCCGGCGAGCGGCCGGACGCCCCTGACCGGGCCCGGCTGCCACTGAACGGGCGGTGTCGGCTTCGGCCTACCCGAACGTCTCGGCGAGGTAGCGATGGACGAGGGAGACCGCCATCGCCCCCTCGCCGACGGCCGACGCGACCCGCTTGATGGAGTTGGCGCGGACGTCACCGGCCGCGAACACGCCGGGCTGGTTCGTCTCGAGGTGCAGGGGCTGACGGCGGAGCGGTCACGCCGACAGGTGCTCCGGCAGCAGGTCGCCTCCGGTGAGCAGGAAGCCGCGAGGGTCCAGCGCGACCGCGGAGTCGCGGGCCCAGGCTGTGTTGGGGCTCCCGCCGATGCAGATGAACAGGCGCGACGCAGGCACGTCGGTCGTCGTCCCCGCGGAGTCGATGGTCAGGCCGCGGAGGCGGTCCTCGCCGTGGAGCGCGGTGACCGTCGTGTCCACGAGGATCTCGACATTGGGAGCCGCGAGCAGTCGCCGCAGGAGGTAGGTCGACATCGTCGACGAGAGGGAGTGACCGCGGACGAGGACGGTGACCCGCTCAGCGTGCGCGGCAAGGTTCATCGCCCCCTGGCCCGCCGAGTTCGCACCGCCCACGATGTAGACGTGCTCGCCGACGCACGAGGACGCCTCGCTCGTGCCGGCGCCGTAGTAGACGCCGGAGCCCTCCAGCTCCTCCTCCTTCGGCAAGCCGAGGCGACGCCACTGCACCCCCGTCGCACAGACGACCGCCCGCGCGGAGAGTCGCGAGCCGTCCGCGAGCTCGGCCTGCATGTGATGATCGCCGAAGCTCCGGCTCAGGCTGTGCCGCATGACGAGCAGTTCCGCGCCGAACGCGATCGCCTGTCGACGAGCCTGTTCCGCGAGGGCCGCACCGGAGATGCCGTGCGCGAAGCCGAGGTAGTTCTCGATGAGGCTGCTGGATCCTGCCTGACCACCGACGGCGTCCCGTTCGACCACGGCGACATCGAGTCCCTCGGACGCCGCATAGACCGCGGCGGAGAGGCCGGCCGGTCCGGCGCCGTAGACGAGGACGTCGTACTCGCTGCGTCGCGGTCGCTTGATCCAGCCGAAGTGTTCGGCGATCTGCGCGGGCGTCGGATCGGCGAGCCGGGTGCCGTCGGGGAAGGCGACGACGGGAAGCCGGGCCTCCGCCAGACCCGCACCGAGCTGCGTCCGACAGTCCTCGTCCGTCTCGACGATCACCGTCTGGAACGGGACACCGCTGCGGGTGAGGTAGTCACGGATCGCGAAGGCCTCGCGACCGAAGGACCGCTCGAACACGAGCAGTGGTGCGATCGCCACCTCCCCGACGACGGTCATGAACCGAGGAGTCGTTCCCACTGGGCGGGGACACGGTCGTGCGGCCCGGGGACCGTCTGCGAGCGTGGGTGACTGAGCGGAGGCGCGAGGGTCGGACCGACGAAGGACTCCTCCGTGCCGTAGTCGTAGAACCAGTCCTCACCCGGCTCGTAGCTCCGGATCACGCGATGACCGGTGGTGGTCGCGTGCTTCGTCGCGTGCTTGTTCAGGGAGTCGTCGCAGCATCCGATGTGCCCGCAGAACGTGCAGCGGCGGAGATGCAGCCACCAACTGTCGGTCGCCTCGCACTCGGCGCAACCGGGCCCGGACGGCGGGACGTCCGGCTTGATGTACTGCTCGACGTCGTCCATGGTGGACCTCATCTCGGCTCGTGCTGCGGTGACGTGGACTCACCGTACGGCCCTCCGTGCGCGGCCCGCTTCGACCTCAGTCGGAAATCGAAGGCTCGTCAACCGTTCGTTCGCGCAGCATCCCGTCAGCCCCGAGCGTTCTGCACGATCGCGGTCAGGGCGTCGAGATAGGAGTCGAAGGCGACCCGGCCCTCCGCGGTGAGTGCGATGCGGCGGCCGCGGCGGTCCGTGTCGCTCTTCCCGACCTCGATCACCCCGGCGTCGGCGAGCGCCGAGAGGTGCTTCGAGAGGGCCGACTTGCTGACGCCGGTGATGCGCAGGAGCGAGGCGAAGTCGGTGTACTCGGCGGGCGCCAGTGCGGACAGCAGGGCGAGACGGGCAGGCTCGTGGAAGAGCGGGTTCAGCGCCTGGCGGCTGACCGCGGCGTCTTCGGCTGCATCGTCGTCAGGCATCGCGCGACCCCGACCGTCCGCCGAGCGGCGTGGAGCCGTTCGCGAGGCGCACCAGTGCGGGCAGACAGACGGCGAACACGACGACGGCTGCGACGACCGCGGACACCGTGTTCGGTACGGAGACACCTGCGGAACGGGCGATCCACTGGGTCACGACGTAGACCACGGCGACCGCCACGCCGCTCGCGGTGAGCAGCAGTACGCCGGTCCGGTCCGACCAGTCGAGGCGGAGCTTCACCGGGCGCGCGAGGGACACGGCGACGAACCCGATGGCGACGAGTCCGAGCAGCCAGACCATGTCGAGGTCGACGACGACCCCGAGCGCGGTGATGAGTACCGCGGTGAGGATGGCGGTGGTGAGCGCTCCCTGGCGTGCGGAGCGGCGCGAGGCGTCTCGTGCCTGGTTCAAGCGGTCCTGTGCGTCTTCATGATCCATGATCGACCTCCAGTCGTTGCGTCTGAAGAAACTATCATAGTGTTTCCCCAAAGGAAACAACCATCGGGCGCGACGCTTGCCATCGCGCCCCCCTAGACGGCGAGCGTCACGTGCCGACCGAGCGCTTCGATCGCGGCCTCGTCGCGCTGATAGTGCGACCACTGGCCGATCCGAGTGCACGTCACGAGGCCGGCGCGCTGGAGCGTGGCCATGAACTGCGAGGCGGTCGACTGCGACACCTCAGCCCTCGCCTGGATGTGCTTGAGACACACGCCGACCTCGGCCGCCGGCTGATCCTGCGGCGGGAACGACTCGGGATCCTTCAACCACCCCAGGATGGCCAGGCGCGTCGGGTGACCGAGCGCCTTGAAGACGGCCACCAGGTCCAACTCGTCAGCATTCGTCATACGTCAAACATATCGCAATATCGCGATTCCACGATGTTGTGCAACACTGTGGATCGGTAAATCGCGATCTAACGATGGAGATGTCATGACACAGCACACAGCACTGGTGGTCGGAGCCCGTGGAGTGATCGGCGGGAACCTGATCACCCGTCTCGAGGGGCTCGGCTGGGACGTGATCGGGGTGTCCCGACGCGGCGGCACCGACCGGGGATCCGTCAGGCACCTCGCGGTGGACCTGCTCGACCGCGACGCGACCATCCACCAGTTGCGGGGCCTGTCGGAGGTGACGCACCTGTTCTACGCCGCGTACCAGGACCGCCCCAGCTGGGCCGAGCTCGTCGCGCCGAACCTCGCGATGCTCACCAACGTCGTCGACGCGGTCGAACCCGTCGCGCCGGGCCTCGAGCACATCAGTCTGATGCAGGGCTACAAGGTCTACGGCGCGCACCTGGGACCCTTCGCGACACCCGCGAAGGAGTCCGACCCGCCGCACATGCCGCCGGAGTTCAACGTCGACCAGCAGCAGTACCTCGAGCGCCGCCAGGTCGGGGCGGCCTGGTCATGGTCGGCGTTGCGGCCGTCGGTCGTCGCCGGGATCGGCCTGGGCAACCCGATGAACCTGGCGATGGTCATCGCCGTCTACGCCTCCATGAGCAAGGAACTGGGCATCCCGTTGCGCTTCCCCGGCAAGCCCGGCGCCTACACGAGCCTGATCGAGATGACCGACGCCGACCTCCTCGCGAAGGCCACCGTGTGGGCCGCGACGCACGAGGCCGGACGCAACGAGGCGTTCAACATCACGAACGGCGACCTGTTCCGGTGGTCGTCGATGTGGCCGAAGATCGCCGCCTTCTTCGACCTCGACGTCGCGCCGCCACTCGAGATGAGCCTCGCCGAGGTGATGGCCGACAAGGAGGCCCTGTGGAACGCGATGGTCGAGCGGCACGGCCTCGCGCCCACCAGCTACGCCGAGGTGTCGTCGTGGGCGTTCGGTGACTTCGTCTTCACGTGGGACTACGACGTCATCGCCGACACCTCGAAGTCCCGCCGAGCCGGCTTCCACGAGTACGTCGACACGGAGGCGATGTTCCTCCGGATCTTCCAGGACCTCCGCGATCAGCGACTCATCCCGTAGGCGCAGGAGCCCGGCTACTGCTCGAAGGCGGCGAGCGCGACGCTCGCCGCCTCCGCGACCAACGCGTCGTCGTACTCGGCGTCCGGGTCGAGTGTGTTCGTGAGGATGGTCAGGACGATCGGGTCGCCGCCCGGCCGGTCGATGATCGCGATGTCGTTCCGGATCCCACCCGCACCCCCGGACTTGTCGGCCACCTGCCATCCCGCCGGAGCACCGGCCCGGATCAGGGTGTCGCCGGTCGCGTTGCCGCTCATCCAGGCGAGGAGCGTCGCCCGGTCGGCGGACTCCAGGTAGGAGCCGTCGACGAGGCGCGTCAGGTTGTCGGTGAATGCGGCAGGGGTGGTGGTGTCATCGGTGCTGCCCGGTTCGATCACGTTCAACAGCGGCTCCGCGTTGACGACCTCGGTCACCTCATCGCCGAGCGTGACGAGGGCGGCGTCCAACGCGGCGGGCCCACCGATCCGCGCGAGGACGAGGTTGAGGGCCGTGTTGTCGCTCTGCCGGACGGCGGCCTCGGCGAGCTGCGACAGGGTCAGGCCGGTCTCGACGTGTTCACTCGTCACCGGCGAATAGCCGGCCGCCTCGACATCCTCAGCCGACCACGTGATGACCTCGTCACGCGCCGAACCGCGCACCTCGTGGAGGAAGACCGCTGCGGCGAGCGCCTTGATCGTCGAGGCGTACCCGAAGCGCTCGTCAGCCCGGTAGGACAGGCGCGCGCCGGTCCCGGTGTCGACGGCGCTGATGCCGACGCGCGCGCCGAACTCGGCCTCCAGGGCTTGGAACTCGCCGGACAGGTCGGGCATCGACGTGGGCGGCGCCGACGTTGGCGCCGAGGTTGGGGAGCTCGGCGACGCCGACGGGGACGGAGTAGCGGAGGCGCACCCCACGAGCCCGAACACCAGCCCACCGGCCAGGGCGACGGCGACGACGCCACCGGTGCTCCGCGTCATCGACGAACGCCGGCCTGCCCGGCGACCTGCTGATCGAGGCGCTCGAGGTCCGCCTCGACCATCGCGACATCCCGCGCGAACGCGTCGTCGTCCAGCTCGATCTGTCGGACGGTGAACACCACCTCGGCACCCTCTGGATGGGCCAGCACGCGGACCGGGTTGGTCACGACGGTCCCCGACGGCAGGGTGACGTCGTGGTCGAGCACGCCGAAGCGGTTGCGCTCGACGAACCGGACCTCCACCCGACCCATCGGCGACTCGACGAACAGCGAGTCACCTTCGCGCACCACCTCGGCCTGCGCGAGACCGGCCGCCCACCGTGGGAGATTGTCGATGTCGGACGCGTATTCGTAAACGGCTTCCGGCGAAGCGCCGATGACCCGGCTCACATGGTGACTTCTCATGACCGCATCCTGCCACCTCGGTGTGGGATCCATCCGCCACGTCCCGCCTGCGGATGATGCTCCGCGAGCGGGATCGTCCTGCGGGCTGACGATTCGACCATCGACGATTTGTAGCCTGGAGGCATGCCCGGCATCACCCGCAGTCGACCGCCCTTGCCATCACCGGCCCCCATGGAACAGCGACGTCGTCGGCGTCGGCGTGGCCTCATCGCTGCCGTCGTCACGGCATCATTCCTCGCACTGGTGGTCGGCGGCGCGGTCGTCGCCGCGCCGCTCCTGCGGTCGTACGGGATCTACCTCGTCCCACCATCGCCGCAGACGTATGCGGAGGTCGCGCTGGATGCGATGCAGCGGGGCGTGGACGCGACGCCGGACCGCTACACGCAGGTGCGGGAGCGGGCTCTGGCCTCAGTCGCGGACGCCTCCGACTATGCCGACACCTACGGGCCGCTCACGAAGGCGGCGGCCGAGCTCGGCGGCCCCCACACCACCTTCAACGATCCTGCGACCGCGGCCGAACTGTTCGGGCCGTCGTCGGGATCGAAAGCGGAGAACGAACTGCCCACCGTCACGAGCGCTGACGGCGTGACGACCATCCGCCTCCCGACACTCATCGGTGGCGGCTCCGGAAAGGACTCCTTCGGCCAGCGGTACATCGACACGGCCGTCGATGCGATCACCGCCGCCAGGCCCCACACGTCGGCATGGGTGGTCGATCTGCGGGACAACCACGGCGGCAACGTGTGGCCCATGCTGGCTGCCGTGGCACCACTGCTCGATGATGGGACCGTCGAGACCTTCGAGTCCGTCGACAGGTCGACGGTCGTCTCGGTGTCGGGCGGCGGCGTCTCGTCCGACGGCAATCGACAGAGCGCGGCGACGAAGCCGCAGCCGAAGGTGGACGGGCCGATCGCCGTGGTCATCGACGGGATGACCGGCAGCTCCGCGGAGGCGGTCGCGATCGCCTTCATCGGGCAGTCGGACGTGCGCGTGTTCGGTCAGCCGAGCTACGGCTTCAGCACGGCGAACCAGCCGGTCCGCCTCTACGACGGCGCGGTCGTCAACCTGACGGTCGCCGTCGACGCCGATCGCACCGGCAAACGCTACGGTGTCCCGATCCAGCCCGACACCGTCGTCGAGGACTTCACGCAGCTGCCCGCGGTGATCGGCGCGTGGGTCGCCGACCGCGGCTGAACGATCCGCCCACCGAGAGTGCCGGTTCTGCTCGTCCGAGCACGCCCAGCGAGCAGAACGAGCACTATCGGCCGCTCGGAACTGGACGTCTGCGGCAACCGGTTTGGACAGGTGTCGGGACTTTCGACTGGCCGTCGAAACCGCCGCTTCGCCGCGTTACCGTGGTCGCGCTCCCACATTCCGTGGAAGTGGAATTCGCGAGAGTCGTTCCGAGCACGGCTTGGCTCGACATGAGCTTGGAGGTCAGTCATGCCATTCGTGACAACGGACGACGGCACGGAAATCTACTACAAGGATCTGGGCGACCCGACGGCGCAGCCCATCATGTTCCACCACGGTTGGCCGCTGTCGTCGGACGACTGGGACGCGCAGGTCCTCTTCTTCCTGTCCAAGGGGTACCGCGTGGTGGCCAGCGATCGGCGCGGACACGGGCGGTCCTCGGAGATCGGCTCAGGCCACGACATGGATCACTACGCCAGCGACGTGTCGGCGGTCGTCGAGCACCTCGACCTGCGCAACGTCGTCCACATCGGCCACTCGACGGGTGGTGGTCAGGTCGCGCGGTACGTCGCCAAGTACGGCGAGCCGCAGGGTCGTGTGGCGAAGGCGGTCCTGGTCTCGTCCGTGCCTCCGCTGATGGTGCAGACCGACGCCAACCCCGAAGGGACACCCATCTCGGTCTTCGACGGCTTCCGGAGCGCGCTCGCCGCGAACCGGGCGGAATTCTTCCAGGCCGTGGCTTCGGGCCCGTTCTACGGCTTCAACCGTGACGGTGTCACCGTGTCCCAGCCCGTAATCGACAACTGGTGGCGTCAAGGCATGACCGGCAGTGCCGTGGCGCACTACGAGGGCATCAAGGCGTTCTCCGAGACCGACCAGACCGAGGACCTCAAGGCGATTTCCGTGCCGGTCCTCTGCATGCAGGGCGATGACGACCAGGTCGTGCCGTACAAGGACGCGGTCATCAAGCAGGCCGAGCTCCTCAGCAACGCGACCCTCAAGGTCTACGAGGGCTTCCCGCACGGCATGCTGACCACCCACGCCGACATCATCAACCCCGACCTCCTCGCCTTCATCGAGCAGTAAGGGAACCACCACCGGAGACGGACGGCGCACCCGGGTCATCTCGGGTGCGCCGTTCGTGTGATGGCCGAGTCCGGCCGTCGCAATGACCCGACGTCGATCCCTCGGCGGATGTCTCCGCTGGTGTTCGGGCGAACGGTCGACTCAACGACGCACACATGGACCCGACGCGCCCAGGACGAGGACCGGCCCCCACTCGGACGTGTCAGCGAATTCGTCGAGACGCACGTAGTAACCGTCATCGGAGATGAAGGAGACGCCGCTCGTGAGGTCTGAGGAGTCGTCGGCTGCGACCACCTTCTCGACCTTCCAGGCCGCCCTGTCGGCATACATCGCTGCAGCCTCGTCCAACCAGGCGTTGCGATCGAAGTCCTCCGCGACGCTCACGGTGATGCTGCCGTCGTACTGGACGGCACCGCCGCTGCAGGCGAGTTCCACGTCGTTCTGGCTCACCGTCGACGCTCCGTCCGGCAAGGTCGCTTCGAACTCCTGACGCAGGGAGAGCGCTTGTTCCTTGGCAGACTCGTAGCTCGGCCCACGGTCGAACACACCACACCCCGCCAGTGCGCCGACGAGACACAGGGCGAGGAGAGTGCTGACGGCGCGGCGCATGGGGACCTTCCTACCACGGCGGCACGTGTTAGACACGAGGCATGAGGCACTTCCCGATGACGCATGAGCTCGGCCGGATCGACGTCGTGACGCTCGACGACATCGCCGCCCTCAGTCAGGACGTCGCACTCGACATCGAGCAGGTGCAGGCGGCCTGGCCGGCGTTCGAGAACTCGTTCGACTCGTTGCGCGGCCGCAGGATGATGGGCCTGGTCTACGGAGGAAGTGACAGGTACCGCATGGCGTCCGCGCGGCTGGACCGGGATGCCGACAACCCGCTCGGCCTGGAAGAGACCGTGGTCCCCGGCGGCGACTACCTCAGGCTGCGTCTTCGCGGCGAGGTGCCCGGCGTCTACGCCCGGATCGGCGACGCCTTCGAGGTGCTCTTCGACCTCGCCGATCACGACGAGAGCCGTCCCCACATCGAGCACTACCGGCGCGAGGGCGAGGTCGACTGCCTCGTTCCAGTCAGGTCGCCCAGCTGAGCTGTCGGCTCAGCCCACCAACGGGTACCAGTGTCGGTCGCGCAGCTGATGCTCGTCATCGTCGAGACGCACCCAGGTTCCGTCAACCATCGGAGTCGCGTCCGAAGCCCACACGCCGAAGTGGGCGGCAGGGACCGGCCAGTCGTATCCGTCGGCCAGCGCCTCCACGACGTTGCGCACGGCGCCGATGAACCGAAGGCCAATGGCCTCGCCGGTGATGCGTTGCGCCAGCTCACGAACGGCCGCCGTCCCGTCCACGTCATCGGATACAGCCTCGAGCATTGGCAGATCGAGCCGCCCTGTGCCCTGCCTCGGCACGCAGAAGACCTGGTCGGAGTCGCGGAGGAGCAAACGTACGACCGACATCGGCCGGGGTGGCGTCGTCCGGCGGATCACATCGGCCCTGCCTCCGGGAGGCAGCCACGGCGCGTCGTGCCTCACGTGGACGAGCGTCTCGTCTTCGTTCACGCCGCGAGCGTACCGGAACCCAGGGAGCATGACCGGTGCGCCTGCTCGAGCTCTCGGTCAGATGCGTTCAGCGAGATCGTTACTCGTTTGCCACTCCCAGCGGCGGGAGGATGCCCTGGGCCGCCGCCACGGCTCGGGCGACGATGAGCGGCGGGTCGACGATCGCTCCGGTGGCGATCAGCGCGTCGAGCTCCGACAGCGGGATGCGCACGAGCCGCACCTGCTCCGCGGGATCCGACAGGTCTGCCAGGCCGGGGCGGATGCCTCGAGTCGAGATGAACAGGTGTGTCGGCCAGGACGCTCGCCCCGGGTTCATGAAGAAGGTGTGCAGCGGTCGGAGGTCGTCCGGAACGATACCGAGCTCTTCTTCGAGCTCACGCCGGGCGGCATCGAGCGGGGCTTCGTCTGTTCGACCGGCACCGCCCGGCAGGTCATGGATCCAGCGGTCGAGCGGGTATCGGTACTGACGTGCGAGGAGCACGTCGTCGCCGTCGATGATCAGCGAGGCGACGGAGAAGGGAACGCTCTCGTCGACGAGATAGCTCGACCGCGACCCGTCCGGCAATCGGACCTCGTGATCGACCAAGGTCACTCGACCTCGCTGGACCGTCCTCTTCTCGAGCGTGGTCCAACGTGATTCATCCGGAACAGGCATCCGCCCACCCTACGGTCGACTACCGTCCGGCGATCATGTCGTCAGCGGAAATCGCCCAGCTGACGCTCGACGGGCACCGTGCCCTCGACGATCACGTCACCGGTGTGCGCGGTCGTGACGGTCTCGATCAAGACGATCTCAACCTCCTCGTCGGCGATGGGATTGTGCTGCACGCCCCGCGGCACCACGAAGAACTGGCCCGGCGTGAGCACGACCTCCTCATCGTCGGGGAGCTGGATACGGAGCGTGCCCGAGACGACGAGGAACATCTCGTCTTCGTTCGCGTGGTCGTGCCAGACCAACTGGCCGAGGAGCTTCGCCACCTTCACGTATTGATCGTTGACCCGCCCGACCACTCGAGGAGTCCAGTGGGCCTCGACCTGTCGGAGTTCGGCGGCGATATCGATTCCGTGGAGAGCAGTCATGCATCCATCGTCTCGCGACTGACGTACCTCGTGGCACGGTATCGCCCCTCAGTCTCGGTGCGCGCCGGCTTCCGACCACACAACTGCAGCACTGAGCGCGCCGGTTGCACGATCTCAGCGCTCTCCACATCCGACTCGGTGCCGACATCAGGGCCATCCGGAGTCCGATGCGATGCCGGTGGCAAGTCCATACGGTCGAGGCATGCCGCTCTCTATCCCGCATCGCCGCGCCCTCCTACCGTTCGCTGCGGTGACCCTCTTCGCTCTCACCCTCCTCGTCGCCCCAGCGCCGGGCAGCGTCAGCGTCGTCGGCACGCGCTGGCTCGCCGCCCTCGGCTCGGCCATCCCGAACGTCGAACTCGCCTCGGAGATCGGCCTCGCACTCCTGGCGGCGACGACGATGTCGACGGCTGCGTTCGCCTGGGTCCGCCACCCGGAACGGCGGGCGCGGCTGCTCGCCGGCGCCGCCGGGGGCGGCCTCGCCTACGCCGCGAGCGAGGGACTGAAACTCCTCTTCGCCCAACCTCGACCATGCACCCGGTGGTCGATCGCGACCGAATGCCCGCCGGCCGGCGACTGGTCACTGCCGTCGAATCACGCGACGCTCGCGTTCGGAGCGACCGTCGTCATAGCGATCGCCGTCGGCCGTTGGTGGGTCACATGCTCGGCGCTCGCGCTGGCGGCGCTCGTCGCCGCCGGCCGGGTCGTGCAAGGCGTGCACTACGTCCATGATGTCGCGATGGGAGCGGTCCTGGGCCTGGCGATCACGACCGTCCTCATCGTTGCGACAGTGGCATGGCAGCGCCGCTCAGCCGCGACCCGCTCGTCATCGGGGAGACGGTGACGACAGCCGTGACCCGACGGCGCACCTCACCTACGATGACGTGATGGTCGACGACAACGAGCGCGGATTCCGTCGCGCCCTCATCGAAGCGAGCGCCTATTTCGGGCTCGATCATGAACGCCTCGAGCCGCTCGGCGGGATGACCGGGCGGGTGTTCGGGATCGACGACGCCGTGCTGCGCCTCGGTTCCCCGGAGACGATCGCGCACGAACTCGCCGCTGCGAACGCAGCCTCCGTGGCGGTGCCGGTTCCAGCGACCCTCGGTACCTTCGTCCCGACCGACGGCGGACCATGGGCGGCCTCGCTCATCGAGCGGGTCGACGGCACCGTCGCCGCCGATCTCAGCGGGGTGACCGCGGAGCGGGCCTTCACCCGGGGTCTGGCCTGTGGTCGTGCGCAGGCGGCGCTGTGGACGGTCACCGCTCCGCCGGCGTTCGCCTCCATCGACGGCGAGCGCTCGCTCCTGCATCTCGATCTCCACCCGTTGAACATCCTGCTGGGGCCGGACGACCGCGTGACCGCCGTCATCGACTGGACCAACGCCGCAGCCGGGTCGCCGGACTACGACCAGGCCAGGACCTCCGCCATCTTCCGGCTGGACCCACACGCGATACCGCTGCTCGACCAGCCGGTGTGGCGGGCGTTCCTCGCAGGCTGGACCGAGGGCGCGAGCCTCGACGACGCGTCGACGGCTGCGCGCATCTGGGCCTGCCGGTTCATGCTGCACGATCTGCAGCACCGCCACCCCGGGGATGCACTCGACCACGTGCGTCACGAGCTGGAGGTCCTCGAGGAGGCCACCGAGAGTGCGCAATCCGTCCCCTGACGCTCCGGTCAAGAGCAGAACGGGCGCTCTGGGCGGCGGCGTCAGACCGGCCGGTACCGCATGGCGATCATGCGTGTCTGGCCCCTGCCAGACTGGCATCGATGATCATCCGCACCGAACGAACCACCCTCGCACCGATCTCACCGGCGCTCGCGCGACGCATCGTCGAACGCGATGAGCGCGACGGTGACGCCTGGCACCCGGAGTACCCCTTCGCCGACGAGCTCGGCCCGCTCCGTGGCCTCGCGGAATCGACCGACGGCGACCCGATCTTCACGATGTACCTCATCCGTGATGCCGACGAGTCGGCCGTCGGTGGCTTCGGCTTCTTCGGTCCGCCCGACAGCACTGGTCGCGTCGAGTTCGGCTACGGTCTCGTTCCCGCCGCTCGCGGGGTCGGACTCGCGACGGAAGCGGTCGCCGGCGCACTGTCGTTCGCCGCAGCGCATGGCGCAGAACGGGCGGCCGCGGAGACCGACGTCACCAACCTCGCATCCCAGCGGGTCCTCCTGAAGGCGGGACTCGCCGAGACCGGACGCACGGCCACGACGGTGTCGTTCGCGCGCGAACTCTGACAGGAGATGCCAGCCATGGTCGGGGCCCGACGCCCCCTCCGCCCGCGCGCGACGTGAGGAGACCGTCTGGGTTCCGGGGAACGATGTATGGATCCCGTGAGGACTGGTACTCGGGCAGAATGCGAGGCGTAGACCGGAGGTCATGACCCTCACGACGATCCTGCCTTCACTCCGCCGCAGCATCCCGGACCCGTTCCTCCCCGACCGCTGGCCGGCACACACCCACCTCAGCACCACGGACGTGATCGTCGACGACGTTCCGATGCTGCGCCTGGTCGAGCAGTGCGGAACCCCGTGCGTCCATTCGGCGGCAGCGGTGATCCCCGGCACAGGCGGATGCCCCTCGCCCGTCAAGCAAACCTCCGTGGTCGTCATGCGCGTCGTCGCTGCGGCGTTCGGCGAGGACGGCCATCACCTCACCCTCGACGCCTGTCTCGCAGACGTCGAGCCGTGCTGGTCGGAACTCCGGCTGATCGGGCGAGCGTCGACGACGCACACGGTGTCGTTCCACCTCGACAGCGCGGCAGGAACCGAGCAGCGCGTGCTGCTCCCCCGCGACCTCACGCCTGGAGACCTGCTCGCTGTGCCGTGTCGCGGGGAGGTCACTCAGGCGGTCGGCTCGGCGTCGGGCTTCATCCAGAACGGCGAGTAGTGGTACCCGTCGGGGTCGTCGAACTGGCGCTGGTACATGAACGGGTAGTCGTCGGTGTCGCCGATCCGTCCACCCGCGGCACCGGCGCGCTCGACGAGCTCGTCGACCGCCTCGCGACTGCCGAGGTCGAAGGAGACCGTCACCTTCGAGGGCGTGTCCGGTCCGCCGATCAGCTCCTCGGTGCCGCCGACGCTCGCGTACATCTCTCGGCTCCCGAGCATGACGTATTGCCCGGGAGCGATCTCGAAACAGGAGACCTGGTCAGAGGACATCGCCGCGTTGCGGGTCCAGCCGAGGGCGTCGTAGAAGGCGGTCGCGCGTTCGACGCTCTCGACCGGACACGTGATGAAGAGGCTCATGCGGTCAAGCTACGCCCGGCGTGAGCGCGCCCACAAGGACGTCTTTCCGAGGTTCACTCGGACGGCGCCCACGGCACGGTCGGATCGATCGTCGTCGCGATCCTCGCGCTGATCTCGGCCAGTTGCCGCACCTGCGCCGCCGTGAGGGAACCGAAGACGAGCTCCTCGACGAGGGCATGGTGCGCGGGTGTGGACCGGGCGACGTGCGCGTGGCCGTCGTCCGTGAGGACGGCGAGGGTGAACCGACCATCGGTGGGGTCGACCTCGCGTCGCACCCAGCTCTGCTTCTCGAGTCGCGAGACCGCGCGGGAGAGCCGCGAGAGCGTGCTGCTCGCGTACCCGGCGAGCGTGCTCATCCGGAGTGTGCGGTCCGGGGCGGTGTCGAGCGCGAAGAGCAGCCCGTGCTCGTAGTGGGTCAGCCCGCTGTCTCGCTGCAGCTGGGCGTCGAGTGCCGCGGGAAGCCGCTCCACCAAGGTGGCGACTGAGGCCCAGGCCGCGAGCCGCTCGCCGCTGAGGCCAGGATGTTCGGCGGATTCGGTCATGGGGCAAGCCTATTCGACTTGCTTGAGCAAGTGAACCGACCTAGAGTGACTTGCCTGAGCAAGTGAGGCGGCGTATCGCCGACAGAGGGAGACGACATGGACCTACAACTCCGCGGCAAGACGGCGTTCATCAGCGGATCGACCGGCGGCATCGGTGCCGCCGTCGCGCGGAGGCTCGCTGCCGAAGGCGCACGCGTCATCGTGAACGGACGCTCCGAGCAGGCGGTGCAGGACGCGGTCGCCGCGCTTCGGCGCACGCACCCCGATGCCGGCCACGACGGGATCGTCGCGGATTTCGCCGATCCCGCCTCCGTCGAGCGACTGCTCGGTGACCTCCGCGCCGTGGACATCCTCGTGAACAACGTGGGCCAGTTCGGTCTCGCGGAATTCGAGGCCATCTCGGACGACGACTGGTCCCACGTCCTCGAGGTCAACCTGATGAGCGGCGTCCGGCTGTCCCGGCACGCCCTGCCAGGCATGTTGGATCGTGGCTGGGGGCGCATCCTCTTCATCAGCAGCGAGTCCGGCGTGAACATCCCCGCCGACATGATCCACTACGGCGTCTCGAAGGCGGCGATGATCGCCCTCGGCAATGGACTCGCGAAGCTGACCCGCGGCAGCGCCGTGACGGTCAACACGATCCTCGGCGGCCCGACCTACTCGGCCGGCGTCGCCACGACGATCGAGTCGATCGCCGCCGGCCAGGCCGCGCCGGTCGACGCGGTGAAGGCCTCGATCATCGGTCGCAACACAACCACTCTGCTCGAACGCTTCATGGAGCCCGAGGAGATCGCCTCGCTGGCGGCCTACCTCGCGAGCCCCCTGGCGTCGGCGACGAACGGCGCGGCCCTGCGTGCGGACGGCGGAGTGCTGACCGGGATGCTCTGAACCCAGCCAAGCACTCCGCCGCTCGTCGAGATCACGTCGTCTCGCTGAGGAACTCGGCTCAGGCGTTCCGGCGGCGGACGAGCAGGAACGCCGCGCCTCCGGCCAGCAGCGCCAGTGCGCCACCCACCGACGCCCACAGCTCCGCACCCGTTCGTGCCAGCTCTCCTCCGGGACGCCCATCGGTGGGCACGACAGGAGTCACTGCCGCCGGGACGCCCGTGTACCACGAGGCATCCGACACCGACACGGTCTCCAGGTCGGGTCGTGCGGCGCCGGTCGAGTCGGCAGGGACACCGACGGCCGTCGCGGTGTTCATGTAGGGCCCGTCGATGGCCGTTCCGTTCGCGACGCAGGTCACCGACTCGCCGGGGGCGAGCAGCGCGATCACGTTGCCGCCATCACCACAGACGATGTCGGCGCCGTCGACCTGGTCGTCCGTGACGACGACCTCGGCGAGGTGGGTGTTGCCGGCGTTGCCGACCCGGTAGGTCCAGGCGACGGCGCTGTCGATCACGATCTCCGGGCCGGGTGCCTCGGTGACATCCTGATCGTTGGTGAACTTCTCCATCGAGATTGCTGGCGCGACCGCCTCGAGCGGGAGTTCGAACGCCCACCACAACCCGGACATGGGAGTGGTGTTCGGCGAGGAGCCGTTCAGCGTGATCGTGAGGTCGGAGATCTCGGTGTTGGTGGTGAAGGTCTGCGTGACGCCGTTCGCGCCGGCCGGGCACACCGAACTAATGTCGACCTGACCCGTCTCCGCATCCACCGTGACCGCGCCGGGGGTTCCGGATCCGGTGTCCGCCCGGTAGTCCAGCCAGGACCCGGCGACATCGGAGGACAGCCGTGCGCTCTCCGACGCCCCGTCGCGGCACACATCGACGTCGTTGAAGGCCAGGACCGCGCCGGCGGGAAGGGCACCACCTTGCAGACCGGAGAAGTCGAAGGTGTAGGTGGCGCTCCCCTCGTTGTTGAAGACCGTCCAGGAATCCGCGTACACCTGCCCGACGGGCGTCTGTTCGGCGTTGTTGAACTTGGGTCCGATCGTCGGCAGGAAGGTACCGGCATCTGTCCGACCACTGGTCGACACGGCCATCTGGACCTCGCCGATCGCTGCCGGCGGGAGCACCTTGCCGGTCGACGGGTCCGGCTCGCGGAATCGCAGTGGGTAGGTCTGGCCATCAGCCAGCGTGGTCTGGTCCATTCCGGTCAGGCCGGTCACGCCATCGCTGGTCAGAGGCGGGACGGTGGTTCCGATCGGGTGGTCCGGCGTCATCGGTGCAGACGCCGCGTGAGCCGGCGCGGCCATCAGCGTCGAGCCGACGGTGGCGAGGACCGCCAGAGTGATGAGGTTCGTCGTCCGTTTCGTGGACATGGTTCTCCTAGGGGGCGCGGTGCATGGGTGGGCCTCACCGAAGCTGTCGCGAACGCGGGTCATCGACATCCGGTGAAGGGGCGGTGCGGCGGAACGTCATGACGACGCCTCGGGGAGGACGTCAGGTCTCGCCACATATCGACTCGTTTGAGTAACTGATATGTAAGACGTTATATGACGAATGCGAAATACTCAACCGTCGTTGCGGAGTGCAACCACACGGTCGACGTCACTCGGTCGAGCGACGCTCCCGGACCGCGTCGAAGGTCCGCTGCAGCGCACCGATGGACGCTTCGGCGTCGACCTGGGCGACTCCGATGAAGAGGCAGTCGACGACCATCAGCTGTGCGATCCGGCTGCCGAGCGCTCCCGAGCGGAACGCCGTCTCCCGCGCGGACGTCTGGAGGACGATGTCCGCGCTGGTCGCCAGGGTCGACTCCGCGTGGTTGGTGATCGCGATGGTCGTCGCCCCGGAGCGGGCCGCGAGCCGGAGGTAGTCGACGGTGTCAGCGGTCGCGCCGGAGTGCGAGATCGCGACGGCGACCGCCTGCTCGTCGAGGATCGCAGCGGCGGTCCAGGCGGCATGCGGGTCGGGCCATTCGAGCGCCACGCGCCCGATCCGCGAGAGCTTCCGCTGCAGGTCGACGGCGACGATGGAGCTCGCTCCGACACCGAAGATGTCGACCCGGCGAGCGCCGGCGACCGCGGCGACCGCACGCGTGAGGGCTGCCGTGTCGAGCGCCTGTGCGGTGTCGGCGATCGAGAGGGATTCGTTCGCGGCGACCTTCGCGACGATGTCGTCGAGGCTGTCTCCGGCGACGATGTCGGGCGACTGCACGTTCGTCCCGGCGAGCGCGAGCCGCTCGCGGAGGTTCTCCTCGGTCAGGTCGTGGCGGAAGTCCTTGAAGCGGTCGTAGCCGATCTTGCGCGTGAAACGGACGACCGTCGTCGTCGACGTCGACGCCTCTTCGGCGATCTCGGCGACCGACCGCGTCGCGAAGGCGCCCGGGTCGGCGAGCAGCGATTCGGCGATCCGCCGCTCGGAGGGACGGAGTTCGTCGATACGAGCGCGCACCTCGGTGGACACCGCCCGTGATGTCCGGTGGACGTCGGCTCCCATCGGTGCTCCTCTCGACCGTCAACACTGTACCGTCGGCACCCACCGGCAGGATGTATGGAAATTACCATCCGTCGTTGAATTGTGTATGTTTGTTGCACCGACTCGCGACCAGTGCCCTCCTCAGGTGCGGACTGGCCGACACGTGTAGCGGAGTACCGCGGGTGCTGCCGGCATGCACGATCCAGGAACCAAGGGAGGTCCCGTGACCAGCTCCACACCACGCAGCGACGTGATCAGCAGCACCGCCCGACGCCGGGCCATCGTCGCCGGCAGCGTCGGCAACTTCATCGAGTGGTACGAGTTCGGGATCTACGGGTTCCTCGCCACGATCCTCGCCGCGCAGTTCTTCAGCGACGGCCAGCAGACCGGCATCGAGTCGCTCATCGCGACCTACGCGTCCTTCGCGATCGCCTTCTTCTTCCGCCCGGTCGGGGCGGCGCTCTTCGGCCGGATCGGCGATCGGATCGGCCGCAAGCCGACGCTCATCCTCGTCCTCGTCATGATGTCCGGGGCGACCGCACTCATCGGCATCCTCCCGACGTACGCCTCCATCGGCATCGCGGCGCCCATCCTGCTCACGATCGTGCGCATCCTGCAGGGCCTGTCCGCCGGCGGTGAGTTCGGTGGCGCCGTCTCGGTCATGACCGAGTTCGCACCTGCCGGGAAGCGCGGCTTCTACGGATCGTGGCAGTCGTTCACGGTCGCACTCGGACTCCTCGGCGGCGCCGGTACCGTCGCGCTGCTGGCATCCCTGCTGTCCGAAGCCGATCTGGCGGCGTGGGGCTGGCGGATCGCCTTCCTGCTCGCCATCCCCCTCGGCGCGGTCGCCCTGTTCCTCCGCCTGAAGCTCGAGGAGACCCCGGAGTTCCAGAAGGTCGCCGCCGCCGACACCACCGACGTCGCCAAGCCGGTGGTCGTGCGGGCGGGCGCCGCCGAGACCGCCAAGGCGATCCTCCTGGGGATCGGTCGCCTGATGGGCTGGTCCGCCGCCGGGTACACCTTCCTCGTCGTCATGCCCTCCTACCTCCAGAGCAGCCTCAACGCCTCGTTCCAGGAAGCACTGATCTCCACGGTCCTCGCGAACGCCGGCTTCGCCGCGACGATCCTCCCGGCCGGCTGGCTGTCGGACAAGATCGGTCGGCGTTGGGTGATGCTCACCGGCACCGGGCTCATCGTGATCCTGGCGCTGCCCCTGCTCAACGTGCTGCAGAACCCGGACCTCGGCGTCGGAGTTCACGGCCTCGCCGTGTTCGTCGCCGGAGCGGTCGTCGGCCTGATCGCAGGCCCGGGCCCCGCCATGCTCGCCGAGATGTTCCCCACCTCCGTGCGGTACACCGGCCTCGGGCTGTCCTACTCGATCTCGAACGCCGTCTTCTCGGGCAGCGCCGGCCTCATCATCACGTCGCTGATCGCCTCGACCGGCAACGTCGACGTCCCGGCGTACTACGTGATGGCGACCTGCCTCGTGAGCGCGATCGCCATCGGTACGCTCCGCGGGAGCGCCCACCGGGCGGAGCTGCGCAAGTGAGCCGCCCGATGCGCGTCATCGGCCTCATGTCCGGCACCTCGCACGATGCGATCGACGCCGCCGCAGCCGAGATCAGCGTGGACGGCGACACCCTCGTCGTCCGCCCGCTCGGGATGCTCACCGACGGGTACGACCCGGAACTGCGAGCCGCGATCACCGCAGCCCTGCCACCGGCGACCACCAGTGTCGACGACGTCTGCCGGTTGGACACGCGGATCGGGCAGGCCTTCGCCGATCTCGCGGTGCGAGCGGTCGCGGAGCTCTGCGACGGTGACGCCGACCTGATCGTCTCCCACGGCCAGACGATGTACCACTGGGTCGAGGACGGCCGGGTCGAGGGCACGCTCCAGCTCGGCCAGCCGGCCTGGATCGCCGAACGCACCGGTTGCACCGTCGTCGCGGACCTGCGTTCACGTGACGTCGCGGCCGGCGGGCAGGGTGCTCCGCTCGTCAGCATGATCGACGCGCTCTGGCTGGGCGGCGAGACCGCAGCGGCCGTCAACCTCGGTGGAATCGCCAACGCCACCATCGTGCGGCCCGGCCAGGACCCGATCGCGTTCGACAGCGGACCGGCGAACGCCCTCATCGACGCCGTCGTCGCCGAGCACACCGACGGCGCCCGGCAGTTCGACGCCGACGGCGAGCTCGCCGCGCGTGGCACCGTCGACGAGGAGACGCTCGACCTCCTCCTGCGCGAGCCGTACTACCAGCGCCCCGCCCCGAAGTCGACGGGCAAGGAACTGTTCCACCTCGACTACCTCCGCAAGCAGCTCGCCGGCCGTCCGACGCTTCCGATCGAGGACCTCGTCGCGACCCTGACCGAATTGACCGCACGGACCGTCGCCGACGCCGTCCGTGGGGTGGAGCGCGTCATCCTCGCCGGCGGAGGGGTGCGCAATCCCCAGCTCGTCGCGCGCATCCGGGCTGCACTCCCCGAGGCCGACGTCGTCAGCAGCGACGACGCGGGCCTCCCCTCCGACGCGAAGGAGGCGCTCGCCTTCGCCGTGCTCGGCTTCCTGACGGTGAACGGCCAGGCGGGATCCCTCCCCTCGGCCACCGGCGCCTCGCACGGCAGCGTCCTCGGCGCGATCGTCCCGGGGCACTCGCTCCCCGCGCGGACGCTCGACGGGCCGCCTCGCTCGCTGCGGTTCGAAGCATGACCGTCGACAGCCCCACGGACCACCACGACGGCGCCAGCCCGTCCGACCCAGAACGGAGGGCCGATCGTGCCTGAAGCATCGAGTACCTTGGCAGCGCTCTCCACCGAGGGACGCAACCCGCGCACGGTCGACCTCGACACGCTGGACACGCTCCGGCTGCTCGAGGTGATCAACGACGAGGACCGACTCGTCGCCGACGCGGTCCGAGCGGAACTGCCGAGCATCGCGCGCGCCGTGGAGCGCATCACGGAGGCTCGTCGGCAGGGTGGACGACTGATCTACCTCGGCGCGGGGACGAGCGGTCGGATCGGACTGCTCGACGCGGTCGAGTGCCCACCGACCTTCGGTACCGATCCCTCCGAAGTCCTGGGGCTCATCGCCGGCGGCGAGCACGCCTTCGTCGTCGCCGTCGAGGGTGCCGAGGACGACATCGAGCTCGGCGCCTCGGAACTCATCGCGGCCGACCTCCGCCCCACGGACGTCGTCGTCGGTCTCGCGGCCAGCGGTCGCACCCCGTACGTCATCGGCGGCCTGCGCTACGCACGCCACCTGGGCGCGGGGACGATCGCCGTGTCCTGCAACCGGAACGCCAGGATCAGCGCCGAGGCGGACATCGCCATCGAGGTGATGACCGGCCCCGAGGCGCTCACCGGTTCGACCCGTCTGAAGGCCGGCACCGCACAGAAGCTCGTGTGCAACATGCTGTCCACCGCGTCCATGGTGCGCTCGGGCAAGGTCTTCTCCAATCTCATGGTCGACGTGAAGCCGACCAACGAGAAGCTCGTCGACCGCGCGCAGCGGATCGTCGCCGACGCCACCGGTGTCGAACGGTCGATCGCCGACGACGCCCTGGAGCAGGCCGGCGCCCACGCCAAGACCGCCGTCGTCATGCTCCTCGCCGACGTGGACGCAGCGACGGCCGCCCGGCTGCTCGAATCACACGACGGCGACGTCCGCTCGGCCGTGGCCGCGGCGAGCGCCTGAGCAGGAACGAGAGGACACCGTGGAGATCATCATCCTTCCCGACGCCGCCGAGGTCGGTCGCGTCGCCGGCGCGAAGATCGCGTCGATCGTCGCCGGGCGGCCCCAGGCCGTCATCGGGCTCGCGACCGGGTCCAGCCCGCAGGGCATCTACGCGGAACTGGCCCGTCGCGTGCAGGCGGGCTCGCTGTCGTTCGCCGAAGCGCGCGGCTTCGCGCTGGACGAGTACGTGGGCATCCCCGCCGACCACCCCGAGTCGTACGCCAGCGTGATCGCGCGTGAGGTCGTCGCCCCGCTCGGCTTCGACCCCTCGCGCGTCCGCGTCCCGGACGGTCGCGCTGCGGACCTCGCGGCCGCCGCGAAGGAGTACGACCGGGCCATCGCCGAGGCCGGCGGCATCGACGTGCAGATCCTCGGCATCGGGTCGAACGGACACATCGGGTTCAACGAGCCGACGTCGTCGTTCGCGTCACGCACGCGCATCAAGACCCTGGCGCCGAAGACCCGCCAGGACAACGCCCGCTTCTTCGACTCGCCCGACCAGGTGCCGACCCACTGCATGACGCAGGGACTCGGGACCATCCTCGAGGCGCGCGAGCTCGTGTTGGTCGCCCAGGGGGCGGGGAAGGCCGACGCCGTCGCGGCCGCCGTCGAAGGACCGCTCAGCGCGTTCGTCCCCGGGTCGGCGCTCCAGCTGCACGAGCACGCCACCGTCATCGTCGACGAGGCAGCGGCATCAGGGCTGCAGTTGTCGGACTACTATCGCTACACCTACGACAACCGGCCGGACTGGCAACGCTTCGAATGAATCGGCCGGGCGATGGCCGACGACGCCCCATCCTCTGAGGCGTCCGGCCACCGCAGCCGCAACCCAGCACCCCGCTCCCCTGCACCCCGCTGACGCCCGCATTCGAGAAGGAAGCCTCGTGGCACACCCGACCACCGTCCCATCCCTCATGACCGAAGCCATCGGCGAAGCCGTGGGTGACCCCTCCCGGATCCGCACCCGGGCAATCGACCTGGCCGCGTACGCCGGGGATGCATCGCACTACCTGCTGACGCCCGAGGCGGTCGTCATCGCGGAGAGCGCCGCCGAGGTCGCATCGATCCTCCGGGCGGCGACGCGGTCCGCCGCGCCCGTCACGTTCCGGTCGGGCGGCACCAGCCTGTCCGGTCAGGCGTCCGGTTCCGGCATCATCGTCGACACCAGGCAGCGGTTCAAGTCCATCGAGGTGCTCGACGACGGCAAGCGCGTCCGGGTGCAGCCGGGGGCGACGGTGGCGCAGGTCAACGCGCGACTCACGCGACTCGGCTACCGCCTCGGCCCGGACCCGGCGAGCGAGGTGGCGTGCACGATCGGCGGCGTCATCGCGAACAACTCCAGCGGCATGGCCTGCGGGATCGACGAGAACACCTACCGGACGCTGGAATCGATGGTGTTCGTCCTCCCGTCCGGCACCACGATCGACACGGCCGACCCGACGGCTGACCGACAGCTCCACGAAGCGGAACCGGAACTCGCCGAGGGCATCGAGCGCCTGCAGCGCCGCGTGCGATCGGACCCGGCGTCGGTCGCGTCCATCGAGCGCCAGTTCTCCCTGAAGAACACCATGGGGTACGGGATCAACGCGTTCCTCGACTTCGAGTCGCCCGTGGACGTCCTGCAGCACCTCATCATCGGCTCGGAGGGCACGCTGGCATTCGTCGCCGAGGCGACCTTCCGCACCGTCCCCGTCCTCCCGCTGGTGTCGACGGCGCTGGCCGTGTTCCCCTCCCTCGACGCGGCGACGCGCGCGCTGCCCGAGCTGGTCGCGTCCGGAGCCGCCACGCTCGAGCTCATGGACGCCACGTCCCTGACGGTCGGGCAGCGACTTCCCGGCAGCCCGGCGGAGATCCAGGGGTTCACGCCGGACGGTCACGCGGCACTCCTCGTCGAGTACCGCTCCGAGGACGCCGTCGAACTCAGGGACCGCGCGACGGCGGGCGGTGTGCTCCTGAACGGTCTGGACGTGCACGCGCCGGTGCTGTTCTCGAGCGATGCGTCCCAGCGGTCGCGCGCCTGGGCTCTCCGGAAGGGCCTCTACGCCTCGGTCGCGGGAGCGCGGCCCTCCGGCACCACGGCCCTCCTCGAAGACATCGTCGTGCCGACCGCCGCCCTGGCAGACACCTGCGCGAGCCTGCAGGAGCTGTTCGTGCAGCACGCCTATCGCGACTCCGTCATCTTCGGTCACGCGAAGGACGGCAACATCCACTTCATGCTGACCGACCGGTTCGAGGGCGACGCCGCACTCGGCCGGTTCAACGGCTTCACCGAACAGATGGTCGACCTCGTCCTCGCGGCGGGCGGCAACCTGAAGGCCGAGCACGGCACGGGTCGCGCCATGGCACCGTACGTCCGCCGGCAGTACGGCGATGAACTGTACGGGGTGATGCTCGAGCTGAAGCGGTTGGCCGACCCGGCCGGGGTGATGAACCCCGGCGTGCTGATCGACGAGGATCCCCAGGCGCACCTCCAGGGGATCAAGCTCCAGCCGACCGTCGAGGAGGAGGTCGACCGCTGCGTCGAGTGCGGGTACTGCGAACCCGTCTGCCCGAGTCGCGACCTGACGCTGACGCCGCGGCAGCGCAT
This sequence comes from Plantibacter sp. PA-3-X8, assembly GCF_003856975.1. NCBI lineage: Bacteria > Bacillati > Actinomycetota > Actinomycetes > Micrococcales > Microbacteriaceae > Plantibacter > Plantibacter sp. PA-3-X8. The sequence goes on from NZ_CP033107.1 coordinate 617,947, forward strand.
CGTCGTCCGCCGTGCCGAGGAGTCCGCTCGCGCTCGCGGGGACATCGCCCTCGCGGAGGAGCTCGCGGACGACTACGACTACGCCGGCGTGCAGACCTGTGCCGTCGACGGGATGTGTCAGACGGCGTGCCCGGTCCAGATCAACACGGGCGCGCTGGTCAAGCGCATCCGGCGCACCGAGGCGGCTCCGGTCGCCGCCGCGGGCTGGAAGGCTGCTGCCACCGGTTGGGGGCCGGTCACGAGGATCGGTTCGGTCGCGCTCTCCGGCGCGAAGCTCCTGCCGGCCCCGGTGGTCGGTGCGGTGACGGACGTCGCGCGTGCCGTGCTCGGCGCGGACACCGTGCCGAGGTACTCGGGCGATCTGCCGGGCGGCGGACGGTCGCGGAAGGCCCTCGGCCGGACGGTGGGTGCCGGTGACGGTCCGACCGTCGGCATCTACGTCCCGGCGTGCGTGAACAGCATGTTCGGCGCGGCGGACGGTGGGGACGGCGTCATGGGTGCTTTCACCCGACTGCTCGAGCGGGCGGGCCTGAGCATGATGGTCCCCGACGGCGTCGAGTCGATCTGTTGCGGCACCCCGTGGTCGTCGAAGGGGTTCGCGTCCGGTGCTGCGGTGAACGAGCAACGCACGGTCGAACGCATCCGAGCGGCCGTGGCCGACAGCGGCCTCGTGGTCGTCAGCGACGCGTCGAGCTGCACCGAGGGCTTCGCGAAGCTCCTCAGCGAGAGCGGCGTGGTCGTCGAGGACGCGGTGGCCTTCGCCGCCCGGGAGATCCTGCCTCGGGTCGACGTCTCAGCGCAGATCGAGCAGCTCGTCCTGCACCCGACCTGTTCCTCACGACAGATGGGCCTCGACCCGGATCTCGTGCTGATCGGCGAAGCCGTGGCCGAGCGCGTGCACGTCCCGGACGACTGGGGCTGCTGCGCCTTCGCCGGCGACCGCGGCATGCTGCACCCCGAGCTGACGGCGTCCGCGACGAAAGCCGAGGCCGCCGAGGTCGCCGCCCTCGGTGCCGACGCGCACGCGTCGTGCAACCGCACCTGCGAACTCGGGATGACCCGCGCCACGGGCGAGGACTACCGCCACGTGCTCGAACTGCTGGACGCCGCGTCGTCTCGCGCGGAGCGTGGGGCAAGCCTGCGATGACGAGCTGAGTCGGTGACCCTAGGCACCTGTCAGGAGCTCACCTGATAGTGTCACTTATGCAAGTTAAGTGACACTTAACGGCGCGCTAGAGACAGGAGCGGTAGATGGACGCCTGGCCGAGGCATGAACACCATACGGTCGCCTGGCAAGCAACCGGCAGGCGGGGAAACCGTGAAGACCGCATGCTTGCGGAGATCTCGGTTGCGCTGCCGCCACACATCGCAACACTCTCGGTTCCACCGACACCACCGCGCGAGCTTCTCCGTGCCCGCTACGAGACCGAGGAACTCGAGCGCGTCGCCGGAGGTGTGCTGCAGCCACTGGCCGGCTTCTTGATCCGCATGGAATCCGTTGCTTCCTCGCGCATCGAACAGGTTGAAGCCAGCACCACCGCTTTCGCGCGTGCCCTCGGCGGCCTGAAGGAGAATTCCTCTGCTGTGTCGATGGTTTCCGCCGGCCGTGCCATCACGGCCCTGATCGGGGCATCAGAAACGACTATCGACCTCGACGAGATCTTGCATGCACACGAGTTGCTGATGCGGGACGACCCTGAAGAACATCGCTACGCAGGCCGAGTGCGCGACGTTCAGAATTGGATCGGTGGGTCCCATTTCTCACCGCGCAATGCGCTCTACGTGCCTCCGCCGCCGGAACTCGTGCCGGACTATCTCACCGACCTTCTCGATTTCGCGAACCGAGACGATGTCGATCCGATCGCTCAGGCGGCTATCGTGCACGCGCAATTCGAGAGCATCCACCCGTTCACGGACGGTAACGGTCGAATCGGCCGGGCTCTCATCGGTTCAGTGCTTCGCAGGCGTGGGGTGACACCGGGAACAGTGCTGCCGATCGCGTCAGCCCTCGCCGCCGACACCGCCCACTACTTCCGACTCCTCACCGCTTACCGGGCGGGGGACGCCGAGGCGATCATCACCGACGTCGCTCTCAGCGTGGAGGTCGCAGCCCGCGAGGCCCGTGGAACCGCGAGGTCGTTTGCCCGCTACGCCAAGTCGTGGCGACAGGAGGCCGGAGTGCGCACCGGGAGCACCGCCGATCTCCTCCTCGACGTGCTGGTGGCCCTGCCGGTCTTCAGTGCCGAGCAGCTCGCGGAGCGCTCGGGCCTCGCGGATCGGGCCGTGTACCGGGCCATCGAACAACTCGAAGCGTCCCGGATCATCGCAGAGGTCACGAATCGCAAGCGTGACCGCGTGTACGCCGTCACCGACGTGCTCGACGAGTTCGAAGACCTCGACGACCGGATCCGGTCGCGGATCACCCGACTCCGCACAGCCACCTGAACGAGTGCACTGCCGGTCCTCGCCGCGAACTCCATCCGCCCGAGCCCCGTTTCAAGGCCGGCGAACGATGACTGCTTCGAGCCACCGCACCGTCTCTAGCCGAGCGGCGCTCCGTCGCATCTGCAGCGACATCGCGCCGGCTCGTCGAGGAGCTGGTCCCAGGCGGATCGTTCGCGCATGGCGTGTCTCCCGAGACGGCAGTCATGGGAGAGGAGCGGCTTCGGCCGCATAGCGCGCCTCAAGGGACGCTCATTCGGTGCCGTCGCCGGTTGATGCGAGGACATGCTCCGCGTACCCGCCACAGCCGGCGTCCTCCCAGTTGTAGCTTTCGCCCGCGAGCCGCGTGCCGACGTACGCCTTCCACTCCGGCGTGCCGACTGCGGGGAGATCGATGGAGTTGCTGCGGCGTTGATCCTCCGTCCGCTCCCACGGGAGGGAGAAGGTGAAGTCCAGGCCGAGTTCCGCCATGCATTGCGCCGCGATGAAGTTCCGGGTGACGAGCAGTTCCTGCACCGCACGTTGCTGGGGCGTGAGCGTGCTCGGGTAGGTCACGAGCTTCGGGTCGGTGTCCGCATCGTAGACCGGCGTTCCGAAGGTGTTGCGCCGGCGGCCGTCCGCAGTCGTGATCGTGGGATCCGGATTCAGGTACGCGGAGACATCGACGCCACGGTCCTCGAGCGGGACGAATTCGAACGTGCCGACGGTGCGCTGTTCGGCTGCATACGCGGCCTGGGCGACCGCCGCCGCCCCGGTGCCAGCGAACACGCCGACACCGAGGGCGGCCACTAGGAGCGCTGTCATGGTTCGCGCTCGGCTCCGCGGGACCAGACGCGCAGCTCCTGGCGTCCCCATCAGTGTTCGAACCCTGCAGCAGCGTCGGCGGCGGTGACGCAGGCGCGCTCCCAGGTCCCCTGCTCCGACTCCGGGTAGCTGGAGTCGTACGCGTATGCGTCGATGATCCACTGGTGGGTCTCTTCCGGCGACAGACCGTCGGGCATACCGGCCGGCCGCTCGGCGTCAGCGAAGGGCGCGGTCTGCAGGGTCATGTCGACTTCACCGACGAACTCGTGGCCGCGGTCGGCCATGCAGGAGCGCATCGCGTCGATGTGGCGCTGGTACTGCGCCGCGAACGCCAGCGCGGTAGCTCGTTCCTCCGCGGTCGGGACGTACGCTGCCTCGGCCGCCGCGGACGCCGCGTCCCGCTGGACCCAGCACGGTTCCGCCGCGGCGTACCATGCCTCCTGGTCGACCTCGCTCAGCCCCGACGGCATCCCGTCGAAAGTGGTTCCGTCGAACGGGAACCCGGCCTCCACCATGCACGACTCCATCGTCAGGAGGCCCACCTGGCGGAACTCCTGCCACTTGTCCTGCAGGAAGAACTCGTCGATGTGAGCGGCATCGGTCGGTGGCGACGTCGGCGTCGGCGTCTCCGGGGAACTCGCCGAGGTCTCCGGAGCATCCGAGGAGTCCGTCGCGGGCCTCATGCTGAGCGCCTGCGCCGCCACGCCACCGAACCCGCCGGCGGCCACCAGCCCGGCCGCGACCAGGATCAAGAACTTCTTGCGAGCCATCATCTCTCCAACTTCGAACATCACGTTTATAGGAAGATAGCCTGCGAACAGGCGGGCCGCAAATTCCCCGTGATGTACGTTGCCCACAGAGAACACGAGTGGATTTATGGGCCGATAGCTTCCGTATACTGTCCGCATGGTCAAGCGTCGCCCCGGCACCCTGTTCCCCCTCGAGCTCGACATCCTCGACGTGGGCACAGTGCTGCAGGCGTCGGAGGGGTCCTTCTACGGATTCGCGCTCGCGAAACGCCTGGCCGGCCCCGAGGGGAAACTCGCCGCGCACGGCACCCTGTACAAGGCGCTCTCGCGGATGTCCGAAGCCGGCCTGATCGAGGAGGACTGGGAGGACCACGAGATCGCGGCCGCCGAGGGTCGACCCCGAAGACGGATGTACCGCATCACGGCGGTCGGTGCCGCCGCACGGAACCGCGAGCACGCACGACTCGTCGACGAGCACCGCGTCGCGGCTCGCGTCGCCGACCAGGGGATCGCATGAGCCTGCTCCACACGAGGACGTTCAACACCACGGCGCACTGGGTCCTCGCTTGGTGCGCTCAGTACACCCGCGACCTGCCCGAGGAGGTCGCCGCCGCGCGGCGCGATGAGCTCGCCTCAGACCTGCATGAGCACGCGCTCTGGGCGGACGAGGCCGGATGGTCGGCCGGGCGCCTTCGCCGGGACATCGTCCGGCGACTCGTCACCGGGAGCATCCACGACGTGACCTGGCGCGCCCACCAGCTCGGTCGCAGCGCACTGGCCGACCCACGCCACGGCAAGACCGTGCGGACCGCTCAGCGCATCACGTCCTGGATGCTCGCGCTCGGCGTCACCCTGACCGTCCTCGGCGGGTACACCTACGCGCGGATCATCCGCGCCATCATCATCGACGACCTCCGGGTCCCGCCGCTGATGGCGATGCTCGTCGGTGTGCTCGCCGTCCTGTCATTGGTCGGGACCGCACTGACAGCCCGACGCCGCACTCGCATCGTCGGTGCGGTCGCGCTCGCGCCGCCCACGCTCCTGCTCGGGTACGTCGCCGTCGAATCGCTCAGCCTGATCAGCGCCACCGGTGTGCAGATCGCCTTCTGGGCCGACCACCTGACGGCGACCGCCGGAAGCCTCGGGCTCCTCGCCGCCGGTGTCGGGATCAGTTCCCTCCTCGGCCTCGTCGCTGCCGCGATCTGGTGGTGGCCGCCCACCACGTCGATGCCGGCGACCGAGGCGGGCGCGGAGAGCTGACCACGGAAGTGGTGGCGCTGCAGCTCAGGACATCCCGATGGCGAACGCCATGATCGCCTGCTGCACGGGGAGCAGCGACGCCTTGAACCGGTGACCAACGAAGGCGGGGTGCTCGATGGCGTCGGCGCTGACCTCCTCGCCGCGGGTGAACGGCGGGCAGGGGTTGAGCAGGACGCCGGCCGGTGCGCTGTCGAGCAGGGCTGCGGTGATCTGGAACGGCTCCAGCTGCGCCACGTGCTCGCCGAACCCGTCGGTGAGGATGACGTCGGCCGTGCGGACGGCGGTTTCCAGATCGTCGGTCCACACCGCACCGGGGATCGCGAGCTCCGCGGGGCAGCACTGCGCCAGATCGAGACCCAGCACTCTGGCGGCTTCCTGCCATGCCTGGGCGATGTTGCCGTCGGCGCCGACGAAGAGGAACCGCCGCCCGTCGAGCCCGCGCCGCTCACGGATCGCAAAGAAGTCGGACAGCACTTCGCAGGGGTGATTGACGTCGGTCATCGCATTCACGACGGGGAGCGCCGCGGCCTCGGCCAGCTGTTCGAGGACGCCGATGTCGCCGTGCCGCACGATCATGATGTCGGCCCACGATTCGAGGTACCGGGCGACGTCGGCGAGCGCCTCCGACTTGTCCAGGGTCTCGCTGGGGAACACGATCGGCTGCAGCCCCATCAGGGCGGCCCCGCGCTCGAAGGAGACCCGCGTGCGCAGGCTGGTCGGCGGGAAGAACATGACGGCGGATCCGTCGAAGCTCGGCCCGAATCCGTCGCGGTAGGCCTCGGCGAGACGGAACACCTCGTCGACGTCCGCGGGTGACCAATCGTCCAATCGAACCAAGTTGCGCATCACGCGAGCCTACGGACGATTCGAGGGTTGCTCAGAGAGCGTCGATGCCGCCACCCGCCGGACGCACTCACCCATTGCTTGGGCCGGAGCATGGCCCGCGTTCTCGCTCCGACGTGTCGGAACGAGAACGCGGGCGTCTCGACAGACCGATCAGTGACCCGGCCCACCGTAGGCGGCGTCGGCGACGAATCCGCAGGACGCGTCCCAGGTGCTCTGCTCCGACTCGGGGTAGCTGGAGTCGTAGCCGGTCGCATCCAACTTCCACTGGTGGCTCTCCTCCGGAGACAGGCCGTCGGGCATCCCGGTCGCCTGCTGACCTTCGGGATACGGGTAGGCCTGGAGTGTCATGTCGACGGCGCCCACGAACTCGTGGCCGCGGTCGGCCATGCATGAGCGCATCGCATCGATCCAGCCCTGATACTGCGTCGCGAACGCCAGTGCCGTGGCACGCTCCTCCTCGGTCGGCACGTAGGCCGCCTCGGCAGCAGCGGTCGCCGCGTCACGCTCCTCACGACAGGGGACCGCGGCCGCCTGCCAGGCGTCCTGGTCGGCCTCGCTCAGACCTGGCGGCATCCCGTCGAAGCTGGTGTCGTCGAACCCGAACCCCGCTTCGGTCATGCAGGACGCCATCGCGGCTTTACCGACCTCGAAGAATCGCTGCCAGAGGCCCTGCAGGTAGAACTCGTTGATGTGCGTGGACTCGGTGGGCGGCGTGGTCGCGGCCGGCGTCTCGGTCGGCGTCTCGGTCGGCGTCTCGGTCGGCGTCGCGCTCGCGGTCGGCGTCGCGGTCGCCTCCGCCGGCGCCTTCGCGGAGCTCGCCACGGCCTGCGCTGCCACACCGCCGAGTCCGCCGGCGACCACCAGTCCGGACGTGAGCAGTACCAGGATCTTCTTGTGAATCATCATCTCCCCCAATGTTCATGGAACGTGTTTATAGGAAGATAGCTTCCTCAAGTGGATGGCGCAACCGGTCCCTGAGCCGGAACACGTCTCCCGGCCACTCGTCGAGCGATGCGGCGGTGCCTCTACCCTGGGCCGTGTGAGCATTCCTCGGAACGACAGTGGGCCGGTGCGCGGCTGGATCGGCCCGGACTGGGAAGCGACCGTCGACGCCCGTCGACTGGATGAGTTGCGCTGGAAGGTCGAGCAGGAGCTCAGCACCCTCAGCGGGTTCCGACGCCGACTGAAGACCGAGGGTGAGTATCTCGTACCCGGGCTGGCCATCGGCATCCCGTTCCTGATCCCCCAGGCCTTCGGGCTGGTCGAAGCGCTCACCGCCGCGCCCGAGCCGAGCATCGACGCGTTCGGCGAGTGGATCTCGAGGCCGGCGGTCGCGGGCTGGCTGATCGTGAGCGCCCTCTTGTTCTGCTTCTCGCTGGTGTCGGTCCCGATGCGAGCGCTGGGGGAGTTCCGGATCTACCGCCGGGGCGGCTGGCTCGCCCTCCAGGCCCCGACGGGCCTTGTCCAGTGGGGCGGCGAGGCCCCGACCCTGATCGCCTACGATCATCGGCTGGTCGGCGGCAGCCGCGACACCGTCGAGCGGGACCTCCGCAACCCGTTCATGCTCGTCTCGGGACCACGCATGCCGGTGTGGGTGTTCGCCGGAGCGCTGCGCTCGGTGCGGGCGAGCACGGTGGCACGCTCCCTCAGCATCCACCGCCTGGCGGTGCTCAGACAGGAGATCGGCGTGTTGCGCGCCATCCCAGCACCGATGGTGTTCCCGCAGACCGACGGTTGCCTGTTCTGCGCCCAGGACGAGGGATTGCTCACCGTCGCCCTGCCACGACCAGTGAAAGCCGGCCAGCGGATCCGACTCGCCCGGGTCAAACTCTCTCGCGCCGAGCGGGAGAGCGTCACGATCGGCCATCCGTCCTGATCGCTGATCGGCCCGGGGCTGTTGGTCACCAGTCACTGGCATCATCGACCCATGAGTGAATCCCCGATCGAACGAACGACCCTGAGCACGGTGACGCTCGATGGGGCTCCGAGCTTCGCCTCCGTCGAAGTGCGACGCATCACGATCGCCCCCGACTTCCACGTCGGGGCGCACTGGCACAACGGCCCGGTCTTCGGCACCATCGAAACCGGCTCCGTGAACTTCCAAGTGGGGACCGGGCCTCAGACCGTCCTGCGCGCCGGCGACACATTCCATGAGCCGGCGAACGAGACGATCGTCTTCGACGCGACCGACGAGGGCGTCACCTTCCTCGCCTGGTTCCCGATGCCGGTCGGCGTCGAGCCGGAACTGACGATGGGTGAAGCGCCGAACTGAGACCGACCTGCAACCAGAGGCTCTGACGCGAAGCGGATTCCGTCACTCCGGCACGCGCGCAGGCAGCGACAGCTCGAAGCGGCTGCCCTCGCCGAGGGCGCTCTGCGCGACGAGCGTGCCGCCCAACGCCTCAGCGAGGCCGCGGGCGATCGAGAGACCGAGGCCGGTGCTCTGCCCGGCGCGGACCCGAGACGGCTCGCCGCGCCAGAGCCGGTCGAAGACCCGCGGCAGGTCTGCCGGGGCGATGCCCTCGCCGGTGTCGACGACCGCGATCCGCACCAGGTCGTCAGCGGTCACCGCTTCGAGGTCGACACGACCGCCCGGCGGCGTGTGGCGCAGAGCGTTCGAGAGCAGATTGTCGAGGATCTGCCGCAGCCGCGCAGGATCGGTCTCGAGCGGCAACGGCCCCGAGAGCTCGACGTGCAGCGCGATGTCCGTGCTCGCCGCCTGCGCTCGGTACGCTTCGCCGAGCTCTCGCAGGATCACCGCCGCGTCGCACGCCCTGCGCTCCAGCACGAGGTCGCCGGCCTCCGCGAGCGCGAGGAGCTGCAGGTCCCCGGTGATCCGCTCCATCCGCCCGGCCTCGTCGAGCACGAGCCGGCGGAGTGCCGCATCGTCGAGACCGAGACCGTCGTCAGCCGCCTCGACCCATCCGCGGATGTTCGTGAGCGGGCTGCGCAGTTCGTGGGCGATGTCGCCGAGTAGCCGTCGCCGTGACGCTTCGTGTCCAGCGATCTCACCGGACATGCGGTCGAACGCGGCGCCGACGCCGGCGAGGTCATCGCGAGCGGGCAACGCCGCGCGGGCCTCACGATCGCCCGCGCTGAACCGATCGACCGCGGTCTCGAGTCGGCGGGCACTACGGAGGGTCGGCACGACGATGAGCGCCGCGGCCACCGCCAGGAGTGTGAGCAGCACCACGACGAACACGCCCACGCGGGCGATCGATCCAGGACTCGCGTCGAGCGGGCCCTGCGCGTCACCTCGCTGGTCGGTGAGCACCACGTTCACGGCAGGCGCCGTCGTCGCCCGAGCCTGGTCGATGCGCGCCTGCAGCAGGCACCCGTCAGCCGGGTCGTCGCCGGTCGGGACGGTGCGCAACGCGAGCTGCGCAGGGGCGCTCGACGGAGACAGATCGAGTTCGACGTCGGTGACCAGCGGCGCGTTCGCGGCGAGCAGGCAGGCGTTCGTGCGATCACGGAGCTCGTCGAGGGCGACCCGCTCGCTCGGCAGCGGGGTGTTCAAGGCGGCACGGCCACAGTCCGGTGCATCGTCGTACCCGTTGACCACGGGGCGGCCGCTCCCCCACACGTCGGTGTCGACGACCGCATCGCCCAGGCACGCCACCACGGCGGCGGCCTGCCCGGTGAGCTGGTCACGTTGCGCATCGTCGAGCGAGAACGGCCCGCTGATGCCGTCGGGCAGACGCAGTTCGGATGTCACCGGGTCCCCGAGGGGTTCGAGCGGGTCGAGCAATCGGGTGGAGGCCGCCGGACGGGGCAGCTCGGGCGCCGTGTCGGCGATCACCGTTCCGGCACCGTCGACCACGGCGATGCGACGCCCGGTCTCCTGGCTGAGCAGCAGCAGCGTGGACCCGACATCGCTCCAGCCGTCGTGGCGTCCGGCCCACGTCCTGAGCGCATCCAACACCTGCTCGTCTCGCACGAGATCGGCACCGGACGCCTGCTCGTCGTACCGGTACTCCGAGGTCTGAGCCAGCCAGACCGTACCGCCGGCCGAGGCGAGCACGAGCAGCAGGCCAGCCGCGAGGTAGCGCGCGAGCAGCCGGGGCACGCGCCGGGGCCCAGCGGTACCCGCTCTTCTGCTGTTGCTCATGTCGTCGGCCATGCTCTCATCACTTTCCATCCCGGACCGCATCCGCGCACCCGCGCACCGTCGGACCCGCTCAGGTCGCGGCGAGCGCCGCGGTCGGCGATTGGCGGGCGGCGCGGATGGACGGGGCGAGTCCGGCGACGGCGCCCGTCACCAGCGCGGCACTCATGCCGGACAGGATCGTCTCCACCGGAACGACCAGCGGCCAGCCCTGCAGACCGCTCCAAGCCGCGGTCCCGAGGAGACCGAGCACGACTCCGGATACGCCACCCACCGCGCAGAGCAGGATGGCCTCCACGAGGAACTGTGCCTGGATCTGACCGCGGTGGGCGCCGAGCGCTCGTCGCAATCCGATCTCCCGGCGACGCTCGAGCACGGAGACGAACATCGTGTTCGCGATGCCGATGCCTCCGATCACGAGTGCGACTGCGGCGAGCGCGAGGAAGAGTCCATCGAAGCTGGATCGGGCAGCAGCCTTCGCGGCGAGCACGGCCGACGGCTGGCTCACCTGCACGAGTCCGCTCGCCCCCGGGGAGAGGGTTGCGGCGACGACCGGCCGCAAGGCGTCGATCGACGCCTCGACACCTGTGACGTAGGCGACCGTCGGTGCGCCGTCGAAGCTCAGCCAGCGCCGCGCGGCAGCATCGTCGACGAGGACCGCCGATTGCACGTCGGCGGAGAGCGGCGTCGCTGCGAGCACGCCGATCACGGTGAACGCGACGCCGTCGACGTCGATCGTGACGGGCCGGTCGGGGAGCTGCGACAGGCCGAGCCGATCAGCGGCGTCGATGCCGAGCACGGCCGTCGGCAGGTCGCTCCCGTCGAGCCAGCGGCCGGAGGTCACGTCCGTTCGCAGCACCTCGCGAAGATCACCGCGGACCGCGAGTGTGGTCAGCCCGGTCTCCGGGTACCCGCGGAGCTCGTTGCTGCGGACGGGCGCGTGGGCGTTGCCGACCGTGGCGGCATCCTTCACGGTTCCGATGCGCTGCAGCATGCCGAGTGCCTCGGCCGGAAGCGGTACGGGGGTTCCGTCTGCGCCTGCGCGAGGGTCGGCTCGCAGCAGGTCCGCTCCGAGCGCCGTGAGCTGTTGATCGAGCGCGGCCTGGGAGGACGCGGGCACGGCGGTGACGGTCACCAGTGTCGCGATGCCGATGGCGATCCCGATGGTCGACAGCACGGCGCGAAGCGGTCGGGTGCGAAGCCCGACCGTGCCGACGGCGAGCAGATCCCGGGGGTCGAGACGTCTGCGACGCTCACGCATGCGGCACCGCCCTGGTGTCGGTCCGGGTGTCGGTGATGATGCGGCCGTCCCGCAGCTCGATGCGTCGTGGCAGTCGTGCGGCGAGCTCGACGTCATGGGTGATGACGACGACGGTGGTGCCCTCGTCGTGCAGTCGCTCGAGGAGGCTGAGCACGCGTTCGCCGTTCGCCGTGTCGAGGGCGCCGGTGGGTTCGTCGGCGAGGACGACGAGCGGGTCGGTCACGATCGCCCGGGCGATGGCGACCCGCTGTCGTTCACCGCCGGAGAGGTCCTGCGCCGCGTGCCCGATGCGGTGCTCGAGTCCCACGCGCTCGAGTGCCGCGCGGGCGAGGTCACGGCGCTCCCGCCTGGGAACGCCGCTGTAGAGCAGCGCCATTGCGACGTTCTGTTCTGCGGTCACGCCGTCGGTCAGATGGAAGCCCTGGAAGACGAACCCGATCGAGCTCCCGCGCAAGGTGGACAGCGCGCGATCCGTGAGGTCACGGGTGTCGGTGCCGCCGATGCGGACCACGCCGGTCGTGGGACGGTCGAGCGTGCCGAGGACGTTGAGCAAGGTCGACTTGCCGGCGCCGGAGCGTCCGACGATCGCGGTGAGTTCACCCGGGTCGATCTGCAACGAGACGTCGTCGAGTGCAGCGACCCCGCCGGGGTGGACGCGGCTGACGTGCTCGAGCTCGAGTGCCGGCGTCGTCATCGTGCCGACACCACCGTCATGCCGGCCTCGATCCCTGCACCGCTGACCTCGACCCGGTCGTCTGCGATGAGGCCGATCTCGACACCGTGGAGTCGGCCGCGGTCGTCCTGCAGCGCGTAGCCCCCTTCGGCGAGCGCCACGAGTGCGGCGACGGGCACGATCAGCACGTCCGGCACGGATCTCGTGACGACCCGAACGGTCACGGCGGCGGCGTCGACGCCCGCGAGTGCAGCCTGATCGTCGATCGCGACGAGCGCGCGGACCTTCGCGTCGGTTCCTTCCCCGGTCGTGGTCACCGTGACGATGGACCCGCCGACGGCGCGCCCGTCGGGCAGTTCGATCGTCGCTTTCGCGCCGGCCCCGATCACTCCCGCGTCCTGCGCCGGGACCGACGCATCGACGACGCGTGTCGTGGGGGTGACCGAGAACGGCTGACCGCCCGCCGCGTCACCGAGGCGTGCCGTCACTGCGGCGATGCGACTCGGCGCACTCAAGACGACCACGTCGGCGGGGGCCAGCGTGCCGGTGCACTCCAGGCCGAGCGATTCCTGCCAGTCCCGGACGGCCTCGGTGAACTCCCACCCGGTCTCGAAGGTCTCCGGATCACTACGGCTGAGATGTCCGAGGTCCATCAGGTTCGAAGCGACCATGCTCACATCCGCCCCCTCCATCCCCGAGCCGTCGATCGCGCGATAGAGCGGAAGCGCTCCGATCAGCACCGGTACCGGTCGCTCGTTCGCGCGCAGTGCCACGGATCCCCGATCGAGTGTCGCGCCGACGTCGGGCAACCCGGTGATGATGCCGTCGGCCTTCGTCGTCACGGGGACCGCGGTACCGAAGCCGACGGTGCCGTCGAGGCGAGCGGTCTGCACGAGCTCACCCCACTCGACGACAGCGGTGGCCGGCGCGGCGGTCTGCTCGACCGGGGCTGCGTCGGCCACGGGCCGGAGGAGCAGGGCGGCCCCTCCGGCCCCCGCCGCGAGGACGGCACAGAGCACGAGCGATCCGACGAGCGCGGTGCGGCGACGCGACCGGGTCATTCGGTGCTCCCATCCGATGCGGACACCATGCAGGCGTCCACGTACTGCATCCCCAGTGAGATCGAGGTGGCGTCGTTGGCCTCGCCACCGAAGGCGAGGTTGATCCGGCCGAACGCATCCGGCTCGGTGATCTCGACCTCGCGGACACCGCGTTCGTGCAGGCAGTCCACCACGCGCTGCGCGAACCGTAGGGCGTCCGGGTTCTGAGCGTCGAGCTCCCACGGCGGCAAGGGTGCCACGCGCTGGCAGAGCGCCTCGGCCTCGGCGAACCCCGCGAGATCCTCTGCGACGCCGCCGGTAACCGCGTCTCCATCACCGCCCGTCGGAGCGTCCGGCGTCGCCGGGCTGTGGTCTGCGAGACAGCGGTCCCGTGGCTTCCACGCGTCGGCCTCCTCCTCATCCGACATGTCGAGACGCAGACGCACGGGCTCGCCGTACTTCGCGACGAGCGGGTCGGCGGCCTCGGTGGGCGTCGGAGCGGCGGTCTCCAACGTCGCGATGCCTCCGTCTCCTGCCTGATCGGCGGAGGGTGCGGCGCAAGCGGTGAGTGCCGCCAGGAGCGCCAGGGCACCCGCGGCGGCGGTCAGGGATCGGTGGATGATGGGTGTCACGGTTCCTCCTCGTGTCGTGAGCGGCTGTGACCCACGCTCGCCGAGGGATGTGAAGGACTTGTGAGCGATCGGTCCGGAGCCCGACCGCGCGCCGAGCCCGTGCCTAGGATCGGATCGTGACCAGAGTCTTGATCGTCGAGGACGATGCCCTGCAGTCGGAGCTCGTCCGCCGCTACCTCGAACGGGAGGGGCACGACGTGACCGTCCTGGCCGACGGTGCCGAAGCGCTCTCCGAGGTGCGTCGCTCCGCGCCCGACCTGCTCGTCCTCGACGTCATGCTCCCCGGGGCCGACGGCCTCACGGTCTGCCGCACGCTTCGCGAGGAGCAGTTCGACCTCCCGATCCTGCTCCTCACCGCACGCTCCACCGAGAACGACCTGCTACTCGGGCTCGAACTCGGTGCCGACGACTACCTCGCGAAGCCCTACAGCCCCCGCGAACTCGTCGCCCGGGTCCGAGCGCTGTTGCGACGAGCCCGCCGCACGGTGCCGGCCTCGACGGTCATCACCGTCGGAGACCTCGAGATCGACCCGGACCGGCATCGAGCCACCCTCGCGGATCGGCTGCTCGACCTCACGCGTGCCGAGTTCGACCTCCTCGAGGAGTTCGCCCTGCATCCCGGCATCGTCCTCAGCCGTGCCCGCCTGCTCGATCGTCTCCACGGGACCGACCGCTGGATCGGAGGCCGCACCATCGACACCCACGTGAAGAACCTCCGGGCCAAGATCGAGTCCGACCCACAGCAGCCCACCCGCCTCGTCACCGTCTACGGGGTCGGGTACGCCCTCCACGCGGGCTGAGCGAGGCCCGGACGCCTCGCGAGGATCGGCGCGGTGTGGCCTGGACCTCGCGAGGATGCCCTCGAGATCAGGTGTTGTTGAGGACGAGGTCGTGGATGTCGCGGCTGCGCAGGACGTTCGCCGCGTACCGCTCGGCGAGGGGCCCGGTCACGGGTTCGCTGACGATGAGGGGGCCCTGCTGTCGCCCATCGGCTGAGGCGATGGATCGCACGGTCACCACCGGGACTGGATACGGCTTCGACAGGATCCGGGCACCTTCGCCGAGCAGCAGGCCCCGCTCAGGGCGCCGGCACCGCCGCCGCGCCGAGTTGCACCGCCAGCTCCATGGAACGCACACGGGCCGGGGAGAAGTCGTAGGGCATGCTCCGGATGGTCTCCGCCGCGCTCCTCAGGCGGGAACCCGCTGCGGGCTCGGGGGCGGGCGCCGCGTCGGCGTCCTCGAGCGGGTGCAGCTCGTCCCAGGCGTCGAAGAGGGCGTCGTCCTCCTCCCCCTGTCCGGACTCCTCCATGACGTGCATGAGCGCGGTCTCGAAGGCATGTCGTTCGGCGGCCACCTGTGCCACCCGCGGGTCGTCGACCGCGACCGTGTCGTCCAGGGCCTCCTCGGCGGCGTCGACCCGGTCGGCTTCCGCTCGCAGTGCCGGATCGGCGGCCAGCGCCACGAAGCGGCCGGCCTGGACGGCGGCGCCGAGCGGACCGAAGACCCGCTCCGTGACCAGCAGGATGTCCAGGTCGTCCTGGCGCAGTGAGCCCTCCGGCGCGCCCTCGAGACGGCCGGAGACGAGGTCGTCGAGCAGTCCCAGTCGACTGCCGAGGGCCCGCATGCGCTGCACCGAGGCCCGCTTCGCTTGCAACTCGGCATCCTGCGCGGCGAGGGTGTCCTCGAGCCGAGCGAGGACACCTGCAACCTCGTCCTCGCCGTCGGCGCCACCCGGTGCGGCGCCGTCGAAGGCGTCGCGGATGTCGTCGAGGGCGATCCCGGCGTCGGCCATACGGCGGATCCAGAGCAACCGGATGATCTCCTCGGAGCCGTACCGACGGCGGCCGTCGCTGCCCCGTTCGCGCTCGGGCAGTAGGCCGACCTGGTGGTAGTGGCGGATCGTCCGGGGCGTGATGCCGACGAACGCCGCGGCGTCGCCGATCAGGACCTGACGGGGCGGGGTCGGGAACGGGTGCATGGGGCGGACCTCTCGGATCAGGACGGGATGGGATGTGCTTCAAGCAGACCACATGCCGCTGCGGCAGGAGCAAGCCGCAGCGCCTCAGCCGCCTGCTACGGGCGCGACCTGGCCGCTTTCTCGAGGAGACGACCGACGACCGCGAGTTCCCGCCGCGTGAGGCCGTTGAGTGGGCCGTGCAGGAGGACGACGTCGATCATCGACGCCCTGACGGCCCGTCCACGCTCAGACAGGGAGACCATCCGCTGACGGCGATCCGACGGGTGGGGCAGTCGCTCCACGAGCCCTCGCTGCTCGAGTTGTCCGTAGAGGAAGGTCGCGTTGGGAGGGGTGCAGTGCATGCGAGCCGCCAGCTCCTTCATCGCCAGGCTCTCCGCGTCCGGGTCGACCATCCACAACGCATACGCGGTGTTCATGGTGAGGTCGAGCTCGTCGAGCGCAGGCGTCACCGCCTCCGTCGTGCGGGCCGTGACGTCGAACGCCGCCAGGACGGCAGCAGCCATGTCGGCGGTTCTCGGATCCATGGGGTAACCGTACCAGTTCCTTCGACTCTTGAAGTGTTATGGTCTGGATATGATTCAATACTCGAAGCTTCAGACGTCCGCCGATCGGCTCGACTCCCGCGTCATCGCGGTCACCGGAGCCACCTCGGGCGTCGGGTACTTCATCGCCGAGCAGCTCGCCGAGCTCGGGGCGGCGGTCATCGTCATCGGACGCTCCGCGAATCGCGCACTCGCCGCGGTCGAGCTGCTGCCCCATCCTCATCGCCATCGCGTGCTGGTGGCGGACCTCGACGACGTCGACACCGTCCGCTCCGCAGGCGGGCGGTTGGCGGAGCTCGATCGCCTCGACGGGCTTGTACTGAACGCCGGTGTGGTCAGCCCTGATCGAACGCGCCGATCCGGGCCGTTCGGCGTCGATCACACCATGGGCGTGAACCACCTCGCTCACGCCGAACTCCTTCGCCTTGCTCTCCCGGCGCTCGAGCGGACGCCCGCCGCGCGGGTCATCCACCTGGGCAGCTTCGTCACCGAGAAGTATCCGTTCGACCCGACGGACTGGCTCTCCGTTCGCGACTACCGACCCCGCATCGCGTACACCAACTCCAAACATGCCGTGCAGCTGTTCGGGTTCGAGCTGGCCAGGCGACTCGAGGACCGCGGGCACTCGACCCGGTCGATCGTGGTGCACCCTGGAGCCGCCATCGACGCCCTGACCGTCGACCGGCCCGGAATCCATCAGCGCAGCGCACTCCAGCGTGCCGCAGGCGCCGTCCTCGGACCACTCTTCTCGCGAATCGTCGCCGGCAAACAGCACGCAGCGCAGTCGGCGGTGCTCGCCGTGACCGCTCCCGCCCTCCCGTCCATGGCGTACATCGGTCCAGAACGGCGTGAGGTCGGAATCCCGCGGATCGTGCCCGCACCGCCCATCAGCCTCGATCCGGAACTGGGTGCATTCATCTGGGACGAGACCGAGCGTCTCCTCGGCAGGCCCATCCTCACGGCGCGGGACTGACCCGGCGGCACTGCCCGGAGGTTCGTCGGGTGCTCCCTGCCGGCCAGTGGGCGGCCTGCCGCCGTGATGATGGGGAGCGGTCCCCATCTGCTCGGCGACACGGGACCAGTACTGTTTGGCCATGGGGAATCGCATCACAGTCGTCGGATTGAACCAGTGAGTCTCCGGGGCGCACCGCCAGAGCACGCGGAAGGCGCGACCACAACGCTGCGAGGAACCCCATGATCACGAGCATCGAGATACTCGGCACTGAGGAGCTGCTGCTGCAGCGGAACCCGCGCGCCGCAGCCGTGCACCAGGCGATCGTGGCTCGCGGCCGCGAAGCCGTGATCGCGCTGAACGAACGATTCGCCGACCCGTCGGACGATACGGCGATGAAGCGACTCGACACCGAGCTCGAGGCGATCGTCGAGCGGAGCGTCAGTGAGTACGTCCGTCAGACCAGTGGGCTGTTCAGTGCCGAGGACGTCGACCTGTGGACCGCGAAGATCACGCGGGTGCCCGGCACCTACGTCGGACGGGCGGCGGCCGTCGGCGTGCCCGGAGCCCTGCTGCTGATGGAGTCCGTGGAAGAGGCCGAGTCGGAGGAGAACAGCACCTTCGTCTCACTCGACGACACCCTTGCCAACATCGCGGGGTATTGCCAGTGCGGCTACGCCACGAGCCGCATCGTGCCCAGGCAACTGTGCCGCCTCTGCTCCGGCGGCGTGCTCATCGCGTGGAGGACCGAGGAGGACCAGGTCATCGCGACGGCCCCCAAGGTCCGTTCCGAGCTGCACGCAGTGTTCGAGGAGTTGCTCGACGAGCTCGCCACCATCCACCTCGCGACGGGCGACGCCTCGGCCGAGACCCCTGCGCGCCGTCGAGCGGGCAACGCCGGGATCACCCGGGTGAACGAGACCTATGCCGAGGAGATCGCGATGCTCGACCTCACGCGATGGCGGGAACTCAGCGATCTGAACCAGCTCAGCCAGATCACGGCGGTAACGGCTCACGCGAAGCACTGGTCGCAGTGGGGTCTCGGGTCGGCACGGTTGGCGATGTTGGCGATGCAGAGCGATCCGGAGATCCAGGCACGGATGCGCCGGATCGCCGGCAGCCGGCCCGCTCCGAAGCCCTCGCTGTTCGAGCGGCTCTTCTCCCGACGATGATGTCCGCGACGGCGACGATCGGACCGCGCGCGGCCGCCGTCGGCACCGGTCGCCTCCGCCGACGCAGCTCGGCCACACAGGAAGTGGTGTGACGTGTTCGTCCAGCCGACCCTTCGCGAACCCCGGCCGAGATCGCCACGCACCCGCCGCAGTAGGGCCGGCCGGATCGTCGTGCTCGTCCTCCTCATCGCCATGGCCTGCATCGCAGCGATGATCCTGTACTCCTGCTCGACGATGAGGATCGCCTCCTGGCGGGTGACACCGGCCCTCCAGGAGGTCGTCGGCGAACACGGCACCGTCTCGGCGTACGCGAAGGAATTCACCTACAGCTCCGGCTCGAGCTGCACCCTGTCGGTGGACCTCGACGAGGACATCACGGTCGATCAGACGGCGACGGTCCTGCAGTCACTCGCACCCACCGACCGCTTCGCACCCTGCGACATCAGCACCGTCGAAACGGCCGCCCGTTCGACAGTGTTCGCCGAGAACTGGAACACCATCTCGGACGACGGCTGGGTGTCGGTCGCCGAACACCTGGCCGGACCGGGGCCGATCACGCTGTACTTCGCCACCGACGCCCCCGCCCATCTGGACGCTTCCGAGCGGGGACGGTACACCGACTTCGTCGACCTGCTCCGCCAGCACACGACCGGCGACCGCCTCGAGGACACCGTCGGTCCCGTCCGATGGACCCTGACCTGGGACAGCGGCACCGGCGCCTACAAGGGCGTACGCATCACCACTGACGAGACACCACCCGCTGCACTCGCCGACTTCCTCGAAGCGCTCACCATCCCGTTCCAGGGATCATCGGGCCTGGACAGCATCATCTACACCGTCGCCGACGGCGAAACCACGCTCCACGCCAACCTCAGCAAACCGGATGACCAGGTCACCGCCGCCATCCAAGCGGCGTTCGCAGCCTCCGGACTACCCGGCGTACTGACGATCAACCCGCCAGCAGCCTGAGCCGTCCGAGCCGAACGCGCCGCCGCTGACCTCGGTCCAGGCGTAGGGACCAACCCGCCGGGCTAAGCGCTTCGGTCACTCATCCGGAGCCAGTCCGTGATGGTGTCAGCGACGTGGTCGAGGTCGGATTCGAGGAGGAAGTGTCCGCCGTCGACGAGCTCGACGCGAGCATCGGGGGCGTCGCGGATGAACGCTGTGGCACCGGCGGCGGCGAAGATCTCGTCGTGACGCCCCCAGATCGCGAGCACCGGTACCTGTGAGGTGCGGAGCCATTCGTGCACCGCGGGGTAGAGGTCCCGGTTGGTGGCGTAGTCGCGGAAGAGCGCCAGCTGCACGTCGTCCTGACCCGGACGGGCGAGGAGCGCGAGGTCGTGCTCCCAGGCGTCGGGGTCGACGGTCGTCACGTCCGGCACGCCGTGGGTGTACTGCCACTCGACGGCTTCCCGTCCGAGGGCAGGACGAAGCGCGTCGCGCGTCTCGGTGGTCCGTTCGGCGGCGTCGGCCCAGATCGGGTCCCAGAAGCTCGGCACGAAGCCTTCTTCGTATGCGTTGCCGTTCTGGGAGATGACCCCGACGACGGCAGTGGGGTCGTTGAGGGCCAGGCGCCAGCCGACCGGGGCGCCGTAGTCCTGGACGTAGATCGTGTACTGCGTCACGCCGATGGTCGAGAGGAACCGGCCGGTGACCCCTGCGAGGGCCGCGAAGGTGTACTCGAACTCGTCGACCGATGGGGTGGAGGAGCGACCGAAGCCGATGTGGTCCGGAGCGATGACGCGGTACTGGCCGGCAAGCGCCGGGATGAGGTGCCGGAACATGTGGGAGCTGCTCGGGTACCCGTGGAGGAGCAGGAGCACGGGAGCGTCTGCCGGGCCGGCCTCGCGGTAGAAGACGTCGAGCCCGTCGATCGAGACGGTGCGGTGGTGGACGGTGACCATTGCTAACCCCTTTAGATTATTTTACTGGTTAGTCAGACGGTAGCATGGATCCAGGGCGTCGGACGGCGCACGAGAACGGAGAACGATGCTTCGCGACGAGGAGCTGCTGCTGGGCCTGTTGAACAGTGCGCCGGTCGTCGAGGGCACCCCGACCGACCGTCTCGAGGGGGCGACCGGACGAGACCTGGCGCGCAGCTGGGGCGGCACGGGATCCGTGGACGAGGTGGCGCGCCTCCGACGTGCGAGACAGGCGCTGCAGACCATGGTCCGTGGAGATGACGGAGGAGCGATCAGAGACCTCGCGGGCATCCTCGACGATGCCGTGCGCACGCCGCGTATCACCCCGGATGGCGTGGTCTGGGAGCTTCAGGTCCCTGACGACGATCGCTTGGTGGCGGGGGTCGTGCTGGCGTGGTCGAGCGTGATCACGGAGTTCCCCGGGCGCCTCCGTGCCTGCGCGAACCACGAGTGCACGCAGTTCCTCGTCGACCACAGCCGGCCTGGCACCGCGAAGTGGTGCTCGATGGCGGTCTGCGGCAACCGGATGAAGGCGCGCACGCATGCGCGCCGCGCTCAGAGCTGAGCGGCCCGGCACACGCTCGGATCAGGACGAACGTCGTCTCGCGGCGTCACTTCGCGGCGGCAACATGAGTCCCTCTCAAGCTGACGGTAGGCGCACCAGGCTCGTTCCAGCGGAAGAGCACCAGATGCCAGAGCCCCGGGCGTTTTCGCGAGGGGTCGATCACGCCGTTCGCGCCGCCTGCCAGCAGGCGGTCGCGGACACTCCACGATGTCGGCGTGCCTCCGCCGGCGACGACGTCCTGCCATGGGGCCGCTGCGTCGGCGAGGTCGATGCCTGCCGACTCCAGCGCTCCCAGGTCGCGCAGGTCGACGATGCCGGACGCCTCGACATCGACCTCCACGATCTCGCGCGCCGCCGCCCGAGCATCCTGGTGTGCGATCATCGCGGCCTCGACGCCATCGATGGACGAGCTCAGGTAGAGCGTCGGCTCGTTCGCCCGCGAGTAGCGCCCGGCGGCACGCGATCCGGCGATCGCGAACTCGCGGAAGCTCGGGTCGACGGCGCGATAGAACGTGCCCCTCAGCGGTGGCGCGAAGGTCAGGTCGATACCGGTCACAACGCAAGCTTCTCACCGCGGAATGTCGCGCGCGACCCGATGTCAGCAGGTGATCGAGGGGTCAGGCGTGGGTTCCGCCGTCGATCCGGACCTCCGTGCCTGTGATGAACGCGCCGTCGGCGCTCGCGAGCATCGCGACGACGCCCGCGACGGCATCGGGTGAGGCGAAGCCTTCACCGAGCATGGGTTGGAGCTTCATCATGAGGCTGTAGTCGACGTCGTCCGGCAGGCCCGGACCCACGCTTTGACCGCTCATGCCCGTCCCGCTGGTCATCCCGGATGAGATGGAGCCCGGCTGGACGGAGGTGAACCGGATGCCATCCTTGGCGTACTCGGCGGCGAGCGCGTGCGTCATCGACTGCACGCCTCCCTTGCTCGCGGCGTACGCGGCCATGTAGGGATGGGCGAAGCCGGCGGATGTGGAGCTGAAGTTCACGACGGCAGCTCCAGTACCCCGCTGCAGGGCTGGAAGGGCCTCGCGGATCATGAGGAACGTCCCGGTGAGGTTGACGCGGATGATCTGTTGGAAGCTCTCCAGGCTGGTCGTCGCCGTGTGGGAGGAACGCAGGATGCCGGCCGCGTTGACGAGGACGTCGAGCCCGCCGAGGATTCCGACGGCCTCCTCCACGCCGCCACGGACCGATCCTTCGTCACCGATGTCGATGATCACCGGATGGAAGCGTTCGAGGTCAAAGCCTGCCTTCGACGCGGTGTCCGCCAGGCCTGTGTCGCTGATGTCCGCGGCGACGACCGTCCCGCCTTCCGCGAGGATCCGCAGGGTCGTCGCCTGTCCGATACCGGAGCCTGCCCCGGTGATGAGGACTCGCCTGTCGTCGTATCTGTTCATGTGTGCCTCCATCGGCGTCGTCGTTCTCCGGATGTTCTGTGGCCGGCTGACCGGCGAGCCCTGACCGCCAGGCGGCGGCACCCTCGTCATCGTGCGGCACCCGCAGCGGATCGCGACAACTGCATCATCTGCTCGAGGGACTCCTCGGGGATGGCGCCCTGGACGAATGCGAGGAACTGCTGCATGGGCATGGATTCGACCATCTTGAGCTGGTCGGGGTTCTCCGCGGCCTGCTGGGCCTGCTCCGCGGTCATCCCCGCGGACATGCCCTGCATGAGCAAGGGTCCGACCTCGGGGTGACCGAACCAGTCGCCGACCGTGGACGCCAGGGTGAGTTCGCGGACGATCGTGTCTCCGCTCAGCGTCACGGCCGTCTCGCGGGTGATGGTGGCGGCGTCCGAGCCGACCTGGATCAGGTGGTCGCCGGCGGTGACGACCCACCGGTCGAGCTCGATGTCCCAGTAGGCGAAGGCGCGCCGATCGAGCCGCAGCGTGACCGTGGTGCTCTCGCCGGCACCGAGGTCGACCTTCGCGAAACCGCGCAGCTCTCGAACCGGGCGGCGCACCGGCGCCGGTGCCGGGGCGACGTAGAGCTGGACGACGTGCTTGCCAGTGCGCTCACCGGTGTTGGTCACGGTGACGTCGACCTCGACCTCGGCGTCACCGACGACCCGGGCGACGACGCTCTCGGTGGAGAACGTGGTGTAACTGAGTCCGTGACCGAACGGGTACCGCACCGGCACCTCCGCCGAGGTGTAGTACCGGTACCCGACGAAGACGCCTTCGCCGTACCGCACGTGGCCCTGCTCGCCGGGGAAGTTCACCCAGCTGGGGGTGTCTTCCAAACGGAGCGGGATCGATTCCGCCAGGTGGCCGGACGGGTTGACCCGGCCGAACAGCACATCCGACATGGCTGAGCCGCTCGCCTGACCGAGCAGCCACCCTTCCAGGATCGCATCGACCTCGTCGTGCCAGCCTTCGAGCGAGACGACGCCTCCATTCGAGAGCAGAACGACGGTCTTCGCCGCTGTCGCTGCGACGGCGTGGATGAGATCGACCTGCGCGGCCGGGAGGGCGAGGGTGTCGCGGTCGAACCCTTCGGACTCGTCGCGGTCTCCCAGCCCGACGAACAGCACGGCGACGTCCGCACGGGCGGCGACGGCGACCGCTTCGTCGAGGAGCGCGGCGGTGTCACCGGAGCCGTCCTCGGTGAACCCGGTCGCGTGCTCGATGGTCACCCCCTCCGCCCACGACTGGTCGCGGATGGCGTCGAGGGCGGTGTCGACGCGGGTGGCGTTGATGTGGGAGCTGCCGCCTCCCTGATACCGGGGCGTGGTCGCGAAGGCGCCGAGCACGGCGATGCGGGTGTCCGGCCGGATGGGGAGGGTGGACTCATCGTTCTTGAGCAGCACGATCGAATCCGCCGCGACCTGTCGGGCCAGCGTGTGGTGGCCGTCCACGTCGAGATCACCGGTGGCATCGCTTGCCAGCTCGGTGAGCGCCACGACCCTGCGGACGGATTCGTCCACGAGCTCTTCGTCGAGTCGCCCGGCCAGCACGGCGTCGACGATCTGCTGGTCGGTGGCTCCTCCACTGCCGGGCATCTCCAGGTCCATCCCGGCTGCCACACCTGCGACGCGGTCACTGACGGCGCCCCAATCGGAGACCACCGCGCCCTCGAAGCCCCAATCGGTGCGCAGGATGTCCGTGAGCAGCCATCGGTTGTGGGAGGCGTAGACCCCGTTGATCTTGTTGTACGAACACATCACGGTGGCGGGCCTGGCCTCCCGGACGACTCGTTCGAAGGCCGGGAAGTAGATCTCCCGGAGGGTGCGCTCGTCCACGTTTGCGCTGATGCGCATCCGTTCGTGTTCCTGGTTGTTCGCGGCGAAGTGCTTGACCGAAGCCCCCACCCCCGTCTCCTGCATCGCGGTGACGTGAGCGGCGCCGAGCACTCCGGAGAGGTGAGGGTCCTCGGAGTAGTACTCGAAGTTCCGGCCGCACAGCGGGCTGCGTTTGATGTTCACCCCTGGTCCGAGGACGACGGAGACTCCGAACGCCCGTGCTTCCCGGCCGACGGCGGCACCCACCTGTGCGGCGAGCTGCGGGTCCCAGCTGCTGCCCACCGCCACGGCGAGGGGGAAGCACGTCGATGGCAGGCTGTCGTTGATGCCGAGGTGGTCGGCGTCACCGGCCTGGCGTCGCACGCCGTGGGGTCCGTCGGTGAGGACGATCGACGGGATGCCCGCGTCGGACAGGCTCTTCGTGGACCAGAAGTCGGCGCCGGAGAGGAGGGCTGCCTTCTGCGCGAGGGTCAGTGCTGATGGATCGAACGTCATGCTGATGCTCCAGTGGTTGCGGCGTCGAGGGACGCTTCGATGTCGGTCTTCAGTTCCTCGGATGCGCCCGGGATGTAGTCCAGGAGGGTTCTGATGGACAGGGCCGCGGCGCCGGGGTCGTCGCCGTCCAGCGGCACGCCAGGGACGTGTCGGCCGAACGCGTCGGTGAACAGGCGCCAGGCGTTCGGATCGGCTGCGATCTCGCCCAGGGTCGAGTCCAAGTTGTACGAACCGCCCTGGCCCGCGTCCTCCACGGGGTAGTTCCACTCGTGCGACCCGGCAGCGATCTCGAACGCCGCCGCATCCGGGTGCAGCGGGAGCTCGACCACGGCGGTCGTGCCGTCCGGGATCGTGACGAGCACGCGGCCCTCACCGTCGACGATCCGCCAGTCGACGAGCACGTCGCCGTGCGTGGTGGTGTGTCTGAGCACTGCGGAAGTGACACCGCGGCCAGGCCGGGGCGCGATGCGCATTCTGGAGTAGCCGGGCTCGACCGGGGTGAGGCCGCCGATCGTGCGGTGCATCCAGTCGACGACGGCGCCGAGCGCGTAGTGGTTCAGGGAGGTCATGCCGGACGGGTTGATCGAGCCGTCGGGACGGATCGAGTCCCATCGCTCCCAGACGGTCGTGGCCCCCATGGTCACGGGGTACAGGAACGACGGGCAGCCCGTCTCCAGGAGGAGCAGGTAGGCCGCATCGAGGTGGCCGGTCGAGGACAGGGCGTCGGTGACCAACGGAGTGCCGGCGAATCCGGTCGAGATGCGGTAGCCGGCCTTCGCGACGATCGCTGCGAGCCGGTCCCCCGCGTGTGCCCACTGGGACTCGTCGAGGATGTCGAACGCGATCGCCAGCGCGTAGGCGGTCGCGGTCTCGTCGACCACTCGCCCGTTCGCGCTGACGTATTCGTTCAGGAAGGCGGTCCGCACGCGCTCGGCCAGCGCTCGGAACTCCGCTGCATCGTCGGGCCGCTCGAGGACGCCGGCGGTGTCGGCCATCTCCCGAGTGGTTCGGCAGAGATAGGCCGCGGCGACCAGGTGCCGATCGGTCTTCCCGCCGGCCGGGTTGTCCGCCGGCGCATCGGGGTCGAGCCAGTCCCCGTACTGGAATCCACTGCTCCACAGCCCGTTCTCGTCGAGCAGATCGGCGACCTGGCGGATGAATGCGGTCATCGAGGGGTAGGCCTCCGCGAGGATCCGCGGGTCGCCGTACTCCCGATACAGCGTCCAGGGCAGACTGACGGCCACGTCGCTCCACAGGGCGGTCGGCGATGACGGGGTCGACAGGACGTCGGGGACGACCCAGGGCACGAAGCCCCGCGCCGCTTGCTCGGCGGCGAGGTCGCGCAGCCAGGACCCGAGCACGCCGCGGACGTCGTAGAGGAATGCGGCGGAGGGCGCGAAGGCGTTGATGTCGCCGGTCCAGCCCAGCCGTTCGTCCCGCTGCGGGCAGTCGGTGGGTACGCCGACGAAGTTGTCGCGCATCGACCAGACGGCGTTCGCGTGGAGTTGGTTCAGCAGCGGATCGGACGTCTCGAGCCACCCGGTGCGCCGCATGTCGGAGTGCACGACGATCGCTCGGACCGCATCGGCGGTGAGTTCCCCGGGCCACCCGTCGACCTGCACATACCGGAAGCCGTGGAACGTGAAGCGCGGTTCCCACACCTCGGGGCGACCACCGCTCAAGGTGTACCGGTCCGTCGCCCGCGCTGTGCGGATCGTCTCGTAGTCAGGCTCGCCGTCGGTCATGACCTCTGCGTGGCGGAGCGCGATGGTCGTGCCGGCGGGGCCCGTGACCTGCAGTCGCACCCATCCGGAGATGATCTGGCCGAAGTCCAGCACGGTGAGACCAGTGGGTGTGGTGAGGATGTCCACCGGCGCGAGCTCCTCGATGCGCCGGATCGGCGGGGCGATGGGTTCGACGAGGGACTCCTGCGGCCAGTCCATCAGGGACACACCATCCCAAGCACTGTCGTCGAAGCCCGGCGCGTCCCACCCTGATGGCTCCAGGCGCGCGTCGAACTCTTCACCGTCGTAGATGCTGTCGGTCAGCCCCCCACCGGTGCTGGATCGGAAGGTGTCGTCGCTCACGATCACCTCGGTGCTGCCGTCGGCGTATTCGAGCTCGAGCTGCAACCAGCCGGCGGGTCGCTCCGAGTAGTGGTGGCGCTTGCCCTCCCACCCGAGTCGCCCCAGCGCCCACCCCTCGCCCAAGACGGCACCGATCACGTTGCCGCCTATGCGGATGCGATCGGTCACCTCGTGGCTGCTCACCACGAGGCGGTGACGATAGGACGTCCAGCCCGGAGTGAGGACCTCATCACCGACCACTGATCCGTTGAGGTGAGGTTCGATCAACCCCACGGCGGTGACTCGCAGTGTCGCGGCAGCAGGCTGTCTCGTGAGCGTGAATTCCTTGCGAAGGTACGCGGCAGGGCCCTCGGGCGCTGGACTGGGGGTGGCTGAAGTGATGAAGGACGCGGTCCAGGTCGACATGGTGGCTCCTCGAGCGGTGGTGACGGGCTATCGGACGGATCGGATTCTCAGGACCACGAGCCCTCCGAGCAGGGTGAACGCTGCGGCGATGATGTAGAGCAGTGTGTAGTTCTTACCGCCGCCGGCGGTCACGCCGATCGCGAGGAAGACGGGCGCGATGAACGGCGCGACAGCTTGCGGGATCGACACGGCGAAGCCGATGATCCCCATGTACCGCCCGGCGTTGGTGGCCTTCTCCGGCAGGACGTCCAGGATCAGCGCCTGATCGACCGCGGCGAACATCCCGATGCCGACCGACGTGATCAGCGACCCGGTGTACAGCACCGGGACGTCGGAAGCCAGGGCCATCACGATCGCGCCGACGGCGAACAGCACGGCGCCGAGGAGGACGAAGACGCGTCGGCGGCGGACCTTGTCCGAGAGGAACCCGCCCCCGATCGCCCCCAGGGTCGTCGCTCCGATCCCGAACAGGCCGAGGGTGGCGATGATCGGTGCGACCTCGGTCACCTCGACGCCGAGCCGTGAGGCGAAGAAGAACGCGGTGAAGGTCGTGTTCAGGGTGAGACCGAAGTAGAAGAGGAACCGCCCCAGCCAGACCAGCGAGAAGTCCGGGAACCGCCGCGGGTTGTACAGATACTTACTGAACAAGGTCTTCGGCGAGAGCCGCTCATCGAAGCGGGCCCCCCGCGTGTCCGGTTCCCGCGTGAAGAGCACGAACATGGCGACGAAGATCACTCCGACGAGCCCCGGGAGCAGGAAGAGGAGCAGAGCGTTCCCGGAGAACGACCCGGCGATCACGACACCGAACACCGGTGCCACCTGGGTCGCGAACCCCGCGAGTCCGGCGACCTTGCCACGCTGTGTTTCGGACAGCTTGTCCGCCATCGACGTCTGCAGGTTCTGCAGCACCTGACCCCAGCCGATCTGCGCGAGAACCCAGCCGAAACCGAGCACCAACACGGATGGAGCGAGCGCCATCACCACGAGGGAGACCACACCCAACACCGTGCCCGCGATCATGAACGGACGACGACGCCCGATCCGCGTACGCGTGCGGTCGCTGAGCACCCCGAACAGCGGAGCGGTGAGCATCACGACGAGGGCCCCCGACCCGGTGATGTAGCCGAGGTACTCGTCGCGGCCGGGAGCGAGTTCCGAGAGCCGGATCGCCAGGGAGATCGCCAGCGGAGTGATGAAGGCGACGAAGACGCCGAACTGCCCCAGTACCTGGAACCAGATGTAGGACGGGCTCGCCTGCGGTTCGACCCGGCTGGGTGCGCTGTCGATGACCTCCTCGACGGCTGCCGGCGCTGCAGGGAACGGCTGGGCGGGGGCAGCGGACGCTCGCGGCGTCTCGTTGCGTGGGGGCTCGTGTGTCATGGGGACTCCGTTGTCGAAATGGCGCCGGGTAGCGCGCGCTAGTTCTGCACTCTAGTCCGATCGAACTAGCACGCGCAAGCACAAGTACGGCAGAGTGGTCCGGTGAGCGATCCCCTCGTGAAGAAACGCCCAACGGCCGCCGACGTCGGACGCGAAGCCGGAGTGTCGCGCGCGACCGTCGGGTTCGTCTTCAACCAGACCGCCGGACAGACGATCTCGTCGAGTACCCGCGCACGCGTGTTGGAGGCGGCCGAGCGGATCGGCTACCGGCCGCACGCCGGAGCGCAGGCACTCGCTCGAGGGGCGAGCCGCATCGTCCTCCTCGTCCTCCCCGACTGGCCTGTCGGCGCGAGCATGCAGCGGTTGATCGAGGCAGCCAGCAGCGTGCTCGACGATGCGGGGTACACCCTGGTGACGTATACGCCTCGCCGCGAAAGCGCCGTTCGGCCACTGTGGGAGCTGCTCGAGCCGGAGGTCGTGATGGGGTTCGCCCCGTTCACGCCGGAGCAACTCGTGAGCATGCGCGCTCAGGGCATCAATCACATCTTCCCCGACGACATCGGCGGCAGCGCCTCACCCGAAACGGGACCTGCCGAGCAACTCAGGTTCCTGCACGGCCTCGGACACCGCCGCATCGCTTATGCCTCGACGGCTGATCCCCGGCTGACTGATCTCGCCAGCGTGCGCGTCCAGGCAGCTCAGCAGCACGAGCAACGACACGACCGGGTTCCACTCGACGTGCGGACACTGGCCGGGCAGGACGATGCGATCGAAGCGGTCCGTGACTGGCGCGCCGCCGGAGTCACCGCCGTAGCCGCCTACAACGACGACGTCGCGGCCCTCATCGTGGGAGCGGCTCTGCGACTCGGCCTCAGCGTGCCGAACGATCTCTCCGTGATCGGCCACGACGACGCACCGATCGCAGCCCTCTTCGTCCCCTCCCTGACGACCGTGCGCCGCAACGAAGAAGCCGACGGCGCGAACTTCGCAGCCGTCGCGATCGCCCAAGCCAGCGGGACCGACCTGCCGGATCTCTCCGAAGCGGTCCTGGAACAGGTCATCGTCCGTGACTCCTGCGCCGCGATACCCGCCTCGGACCAGCTCGTTCGCTGAACGGCGGGCGACCTCGCGAAACGCGGTCCTACCTACATGTGAACGCGCACGCAAAGTGTCGCCACGGTCCCGCTGAATCAGCGGGTTTCCAACGTAAAGTGTCCCCGGCGTTTCCAACACAAAGTGTCGCTCCGAACATGCCCGCGTGATTCCGCGGATCTGAGGACGGGCTGGGGGCATTTGGTGGCGCCCTCCGCCGAGGCCCGGCCTGGAGTGACCGGTCTGCATAGTTGTCGCGCTCGACAGTAGCGCGGCCCCACACTCACCGTCAGGATGTGTGCCGCGACATCGCAGATCTTCGCTCGAACTCGACGGCCCTGAAACACCTAGACCGTTGACCCCAACCCGCCGAGCCACGTAGTGGTTCACCGGCAACCGTCCTGCAACTCGTTGTTCATGGGGCGTCTCGCGGGTCATCCTCTAGGAGGCCGCGAACGCTCCTCCTCCTCCGTTCCGCTAACGGTTGCGCCGGACAACGAAGGCGACTAACCGCTATTTGATGGAACCGAGAGCAGTCGCATCCAGGCGCCTGCAGGGCCGCGACTGGAGTGAAGCACGATTCGTTTCCCCGGGGCTAGCTGGTGGCAGGCACCATGTTGAGTTCGTCGGCTTCTTCTTCCGTGACGATTCCGACGAGCTCGGCTATCTTCACGGCAATGTCCTCCATTGGCTCTTCGGCCGTGCTGAATCCACCGCGCGACGCAAGGGTGGGGGTGACTTGATCGAGCTCCTCGAATGTCACACCGTGCATGACCGGGACGAGGATTTGCGATGGGACATTGGACATCGCCCCGCCTCCTTCGGTCAGGAACAGCCCCGTGGCGAGCGTGCTCTATCGCACGTCGCCTTCGGTGAAGGTCAACCGGGCGTGGAATATGACATCTTCACCTGGAAGACATAAGACAGCTACTTGTGAACGCGCACGCAAAGTGTCAAGCAGTGCGCCCCGCGTGGGGTGCTCATGGGCGCCTCCTCTCGAGCTCTACGCCGCTTGGATCCGGTACTCAGGCGACGAGGTTCTGCTGGGCCCACTCCCGGAGCGTTGTAGTCGGGATCGACCGGCGCTCGTTAAACGTGTCGCTCTTGTCCCAGGCTACGCCTCGCCCCTGCGCGAACACGGCGCGGTACTTCCGGGTCATGTTGTCTGGGTCGTTCGCCAGCTCGTTCATAAGCGACGACTCTGTCCAAACTGCAAGTTCGAACGGACGACCAAGGACTGCTTCCAGGGTTTCAGCGACCTGGCGATACGTGATCGTGTCGCCTGCTACGTAGACGATCTCGTTGCGGATCCGGGGCTCCTCGAACAGAATCTCCGCCGTGAGTGCACCGATGTCTTCCGGCGTGGTCACCGTGACCGCGGTGTCGGGGCTGCCGAGCGCGTTGACGGTGTGGTTCGTCAGGTCGACCATTCCTGAGCCTGGCTCGAAGAGGTAGTTCATGAACATGCCGGTGGAGATGATCACCCACTCGGTGTCGTGCTGCGCCCTGAGCAGATCTCGCACGTCGAGTTGCGAGTCGAAAATGTCCTGTGGACTGCCACGCCCGATCACATCGAAGTCGACGCCGAACTGCCACGGGAAGTACCGCGGAATCTTCGCCTGCAAAGCGGCCTGTGCGACTTTCATCGGAGTTTCAACGCCGGCTGTGATCCCGGTGCAGCCGATCACGGTGTCATATTCCGCGAAGATGGCCGCGAGTTCATCGATTGACTGCCCAACGAGATCCCCTTGAACGATGCCGACTCCCAAAGCGCGGATCTCAGCGACGTTGCGCTGCTTCGCGGGAGTGGTGGAGTCGATCGTGTTCGACCGCAGGAGCACATCGACGGACGCTTCCAGAGCTGGTGAGGCGCGCCTCACGACGTTGCGGAGGACAGGCATGCCGAGTTCTCCTGCTCCGATGACGAGAATGTTCCGCGAGGGGGCGCTGGAGGCGGTCGCCGACATAGGTGTGTCCTTCCTTTGGTCGCCCAACGGTTGGGCGCCCATCATGTCAGCCAGCGTAAAGTTTGACACCAGTGTCAATGTCAACTCCGGGTGCGGTGAAGGGATGGCTGAAGGATGAAGATCGGTGAAGCGGCTGCTGTGGTCGGCGCTCCGACGCGCATGCTGCGCTACTACGAACAACAAGGACTGATCCAGTCGACGCGATCGGCGAACGGCTACCGCGAGTACTCCGACGAGCAGGTCGAACACGCCCGCCATGTCCGCGCC
This sequence comes from Plantibacter sp. PA-3-X8, assembly GCF_003856975.1. NCBI lineage: Bacteria > Bacillati > Actinomycetota > Actinomycetes > Micrococcales > Microbacteriaceae > Plantibacter > Plantibacter sp. PA-3-X8. The sequence goes on from NZ_CP033107.1 coordinate 649,830, forward strand.
CTGGTCCAAGCCGGCTTGTCCACACGCATGATCAAAATCGTTTTGGACATCGAAGCACCACAGCCGGGACAGCAGTCTGCCTCGTGCAGTCGCGCATTGGCGGAGGATCTGGCACGAGAATTGCGCGTCGTGGAAGACAGGATCGTGTGTCTTGAGAAAAGCCGTGACGCGGTCATCCACTACCTCCAGCACACCGACCACGCCGATCTGCTGTCGCCCGCGCGGCCCTGAACCGTCGCTGCCAGAGGAATCCCGGCGCACGGTGCAGACACTGATCGAGCGCTGAACTAACCGCGGCGTGAAGTTAGTATGGAGTCCCGTGGCGAATACTCGAAGCAACGGAACCAGCACCCCGCCCTCGATCTCAGCTCCCAGAGTGACGAAACAGATCTTCGTCACGGGCGGGGTCGTCTCCTCGCTCGGCAAAGGCCTGACGGCGGCCAGCCTCGGCAACCTGCTCACGGCCCGGGGTATCAACGTCGTGATGCAGAAGCTCGACCCGTACCTCAACGTCGACCCGGGAACGATGAATCCGTTCCAGCACGGTGAGGTCTTCGTGACCGACGATGGAGCCGAGACGGATCTCGACATCGGGCACTACGAACGCTTCCTTGGCATCAACCTCAACCAGGGCGCGAATGTCACGACCGGCCAGGTCTACTCGACGGTCATCGCGAAGGAGCGCCGCGGCGAGTACCTCGGGGACACCGTCCAGGTCATCCCGCACATCACCGACGAGATCAAGCGCCGCATGCGGTTGCAAGCTTCCGATTCCCCCCAGCCCGACGTCATCATCACCGAGGTCGGCGGCACGATCGGCGACATCGAGTCCCAGCCGTTCATCGAGGCGGCCCGACAGGTGCGTCACGAGCTCGGCCGTGACAACGTCTTCTTCGTACACATCTCCCTCGTGCCGTACATGGGCACTTCTGGTGAGCAGAAGACCAAGCCAACACAGCATTCGGTGGCACAGCTCCGCTCCCTTGGAATCCAACCTGACGCGCTCGTCCTGCGCAGCGACCGTCCAGTCAGCGGGTCGAACAAGACGAAGATCGCCCTGATGTGCGACGTCGACGAAAACGCCGTGGTGAACGCCATAGACGTGCCGTCGATCTATGACCTACCGACGCTGCTCCATGACCAGAGCCTCGACCAGGTCATCATCGACGCACTGCAGCTCGACGCGCATGACATGGACTGGTCGGCTTGGAAGCCGGTTCTTGATGCCGTGCACGAGCCGGAGGGGGATGTCACCATCGCCCTGGTCGGCAAGTACATCGACTTGCCAGATGCGTACCTGTCCGTCACCGCAGCCCTCCGGGCGGGCGGCTTCGCACACCGCACCACGGTGAATCTGAAGTGGATCGCTTCGGACGACTGCATCACAGCGGAGGGCGCCGCGGAGCAGCTCGGCGACGTGGACGGCATCTGCGTGCCCGGCGGGTTCGGTGTGCGCGGCATCGAGGGCAAAGTCGGAGCGCTGAAATTCGCTCGCGAACAGGGCATCCCGACGCTTGGCCTGTGCCTCGGGATGCAGTGCATGGTCATTGAATACGCCCGCCACGAAGCCGCCCTGCCGGAGGCCTCGAGCACCGAATTCGACCCGGAGACATCGACCCCGGTCATAGCGACCATGGCCGCGCAGGTCGACATCATCGCGACGGGCGAGCTGGGTGGCACGATGCGCCTTGGGCTCTATCCGGCTTCGTTCACGACGGGCTCTCTAGCCGCCGACCTGTACGGCGCTGTGACAGCATCCGAGCGGCACCGTCACCGCTACGAGGTCAACAACACCTACCGCGATCAGATCGCGGCGGCCGGACTGGCCTTCTCCGGCACATCACCTGACGGCACCCTCGTCGAGTACGTCGAGCTCGACCGCGGCGTGCACCCGTTCTACATCGGCACCCAGGCACATCCTGAACTCCGCTCTCGCCCGACCAACCCACACCCCTTGTTCGCAGGACTGGTCGGCGCGGCCATGACGAGGCGTGACTCATCCAGACTCTTCACTCGAGAAGTCGAGTCAGAACAGATCCAAGCGTGATGATCCTCTGCAAGGACACCCACCCGACTGTCGTGCTCGACACGAGCGGCACCTTTCCCTCCGCTCGGATCCGCACCAGCCGGATGGCCGAGTCCGTACGTGGCTCGCTCGTCCCGCGAGGCCCACATCGCCCACGCGAAGAACGCTCTAGGTTCGAGTGACCGCTCCCATTCCCCACCTCACCGCGGCGAACCTCGCCGTCGTCGCTCAGGCCAGCAGTCGGGACAGCCGCTCAGAATGAGCACCCTATTCGAGGGCATCTGGCGTCGCGGTGAAGAGCGCCCGGTGATCCCCTCGATCCCAACCAGACAGCCCATACGGATGGCCACCGCAGGCCGCATCAAGTCCGACGGTCGTTGCTAGCCGGGCGCCGGGGTGGTCAGTGCTTCATGGGTGCACTGACCACCCGTCGTGCTCACCGGGCCGTGAGATTCACGTACTGCGGCGGAAGGCCCGCCGCCGCAGCGCGCACGGTGATCGTCCCGGGGCCGGTTGGACGGATGATGGCCAGTGCCCGTCCGTCGTAGGTGGTCCTTGTCGCCGCCGCGAACTCTTCGATGCTGTCCGGCTGGGCGCTGCCGAAGCCGGCGAGGATTCCGGGGCCCTCGATCTCCACCGAGACGGCGGTGGCGACGTCAGTCGCGATCGTCCCCGTCTCGTCGGAGAGTTCGACGCTGAGATACGCGAGATCTCCGCCGTCAGCTGTCAGTTCGGTGCGATCTGGCGTGAGGGCCAACTGGATGATGTCGCTGCGAGTGCGGAGCGTGCTGCTGCCGATCTCGATCCCGTCTCGTATGGCGATCGCCGTGAGCTCACCCGGCTGGTATTCGGTGTCGAATTTCGCGATGCACGCCTTGTGGACGCCGACCTGAGCACGACCGATGATCGTGCCGTTGAGGCGGAGTTCGACTTCGTCGGCATCGCTGTAGACGTCGACCTTGATCGGTGATCCTGGCGGGACGGCCCAGCTCCAGCTGCTGATGGCGTCATCCCAGGACCAGCCGCCCACGAAGACTTCGCGTCCATGATGTTCGGGGCGCTGGACAGCGATGTATGGTTCGTCTCGCAGTCCCCAGATCGTCTCTTGCCAGAACGAGACGGGGCGACGATTCCCGAGGATGTCGATCGTGCCGGATTGGGCGAGCATCCAGGGATAGGGGGAGCTCGTGCCTGTCGGCACATCAGCGTCGTCCGGGTAGACCGGTCGACCGATGCTCGCTTCCCCGATGTAGTCCCAAGCGGTCCAGGCGAAGTCACCGATCACCGTCGGGTGCTGCTCGACCAGCGGCCAGATCCGGTCGAGCGCGCGCGGGAAGGTCTCGGATCCTACGAGGATGCGGTTCGGGTGATGCTCGGCGTCGATCGCGTAGCGGGCTTCGGCGTAGTTGATCCCACTGACGTCGAGCTGCGACTGGGATTCTTCGATTCGATCGGAGACCAACGCCGTGGAGCCGAGCGTGTTCATCATGTCTTCCATCGACCCCATGAGCGCGTTGATGTTCATCGGGGTGTCGCCCGAGGCCATCTGTGCGGCGAAGACGTCCATGGTGGCGACCATGCCGTTGATGGCATTGGTGATGAGTCGCGAGTCGTCGAGCGAGCGCACTTTCTCTGCAAGCGCCCGACCCCAAGTAGATCCGATAGCGCTGCCGGTCTCGAAGATCTCGTTGCCGGTCGAGTACATGATGACGCTGGGATGGTTGAAGTCCTTGGCGACCATCGACTCGACGTCTCGTTCCCACCATTCGGGGAAGTCGAGCGAGTAGTCGAAAGCGGTCTTGCTCTTCGTCCATACGTCGGACACTTCGTCCCAGACGAGGAGTCCGTGGCGGTCACAGGCTTCCAGAAACGCGCGGCTGATGTTGTTGTGGGAACTACGGACGGCGTTGTAGCCCGCCGCCTTGAGCAGTTGCACGCGACGCTCCTCCGCGCGCGGGTGGGCTGCACTGCCGAGCGGGCCGTTGTCGTGGTGGATGCAGCCACCCCGAAGCTTCACCGAGCGCCCGTTGATCCGCAGACCATGCACCGGATCGACGGTGACGGATCGTACACCGAAGACGGATTCGTCCTCATCGAGCAGGGTGTCGCCCTCTCGCACCCGAGTGTGCGCGGTGTGCAGTCGCGGGTCGTCGACATTCCAGAGTGCTGGCTCGGAGAGGTAGTGACGGAGGTGCACTCGTCCAGTCGTCCCGGGGAGCAGGGTGATCGGCGCGGTCTGCAGGCTGAGCACCACATCGGCATCGTCGCGGATCTCTGTTTCGACCCGGACGGTGCGCGTGTGACGGGTCTCGTTGGCGACCTCGACGGTGGTGATCACGGATGCCAGGTCGGGCTCGATGACGGGGGTGGTGATGCGCACACCATCGAGCGGGATGTGCACCGGCTCGGCGGTGACGAGCCACACGTTGCGATAGAGACCGGCGCCGGCGTACCACCGGCTGTCTTCGTGGGTACGGACCTCGACGCTGATGGTGTTCGCCTCACCGAACCGGAGAAACGGGTCCAGCGCAACGGAGAACCCGACGTACCCGTTCGGGCGCTGAGCGGCGAAGTCGCCGTTGACGTACACGACAGCATCACGGTAGGCACCCTCGATGTCGAGGACGACGCTCTGATCACGCCATTGGGCCGGCACATCGATGGTCTTGGTGTACTCGAGGTGCGCGCTCGGGTAGTAACCGGTGTGACTGCCATTGGGGCTGTCTGCGGACCGCGGCAGGTCTCGGAGGCCATCGTGCGGGAGCGTGACGGCCGTCTTGGCTGATCCGCCGCTGAAGGCGTCGAAGGGTGAACCCTTGTGACCGACGGTCCAGTCGCTGTTGAAGGGTGTACGGATCATGCGAGTGCCTTTCTGGCGATGTGCGATAGGTGGTCGGATGCGGGATGGGTGGTCACCGAACGCCCTTGATGAATCGGACGCTGATGGCACCGAGGATGACGGCGACGATGGTCACGATGAAGAGCGGCTGGTAGAGCCCGGTCGCCGCGACGACGGCGCCGGCCAGAACGGGGGCGATCACCTGCGGTCCGGCATTGGCGACGTTCATCACGCCAAGATCCCGTGCGGCGTTGTCCATATTCGGGAGGACTCGAGTGATCAGCGATTGGTCGACGGCGAGGTAGACGCCGAAGGCGACGCCGAAGATGCCGCTGGCGATGAAAGCGCCGGTGAGCGTGGGCACCAGGAGGTAGACGAGGGCGCCCGGGGCGAAGAGGAGACTCGACAGGCCCACGAACACACGGATTCGTCCGAACCTGTCCGACAGCCATCCGCCGATGATCGAGAAGACGAGGAGTCCGAGCGTGCTCACTCCCTGCACAGCGACGAGGACGGCGGCGGCTTCCGTGACCGTACCGACACCGATGTAGTCAGCGAGGATGTACAGCTGCATGCCGGACATGAAGTTGTAGCCGAAGATGATCAGGAACCGGCCGGCGAACGTCCACCAGAAGTCAGGCGCGCTCCGGAAGCTCGGAAAGCGAGCCGCCGCCCGACGCTCGGCCTTGGAGGCGTGAACCGCGGCACGGACCGGCACGTAGTCCTTCGTCGTCAACGCGAAGATCGTCCCAAGGACGAGCACAACCGCAGCGATGCCCACGTACCCTACGAAGAGGTTCGTCGTCAGGCCGGCGATCGTGATCCCTCCGAATGCACCAAGGATCGACGACGCTCCGACCAATCCGGACATGGTCCCCCGGTTCCGGATCGGGACGCGTTCGGGGAGAACGGCGGTCAGGGCCGCCTGCAAACCGCTCAGAGGCCACATCGCGATCGCCCACGTGATGGCGAGGACGAGCGGGCTCGGGCTGCTGGCGGTGACGAGCAGGGCGAGGGCCGCGGCGACCGCGGATCCCAAGATCCAGATGTTGCGCCGGCCAAGGAAACGGCTGCTCGTCTTGTCTGAGAGGAGTCCGAGCAGTGGCTGCGCCACCAAGCTCGAGATCGCACCAGCACTGATCACGAGGCCCAGCATGCCGGCTGCCCCGGTCGTCTCTCCGAGCAGCTCGGCGACCTGTCTGCCGAGCATCACCTGAAGCACGCCACCCCAGACGACGTTGACACTGATCATCGCCAGCGGATAGATGACCCAGAGCCATCGGCTCATGTGCTGGGGACCCGTCGATGGCTCGAGAAGGGCATCCGGTGTAACTGCTGAACCGGGTACAGCGGCTTGATGAGGGCCGGTTTCGGGTTGAACGCTGTTGGTCGACATTGAGGATCTCCACGGCTCTGTGAGGGAAACGCTTACGCGCGTTATCGCCTCATCTAACATCATCTGATTACGCGCGTCAACTACACTGGTCGGACAGACACGAGGGGGAACGCGGGATGGCAGTCACGAGCGATGACGTTGCACGCGCTGCGGGGGTATCTCGGCCGGCAGTCAGTCAGATCCTGAACGGGCGAGGACGGTTCGCTCCGGAGACCATCCGACGAGTGGAAGAGATGGCTGCGGCCATGAACTACCGCCCGTCAGCGGCCGCTCGGACGCTTGCCACCGGAACGAGCGACGTCGTGGTCGCTCTCGTGCCCAACACCACGTTCGGCACCAATCTGCAAGACGTCATCGACGTGCTCACCGCAGAGCTCGCTCAAGTCGGCCTGACGCTCGTTCTGCGTTTCGCGAGTTCTCCCGTGGAACTGCTCGAGCACTTCGTCACGACCGTTCGACCGCGCGCAGTGATCGCGCCCTTCGTCGCTGCCACGGCTGCGGAGCGGAAGTTCATAGAAGGCAGCGGGGTTACCCTGATCGATCTGGCCGCGGGAGAGGATGTGAACTATCGCATCGGTCAAATGCAAGGCGAGTATCTGGTATCGAAGGGGCACCAGGCGCTCGTCTACGCGCACCTGCACGACGCCCGCATCGACGTGTACGGCGACATGCGGGAACGAGGACTCGCCGATTCCTGCCGCGAGCACGCGATTGCAGCGCCGAAATCGATTCGGCTGTCTGTCGACCTGGTGGACGCAGTGTCCGTCTTGCGCGACCTTCCTACCGGAGTGGCCATCGCCTGCTACAACGACGACGTGGCTATCGCGCTCCTCGCCGCAGCACGAGAACTCGGACGTCGCGTTCCGGAGGATGTCGCTCTGCTTGGAGTGGACGCGACTCGGATCGGTGCCCTCATGTCGCCCCGGCTGACCACCATCGCGGTCGACACGACGACCGCTTTGCACGCAATGGTCGACAACATCGTGAGCCAGCTGTCCGGTTCTGTTCCCGTCGACTCCCTCGCGGATCGACTTGTGCTCAACGTCGTACACGGCGGCTCCGCCTGACGGCGGGCACTGAGATGCCCCATTGGTCACCAGGTTGCTTGCCCAGTCGGATCTCGCTTTCTCGGCCAGGGTGGCGCAGCGACCGAAACTCGTCCTGCTAGCCGCGGCGCCGGCCAGCCAGGACGGAAGCCGTGCGCCGCGGTGGCGATACTCGTCAGGAGCGCGCTAGATGCAGCCCTGCCGATACGGCGTCGTGGTCGCCCGAGTACGCTGCTGCCTCGATGCGAACACTGTCTGCGGCAGGCGCGAACCCGGCGTCTGTCCATCGCTGAAGTGGACGGGTGGAACCCGCGAGGCGGACCGTCCGGGTCTTTCCTGCCTCAAGCGTCAGCGGAGCGAATCCGACGAGGACCCGCTGTGGAAAGTCCGGAGCCTCGACCGCAGCGTAGAGCTGCACCACGTGTCGTCCGGGACGTTTACCGGTGTTCCGGACGGTGACGAAGGCGGAGAATTCCTCGCCGTCGACGTCGCCGAGCTCAATCGTCTCGATGTCGAACGAGGTGTACGACATACCGAAGCCGAGAGGGAAGGCGGCCTGGTGGCCGTCCCGGTCGAGCAGTCGCTGACCGTGCCAACGGTCGTAGGTGATGGCGGCGGCGTCGATGTCGAACGGGGGGAGGTGGTCTTCACTGGTGGGAATCGAATACGGGAGTCGTCCGGTTGCATCGCGTTCGCCGAGGATGACGTCCGCCAGTGCCGTGCCGCCTTCGCTGCCGCTGTACCAGCCGACGAGCACGGCGGGGACAGCGTCGCGCCATTCTTCCGTGATCACCGCACCGGCGGTGACGATGACGACGACGGTCCGCGGATTCGCGGCCGCGGTCGCTCGGATGATCTCGGCATCGACTGGGCGGACGCGGAGGGAGCGCCGGTCACCGCCGAGCGCTGTTCCCATGGTGTGCTGCGAGTCGCCGGCGCCGGCCATGAGTGCGGCGAGGTCCACGCCCTCGGGAGCTGGTGGAAACAGGTTCAACAGCTCGGGCTGTGATGTGAGATCGCCCATGTATTCACCTTCGTCGGCCGCGGTGTATCCAACGACAACGATCGCCACATCGGCTCCTGCTGCCGCGATAGCGGCTGCTTGTGGGTCGTCTTCGCCGGCGAACGTCACCGTAGCGTCCGGCAGCGCGGCCTGCAGACCGCGCAACGGCGTGATGACCTCGGGTGAGCGGACATTCGAGGAACCGCCGTCGCCCGTGTTCGGCAGGTCGGCGAGACGCCCGATGACCGCAACCCGATCCAGCCCCTCACGGTTCAGCGGGAGGAGCGGTGCACCGTTGACGTCGTCGTTCTTGAGGAGCACGATCGCCGTCGCGGCGGCCTCCCGCGACAGTGCACGGTGCTCGGGCGAAAAGACGACCTCGAGGCCTGGCTCCGCATCGAGCGGCCGAGCGAAGAATGCGAGCTGCGTCGCGAGGATCCGACGTGCCGCCCGATCGACGTCGGACCACACCACTCGACCCGCTTCGAGGTCGGCAGGCAGTTGCCCGGCCCGCTGCTGTCGGAACGGCTCTTCAACGTCGAGACCGGCTCGGAGGGACTTGGCCGCGTCGCGCAGGCCGAAGATGAAGTCGGAGACGGTGACGCCGGCGAATCCCCACTCTTCGCGGAGAATGCCCTCCATGAGTCGTTCGTTCTCGCCTGCCCACTCGCCGTTAACGCTGTTGTATGCGGTCATGATGCCGTCGACACCTGCCTCGACGACCCGGCGGAAGTGCGGCAGATACACCTCGTGCAAGGTGGCATCATCGGCCGTGACGTCGATCGTGAACCGGGCGTTCTCCATCGAGTTCAGCGCGTAGTGCTTCGCAACAGCCATGGCGTGCCGACGGACACCGCGGGTCAGCGCCACCCCGAACTCCCCGAGCAGCAGACTGTCCTCGCCGTACGTCTCCTGGGCCCGCCCCCAGGCAGGGTGCCGAGGGAGGTTGATGCAGACGCCTCCGAAGAAGTTCGCTCCCTGTGCCCGCATCTCGGCGCCGATCGCCGTTCCGATGCGTTCCTCCAGGTCGACATCCCAGGTGGCGCCGCGCGCCATCGCGACCGGGAATGCTGTGGAGTTGCCCATGACGACGCCCCGCGGCCCGTCGCTGAACCGCAACCCAGGGATCCCGAGTCGATCCACGCGTCCCATGATGATCGGCCGCATGTTGTAACCAGCGCTCATCTCGCCCATGCCGGGCCAGAACTCATCATCCCCGTCAAGCAGCCACAGCTTCTCCTCGTCCGTCAGCAACGCGAGCAGCGCGTCCACTTCGGTAGCAAGCTCGGCACCGCTCTTGACGCGTTCGAGACTGCGCGAGAACTCCGTCGTCTTCGTCGACATCACAAAACCTTTCATCCCTTACCTGCACCGATGCAGGTAAGGGAATTGTAGGGAGCCGCAACAAATTTCACAAGGACGGATATGCGACGCTTGAGTCCATGACCGAGCAGCAGCGGAGAACGCGCCTTGCGCCCAGTGAGCGACGAGCGCTGATCATCGACGCGGCAACCCGTCAGATCGCAGAGGGCGGATACAACACGTTCACTCTTTCCAAGCTGGCCGAGGACTGCGGGATGACTCGAGCAGGTATCGAGCATCACTTCTCGTCGCGCGAGGAGCTACTGATCGCCGTCCTCCTCCATCGGGACGACCTCGACGCCTTCGCGATCACCACACCCGTCGAGGGACGAGACCCCCGGACCTTCGATGAGGACAGCGCGTGGAAAGTGCTCGACAACCTGGTGATACGAAATGCGGGGCAACCTGAGCTCCTGCGGCTCTACACGATCCTCGGCGCCGAGGCGCTTGATCCGCAGCACCCGGCACATGACTACTTTGCTGAGCGCACTCGAACTGCACGCGACCTGCTCGCGGACCTGTCCGGTTCATGGCACCCGCAACCACGGGCCTTCGCGCTCGCAGTGCTCGCGGTCCTCGACGGGCTGCAGCTCCAATGGCTGCGCTTCCCCGACGAAGACCTGGTCGCCCTATGGAAGGGCGCCGGAGGCGCGCTGGCTCGCAAGACGGCGTGAAAACAGTTCTGGTCTCGCCATCGAGACGACCCGTCAGCGGGTCAGCGATTCCGGGCAGCGCTGGGCGGCTCCCGGGTCGCGATTGCAGTTTTGATCGGTGTCGACTACAGATTCACCGGCGGCCGCCAGTATGTCTTCTGGACCAACGAGACCTACTGACACCGCGGCCTGAACGCCACCCACACACTCCGGCAATCCGAGGCACCGGCCTCGCCGCCGGGGCGCTCACTTGCTAGCTTCGGCGGCTGGACCGCTCAAGCCGCTCGGATGCAGCCGCGACTGCCACAAGACATCGCCGCGAGGAGGTTTTGCAATCTAAAACGTCGCTCCGAACAGAAAGCGACAATTTAGACTGCAAAGCGACACTTTACGACGTGCGTTCACACTACATGTGAACGCGCGCGCAAAGTGTCGCCGTGGCCCCGCTGAATCAGCGGGTTTCCAACGTAAAGTGTCGCCGGCGTTTCCAGCACAAAGTGTCGCCCCGAACACGCCTGCGTGATTCCGGGGTTTGAGGCCGACTTGGGGTCATCTGGTGGCGCTGCCTCTCGTCCGTAAAGCACGTCGGCTCGATGCCATCAGCCCCAAACTTTCGTCGAACTAGGGGCGGGCGTCCTCGAACTCTCCCGCTGCCTTGTGCTCCCGGCAAGCACCGACCAGCTCGACGACACCGGCTGCGTTATCGGCGCCGTAGAAACCGAATACTTGCCCCTGCACGGACGCGTGACAGCGCTCGTGTTGGCGCGATCGGAGAGCCGAAGGGATCTCCACGGTGAATCCCGGGAACGGATCTGCTCATGGGGCATTTGGGTCCGGATCGTGCCTCACTCGTGGCATTCATCAGCCTCCGGCTGTGCCCTCGCCAACGGGAGCGATGTCAGCGGCCCTGTTCAACCACAGCCGGCCATCGCTGCACAGAGGCAAACGGAACGCCCGCGGTAACCGTGAGCGGATGATTCGGAAACGCATCAAGCGTGCTCGCGAGCTTGATCGTCAACCGCTCGAGCGTCTCGATCTCCTCTGCGCTCCACCCGGTCAGCACACTGACATCCTGCATGGCGTCCAACACGCGGGAGCCGAGCGCTCGGCCCGAGGCAGTCAGCCCGATGACAGCACCGCGCGCGTCTCGCGGGTCGTGCGCGCGGAACACCAGGCCAGCGCTCTCCAGACGAGCGATGACCCGGCTCATGTTCGACCGCGTCGTGTCGACCGCGTCGGCAAGTGCGGTGGGCGTCGCCAATCCGCGATAGATGAGCTGGTTGATCACCAGGAACGCTGGCAGGTCCTTCGGAAATGGGAACCCGCTGTCGCGCATGACTTGCTCGCGGTACGACCGCGACGTCCCCCACGCAACGATGGCCTGGAACGCCGATTGGAAGCTCGGCGCATCGCCTCCAACGAGTGGAGCAACGTCCTCGGCCGCGAGGGCGTCCAGCGGGAGCGTGTTCTTGCTTCTCGGCATCGGACGGGACTCTTTCTACGACTCGGGCTCCCCAGCATAGAGCGCTCCGCGAGAGAATCCTGTAAAACTATTTGACTCAGGAACATACTTGGTGGCACTGTTGGCGCGTTGATTCGTTTCATTTCGTCCCCCGACGATTCCCGCGCTCGTGCACTTCAAAGGAGAAGTCCCGTGTCACTCACATCAAAACCAGCCCCCCGCCCGTGGTGGGTCGCCGTTGTTTCCGGCATGGCCTCGTACGTCGACGCTGCCGCCATCACCGGCTTCGCCACCGCGATCGTCGTCTTCCAGCAGATCCTCGGGCTGAACGAGATCCAGATCGGCATGGCCGGCGGAGCACTCACCGCTTCCATGGCCATCGGCGCGCTCGTCGGCGGCCGGCTCGGCGATCGCTTCGGTCGTCGTCCAGTGTTCACCGCGACGATGATCGCGCTCATCATCGGCGCTGTCGTGCTGGTGTTCGCATCCTCGTTCCCCGTCATCCTCATCGGGGCGATCATGCTCGGATTCGCAAGCGGTGCCGACCTACCGGTCTCACTGTCGACCATCTCCGAGGCGGCGACCGAGCACAACCGGGGCCGCCTCATCGGGTTCACCAACCTCCTGTGGATGGCAGGCATCATCGCGAACATCGTCATCAGCACCCTCGTCGGCGATCTGGGCGCAGTGGCACCGATGATCCTGTTCGGGCACATCGCCGTGGTCGGCGCCCTGATCCTCCTCGGACGGCTGACGATCCCCGAGTCGGCAACGTGGCTCGCAGCCCGGGCCGAACGACGGGCCGGCGTGAAGACGGTCCGCGCGGAGCGCGCCGGCATTCGCATCCTGTTCCGTGGCCCTTACGGCACGGTCTTCCTCGCTCTGATCATGTTCGCCTCGCTGACCAACCTCATCGCGAGCACGATCGGCAGTTACGGCACCTACATCCTCGTGAACTTCGGGGACGTCTCGATCAGCCAGGCATCACTGGTCACCCTTCCGCTGCTACCGGTGAGCATCATCGGGTACCTCTGGTTCATGAAGATCGCCGACAAGCCCGTCCGGTTCCGCTACTTCCAGGCGGGAGGCATCGCATTCGTGCTCTCTTCGCTGGTCGTCGCACTCTTCGGCGCAAGCGTCCCCGTCTACCTCGTCAGCCTGCTGCTCATGGGCGTCGGTTCGGCCTTCGCATTCGAAGGCATCCAACGAGTGTGGGCACAGGAACAGTTCCCCACGCTCCTGCGCACGACGGCGCAGGGCAGCATCATCGCCATCCAGCGCTTCACGGCAGCCGCCCTCGCGAGCGTCACCCCGACCCTCCTCATCGGCGGGCCGTCACTCCTGTTCGGCATCCTGACCGTCGGCTCCGCCATCGGAGTCGGCTGGGCCTGGATCGTGTTCCGCACCCGCGACCGACACGACGAGTTCGAGTCAGAGGCCGGTGCGACTGAACCAGCAGAACGCTCCGCGCCGATCGCCTTCCACTAACCCTGTCAAGAGGACTCCACCATGACCCCGCACTCGCTCACCGTCGATCGACGCCCCGCGCCGTTCGGCATCGACTCAGCCACCCCGGAATTCGCCTGGAAGCTCCCGAACGACGCACCTTCACAGCTTGGATACGAGATCGACGTCTCCACCGACTCGTCGTTCGCCCTTCACGACGTCCTCTGGACGAGCGGCCGGGTGAGGAGCACGACCCCCTACGGCGTCTTCTATGCCGGCGTCGCGCTCCGGTCCCGCACCGAGTACCACTGGCGGGTGCGGGTGCACGGAGCCGAAGGCGCCGTCAGTGAGTGGGCTGCCGCGTCGTTCGAGACCGGGCTTCTGAGTCCGAGCGACTGGCAGGCCGACTGGATCAGCCACCCGCTCACCAAAAAGAACGACCCCCGCAGCATCTACCTCTCGACGACGATCGAGCTTCCAGGGGACGTCGTCCGAGCGCGTGCGTACGCGAGCGCGCTTGGTTGGTACCGGCTCTTCATCAACGAGCACGACATCACCGGTACCGCCCTGGTGCCGCGGTGGACACCGTTCCACGAGTACACGGAGTACCAGGTGTACGACACCGTCCACGCGCTGCGGGCCGGCACCAACACCATCGGCATCATCGTCTCCGAAGGACGATTCCGCGGACGCCTCGGCGCCTTCTCCCTCCCCAACCGCTACGGCGACCAACTCGCCGCGCTCCTGCAGCTGGAACTGGAACTCGCCGACGGCACTACGGTCCAGGCGACGAGTGACGCAGGTTGGACTGCCAGCCACGGGCGGGTGCGGGTCGCGGACCCGAAGGACGGTGAGCGGGTCGACCTTCGCCTCCCGGAATTGCCGTGGCTGCAGGGTCCCGCGGAAGGCTCCGTCTCAGCGGTGGTCGTCCCTGAGCGGCGCCGGATGATCGCGGAATCCGTCGCACGGGTCGAGCAGATCGACCAACGCCCCGGGACAGTGTCACGGACCCCATCGGGCAAGCAGCTGATCGACTTCGGCCAGAACCTCTCCGGCGTCGCACGCGTCCGCCTGTCAGGCCCCGAGGGCGCCACGGTGCGGCTGCTGTACAGCGAGGTGCTGGCCTCGAGCGGGGAGATCGCGACCGGCTACCTCGGGGGCGGCCCGTCCAAGAAGGATTGGTTCCAGCGCGATGAGGCGATCCTGGCAGCCGAACCCGTCGTCTACACCCCCGGCGCCACGATCAAAGGCTTCCGCTACCTGAGCATCGAGGGGCCCGCCGACCCGATCTCCGCGGACGACGTCGAGGCCATCGTCCTCTCGACGCCACTCCCTGCGGTCAGCGAGTTCCACAGTTCGGATGACCGGCTGAACCAGCTGTGGAAAAACGTCGTGTGGTCACTGCGCTCGAACTTCACCGACACCCCGACCGACTGCCCGACCCGAGAACGCAGCGGCTGGACGGGAGACATCCAAGTGTTCGGGACCACCGCCGTGCAACTCGTCGACGCCGGCGCCTATCTTCGCCGCTACCTCCGCAACCTCGCGGCAGAGCAGCACTCAGACGGAACGATCCCTCCGTTCATCCCCTCGGAGGCAGCACCAGGGATCAGCCGCAACCCCTTGGGCTTCACCCGCACCTCGGCAGGATGGGGCGATGTCGCTGTCATGCTCCCGTGGACGCTGTACCAGTACTACGGCGACACCGCGGCACTTCGCGACCAGTACGCCAGCTCGAAGGCGTGGGTGGACCAGCTGGCGACGCGCGCCGCGCGCAAACGAGGCATCAGGCGCAGGTTGCGGCGCGGCGTCGGACAACTCGAGCGGTACGTCGTCGACACCGGCTATCACTGGGGAGAGTGGCTCCGACCCGGAGAATCTCTCGCGTCGGAGATGCCCGGGAACTTCCTCGGACGACGCACCAGCGTCGCAACGGCCTACCTCGCCCACTCCGCACGACTCCTGTCCCGGATCGCCGACGTCCTGGGCGAAGACGCGGATTCCCATCGCTACGCCACCCTGGCCGAGAACGCCAGCTCCGCCTGGCGGGCCGCCTTCGTGGCCGACGGCGGAGGGCGCATCGGTGACGACCGGCAGGACGACTACGTCCGCGCCCTCGCGTTCGACCTCCTGGAACCACAGCACCGCGACCGAGCGGCTACCCGCCTCGTCGGACTCGTCCAGCAGGCAGGGAACCACCTGGCCACCGGATTCCTGAGCACACCGATGCTCCTCGACACACTCGTCAACACCGGCCACCCCGACGTCGCTCTGAGCATCCTGCTCCAGACCAGCGCCCCATCCTGGCTGCAGGCCGTCGAACGCGGAGCAACGACCACCTGGGAGACCTGGACCGGCTACAAGGAGGGCGAACCCGAAGCATCACACAACCACTACGCATTCGGTGCCGTCGCCGCATTCCTGCAGGAGCGCATAGCCGGCCTCGCGCCCGCAGCTCCTGGATACGCCCGCCTCCGCATCGCCCCCATCATCGGCGGGGGCCTGACCTCCGCCGCGGTCACGATCGACACCCCGTTCGGCCGTGCGTCGTCGGCCTGGGCTCGTGACGACACCGGAGCGGTCTCCCTCACCGTCGAAGTACCCCCCGGCGTCCGGGCGGACATCGTGTTCGGAGAAATCTCGACAGAAGTAGGATCTGGGACTCACCGGTTCACCTCGAACGCATCGGAGACGGCCCGCAGCAGCCAGTAGCCACCCTTCAGCAACGCTCAGATGGCTGCACTGCACCTCGGAGGGTCTCACCGCCACCAAGCCGCCACCGGAGCGTTCTCGCAGCCTAAAGTGTCGCTCCGAACAGAAAGCGACGCTTTAGGTTGCGAAGCGACACTTTGCGTTGAGCGTTCACACTACATCCCCGGCGCCATGTCGGCGAAGCGCGAGAAGTGCCCGTGGAAGCCCACGGTGATCGTCCGGGTCGGTCCGTTACGGTGCTTGGCGATGATGAGGTCGGCCTCGCCGGCTCGCGGGCTGTCCTTCTCGTAGGCGGACTCACGGTGCAGGAGCACCACCATGTCGGCATCCTGCTCGATCGAGCCCGACTCACGGAGGTCGGACAGCGCCGGCATCTTGTCGGCACGCTGCTCAGCACCACGGTTCAGCTGCGACAGCGCGATGACGGGGACCTGGAGCTCCTTCGCCATGAGCTTCAGCGCACGGGAGAACTCCGAGACCTCCTGCTGACGGCTCTCGACACGCTTACCGGACGTCAGCAGCTGCAGGTAGTCGATGACGACCATCTTCAGCCCCACGCGCTGCTTGAGCCGACGGCACTTCGCGCGGATCTCGACGAGCGTCATGTTCGGGCTGTCGTCGATGTAGAGCGGTGCGTCGTTGATGCGGCCGCGCACCTGCGCGATCTTCGTCCAGTCCTGCGAGTCGACGGTTCCCTTACGCATGAGCTGCAGCGGCACGGACGCCTCAGCGCTCATGAGACGCATCGCGATCTCGCTACGCCCCATCTCGAGCGAGAAGAAGATCGACGGCTGGTTGTAGTGAACCGAGGCTGCACGGGCGAAGTCGAGCGCGAGCGTGGATTTACCGATAGCGGGTCGGGCGGCGACGATGATGAGCTGACCCGGGTGCAGACCGTTCGTCAGTTCGTCGAGCTCGCGGAAGCCCGTCGGCACGCCGGTCATGGAACCATCGGTGTGCTTGGCGGCCTCGATCTCGTCGATCGCGGCACTCACCGCGTCGGTCAGCGGGACGTAGTCCTCGACCTCCTGGTTACCGGAGACGGCGTAGATCTCGGCCTGGGCGGAGTTGACGAGCTCCACGGCCTCACCCTCGGCCGCATAGCCCATCTGCACGATGCGGGTGCCAGCCTCGACGAGACGACGCAGCAGCGCGCGCTCCGCGACGATGCGGGCGTAGTAGCCGGCGTTCGCCGCGGTCGGCACGAGGCTCGTCAGCGTGTGGAGGTAGTCAGCTCCACCGGCGCGGGACAGCTCGCCCGTCTTGACGAGCTCGTCGGTGACGGTGATGACGTCGGTGGGCTCACCGTGCGAGTACAGCGTCAGCAGGGCGTCGTAGATGACCTCATGCTTCGGGATGTAGAAGTCCACGCCACGGAGCGTCTCGACCACGTCGGCGACCGCGTCCTTCGACAGCAGCATGCCGCCGAGTGCACTCTGCTCCGCGAGGAGGTCGTGCGGAGGGACCCGCTCGTTGCCGCGCGGCTCGTCGTACGATCCGCCGCCTTCGGAGCGGTTGAGGTGAGCGATCGACAAGTGGACATCCCTTCTCGATGTGGACTCGGGTGGTGCGGGTGGTGACGACTCAGGTGTAGCAGGAGCATGCGACACGCACGGGCCCTGCGGGGCGCTCGAGGGCTACGGACGAGGGCTGCTCAGCCTGCTCGTCCGGCTGTTCCGAGACGCCGATGACTCACGATAGGGCCACTCGTCTCCACAACCAACTCTGCCTGTGGATAACTCTGTGGAGAGATCGGGGGAAACGCCGCGTGTCGTGTGCACAAGCTGTGGGAAACCCTGTGGAGAGACAAGTTTTTCTACGATCCAATACCTCGCCGACCAGGGGATTCTGATTCCACAGGCTGTGTGTGGAAAGTTCTTTCGATCCTGTGTCGAACGTTGGGGAGAACGGAGGTCACCTGTGTACAACTTGCTTGACGCAGAGGGCGAAACGGGTGTAGCACACAGGTGTCGGGGCGGCCCGTCGCCCCTCTTCTGGGCACAGAAAAACGCGATGGCAGCAGACCTGTCGGTCCACCGCCATCGCGCTCATCACGACGTGCATGAGGCGTCGGACCCGAAGGTCCGACACCGCACGGCGGGTACTACTTGGCCGCGACCACCTGAAGGGTGATCGTGGCGACGATCTCGTCGCGGAGGCTGATGGTCGCCTCGTGCTCGCCGACGTACTTGATCGGGGTGTGGATCTCGATCTTGCGCTTGTCGACCTCGCCCAGCCCGGCTTCCGCCACGGCCTTCGCGATGTCGGCAGGCTTCACGGAACCGAACAGACGGCCTTCGCCACCCGTCTTGACCGTGAGCTTGACCTTGGTGGCCTGGAGGCGAGCCTTCAGGTCCTGGGCCTCTTCGATCGTGGCGTGCTCGCGCGCAGCGCGGGCCGACTTGATCTGTTCGACCTGCTTCTCGCCACCGCGGGTCCACGGGGTCGCGAAACCCTGGGGAACGAGGAAGTTGCGAGCGTAGCCGTTCTTGACGTCGACGACGTCACCAGCGGAGCCGAGGCCGGAGACCTCGTGCGTCAGAATCACTTTCGACATGTGCGGCGCCTCCTAGCGGCCAGAGCCGGCGTAGGGCAGGAGCGCCATCTCGCGTGCGTTCTTGACCGCACGTGCGATGAGTCGCTGCTCCTGGACGTTGACACCGGTGATACGACGAGCGCGGATCTTTCCCCGCTCGGAGATGAACTTGCGAAGCGTGGCGACATCCTTGTAATCGATGACGCCAACGCGGATCGCCTTCGCGGGAGCGACGTTCTTGCCGCCCTTAGCACCGCGGGCAGGCTTGCGGCGGTCGCCGCTCGACTTTCCAGCCATGGTTGTTCCTTTGCGTGTGAATGGAGTGATCGGCTAGCCGGCAGAACCGGACCGATCGAATCTGTTTAGAAGGGGGTCTCGTCGCTGTAGCTGCCCGGAGTGTTCCAGGCATCTGCACCGCCGTTGCCGCCAGAAGCTGCGGGTGCGCTCTGAGCCCAGGGCTCGTTCTGCTGCACCTGCGGAGCTCCGCCGCCGCGCTGCTGACCACCGCCGCCGCCACCCGAGGGTGCACGGCTGATGGTCGCGGTCGCGTACCGGAGCGAAGGGCCGATCTCGTCGACTTCGAGTTCCATCGAAGTCCGCTTCTCGCCTTCCTTCGTCTCGTAGGAACGCTGCTTGAGACGCCCGGTCGCGATGACGCGGCTTCCCTTGGTGAGCGATCCGGCCACGTGCTCGGCGAATTCACGCCAGACGCTCGCGCGCAGGAACAGCGCTTCGCCGTCCTTCCATTCGTTCGTCGCGCGATCGAAGTTGCGCGGCGTGGAAGCGATGGTGAAGTTGGCGACAGCCAGGCCGTTCTGCGTGAAACGCAGTTCCGGATCGCTGGTCAGGTTGCCCACCACGGTGATGACGGTCTCGCCGGCCATGAGCCCTAGGCTTCCTTGGTCTCAGCCGCAGCCGGAGCCGCGTCTGCCTTGGGAGCCGCGGCGACAGCAGCAGCGGGCTTGGCGGCAGCCTTGCGGGCGGCCTTCTCTTCGCTTCGCTTCGTCTCGGTGGCGACCTGAGCGATGGCCTCTTCGGCACGCAGCACCTTGGTGCGCATGACGGCCTCGGAGAGCTTCAGCTGGCGGTCGAGCTCCTGCGTGGCAGCGCTCGATGCAGTGAAGTCCACGACGGCGTAGATGCCTTCGGTCTTCTTGTTGATCTCGTAAGCGAGACGACGACGGCCCCAGATGTCGACCTTGTCGATGGTTCCACCATCGTTGCGGATGACGTTGAGGAACTTGTCGAGGCTCGGTGCAACCGTGCGCTCGTCAATCTCGGGGTCGAGGATGACCATGAGTTCGTACTGATGCGTCACTAACCCACCTCCTTCGGACTCGAACGGCCACAGACTTTCTGTGGCAGGAGGGTGTAAGCATCGTTGCGATCGGGCGAGAACAGAGCGGACGCACCCGGGCAACCTTCACAGCGTACCGGACGGGAGCCCGTACCGCCACCGCTGGCCTGTCGCGGAGCCGCCGCGCGTGGGATGCTGGACCCGATGAGCAGCCCAGCCAGCCGACAGCGCGCCGACCGACTGATCGGTCTCGACCTCGCGCGCTTCCTCGCGCTCATCGGCATGATGGCCACGCACGTCTGGGCCTTCGACATCGCGACCGGTGGACACACGCCGATCACGGCGGTCCTCTCGGGCAAGGCCGCGGCCCTGTTCGCCGTGCTGGCCGGGATCGGGATCGTGCTCACGAGCCGCCGCGACCTCGCCGCCGGTTCCCCCGCGGCAGCGCGCCTCAACCTCTTCGGGCGCGGCTTCGCCCTGCTCGTCCTCGGCCTCACCCTCGGCGTCCTGCCCGGCGGCATCTACGTGATCATCGCCTACTACGGCGTGACCTTCTGGCTCGCGATCCCGGCCGTCACGTGGCGTCCGCGCACGTTGCTGATCGTCGCGGCCGTCTGGGCGGTGGTCTGGCCGATCTGCTCGCAGGCGCTCCGGGTGCCGCTCAGTGGCGTCGACTCCCCCGAGATCGGCAGTGCGTCCTGGTTCGACGTCTCGGGCGGCGGGTTCGCCCGCGGGCTGCTCCTCACCGGCGTGTACCCGGCGCTCACCTGGATCGTCTACGTCCTCGTCGGGATGGCCGTCGGCCGGCTGCTCATGGATGCGCGGGCGAACGGGACACTGCGGCGCTTCGCACTCCGGCTCGCGGCGATCGGACTCGTCGTCGCCATCACCGCGGATCGCCTCGCCGCCCTCCTCCTCGGTCCCGTCGGCGGTGTCCAGGGCATCGCGCGCGCCTGGACCGGCGGCCTCGAGCCCGATCCGACGACGATCACCGCCGTCGAGGACGCCCTCGCCGAAGGGATGTACGGCACGAGCCCCACGGAGTCCTTCTGGTGGCTCGTCGCCCGCGCCCCGCACTCGGGCACCACGCTCGACCTCGTCTTCACGATCGGGATCGCGGCGGTCGTCATCGGCCTGTGCCTGGCACTCGGCACGGTCCTGAACCGCGGCTGGTCGCTCGCACTCCTGCCGGCGACCGGCGCCGGGGCCGCTCCGCTCACCGTCTACTCGGCGCACGTCTTCATGGCGTCGGTGGGTGCCTTGATCGCCGCGATCGCCGGGACGTATGCGGACACGGCGTGGCTCATCTCGAGCCCGCAGCTCTGGCTCATCCACGTCGCCGGTGCGCTCCTCCTCGGCTGGATCATCGCCCTCACCAAGCGTCGCGGACCGCTCGAGACACTGGTCCACGCGGCCGGCCGGGCACTCACCGTCGCCGCGAACCGCCCTGGTCGGACGCCCGCGACGATGACGCCCGTGCCTGAACCGCACGGAACACCGCACGTACGATGACCGGTCCGACGACACGAACCTCGACGCTGGACACGCGACCACTCACGGAACGGATCGACCGACGCGCACTCCGCGAGTACCGCACGGGCCTCCCGGGCGAGGTCCGTCCGCCACTCATGGCGGCGATCTGGCCCGCCGTCGTGCTGGTGGTGCTGCCGATCCTCTTCCTCTCCGCCTGGTGGTTCGTGCTCGAAGACGGCTCGATGCCGGATGAGCCATGGGACTGGTCGGCCCTGATCCTCCTGCCCTACCTCGCGCTGCCCGTCGGCATGCTCGTCCTGCTGGTGCGCACGGTCCGACGACGCAGCGGCGTCCGCCAATACCGGCTGGACCGGTTCGCGCGGGCGAACGGCCTGAGCTACCGGCCGTTCGCCATACCGGTGGCGCTGCCCGGGCTCATCTTCACGATGGGTGGGACGAGCGTCGTCAGGGACCTGCTGTGGCGCGACGGCAGGTCACCGCTGTCCGTCGGGAACCTGCGCACGACCATCGGCTCGGGACGGAACCGCAAGGAGCACCGCTGGGGCTACGTGGCCCTCCGGCTCCCCGTGGCGCTCCCCCACATCGTCCTGGACGCCGTCGGCAACAACTCGCTCCTGCACCCCCGCCTGCCCGTCACCTACGCCAAGGATCAGCGACTCTCACTTGAAGGCGACTTCGACCGCCACTTCCAGCTGTACTGCCCGCGCGGCTATGAGACCGATGCCCTCTACCTCTTCACGCCCGACATCATGGCGAGGTTCATCGACACCGTCGCCGAGCTCGATGTCGAGATCGTCGACGACCATCTGTTCCTCTACTCGCCGAAGGACCTCTCGACCCTCGACCCCGAGGTGTGGACGTGGCTGATGTCGGTCGTCGACATCCTGACCGAGCGCATCGCGCAGTGGGAGCGCTGGCGGGATCGCCGTCTGGAACCGGTCGACGCGGCGATGATGCCGGGTTCGTTCCCGCTGATCCGTCCGCCCCGAGGGGTGGCCGGGCAGGGCCGACGTCTGTCCCGGCGGACGGGATGGTGGTGGGTGATCGGGCTCGCCCTCGCCGTCTACGGGTGGTATCTCATCATCGGCGACGCGGTCCGGGCGATCACCGGCGGCTGAGCCCGTCCCAGCTCGCGAACTGTCACTTCGGCACAGTGCGGGCCGCGCACACTCGCATCAAGTGACAGTTCGCGGGCTCAAACGCGAGTGATGAGTGCTTGGCGCGCGGCGACGGCTGCTGCGGCGAGCTGGTAGTAGACCGTGATGATGCCGATGACCTCATCCGTCGTGGCCAGGGTCCGGCGCACGGTGCGGTCCCCGACGCGCTCGACACCCGGGATCCCGACGGCCATCTCGGCCGCGACGGTGAGTGGCAGATCGACCTCGAGGACCAGTTCCTCCGGCAGCACCGGTCGCGGCAGCTCGGCGTGACCCCGGACGGCACGCTCTGCGGCTGAACGCACGACCTCTCTGGCCACCGACGGCGCGAGCGAATTCGTCGCGGCGTACCCGTGAGCGATCTTCACCTCGGCGACCGCAGCACCGGGGATCCGATCCCGCACGACCTCGCAGATGACATCGTCGCCCGTCACGAGACCGACCGGAACACCGAGCGATGCCGCGTACAGGGCGTTGACCTCCGCCTCGGACACCGCCTGACCGTTGATCCGGACGCCCGTGAAGTGACTGGAGAAGGTGTGCGCGAGGACTCCCGGCCCGCCGGCGGGCGCGTGGTAGCCGATGAAGAGCGCGAGGTCGCAGTCGGCCGTGAGCCCCTCGGCCATGCACTGCAGCTTCGGGCTCCCGAAGACGAGACGGGCCCTGGGATCGAGCAGTTCGTGCAGGAAGTTGTCCATCGTGCCGTGCGAGTCGTTGACGACGACCTCCGTAGCACCCCCGTCGAACGCACCGGAGATCGCCGCGTTCGTCTCCAGCGTCATGAGCTCCTGGGAACGCGGGTATCCATGCCCGCCGCGGACCACCTGATCGAACGTCGCGATCCCCGCGATGCCCTCCATGTCGACCGACAGGTACACCTTCACCGCACTCATACCGGAAGTCCCTGGCTCGAACGCAGGGCGTCGACGGCGACGCGGGCCACCGTGCCGATCGCGCGGTCGGCATCAGGGTGGCGCAGTTCGAGGCTCGACTCCCGGAGGAACACCCCCACCGCGTACCGTCCGCCGTCCGGGTACTCCACGACGCCCGCCTCGTTGCGGATGAAGAAGAGCGTGCCCGTCTTGCCGCTGACCTTCACGCGGGAATCGGGGAATCCTGCGACGAGTCGATGTGACCAGGCCTGCAGCCCGAGCACCCGGCGCACCTCGGCCGCAGCGGCCGCCCCGATGACCTCGTCGCGCCAGACGGCCGCCAGCAGCGTCGTGATCTCGCGGGGCGTCGTCCGGTCATTCGACTCGGGGTTCGAGACCCGTGAGGACTGCAGCTGAGCGAGATCGGCGGCGGTCAGGGTCCCGGCCCGGAGGCGAACCTCCAGTTCGCCCAGTGACTCGCCGAGGTCCTCGGCCATCATGCGGAACAGTGCGTCGCAATCCACCGGGACGACCGTCCGCTCGAGCCCGAAGCTCCGCATCGTGGCGTTCACCGAGTCGAGGCCGACGAGGTCGGTGATGAGGTCGGTGGCCCGGTTGTCGCTGACCGACATCATCAGGACGGAGAGGTCGCGGAGCGACAGCTCGACGTCGTCGAGGAGGATCGAGAGACCGGTCGGCCCGTCGGTGCGGCGTTCGTCGGCTCCGACGCGGATCCGCCGTCGTGGGTCGAGGGCCCCGGCCTCGTACTGCCGAGCGAGCTCGACGAGTACAGGCAGCTTGAAGACGCTCGCGGTGACGACGTCGGTGTCGGCGTCCAGCCCGACCTCGACGCCCGAGTCGATGTCGACGGCGTGCACGTATCCGCGGACACCGAGCGGCTCGAGGACCGATTCGATCCGAGCTGCGATGACCGGATCGGAGTCTTGAGTGATCGTCATCCACCCAGTATCTTCGTGCACCAATGGAGCCGATTCGTCCAAGAGTCCAACTCTTGGGGGTTCGAGCTGTTCGATCGAGCAGAAACGGGTCAGATGAACGAGCAGCGCTCACCGGATCGAGTCACCACTGCAGCGACGCTGGGGCGGCTGTTCGATCGACTCGGCTCCACGCTGCTCTCGCTGGAGGCAGGGCACCTGGATGCGAGCACGCAGGTGTCAGCGGTCGTCCTCTACGACCCGCTCGACCCGCCGACGATCACGAGTGGCACGATCGTGCTCGGCGTCGGTCTCACCGGCCCGGAGCAGATGGCGGCCCAGATCCGCTCTCTCGCGGCGGACGGGGCGGTCGCGCTCGTGGTGCGTGAACCGGTGCCGACGAGTCGCGAGGTCGCCGAGGCCATCGCCGAGAGCGACATGGTGCTCCTCGGGCTGATCCGCGGTGCGTCCTGGATCCAGGTGGCGACCATGCTGAACTCGACACTGAGCCCCGAGGGGTCGGAGAGCGGCATCGTCGGCTCGGGGACGGATGCGGCGGCCGAGCTCTTCGAACTCGCCGACGCGGTCGCCGCTCTCCTGCAGGCACCCGTCACGATCGAGAACCTGTCCTCACGTGTGCTGGCGTTCTCCGCCGACCAGGCCGGCACGGATGAACCGCGGCGGCAGACCATCCTCGGCCTGCAGGTGCCCGACGTCTACGGCGACATGCACCGCGCCCAGGGGGTGTTCCGCCAGATCTACACCTCGCCGACACCGGTCTTCGTGAAGTCCGTCGTCAGCGGGAGCCTCCCGCGGGTCGCGATGCGGGTGAAGGCCGGCGAGGAGGTCCTCGGGTCGATCTGGGCGGTCGTCGAGGAGCCGCTCACGGCCCAGCGGGCCCAGGGCATGGTGGAAGCCGCGCGTGTCGTCGCGCTCACCATGCTGCGAGCGCGCGTGGCGTTCGACGCTTCCGCTCGACTGCGGCTCGGGCTCGTCAGCATGCTGCTCGACGGCGGCATCCGCGCGCGGGAGGCGGCGACACAGCTCGACATCGCCGCCGACGCCGCGTGCGTCATCGCCCTCGGACCCGGCGAGCGCGGAGCAGGCGACGAAGCGAGATCGGAGGCGGAGCTGCAGCGGGTGACGAGCACCTTGAACATGTACCTGCAGCCGATCTACCCGAGAGCCATCGCCGCGCTCCTCGGCGGAGTCATCTATGCGGTCGTCCCGCTGCGCGCGGCCGAGGAGCGGATGCAGTCCGAGATGGTGCAGCTCGCGCGCGAGTTCGTGTCGCGGATGGACGCGCCGAGCCGGTTCTTCGCCGGCGTGGGGAGCGTGGTCCCGAGTGTGTCGGAGCTCACCGAGTCGAAGGCCGAGGCCGACGGAGCCCTCCGTGTGCTCCGGAGCCGTGCGGTCGTCGGCGAGCAGGTGGCGACCGCCGACGAGGTGCAGGTGGATTGGCTGATGCTGCGGATCTCCGATTCGCTGGCGGTCGACGGGATCGTCGCGACCGGCCCGCTCGCGACCCTCCGCACCTACGACGCGCAGCACGGGACCGAGTTCGTCGCGACACTCCGCTCCTGGTTGGACCATTTCGGGGACGTCCGTTCGGCATCCCAGGCGATGCATGTGCACACGAACACGTTCCGCTACCGACTGAGTCGACTGTCCGAGATCGCCGGCATCGACCTCGACGATGCCGCCAGCCGATTCGGTCTGATGCTGCAGCTCCGTCTGCTCGGCTGATGCGATCGCGGACTGTTCGATCCGACGATCGGGACGTCGATACTCGTCCGATCACACGATGATCGGTTCGAGGGCAGGGCGCAAGGTTGAACAACCGGTGACGTAACCGTCATCCGCCGCCCGCACATCGAACAGAAGGCCGATCGAATGACCGTACGCGCCCTCGCCACCGCGGCCCTCGCCGCAGTCGGCATGCTCGCCCTCGTCTCCTGCAGCGCCGCCGCACCGGGAGGGTCGTCCTCCGAGGACTTCGCCGAGGACGGCACGTTCACGACGATGATCTCGCAGGACCCCGGCGACCTGAACCCGCTCGTCACCAACCTCGTCTCCGCCCAGTTCGTCAACGCCTACGCCTACGACTCCCTGCTCTTCGTCGAGCCGTCGACGGGCGACCCCAAGCCGTATCTCGCCACGAGCTGGGAGGACGGCGCGGACCGCGTCTCCTTCACGCTGCGGGACGACATCACCTGCTCGGACGGCACACCGTTCACCGCCCAGGTCGCCGCCGACAACTTCTCCTGGGTCGCCGACCCCGCCAACGGCTCCCCGCTCATGGGCACGACCGTCCCGGCCGGTACCGTCGCGACCGCCGAGGGTGACGTCCTGACCGTCACGACGCCCGGCCCGTCGCCCTTCCTCCTGAAGATCATCGGCTCCGCCGCCCTCGCATGTCCCGCCGCGCTCGAGGACCCGAAGGCGGCCAGCGCAGCCAGCGTCGGCACCGGTCCGTTCACCATCACCGAGGTCGTGCCGAACGACCACATCACGCTCGAACGTCGCGACGACTACACCTGGGGCCCTGACGGTCTCACGACCGCCGCAGCCGGGGTGCCGAAGACGGTGACCGTCAAGATCGTCACCGACCCGAGCACCGCCGCGAACCTGCTCCTCGCCGGCGAGCTGAACGCCGCTCCCGTCACCGGCGCCGATGAGGAACGCGTGATCGGCGCGTCGCTCGACTCCCGCTCCTACTCCGCGATGTCCGGCGAGATCATGTTCAACCAGTACGAGGGGCTGCCGACAGCCGATGTCGCGGTACGCCAGGCGCTCATCCAAGCCGCCGACCTCGACACGTACACGACGATCAACACCGCGGAGAAGGGTGTGCGGGCGACCTCGCTCCTCGCTCCCGAACCACTCATGTGCACCTACGACAGCGTCGACGGCGCGGTCCCGGGCTTCGACGCGAAGGCGGCCGCCAAGACGCTCGCCGACGTCGGCTGGACGAAGGGCGCCGGCGGCAAGCTGGAGCGCGACGGCAGTCCACTCGCCATCAGCGTCGTGTACATCAACTCGATCGATGCGCAGAGCGCCGGTGCGGAATACCTCGCCGGACTCTGGGAGGAGCTCGGCGTCACCGTCAAGCTCGTCGGTGGTGACCGCAACGCCCTCCTGTCGAACACCTTCTCGGCGCCCGACCCGAGCTCCTGGAGCGTCGTGCTCGGTCTCACCATCCAGACCAACACCCCGTCGATCCTCCCGCCGTACCTGTCCGGAGCGACCCCGCCGGACGGCATCAACTTCGCCTCGGTCGACAACCCGGAGTACACCGAGCTGGCCACCACGGCCGCATCGCTCGCCGGCGACGAGTCCTGCGCGACCTGGGAGCAGGCGGAGCGCGCGCTGTTCGAGTCGGCCGACATCATCCCGATCTCGATCACGAAGAGCAACATGTACTTCAACGGCGCCACGACCGTGATCGACCCCTCCGGTGGGCTCATCCCCGGTGCCGGCATCCGGGTCCTGAAGTAGCGGTCGCCGGCATCATGACGCAGCAGCAGATCGCATCGACGACCGGGAGCGGCGCCCTCACGGCGACGCGTCGACCCCGCCAGGGCCGCGCCCGCGGCACCTGGAGCGCGTTCCTCCTCCGGAGGCTCGGTCGCCTCGCGATCTCGATCGTGGCGCTGGTGACCGTGTCCTTCTTCATGATCCGCCTGGTCCCCGGTGACCCCATCCGGAACGCGCTCGGCATCAACGCCACGCCCGCTGTCGTGGAGGCCCGCAGGGAGGCCCTCGGGCTGAACCTGCCGCTCTGGGAGCAGTACCTGCGTTTCTGGCAGGGGCTGTTCACGGGCGATCTGGGCGAGTCGTTCTCGCTCCAGATCCCCGTCTCGCAGATCATCGCCCAGCGTCTCCCCGCCACCCTCGAACTCGCACTCCTCGCCCTCGTGACGATGCTCGTGTTCGCGATCCCGATCGGTCTCGCCGCCGCCGCACTCACCCGCGGCGGGCGCCGACGAGGTCTCGAGCTCGGCTACACCTCGGTGAGCGGATTCTTCGCCGTCGTGCCGGAGTTCCTCATCGGCGTCGGCCTCATCTACGTGTTCGCCGTCCAGCTCCACCTGCTGCCGGTCGCCGGCCGGACAGGACCTGCGTCGTACCTGCTCCCGGTGGCAGCGCTCTCGATCGGCAGCATCGCGGCCATGTCCCGCATCGTGCGGGCCGAGGCCCTCACCGTGCTCGACCAGGACTACATCCGGACGGCTCGGGCGAAACGCATGCCGGCCTGGCGCGTCTACCTGCGACACGCGCTGCCCAACCTGCTCACCTCGGCGCTCACCATCGGCGGACTCGTCCTCGGCGGGCTCATCGCCGGAACGGTCCTCGTGGAGACGATCTTCTCCTGGCCGGGACTCGGGCTCACGATCGTCAACTCCATCAGGGACAAGGACTACCCGGTCGCCCAGGGCGTCATCATCCTCTACGGACTCATCGTCCTGCTCGTCACGCTACTCGTCGACGTGGTCCTCGTCCTGCTCGACCCCCGCAGCGCGCTGAAGGAGAACTGACATGGCGAACGTGCAGTCCACCGACCGACGTGGCCCGAGCCGGCTCTCACGCGTGCTTCGATCCCCGCTCGGCATCGCCACCATCGTCGGGCTCGCCATCCTCATCACCGCGACCATCCTCGGCCCCATCATCTGGGGCGCGCAGTCGATGGTGACGGACGTCACCCAGCTGTCTGCGAAGCCGAGTGCCGCGCACCCGTTCGGCACCGATGCGGCCGGACGCGACGTGTTCGCGAGAGTGATGACCGCGACCCGGCTGTCGGTGGTCATGGCACTCGCCGCCACCGCGATCGGCGTCACCCTCGGTATCGTCGTCGGGTTCCTGCCGTCGATCCTCCCGCGACCGGCAGCCGCCTTCATCGTGAGCGGCACGGGCATCGCCCTCGCCTTCCCGTCGCTGCTGCTCGCCATCGTGCTCTCGATCTCGGTGGGGGCGTCGTCACTCGGCGCCGTCCTCGCGATCGGGTTCGCCATGATCCCGTTCTTCGCACGGCTCGCGCAGACGATGTCCGCGAGTATCGCCGGTCGCGACTTCGTGTCGGCCGCGCGGATCCTCGGCGTCCCGCGGTGGCGCATCCTGGTCCGGCACATCCTGCCGAACGTCCGGGAACCGCTCATCGTCAACGCCAGCATCGGCGCCGGCGGGTCGCTCATCGCGTTCGCCGGACTGTCCTTCCTCGGTCTCGGGGTACAGGCGCCGGAGACGGACTGGGGCCGCATGCTCAACGAAGGGCTCGCGAAGATTTATGTGAACCCGGCGACGGCGCTGGCCCCCGGTGCGGCGGTCGTCTTCGCCGGTGTCGTCTTCACCCTCCTCGGCGAGACCCTGTCGCGTGCGTTCGGGATCGATTCCCTGGGCAGCAGACGCCAGGCCACGCGCGCCCCGCGTTCGGCCCGCGTCGAGGCCGACCCCGCAGCGCTCGACACGGCGTCCGACGCCGTGCTCAGCGTCCGCGACCTGCATGTGGCGGCTCCGTCGGGAGCCGGCTGGACCCATCCCGTCACGGGCGTCGACTTCGACATCGCCCCCGGGGAGATCGTCGGGCTCGTCGGTGAATCGGGCTCCGGGAAATCGCTCACGTGCCTGGCCGTCGCGGCGCTGCTCGAGGATCCGCTCGTCGTCACCGCGGGGCGCGTGCGCTTCGACGGCAGCGAACTCACCCGCCACGGCGTCGTCCCCGGTCGAGCCTCCACCCGTGCACTCGCGAAGCAGCTCGGCACCCGCCTGGCGATGGTGTTCCAGGACCCCTCGACCTCCCTCAACCCGGCCCTGCGCATCGGCCCACAGGTCGCGGAGATCGGCCTCCTGCACGAGGGCCTCGATCGCCGTGCAGCAGCCGAACGGGCCGTCGGGCGCCTCGCCGACGTCCGGATCTCCGACCCGGAGCGACGCGCGAAGCAGTATCCGCACGAGTTCTCCGGCGGCATGCGGCAACGGGCGATGATCGCCATGGGACTCATGGGCGAACCGGCGCTCATCATCGCGGACGAGCCCACGACCGCGCTCGACGTCACGGTGCAGCGCGAGGTGCTCAGCCTGCTGCACGCCGTGAACCGCGAGACGGGGGCCGCCGTGCTGCTCGTGTCGCACGACATCGCCGTGGTCACGGGCCTCTGCACCCGCGTGATGGTGATGTACCGCGGCCGCATGGTCGAGGACCTGAGCGTGGACGCGCTCCTGTCCGGCGAAGCGCAGCACCCCTACACGCGGGCGCTGCTCGACGCCGTGCCGGACTTCGACGCCGAGCCGGGCACACCGTTCGCGACGATCGCCGAGGGGACCGACTTCCAGACCGAGGCGGCGCGGACCCGGACGACGGAGACACGGGGAGTGAACGCATGAGCAGTCTCGAGTTCCAGGGCCTCGACGTCCGTTTCGGAGCAGGCCGGTCGGCCGTCCACGCCGTGTCCGAGGTCGACCTGTTCATCGCGTCAGGGGCGATGGTCGGTCTCGTCGGCGAGTCCGGTTCCGGCAAGTCGACCATCGCGCGGGCGGCCGTCGGGCTGCACGAGCCGAGCGATGGTCGGATCCTCCTCGACGGGGTCGATGTCGCCCATGCCCGCGGCAAGAACGCCATCCGTCGCCAGCGCATCCAGATGGTGTTCCAAGACCCGTACTCCTGTCTCGACCCACGGATGACGATCGGCGCCTCGATCGAGGAGGCCATCGAGGTCACCGACCGTCGTTCGCGCCGCGAGGGATCGTCGACGGGCCGCAGCACGGCGGCACGACGCCGGCAACGGACCGCCGAACTCCTGCAGTTGGTCCACCTCGATCCCGACCGGGCGTCGTCGCTGCCGGGCGGTCTCTCCGGTGGCCAACGCCAGCGCGTCGCGATCGCCAGGGCACTCGCTGCGGAACCCGACGTGCTCCTCGCGGACGAGATCACCTCCGCGCTCGACGTGTCGGTGCAGGGGTCCGTGCTCAACCTCCTGTCGGAGATCCGCGAGCGGCTCTCCCTGACCGTCCTCTTCATCAGCCACAACCTCGCCGTCGTACGCCAGCTCTGCGACGAGGTCGCCGTGATGCGCGACGGTCGCATCGTCGAACACGGCCCCGTCCTCGACGTCCTCGAACGCCCCGCACACGACTACACCCGCGAACTCATCGGCGCCGTACCTCGCCTCGGCGTCCCGCTGTTCACCTCGGAAGGAACCAACGCATGACCCGCTCACTCACCATCGACGACCTCGCACGACTCGTCACCCCGACCGACACCGCCATCTCGCCGGACGGTGGACTCGTGGTGTTCACCCGCTCCGAGGTGGTCGCCGGCAAGACCACGACGTCGCTCTGGAGCGTCCGGTCCGGCAGCGCAGCCCGGCGGATGACGGCGGGCCCCGGCGACAGCAGCCCGCGCTTCTCCCCCGACGGCGGATCCCTCGCGTTCCTCCGAGTCGTCGAGGGGGCACCGCAGCTGCACCGCCTCGACCTCGACGGCGGCGAGCCCGTCCGCCTGACCTCGGCGTCGACGCTTCCGATGGGCGCCGGAGCAGCCGCCTGGAGCCCGGACGGCACTCGGATCGCCTTCACCGCGCCGGTCACCCGCACGGCGGGCGCCGATCCCGAAGCACCGATCGTCACCGACCGTCTCGGCTACAAGGCGGACGGTGTCGGCTGGTTGGGCGACAAGCGCATGCACCTGTTCGTCGTCGACACGACCGGGGAGGCGCCCGCACGACGCCTGACCGACGGTGACTGGAACGCGGGAGAGCCCGCCTGGTCGACCGACGGCACCGGCCTCGCATTCACCGCCGACCTCGAACCGGACGGCGATCTCGACAACGTCTCGCGTGCCTACCGGATCGTCGTCGACGACCCGATCGTCGCCCCGGCGCCAGTCGGCTCGGCCGCCTTCATCGGCGGGCCGCTGCTGCGCCTCGACGACGACGGACTGGTCGCGGTCGGAGGCGCCGACCTCCGTGTCGGGAACGCGGATCTCATCCTGCTCGGCGGTGGCGCCGACGAGCCGGACGTCGCCCTCACGGCGGACCTGGACCGGAACGTGATGCTCGGCGGCCCCGGCTACCCCGGCGGCCGTCCCGGACTCAGCCATCACGCCGGCGGAGCCGCGGAGATCGTCTTCTGCGTCCGCGATCGCGGATGGACCCACCTGTACGCCATCGGCACCGACGGCAACGGCATCCGCACGGTGATCGCGAACGAGGACGAGGTGGTCTCCGCCCTGTCCGTCGCCCGCGACGCCCGCCGCGCTTCGGTGATCCTGACGACGCAGTCGAGCTTCGGCGAGGTGGCCGTCGTCGATCTGGACACCGGCGAGGTGTCGGTCCTCACGACGCTCACCGCGGACGCCCTGCCCGACGTCACGGTCCTCGCCGCCGAGCAGCGCGAGTTCCCGATCTCCGACGGCGGCACGGTGCACGGGTGGCTGCTCTCCGCTCCCGAGACCGACGGCGCCGCTCCACTCCTGCTCGACATCCACGGCGGACCCCACAACTCGTGGACCGGCGTCGCGGACAGCGCCCACCTGTACCACCAGGTGCTCGCGGCCGCGGGCTGGCGGATCCTCACGCTGAACCCGCGCGGTTCCGACGGCTACGGCGAGGAGTTCATGCGCGCCGTCATCGGCGGCTGGGGCAGTGCCGACGGCCCCGACTTCCACGAACCGATCGACGCGCTGATCGCGGAGGGTCTCGTCGACGCCGACCGCCTCGCGGTGACCGGCTACAGCTACGGCGGTTTCAGCACCGCGTACCTCACCGCTCACAGTGACCGGTTCGCGGCGGCCGTCGCGGGCGGTCTGGTCTGCGACTTCACGGCGGTGGCCGGGGCGTCCGACGCCGGAGGCTACCTCGCGAAGATCTCCGTCGGCGGCACGGTCGTCGACGACGCCGAGAAGTTCCTCGCCGCATCGCCGATCAGCGCGGTCGGGAATGTGACGACGCCGACGCTCATCCTGCACGGCGCCGAAGACCAGCGCTGCCCGCTCAACCAGGCCGAGCAGTGGTTCTCGGGCCTGCGATCGCAGGAGGTGCCCGTGCGTCTGGTCTCGTACCCCGGCGCCACCCACGCGTTCGTCGTCACGGGATCGCTCAGCCAGCGGATGGATTACAACCGTCGCGTCATCGACTGGGTCGAGCGCTACACGCCGCCCGTGCCCGCCCGCTCCGTCGGTCCCGCCCGCGCCGCCCTCGACACCGCCGCCTGGCAGTCCGAGCTCGACGTGCTGCGTGAGCGATACGGCGTCACCGGCGCGCAGTTCGGCATCGTCGAACTGACCGCGGAGGGTCGACCGCTCTCCCGCACCACGGTCGCCTCCGGAGTCCTGAACGCCGCGACGGGCGCACCGGCCGGTGTGGACGCCATCTTCCAGATCGGTTCCATCACCAAGGTCTGGACCACCACGCTCATCATGCAGCTCGTGGACGAGGGGCTGCTGTCGCTGGAGGACACCGTCCGATCCGTGCTGCCCGACTTCGCGCTCGACGACGAGGAGACCGCGGCGAACGTCACCATCAGGTCGCTGCTCTCCCACCGGAGCGGCATCGACGGCGACCTGTTCACGAACACGGGGCGCGGCGACGACTGCATCGAGCTGTACGTCGCGACGCTGCAGACCGCCCGCCAGGTCCACGCCCTCGACGACGGCTTCTCCTACTGCAACTCCGGCTTCGTCATCCTCGGTCGGATCGTCGAGGTGCTCCGCGACGGGCAGTACGACGCGATCCTGCGCGAGCGGCTCATCCAGCCGCTCGGTCTCGAGCACACCGTGACGCTCCTGGAGGACGTCCCCCGGTTCGCTGCGGCCGCCGGACACCGCCCAGACGGCGTTCCCGCGTCGGTCTGGCCGATCACCCGTTCGATGGGGGCGGCCGGCAACATCGTGGCGAGCATCGGCGACCTGCTCACCTTCGCCGAGTTGGGGCTCCGCCTGGGCGAGACCGCCGACGGGACGCGGATCCTCTCCCGCGAGTCCGCCGTGCTGATGCAGCAGGAGCAGATCGACCTGACCGACATCTACCCGTCGCTCACCGGCTGGGGACTCGGCTGGTTCCTCGAGGAATGGTCCGGTGCACGCGTGTACGGCCACGACGGTGGCACGATCGGTCAGCGTGCCTACCTCCGGGTGTTCCCCGAGCAGCAGCTCGCGATCGGTCTCCTCACGACGGGTGGCCGCCCGGACGGGCTCTACCATGACCTCTTCGAGAGCGCCGCGTCGACCATCGCCGGGCTGCACGCACCGGCGGGAGCCAGTCCGATCGACCGCGCCGAGGTCCCCGCGGAGGTGGCGCTCGGCACCTACGGGACCAGCGGCCTCGGCATCGAGATCCGCGAGGCCGAGGAGCACCTCGAGATGGTCGTCACCGAGCGGGTCCAGGTGGTGCCTTCGGAGAGCGAACCGGAGGTCGCCACCGCGGCGGCCGAGGCGGCGAGCGCCGTCACCGAACCAGCGGACCAGAGCGCGGTGGATGCGACCGACGATTCGACGGACGACACCCAGACCGCCGACCCGACACCGACGCCGGCGAACGTCGTCAAGCTGATGCCGTCCTCCCTTCCCGGCGTCTGGGTGATGCGGGCACCGGGCAGCGCCGGGTGGGCGCAGGTGCGACCGCACCGCGGCGGTACCTACGTCGGCCTGCGATTCCTGCCGCGTGAGGTCCGTGACGAGGTCGAGGTATGAGCAGCCGGACGACCGCGGAGGTACCGCGGTCGTCACCATCACCCGCGTCCGTCCTCGACGAGGCGCAGACGACGGCGGGTCGATACGCCGAGCAGAGCGGGGTCGTCGTCCGCCTGCTCGCGTCGCCCGCCGAGATGGCGGCGGCTGCCGCCCTCTTGGCCGACGTCTGGGGCATGGAGGCGAAGCACTCGAGGCTCGATCCCAGCATGCTCGTCGCCATGGTGCACTCCGGCAACTACGTCGCAGGAGCGTTCGTCGACGACGCGCTCGTCGCCGCGTCGGTCGGGTTCTTCCACCCGCCGCTCGCCCACGCGATGCACTCCCACATCACGGGTGTGCTGCGTGCGTACTCGGGACACGGGATCGGCGCGGCGCTGAAGTTCCACCAGCGCGCCTGGTGCCTTCAGCGATCGGTCACCACCATGACGTGGACGTTCGACCCGCTCGTCGCCCGCAACGCGTATTTCAACCTCCGCAAACTCGGCGGGCGGGCGGTGGCATACCTGCCCGACTTCTACGGGCCGATGCTCGACGAGCTGAACCTGGGCCAACCGAGCGACCGCATGCTGCTCGAATGGGACCTGGCGTCGCCGGTCGTGCGAGCCGCTCCGCTCGAGCAACCGGCGGTCGCGTTGCTGCTCCGCGGTCCCGAGGGGCCGATCATCGGCTCAGCACCCGCAGACGGCGTCGACGCCATCCGCATCGACCTCCCGGAGGACGTCGAAGCCCTCCGGGCGCGGGACGCGACGACCGCTCGTGCCTGGCGCGACGCGTTGCGCTCGGTCACGACAGGACTGCTCGCCGACGGCTGGCAGCTCACCGATTTCGACCGCCGCGGGTTTTACCGCGCGGAGAGGACCACCCATGCACATCCTTGACGTCGAGCTCATCACCGTCCGGCTCCCCCTGGTCAGCCCGTTCACCACCTCCTTCAGCACCCAGACCGAGCGGACCCCGCTCCTCGTCAAGGTCACGGCGCTCGAGGACGGCGTCCGCACCGTCGGGTGGGGCGAGTGCGTCGCCCTGAACGACCCGGTGTACTCCGAGGAGTACCTCGACGGCGCGCGGTCGATGCTCGAGGGCTATCTGATCCCGATCCTGTTCGCGGCGCAGGCGGCCGGGACGGACATCACCGCGGAGCGGGTCGGCCACGTCCTCCGGCACATCGTCGGACACCGCATGGCGAAATCCGCCCTCGAGATGGCCGTGCTGGACGCACAGCTGCGCGCAGCGGGCCGCTCCTTCGCGGACTTCTTCGGCGCAACAGTCGACCGGGTGCCCTCCGGGGTGTCCGTCGGTATCCACGAGTCCACCGCGCAACTGCTCGACGCGGTCGGAGGCTACCTCGACGAGGGCTACGTGCGCATCAAGCTGAAGATCAAGCCCGGCTGGGACATCGAACCCGTGCGCGCCGTGCGCGAGCGGTTCGGCGACATCCCCCTGCAGGTCGACGCGAACGCCGCCTACACGCTGCTCGACGCGCCGCTGCTCCGGCGCCTCGACGCCTTCGACCTCCTCCTGATCGAGCAGCCGCTCGCCGAGGACGACCTCCGGCAGCACGCGCAGTTGGCGACGCTGATGACCACCCCCATGTGCCTCGACGAGTCAATCGTCTCCGCGGCACGCGCCGCCGACGCCATCGCGTGGGGCGCGGCCGCCATTATCAACATCAAACCCGGCCGGGTGGGCGGGTACCTGGAGGCGAAACGCATCCACGACATCGCGAGCGCGAACGGGGTCGCGGTCTGGTGCGGCGGCATGCTCGAGACCGGCATCGGGAGAGCGGCCAATGCGGCGCTGGCCGGCATGCCGGGCTTCACGCTACCCGGCGACATCTCCGCGTCCGACCGCTTCTACCGCGAGGACATCACGGCGCCGTTCGTCCTCGACGGCGGCGACATCGCGATCCCGACCGGTCCAGGTCTCGGGGTCGAGCCGATCCCCGAGGTCCTCGCCGACGTGACGGTGCACACGGTCACCCTGCGCGCCTCGTGACGAACGCGTCGAAGGTCTCCCCGGGGCGGCCGACGGGCGTCGCCCCCGGGAGCTTCCCCGTGATCGACGGACACAACGACCTGCCCTGGGCGGCCAGGGAGGGTTCCGGGTACGCCGTCGCCGGCTTGGACGGCGACGGCGGCGCATCCGCTTTCCAGACCGACCTCGCGCGGCTCGAACGCGGCGGCGTCCGAGGGCAGTTCTGGTCCGTCTACGTCCCGGTCGAACTCGCTCCCGGCGATGCGGTCCAGGCCACCCTCGAGCAGATCGACTTCGTACACCGGCTGATCGCCCAGTACCCCGAGCGCCTGTCCCTCGCCCGCACCGCCGATGACGTCAGGCACGCCTGGGCGACCGGACGCATCGCCTCACTCCTCGGCGCGGAGGGTGGACACAGCATCGGCGACTCGCTCCCGACCCTGCGTATGCTCGCACGGCTCGGTGTCCGGTACCTCACGCTGACCCACAACGACAACACCCCCTGGGCGGACTCGGCGACGGATGAGCCGGTGCACGGTGGACTCACCGAACGCGGGAGGGAGATCGTCGCCGAGATGAACCGCATCGGGATGATCGTCGACCTCTCGCATGTCGCCACGAGCACGATGGAGGATGCGCTCGACGCGACGACCGCCCCCGTGATCTTCAGCCACTCGTCCTGCCGAGCGCTCTGCTCGCACGAGCGCAACGTCCCCGACGCGGTCCTCGAACGGCTCCCCGGCAACGGCGGCGTCGTCATGGTGGCGTTCGTCCCGCCCTTCCTGAGCGACGAGTACGCCGACTGGTGGCGCGGCGGTCGGCACGGGCCGAAGCCGACGGTGATCATCGACGACGTCGTCCGCCACATCGAGCATGCTCGTGATGTCGCCGGCATCGAGCACATCGGACTCGGCGGCGACTACGACGGCTTCGACGACTTCCCGGTCGGTATGGACGACGTGACCTCCTACGCCCGCGTGCGTGATGCGCTCCGCGAGCGACGGTGGAGCGACGACGACCTGGACCGGCTCGCGGGCCTGAACGCCCTCCGCGTCATCGGCGACACGGAGCGCTCAGTGCCGGGTGTCACCGACGACCTCGACCGACCGGCACCCGGGAGCGGGCGCACACCATCTCCGGAAGGACCCTGACCATGCCAGCGAACGAGACGACGGTCCTCGACGACACGACCCTGCGACTGCCCGAGATGCTCTCCGACCTGCAACGCCTCGTCGAGACCGAGTCTCCGTCGGGGGATCACGCAGCGGTCGCAGCGAGCGCCGCCGTCGTCGCGGAGCTGGTCGAGCAGCGACTGGGCCGCACGCCCGAGATGCTCGTGGAGAACGGCTGCACCCATGTCCGACTGCGGTTCGGCGCGCCTCGGGTGCTCCTGCTCGCCCATCACGACACGGTGTGGCCGCTCGGCTCCCTCGCCGCCCAGCCGTTCTCCATCGTGGACGGGGTCATCCGGGGTCCCGGGTGCTTCGACATGAAGGTCGGGCTCGTGCAGGCCATCCACGCCATGGCGACGCTCCGCGACCGCGGCGGCGACGAGGCACTCGACGGGATCGAGCTGCTGGTGACCGGCGATGAGGAGCTCGGCTCCCCCGATTCGCGCGAACTCATCGAGGCGGACGCAGCCGGCTGTTCGGCCGCGCTCGTCCTGGAGGCCTCCGGTGACGGCGGTGCGCTGAAGATCGGACGCAAGGGCGTCGCGGTGTACCGCCTGGACATCACCGGGCGGGCCGCCCATGCCGGGCTCGAGCCGGAGCTGGGCGTCAACGCCGGTGTCGAGTTGGCGCACCAGATCCTCCGGATCAGCGGGTTCGGCCGGTCGGCCCTCGGGACCACCGTCACCCCCACCGCCGCCGGTGTCGGCACCACGTCGAACACCGTTCCGGCAGCCGCGCACCTGCTCGTGGACTCGCGTGCGACGAGTCTCGACGAACAGTCGCGTGTCGATGCCGAGATGCACGCACTCACACCGGTCCTGGCCGGGGCGCTGGTCACGGTGGACGGTGCACCGAACCGACCGCCCATGGACCACGAGCACACCGGACCGGTGTTCGCCCGAGCGCTCCGACTCGCAGGAGAGCACGACCTCGGCCCGCTGACGGGGATCGATGTCGGCGGCGGTTCCGACGGCAACTTCACCGCGGGGATCGGGGTACCCACGCTGGACGGTCTCGGCGCGGTCGGTGGCGGCGCTCACGCGGCCGACGAGCACGCGCTCGTGGACTCGATCGCCCCGCGGACGGCGCTCCTGGTTCATCTCGTCGCGGACCTCCTCCCCTGAGCAGGCTCGCGAACTGTCACTTCGGCACAGTGCGGGCCGCGCACACCCGCATCAACTGACAGTTCGCGGGCTACTTGGCGTCGGCGTAGGAGGTGACGACAGCGGTGGTGACCGGGAACTCGACCGGCGCGGTGCCGAAGATCAGGCGACCGGCCTCGGCCGCCGCCTCGCGCACGAGGGCCACGACCCGCTCCGTCTGCTGCTCGGGGCAGTGGACGACGATCTCGTCGTGGAGGAAGAAGACGAGGTGGGCCGACTCGGTGAGCGCGGCCGCCGGACCGACCGTCTCTGCGGCGAGCGCCTGCAACCGCGTCCGGAGGCCGGCCATCCAGCACAGCGCCCATTCGGCGGCAGTGCCCTGCACGACGAAGTTGCGGGTGAAGCGACCCCAGCTGCGCGCCTCCATGCGGGCGCGCTGGGTCGCGGCGGCGTTCGCGCCCTCCATCGATGCGGCCGACTGGATCTCACGCCAGGTCTCGCCGGGCAGCGGTGACGTACGACCGAGCCTGGTGCTGACCCGCTCGCCGCGTTCACCGGCCCTGGCGGCCGTCTCGACGAACTCGATCGCCCGAGGGAACGCCCGCGTGAGCCGGGGCAGGAGGCGCCCGCTCTCCCCCGTCGTCGCGCCGTACATCGCGCCGAGCATCGCGATCTTCGCGTGCGGCCTGGTGTCGACCGCGCCGACGTCGACCATGCCCTGGTAGAGGTCGACGCCGCGTCCGGCATCGGCCATCGCGCGGTCGCCGGACATCGCGGTGAGGATGCGTGGCTCGAGCTGGGCGGCGTCGGCGACGACGAAGCACCAGCCCTCGTCCGCGAGGACGGCACCGCGGACCTGGTGCGGCAGCTGGAGGGCACCGCCACCGTCGGACGCCCAGCGCCCGGTGACGACCCCGCCGGGAACGTAGGTGGGACGGAAGCGTCCGTCCTTCACCCAGGTCTCGACCCACGTCCAACCGTTCGCGGTGAGGAGACGCGACAACTTCTTGTACCGGAGCAGTGGCTCGATGACGGGGTGCTCGATCTCCTGCAGCTCCCACTGCCGGGTGGAGGTCGCGTTGATGCCGGCACGCTGGAGCGCCTTGAGGAGTTCGCCCGGTGACTCGGGGCTGAGCTCCTGCACCCCGAGGGCGGCCTTGACCTCCTCGAGGACCGCGGCCAGCTTCGCCGGACGGACACCGGGCGGCACCTTGGGGCCGAGGGCTTCCGCGAGGATGCGGTCGTGGGCCTCGGCGTCCCACGGGAGACCGGCGAAGGTCATCTCCGTGGCGATGAGGGCACCGGCGGACTCGGCGGCGAGGAGGAGTCCGAGCTGCGAGCGTCCCTGCGGTGTCGCGCCGTCGACGGCGTCACGCTGGAGCGTGAACTCGGCGACGGGATCGCGTTCGCCGCCCGGGAGGTCGAGGTCGAAGAGGGTCCCGACCGCCTCCGCACGCTGGGCGACGCGCGGATCGAGGACCTCGTCCCACGGGCCGGCCGGAGCCGTCGCGAGGGAAGAGTCGGCGGTGAAGGCGGCGTTGCGGAGGAGGTTGTGGGAGAGCCGGAGGTCGACGCAGCGGGCGACCCGGACACCCGCGGCGAGGAGCGCCGGGTACCAGAGTGTGGTGTCGTCCCACACCCAGCGCGGCGGGTTCGGCTCGGCTTCGAGACGCCGGACGAAGGCCGCGAGGTCGGCCCGCGGGATGGTGGTCTCGGAGACCGGAGGTGGCTCGCCGGATGAAGTGGGACGGTCCTCGAGGTGCACGACGCGCACACGGGCGCCGTCGAGCTGCTGGAGGACGATGTGCACCACCCCAGTCTGCCGTCACCCGCCGACCTCGCCCGACGCGCGCACTCGCTGGAGACACGAGACCCGGACGGAATCGCGCGTTCCATCCGGGTCTCGTGCACTCCGCGAGGTACGGGCCAGCGTCTGCAGAGCGCCGACCGCGATGGGATCGGTCCCTGAGCCTGTCGAAGGGCCATCAGTCTCATCGCTTGCACTTCGACAAGCTCAGTGACCGGGGAAAGGTCGGTGACCGCGGTAAGGCCCTGGAGACGGGACATCCCCCCTATGGGGGTGGGCGCAGCGGTGCCAGACTGCGAGCATGCTGATCTCGACGATGAACGATGTCCCCGGCCGCCAGGTCACCGAGGTGCTGGGCGAAGTGACCGGCCTCACGGTCCGTGCACGCAACGCGGGCGTGCAACTCGGCGCCAACTTCAAGGCACTGCTGGGCGGTGAGCTCTCCGGGCTCACCAAGCAGCTCGCTGAGAGCCGCGAGGAGGCGAAGCAGCGACTCATCGAGGCGGCCACCGCGCTCGGTGCCGACGCGGTACTCGCGATGCGGTTCGACGCGGCCGAGGTCGGCCAGAACTACCAGGAGGTCGTGGCCTACGGCACCGCCGTCAAGCTCGGCTGAGGTCACAGACCACCGCTTGGCAACAGGAGAAGCGACTGAGGGCAGGACCCGAACGCGACGTTCGATCCTGCCCTCGTCCAGATCTCCTGCTGTCAGGCGCGGAGGCGCTTGAGCTCCTCGCGACGGACGGCCTGCTCGGCCGGATCTGGCACGGGGAGAGACGCGAGGAGACGACGCGTGTAGACGTCGCTCGGCGCACCGAGCACCGCTGAGCCGGGCCCCTCCTCCACGATGTCGCCGCGATACAGCACGACGATACGGTCGGCGAGGATGTCGACGACGGCGAGGTCGTGGCTGATGAACAGCGACGCGAACCCGAACTCACGCTGCAGCTCGGCGAAGAGCTCCAGCACGCGGGCCTGCACGGACACGTCGAGCGCCGAGGTCGGTTCGTCGGCGACCAGCAGTGCCGGTTCGAGCGCCAACGCCCGCGCAAGCGAAGCGCGCTGCCGCTGCCCACCGGACAGCTCGTGCGGGAACCGGTCGCCGAACGCCTTCGGCAGCTGGACCGCTTCGAGCAGCTCGTCCACCCGACGCCGGGCCGCCCGTGCGTCGCCGAAG
The DNA here is from genome assembly GCF_003856975.1 of Plantibacter sp. PA-3-X8. Classification (NCBI taxonomy): domain Bacteria; kingdom Bacillati; phylum Actinomycetota; class Actinomycetes; order Micrococcales; family Microbacteriaceae; genus Plantibacter; species Plantibacter sp. PA-3-X8. The sequence continues at coordinate 691,983 of NZ_CP033107.1, forward strand.
CGGCCGTGCACGATGAGCGGCTCCGCCACGCACTCGGCGATCGTGAGCAGTGGGTTGAAGCTCGTCGCCGGGTCCTGGAACACGAACCCGATCTCGCGGCGCTTCGGAGCGAACTCCCGCTCCTTCACCCGGTTCATCTCCACACCGAGCACCGACAGCGAGCCGCCGGTCACCTTGGTGAGCCCGGCGATCGCGCGGCCGATCGTGGTCTTGCCCGACCCCGACTCCCCCACCAGGCCGAGGACCTCGCCCGCGTGGATCGTGAAGTCGACGCCCTTGACCGCCCGGAACCCGGCACGACCGAAGCGGCCGGGGTACTCGATCTCGAGCCCCTTCGCGACCACCACCGGCTCACCGAGCTGCAGCTGCTTCCCGCGCTCGACCTCGGCGGGCGCGGAGCTCTTGCCACGGCCGACGTGCGGCACCGACGACAGGAGCTTCTTGGTGTACTCGGCCTTCGGTGAGGAGAACAGCTCCTGGACGGGAGCCTCCTCGACGATGTCGCCCTGGTACATGACCACGACGCGGTCGGCGAGGTCGGCGACGACGCCCATGTTGTGCGTGATGAGGACGATGGCCGTCCCGAACTCGTCGCGGCACCGACGCAGGAGGTCGAGGATCTCCGCCTGCACCGTGACGTCGAGCGCGGTCGTCGGCTCGTCGGCCACGATCAGTCCGGGGTCGAGCACGAGCGCCATCGCGATCACGATGCGCTGCTTCTGTCCGCCGGAGAACTGGTGCGGGAAGTAGTCGACCCGCTCCTCCGGCTCCGGGATGCCGACGCGACGCAGGATGTCGATGGCCTTGGCCCGTGCCTCGGCCTTCGTGTACGACCCGTGCGCGCGGAGACCTTCGGCGATCTGCCACCCCACCTTGTAGACGGGGTTGAGGGCCGTGGACGGCTCCTGGAACACCATCGCCGCGTCGCTGCCGCGGATGGACCGCAGCTGCTCCGCCGACGCCGTGACGACGTCCTGCTCGGTCGAACCGTCGCGCGAGCGCAGGACGACCGCGCCGGAGGCCGTGGCCGTCTCCGGGAGCAGACCGAGGATGGTCTTGGCCGTGACCGTCTTGCCCGAGCCGGACTCACCGACGATCGCGACGATCTCGCGCGGTGCGACCGACAGCGAGATGTCGTTGATCGCCTTCACGGCGCCGGCGTCGGTCGAGAACGAGACCCCGAGGTCGCGGATGCTGACGATGTCCTTGGTGCCGAGGTCGCGTGGACCGGTGGTCGGCGTCGACTGGCTCATGAGCGCTCGTCCTCTCGTCGGTTCTCCAGATCGCTGTCCGCCGCGGCGTCGCTCACGGCTCCCAGCGACTCGGCGTCCATCATCCCGGCGCCACCGGGGCTGTCGGGCGTGCCACCGGTGGTCGTGATGCTCGACGTCGCAGCGACCGATCCGCTCGACGCGCCGACACGACGACGGCTGCGCAGACGCGGGTCGGACAGGTCGTTGAGGCTCTCACCGACGAGCGTGATGCCGAGCACGACGAGGACGATCGCGAGGCCGGGGAACAGCGCGGTCCACCAGATCCCGCTCGTGACGTCGGAGACGGACCGGTTGAGGTCGTAGCCCCACTCGGCGGCCGCAGTCGGCTCGATGCCGAACCCGAGGAAGCCGAGCCCCGCGAGCGTGAGGATGGCCTCGGAGGCGTTGAGGGTGATGATGAGCGGCAGGGTCCGCGTCGCGTTCCGCAGCACGTGACGGAACATGATGCGGGAGCTCGACGCACCGATGACCTTCGCCGACTCGACGAACGCCTCGCTCTTGATGCGCACGACCTCGGAGCGGATCACCCGGAAGTACTGCGGGATGAAGACCACGGTGATCGAGATCGCGGCGGCGAGGATGCCACCCCAGAGACTCGACTGGCCCCGGCTGATGACGATCGACATGACGATCGCGAGCAGCAGCGACGGGAAGGCATAGACCGCGTCGCACACGACCACGAGCACGCGGTCGAGCCAGCCACCGAAGTACCCGGCGACGAGCCCGAGCAGGACGCCGATGAAGATCGACAGGATGATCGCGGACACGATGACGAAGAGCGCGGTCTGGGCGCCCCAGAGCACCCGGGACAGGACGTCGTACCCACCGACGGTCGTGCCGAGGAGGTTCGTCGCGTTCGGCGCCTGCTGCGTACCGAACGAACCGTCGTCGCCGCGCAGCTGGTTGTAGCGGTACGGCGCGACGAGCGGCGCGAGGATCGCGATGAGCACAAACACGCCCGTGACGACGAGACCGATGACGAGCATCGCCCGCTGCAGCCCGACCGACTGGCGGAACTGCTTGACGACGGGCAGGCGGTCGCGCAGCGGACGCTTCGCCGGCGCGGTCTGCACGGCGGTGGTGGCTGTCGGAGCACTCATGCTCAGTACCTCACCCTCGGGTCGATGATCGCCGCGATGATGTCGACGATGAAGTTGGTCAGGGCGACGATGACGGCCAGCAGCGCGACGATCCCCTGGACGGCGACGAAGTCACGCGCCTTCAGGTACTCGCTCAGCATGAAGCCGAGGCCCTTCCATTCGAACGTCGTCTCGGTGAGGACCGCGCCCGCGAGGAGGAGCGCGATCTGCAGGCCGATGACCGTGATGATCGGGATGAGCGCCGGACGATAGGCGTGCTTCGTCACGAGCCGGAACTCGCTGACGCCGCGCGACCGGGCCGCGTCGACGTAGCCGGAACCGAGCGTGCCGATGACGTTGGTGCGGACCAGCCGCAGGAACACGCCCGCCGTCAGCAGGCCGAGGGCGATCGCCGGGAGCACCGCGTGGGCGAGGACGTCGCTGATCGCCGTCGGGTCGCCGAGGCGGATCGCGTCGATCAGGTAGATGCCGGACGGGTTGGAGATGGTCTGGAGGGTCAGCTCGGTGCCGGTGCTGGCTCGACCGGCGACCGGGAGGATCCCGAGCCAGACGGAGAAGACGAGCTTGAGCAGCAGGCCGGCGAAGAACACCGGGGTGGCGTAGCTGAGGATGGCGAAGACGCGGAGGCCCGCGTCCTGCCAGCGGTCGCGGCGGGCCGCGGCGAGCATGCCGAGCGGGATGCCGACGATGAACGCGACGATGAGGGCGTAGATCGCGAGTTCGAGGGTCGCGGAGCCGTACGTGAGGAGGACCTCGATGACCGGCCGGTTGTCGGAGATCGTCGTGCCGAAGTTGCCGACGGCGATCTGCCCGAGGAACTCGAAGTACTGGACGAAGAGCGGCCGGTCGTAGCCGGCGGCGCTGATGCGTTCCGCGAGCTGATCGGCCGGGAGGCGGCCTCCGAGCGCCGCGGTGATCGGGTCACCGGTCAGGCGCATCAGGAAGAAGACCATGGTGACGAGGATGAACACCGTCGGGATGATCAGCAGGAAGCGGATGACGAGGTACCGCCAGAGTCCGCCACCTCCGGAACGTCTGGCCGCCTTGGGGGGTGGGGTTGCGACAGCTGCCGTCATTGCAGTGGATCCTCCTCGATCACCGACTCGGTAGAGCCCGGACAGACGATCGGGGCGGCTCTGTGGAGCCACCCCGATCGCGACGTCCGACTCACCATAGTCGGATATCAGTTGGTCAGGCTACTCAGCCCTTGGTGATGGGTGCGTAGCGGAACTTGAACGACGCGTCGAGGACGGTGCCCTCGATGTCCTTGCCGACGACCGCCACCTGAGCGCCCTGGAGCAGCGGGATGGTCGACAGGTCGGCCGCCTCCGTGTCCTGGATCTGCTCGATGAGCTTCGTCCGCGCATCGGCGTCCGTCGTCGAGCGCTGCTCGTTGATCAGATCGTTGACGGCCGGGTTGTCGTAGTGGTTCGCGAGGAAGTTGTCCGTGGCGAAGAACGGCGACAGGTAGTTGTCGGCGTCGGAGTAGTCCGGGAACCAACCCAGCTGGTAGGCCGGGTAGACGTCCGTCGTGCGGTCCTTCGAGTACTGCACCCACTCGGTCTGCTGCAGGTTGACGGTGAACAGGCCGTCGGCCTCGAGCTGGTCCTTGATGAGCGCGTACTCGTCGCCGGAGCCGGAACCGTAGTGGTCACCGTTGTACTGGAGGTTGAGCGCGACCGGAACGGTCACACCGGCTGCCTCGAGCGTCTCCTTGGCCTTCGCGGCGTCCGGGCCGCCGTCGCCGTCGCCGTAGAGGCCCTTGAGGGACTCGGTGGCACCGGTCAGGCCGGCGGGCACGTAGGAGTAGAGCGGCGTGTAGGTGTCTTTGTAGACGTCCTTGGCGATCGCAGCGCGGTCGATCAAGTCGGCAGCGGCCTGGCGGACGGCGAGCGCCTTCGCGGCGTCGGCGTCAGCGGTGGTCGCTCCGTAGGGCATCGTGTCGAAGTTGAAGACGAAGTAGCGGATCTCGCCACCGGGGCCGTCGACGACCTTGACGTTCTTGTCCTTCTTCAGGTCTTCGATGTCGGTCGCGGAGAGGCTGCGCGACGCGACGTCGATGTTGCCCTGCTTGACGTCGAGCTTCAGGTTGGACTCGTCGGTGTAGTACTTCACGTTGACGGTGTCGTTCTTCGCCTCGCCGAGGAGGCCCTGGTAGTCGGCGTACTTCTTGTACGAGATGAGCTCGTTGAACTTGTAGCTGTCGATCGTGTACTGACCGGCGAACGCCTTGCCCTTGACGATGTCGTTGTCAGGCGTGAGCTCGGTGGCGGAGAAGACGTCCTCGTCGACGATCGGACCGACGGGGCTCGAGAGCACCTGCGGGAAGGTCTGGTCGTTCTCGGTCTTCAGCGTGAAGACGACGGTGAGGTCGTCGGGCGCATCGGTCTTCTCGAGGTTGCCGAGGAGCGACGACGGGCCGTTGTCGTCGGCGATGGCGAGCTGACGGTCGAAGCTGAACTTCACGTCGGACGAGGTGAGGTCGTTGCCGTTGGCCCACTTGAGGCCCTTCTTGAGCTTCACCGTGTACTCGGTCGGCGAGGTGAACTCGGCCGACTCGGCGATGTCGGGCTCGACGTCCGGGCTGTTGTACGGCGTGTTCAGGAGGAAGGGGTAGACCTGGTTCATGACGGCGAAGGAGCCGTTGTCGTAGGATCCGGCCGGGTCGAGCGTCGTGACCTTGTCGGTCGTGCCGATGACGATCGTGCCGCTGGCACCGCTGCTGGAGCCGCTGCCACCGGCGGCGCAGCCGGCGAGGGCGAGGGCGGTGATGGACAGACCCGCGAGCGCGACGGCGCTCTTCCGGAATCCACTACGTGGGGATGACATTGATGTCGACCTCATTTTCTGTGTGTGAGAGACGGCACGGCTGTGTGCAGGTTCTTCGCACGTGCTTGTAGAGGATTACAGCACGCTCCGAACAAATCACTCAAACCGAGAAGGCTTCCGGTGCAGATTCGTTACGAGCACGAAACGTGCGCGAGCGACATCTGTAGCGCAATGACCGCGCGTTTCGTCCGGTTCGGACGCTACCGAGATCCCGCGCCCGACAGACGCACAGCCGGGGTCGGTCAGTACCCGCGCTCGGCGTCGAACCGGTTCAGCAGTGGTTCGCCTGCGCGGTAACGGGCGAGGTTCTCGATGAACAGTGCCGTGAGTGTCGCGTTCTCGCTCTCGACCGTGGACGCCGAGTGGGGCGAGATGAGCACGTTGTCGAGGTCCCAGAGCGGTGAGTCCGAGGGCAGCGGCTCCTCGCGGAAGACGTCGAGCGCCGCGCCACCCAGCTTGCCCGAGCGGAGCGCCTCGATCAGCGCGTCCTCGTCGACGACCTGCCCACGGGAGATGTTGACGATGGCGGCGCCGTCGCGCAGGAGCGCGATCCGGTCGGCGCCGATGAGGTTCTCGGTCTCGGGCGTGAGCGCCGTGCAGAGCACGAGCACGTCGGTGCCCGGCAGCACCTCGTCGAGCCGGTCCACATCGCTCAGCTCGACGCCGTCGGGGAGCTCATAGGTGCCGCCGACCCGACCCACCGCGGTCACCCGTGCGCCGATGGTGTCGAAGGTCCGCACCACGTTCGACCCCATGCCGCCGACGCCGACGACGGTGACGCGCATCCCGGCCAACTGTCTGGTCGTGTATCGCTCGAACCGGCGCTCCCGCTGCCGGCGCTGGAGGAACGGAACACCCTTCACGACGAAGAGCGCACCGGTGAGGGCGAACTCGGCGAGTGGGACGGCATGCACGCCACCTGCCGTCGTGACGGTGATGCCGCTGCGGTCGAGTCCGGTGCGACGCATGAACGCACCGATGCCGGCGCTCGTCGCCTGGATCCATCTCAGGTTCGGGGCGCGCTGCGGGAGCGCGGCCGGGTCCTGCCAGTCGAAGTCGAACGCGACGTCCGCCCGGGCGAGCATGTCCTCCCACCGCTGCTGGTCCGCTGCGGACAGCTCGGGTGACGGCCCGCGGTGATCGGCGACGTACTGCGGGACCGCGACGAGCGTCGGGTCGTACAGCACCTCGACATCGGGGAGGGAGGCGCTGATCGCCTCGACGTGCTCAGGCTCGAGGTGGCTCGCGATGAGGATCCGCATGATGGTCCATCATGCCCTGCGATGCCCTGCGCCCGGGGTCAGTCGTTGATGGCGGCGTTGGCCGCCTCCTGCGCCTTCTTGAGGCCGTCGGCGACGGGCGTCGTGCCGGCGAAGATCTCCTTGAAGATCGGGTCGTAGGCGGCGAGTCCCTTCGCGTACCCGGCACCCGTCGGCGGCGCGATGGTCTTCGCGTCGTCGGCGATCACGTCGAAGAAGGGCTGCACGTCGACGTCCTGGCCCTTCCAGTAATCGAAGTACTGCTTCTGGGCCGCGGTGACGGCGGGGACCGCCGAGCCGGACGAACCGACGGGAGCGTTGCCCTCGGTGCTGCCCAACCAGGCGAGCACCTTCTTCACCTGGTCGGGGTGCTTCGTGGCCGCGTTGCCCGCTGCGGCGATCCCGTTCGTGACGCTGACCTTGCCCGCAGGGCCGGCAGGGAGCTCGGCGACACCCCAGCGGAAGTCGGCACCGTCGTGCACGGCCTTCAGGCTGTAGAGCCCCGACTGGAACATCGCGACCTTGCCCTGGAGGAAGGCGTCGCGGGAGAAGTCACCGTCGGCGTTCGTGGAGGCGGCCGGTGGGGCGACCTTGGCGCCGTTGATCGCGTTGACGAGGTAGCTCACGGACTCGCTCGTCTTCGGGTCGTTGAACGCGAAGTCGTCGCCGTCCTGGTACTTCCCGCCGTTCGAGCCGATGAACGGGAGGAGCACGGCCTGCAGGTCGTACCCGAGGCCGGTGCCGTAGGTCGCGGGCGCCGCCGGGTTGAAGCCGGGCTGGTCGGCCGAGACCCCGGCCGCGTCCTTCGTCAGCTTCTTCGCCAGGGGCAGGAACGTGTCCTTCGTCGCGTCGGGCGACCAGGTCGCGTCCTCGAGCTCGGCGGGCTTCACGCCGGCCGCGTCGAGGAGGTCGGCGTTGTAGTAGACCGCGATGCCGGCGTCGGACAGCTGCGGGACGGCCCAGAGCTTGTCGTTCCGGGTGAACTGGCTGACCACGCTCGGTGCCCAGTCCTTCGAGGCGTCCTTGCCGAGCGTCTGCCCGACGTCGAGGACGCTCCCGCTGTCCGCGTACCCGGCGAGGTAGGAGTTGTTCAACCAGAAGACGTCGGGAGCGGTGTCCGCCGCGACGTCGGTGCGGAGCTTCGTCCAGTAGTCGGCCCACTCGACGACGTCGACGCGGACGCGGATGTCGGGGTTCTCGCGCTCGAAGGCGGCGAATGAGGTCTCATAGGCGTCGGCGACGGCGGCATCCCAGACGCGCACCGTGACCGTCGTGCGCTCCGTGGATCCGGCGGCGCAACCGCTCAGCATCAGGGCGGAGGCGGCCGCGATCGCGAGGGCGGCGTGGCGCTTGAGCATGAGAATCCTTCGTTCCGTGAACCTCAGGGAGGCTAGCAGTTCAGTCTGAACGCCCGCGAGCTGTCAGAAACGGCCAGTGTGACGCCGTCTGACTGTGCGTTTGTGACAGTTCGCGGGCAGGTGGGGCTGTCACCGGGAGGACCACCAGTCGAGGAGGCGGCGGGTGGCCTCCTCCTCGCCGAGCGGGCCCTCGTCGAGGCGCAGCTCCAGCAGCCAGCGGTACGCCTCGCCGACCTCGCGACCGGGTGCGATGCCCAACACCTCCTGGATGCGGTTGCCGTCGAGGTCGGGCCGGACGGACTCGAGCTCCTCCTGCTCCTGGAGCTCGACGATGCGCTGCTCGAGGTCGTCGTAGGCGAAGCCGAGGCGGTCGGCCTTGCGCCGGTTGCGGGTCGTGACATCGGCGCGGACGAGCATGTGCAGCCGCTCGAGCAGCGGACCGGCGTCGCGGACGTAGCGCCGCACCGCTGAATCGGCCCACACGCCCTCGGAGTACCCGAAGAACCGCATGTGCAGCTCGACGAGCCGCGCGACGCTCTTGATCGTGTCGCCGTCGTAGCGGAGCGCGGTGAGGCGTTTCTTCGCCAGCTTCGCACCCACGAGGTCGTGGTGGTAGAAGGTGACGGCTGCGCCGGGGCCGGTCTTCTTCGTCGCCGGCTTGCCGATGTCATGGAGCAGCGCGGCCCAACGCAGAACGAGGTCGGGCGCCTCGCCGGGGTGCCGCGAGTGCTCGTAGCCGATCGCCTGCTCGAGCACCGTGAGCGAGTGCTGGTAGACGTCCTTGTGGTGGTGGTGCTCGTCGGGCTCGAGTCGCAGCGCCGGCAGCTCGGGCAGCACGATATCGGCGATGCCGGTGTCGACGAGGAGCTCGAGGCCCGCGCGCGGGTGGTCGGTCGCGAGCAGCTTGCCGAGCTCCGCCTGGATCCGTTCCGGACTCACGATGGAGATGGTCTCGCGACGCTCCTCCATCGCCTCGATCACGTCGTCGGTGGGCCGGAAGCCGAGCTGCGAAGCGAACCGCGCGGCTCGGAGCATACGCAACGGGTCGTCGCCGAAGGAGACCTCGGGCGAGCTCGGCGTCCGCAGCAGGTGGGCGACGAGGTCCTCGACGCCGCCGGACGGGTCGACGAGGGTGATCTCGGGGATGCGGAGCGCCATCGAGTTGACGGTGAAGTCGCGCCGACGCAGATCGTCTTCGAGGGTGTCGCCGAACGCGACGACCGGCTTGCGGGTCACGCCGTCGTAGGCGTCGGCCCGATAGGTCGTGATCTCGACCGTGTCGGCGTGCTCGACGCCGTCGTCGTCGGTGACGGTGACCTTCGCGCCGATCGTCCCGAAGTCGCGGCCGACGTCCCACCAGGCGCTCGCCATCGGCTTGAGGACCGCGAGGATCTGGTCGGGCGAGGCGTTCGACGTGAAGTCGAGGTCGCTCACGGTGCGACCGAGCATCGCATCGCGAACCGGTCCGCCGACGAGGGCCAGTTCGTACCCGGCTTCGGCGAACGCCGACGCCACCCGAGCGACCACGGGCGACGAGGCCAGGTCCTGCAGGCGCACCAAGGATTCCGCCACGCTCACCATGGGGTCAATCGTACCCGGACGCCGCCTGCGACCCCGTCGCCGTCAAGCCGCGAGCGGTCCCGGGCGACGGCCGTACAATAACGATGAACCCACTCCCCAGCAGACCAGAGGCGGACACGATCACGAACGAACTCGACGACCAGCGGCCAACCGTCGGCACTCAGGCACCGACGGCCTTCACCAGTACCGTGAAGGACCCGATTCCGCCGGAACTCCCGTTCACCACCGCCCCTGAGCTCGTCCTCGTGACCGGTGGCTCCCGATCGCAGCGCTTCGACCGCCCCGACGTCGTGCAGCGCAAGGGCGTGTACACCCTCATCAACGGTCACCTGACCCCACAGCAGTCGATGGTGGAGGACCTGCTCGCCGTCGCCGACGTGCTCGACGCGGCCGAGATCGAATACCTCCTCATCCGGGGCGAGCACGACCGCCCCGTCATCGTCGTCGACCGCTCCCTGCGCAAGCGCTTGCAGACCGCACTCGCGGAGGCGTTCGCCGACGAGCCCTTCTACAGCGTGCCGCTCAAAGCGCGCATGTCGACGGTGAAGCCGGCCGGCGATCCTCACCTCCTCTCCGACGGCCTGCTCACCGGCGCCCGCAAGGCCGAGGTGTTCCGGCTGTACCGGCCGCGCATCGAACCGCTCGGCCGCCTCCGCTACGGCATGGAGACCGCCCTGCAGCTCGAACTCTGGCGCTTCGGCGACGAGGAGATCACCGCTCCCGTGGAGAACGTCCTCATGCGGACGTACATGCCGCGGACGGAGGCCGTCGAGACGACCGTGGAACGATACGGCCGCAGCTGGCGGACGCTCGAGCACATGTTCGGCGCGCTCGCGAGCGACGTCACCTTCGACATCGACCTCGTCTTCTCGTGGGTGGACGGCTCCTCCGAGGAGTTCCAGCGCGCCCGCGCCAAGCGGATGCAGAGCTACGTCGTCGGCGACGGCGACGACTCCGACGCCCGCTTCCGCCAGATCAACGAGCTCAAGTACGCCCTCCGGAGCGTGCACACCTTCGCCCCCTGGATCCGGCGCATCTTCATCGCGACCGACTCCCCCGCGCCCGAATGGCTGGCGGAGCACCCGAAGGTCACCATCGTTCGCAGCGAGGAGTTCTTCGGCGACCTCGACGCTCTCCCGACGCACAACTCCATGGCCGTCGAGAGCCAGCTGCATCGCATCGAGGGGCTGTCGGAGCACTTCCTCTACTCCAACGACGACATGTTCCTCGGCCGACCGATCAGTCCCGAACTGTTCTTCTCACCGGGCGGCATCAGCAAGTTCGTGGAGGCGACCACCCGCATCGGCCTCGGGGCGAACGACCCCTCGCGCAGCGGCTTCGAGAACGCGGCCCGCGTGAACCGCCGGCTCCTGCACGAGCGCTTCGGCCGCGTCACCACCCGTCACCTCGAGCACTGCGCCGCGCCCCTCCGCCGGAGCATCATGGCGGAGATGGAGCAGGAGTTCGCCGAGGAGTTCCGCGCGACCTCCCACAGCGCGTTCCGTGCGGCGGACAACATCTCGGTGACGAACTCGTTCTACCACTACTACGGCCTCATGACGGGTCGCGCGGTGCAGCAGACCCAGGCGAAGGTCCGCTACATCGAGACGACCCTCAAGCAGTCGCTCGGGCAGATGGAGCGACTCCTCAAGCGACGCGACCAGGACATGTTCTGCTTGAACGACGGCAGCAGGCCGGAGATCTCGGTGGAACAGCGCACCACCGCGGTGATCGACTTCCTCGAGCGGTACTTCCCGTTCCCGGCCCCGTGGGAGCGCGAGGCCGCCGTGCCGAACGCGCTCGAGGTCGAGCCCGCCAAGCTCAGCTGACCGCCCTTCGACAGGCTCAGGGACCGGACGGGCGCCCAGGGACCGGACGGGTGCCCAGGGGCCGGAAGGGCGCCCGGGGACCGGGGCCGGTCAGGGGACGATGCGCTCTGCGCGGAGGCGGTCGAAGATCGCGGTGAAGGCGTCCAGCGTCCGCCGGTAGCCGGTGAAGCCGGCGAGTCGGCTCTTGCTCATGTCGGTGACCACCTCGATGTCCCGGCCGAGATCGCCGTCGGTGTGCCACCACGACGCCACGCGGGAGAGATCGGCCTCGACGAGACCGTGTTCGGCCACCAGCTCGGCCCAGGTGCCCTCGACGCCCGCCATCTGCTGCTCGAGCGGACGCGGCTCGGTGTCGAAACCCTCCGGCTCGACGCCGAGGTGCGCAGCCAGTCGCGGCCACATCCAGCGCCAGCGGAAGACGTCGCCGTTGACGATGTTGAACGCCTCGTCCGCACCGGCCGGTGAGGTCGCAGCCCAGAGCATCTGCTCGGCGAGGAGTCCGGCGTCGGTCATGTCGGTGAGGCCGTTCCACTGGGTCTCGGAACCGGGGAACACGAACGGTCGGTCGAGCCGCTTGCAGAGCGCCGCCTGCACCGCGAGCGTGGACGCCATGTTCATCGCGTTGCCGACCGCATGTCCGATCACGGTGTGGGAGCGGTGTACCGACCAGGTGAACCCCGCTCGCGCAGCCGCGGCGAAGAGCTCGTCCTCCTGCTCGTAGTAGAAGTTGGGCGTGTCGAGTCGGTCCTCGTCCTCGTGGAACGGGGTGTCGGGCATCTCGCCCGCCGCATAGGCCTCGAACGGGCCGAGGTAGTGCTTCAGGCCGGTGACCAGGGCGACGTGCTGAACGGGCTCGGCGGAGAGGGCTGCCAGCAGGTCGCGGACCATGCCGCCGTTGACCCGGATGTTCTCGGCCTCGGTGTCCTGACGTGACCAGGCGGTGAAGAACACGTGGGTGACGCCGGTGCCGCCGAGGGCGCGCGCGAGGTCGTCCGCGTCCCGGAGGTCGGCCGCGACGTGCTCGACCTGCGGGTGGGCCGCCGGCGCTCGGCGAGCGAGGGCGAGGATCCGCCAGCCACCGTCCTCGAGGAGCTGCGACACGATCGCGGAACCGGTGATGCCGCTGGCGCCGACGACGAGTGCGGTGCGTGGTGCTTCTGGGGAGGTCATCCGTCCACGATAGGCGCGTCGGTCTGGGGAGGCTCCCGGAACGGCGGACCCGCCGGGCTGCGGTACCCTGCCCGGCTGCGGCCCTTCGACAAGTTCGGGGACCGGAGGGAAGTTCAGGGACCGGGGAGGTGCCGCCCTAGACGAGGACGCCGATCGGCATCGTCAGCGGCGGCTCCGGCTGCACGGGCACCGTGTCGGACACGGGCAGCTCGATGCCGTCGCGAGCGAGCAGGCGCGCACTCTCCTCGGCGTCGATGTAGTGCAACGGCGGGGTCTCACCCAGCGGCACCACCGAGTGCAGGACCGTCTTGCCGTAGACGTGGACGAGGTTGAACGCCCGCGCGCCGTCGCGACCACGCGTCCCGCCGACGGGCACGTTGAGGTCCTGCGTGTAGCACGTGGCCGAGGCGACCGACACCGGGATGCCCGCGAAGGTCGCGGTCGAGGAGTAGTGCAGGTGCCCGGCGATGATGCTCCGGACGTCGGATCCCTCGAGCACTTCGGCGAGCTTCGCCTGATCGCGCAGCTCGACGCTCACGGCGAGGTCGAGCACGCTCGGGACGGGCGGGTGGTGCATCGCGAGGATCGTGCCGTGGGGCGCCTTCGTCGAGAGTTCCTCGGCGAGCCAGTCGAGCTGCTCGTCCGACACCTCACCGTGGTGGTGCCCGGGGACGCTCGAGTCGAGGGTGATGACGCGGAGGCCGTTGACGTCGTAGACGCGGTCGACCGGACGGGTGGTCGGCACTTCACCGAACAGCCCGGCCCGGAACGCCTGGCGGTCGTCGTGGTTGCCCATCACCCAGATGATCTGCGATCCGAGGCGCTCGGCGACCGGCTCGACGATCGAGCGGATGCGGTCGTACGCGTCGGGTTCGCCCTTGTCGGCGAGGTCACCCGTGAAGACGATCGCTTCGGGCCGACCGCCGGACGCCTCGAACTCGGCGAACAGGCGACGCAGGTGCGTCTCGCTGTCGACACTGTCGTAGAGGCTCCCCCCGCCGGCGAGGAGGTGCGTGTCGCTCACATGGAGCAGGAAGTGATCGGGCCTCGGGTACTCGGCCGTGCGAAGACTCACGTGACAACTCTCGTTCGAGCGATGCTCTCCGAACCGCATCGCAGCTGTTTGACCATCTGACCAGACTCGGTTGAACGGCAACGGAACGCCACGCTACGACGCGGGAAACTCGTGAGCAAGGTCAGGAGCCGACATCCAGGGGACTCACACCTGACGGTGGGCTGCGGGAGGATGTCCGCATGCCCTACCTCGACGACGATGAGCAGCCGCTGCAGCGGATCGATCTGGCGCAGATCCCCCCGACCGGACGCCGGTTCCGGCTCGAGCGGCGGATCGGGTTCCAGGAGCACGCTCCTGACGGTCCCGTCGTGTGGGCACCGGCGTCCGACGACGGGCACGACGGCGACCGGGCGGAGGGATGGACCGACCTCGCGTCCGTCCCGGGCGTCCTGTGGAGCTTCATCGGCAGCTACGGCCGGCAATCCGCGCCGGCCGTCGTGCACGACCACCGGGCACTCCTCGCGCTCGGGCTCCCGCCGGACCAGGCACTCGAGCAGCGGTTCGAGGACGACCGACAGTTCCGCGTCGGCCTCCGCCACCAGCGGGTGCCGCTCCTCCGGGCCTGGCTCATGTGGGCCGTCGTGTCGGTCGAGCGGTACGTCCGACACGCTCCTGGCGTCGCCGCCGTGCTGATCGGGCAGTCGGTCCTCGGCGTCCTGGCCGTCTGGGTCGCGACGATCGGACTCGTCACGCCCGTGCTCGGCGCTCCGACGCCCGGGTGGCTCGGCCTCGCGATGGCACCCGCCGTCCTCGCCGTGTGCTGGCGGGAGGAACGGAGACTCCTCGTCTGGTTGCCGTACGCCGGTGCACTCCTCGGGCCGCTCCTCCTCGTCCAGCTCGCAGCGGTCGGCGCGTTCCGCCTCCTCGAACTCCTCGTGCGGGAGACCATCGACCGCCCGTTCATCGACGACTCCCCCGGCCCCGTCGGCCCGCCGACCCTCCGCTGACCCGTTCCCTGACTCAGGAACGCCTCGGCGTGTCGAGCGCGGGGGACCCGACACGCCGAGACGCTCCTGAGACAGGGACGGAGCAGGGGTCCGGCTAGGCGCCGGGGAGGGTGCCGAGTCCGTCGACGACCGGGATCGCCGCGAGGAGCCGCTGCGTGTAGGCGTCCTGCGGGTCGGACCAGACGCGGTCGACCGGACCGTGCTCGACGATGCGACCGGCGCTCATGACCGCCACGTCGTCCGCGATGACCCGCACGACGGACAGGTCGTGGCTGATGAAGAGGAGCGCCGCGCCCGTCTCGACCGCCAGCTTCCGCATGAGCTTCGCCACCCGTGCCTGCAGGGAGGCGTCGAGCGACGCGATCGGCTCATCGCCGATGAGCAGCTCGGGGCCCGCTGCGATGGCCCGGGCGATCGCGATGCGCTGCCGCTGGCCGCCCGAGAACTGGTGCGGGTAGCGGGTGCGGCTGGCGGCGTCGAGCTCGACGTGCTCGAGCAGCTGACCGACGTCCCAGGCGTCGCGCACCGGGTTGACCCGGAGGCCGTCCTCGATCTGGCTCCCGATCGTGCGTCGCGGGTTCAGCGAGGCGTACGGGTTCTGGAAGACCATCTGGATCCGCAGCAGTTCGGGTGCGCGCTTCCGGAGACCCAGCTTGCCGATGGGCGTCCCGTTGAACGTGATCGCGCCACCCGAGGTCGGTTCCAGGCCGCAGACCGCTCGCGCCAGGGTCGACTTGCCGCAGCCCGACTCCCCCACCAGCCCGAGCACCTGTCGGGGTTCGAGGTCGAAGCTCACGCCGTCGACCGCGTTCAGCGTGCCGCGACCGGGCAGCTTGTACGTCACGTGGACGTCGTCGAGGTGCAGCAGCGTCATGACGCCGCCTCCGTTCCCGTGTCGGGCAGCGCGTCGATGAGCGCCTTGGTGTACTCGTGCTGCGGATCGGTGATGACCTGGTACCGGCTGCCGTGCTCGACGATCTCGCCGAGCCGCATGACCGCGATCGTGTCGGCGAGCGCCGACATCACCCCGAGGTCGTGGGTGACGAGGATGATCGCGATCCCGAGCTCGTCGCACAGCTTCCGCAGCAGGCGGAGGATGCCGGCCTGGACCGTGACGTCGAGGGCGGTGGTCGGTTCGTCGGCGATGAGCACGGAGGGCTCGCACATGAGCGCCGAGGCGATCGCGATGCGCTGCAGCTGTCCGCCCGAGAACTGGTGCGGGTACTTGCGCAGCGCCGCCTCCGGGTTCGGGACGGCGACGAGGCCGAGCATCTCGAGCGCCCGCGCGTGGGCGGCCGCCTTCGAAGCCCCCGTGTGGTGCCGGTAGTGGTCGACGAGCTGGGCCTCGACCGTGAGCATGGGGTGCAGGCTCGCGGTCGGGTCCTGGAAGATCATCGCGATCTCCGTGCCGCGGTACCGGTTCATGGAGCGCTGCTTGAGCCCCACGAGTTCGGTGCCGTCGAAGCGGATGCTGCCGCCGAGGTCCGCGCCGGCCGGCAGGAGCCCGCAGATCGCGAGCCCGGTCATGGTCTTGCCGGACCCCGACTCACCGGCCAGCCCGGTGATGCGACCGGCGGGCACCTCGAGGTCGATGCCGCGGAGGATCTGCTTGGCGGCGGCGCCGCGACCGAAGCCGAGCGTGAGCCCCTCGATGACGATCCCGCCACCGCTGCCGCCTGCTGCCTGCGTCATGTCGCGTCCTTTCGGATCGGTCACTCCGTGCTCGCCGCTCACAGCGCGCGCCCCTGTACGGCTTCCTGCGACCGGGGGTCGAGGGCGTCGCGGAGGGCGTCGCCGAGGAAGTTGAAGGCGAGCACCACCGTGAGGATGGCGAGTCCCGGGAAGACCGCGATCCACCAGGAGGAGAAGTTCTGCACCCCGTCGGACACCATCGCGCCCCAGTCCGGCGTCGGCGGGACGGCACCGAGGCCGAGGAACGAGAGACCCGACAGCAGCAGGATGGCCGTACCGACGTCGAGTGTGGCGAGCACGACGACCGGCGACACGACGTTCGGCAGGATGTCCTTGCCGAGCGAGGTGAACGGCCCGTTGCCGAGCAGACGACCGGCGATGACGTACTCAGCGCCTCGTGCCCCGATGACGAGCGAACGCGTCACGCGGGCGTACGCCGGCCACGACACGATGAGCATCGCGATGACGGCGTTCGTGAGGCTCGGGCCGAGCGCAGCGGCGATGACCATCGCGAGGATGATCGTCGGGAACGCGAACACGAGGTCGGCGATCCGCATGATGGTCTCGTCGAGGGCCTTGCCGAAGTAGCCGGCGATCGCCCCGAGGAGCGAACCGATGAGCATCGCGAAGATCACGAGCATGAGGGCGAGCGGGATCGAGACCTGCGCGCCACTGATGACCCGGGACAGGACGTCGCGGCCCACCTGGTCGGTGCCGAACCAGTGCGCGGCACTCGGGGCCTGCAGCCGGTCGAAGTCCTGGGCGAGCGGGTCGAACGGCCGGATCCACGGCGCGAGCACCGCGACGAGCAACCAGAAGAGCACGATGACACCACCCGCGACGGCGAGCGGGGTGCGCAGCTGCTTCGAGATGCGGAGGCGGCCCTTGCGCTTGGTCTGGACGGCGAGGACGTCGGTCATGCCACCCTCACTCTCGGGTCGATGAAGCCGTACAGCACGTCGACCAGGAAGTTCAGGCCGATGTACACGAAGCCGACGATGAGCCCGACGCCCATGATCGCGGGCAGGTCGAGTTTGGTCGCCGCGGAGTACGCGTACTCGCCGAGGCCGTGCCACGAGTACACCTTCTCGACGAGGACCGTCCCGGACAGCAGCGACCCGAACGCGACGCCGAGCACGGTGATGATGGGCACGAGTGCCCCGCGGAGGACGTACCGGGTCACGACGACGTGGCCGGGAAGGCCCTTCGCCCGCGCTGCACGCACGTAATCGAGGTCGAGCACCTCGAGGATCGCCGACCGTGCGAACCGGGTGAGCAGACCGATCGTGTAGAGCGCCAGGACCGAGGCGGGCAGGATCAGGTGGGCGATGGCGTCGCCGAAGGTCGACCACTGGCCGGCGAGCAACGCGTCGATCGTGTACATCCCGGTGACCTTCGGCGGCGGGATCGCCGCGGGCGAGAGCCGCCCGGAGCCCGGGAACCAGTGCAGCTGGGAGAAGAACACGAAGTAGACGACGAGTGCGAGCCAGAACGACGGCACCGAGATGCCGATGAGGCTCACGACCCGGATGACCTGGTCGGTGATCGTCTTGCGGCGCAGCGCGGCCCACATGCCGAGACCGACGCCGATGATGATCGAGATGACGATGGCGGTGAGCGCCAGCTCGGCCGTGGCCGGGAAGGCACGACCGAGTTCGTCCGCGACGGCGCCGCGGGTCTGCTGCGAAGTCCCGAGGTCACCCTGGAACAGGTTCGCGACGTACGTGACGTACTGGACGGGCAGTGGCTTGTCGAGGCCGGCGCTCTCGCGGAACTGCGCGACGATCGTCGGATCAGCCGCGGCCTGCTCACCGAGCGCCGCCTGCACGGGGTCCGCGGGGACGAGGTTGGTCAGCGTGAAGGTGACGAGCGTCACCCCGAACATCAGGAGGACCGTGAGTCCGAGCCGGATGCCGAGGTAGCGCGCGAGCGGGTGGAGACCCGCTCGCGCGCTGGACGTCGTCGGTGCGACGCTACTTGATTCCGGCAAGATCGACGGTCCACGTCGGGTTCAGCGGAACCTCGGTGATCGTGGTCGCGGTGACCACGTTCTGCGCCGGCTGCAGGAGCGGGATGAACGGTCCGCTCGCGTTCTGCGCCTTCTGGAGGTCCTGGTACGCGGCGGCACGGGCGTCCGTGTCGGTCGCGGCGAGCGCCGCGTTCGCGAGGTCGGTCACGGTCGGGTCGGCGCCGGCCGGCCAGCCCGCGCGGAGGCCGACGAGCTCACCCGGCGTGAACGCGAGGTAGTTCGACGGGTCCGGGAAGTCCGGGCCCCAGTACCAGAGACCCACGGTCTCCTTGCCGTCGCGGTAGGCGTCCAGCTCGGTGGCGACCGGAGCCGGGGCCAGCGTGATGGTGATGCCGACCGACTTCAGCTGCGCCTGGACCGACTCGGCGATGCTCTGGAGCGACAGCCCCTGCACCGTGATGTCGTTCGGGAAGTTCAGCGTGACGGCTTCACCGGCGTAGCCGGACTCCTTGAGGGCCGCCTTCGCCGCATCGGCGTCGAACTGGTTGCCGTCGGCCGCGTCGAGCGCCCCGTTGAAGATCGAGGGGATGAAGCCACCGGGACGGACGGAACCGTCGCCGGCGAGGTCGACGATCTTGTCGTAGTCGATGCCGAGCTTGACGGCCTCGAGGAACTTCGGGTTGCTCGTGATGTCGCTGATCGCGGGGTCCTGGTTGAGCATGAGGAAGATCATGTAGCGCGAGGGGTTCGCGATGATCTTCACCTTCGAGTCGTCGAGCTCGGAGACCTGGTCGGGGTTCAGGTCGAGGGCGACCTGCGAGTCACCGGCCTCGACGTTGAGCTTCTGGGTCGGGCCCTGCACGTTGCGGAGGACGACGCGCTCGTACGCGGGCTTGGTCCCCGTGTACTCGGGGTTCGCCGTGAAGACGACCTGCGAGGCGGCGTCGAAGGATTCGAGCTTGTACGGGCCGGAGCCCGCGGAAGTGGTGTTGAGGAACGACTCGGCCGCGTCGTCGGCGGTCGCGCTGCCACCGTTCTCTTCGACGACCTTCTTGTTCACGACGCCGAGGGCTGGGTTCGGCAGGATGAACGGGAGGGCGGGGTTCGGCGTCGCCGAGGTGAGCGTGAGGGTCGTGTCCGAGGTCTTCTCGATCGTGACGCCGTCGAGCAGGAAGGACGGGTTGCCCTTCACGCCCTGGACGCGCTGCAGCGAGAACACCGCGTCGTCGACGGTCACGTCGGAGCCGTCGGAGAACTTCTTGCCGTCCTTCATCGTGAGGGTCATCACCGTGTTGTCGGCGTTCATCTCGTAGCTCGCGAGGCCGTCGACGGGGGCGGTGACGTCGTCGCCCTTGAAGGTGAGGAGGGTCTCGTAGAGCGCCTTCGCGACGATCGAGCCGGTCGTCTCGTACTCGCGGTTCGGGTCGGCGGTCTTGAGGTCGAAGGACGCGTCGACGACGAGCGACTTGCCCGCGCTGTCATCGGAGCCACCTGAGGGGGAGCAGGCGCTGAGCGCGAGGCCGGCGGCGAGGGCGAGGCCGAGGGCCGCCATGCCGCGCCGGCTCGTGCGGCTGAAGGATCGTGACAAGGTGGAGCTCCTTATCTGGTTGGAGGGATGAGCTGAAAGTAGTGCGATACGCGATCATTCGTCAATCCACAAGCCGTTACCAAAGAAGAATTGTCTCGATTTCGCGGCGAATCTGCCATATCCTCTCAATCGACCGCCAGGACCACCGCTGAATCTGGACGTTTGGAGCAATCGATGCAACTCGACGACACCCACATCCGCATGTTGGAGCTGCTCCGGGAGGACGGGCGGGCTTCGGTCGCCGCACTCGCGGAGGAACTCGGGATCTCCCGCTCGAACGCCTACTCGCGCTACGAGGCGATGCTCCGCGCCGGCGTCCTGAAGGGGGTCCACGCGGAGATCGAGCCGGCCACGGTCGGGCTCGGTGTCGCGGCCATGGTCTTCATCACGCTGCGCCAGAGCCAATGGGCGGACTTCCGCGCGCGGCTGTCCTCGGTCCCGGAGCTGGAGTACTTCGCCGTCACGACCGGCGAGCACGACGCGATGATGCTGATCCGGGCCCCCGACGTGGCGGCGATCCACGAACTGGTCGCCACCCGGCTCGCGCAGTGGCCGTCCATCAAGGCGACGACGACCGTCTTCCTCATGGACGAGGAGCGGTCGAACGTGTCGCTCCGCATGACGAGGTCCGAGCGCACGAGCGTCGAGGACTCCGGCGAGCGCTTCGGCATGACGCGGTTCGTCCGCACGAGCGACGAGCGCGCCCAGCGGGTGCCGGAGCGACGCGGACGCTGACCCAGCGAGGGTGGCTGGCCGGTTCAGGCGGCGGCGATCTCCCGACAGACGCTGACGTGGGCCTGCCCGTCCGGGCCGATGAAGTCCTCGGTGAGGACGAACGAGCCGTCCTCGGCGCGGGAGATGATCGAGCTCGCTTCGCCGCGCGTCGTCAGGTCGCCGGCACGATTGCGGTGCACGAACGAGATGTCGATGCGTTCGCCGGTGCGCACCCCGCAGAACCGTCCGACGGAGACGGTGTCGCCGACGTATTCGCCCCAGAGCACGCCGTGCGTCTCGTGGTAGACGAATCGCGTGGGCGCGTCGGCGTCGACGACGCTCGCGGACGACGACACCATGTCGAACACCTTCGCGTCGAGGTTGAAATCGAGCGTGGCGCTGGTGCCGGTGTCGGCGGTTCCTGTCATGCCGTCATTCTGCGGAGGCGTCCGAACAGGTGTCAACCTGCCGACGATCCGTCCATCCCGCCGGTCGCCTGAGCCGGTCGGACAGGACGAAACGCCGGATCAGACGGTACGGACGAGATGTTCCGGTGGCTCCGGGACCCGCAGCTTGACGGCGTCCACCTCGGGTGGCTTACTGATCTCCATGTGTCCAGACAGCCTGCAGTTCCGCGACCCCCGCACCCAGCCACTCCCCCGGGACGACGCGTTCCGCGAGTACCTCGCGACGGGCTGGGGCGCAGTGGACCGCTCCGTCGACCTCGCCGAGGGTGCCGGCGCAGCCGCCGGGCGTCACCGCGACGTCGTCAGCGCGCAGTTCCCCGGCCAGTGGCTCGTGGTCACCGCGGGACGCGCCGTGACGCGCGCGAACGACACCGAGTTCCCGTTCCGGCCCGACAGCGATTTCGTGTGGCTCACCTCCTGTCAGGCGGAGGGCTCGGTCCTCGTCATGCAGCCGACCGCCGGTGGGCACGACGCGACGCTGTACCTCGCCGAGCCCGTCGGTCCCGGTGAGGAGGCGTTCTACGCCGACGCCATGCGCGGCGAGCTCTGGATCGGCCCGTCCGCCGGACTCCCCCAGTGGGCGGAGGCGCTCGGCATCGAGGTCCGCTCACTCGAGGTGCTGGAGGAGTCCCTCGCGCTCGTGCCCGCCGACGCGCTCCGCGCAGGCGCCCCGGAACCCCGGGTCGACGGTCGATTCGCGGCGTCGCGAGCGCTCCTCATCGCCCTGTCCGCCGCGAAGCTCGTCAAGGACGACTGGGAGATCGCGCAGCTCCGCGCCGCCGTGGACGCCACGGTCGGCGGGTTCCGCTCCGTGGCACGCGAACTGTCCGCCGCCATCGAGTTCGGCGGCGAACGCTGGTTGCAGTCGACCTTCGAGCGCCACGCCCGCACCTTCGGCAACGGTGTCGGGTACTCGACCATCATCGGCAGCGGACCACACGCTCCCACGCTGCACTGGACGCGCTGCGACGGTCCGGTCCTCCCCGAGCACCTCATCCTCATGGACGCCGGTGTCGAAGCGCGCTCGCTGTACACAGCCGACGTCACGAGGACCTTCCCGGCGAGCGGGTCCTACACCGCGGCCCAGCGCGAGGTCCACGACCACGTCGAGCGGGCCCACCGCGCCGCGATGTCACAGGTCGGCCCCGGCCGGTCGTTCATCGACATGCGGAACACGGCCTACGAGCAGATCGCCACGAGCCTCCGCGACCTCGGCATCCTGCAGGTGTCGGTCGACGAGGCGATGTCGCCGAACGGCCAGCAGCACCGCCGCTACCTGCCGAGCGGCACCGGCCACCATCTCGGACTCGACGTGCACGACTGCGCCCGCATCGGTGACGAGCGGTACCTCGACGGGCCGTTGCAACCGGGCGCCGTCCTGACGGTCGAACCCGGCCTCTACTTCCACGCGAACGACCTCACCGTGCCGCCGGAGCTGCGCGGCATCGGCGTCCGCATCGAGGACGACCTGCTCGTGACCGCCACCGGCCACGAGGTCCTCTCCGCAGCGCTCCCGATCAGCGCGGACGGTCTCGAGGCCTGGTTGCGGAGCTGACCGACGGTTCACGACTCAGGACGGTCGCCGCGTGTCGCGGCCCTTCCGTTCGGCGCGAGCAGCGACTCGCCGGGGCGTCCTGCGTTGTGAACGCGCCTAGGCTTGCACGGTGAGTCAGCCCGACGCGCCCATGCGCACCGCCGTCCGCCCGAGCCCCGGCGTCATCGCGACCCTGCGGAACCCCAGGGCTTTCAGTGTCGAGATCCTCGCCGGGATCGTGACGACGCTGGCGCTCATCCCCGAGGTCATCTCCTTCTCGATCATCGCCGGCGTCGACCCGAAGGTCAGCCTTATCGCCTCCGTCGTCCTCGCGATCTCGATGTCGATCCTCGGCGGGCGCCCGGCGATGATCACGGCCGCCGCGGGAGCCGTCGCCCTGGTCGTCGCGCCGCTCGTCAAGGATCACGGCGTGGAGTACCTGCTCCCCGCGGTGATCCTCGCGGGCCTCATCCAGATCGTGTTCGGCGTGACCGGTCTCTCCCGACTCATGCGGTTCATCCCCCGCTCGGTGATGATCGGCTTCGTCAACGCGCTCGGCATCCTCATCTTCGTCGCCCAGGTCCCCCACCTGCTCGGCGTCCCGTGGCTCGTCTACCCGCTGTTCGTCATCACGGTGCTGATCGTCCTGCTGCTCCCCAAGCTCACCACCGCGGTGCCGGCGCCGCTCGTCGCCATCGTCGTCGTCACCGCGATCACGATGATCGCGCACGCCGCCGTGCCGACCGTCGGCGACCAGGGCGACGTCTCCGGCGGCCTCCCCGGGCTGACCGCGCTGCTCGTGCCGCTGAACCTCGAGACGCTCGGCATCATCTGGCCGACCGCGCTGAGCGTCGCGTTCGTGGGGCTCATGGAGACCCTCCTCACGGCGAAACTCGTCGACGACATCACCGACACGACGTCGTCGAAGGGGCGCGAGTCGTGGGCACTCGGCGTCGCCAACATCCTGGCCGGTTGGTACGGCGGGATCGCCGGCTGCGCGATGATCGGTCAGACGGTCGTGAACGTCAAACTGGGCCGCGCTCGGACGAGGATCTCCACCTTCATCGCCGGCGTCTTCCTCCTGCTGCTCGTGACCGCGCTCAGCCCGGTGATGGCGCAGATCCCGATGGTCGCGCTGGCCGCCGTGATGATGATCGTCGCCATCAAGACCGTCGACTGGCACAGCGTGCGCCCGTCGACCCTGCGACGGATGCCGATCCCCGAGACGGTCGTGATGGTGGTGACCGTCGCGGTGGTCGTCATCACCCACAATCTCGCGATCGGCGTCGCTGCAGGAGCCGTCCTCGCGATGGTGCTCTTCGCGCGGCGCGTGGCCCACGTGATCCGCGTCCGCCGGGTCCTCGCGGACGACGCCGCCTCCGTCCGCTACAGCGTCATCGGCCCCCTGTTCTTCGGCAGCAGCAACGACCTGGTCGAACAGTTCGACTACGCGGCCGATCCCGCGGACGTCGTCGTCGACTTCACCGCCTCGCAGATCTGGGACGCCTCGAGCGTCGCCGTCCTCGATGCTGTGCAGGAGAAGTACGCCGCGCACGGCAAGGAGGTCGTGTTCACCGGACTCGACGAACGCAGCTCGGCCTTCCACGGGAAGCTCACCGGCCACCTCTGAGCCGATCGCTCCGGCACCACCTCAGAGGTGCAGCACTCGCCGGAGCCCCGCGTCCAGATCCAGTGACAGGGTGACGGGCACCCTTCCGGCGGCCGGACCGAGGTCGTCCTCATCGAGGGTGAGCAGCTGCGTGGTGTTCACGACCGAGTCCTTCGGCAGGCCGGAAGCCGTCGCAGGGAGGAACACGTTGCCCGGGAGCTCGGCGAGCGCCGTGTTCGATGTGACGACCGCGACGATCACGGTCCGGAGTGCGCTCCGCGTGTAGGCGTCATGTTGGACGACGACGACCGGGCGCCGACCGGCGGGCGCACCCCCCCGTTCGCGAGGGCCGATATCGACCCACCGGATGTCACCGCGGCGGATCACCAATCGTCTCCGGCAGTGAGTTCGGCAAGGCGGTCGCGTCCGGCCGCGGCGACGCCCCGTGCTTCCTCCGCCGAAGCGACTCCCGCATGCCGCAGCGCGGTGTCCACTGCGTCAGTGAGACCGGCGGCATCGGTCTCGTCGAGATACCGACTCGCCGCCGCCGCGAAGAACTCGGACCGGTTGACACCGAGCTCGGCGGCGCGAGCCTCGACGCGGGTGAACAGTTCATCGGGCAACGAGATGGCGGTCTTCACAGGTGAGAGTATAACCGGGTATAACTTGGGTTGCGACCCTGGGCTGAAGATGTCGACGGCGTGACTGGGCATGCGACCACGGTACGCAGCCCAGGTCGGTCACGGCCTGGCCGGCGCAGCCGCGGTGGAGAGGAGCCCCGCAAGCCGGGCTGTGGAGGACTGAAGTCGCCGATTCGCAGGCCACCAGAGGATGATGGAGTCATGGCAGAAACCGGAACGCCCAGAGTCGCGGTCTACATCGACTTCGACAACATCGTCATCTCGCGCTACAACCAGCTCTACGGGAAGGCGGCGTTCAGCCGGGATCGCGCGCGGTCCCACGTGCCCTCCGCCGCACCCGAAGGCGACGAGATCTCCGAGCGCCTGCAGGCCGCTCGCGTCGACGTGGGCGCCATCCTCGACTACACCTCGTCGTTCGGCAACATCGTCATCAGCCGTTCCTACGCCGACTGGTCCGAGCCGGTCAACTCCGCGTACCAGAAGGACCTCGTGGACCGCGCGGTCGACCTGACGCAGATGTTCCCCACGACGAAGGCGATGAAGAACGGTGCCGACATCCGCCTCGCCGTCGACGTCGTCGAGGACCTCTTCCGCCTCCCCGACCTCACCCACATCGTGATCGTCGCCGGTGACTCGGACTACATCTCCCTCGCGCAGCGCTGCCGACGCCTCGGTCGCCACGTCATCGGGATCGGTGTCGCCGGTGCGACGAGTCGTGCGCTCATGGCGGCGTGCGACGAGTTCTCCGACTACGACGACATCCCCGGGATCGTCCGGCCGGTCGTCACGCGCACGCCCCGGACTCCTGCCGCCGTCGAGAGCACGGCGGAGGTCTCCTTGGGGGAGGCGCCGAAGTCCGCGCCCAAGTCCGGCGGGCGTCGTCGCGCCTCGTCCGGGTCCACGCCGACGGCCGAAGCGCCGGTCGCCCAGACACCTCCGCGGATCGGGGGCCTCTTCACCGAGCCGGTCTTCAGCCACCGTGACGCCGACGACCTGGACGACACCGACGACGAGACCGCGGACCCCTCCGGCCCCGACGCACAGCGCGCGGCGACCGAGCTCCTCGTTCGTGCGCTCCGCCTCGTGCACGCCAAGAACGACGACGAGGACTGGCTCCTGAACGCCGAGGTGAAGAACCAGATGATCCGCATGGATCCGGCGTTCAAGGAGAAGCCGCTCGGCTACCGCTCGTTCAGCGACTTCATCAACTCCCGCTCCGACCTCGTCGAGGTGAACCCGGACGCGAGCCCCGACGGACGTCGTCTGCGACTGCGCGAACTGGGCTGAGGCCGGCCCCGCAGCCGGAGATCAGCGCCGCAGCAGGACCGTCCGCCTTCGGGCGTCCTGTTCCCGCGCGGATGTCCTGCTGCGGCGCTGCTCAGGCGCCTCGGAAGAACGCCTGGACCGCTGCACTCAGGGCGGTCGGATCGTCGATGTGGCACAGCTCGCGGGCGGAATGCATCGACAGCAGCGGCGTCCCGACGTCGACCGTCCGGATGCCGAGCCGTGTCGCGGTGAGTGGACCGATGGTCGAGCCGCACGGCACCGTGTTGTTCGACACGAAGTCCTGCGAGGGCACACCTGCGGCGGCGCAGCTCCGGGCCCACAGCGCGGCCCCGAGGGCGTCGGTCGCGTAGCGTTGGTTCGCGTTGATCTTGAGCAGTGGCCCGCCACCGGCGATCGGCCGATTGGCCGGGTCGTGGCGCTCCGGGTAGTTCGGGTGGATCGCGTGGCCGGCGTCTGCTGACAGGCACCAGGAGGCCGCATAGGCCTGGAGCCGTTCGGACGTCGTCCCGCCCAGCGATGCGCCGATGCGGGTGAGGACGTCGTCGAGGAACGGACCGCTGGCACCGGACGTCGAGGCCGAACCGAGCTCCTCGTGGTCGAAGGCGGCGAAGACCGTGATGTGTGCGGCGTCGTCGGTCGCTCTCCCGTCACTCGCGGCCAGCAGCGCCGCGAGTCCGGCGTGGACCGAGGTCAGGTTGTCCATGCGTCCGGCGGCGAACAGCTGACCGTCGAGACCGAATAGCCGGGGCTCCTGGGTGTCGGCCACGAGCACGTCGTACCCGGCGATCGCGGTGGGATCGATGCCTGCGATCGCCGCCAGGTGCGCGAGCACGTCGGCGTGGGCGAGGTCACCGACCCCGTACACCGGCTGCAGGTGGCGCTGGCGATCAAGGACGAGGCCGTCGTTGACACCTCGATCGAGGTGCACGGCGAGCTGCGGGATGCGGAGGAACGGGCCGGTCCGGACGAGGTGCACGGTCCCGTCGAGCGTCACCAGGCGTCCGGCGAGTTCGAGCTCGCGGTCGAGCCAGGAGTTGAGGAGCGGTCCGCCGTAGACCTCCACCCCGGCCTGCAGCCACCCGTGGGCGCCGGTCGTCGGCTTCGGCTTGAGCTTGAAGCTCGGCGAGTCCGTGTGCGAGCCGAGAATGCGGAACGGCGTCGTGGCGTGGGCCTGCTCAGGTTGCACCCAGGCGATCACCGCGCCCTCGCGTTCGACGAAGAACCGGCCGGCGCCGCCGTCCCAGGACTCGGTCTCGAGCCGCCGGGTGAAGCCGGCCGCCGTGAGGCGCCGAGCACTCTCCGCGACCGCGTGATACGAGGTGGGTGAGGCGACGATGAAGTCGGCAAGGTCGGTGATGTGGGCGACGGAGTCCATCCCACCATCCTCCCACCACCCACGCACCCGGCACGTGGATGCACCAGGCCCTACCCTGGACGGGTGACGAAGACCCGGAGCGACCTCATCGGGCCCGCAAGCGGCCTGTCCGAGGATCGTCGCGGACGGATCGCACGCATCGTCGACGGTTGGTTCTTCGCCTTCGGCACGGCGGCGGCCGTCTTCCTGGCGTACGTGCTGCTCACCGAGGCGTTCGCCCGCGGTTGGGCCCAAGCCTGGTTCATCCTCGTCATCTACCTCGTCATCGCCTACCTGATCCTCCCCCGCCTGCACACCGTGCTGTCGCGCGTCTACCTGCCCGACTACTTCATCGGACGCACCCGCACGCGCGAGGGCATCCTCGGTGATCCCGTGAACCTCGGCCTCCGAGGTCGGGAGGAGCAGATCCACATGGCGATGCTCTCGGCGGGCTGGACGCTCGCCGACGACCTCGGCCTGCGCGCGAACCTGCGGATCGTGACCTCGACGCTGACCAGGCGCAGCTACTCCGAGGCACCCGTCTCGTCGCTCTACCTGTTCGGTCGTCCCCAGGCGTTCTGCTACCAGCAGGAGGTCGACGGCAGTCCGGGGAAGCGGCACCACGTCCGGTTCTGGCCGACCCCCGAGGGCTGGCTGCTCCCGGGCGGCTACCAGGCGGATTGGCTGGCCGCCGGGACGTACGACAGATCGGTCGGCATCAGCGTCTTCACCCTGCAGGTGACCCATCGGATCGCCGACGACGTCGACGACGAACGCGATCACATCGTCGCGTCGATCGCGGCCGCGGACCTCGGGGCGTCGACGTCCGTGATCGACAACTTCTCCACCGGCTACCACTCGCGGAACGGCGGAGGCGACGCGATCGTCACCGACGGCGACCTGCCGATCATCGATCTCAGCGCCGTGGTCGTGCCGCCGGCGGCGACCCTGCCGGCCGCCGACGCTCCCCCGACGCGCTCCCTCATCCGGGCCGGCGACCCGCGGCCCCTGGACACCACCGTCGGTGTGGTCCTCATGGTCGTCGCGGCACTGTCCACCGTGCTCTCCGGTGTCCTCCTGGTCTCCGATTGGAAGCAGGTCATCTCGGAGGCCCGCGCGACGGCCGCGACGGCCGACGACGTCGTCCTCATCCCGTGGGTCGTCGGAGCCGTGCTGGCCCTGTCGGCCGTGGTGACGCTCTGCTACCTCGTCCTCGCCTGGCGGGTCCATCGGGGAGGTAACCTCGCGCGCCTGCTCGCCATGACCTTCAGCTCGACGTCCATCGCCACCCTCGCCGCGAGCTATGTCGCCGGCGCCGGCGGATTGACGCTGCAGACCAACCTGATCGGCTTCGCGGTCGACTGTTCCATCATCCTCGCCCTCTCCGGAACCGAGGCCCGTGACTGGGCCCGTGGGCGACAACGACGCACCCGGAGGACGAAAGCATGACCGACGCACCCGACCAGACGGACGAGGGGCCACGCCCCGCCACCTCGCTCAAGCGCGCGCTGCTCCTCGGCGCAGCCATCATCACGATCGTCGCCGGGCTGACGGTGCACTGGTCGGTGGCAGCGGCCTGGGCGAACCCCGTGACCAACGCGCTCTACACGGTGCTCGTCGCGCTCCTCCTGGCCTTCGCCGCCCCACGGCGTCCGCTGTGGCAGATCGCCCTCGGCGCGTTCGGCTTCTCGGCGGCGATCGAGTGCTTCCAGGCCACGGGCGTGCCGGCCGCACTCGCGGACCAGTGGCCGCCCTCGGCGCTCGTGCTCGGCACGACGTTCATCCCGACGGACTTCATCTCCTACGCCCTGGGCGCGGCGGCGTTCCTGTTCCTGTCGCTCGCCATGTCGCTGGTGATCCGTTGGGTTCGCAACGACATCCTCGAACGACGCGCACGGGCGGACCGGGCGGCGCGGCGCCGATCGGACTCCGGACCCGCCTGACGGGTGCCCTAGCCGCGAGTCGTCTCCCCGTACTGGACGTGCTCGAGGTCGAAGACGGCCTCCGCCAACGCCGACCTCGCCGCTTCGAACTCGACGTCGTCGGGGTGACCCACCACCCGTGCGTGCTCGAGGTGCCAGGTGGCACTGCGCAGGAGTTCGACGGTCGTCGGAGCGGGGGAGGGCGCTCGCGTCGAGGCTGCGGGTGACGCGTCGGCGTTCGCCGCTCCGCCGGGGACGAACTCGATCGTGTTCGATTCCGCCGGAGCGTCGTCCTGAGCGTATGCCTTCTTCTTCATATGTCCTTCGTTGAGCTCGTGGTCTGTCATGGGTTGCCGGGAGATTGGCTCCAGCGGCGGCGAAGATGCCTGCTGTGGAGCCGAAGTGGAATATGCCCCGATTGGAATGTCCGGTTTGGAGCGCTGTTCGGGTCGCGCCATCGCGAGGAGCGTCGGAACACGCCCACGGACGTCCGGAGCATCCGAGGCACCGAGGACCTGGAACCGTTCGAGCCCCCAACGGGACCAAGCGGATGCCGTCCACGCGCAGATGGCCGCGTCGATGAGGTCCTCGCGGTGCTTGTGCGCCGATTCCTTCAGCGGCGACGGTTCCGCGACGAGGAGCGCCGTCACCGGGTGGGTGTCGAGGTCGAGTGGCGGAGTCGCCGAGGTCAGCGCCTGCAGGCGCGAGATGAGGTCGTCACAGACCTCCGCGCGGCGTCGCCGTCGCTCGGCGACGGGGAGACCGGGGTCGAGGCGTTTGTAGCGGGGCCGCGCATCCGGATACCCGAACTCCTCGGCACCCACCAACGTGGTGTGGGGATAGGCCTCGAAGAACACGACGGCATCCGCCGCCGGCGTGCTCAGTCCGTCGAAGTATTGGAACCCCGCCGCCTCCAGCGCCGTGAAGAGCGCGACACCACCGAGCGCGGGCAGGCCGAGGTTCGACGGGTAGGCCGAGACCTGCCAGCGCCCGTACCGCTGCCCGACCTCACGTTCACAGAGACGCATGCCGGTCTCGTTCTGGACGAGCAGAGGGGCGTCGACCGCGATCACGGAGCCCGGTGAGGCGGTGGCGACGATCCAGGCGACGACGGCGTCGATCCCCACGGCCCACCCGGCCTCGATGACGGTCCCGGTCTCGTCGATGCACACCAGTCCCGACTCGTTCGCCGCGCGGGAGCCGGTCCCCTCGCCCCAGGCGAGGTCGACTCCGAGGAAGCGGGTCACGAGCGGTTCCTTCCGGTGGACGCGGCGAGGCACCGCCTCCCGAGCCTACTGGGCAGACGTCGACGACTCCTCGGATCCGGCGGCGGGCCGGAGGTGAGGAGTCGTCGAGCGTCCCGACCACGCGATCAGCCGACCGGGCCCTCGATCAGCGTCACGTCAGCGGTCTGAGAGGTTCCACTCGCCGTGGTCCAGGTGACGGAGACCGTCTGCCCGGGCTCGAGCGTCGCCATCGTCGCCGTCAGGGTCTGAGCGGAGTCGATGGCGACACCGTTGAGGCCGGTGATGACATCGCCGGCTGCGAGGCCGATCGACGCCGCCGGCGTGTTCTCGATCACCGAACCGACCACGGCACCCGGCACGGTCTGGGCTGCGCCGGACGCTGCCAGACCGATCCCGATGAAGGCCGGGTAGCCGATCGTGACGGTGTCGGTCTCGACGCCGGTGCGGATCTGGTCGACGATGGACAACGCGTCGTCGATCGGGATGGCGAATCCGTCGATGTCGGTCCCACCGGAGGAGGCAGCGGTGTCGACGCCGACGACCTCGCCCTCCGAGTCGTAGAGCGGCCCGCCGGAGTCGCCCGATTGGATGTCCGCGTCCGTCTGGATCAATCCGGTCAGCTGCTTGCCCGCCCCGGTCGCCTCATCCTGGACCGTGATGTCCTGCTCGAGGGCGGTCACGGACCCGTCCGCCGCGCTGGGCGTCCCACCCGTGCCGCCGGCGTTCCCGACCCCGGTGACGGCGTCACCGACGGCTGCGCCGCCGTCGTCGTCGATCGTGACGGTGTCCAGCCCTGAGGCGCCGTCGAGCTGCAGGAGCGCGACGTCGTTCGTGGCATCCGTCCCGACGACGCGTGCGTCGTACTTCTCTCCGGTCGCCACGACGGTGACGACGATGCTCGTCGCTCCCGCGACGACGTGGTTGTTGGTCAGGATCTGGCCATCGGCGGTGAGGATCATCCCGGTTCCCGCGGCGGCGGCCCCCTGGTAGGCCAGCTCGGTGTCGATGTCGACGACTCCCACGGATTCAGCGGCGGTGGCACTCCGGGTGTTCGCCGTCGCGGCATCCGGCGTCGCCTGCTGCGGCCCAGGCTGCCCACCGGGAGCGCGGAAGCTCTGACCGCCGTCGTCCGGCACCGTCTCCGTCACCTGTGAGGAGGCGGCGACGCTCTGGAACGCGCCGGCCGCCAGCGAAGCGAGGCCGAGGCCACCGGTCACGAGGGACACGACCGTGGCGGCCGTCGCGGCGGCGATGATCCAGCCGATGGGCTGCTTCTTCGCGGGAGTACCCGTGGTCGACAGCGGCTGAGGGATCGTCTGCTGTCCGTACGGTTGGGGCTGCCAGGTGCCGGAGGGCGCGTACTGGCCCTGGCCGGCGGCGTACGGTCCGTACTGACCCTGCGGGCCCTGGTGATGACCGGGCCACACTTGACCGCTCGTCGCGTGGGGAGCCGTCGCGTAACCGAAGGGCGTCGTGGGCTCGCGTCGTTGACCACCCGCGGCCGTGTTCCCGGGGTAGCCGGCCGGGGGAGTGACGTCCACACCGGGCTGGGGCTGGTACGAGCCGGTGGGCGGCTGGTACGGATCGAGAGCGGGGGACGACTGCGGCGTCTCCGCCGCTCGAGTGCCGTCCGTTGGACGCGGCTCAGGGCGTTCTGGGTCTGGGGTGGTGTTCACGGGGATTCCTCTCGGCGGGGGTGCTGAGATCATCTGACTCCCGCAATCCGAGTGAATCGTCTGGTTCGACCATGAACGACCTTTGAGCTTCCCGACCGTTTCCCGGATGACGATCGTGTACAGGCTCCATGCGAGACGCCACCTCAGGGTCGCGTGAGCAACGCCTCCAGCGCAGGGCGGGCCGCTGCCTCGGAGATGTGTCCGGCGACGACGAGTTCCGCGAGCCCGTGGACCGCCGCCCAGACCGCCGTGGTCAGGGCGGCGATGACCTGCGGCTCGGCGCCGGGGGCCAGCGACGCCGTCGTCTCGGCGAGCAGCGCCTCGACGCCTCCGATGAGTGGCGCCATAGCCTCACTCGGTGAGCCGGGGACACAGACTTCGGGGTCGTAAATCAGGCGGAACCGCTCCGGGTGCTGCGCCGCGTAGTGCACATACGTCGAACCGATCCGGACGGCCGCCTCCCGTGGGTCTCGACCCGCCGTCGCCTCCCGCTCTTCGCGCATGGCGTCCAAGAGCTCGGCCATGCCGCGTTCACTCAGCCGCTTCAGGAGCGCGGTCCGGTCGCCGAAGTGGTGGTACGGCGCGTTGTGACTGACCCCGGCACGGCGTGCGACCTCCCGCAGGCTCAACGAAGCATGGCCCTGCGTCCGCATGAGTTCGAGTGCAGCGTCCTCGAGCGCCGGCCCGAGGTTGCCGTGGTGGTACGTCGTCGTCGATCTTGACACAAGCAACATCGTACCCGTAGAGTCGGTTCCAGCCGGAAGTGGACAGTGTCCAGATTCTTGGCACTGTCCAGACCTACAACTGTTGGAGAACTCATGCCCGCCCTCGTCATCGACGGACACCCGAACCCCGGGTCCCTCTGCGCCGCCCTCGCCACCAGCTACGCGGAGGCGCACGGCGACGCCACCGTCCTCGCCGTCCGCGACCTCGCGTTCGACCCGAACCTCCGCCTCGGTTACACCCGCCGTCAAGACCTGGAACCCGACCTCGAACGGGCGTGGGAGCAGATCCTCGCCGCGGACCACATCGTGATCGTGGCTCCGGTCTGGTGGGGATCGGTGCCCGCACTGCTCAAGGGGTTCTTCGATCGCCTGCTGCTGCCCCGTCGCGCCTACCGGATGAAGTCCAACGGCCTCCCTGAGGGGCTGCTGGCGGGCCGTACCGGTCGGGTGATCGTCACGTCGGACTCGCCCTCGTGGTACCTGCCGCTCGTCGGCGACACGACGGTGAAGCAACTCCGTACCACCACCCTCCGGTTCTGCGGGATCAAGCCGGTCGCCGTGAACCGGTTCGGTCGGGTGAAGGATTCGACCGTGGAGCAGCGTCAGCGGTGGCTCGCGAAGGCGGCGCAGAACGGTCGCACCGACGCGGCGCGACGGAATCCTCGCCCCTCCGCAGCCCCGGCGGAGCTGGTCAGTGGCCGTCGACCAACCGGATGAAGGCACTGAGCTCGGCCACGCCCTCCGGCGTGACCGGCAGGTACTCGGTGAGCGCGGGGGAGTGCACGAGGTACGCCGCCCACTGGGCGCGGGAGATCCCGACGTTCAGTCGGTTCTTCATCAAGAGGAACGACATGCCCCGCGGGACGTCGGCAGGGGAGGACGCGGCCAGCGACACGATCGCGATGACGGCCTCCTGACCCTGGAACTTGTCGACGGTCCCGACGCGCACCCCGTCGAACCCGGCCGCGTCGAGCGTCGCTCGGACGACGGCGACGTGGGCGTTGTAGGGACAGACGACGATGATGTCGGCCTCGCCCACCGGGTCGTCGATGCGGCCGGCATCCGGATCGGTCCAGCGGAGCCCGATGCTCGACCGGACGAGCTCGGCGACGCGGTCGGCCTCCTCCTGCGAACTCGTCGCGTTTCCGACGTGGTGGACCGGGACGACGTGCAGTCCCGGCGCACGACCCTCCAGACGCCGCTTCGTCGTGGCCGCTGCTGAGCGCAGCTCGCCGCCGTACGACAACCGCGAGACCGGCTCGGTGACCGCGGCATCCATCCGCCAGGTCTCGTGGAGAAAGTAGCCGAGTTCCGGAGGGAGGACGTCGCGACCGTCGGCCACGAATCCGAGGGCCGAGGTGTCGATCGGTTCGGGATGCGTCCCCTGGCTCACCTGCGGCAGCTGCTGCGGGTCGCCCAGGAGCAGGAGGTTCCGCGCGGCGACGCTCGCCGCGATCGTGTAGGCGAGCGAGAACTGACCGGCTTCGTCGACGACGAGCAGGTCGAGCGACCTCCGGTCGAACCGGTTGGGATTGCTGAAGTCCCAGGCCGTCCCGCCGATGACGAAGCCGCCGGTCTGCTCGGCCATGAACGCGCCATGACCATTGGCCGGGAGGACCGTGTAGCCGCGCTCAGCATCCGGGTCGGCACCGGATCGTAGGGTCTTCGCCACGAGCGCGGGGGAGAGCCCCGCCTTCACCACACGCTCGAGGAGGTTCTCGACGACGTCGTGCGACTGCGCCACGACCCCGATCCGCCAGCCGTGCTGCTGCACGAGGGCCGTGATGACGTGCGAGGCGACGTAGGTCTTGCCGGTTCCGGGCGGCCCCTGGACGGCGAGCGCCGAGTCGTCGAGGTCGAGCAACGCGGCGGTCACGTCCTCGATCGTCCGCCCGTCTCCGCGGTGGGGGAGCGGCTCACCCGAGCTCGTGCGGGGCGGCCGTCGCCGCAGGATGTCGACGACGCCGTCGTCCGGCCACCCTGGAGAGGCGTCGAGGACCGCTTGCCCCCACTCGGCGATCGCGTCGACCTGTGTTCCGGGTCGCGGGGGAGGAGACGGCGTGAGCGCGACCGGCAGCTCCGTGTAGGGCTCACGATCCGTCTTGAGCGTCTCCTGGATGAGCAGGGAGTCGTCGTCGACCTCGAGGACCGTGATCTGCCCCGCCGGTCGCGAGCCGGGCTCGGCGCGGGGGAGCGTGTACGGTCCCGGGTGGTCGTAGACCGCGAACGGGTCGGCGCCGACCTTCACACTGCTGCCGGGAGCCCATCGGCCGCGGAGTCGGACGTGACGGCGGTCGCTGCGCTGCCGTCCCTCGCGGAACCAGTCGCGCTCGACGATTCCCGAGGTGACGGTGAAGACGTTCCGGGTGTCCTCCCATTCGTCGCGCGCGGCGATGAGTCGGGAGAAGTGCTCCTGCCAGAACGATTTGTGCTCACGCCGGTGGTAGTCGATGGCGGCCGCCGCGAGCGCATACGCGGTGGCGTCGTCGGAGCGTTCGGGGTCGAGGGGGTCTCCGGCCAACGCCGTCAGCGCGTCGTGGAGCGGCGTCGGTTCGTCCACCAGGGGCTCAGGTGCGTCGGTGACGAAGGTGCCCGGCAGCACGCCCCGTTCCGCACCGAGGTCGAGCAACCAGTTCCGCAGCCGACGGGTCGACTCGCAGTCGTACGCGTTGTACTCGGCGATCTCGGCGAGCTTCCGTTCGCCTTCGGCGACGAGCTCCGGGTCGCCGCTCCGACTCAGCTCGCGCGCCTCCGCGTAGGCGGTGATGGATGCCGCGGCGTCGGTGACGTCGCTGTCGCGGTGGTCCTCACCCATGTAGAGCGGCTCGAGCTTCTTGATCGAGTACGACCGCGATCCGACACGCACCGTCTTGCGGACGAACGGGTAGAGGTCGAACAGCACGGCCTCGCGGAGGAGGTCGTCGATCGTGTCCTCCCCGACCCCGTGCCGGGCGGCCAGCGAGAGCAGGTGCGTCCGCTCGTAGGCGGCGTAGTGGTACACGTGCATGCCCGGGAACTCGGCACGGCGGGCGGTGAGGTAGGCGAGGAAGTCGATCAGGGCCGTGCGCTCCTCATGGAAGTCGTGCGCCCACCAGGATCGGAACCGGCCGTCGGTGTCGACCAGGCCGAACAGGTAGTCGATGCCCCACCTCGTGCGGTCGCCCCGTCGGGCGTCGCCCGGCTCGCCCTCGGTGTACAGCGGGTCGCCCTCGAAATCGAAGAAGACGTCGCCCGGATCGGGTTGCGGCAGGAGCCCGAGCGCCGCGGCGTCGTGCACGCGGAACGCCGGCACGCCGGCGGCGGGTGACGGCTCGAGCTGCAGGTGCGCCTGCTCGCGCAGCGCAGCGAGCGTGCTCTCGGCGATGCCGTCGACCGTCCCGCCGGCGCCACCCGACGGCCCGTGCGGCCCTGGTCGCTCGGTCGACCCGGTGAGCGTGAGCGACGCCAGATCGTCGATCGTGGCGATGCCGGCCGCCAGCAGGCGGTCGCGCTGCGTCAACCGGAGCCCGGCCACCAGCAGGACGTCGCGTGAGGCTGTGATCTCGGCGTCGCACCACGCGCATCGTCCGCAGACGCTGTAGCGCTGATCGCCCCAGGCCACCGGGGCGTCGGCTTCGAGCCGTTCGGCGACGATCCGCAGCAGGCGCGCACGGCGGCGACGGTACACCGGCAGGATGTCGGCCACCGCGTGGGTGCTGACGGTGCCGTCTCCCAGGATGAGGTCGACGTCGTCGTCGACCGGGATCCCGGCCGTCTCCAGCTGCTCCACGTAGGCGGCGAGCTGGAGGAGGGCGGTCACCTTCGGTGAGCGCGCGAGTTTGGTGTCCTGCACGCGATACCGGCCGTCGGGCCGGCGCACGATGAAGTCGGCGAAGCCGATGAACGATCCGTCGAAGAACGCGGCCTGGAAGACGACCGGGGCTCCGTCGCGGAACGCCGTGATCGTCGACTCGACGGCTGCGGCGAGCGCCACCGCGTCTCGGACGTCGGGGCGGTCGAGCTCGACGACGCCGGTGCCGAACTCGGCGCGGTACGACTCGAGGACGCGCAGCTCGTGCTGGTCGCCGAGCTTGGAGGTGCGCATCAGCATCTCGTCCTCGGGCTCGACGATCGGTTCGATCCGACCGAGCTTCGCGTCGACCGTGCGCAGGAAGGCGAACTCGCAGTAGGAGGCGTTGGAGAGGTCGCTGGCGCTCGTGATGGCGGAACCGTCGAGGAGGAACATCGGTGCGGTGGGTGCCTTTCGAGACGACTACTGCGGGGGCTGGTCCGCCTCCGATCGCTGTCAGTCTGGCACGCACCACCGACCACGGCGCCGCCGCGGGACGCAGGCTGTCGTCAGCCGAGGGGGAGCCGTCTGTGGAGCGGCGTCGGGCGTCCTCGATCCCGCGTCCCCTAGCCTGGACAGCGACCACGACGCCACGGGACAGGAGCGCATGATGACCACCACGATCCAGGTCGTCGCGGGTGTCGCCTCACAGGACGACACCGTGCTCGCATGTCGGCGGGCACCCGGGCGGGCGTCCGGTGGACTGTGGGAGTTCCCCGGCGGCAAGGTCGAGCCCGGCGAGCAACCGCAGGACGCGCTGGCTCGTGAGCTGCGCGAGGAGCTCGACGCCGACGTCGCTGTGGGGGCGCTGCTGGACCGCTCCACCGTCACCGTGGGCGAGCTCGTCATCGACCTCGCCTGCTACGAGGTCGTCTTCCGAGGGGCACCCCCGGTCCACAGCACGGACCATGACGAACTGCGCTGGGTCACCCGCGAACAGCTCCTCGGACTGGACTGGGCGACCCCCGACCTCCCGATGGTCAGGCGACTCACCGCGAGCTGACCCCGGAGACGCGGCGTGTCAGTCGGCCGCGTGGAGCGGAATGCGCGCGAGCGTGCGTCCACTGAGCACGAGATCGTCGTTGGTCGAGGTGATCGCCAGCTCGGTGACCGTCCACTCGAACAGGGTGACGTCGCGCCAACGCTCGAGGAATGCGGCGAGCGCCGCGGTCTCGGCAGCGTCGAGCTCATCGCGGAAGTGGTGCAGGCCCACCCCGACGAGCGGTGATGGACGCCCACCGACGGCCCGCTGGATGGGGCCGAAGGCGTCCGCGATGGCGGGGAGGTAACAGCGTCCGCGGTTGAAGCCGCCGATGACGGGGCCCGCCAGCCTGACCCGGAAGGGCGTGAACGCGCCGACGCTCGTCCGCAGCCCGTCGAGGAACCCGGAGTCCGCATCGATGGAGGAGAGCGTCGCGTGCAAGCGGTGGGCGCGTCGGAGCTCGATGCCTCGTGCGAGTTTGGGGGCGAAGGGTGCCGAGGCGAGATCGGCCTCGTAGCTCAGGAAGATCGGATCGACGAACAGTCGTTCGATCGGGACGGGGACGACGACCGCCAGGCGCGCCTCGGCGTACCGCCCGCCACGGTAGACGCCGTCAGGACTCGCCGCGAGCGCGAGCGGGTGGTCGGCGTCGATCAGGGGGAGCTGGGCGTACCGGTAGCGCTCGTCGAAGGTCAGGGCCTCACCTGGTCGGAAGGTGGAGCGGACGACGTCCCAGCTGCGGAGGGCGTCGTGCGAGTGCGACGACGTGTCCGCAGCGCTCGAGGCTGTTTCGGGGACATCGACCTCGAACGCCCGGTCGGCGGATCCACCGGTCACCGTCCGGATCAGACCCGTCGCGACGCCGGTCGGCAGCGCGCCGATCGTGTTTCCGGTCGCACCGGCGGGAGAAGGCATGTCGTGAGGTTAGTGGAGCCGTCAGCCCAGCGCGTCGGGGACACCCCGAATTCGGGCGATCGACCCAATTAGCGGCGAGGTCGACCAGAACGCCGACACCAGCGGCCGATCAGTGCGCCTTGCCGGCCTTCCAGTAGCCACAGAACATGACACGGTCCTTCGGCATGCCACCACGGACCCAGAGCCGACGCACGTTCGCGGCCAGGGACTGCTCTCCGACGACCCATCCGTAGCACGGGCTGGGCGGCACGCCGAGGGCCGTCGCGGCCGCCAGCGCCGCTCGTCCAGGGATGTCGTGCGGATCCTCTCGGACCACCCATCGCAGCTCGACCCCGTCCGGGACTCGCACGTCCTGCGCGTCGGCGGCGGAGGGGATCTCGACGATCGCCGTCCCGACGGTCGACGCCGGAAGCGAGGTCAGGATGCCTGCGACGGCGGGGAGTCCGGTCTCGTCCGCGACCAGCAGCACCCGGTCGACGTCGGCCGGGAGGTTGAACATGCGCCCCTCGTCCAGCAGTGCCACCGCATCGCCCACCTCGCATGACTGGGCCCAGCTCGCCGCAGGCCCCGCAGTCCCCTCGGCGGCCGACCCGTGGATGACGAAGTCGACGTCCAGCTCCGGCCCGTCGGGCCCGTCGCGCCGGAAATCCCGCACCGTGTAGTTCCGGAGCACCGGTCGCACGGACTTGGAGATCGCGAGGTACTTGGCGTAGGCCAGCATGTCGAGCTTGGTCGGCAGCCGCTCGAGCCCGCCCTCGGAGACCGGGATGAAGAACCGGA
Organism: Plantibacter sp. PA-3-X8; assembly: GCF_003856975.1. Classification (NCBI taxonomy): domain Bacteria; kingdom Bacillati; phylum Actinomycetota; class Actinomycetes; order Micrococcales; family Microbacteriaceae; genus Plantibacter; species Plantibacter sp. PA-3-X8. The sequence continues at coordinate 731,336 of NZ_CP033107.1, forward strand.
ACCACTGGTCGTAACCGAGGAACGTGAAGTCGGCGATGTCACCGCCACCGAGGGTGACCCTGGCGATGTTCGGCGAGATACGCGAGCGGCGGACGACCCGCAGCGTGAGGAGTGTCGCCGCCTCGGGTTTGATGCGCGCCGTCTCGGCATTCGTGCGAGCCACTCGAGCCCCTTCCTCCGGCGGCTCCGGCGGCCGCGACTGAGGCTACCCTAACTCAGGTCACCCTTACTTGGAGGATTCGGGTGCGACGGCGTTGACCTTCCGCGAACGGGTGTCGAGCAGCGCGAAGACGAGCGCCACGACGACGAAGCCGATCGTCACGAGGGTGCTGTTGCGGTACGCGTCGTGATAGACGTCGAGCGAGGCGCCCGACGCATCGCCGCCGTTCTCCGAGTACACGGTCGCGTAGAAGGTGGCCGTCGCGGCGGCGAGCCCGACCGCGGTGCCGATGCGCTGGCCGAGCTGACCGATCGATCCGGCGACACCACCGGAGGCCACGGGGATGTCCGCGAGCATCAGCGTCTGGTTGGGAGAGATCACCGCGCCGCCGCCGATGCCGGCCAGGAGCATCGCGGCACCCATCGCGTACGGCGTGATCTCCGGGGGCGTGATGAACGCGAGGAGCGAGTTGAGACTGAACCCCACCACGACCAGTACGAGCCCACCGACGACCAGGGGGCGTCCGAGGCGGTCGACGACCCGCCCGCTCAACCACGAGCTGACGGCCGAGGCGAGGGCGAAGGGGATCGTGATCATGCCCGCGAAGACCGGCTCGAGCCCGAGCCCCTGCTGCACGAACAGCGTGAGCGTGAGGAAGGTGGCCGGCATCGCCGCGAAGTACGTCGTGGAGATCAGGACGCCGTTGCGGTAGCTGCCGAGCTTGAACAGGGAGAAGTCGACGACGGGTGTCTTCCCGGCGCGTTGGTAGCGACCCTCCCACCAGGCGAAGAGGCCGGCGAAGACGGCGAACGCGACCAGCAACCACCAACGCGCCGGGTCGTCGCCCGGGGAACCGGTCGTCAGGACGAACGGCAGCATGAGCGACAGCACGGCGAGACCGAGGAACACGATGCCCACCGGGTCGAGCGATCCGGCACCCGCCTCGTGCGGCTGCTGCTTGGGCAGCAATCGGGCGGCGATCGGCAACAGAATGATCGCGAGCGGGACGTTCATCCAGAAGAGCAGGCGCCAGCCGTCCTCCGGGCCGCCGATGGCGATGAGCAGACCGCCGAGCGTCGGTCCGAACGCCGTCGAGAGGCCGATGATGGCTCCGAAGAGCCCGAAGGCGCGGCCGCGCTCCTTCCCCACGAACAACTGCTGGATGAGCCCGATGACCTGCGGCATCAGCAGACCCGCGGCGATGCCCTGGAGGATCCGCCCGCCGATGAGGATGCCGACGCTCGGTGCGACGGCGCACGCGAGACTGGCCGCCCCGAACACGCTCAGGCCGATCATGAACATGCGACGCCGCGAGTGCAGGTCGCCGTAACGCCCGGCGGGCACGAGGATGAGACCGAAGGCCAGGGCGTACCCGGCGACGATCAGCTGCAGGGCGGTCGGGCCGGCGTCGAGCGCCTGCTCGATCGACGGCAGTCCGACATTGACCTTCGAGAGGTCGAGGATCGTGAGGGCGGCGACCGACACGCAGATGGCGAACGCGCGCCACTTCGTCCGGTCGTCGGGGGCGGTTCGCTCGTCAGTCATCCTGGCCAGCCTAGGCCCGCGTCAACCCGGGCCACGCCGGCTTGACGGGCACGGATCCGCCGTCCTGTGCAGCATCTTCACCCTCAGAACCGGCTCAGACGATGACGGGGCAGCCGTCACGGGCTACGCTCGGAAGATGCATATGGATGCCCCTCGCGGGCTGCAAGACCCCGACGAACTGGCCGAACGACACCGCATGCTGGCCGAGTCGCCGGCACTCGCGCCGCTGCGCGACTGGTCGGACGCGATGATGACCCGCCGAGGACGGCGGCAGGCGGACCTCGTCCTCCCGCTCGTCGACCCGGCCGATGCGGCCGTCAACGCGAAGACACTGATCCTCCTCGACGCCCCGGGGACCCTGGCCCCCGACAGCCTCGACGCCCCGGGATCCGGCTTCGCCTCGGTCGACAACGACGACCCGATCGCCGAGAGCCTCTGGAATCTGCGGAACGACATCGGCTTCGACGACGTCATGGTGTGGAACATCGTCCCGTGGTACCTGAGCGCCGGGCGGAAGAAGCCGAACGCGCCCGAGGTCGCTCAGGGAGCGATGGAACTGCGTGCCCTCCTGCCCCTCCTCAAGAACCTGCGCGTCGTCGTCCTCTGCGGACCCCACGCCCAGGACGGTTGGTGGAAGCACGTCGAGCCCCTGCTCGGCAACACCTACAGCGCCTTCAACGCTCCGCACCCCTCGCCGTTGTCCCTGAAGCAGCCGGGTCGTCGTGAGGAGATCGAGAAGGTCTTCGCCCGCGCCAAACAGGTCGCCGGCTGATCACACACCCCGTTCCGCAACCCCCTCGCCCGTCGGGCGAGGGGGTTGCGTGCATCTGAGGCCTCGTTAGGGTCGATGGACGAGGAGAGGAGCATCACATGGACATCGGCACCATCGTCATCCTCGCCGCGCTCGTCCTCCTGGCGATCGCGGCCGTCTGGTACGTGTCACGGCGAGACCGCGCCGCGCGCTCGGCCGACGAACACCATTCGCACGACAACGACGCGGAGGTCGAGCGCGAACGCGCGAGAGGCCTGGCCGAAGGCACCGGCGGCGTTCCGCGCCGTGGTGGCGGCCCGATGGGCGTCTGAACCCACGAGATCGCAGAAACGGTCGCCATCCGCAAAGGATGGCGACCGTTTCCGCGTGTTCGGCGGTGAGCTCTAGACGAGCGGCGGGAGGCCGGCTGCGACGCGCGCGCCCAGCGTGCCGTCGACGGCGGTCCAGTAGGCGATGACCCGCGCACGGAGCTCGGGGCGCGTCACCTTCGAGACGTGGCCGATGATGTTGCCGACGAGACGGTCGCGGGCGGCGTCGTCGAGCACCTCGCGCACGAGGGTCCCGGCCTGGCCGAAGTCGTCGTCCTCGGCGTGCAGCGTCGCGGCTGCCCGCACGAGCTCGCCGTCGGACTGCCAGCCGTTGGATTCAGCGGCACGCGCAGGGTCGGCGTGGGCGCCACCGACCGAGTTGGGTGCGTAGACCGGCGCGTCCGCGTCGTTGAAGGTGTAGCGCATGGCGCCTTCCTTCGAGTACGTGTGCACCGGCGCGTGCGGCGCGTTGACCGGCAGCTGTGCGTGGTTGGTGCCCACGCGGTAGCGGTGTGCGTCCGCGTAGCTGAAGATGCGGGCCAGGAGCATCTTGTCGGGGCTCGCAGCGATTCCGGGGACGAAGTTCGACGGCGCGAAGGTCGCCTGCTCGATCTGCGCGAAGTAGTTCTCCGGGTTGCGGTCGAGGGTCATCTTGCCGACCTCGATGAGCGGGTAGTCGCTGTGCGGCCAGACCTTGGTGAGGTCGAACGGGTTGAAGCGGTAGCCCGCGGCGTCGGCGTAGGGCATGACCTGCACGGAGAGCGTCCAGCTCGGGTGCTCCCCTCGCGTGATGGCCTCGGAGAGGTCGCGAATGTGGAAGTCGGCGTCCTCGCCGGCGATCTGGTCGGCCTGGTCCTGCGTGAGGATCTCGATGCCCTGGTCGGTCTTGAAGTGGTACTTCACCCAGAACCGCTCGCCTGCGGCGTTGACCCACTGGTAGGTGTGCGACCCGAAGCCGTCCATGTGGCGCCAGGAGCCCGGCAGACCGCGGTCGCCCATGAGCCAGGTGACCTGGTGCGCGCTCTCGGGGGAGAGCGTCCAGAAGTCCCACTGCATGTCGTGGTCGCGCAGGTGCGAGCCCGGGAGACGCTTCTGCGAGCGGATGAAGTCGGGGAACTTGATGCCGTCGCGGATGAAGAACACCGGCGTGTTGTTGCCGACGAGGTCGTAGTTGCCCTCGCTCGTGTAGAACTTCAGCGCGAAGCCACGGGGGTCGCGCCAGGTGTCGGGGCTGCCCTGCTCACCGGCGACGGTGGAGAAACGTGCGAGCATCTCGGTCTCGACGCCCGGCTGGAACAGCGCGGCGCGCGTGAACTGGGAGACGTCGCCGGTCGTGACGAACCGTCCGAACGCACCGCCGCCCTTGGCGTGCACGACGCGCTCCGGCACCCGTTCGCGGTTGAACTGCGCGAGCTTCTCGACCAGGTAGTGGTCGTGGAGCGCGATCGCTCCGTCGGCGCCGACGCTCTGCGAATGCTCGTCGCTCGCGACGGGTGCTCCGCTGTTGGTGGTGGTGTAGCTGGTCTCGGACATGTCTCTCCTCGAGGGTGGGGCTGGTCGGACGGTCGGATGGATTCAGCACTGCCACCTTGGCGGTGACAGCTGACGATCGGCATGGAGGTGCCGTCGAGTGGTCTGTGGAACGGCGTCAGGCAGCATCCGCCTGGCACGCGGGGCATACGCCCCAGAACGTGATCTCGGCCGTGTCGATGACGTACCCCGCCGTGTCGTCGGGGTGCATACATGGCGCCGCACCCTGCGTGCAGTCGACGTCGACCACGGCGCCGCACGAGCTGCACACCAGGTGATGGTGGTTGTCGTCGACGCGCAGCTCGTACCGGCCGGGATGGCCGTCCGGTTCGATCCTGCGCACGAGACCGGCTGCGACGAAGGCGTTGAGCACGCTGTACACGGCCTGTGGGGAGGTCTGCGGGGCTCGCGGCTTCAAGGACGCGACCACCTGCTCCACATCGGCGTGCGGTGTCCGGGCGAGGATCTCGAGGACGGCGAGGCGTCCCGTGGTCACCCGCAGCCCGGCTGCGCGGATCCTCGTGTTGAAATCGTTCGTCGCCGACTCCACCTCCGATCCGTTCATGCAGTCACCGTACCGAGTTGTTTTGAATTAGTCAAAATAAGGACTTCCCCTTCGCGTTGTCCCGCAGCCCCACAACTCTAATATCAGATATGAGTGATGGGCCGACGGGTGATGCCGTATGTGGAGAACTCCCGGTCACGGCGGGGGAGCGTCGGTCTACAGCTCGACGGTCAACAGGGGCCGCAGCGAACGTCGGGTCTCCTCGGCCATGTCGACCGAGTCGCGATCGAGCAACCACTGCAACTGGAGACCGTCCATCATCGCGATGAGCATGCGCGCCGCGCTCGCGGGCTCGACGCCGGCCACCAGCTGGCCCTCGCGCGCCATCACCTCGAAGGAGACGGTCATCCCGTCGATCAACCAGCTGTACCGCCGGACGAAGTGCTCGTGCGCCGGGTGGTCCGGTGAGGTCGCCTCGGCGGACAGGACGCAGTGGAGCTCGACGAGACCGGGGACGCGCATGTTGTGCTCGACGAGGCGGAGGAGCCCGCGGATGCCTCCGATGCCGCTCCCGATCTCGATGCCGGACTCCTCGCGATCCCGGTCGTCGCGGAAGTCGAGGATCGCGGCGAGTAGATCGTTCTTGGTCGAGAAATGGTGGAGGAGGCCGGCCTGGCTCATGCCCACGCGCTCCGCGACCTCACGGAGCGATCCACTGCGGAACCCCTGCTCGGCGAAGACGTCCATCCCCGCCTCGAGGATCTCCCGGCGTCTCGCCGCCGTCTTGGCGTAACTGCCGCGGGAGCGGCCCGTCTGCGTCACCGTCATCCTGCGATCGTATCGGGCGTGCGGTCCGCCCGCGAAGGGTTCCCGAGGCGCCCCTAGCCCGGTACTTCCCCAGGTGTCCAGCCCGGTACTTCCCCAGGTCCCTGTCGTACGGTGTCGCCATGAGACGCCGCATCGAGCCCGTGTACGACACCGCCGTCGGTGTCGGTCGCTCCCTCTTCGGCTTCTGGCGCCTGCGCCGTCACGCCACCGGCATCGAGCACCTCCCCGACGAGGGGGGCGCGGTGGTCGCGATGACCCACTTCGGGTACCTCGAGTTCGCACTCGTCGAGTGGGCGACCGTGCTCCACAACCGCCGCCGTATCCGCTTCATGGCCAAGCAGGGTGCCTTCGACCAGCCCATCGTGGGCCGTCTCCTCCGGAGCATGCGGCACATCGCCGTCGACATGCGTGCCGGTGCGGCCGCCTATGCCGACGCCGTCGCAGCGCTCCGCAGCGGCGAGCTGGTCGGGGTCTTCCCCGAGGCCGGTGTCAGCGCCTCGTTCACCGTCCGCGAGCTCAAGTCGGGCGCGGTGCGCCTCGCGCAGGAGGCCGGCGTGCCGATCATCCCCGTCGCGGTCTGGGGCGGTCATCGCCTCATGACGAAGAACCACCGGGTCGGCTTCCGCGAGCGGTTCGGGGTCCCCGTGCACTTCTCGTTCGGCGAGCCGATCATCGTCGCGCCCGGTGATGACGTCGGCACGAGTACCGAGCAGCTCCGCGACCGTCTGCAGGGCATGGTCGACGAGCTGCAACGCGACTATCCCGTCGATGGGACCGGGGCGTGGTGGCAACCTCGCGCCCTGGGCGGAACGGCTCCCACGCCTGCCGAGGCTGCAGCCGCCGACCTCGAACGCGAGCGCCGACGTGAGGCGCGTCGGCAGACGGCGAGCTGAGCGCACGTCCGCCGCGGTCTATCCTGTGGAGGTGCCACCTCTGACCTCGTCGACCCACCCCGCAGGGCATCGTCGCTCTGCCAGCCCGCGCTCCGAGCGGAGCGTGGCACCGTGAGTCGCGGGTGGAACGGCTTCGTCGCGAAGTCGACATGGCTCCCGAAGGCCTGGCGCGAACGCGCTGAACGTGCGCTCTCGGAGGACCCCTCGACGCCGGCCACGCCGGACACGAACGACGCCGAGTCCGCAGCGGACCACTCGCCACGGCGCACGCCGGATCCCACATCCCGGGCGACGCCGACACCCCCTACTCAGCAGCCCGACGACTCGGCGCCGCTGGACGACCGCGACGCGCACGCACCCCGGACGCCCGTCGCCGGCCCGGACGTCGGCGAGGTAGCACCAGCCCATGACCGGTCCACGACCGGCCTGGTCGACCCGGTCGCCCTCCCCGTCACCGCGTCGGCCCCGGTCGTCCCCCTGAGCGTCGCCATCACCGATTTCGAGCTCGCCGACGACTCCGTCATCGGCCCCGCGTCCGTCCTCGACAACCTCGAGCTCACGAAGGCCGCCGTGACCCGCGTCGCATCGACGATCCTCACGACCGAGGGCCCGATCGCCGTCCCGCGACTCGTGACCATCGTCGCCCGGCGCTTCGGCGTCGACCGACCGTCCGAGGAGTCCCGCACCGAGCTGTCAGCGCTGGTGACGGAGGCGTTCGTCGTCCAGAACGGCTTCGCCTGGCCCACCGGACTCGACGTCGTCACGTGGCGAGGCGTCCGCCGGGTCGTGCATCGCGATCACCGCGCGGTCACCGACATCAGTCCCGCGGAGATCTGCAACGCCATGGAGCTCGTGATCACCGCGAGCCCCGAGCACGAGGTCGACCGCGAGCAGCTGCCGATGCAGGCGGCGTCCGTGCTCGGCTACGGTCGCCTCGGCGAGACCGCTCGACGTTGGCTCGACCTCACGCTCGCCCAGGCGGTGCTCCACGGTCGTCTCGTCGAGGACGGCGAACGCATCCGCCTGCCCTGACGCCGATCGTTCAGCGGACGGGCGGACCCTGCTGGCCGAACGGCAGACTCGTGTCGGTGACGCCGTCGATGAAGGCGTCCATGCGCTGGAGGTTGAACCGGCCCTGGTCGTTGAGCAGGAACTGGTACTCGTGCTCGAGCCCCGGTCGGAAGTCCGGGTTGAAGATCATCGATTGCACGTCGACACCGAGGCCCTGGAGCTTCGCCTTGAACTCGACCGACTGCGGGTAGAGCGGATCCCAGTTGCCGACCGTGATGTACGTCGGTGGATACTTCGCCGTCAGATAGTCGACGACGGACGCGGACGCCACCTCCGGTCGGGTCTTGTAGTCGCGCGCTCCGAAGTACGACCAGAGCACCGTGTCGAGGAACCACCCGAAGCTGCCCTCGGCGTTGACCAGGCTGAGGTCGTAGGCCCCGCAGGCGAGGACCACCCCGGCGAGCTGCTCCGGTTCGATCGGCGATTCGACCTTGATGGAGCTGGCGTACTCGGAACTCGTGACCACGTTCGCGACCTGGGCGGCGATCTGGGCACCGGCGGAGTCACCGGCGAGGATGAGCTTGGACGAATCCACGTTGAGCGCGCGAGCGTTGGCGTCGAGGTAGCCGAGCGAGTCGGCGACTTGCTCGATGGGCAACGGGTACTGGCCCTCTGGCGCGATCGTGTACTCGACCGCGATCGCCGTGTACCCCTCGCCGGCCAGCACGCGCATGTAGTTGGAGATGAGTTCCTTGCTGCCGGAGATCCACGCTCCACCGTGCACCCACACGATCGTCGGGAGGGCGGCACCGCTGCCGCGCACCCCGTCGGGCGTGTAGACGTCGAGCAGCGCGTCCGCGTCGCCGGAGCGGTACGGGATGTCCTGTCGGACGTCGACACCGTCTGGGACGTACTTCACGAGGTCGGATTGCACGACCTTCGCCCGCTCGTCGAAGGCCATGCGGATGACCATCGAGCCCGGCCACGGGGTCAGCTGCAACCAGACGAAGATCACCAGCGCGATGGCGAGGATCACGCCGATGATCCAGAACATCGTGTTGCGGACGACACGCAGGAAGCGCGCGAAGCCCGAGCGAGGGGGTGCTGTCCTCAAGCGATTCACCTCCTGGCGGGTCTGGACGGCGGCGCTGCCTGGCGGAACACGAACCTCCAGTCTCGCATTCGATCGCACTCCGCCGGCGCCCGGGAAGTTTTTCGACGGATTCCGTGACGAATGCCCGCCGAGCTGCGTCTTACCCGATGACCGGACATCATCACCGGTTTCCAACGCAGACGAAGGAGAACGCCATGAGTGCATCGGACAAGATCCAGAACGCCGCTGAGGACCTCGCGGGCAAGGCGAAGGAAGCTCTGGGCAAGGTCACCGGCGACGACAGCAAGGTCGCAGAGGGCAAGGCCGACCAGACGAAGGCCGACGCCAAGAAGGCCGGCGAGAATGTCAAGGACGCGTTCAAGCACTAGTCCTCGCGATACAGTGGCTGCCCCCGCCCACCGGCGGGGGCGGTAACACGGTCGACCGGCACCCCGTTCGATCCAGTAATCACATTTGGAGACATCATGAGTTTTCTCGGCTTCCTGCTGCTCGGCCTCATCGCCGGCGCCCTCGCCAAGGCAATCCTTCCGGGCCGTCAGGGCGGCGGCTGGTTGATCACGCTGCTGCTCGGCGTCGTCGGAGCACTGCTCGGCGGCTGGCTCGGCGGCATCCTCTTCGGCGCGAACCTGCAGGAGTTCTTCTCGCTGCAGACGTGGCTCCTCGCCATCGGCGGATCGATCGTCGTGCTGCTCATCTACGGCGCACTGACCCGCAACAAGAAGGCGTAAGCGCCTCCACACAGCACTCGGACGCCCGGCCCCTCCAAGGGGCCGGGCGTTCGTGCGTGCTGGACGACAACGCCGACAGCACGGTGTCCGCCGTTCCGGGGACTGTGCGACCTCCTGTGCTCTGCCAGGATGACTGATGTCCGATATCAGCATCTGATATGAGAGGAGGGGGTCTCATGGACTTCTACCGGAAGCTGCTCGAGCTGCTCCGCGCGATCTGCGGCTGGGTCTGACCCGCACGGACGAACGCCCGGTCCACCAGGACCGGGCGTTCGTGCGTCGCGTTGCGACCGGAGTCAGGCGTGCTGGCCCTCGTGCTCGCCTTCGCCGATCTCCTCGACGAGCTTCGCATTGAAGGCCGGGAGGTCGTCGGGCGTCCGGCTCGACACGAGTCCCTGGTCGACGACGACCTCCTCGTCGACCCAGGATGCACCCGCGTTGCGCAGATCCGTCTTGAGGCTCGGGTAGCTCGTGAGTTCGCGGCCGCGGACGACGTCCGCCTCGATGAGGATCCACGCGCCGTGGCAGATCACCCCGACCGGCTTGCCTTGCTCGAAGAACGCCTTCGCGAAGGCGACCGAGGTCTCGTCCACGCGGAGGTCGTCCGCATTGACGACGCCGCCTGGCAGCACGAGTGCGTGGTAGTCGTCGGAGGAGGCCTCGGCGACCGCGACGTCGACGGGCTGGACGTGTCCATTCTTCCCGGTCACGTCCTGGGTGGCGGGCGACACCAGTCGGGCGGTCGCTCCGGCTCCGGTGACCGCCTCCCAGGGGCTCGTCAGTTCACTGTCCTCGTAGCCGTCCGTGAGCAGGAAGGCCACCTGCTTGCCGTTGAGTGCTGCGCTCATCGTCGCTCCAATCCGTCAGCGTCGAGGCACCGTCCGGCGCCTCGCCAGCGACGATACGCTCGGCTCCACCTCTCGGACCCGAGCTTCCGCCGAACGCGAACGGGGTTGCTCAGGCGTCGCAGGCGATGCCGTCGCCGTCCCGGTCGAGGTCGTAGACGTCGCTCCCGACGACGTACACCGGGCCGGGCGTGTACGCCGGCCCGTTGCCGCTTCCGCCGGCGCAGTCGACGTCGCTCGCGACCGGAACGCACTGCCCCTCGTAGTTCGGGTCGCACCCTCCGCCGGCCGGATCGGCGACGGGAGCGGGAGGCGGCGGAGCGGGTTGCCGCGTCCCGACGGACGTCACCTGCGCGACCGGTTGGACCGACACGAGCTGCGCGACGAGCTCTCGAGTGATCTCGACCCCGGCTCGCGTGGTGACGCGGTAGGTGTTCGTCTGCTGTCCGGGGACGCCCGTGGTCGTCACGACGACTTGGCCGACGTCGACGTTCGGGTCTTGAACCTCGGTCACAGCGAACGGGATCTCCACGACCTCCGTCACCTCGGTGACGACGTCGGTCGGGGTGGGGGACGGCGTGGCACTCGGCTTGGCGACGGACGTCCCCTCCGGAGCCGACAGCAGTGCCGCGGGCCGGCTCCCGACCGGGTGGATGGCCGCATTGGCGCTCCCGCCCACGACGAACACGCACAGGGCCGCTCCGATCACCGCGGCCGCGATCCCGCGGTTGCGGATCCCGAGGGAGGAGACGCGACCACGGACGAGCGCGACCACGCCGATCACCACGGCCACCAGGGCGACGAGTGCGACCATCGCCCAGAACGCGCCACCGACGGCGCTGACGAGCAACAGCGCTCCGACGAGGCTGAGCAGGACGATGTGGAGCGGACCGAGGCGGCGCGTACGCGTGGCCCCGGCAGCTGCAGCTGCAGCAGGGACGGTGGCCGGGGGAGCGGGCACGGCCGTCGGCACGCGTTGCCCACCCCAGCCGACTCCGGTCCACCATCGTTGCTGGCCGGGCTGCTCAGGATCGGGATACCAGCCCGCGGGAGACGTCATGCCCTGATGCTGGGGCCTGGAGCACGACGACACAAGGTCCCCGAGTGGGGCTGGAGGGGATTCCTCCCGTGCCGTGTCGCGGCGCGTGTCAGAGGCCGACGAAGCGGATGGTCTGCTGCAGGCGCGTGCGGATGTCGAACAGCTGGTTGCCGCCCATGCGGTCGAGGCCCGGGAGACCGGTGCGGAGGAGGTCGGCCAGGCGGGAGCGCTCGACGAGGACCGTCACCGGATGCTTGCGACCGATGAACTCCACCGACTCCGGGGTGGCGCCGTCCGGCACGACGATGACGGAGGCCGTGAACTTCACGCGGGCCGCCTTCGCGACGGTCCGCGCCGAGCGCACGATCGACCGGACGGGCTCCTCGCGAGGATCGAGCGTCTCCCCGACGACCTCTCCACGGTGCACCCGGACCGACCCACCCCAGTCCTCCGACTTGACCGCGAAGAGGCCGGTCGGGCCGAGGACGACATGGTCGAGCTTCGCCTCGCCCGGCGCCAGGACGTCGTGCCAGACCGTGTATCCGATGCCGAGCGTCGCCACGGTGCGCGCCGTCTGCTCCTCGGCGAGCGCGTTGGCCAACTGGTGCCGGATCTCGCGCGGAGCCGAGCGCACGAGCTTCGGGTCGTAGGGGTCGTCGAGCGGGACACCACGGCCGACCCATTCGCGGATGAGCCCGAGGTAGGCCTCGCGCGAGTCTCCGCCGGGGTGTCCGTAGGCTCGAGCGCGGGGTCGTGAGTCGGCGCGCTGCGTACCCGACCGACCAGTGGTCGACGCCGACCAGGTCGGAGCGTCGTCGTCGCCCGCGTCGGAGGACGGCACGTTGCGACCGCGGTCGTAGGCGGCCCGGTCCTGCTCGGTTCCGACGCGCTCCCAGGCGAGCTGGACGGCGTTGAACTGCCGCGCGCTTCCGCCGAGGTCGGGGTGGGTCTCGCGCATGAGCCGTCGGTAGGCCCTCCGGAGCTCGTCCTGCGTCGCCGTCGTGCTCACGCCGAGCACCTCGTACGGGCTGGCTGAGAGTGGGCTCTCCGGCATGGAGGGTGGTCGCTTTCGTCGGCGGCGTCGGTCGGTCCGACACGGCAGACTATCGCCATCACCTGGAAGACCGCCCGAACCGGCACCCTGTCGGGGCTGTGGACAACTCCAGCGAGCCGACGTACAGTTTGTTGTACTTGGAGGATGTCGATGCGTACCCTCAGTTATTCGGAATCCCGCGCGAACTACGCGGCCACCCTCGATTCGGTCCTCGACGACCGCGAGGAGGTGATCATCACCAGAGCGGGGCGCGACCCGGTCGTGATCGTCGCGCTCGACGACTACGAGTCCTTGAAGGAATCGGCGTATCTGCTCCGCACGCCGTCGAACGCACGTCGGCTCCTCCAGGCCATCGACGACCTCGAGGCCGGCGCGGGCACCGAGCACGACCTGGTCGAGTAGTCGGCGTGCGGCTCATCTGGTCCGACGCCGCCTGGGAGGACTACTGCCACTGGCAGCAACAGGATCGGCGCATCGTCAAACGGATCAATCTCCTCCTGAAGGACATCATCCGGAACGGCAACGAGGGCATCGGCAAACCTGAGGCGCTCAAGCACGGCTTCCAGGGATTCTGGTCACGACGGATCACCGACGAACATCGACTGGTCTACCGCCTCACGGACGACGGCGTCCTCATCGCCCAGGCACGCTTCCACTACGAGTAGGGCCAGCGTGCCGGAACACCTCAGGAGCTCGGCAGGAGGATGCCGTCGTCCAGCAATGCGCGGACCCGGGGGAGGAGTTCGGCGCGGAGTTCCGCCGCATCGACCTCGACGAGCTGGGCGATCGCGTCGATGATGGCTCCCAGGGTCAACTCGCCGTCGCAGGCCCCGACGAGCCCCGCCAGGCCTGTGTCGATGCCCACCGAGCGGGCCAAGCCGCCACCCTGCCGCAGGGTCATCGCCGTCGGGTCCTCGTCCCCGGGCCAGTAGTGGCGCTCCTCGGTGACGTCGCCCGCGAGGATGACGCGTTCGCCGAGCAGCTGCTCGTCGTCGAGCGCGACCTGCCAGTCGTGTGCGAGGAGACACACGGCGAGGTGCGCACCGGGCCCGGCGGCGTTCGAACCCGCCTGCCCGTGCAGCCGCTCGAAACGGCGCAGCGGAGTGGACGGGTCCGATCGACGGAGCAGGACATACCCGAAGCCGACGCCGGTCACGGCCCGAGCCGCGAAGTCGTCGAGCCAGGCTCCCGCGAGGCGCTCGAACTCCGGCGTCCCGAGGCGGGTGCCACCGTCCCGGATCCAGGTCTCCGCGTATTCGGCCGGATCCTGCACCTCGCGCTCGATGACCCAGGCGTCGACCGGTTCCGGACTGCGATCCACCCACTCGGCGACGCGCTCGAGCCCGTCGGCGCCGTCGCGGTACTCCCAGTTCCCGAGGAACTGCGCCACGCCGCCGGGCGTCAAGTGCCGGGCGGCCTCGAGGAACACGGACTCGACGAGCGCATCGCCGACGAGACCGCCGTCGCGGTACTCGTAGCTCGGCACGCCCTCGGCACGCGGGGTGATGACGAACGGGGGGTTGGAGACGATGCGGTCGAACCGTTCACCGACGACGGGTTCGAACATGCTGCCGTGGCGGAATTCGATCGAGTCGATGCCGTTCAGGTGCGCGTTGAGTGCGGCGAGCTCGAGGGCCCGTTCGGAGATGTCCGTAGCGACCACGTGATCGGCGATCCGCGACAGGTGGAGCGCCTGGATGCCGCACCCGGTACCGAGGTCCAGTGCCGTTCCGATCCGCTCGGGGAGGATGATGCCGCTCAGGGTCATCGATGCGCCGCCGACCCCGAGGACGTGCTCCTCGCCGAGCTCATGACCCAGAGCGAGCTCGCCCAGGTCGGAGGCGATCCACCAGGCACCGCTCCCGTTGGCGTCGACCCAGGCGTACGGACGCAGGTCGATGGCCGGGGCGACCGATCCGTCGTCGCTCAAACCGACGAGACCGAGCGCCACCGCGCCGTCGAGACCGAGCGACGGCAGAGCACGCGTCGCGTCATCGGCCCCCACGGCGACACCGAGCACGAAGAGTGTCGCCAGTGTCGCGAGCGGTTCCGCTCCCGCCGTCCGGCGGCGTTCGTCGAGCGAGCGGATCGCCACGACCCGGTTGGAGCGGTGCAGGGCGGCCTCGGCCGTCTCACCCCAGAGACCACGCACCCGTTCCACCGTGTACCCGGCCGCATCGAGGTCGGAACGGAGGAGGTCGATCAGTCGCTGGTCCACGCTCACCAGTGTGCCAGCTGCGGGGTGGGCCGAGCCGCCCACCCTGCAGCCGCCGTCAGCGATCCGTGGTGAGGATCGCGCCGAGGTCCTCATCGGTCTGCTCGTCGTGCTCTTCGACCTCGCGCTGCGCGGCCTTCGCCGTGCGCTTCCGCTCGCGCTTCGCCAGACGGCGCTCGGTCCGGCGCTCCAGCAGCAGGTACAGCACGGGCACGAGGATGAGCGTCAGGAGCGTCGACGACACCAGGCCGCCGATCACGACGATCGCGAGCGACTGCGAGATGAACACCCCACCGCCGGTGAGGCCGAGCGACATCGGCACGAGCGCGAAGATCGTCGCGCAGGCGGTCATGATGATCGGCCGCAGACGGAGTCGGGCTCCGTGCAGGACCGCGTCGTCGATGCCGTCGCCCCGAGCCCGGTACGAGTTGACCAGGTCGATGAGGACGATCGCGTTCGTGACGACGATGCCGATGAGCATGAGGAGGCCGATCATCGACGGGATGCCGAGCGGGGTCCCCGTGATGAGCAGGGCCGCGATCGCGCCGGTCGCCGCGAAGGGCACGGAGACCAGCAGGATGAGCGGCTGCAGGAGGCTCCGGAACGTCGCCACCATGACGATGAAGACGAGCACGATCGCGATGAGCATCGCGAGGCCGAGCTGCGCGAACGACTCCTCCTGGTCCTGGGCGACACCACCGACCGAGGCGGTGACCCCGCTCGGCAGGTCCAGGCCGTCGAGGCCCTCCCGGACGGCGAGCGTCGTCGCGCTGAGGTCGTCACCCGTCGGCGTCGCCGACACGGTCACGGTCCGGACGCCGTCGATGCGCGTGATCGCCGCTGCGGCGCGTTCCTCGCCCACCTGCGCGACGGCGCTGACCGGGATCGGGACGGCGCTGACGTTGGCGAGGTCCTTCTGCGCCTGGGTGAGGCGGTCCGCCTCCGCCTGCTGCTCGGCCGCCTCGCTCTCGGCGTCCCGCATCGCGGTCAGCTGCTCGTCGATGGTCGTGATCGAACCCTGGAGCTGGGAGATGGCGTCGCTCAGCCCGACGAGTTGGGCGGCGCGGGCCTCATAGGCCTGCCGTGCCGCCTCCTCCTCCGGTGTCGTGGGCGTGACCGGTGGCACCTCGACGGGAGCCGCTTGCAACGCGCTCAGCTGAGCCCGCAGGGCGTCGAGCTGCGACGCCGCGGTCGAGCGGGCCTCCTGGAGTTCCGAGCGCTGGGTCGCGGCCTGGGATGCCGCCTCGTCCTTCGCACGCTGGGTGGCCTCGTCCTGCTCGGCCGTGAGGGCGTCGGTCGCGGCCTTCTGAGCCGCGGCCTGCTGCAAGGCACTGACCGGAAGGGGGAGCGCGGCGATCTCGGCCGGTGTCGTGCCGACCCGCTGCGAGCGCACGATGATGTCGCGAGACGAGCCCTCGAGGATGACCGAACCCATCGGCGTGCCTCGGAGCGCACTGGCGATGGCCTGGCCGATCTGTTCCTGCGTGAAGCCGTACCGGGCGGCGGCGGCGCGGTCGACGTTCACCTTGAGCAGACCCTGCTCGTCGGCGAGGTCGCTCGTCGCATCGCGGAGGCCGTCCGTACCGCTGAGCATGTCTTGTACCGCTGCCGCCGCTGTGGCGAGCGCCGCGGGGTCCTCACCCTGCAGTGTGACCTCCATGCCGCCTCCGCCACCGGTGAAGCCGCCTCCGGCGTCACCGACGGTGACCTCGCCCACGTCGTCGAGCTTCGCCACGGCGTCCCGGATGGTGTCGGCGACGCCCTCACGTGAGCTCTCCTCACCGACGGTCACGCTGATCTGTGCCGTGTTGCTCGAGCCGTTCCCACCGACGGTTGTCAGGTATCCGGAGACGCCGGCGGTCTTCGCGAGGACCGCTTCGACGGCCGCGGCCGCGTCGCTGGTCACGTCGAGGCTCGTCCCCTCGGGGAGCTCCTGCGTGACCGTGACGGTGTTCTCGCCCCCGATGTCGCCGAGGTAGTCGGTCTTCAGGAACCCGGCCGAGACGATCGTCCCGGCGAACACGACCGCGGCCACGAGCAGGGTCACGACCGGACGCTTCAAGGCGGTGCGCAGGACCGGCAGGTAGGCGCGCTGGAGCTTCGAGTACGCCTCGGACTCGTCCTCGACGACGGACGCCTCTTCGGTGGCCGCGTCGTCGCTGGCCTTGCCCACAGCCGGGGCGGAGGAGCCTCGCATGAACCAGTACGCGAGCACCGGCACGATCGTGAGCGACACCACGAGGGACGCGATGAGCGCGACCGACACGGTGACGGCGAACGGTCGGAAGAGCTCGCCGACCGTCCCGCCGACGAAGGCGACCGGGAGGAACACGGCCACCGTCGTGATCGTCGACGCGGTCACCGCCCCGGCGACCTCGCGGACCGCCTCGACGACACTCGAGGTCGTCATCGCCCGCCCGGTGTGCCGCCGTTTGATGTTCTCGATCACCACGATGGAGTCGTCGACCACCCGCCCGACCGCGACGGTCAGTGCCGCGAGCGTGAAGATGTTGAGCGAGTAGTCGCCGATCCACAACCCGATCATCGCGATGAGGAGCGAGAGCGGGATCGACACGGCCGTGATGATCGTGGACCGGATCGACAACAGGAAGACCAGGATCACGATGATCGCGAACAACAGCCCGAGCCCGCCCTCGACGGAGAGGTCGTGGATGGACTGCTCGACCATCGGCGACTGGTCGAAGACGACGGTGAAGGCCGCACCCGAGCCGAGCTCCTGCTCCAGCCCGGGGAGGGCGTCACGGATGGTGTGGGCGAGTTGGACGGCGTTGGCCGACGGGTCCTTGAGGATCGTGAGCGACAGCGACGGGAGACCGTCCGCCCGGGCGATGGAGGTTTCGGCGGCGGGCACGAGCTCCACGTCCGCGACGGCGGAGAGCGCGAAGGGCCCGTCCTCGTGCTGGATGGGGAGCGCCTGCACCTCGGCCAGCGAGCCTACGGCCGAGCCGACCTCGATCGAGAGCTCCTTGCCGGCGTCGACACTCGTTCCGGCAGCCGTGACGACACCACTCGCTTGGACAGCCGCCATGACCTCCTCCGCGGTCACCTTCTTGGCAGCGAGGTCGGCCGGACGCATCGTGATGACGAGCTGCGTGGCGTTCTCACCCGCGAGATCGACCTGACGCACGCCGGCGATCCCACGGAGCGCGGGGAGCACGGTGGTCTCGACCCTGCCCGCGAACTCGCCGGACTCGTCTTCGGACGCGACCGCGAGCTGCAGCACGGGGATGTCGTCGCTCCCGCCGGCGTAGACCTCGGTGGTCGTGTCGTTCGGAAGCGTGCTCTTCAAGCCGGCGAGGGCGCTGCGGATGTCACCGACGATCTTCTCGTCGTCCTGGCCGAAGTCCCAGCTCACCTGCACGGACGTGGAACCGCTGACCGACGTCGAAGTGACGCCGGTGACACCCTTGACCCCTTGCACCGCCTGCTCGACGGGCTTCGTGACCTCGCGCTCCACCGACGACGGCGAGGCACCGGGGTAGGTCGCGGCCACGACGGCGCCCGGCTGCTGCACGGACGGCAGCAGTTCCTGCTTCAGGGAGCCGACCGCGAAGAGTCCGAAGACCACGATCGCCGCGGTGATGAGGCCGACGATCAGTCGATTGGCGAGGCTGAGCCTCGTGAGGAATGACATGGAAGGACGGGCCTCTCGGTCGCGGAGTGGGCGCGATCCGCCCCACTCCACGCTATGGAGCGCCGCCGCCGGTCACATCCGCACGAGGATGGACCTGATGCGACCCCGGCATCCGCCGATCGGACGACATCGGTGGTCCTGCGGTACCAGCCTCGGCCGCGAGGGAGCTGCGCCTTGACGGCATGGTCCACCGATACCGGGCGTACCCTTGATACCCGAGTGCGCGCCGCGGGGTGCGCCGGAGCGAGGAGGGTACGTGGATCTGCAGGCCGTCGACCTCCCCAGGTTGCGCCGCGACGCACAGCTTGAGCGCGAGGTGATCATCGAGCACCGCGCCCGCGACGGTGAGGACCCCTGGGACTTCCTGCCCTCGATGCCGACGGTCGACGAGCTCGTCGTCGCCGTCCTCCGGGACGACGCGCTGCACGCCCGGGGTCTGGCCGCCCAGCACGCGATGGCGCGGCTCGCCGGGTACTCGTCGCTCGACGACGCCCAGGACCACCGCGACAACGCGGACCACTTGGAGTACGAGGTACTCCGTGAGATCGCCCGCGTGCACCCCGAGTTGACCCGAGCGGTATGGCGGATGTCCGGCAAGGTAGCCCGGCCGCCGTGGGAGGGCGACGACGCCGAGTAGATCGACGCCGCCGCCCAGGTCACAGCGCCGCGGCGAGCCCCATGGTGAGGACGGAGACCGTCATGCTCACCACCTCGACGACCACGACCCGCTCACGCCGTCGAGCCGCCTCGACCGCCAGCCGCGTGGACAGGGCGACGAACCCCGCCATGCCGCCCGCCAGGAGCACGGCGGGGAGGGCACTGGTTCCGAACTGATGGCCTGCCGGGTGTATACCCGATCCGGCATATATACTCCCGGCGGCATGACCCGCCATGGTGCATACGAGCGCCGCCATGATGACGAGACCGCCTGAGGTGTGCACGGTCATCGCCGCACGGTGGCGCGTGACGGCGAGCGCCACAGCGTCGTCGACCGGAGCCGGCAGCCCGGCGATGGACCGAAGCCGGACCGCCGAGGCGACGGCGAGGACGATCAGGACGACGGCCCAGAGCAACGGATGCAGCATCCCGACACCGGTCGCCAGGTCGAGCATCGCCGCGAGCATGACGATCGCGGCCACGAGGTCGAGGGGTCCGCGTCGGCCTCCGACGGTGCAACAGGCACCGACGGCCGCCGGGACGAGCGCCCCGAGATGGAGGACCTCGCTCATCGCCGCGACCTAGTGCCCGTGGCCACAGTGCTCTTCGGCGCCCTGGTCGTGACCGCCGTGTCCCACGTGCGCGGCGCCGGTGTCGTGCGAACAGTGCCCGACCGCTTCGTTCGGCGGGACGTTCAGGGTCGGGTTCTTGCCGAAGAAGCCGTAGGGCTTGAGCGTGAACCGGGCGTAGTCCACCGGCATGACCGGCCAGTCCTCCGGACGGGGGAAGTGCGTCGGTCCGAAGGTGTGCCAGAGCACGATGTCCTCGCCGTCGATCGACTCGTCGCCCTCGATGAAGCGCGTGATCCCGTCGCCACCCGGGTTCTGGTGGACGAAGTCGCCCGCCGCGTATCGTTCAGCCGGGTCGTACTTCGTCACGAAGAGGTGCTTCGTCGCGAACTCCGCCCGCTTGGCGATCGACGACGACGCGTCGGCCATGAGCGTCGGCGACTCCTGCGGGTACAGCACGTACCCCGTCGGGCGTCCCATCCGGTTCGTCTTCTCCGTGTTGACGATGTGCCAGGCTCGAGCGGCCGAACCGTCCGCCACGCGCCCGGACCCCGCTTCCGTGCTGAGCCGCGTGACCCGCTTCGTGAAGGCGTTGCCGTGCTCGTTCCCCGGCCCGATCGGCACCCGGACCGCGTCCACCTCCTCGACCGCGTTCGACAGACCGTCGACCATCATGTCCAGACGGGCCGAGAAGAGGTGCTGGTGGTAGGGCCCACCGAGCCCGGGCGCGACCTCCGAGGCGTACGGGTAGTCGGCGCCCTCCGCGTCGAGCCCGGGGTACGCGGAGGTGAAGAGGATGCCCGTCAGCTTCGACTCGCACTCGATGGTGCCGTCGAGGTACAGGTACCAGTAGAACCCGTAGTCGTAGTTGCCGACGGTCGTGAAGAAGGAGATGACCAGCCGACGCGACCGCCGGACCTCGTTCGAGCCGGTGTACAGGTCGGAGTGCTTCCAGAGGGTGCCGAAGTCCTCCTCGTGCATGCAGATCCCGTTCTCGATCGTGAACGGGTTGCCGAGCTCATCGGCGAGGACCGCGTCGAAGTACTTGATCTCGCCCACGCAGTCGCACCCGAGCGCCAAGGAGTTCGTGAACCGGCCGAACAGGTACTCGCCGGTGTCGAAGTAGTTCTGCCAGAAGCGCACGGGGGAGGGGTCGCCGTAGGGGACCAGCATCTCGTTGATCGACGCCCGGTAGATGATCGGTCGTTCCTCGCCGGCGTCGTCGAACGACAGCTGACGGAGGACGAGGCCCTCGCGGACGTCGAACCCGACCTGGAACCGCCAATTGCCCCACTCGACGAACTCGCCGTCGACCTGGAAGCTCGGACCCTCCGGCTGGGTGATGACGATCGGCTTGAGCGAGGAGAGCGGAGCACCCTGGACCGCCGGGTCGTCGAAGTTCCCCGGCTCCGCCGGAATGGCCAGCGCAGTCGCGTCGATCAGCCGGGTGATCCGCCGCGCCGCGGTGTCGACATAGGCGCTCAGTCCGTCGACGGGGTGGGCCCACGGGTGGTCGGCCGGGTAGTCCTGACGGAAGGCGAGGACCCGGACGATCCGGCGCCCGACCTCCTCGGGATAGTCGTAGAAGCCGGCCGACAGCGGGACGACCTTCACCTCGTCGACCGTGCAGCCACGGGCGGCGAGGGCGGCGACCCACCCCTCGTCCTCCGCCACGATCTCCGCGATGGCGTCGAACTCCTCGATGAGGATCGGCAGTTGGCCGCGGGAGCCGTCCAGCACGACCGTGCTGAGCAGGGACCCGCTGTCGATGGACACCACGTTGTCCGTCGATCGACCCGTGGCCATGTCGAGCAACATCACGCGGGCGAGGCGTTCCGGCAGTGGACCGTCGCCGGCCTGCCAGGCGAGCACCGCCCGCTTGTGGGGCTCCTCGAGGCCGACGTAGGCGAACCGGGTCGTCTCGGTGAAGTCGTCGAAGCCGGTGACGATGTCGCGGATGCGGTCGAACTCGGGTGCGGACAGGCTGGCGAGCGGGTGCTGGACGGGGGCGTCGTCGTCGGCGCTGCGCAGGTTTGTGGGGTCGGTGATGGTCATCGTGAGGCTCCTGGTTCGGTGATGCGGCTGGTCTCGGAAGGTGAGGGGAAGGGTCGGATGGTCAACCGCCGATGGCGTCCATGACGTCGGCGTAGGCGGCCGGGCGACGACGACGCAGGTACGCGGCCTGCACGAGGCCGACGACGGGGCAGACCGCGATGAGGGCGAGGAGGACGGCGCTCACGGTTCCGAACACGGGGTTGCCGCCCGCATCCACGTCTCCCACCAGCATCGGGAAGTAGACGACGATCACGACGGCCGAACCGACGAGTCCGATGAACCCGAGGCCGGGTGCGACGACCGTGTTCCACACCCGCCGATCCTGCTTCGTGCGAGCGAAGTACACGATCACCGCGAGGCTCGTGACCGCCATCAGGATCGCGATCGCGAGGGTCGCGACGCCGGCGAACCACGTGAACACCTGCAGGACGGGGTCGAGACCGAGCACGGCGAAGACGACGATCAGGATCGCCGCGGTGGCGCTCTGGACGAGCGACGAGGTGTGCGGCGAGAGGTGCTTGGGGTGGACGCCGCCAAGCCGGCCCGGCAGGACGCCGGCGTTCGACATCGTGTGCTGGTACCGGGTGATGACGTTGTGGAAGGAGAGGACGCAGGCGAACATGCTCGTGATGAGGAGGACGTTGATGACGAGCTCTCCGACCGGGCCGAGGTAGAGCAGGGTGGTGCGGAGGATCATCGCACCCGGGTCCTCACCGGCCACGGCGAGGACGTCGTCCGGCCCCCAGGCCATGACGAGCGCCCAGGAGGCGAGGGTGTAGAACAGGCCGATCCCGATCACCGCGATGTAGGTCGCCCGCGGGATCGTGCGGGACGGGTCCTTCGCCTCGTCGCGGAAGATCGCGGTCGCCTCGAACCCGATGAACGCCGCGATCGCGAACATCAGTCCGACACCGGGCGACCCGGAGAACACCTGCTCGGGCACGAACGGCTCGGCCGACAGCCCGTCGGCACCGCCGGTCACGATGACCGCGCCGGCGAGGACGAGGACGATCCCGACCTCCGCCACGAGCAGGACGCCGAGGACCTTCGAGCTGAGGTCGATGTGGCGGTAGCCGAGCAGACCGACCACGGCGATCGACGCGAGCGAGTAGACGTACCAGGGGATCTCCGGAGCGCCGAGACCGGCGAAGGTCACGCTCAACAGGTAGCCGATGTAGCCGTACACCGACACCTGGATGGTCGTGTAGGTCAGGAGGGCGAGGAACGCCGACGCGAGACCGGCCGGTTTGCCGAGCCCGTATCCGACGAAGGTGAAGAAGGCACCCGGCTTGGGCACATGCCGGGTCATGGCCGAGAGTCCGACGGCGAACAGCAGGAGGATCACCGCGGACACGACGTACATGCTCGGGAAGCCGACCCCGTTGCCGAGCAGGATGCCGAGCGGTGCGGCTCCACCGACGACCGTCAACGGCGACGCCGCGGCGACGACCATGAAGACGATGGCGGTGACGCCGAGCGATCCCTTCAGGGACCGGGTGGGCTGTCCGGCATCGGTGGCCGGACCTTTCGTGACGGTCATGGACACTCCTCGAGCAATGCGGCGGTATCGGGACGAGGCCAGCATCCCGGTCTCCTGTTGCCGCCTCGTCTCGTCGCCGTAACACCTGCTCGGCGCCGAATGAGACCGGTCGACACCGCTGTCTCATTTGGCGGTCATGAAGCCGAAACACGCCCGCCACGCCGGTGCAACGGGAGGCGCCTAGCCTGAACGACGAGGAGGAGGTGAGGGACGTGACGGCTCTGGAACGCGCGATCAGCAATCCTCCGAGCGTCCGTGGTCTCGAGTCCCGGTCACCGGTCGACGGCCTCCAGCGGCGCAGTGTCGGGTTCATCGACGTGTTCGCCCAGTCCGTCTCGGCGGTGGCGCCGTCCGCCGCTGCGACGACGATCCCGTTGATCGTCACCGTGACCGCGGGCGGGGCGACCATGTGGTCGCTCGCCATCGCGATGCTGCTGTCGTTGCTCGTCGCCACCACCGTGAACGTGTTCGCGAAGCGCATCGCCGCGACCGGCTCGCTGTACACCTTCGTCTCCAAGGGGCTCGGAACGGGTGCGGCCTTCGTCACGGGCGTCGCGCTGCTCATCGGGTACGGCTTCATCGCCATGTTCGCCCTGGCCGGAGCCGGGTACTACCTGTCGATCCTGCTGCACCGGTTCTGGCCCGGCATGCCGAGTTCGACGGGTGTCGTGTCCGCACTGCTCGTCTGCATGGCCATGGTCTGCCTCGTCGTGCTCGTCCGCGGGATCCACCTGTCCACCCGGGTGACCCTGATCGTGGAGAGCGCCTCGGTCGCGATCATCCTGATCCTCGTGGGCGTGCTCCTGTCGCAGCTGGGACCGACGCCCGACTGGGCGGTGCTCGGGCTGGACGCCTCCCCGGAACACCTCGCGGTCGGATCGGTCCTCGCCGTGACCGCCTTCGTCGGATTCGAGAGCTCCTCGACGCTGGGCGTCGAAGCCCGCCGGCCCTTCGCGAGCATCCCACGGTCCCTGGTCTGGACCGTCGTCGGCGCGGGTCTCCTCTTCCTCGTCACCTCGTACAGTCAGCTGGCGGGCTTCGCGGCGTTGGGGGAGGACATCACCGCGACGCGGACGCCCATCAACGACCTGGCGCTGGCCTCCGGGGTCGAATGGATGGGACTGCTGCTCGACCTGTCCGTCGCGGCCTCGTTCCTCGCCTGTGCGATCGCCTCCATCACGGCGTTCTCGCGGGTCGTCTTTTCGATGGGTCGAGAAGGGGTCCTCCCGTCGCGCCTCGGGACCACGCACGGCCGGTTCCGAACGCCCCATGTGGCGATCATCACGGCTCTGGCGATCGTCACGCCCGTCTCGGTGCTCGCGCTCCTGCTGACCGGAGGAGCCTGGGCGGCCATGCAGGTCCTCATCGTCGTGGCCGCGGCCGGGTACATCACCGCCTACGTCCTCGTCTGCATCGCAGCCCCCGTCTTCCTCTGGCGGATCGGAGAACTGACGCTCTGGCCGCTCCTGCGCGCGGTGGTGGCCGGGGTGCTGCTGTCCGTCGCGCTCGTCGTCTACCTGGTCGTCGAGAGCACCGGCGAACGGGGCGTCGGCGTCTGGGTGTTCCTCGTCACGATGGCGCTCGGTATCACGATCTGGGCGATCCGGCATCGACGCCGACCGTGGCTGAGTTCGACCGTGGGGGTCTACGACGAGACGGTGAGCGCCGACGTGCTCGGCGGACCGTCCGCGGAGCACCGGTGAGCGGCGCGGGCGAGCTCCGCGCCCGACAGCCGAAGGCCGTGCACAGCGCGCTCACCGTGCTCGAAGAGGTCGCGCGATGCGGTGCCGGTGTGACGGCGCAGGAGGTCTCAGCCGGACTCGACATGCCGAGGGCGACCACCTACCGACTCCTCAACCTCCTCGTCCAGGACGAATACCTCGTCCGCATGCCCGACCTGCGCGGATTCGCACTCGGGCGGAAGGTCGTCGAGCTCGCCCATCTCGTCGCTCCGGCCCCACCCCCGCTCGCTGCGCGCGAGGTGATCGGACGATTGCGGTCGAGCGTACGAGGAGGCGTCCACCTCGTACGGTACGAGGGCGATCGGATCAGGATCGCGGATGCGGATCCCGACTTCCCGTTGAGTGACGAGCAGCGGATCGTCAGGCGCCTCGACACCTCCGCGATCGGGCGCCTCCTTCTGCACGAGCTCGCTCATGGCGGATACGACTGGTCAGGACTCGTCCAGCGGCCGTTCCGGGACGCCGAGCCGTTGATCCGCGACGTCGAACGACTCGGGTATGCACGACAGGTGGGTGAGGTGACGCCCGGTCACGGTTGCCTCGTGGTCCCGATCCGGGACGACCGCGGCGGTCTCGTCGCGGGGCTGTCGCTCTCGGCACCCAGTGAGCGGATCGAGCGCCCCGCCGCACTCCTGGACCTCTTGCTCGACGGCTCGCACCAGCTGCAGCCGCTCCTCGTCTGACCACCGGATGTCCGTGTGACATCAGCCTCGAGAAGGCGCATAATCAGAATATGCAGCTAGCTGATCGTTTCCGCGCATGACGGAGTCCACGCCTTCCGCGAAGCCTGAGCGCTCGCCGTCGGACCGTCGCAAATGGTTCGGTCTCGTCGTCATCAGCATCGCCGTCGCCCTCATCATCGTCGACTCGACGATCGTGAACGTGGCGATCCCGTCGATCGTCGACGACCTCGGGATCTCCTCGACCCAGGTGCAGTGGGTCCAGGAGTCCTACACGCTCGTCTTCGCCGCACTGCTCATCGTGTTCGGCACGCTCGCCGACCGGTTCGGCCGTCGTCGCATGCTGCTCGTCGGCATCGTGGTCTTCGCCGGAGCCTCCGTCTTCGCCGCCATCGCGCCGACGGGCGACCTCCTGATCCTGTCCCGGGTCATCCAGGGCGTCGGCGGCGCGATGATCCTGCCGACGACCCTCTCCATCATCAACGCGACCTTCCGAGGCCGCGACCGTGCGATCGCCTTCGCGGTCTGGGGCTCCACGATCGGGGGCATGGTGGCGGTCGGTCCGCTCCTCGGCGGCTGGCTCACCACCGACTTCTCCTGGCGCTGGGCGTTCGGGATCAACGTGCCGCTCGGTGTCCTCATCATCGTCGGACTGCTCCTGTTCGTATCGGAGTCGCGGGAACCCGCGACCGACCGCATCGACGCCGTCGGCGCCGTCCTGTCGATCCTGACGAGCGCGTCCCTCGTCTACGGACTCATCGAGGGCCGGAGTCTCGGGTGGTGGCTCACGGACACCCCGCTCGTCATCGGGGACTGGACCTGGCCGTTCACCCTCTCCCCGGTACCTGTGGCCCTCATGGTCACGGTCGTCGCAGGTGTCGCGTTCGTCCTCTGGGGACGCCACCGGATGCGCCAGGGGCGCAGCACGATCATCGCGTTCTCCCTGTTCTCACTGCCGTCGTTCCGGAACGGCAACATCGCCGCCCTCATCGTCTCGCTGGGGGAGTTCGGCATCATCCTCTCGCTGCCGATCTGGCTCCAGTTCGTCCTCGGCTACAGCGCACTGCAGACCGGTCTGATCCTCCTGGCCCTCGCGATCGGTTCCTTCGTCGCGAGCGGGTTCGCCGGCGCGTTCGGCAACCGGGTCGCGCCCGTCCTGATCGTCCGCGTCGGCATCGTCGCGGAGATCATCGGTGTCGCGGGTATCGGGCTGGTCGTCGGGCCGGCGACCGAATGGTTCGCGATCGTGCCGTTCCTGTTCGTCTACGGCTTCGGCGTCGGTCTCGCCACCGCACAGCTGACGGGCGTCGTCCTGAAGGATGTACCCGTCGAGCAGAGCGGCCAGGGCTCCGGGACGCAGAGCACGGCGAGGCAGATCGGCTCGGCACTCGGTATCGCCGTCCTCGGGACCATCCTCTTCGTGAGCACGGCGTCGGTCCTCGACGGACGACTCGAGGACGCCGGTGTACCGAGCGCGCAGCGCGACGCCCTCGTGACGAGTGTCGTCGACAGCTCGGGCGCCGCCATCGCCGGGCTCGACGCGAACCCGGCGACCGCGACGGTCGCCGAGGACGCCAGGATCGCCCTGTCGGACGGCACCCGCTCCGCGGCGTTCGCGGCCGCAGGATTCCTGGCCGTCGGCTTCCTCGCCACCCTGTCGCTCGGCGCCGGGCGCCGGGAGGACCGAGAGGACGAAGCCGGAGCACGAGTGGACGGGACGGACTCCTCCGAGACGTCCGACCCGGCCCCGCGGGCGTAGGACGCGAGGCCGCCTCACACCTCCGCCGACGTCGCATCGGCGTCGTACAGCGCACAAGCATCCAGGTTCGACTGGGAGGCCCCCGTACAATCGTCACCGGACGGCTCCGCCCGAGCGGACCGTCCCCACCGCCCATGACACGCCACCGCCACCGCCCACGCCTCCTCAGCGCCCTCGCAGCAGCCGCGCTGTCGTTCGCCGTGGTGTCCGCCGGCGGATGGTCCACGGGTTCCAGCGCGATCGCCTCGCCCGAGCTGAGCGCGAACACGGCATCGACTCCCGACGGCCTCGTGTCCGTCGAGGTGAGTCCGAGCGACGGGGGAGCGGTCGAACCCTCGTCCCTCACCTCGTTCGGCATCACGCTCACGAACGGCACCGACGCCGATCTCCCCGCCGGCTCCGTGTCCGTGGCGATCACCACGGCGCGGATCACCGGCACGGCGGCGCTCGACGCCTGGCTCGACACGACCGGTGCGGACGCGGCCGCGACCCCCGCCGGCACCACCGTGGTGCGGACGATCGACATCCCCGAGCTCATCGCCGGGCAGCAGTACGTCGTCAGCGGGCTCGACTTCACTCCTCCGGCGCTGGGGTTCGACGACACCGACGCGTGGGGCTCCTACGGCGTCTCAGCCGGCTACGTCGCGGGCGACACGGCGGCCGGAGGTCGGACGGCGCTCGTCTGGCGGGCGCAAGGACAGCCCACGTCAGCCACCGTCGCGCTCGTCGCCCCGCTCACCGTGCCGCTCAGTTACGGCGGACTCCTCGATGCGGACGAACTCACCGAGCTCACGGCCGACGACGGCGCGCTCACGACGCAGCTCGACGCACTCTTCGGCGAGCAGATCGCGCTCGGGATCGACCCACGGATCATCGCGTCCATCCGGGCGCTCGGCACGCGCGCACCGGAGAGCGCCGTCGCCTGGCTCGCCCGCCTCGAGGCCGCTCCGAACGAGACCTTCGCGCTCCAGTACGGCGACGCCGAACCCGCCGTGCAGGCCGAAGCCGGCCTCGACCGACTGCTGACCCCGAGCTCGTTCTCCTTCGCCCTGAACGTCGCCGACTTCCCCGTCGTGCAGCCGACCGAGACGCCCACCCCGACCGCGTCGCCGACCACCGGGCCCGACGACGTCCAGCCGACTCCGCAGGCCGGCTCCTCACCGGCCACGTCCTCCGAACCATCGGCGGCAGCCACTCCGTCGGAGGAACCGGCACCCACGCCGAGCCCCTCCGAGACGCCCGGCCAGGCGGTGCCGACCGTTCCGACGATGGACGAGCTCCTCAGGTGGAGTTACTCGCTCCCCAGCATCGTGTGGGCGGGAGGCGCGGTGACCGATGCGGATCTCGCCGTCTTCGCCGCATCGGGCGGAACGGTCACGTTGCTCGACTCCGCGAACACGACCGACACCGGACAGTCCGTGCGCGCCTCGACGGCGGTCGGCACGGCGCAGACGCTGCTGGCCGACCACGGCCTCGCCGAGTCGCTGGGCGACGCCGCCGCCGCCACGACAGACGCCGCGTTCGAGAGCGCCATCGCCGACGTGAACGCGCGGGCGGCCGCCATCGGCACCGAGGGTTCGTCCGGCGGAACGGTCGTCGCCGTGCTGCCTCGGGGAGTGGACGCGACCCTGCCCGCCCTCGCCGACACCGTGAACGCGCTCCGCTCCCTGCCGGCCACGACGCAGACCTCCCTGGCGGCGACGCTCGCCGAGCCCCCTGCCGCGGCGACGCTCGGGGCGATGGCACCCGACAGCGAACGCGTGTCCGACGTGCAGGTCCTCCTCGACGAGGAACAGGACGTCACCGCCTTCTCCTCGGTGCTCGACGAACCCGAGCTGCTGACCGGACGGGAGCGCGCCACCCTGCTCTCCAGCCTCGCGGCCGGCTGGCTGCGTACGGAGGGCGACTGGGGATCGGCGGTGACCGCGCAGCAGGAACGGACGGACACGGTCCTCGCGTCGGTGCGCGTCACCGACAGCAGTCGCATCAACATGGTCGGCGGCGAGGTCTCCCTGCCGTTCGCCGTGCGCAATGACCTGCCCTATCCCGTCACCGTGGTCATGGAGGCCTCGCCGAGCAACGGTCGACTGAGCATCTCCGGTTCCGTGACGCAGGAGATCGCCGCGGACTCGCGCGCCACCGTGCTCGTCCCCGTGCAGTCGCAGATCGGCAACGGCGACGTCACCCTCCGTCTGCAACTCTTCAGCACCAGCGGGCAGGCGATCGGCGAACAGTCCTTCGTGGGCGTGAACGTCCGCGCCGACTGGGAGGGCATCGGTGCCGTCGTCCTCGCCCTGCTCGTCGCCCTACTGTTCGTCAGCGGTGTGGTCCGCATGGTGGTGAGCCGACGAGCCAAGCGACGCGACTCGGGTGCCACGTCCGCCGCCCCCACAGATGCTCCGGACAGCGGTCAGCCCCCCGGCGGTGAGCCCCCGGTAGAGTCGTCACCCGGACGACAGGAGACGAATGGCTGACGGCATCGGCAGGGCGAGCGCGCTCCTCGCCTCGGGAACCCTCGTTTCCCGACTGCTCGGCTTCGTCAAGGCGATCCTCGTGGCTCAGGCCATCGGCGTCCTGGTCATCGGCGACACCTTCGCGATCGCCAACCAGCTCCCGAACACGATCTACGTCATCATCGGTGGCGGCGTGCTCAGCGCCGTGCTCGTGCCACAGATCGTCCGTGCGGGGATCCATGCCGACGGTGGCAACGCGTACATCAACAAGCTCGTCACCATCACCCTCGTCTTCATCGGCGGGGCCACCGCGCTCATCACCCTGCTCGCACCCGTGTTCGTGTTCATCGTCGCCGCGACGCTGTCGCCTGATCAATTCGCGCTCGCGACGGCATTCGCCTACTGGTGTCTCCCGCAGATCCTGTTCTACGCGCTCTACACCGTCCTCGGGGAGGTCCTGAACGCACGCAAGATGTTCGGACCGTTCACCTGGGCACCGGTGCTCAACAACGTCATCGCGATCGCCGGGCTGATCGCCTTCATCACGCTGTACGGCAGCGGCGACCTCGCGGTCAGCGAGTGGACCGACGGTCGAACGGTGCTCCTCGCAGGCTCCGCCACCCTCGGCGTCGTCGTCCAGGCCGCCTTCCTCATGCTGTTCTGGCGTCGGGCCGGACTGCGTTTCCGACCGGACTTCCAGTGGCGAGGCGTCGGCCTCCGCGCCACCGGGCGGATCGCCAGCTGGACCTTCGGCATGCTGCTCCTGACGACCGGTGCCGGGATCGTCGAGACCCAGATCGTCGCCTCCGTGAGCGATCAGGGGCCCTCGGTCGCGATCCTCAACTACGCCTGGCTGATCTTCATGCTCCCGCACTCGATCATCACCGTCTCGATCGCGACGGCCTATTTCACGCGGATGAGCGAGCACGCGCAGGGCACACGCGATCGCGGACGGGACATCCAGCGGCTGCAGGCCGACATCTCCGGCGCCATCCGCGTCGTGAGCGTCCTCATCGTGCTCGCAGCGGCCGTCATCATGGTGGTCGCCGTGCCGTTCGGCAGTGTCTTCGCCGAGACGTTCGAACAGGCGCAGGCGATGGGCGGCATCATCATCGCGTTCGTGATCGGACTCGTGCCCTTCTGCATCCTCTTCGTCCTCCAGCGCGCCTTCTACGCCCTCGGGGACACGAAGACGCCCTTCTTCTTCACCCTGTTCCAGACCCTCCTGTTCGTCCTTCTGGCGCTGATCGTGCTCCTGGTCCTCCCACCGCATCTGGTGGGTGCCGGCGTCGCGCTCGCCATCACGATCGCGTGCATTGCACAGACCGTTGTCGCCGCACTGCTGCTCCGGCGCCGGCTGGGGGGTCTCGACGGCCGACGTATCGTCCTGAGCCTGGTCCGGTTCATCGCCGCCGCCGTGCCTGCGGCTGTGGTCGGCGTCGTCGTGCTGCTGCTGCTCGGCGGTGTCAGCGAGGAGGGGTTCCCGACCGCCACGATCCCCGGCGCCATCGTCACCATGGGCGTCATCGGGGCGGCGATGGCCGCCGTGTACCTCGCGGTGCTCGCCCTCCTCCGCACGCCGGAGCTCAAGGCGGCCTTGGCGCCCGTCCTCGCCCGGTTCGGGCGCTGACACCCACGGGTCGACGCCACCTCACGCACACCGGCTGAGAGCTGCCCGAGGCGCCGGGGGGAGCGGAATAGCGGCCGGTTAGGATGTGTTACACCACTCGGAACCCCGGAACCCACCTGGTCCGGGAGCCCACGAACCACTGAGGAGCATCGTGCGTCAGGTCATCATCATCGGATCAGGACCCGCCGGCTACACGGCGGCGATCTACGCTGCCCGCGCCTCGCTGCAGCCGCTGCTCGTGGCGTCATCGGTCGAGGCCGGCGGCGAGCTCATGAACACCACCGAGATCGAGAACTTCCCCGGCTTCCCCGAGGGCATCCAGGGCCCCGAGCTCATGATGAAGCTCCAGGAGCAGGCGGAGCGGTTCGGCACCGAGGTCCTCTACGACGACGTCACCGAGCTGAAGCTCGACGGCGACGTCAAGACGGTCACCCTCGGCAACGGACAGGTGCACGAGGCACACACCGTGATCTTCGCCACCGGCTCCGCCTACCGCAAGCTCGGCCTCCACGACGAAGAGCGACTCTCCGGCCACGGTGTGTCCTGGTGCGCCACCTGCGACGGCTTCTTCTTCAAGGAGAAGACGATCGCGGTCATCGGCGGCGGCGACAGCGCCATGGAGGAGGCCACCTTCCTCACGCGGTTCGCGTCGAAGGTGTACGTCATCCACCGCAAGGACACCCTGCGCGCGTCGAAGATCATGCAGGACCGTGCGTTCGCGAACGAGAAGATCGAGTTCATCTGGAACAGCGAAGTCGCCGGCATCACCGGCGCCGACGCGGTCGACGGCGTGACGCTGCGCTCGACCACCGACGGCACCGAGACACACCTGCCGCTCGGTGGCCTCTTCATCGCGATCGGCAACGACCCGCGCACGCACCTCATCCACGGCCAGCTGGAGCTCGCCCCCGAGGGCACGATCGCCGTCAAGGGCCGCTCGTCGAAGACCAACCTCCCCGGCGTCTTCGCCGCGGGCGACGTCATCGACCCCACGTACCGACAGGCCATCACCGCGGCCGGCAGCGGCACCATCGCCGCCCTCGACGCGGAGCACTACCTCGCAGACCTCGAGCAGGCTGCCGGGGAAGCGTCGGCCATCGGCGAAGCACAGACGGCCGGTCGTCCGCAGCCGGCCGACCCCGTGCTCACCACCACCGTTTGATCGACGGCCAGGCTGTCGGCCTGGCCACCATGAAGGAGAACACTCATGTCAGATGCAGTCACCGAGGCCACGTTCGACGAACTGGTCATCAACAGCGACAAGCCCGTCCTCGTCGACTTCTGGGCCGCCTGGTGCGGTCCGTGTCGCGCGGTCGGCCCGATCCTCGACACGATCGGCTCCGAGAACAGCGACAAGATCACCGTTCTCAAGCTGAACGTCGACGAGAACCCGAACCTGGCCATGAAGTACCAGATCACCTCCATCCCCGCGATGAAGGTCTTCAAGGGTGGCGAGGTCGTGCAGACCGTCATCGGCGCCAAGCCGAAGGCCGCACTCGAGAAGGATCTCGCGGCTTTCCTCGCCTGATCAGGTTTTTCTGAACCACGGAACCGCCCGGCTCATCTGAGCCGGGCGGTTTTTCGCTGTCGAGGAGTTTCACGTGAAACACCCCGAATTGTCGCTTTGATCAGGGGTTATCAATCACAGTGCAACCGCGCCGCGCTTCGAAGAGCTCCGTAGCCGAGATGGGGTGGCTGTCCGCCAATCCACGGATTCCACCGCTTTGGTCCCTGAGCTTGGCGAAGCGCATACGGGACCCCGTGGCCGAACGGCCCATGTTTCACGTGAAACAGCGTCAGGAGGACTGGCCGAATCCCGACTCGCCAAGCTCGCTCAGAATGCGGTTGAGGTCGGCGATGGTCGCGAACTCCACGACCATCTGTCCCTTCTTCGCACCGAGCGTCACCTTCACGCGGGTGTTCAGGCGGTCGCCGAGGCGGTCTGCGATCTCATCGAGTTGTCCGCGTCGCGACCCGGCCACCGGACGCGGCTTCTTGGCCTGAACGCCCTGAGCCGCAGCAGCCTCGGCCGCGCGAACCGACAGGTCCTCGTTCACGATCTTGTCGGCCAAGCGCTGCTGTGCCTCAGGATCGGTCAGCGACAGGATGGCGCGAGCATGTCCGGCGCTCAGCACACCGGCCGCGACGCGCTGCTGCACGGCCGCCGGCAGCTTGAGCAGGCGGATGGTGTTGCTGATCTGAGGGCGGGAACGACCGATGCGGTTTGCAAGCTCGTCCTGGGTGATTCCGAAGTCGGCCAGGAGCTGCTGGTATGCAGAAGCCTCCTCGAGCGGATTCAGCTCCGAGCGGTGCAGGTTCTCGAGCAGCGCATCGCGCAACATGTCTTCGTCGGCGGTGTCCTTGATGATCGCGGGGATGCGGTCGAGACCCACCTCCTTGGAGGCGCGTAGACGGCGCTCACCCATGATGAGTTCGTATCGTTCGTCGTCGCCAGGGATCGGTCGGACCACGATCGGCTGCAGCACGCCCACCTCACGGATGCTCGTGACGAGTTCGGCGAGGTGGTCCTCATCGAAGACCGTGCGCGGCTGGTTGGCGTTCGGCACGATCAGTTCGGGGGAGAGGTACGCCAGCCGGGCACCGGGGACGGCCACGAGCTGCGGCCCATCTGTCGTGGGCGCAGCGGCGTCCGGTGCAGTGGGCGCGTCGGCTGCCGCCGCCTCTGCTGCGGCGGCGTCCGCGGCGGCAGTAGCCGCGTCCTTCGCCGCCTTGCGGGCAGTGCCCTGGTTGTCGGGGAAGAAGACGTCGACGGGACGGTTCGCCTGCGAGTCTGAACTCGTCGTCGGAATGAGTGCACCGATCCCGCGACCGAGTCCAGTTCGTTTCGTTGCCATCAGTGACTGACTCCCTCAGGGTGGTTCGTATCGGGTGTATCGGAGGAGCCTGCGGCCCATCGGTTGGCGATCTCCGCCGCTGCTTCGAGATAGGACACCGCGCCGAGTGACGTGGGGTCGTAGCTGATGACGCTCTGCCCGAAGCTGGGGGCTTCGGAGATGCGCACCGCTCGTGGGATGACCGACTCGAGGACCTGCCCGGTGAAGTGGTCTCGGACGTCCTGGGCCACCTGCTGCGCGAGGTTGGTGCGCCCGTCGTACATCGTTAGGAGAATGGTGCTGACGGCGAGCCCTGGGTTCAGGTGCCGCTGGATCAGCTGGATGCTACTGAGGAGCTGACTCAAGCCCTCGAGCGCGTAGTACTCGCACTGGATCGGGATGAGTACCTCTTTGGCCGCGACGAAGGCATTGATCGTCAGGAGGCCGAGGGACGGCGGGCAGTCGATCAGGACGTAGTGGAACGGCTCTTCGGCGTCCTGGATGAACTGTTCGAGCGCCGTGCGGAGTCGGTGCTCACGCGCGACCTGTGACACGAGTTCGATCTCCGCGCCGGCGAGATGGATCGTCGAGGGAGCGCAGAACAGCGTGGGGAACTCGGGGCTCTGCTGGACGACATCGGCCAGGGGGAAGTCGTCGATCAGGACGTCGTAGACACTCGGGACGTCCGAGTGATGCTCGACACCGAGTGCGGTTGACGCGTTCCCCTGGGGATCCAGGTCGATCACGAGGACACGAGCGCCCGAACGAGCGAGGGCGGCGCCGATGTTGACGGTGGTCGTCGTCTTGCCGACTCCACCCTTCTGGTTGGAGACCGTGAAGACCCGAGTGTGGTCGGGCGTCGGCAAGGTTGCGTGAGCCAAGGCTTTACGCCTCTCAGTCAGATGGTGGAGCTCGCGAGCCAACGGCGTGGACGCGTCGAAGGCGCTACCAACGGAGTCGCGCTCGGGAGCCGCGGAATGCGTTGGTTCGGGTTGTTTCACGTGAAACCTTCTTGCTCGAAACGTGTCCTTCAACCGTACCAGCGTGGGCTGACGCCAGGGGAGTGATCTCCGACAGTGATCGGGGGAGTGCGTACGCGTGGCGACCCCAGAGCGCCGTTTTGCGACACCCACATATCGTTGAACGACCCGAATGGTGCCCAGAACGGACGCCTCACCCTCCTTCGTACACAGGGTTATCCACAGGGCGCCGAGATGCACGATGCCGCGTAACCACGTGCGCCTCGGGCGTGCACGTCGAAGCTGGTCGGATCAACACGAGACGAGCCCGGCGGACGTGAGTTGACAACCATGGGGGAAGTTCCTATGTAGTCAGGCAGAGATCCGCGTCTTTCCGCGGAAGTTCGCACCCGATAGCCCCACTCCGGGTCCAGTACGTCCAGGCTCTTCCCCCGGTGCGGGTTGACCACAGTGCGGTGGTACGCCGGTTGGGGCCCGCTTCTTCACGGAGGATCGCCAGTTCCTCCGCCTACGTGGGAGAACTGTCCACAGAGTTATCCACAGGCGCCGTCTCCAAGCGCTCATATGGTGGAGCACTGCACGACTGGCACGAGTCCGCGCCAGCGTTTCATGTGAAACCAGGACTCCGTGGACGCCGAGCCGTCCCGCGGCCCACATCGATAGGCGCCTCTTCAGCCTCTCGCCACAGCCCACTGTCCGCCTCATTGGTGTGATCCGACGATGGGGGAGTGGTAGCGACCAAGCATCACAAATCGGTCCGATCCCGCACTCGATCCGTCGCACCCGCCCGCTGTTTCACGTGAAACACTCTGGAGAGGACCAACGCAACGGATGGGTGTGATCTCGAGCGCAAGCCAGCTTGCTACCGCGCACTGTGCTCGTCGAACTCAACTCGTCTGCACCACCGCGCAACAGGCACGCAGGAGCAGACCGCCACCCATGTTCCACGTGAAACATCGAACACCGCGGCGGTCCCAGCACGACGGCCTCCCTGGGCGCGCATGCACTGAGTGAACTGGATCACACGACTCCAGGCCGACAGGAACCACTCCTGAGAACGAAGGACTCCAGCGAGTGGCATCGCTCCCACGTTCCACGTGAAACGTCGCGCAATCTCACCCTTCCGGTGGCAAGCGCCCTCTGCCGAGGCCACCTGGGCGCAGAATCATGCATCGTCGATCGGGAATACGCCTGCTCCTTCCAAGCTCACAGGAGTCACGAGTACGACATCCGCGGTGCCGGCGCACTTCGACACATCGTTACGCAGAATGGGCGCCGTGCACGGTACCTCGCCGCCGGGGAGAGCGCGGAGTAGCAGCACGGGATGCTCCAATGTGAACGCACCGCACCGCGCCAGAACCTCGTAGAACGGGACGACTTCGACGCACGCGATAGCGGCAGGCAGACCATCCTCTCCTTCTCCGGCCGGCAAAACTGACCCAGCACCTCCGCCAACACCGACCCGCCGGCGGACATGAGCCTGCCGACGCTCGGGCGCCAGTCGGCCCACAGGAACCTGAGGAACTGGCGGAATGTGCATCTCGCAGCAGGTCTCCAACGACAGGTCCGCCACGTGATGCACCACCGCGAGTCAGTTGAACGTGTGGGACGGGGACGGGGCGACGCACCTACCCTGAAACCAAGTACCGACTCGGACCTACCCGGACTTCGAAGGAAGGCCACAGATCCCTGACAAGCCCGACCGGATCACCAACCTGAGAGCTCCACCGTTGCCACCCACACTCGTCAGCCATCTCCGAAGTGACAGCTAGCTGGCCGGCCACCGCGTCGAGCATCGACGTCTGGGTGTGCCGATCACCGGAGCACGGAGCATCGCCGCCCGTCAATGGCGGGGCCGGCTCCGCGTCACGAGACTCGCGCTACAGGCCGATCGAAGAACATATATGAAATATCAGCAGCAACACTGCTGACAAAGGCCAGAAAACACTCGAATCCAGCCCACTAAGCGGGCCTGATCCGCGTAGGAATGGACCGGAGAATCGTTCCTGACGAACTCAGGACCCCTGAAATAGCCTCGCTCTCCAGCGGGGTTCGTCAGGAGCCATTCTCCCGAGAGCTCGCAAACCGCCGAACATCGTCTGTGAGGCCCCTCGCGGAGGCCCCAAGAGCTCTCGCCCGACTTCAGCCGCGGACGGTTCCCACGATGACTCGGGTCGGCTCCGCGAGAACGCCCTCGCCAAGCGTTCGAACCTCGACGCCGGAGACCCGGTACTTGCGAAGCTCCTTGGTCGACGCGTCGACCTCCGCCTGAGCGCCGGCGCCCTTCATGAGGACCAGCTCTCCGCCGTCCCGAAGCAGGGGAGCGGTGAGGGGGAGCAACTTGCGGAGGGCACTGACCGCGCGCGCGGTCACCTGGTCGAGGGGCTCATCGAGGCGAACCTCCTCAGCGCGCGCTCGCACGACGGTGACGTTCTCGAGCCCGAGGACTCCGACCTGATCGTTGAGCCAAGCGACTCGACGTT
This sequence comes from Plantibacter sp. PA-3-X8, assembly GCF_003856975.1. Taxonomy (NCBI): domain Bacteria; kingdom Bacillati; phylum Actinomycetota; class Actinomycetes; order Micrococcales; family Microbacteriaceae; genus Plantibacter; species Plantibacter sp. PA-3-X8. The sequence continues at coordinate 768,920 of NZ_CP033107.1, forward strand.
CCATCGGCTCGATGAGCACGAACTCGACGTCCGGCCGGGCGATCGCGAGGACCAGTCCAGGCAGTCCCGCGCCAGTGCCGACGTCCCCGACTCGTCCAGCACGAAGGAGCGGGGCAACGATCACGCTGTTGAGGATGTGGCGCGTCCAGAGACGCGGAAGCTCCAGTGGCCCGATCAGTCCGAGTGGCTCACCGAACTCCGCCAGATTCGCGGCGAAGGCACGACCGACATCGATCCGGTCGCCGAACAACTCAGCTGCTTCCGCCGGTTCAGGTTCGAGTCCTGCAGGCACGTCAGTCATCGCAGTTTCACGTGAAACGATCAGGCCGCGTCAGCCGCGGGTGATGACGGTGTGACGGTCGCGGCCTTCGCCGTGCGACTCGGACACGAAGCCCCGAGCCGACACGATGTCGTGGACGAGCTTGCGCTCGTAGCTCGACATCGGGGGGAGTGCCGCCTCGGTGGAACCGGCCTCGATGCGCTCGACCGCTCGCTCCACAAGCGCGCCGAGCTCCTGCTGACGTGCTTCGCGGGATCCGCCGATGTCGAGGATGAGCCGGGAGAAGCCACCGGTACGGTTCTGAACAGCCAGGCGGGTCAGCTCCTGCAGTGCGTTCACCGTGTCGGGACGCGACAGGAGACGCAGGTTGCTCTCGGTGGGGGAGTCGATCGACACGTACGCACGACCATTGCGGGCATCGATGTCGATGTCGCCATCGATGTCGCAGATGTCGAGGAACTCCTCGATGTAGTCCGCTGCGACGTCGCCCTCTTCTTCGAGCTGCGTGATGGTGGGTGCTTCGTCCTGGGCCGGGGCCAGTTCCTGGTCAGTCACCGATACTCCTACTTGTCTCGTCCGTCGGTCTGCTGCTTCTTCGCACGCGCCTTGCCCATGGGCTGCTGGCGCTGCGTCGGGGTCTTCTTCTCGGGTACCGGCGCCTCGGAGATCGAGATGACGTCGCCGTTCGGCGTCATGAGCTTGCCCTTCCGCGCGAGACGCTCCTCACGAGCCTTCGCAGCGTCGGAACCAGGCGTCGGCATGTTCCGGATGACGAGGAACTGCTGCACCATCGTCCACGCGTTGGACGTCAGCCAGTAGAACATGACGCCGAGCGGGAAGGCGAAGCCGGAGAAGAGGAACACGAAGGGCAGGATGTAGAGGAGGATCCGCTGCTGCTTGAACTGCGGGCTGGCCTTCGTCTCGGCCGACATGTTCTTCGACACGATCTGCAGCTGCGTGATGAACTGCGACGCGCACATGAGGATGACCATGACGGCGGCGATGATGACGACCGCCCAATTGACCGGGTTGCCGGCGAGTGCCGCCTGCATGCTCGTGTGCAGCGGAGCGATCCCGAAGAGGTTCGCGTCGCCGAACTGCACGGCGAGGGTCTCGTTCAGGGGACCGACGCCGGCCTTGCTCTTCTGGGCGTCGTTGAGCACGGAGAACAGGGCGAAGAAGATCGGCATCTGGACGAGCAGCGGCAGACATCCGCTGACGGGGGAGGTGCCGTGCTTCTTGTACAGCTCCATCGTCTCGCGGGACATCGCCTCACGGCTGGCCTGGTCGCGCTTGCCCTTGTACTTCTCCTGCACCTTCTTCATCTGCGGCGCGATCTCGAGCATCTTGCGCTGGCTCTTGATCTGCTTGATGAACAGGGGGATCAGGGCGGCACGGACGACGAGGACGAGCCCGACGATCGAGAGGACCCAGGTGATACCGGCCGCGGGGTCGAGTCCGATGGCCGTCCACAGCAGGTGCCAGCCCACGAGGAGCAGCTCGACCGCCCATTTGAGCGGCCAGAGAATTGTGCCGATGATGTCCATAGGTGCGGGTCAGCCCTTTCCGTGGCTCGGTTGCACGACAAATCCGTGAGAAGTGACGCTGTACCGGAAGTTCTTCTTGGGTGGCACCTCGTCGAAGCGAGGTGCTGCCCAGGGGTGGCATCTCGCGATGCGGGCCGCTGCCATCGCCGAACCGACGACGACACCGTGTTGCTGCACCGCTCCCAGAGCGTACGCGGAACAGCTGGGGTAATACCGGCAGACGTCGCCGTACAGCGGAGAGATCGCGGCGCGATACCCGCGAAGCGCCAGCACCGCAACATTGCGGGGCGCGAGGCAGGTGGCAGCGAGGACGCCGTTCATCGGTGCGCGTCCGAACTCTCGACGATGACGCCGCGTTTGGCGAAGGCGCGATCGACCTCGGCATGGAGCGAGGCGAACGGCGCCGTCGCTGCAGACGGCAGCGCCCGGATGACCACGTCAGTGCCGTGGGCAGCCTGAACGACGCTGTCGTGGCAGATGGCCTTCAAACGACGTCTGACGAGATTGCGGGTCACTGCGTTACCGACCGTTTTCGCAACGATGAACCCGAAGCGCGGCTGTCCGCCCTTCGGGTTCATGCGTACGTACGTGACCGTGTGCTCGCCGACGAACCGGGACCCGCGACGAACCACCCCTCGGTAGTCGTCGCCGGACGTGATCCGGCTCGCACGCTCGAGCACGACGGCTCTACGCGGAGAGTTCGGTGCGGCCCTTGGCGCGACGAGCCGACAGGATGCCGCGGCCGGCACGCGTGCGCATGCGCAGACGGAAGCCGTGCTTCTTGGCGCGACGACGGTTGTTCGGCTGGAAGGTTCTCTTGCTCATAATTACGATCTCCGGATCATGACCCACCACTGCACAGGTGGCAGCAGGGTACGGAAGGGTGCCCGTGGGCAGAAGTCAACTGATTAAACCTACGGTCTACTCGCGCGAAGGTCAAACCAGCGGCGCCCAAACGAATGATTATCCACAGGATTCACAGAAATTGTAGCAGTGACACGCAGGGCGGCCGTACAGTGATTTGGGACTGGGGCGACGTGTTGTTAGCGTAAGCCCTCGGGTTATGCACAGCGTGTGGATAGCACCGCGCTCAGCCCCGAATACTCAGGGGAGAGCCTGTGGATGAACCTGTGAGTATGTGTGGGGAGAACTATGTCGGACGCCGACGATGCGATCGCTGAGACCTGGCAATCGGTGCTCGAGATCCTCTCCGTCGACGACCGCATCACCCCGCCGCTCCGCGGGTTCCTCAACCTCATCGTCCCCAAGGGCATCATGGGCGGCACCTTCTACCTGGAGGTGCCCAACGAGTTCACGATGGGCATGCTCAACCAGCGCATGCGGGCACCGATCCTCGCCGCACTCGCGTCCATCGTCGACGGCGGTCCCGTCGGCAACTACGCGATCGTCGTCAACCCCGACATCGTCGAGGAACGGTACGAGCAGACCGGCTTCCAGCACATCGACCCGGCACCGCTCGAGTCACCGCAACCGCAGCTGACCCCGACCCCCACGCTGCCGGCTCGCGAGAACGACACCCGACTCAACCCGAAGTACAGCTTCGACAACTTCGTCATCGGTCAGTCCAACCGGTTCGCGCACGCGGCCGCGGTCGCCGTGGCCGAAGCGCCGGCCAAGGCCTACAACCCGCTGTTCGTGTACGGCGACTCCGGGCTCGGCAAGACCCACCTCCTCCACGCCATCGGCCACTACGCGATGAACCTCTACGCGGGGATCCGCGTCCGGTACGTGTCCAGCGAGGAGTTCACGAACGACTTCATCAACTCGATCGCCAACAACCGCGGCTCGTTCTTCCAGTCGCGGTACCGCGACATCGACATCCTGCTGATCGACGACATCCAGTTCCTCCAGGGCAAGGCGGAGACGCAGGAGGCGTTCTTCCACACCTTCAACACCCTGCACGATCACAACAAGCAGGTGGTCATCACCAGCGACCTGCCGCCGAAGGCGCTCACCGGCTTCGAAGAGCGGATGCGTTCGCGCTTCGAGTGGGGACTCATCACCGACGTCCAGGCTCCCGACCTCGAGACGCGCATCGCGATCCTGCGCAAGAAGGCGCAGAACGAGAAGCTGCACATCCCGGACGAGGTCCTCGAGTTCATCGCCACCAAGGTGTCGAGCAACATCCGTGAGCTGGAAGGCACGCTCATCCGGGTCGTCGCGTTCGCGAGCCTGAACCGGACCGCCGTCGACATGACGTTGGCCCAGACGGTGCTGAAGGACGTCATCAGCCTCGACGACGACAACGTCATCTCGCCGATCGACATCATCAACACGACGGCCGACTACTTCAAGCTCTCGGTCGACGACCTGTACGGCTCGAGCCGATCGCAGGCGGTCGCGACGGCGCGTCAGATCGCGATGTACCTCTGTCGCGAGCTCACGAACCTCTCACTCCCGAAGATCGGTCAGCTGTTCGGCAACCGGGACCACACGACGGTCATGTACGCCAACCGGAAGATCACCGACCTCATGCAGGAGAAGCGCTCGATCTACAACCAGGTGACCGAGCTCACGAGCCGCATCAAGCAGAACCTCCGCTACGGCGCCTGACCCCTGTTCGGTCACTGAACCTCACTCGGTCCCTGAGCTTGTCGAAGGGCCCTCGACAGGCTCGGGGACCGGGGAACCGCTACGGCGCCTGACGCGTCCTGGTGAACGTTTCCGGCCCCTCGACGCACTCGGTGCGCTCGAGGGGCCGATTTCGTTCATCAGGCGACGACGAGCGCTCATTCGACGACATGATCCGAGCCCGATCTGTCCACATTCGGACCTCGCAGCCCTGTGGATAACCTGTGGAGAGATGTGGAAGCTCCGGGCAGGCTTGTGAGTGAACATCGTTCACCGGCCTGCGCGTCCCACACCCTAGCGTCGTTCTCTCCACAGGCCACCACCAAGTTACACACATGTAGTTCCCTGTGTTCGAGCGGGTTCGGCGGACTTATCCACAGTTTCCACACCGGTTAAGACTGTTAACCGTTAATTCAATGATCTCTCCGCCAAACAACCTTTCCCCAGGCTCGCTTCTCCACAGCACCTCGTCCCACTCGACCCCGGAAGCAGACCCACTAGCATTGGTGACGTCATCGAGAGCCAGAGACAGGGGACTTGTCGTGCGATTCAGCGTCAACCGGGATGTATTCAGCGAAGCCGTCTCGTTCGCAGTGAAGCTGCTCCCGCAGCGCCCGACGCTGCCGATCCTGAACGGCATCCTCATCGAAGCCGGTGACGACGGTCTCATCCTGTCCTCCTTCGACTACGAGGTCTCCAGCCAGACCGGCATCGCGGCCGAGGTCGAGGAGGCCGGCACGGCACTCGTCAACGGCCGGCTGCTCTCGGAGATCGCCAGCCGCCTTCCGAACGCGCCCGTCCGGTTCAGCAAGGTCGAGAACCGCATCGAGGTCACCTGTGGTTCTGCCCGGTTCACGCTCGGATCGATGCCCGTCGAGGAGTACCCGACGATCCCGCAGGTCGACGCCGACTTCGGCCTCGTGCCCGCCGACGAGTTCGCCACCGCAGTGAGCCAGGTCGCTGTCGCCGCAAGCCGCGACGACGTGACCCCGGTCATCACCGGCGTACAGCTCGAGGTATCCAAGACGAGCCTCAGCCTCGTCGCGACCGACCGCTACCGCGTCGCGGTCCGCGAGATCGACTGGGACTCGGGCCAGGGCGACGGTTCCAGCGAGACGATCACAGCCCTCGTGCCGGCCCGCACGCTCCAGGAGGTCGGCAAGACCTTCGGCCACAGCGGCAACATCAACGTCGCGATCACGAATCGCGACGACCGCGAGCTCATCGCGTTCCGGGCCGACCGCAAGACGGTCACCTCGCTGCTGATCAAGGGCAACTTCCCGCCGGTCAAGCGGCTCTTCCCCGAGACGACCGACAACTACGCGATCATCAACACCGCGGAACTCATCGAGGCGACCAGGCGCATGTCGCTCGTCCTCGAGCGCGAAGCGGCTCTCCGCTTCACCTTCACCATCGACGGCCTCACGCTCGAAGCCGTCGGATCCGAGCAGGCGCAGGCATCCGAGGGCATCGACGCCCTCCTCACCGGCGACGACATCGTGCTCTCCCTCAAGCCGCAGTTCCTGATCGACGGTCTGACCGCGGTCCGGAGCGAGTACGTGCGGTTCTCTTTCACGAAGACGGAGAACACGAACAAGCCGGGACCCATGCTCATCACGAGCCAATCCTCCAAGGATCAGCCGGGTGCCGACAGCTACAAGTACCTGCTGCAGCCGAACCTGCTGCTGCGCTGACACGCAAAGGATCCACCATGCACATCGGTCTCGTCGGTCTCGGCAAGATGGGCAACAACATGCGCACGCGTCTGCGTGCGAACGGCATCGAGGTCACCGGTTTCGACCGGAACCCCGATGTCACCGACGTCGCGACGATCAGCGACCTCGTCGCTGCGCTCCCGGCACCTCGCACGGTCTGGGTCATGGTCCCCGCCGGGGCCATCACCGACTCCGTCGTCGAGGAGCTGAACGGCCTGCTCGAGGCCGGCGACCTGATCATCGACGGCGGCAACAGCCGCTTCACGGACGACTTCAAGCACGCTGAACTGCTGTCGGCGAAGGGCATCGACTACATCGATGCCGGCGTCTCCGGCGGTGTCTGGGGTGTCGACAACGGCTACGGCCTCATGGTCGGCGGTTCCAAGGAGCAGGTGGAGCGGGTCATGCCCGTCTTCGACGCCCTGCGTCCTGAAGGCCCGCGCGATGAGGGCTTCGTCCACGTCGGAGAGGTCGGCGCCGGCCACTACGCGAAGATGGTGCACAACGGCATCGAGTACGCGCTCATGCAGGCGTACGCCGAGGGCTTCGAGCTCCTCGACAAGCGCGAGGACATCATCAAGGACGTGCCCGGCACCTTCAAGGCCTGGCAGCGCGGCACCGTCGTGCGGTCCTGGCTGCTGGAGCTCCTCGTCCGCGCCCTCGAGGAGGACCCGGACTTCGAGCAGATCGAGGGCTACGTCGAGGACTCGGGTGAGGGCCGCTGGACGATCGAGGAGGCCATCGCGAACGCGGTGCCCGTCCCGACCATCTCGGCATCGATCTTCGCCCGCTTCGTGTCGCGCCAGGAGGACTCGCCGGCCATGAAGGCGGTCGCCGCACTCCGCAACCAGTTCGGCGGACACGCGGTCAAGAAGGCCGACGACTGACGACACGACGTCTCCTGACGAACGAAATCGACCCTCCAGCGGAGCGGAAGGCTCCGGGAGGGTCGATTTCGTTCACCCTGCGCCGTCGTGACTGGCGCGCTCGGACGTCCGACGGCGCCCCGACCCGTTCGGCGTCAGGGCGAGGCGGTAGGGTGACGTGGTGATCGTGCGGCACTTGAATCTCACCGACTATCGCAACTACGCGGTGGTCGATGTCGCGCTCGAACCCGGACCCAATCTGTTCGTGGGTCGCAATGGCCAAGGCAAGACCAACCTCGTCGAGGCGATCGGATACCTCAGCAGCCTCGGGTCCCATCGGGTCTCCTCCGAACAGGCACTCATCCGACACGGTGCCGACGCGGCGATCATCAGGGCGCGCATCGTGCACGACGGTCGTGAGCTGCTCGCCGAGGTGCAGCTCAACCGGGGTTCGGCCAACCGCGCGCAGGTGAACCGGTCGCAGATCAAGCCGCGCGAACTGCCGCGGTACGTGTCCACCGTGCTGTTCGCCCCGGAGGACCTCTTGATCGTCCGAGGCGACCCGTCGGCGCGCCGGCGGTTCATCGACCAGCTCCTCGTGCAGCGGATCCCCCGCCTGGCCGGGGTGATGGCCGACTACGACCGCTCCCTGAAGCAGCGGAACTCGCTCCTCAAGTCGGCGAGGGCGCGTGGGCTGAAGTCCGGGCCCCTGGCGACGCTCGACCTCTGGGACGACCGACTCGTGCAGTACGGCACGGAGATCATCGCCGAACGTCTGCAGCTCCTGGCCATGCTCGGTGGGCCACTGCGTGCCGCGTACGAGGCCGTGGCCGGCGACGATCACCGACCGGTCCTCCTGCCCGTGCTCAGTATCGCCGGCACCGATGCCGAGGACGAGTCGGCAGCCGCCGATCCCACGGAGGGCGTGGAGCCGGGCGCGCCCGTCGATCTGGCGCGCATCGCGGAACGGTTCCGTGCTGCGCTCGCACAGCTTCGGTCGGCCGAACTCGAGCGGGGCCTGACGCTCGTCGGACCACACCGCGACGATGTGTTCTTCGGTCTCAACGGGCTGCCGGTCAAGGGCTACGCGAGCCACGGTGAATCGTGGTCGTTCGCGCTCGCCGCCAAACTCGCCTCGGCCGAGCTCCTCCGGGCCGACTCGTCCCTCGGCGACCCGGTGCTCATCCTCGACGACGTCTTCGCCGAGCTGGATTCGCGTCGCCGGGAACGCCTCGCGGCCGCGGTCGCGGAGTACGACCAGGTCATCATCACCGCGGCCGTGTTCGACGACGTCCCCGAACGGTTCACCGCGCACGTCGTGCGCATCGAGGCCGGACGGATCGTCGACGGTCCGGAAGATGCGGCCGGCCCAGTGAACGAGCCGTTCCCCACGGAGTCGACGCATGACTGAGCCGCGGCGACTCGGACGGGACGCCGACCCGGCGGGGGAACTCTCCGCCACGGTGTACCTCCGGTTCAAGGAGATCTTCGGTGGCGAACGGATCTCCCGTGATCGCAAACGCCGCGAACGCTCGGCCGAGGGGCCTCAGGACTCGGTGCCGTACGGTGTCGGTCGCGACCCCAAGGGCCTCGGGACGGTCATCGATTCGCTGACCGCCGGACTCGGGTGGAACTCGCCACTCGCCCAGCACGAGGTCCTCGGGAACTGGGCGGAGTTGTGCGGCGAGGACACCGCCAGGTACTCCGAACCGGTGTCGATCGCGGACGGCGTCCTGCTCGTCCAATGCCAGTCGACGGCCTGGGCGACACAGCTGCGACACATGCGCCACGAGATCCTCGTCCGCATCGCCGAACGCTATCCCGACGCCGGTGTCGACACGATCCGTTTCCAGGGCCCCGGAGCACCCTCCTGGAAAAGAGGCCCCAGGTCGATCCCAGGGCGTGGTCCACGCGATACTTACGGCTAGGGAGGCAAATACAGCCTCCGGGCATGGAAAAGTGCCTCAAACGGGCGTTTTCTCGCGGCTTCACGGGGTCTGTTTGGTAGGATGGAACGGTCGAATCTCGACGGTTTGGAGCCCTCTTTTCCTATGACATCAGAACCCAACACGCACGCCCAAGACTCTGATTACGGCGCAAGTGCCATCCAGGTTCTCGAAGGTCTCGAAGCCGTCCGGAAGCGGCCCGGTATGTACATCGGGTCCACCGGTCCACGTGGTCTGCACCACCTGGTCTACGAGATCGTCGACAACTCCGTGGACGAGGCCCTCGCCGGCTACTGCGACACGATCCTCGTGACCATCCTGGAGGACGGCGGCGTCCGCGTCATCGACAACGGTCGAGGCATCCCGGTCGACATCCACCCGGTCGAGAAGAAGTCGACCGTCGAGGTCGTCCTGACCATCCTGCACGCCGGCGGCAAGTTCGGTGGCGGCGGGTACGCGGTCTCCGGTGGTCTCCACGGCGTCGGTTCGTCCGTCGTCAACGCACTGTCCACGCGCCTCTCGGTCGAGGTCCGTCGTCAGGGTTCGGTCTGGCGCCAGAGCTTCCAGCACGGTGTCCCCGACGCCCCGCTCCACGAGGACGAGCCGTCGTCCGAGACGGGCACCACGATCACCTTCTGGCCGAGCGCCGAGACGTTCGAGACGACGGAGTTCGACTACGAGACGCTCCGGACCCGCTTCCAGCAGATGGCGTTCCTCAACAAGGGCCTCCGCATCGAGCTCGCCGACGAGCGGCCGTTGCGCGACGCCATCGAGGCCGAGGACGTCGACGACAACTCGGCGGCTCACTCGCAGCGCAAGGACGTCTTCTTCTACGAGCGCGGTCTCGAGGACTACGTCGAGTACCTGAACAAGGCCAAGCGTGCCGAGCTCGTGCACGACGAGATCATCTCTTTCGAGTCGGAGAACACCGAGCGCAAGATCGCGCTCGAGGTCGCGATGCAGTGGACGACGGCGTACAACGAGAGCGTCCACACCTACGCGAACACGATCAACACGCACGAGGGCGGCACCCACGAGGAAGGGTTCCGTGCGGCGCTCACCACGCTCGTGAACCGGTACGCACGTGAGAAGGGCATCCTCAAGGAGAAGGACGACAACCTCTCGGGCGACGACGTCCGCGAGGGCCTCACTGCCGTCATCTCCGTCAAGCTCTCCGAGCCGCAGTTCGAGGGCCAGACGAAGACCAAGCTCGGCAACACCGAGGCGAAGGCGTTCGTGCAGAAGGTCGTCAGCGAGCAGCTCAACGACTGGTTCGACCGCAACCCCAACCAGGCCAAGGAGATCATCCGGAAGGCGCTGCAGGCCGCGACCGCTCGTCTCGCCGCCCGCAAGGCCCGTGAGACGGCCCGTCGCAAGGGTCTCCTCGAGGGTGGCGGCATGCCCGGCAAGCTCAAGGACTGCCAGTCGAAGGACCCGTCGCTGTCCGAGATCTTCATCGTCGAGGGTGACTCCGCAGGCGGCTCCGCCGTGCAGGGTCGCAACCCGGAGACCCAGGCGATCCTCCCGCTCCGCGGCAAGATCCTCAACGTCGAGAAGGCACGCCTCGACCGCGCGCTCGCGAACAACGAGGTCCAGGCCATGATCACGGCCTTCGGTGCCGGCATCGGTGAGGACTTCAACCCCGACAAGGTGCGGTACCACAAGATCGTGCTCATGGCCGATGCCGACGTCGACGGCCAGCACATCACGACGCTGCTGCTGACGCTCCTGTTCCGCTACATGCGCCCGCTCGTCGACCTCGGATACGTGTACCTCGCGCAGCCGCCGCTCTACCGCCTGAAGTGGTCGAACGCCGACCACCAGTACGTGTACAGCGACCGCGAACGCGACGCCCTCGTCACCGACGGTGTCGCCTCGGGCAAGCGCATCCCGAAGGAGAACGGGATCCAGCGCTACAAGGGTCTCGGCGAGATGAACTACAAGGAGCTGTGGGAGACCACGATGGACCCGCAGACGCGGACGCTCCTCCAGGTCACCCTCGACGACGCCGCGGCTGCCGATGAGATCTTCTCCACGCTCATGGGCGAGGACGTGGAGTCCCGTCGGACCTTCATCCAGAAGAACGCGAAAGACGTCCGCTTCCTCGACATCTGAGTGGCACGAACCACCCTCATCCATCGGTCACTGAGCTTGTCGAAGTGATCCACCTCGCATCAAACAGGCCCTTCGACAAGCTCAGGGACCAGGAGAAGTAAGAGAACATGGCAGACGAAACCAACGACGAGATCACGGTCCCGGACGAGGACCACGGCGTGCACGGACGGATCGACCAGGTCGACCTGCAACTCGAGATGCAGCGCAGCTACCTCGACTACGCGATGAGCGTCATCGTCGGTCGTGCCCTGCCCGACGTCCGCGACGGCCTGAAGCCCGTCCACCGCCGCGTGATCTACGCGATGTACGACGGCGGCTACCGCCCCGACCGCTCGTTCTCCAAGTGCGCGCGCGTCGTCGGCGACGTCATGGGTCAGTTCCACCCCCACGGCGACACGGCCATCTACGACGCGCTCGTCCGCCTCGTGCAGCCGTGGAGCCTGCGGTACCCGTTGGCGCTCGGCCAGGGCAACTTCGGCTCACCGGGCAACGACGGCGCGGCCGCCCCTCGGTACACCGAGACGAAGATGGCCCCGCTCGCCATGGAGATGGTGCGCGACATCGACGAGGAGACCGTCGACTTCCAGCCCAACTACGACGGCGAGTCCCAGGAGCCGGTCGTCCTGCCGGCGCGCTTCCCGAACCTGCTCGTCAACGGGTCCGTCGGCATCGCGGTCGGCATGGCCACGAACATCCCGCCACACAACCTCCGCGAGGTCGCCGACGGTGCCCTCTGGCACCTGGCGAACCCCGAGGCCAGCCGGGACGAGCTCCTCGAGGCACTCATGCAGCGCATCAAGGGGCCGGACTTCCCGACCGGCGCGCAGATCCTCGGTATCAAGGGCATCCAGGACGCCTACCGCACGGGTCGCGGGTCCATCACGATGCGGGCCGTCGTGAACGTCGAGGAGATCCAGGGCCGGACCTGCCTCGTCGTCACCGAGCTCCCGTACCAGGTGAACCCCGACAACCTCGCGCTGAAGATCGCCGACCTCGTCAAGGAGGGTCGTCTCGGCGGCGTCGCCGACATCCGCGACGAGACCTCCGGTCGCACCGGCCAGCGGCTCGTCATCGTGCTGAAACGCGATGCGGTCGCGAAGGTCGTCCTCAACAACCTCTACAAGCACACGCAGCTGCAGGACAACTTCGGCGCGAACATGCTCGCGATCGTCGACGGCATCCCGCGGACGTTGCCGCTCGACGGGTTCATCACCAACTGGGTGACGCACCAGGTCGAGGTCATCGTCCGCCGCACCGTGTTCCGACTCCGCAAGAAGGAGGAGCGCGCACACATCCTCCGCGGCTACCTGAAGGCGCTCGACGCACTGGACGAGGTCATCGCGCTCATCCGTCGCTCGCCGTCCGCCGACGAGGCGCGCACGGGTCTCATGGACCTCCTCGAGATCGACGAGCTCCAGGCCAGCGCGATCCTCGACATGCAGCTGCGTCGTCTGGCCGCCCTCGAGCGTCAGAAGATCATCGACGAGGCAGCCGAGATCGAAGCGCAGATCGCCGACCTCAAGGACATCCTCGCGAAGCCGGTCCGCCAGCGCGAGATCGTCAGCGAGGAACTGACCGCGATCGTCGACAAGTACGGCGACGACCGCCGCACCGAGATCATGTTCGGTTTCGACGGCGACATGAACATGGAAGACCTGATCCCCGAAGAGGAGATGGTCATCACCGTCACCCGCGGCGGGTACATCAAGCGCACGCGCAGCGACAACTACCGTCAGCAGCACCGCGGTGGCAAGGGTGTCAAGGGCGCCCAGCTGCGCGCGGACGACGTGGTCGACCACTTCTTCGTGACGACGACGCACCACTGGCTCCTCTTCTTCACGACGAAGGGTCGCGTGTACCGCGCGAAGGCCTACGAGCTGCAGGAGGCCGGCCGCGACGCCAAGGGCCAGCACGTGGCCAACCTGCTCGCCATGCAGCCCGACGAGGAGATCGCCGAGATCCTCGACATCCGCGACTACGAGGCCGCGACGTACCTGGTCCTCGCGACGCACGACGGCCTCGTCAAGAAGACGGCGCTCTCGGAGTACGACACGAACCGCTCGGGCGGCATCATCGCGATCAACCTGCGCGAGGGCGACGAGCTCACCTCCGCGCTGCTCGTGGAGAACGACAGCGACGTCCTGCTGGTGTCCCGTAAGGGCATGTCGATCCGCTTCACGGCCAGCGACGAGACCCTGCGGCCGATGGGACGCGCGACGAGCGGCGTCATCGGCATGCATTTCCGCGACGACGACAAGCTGCTCTCGGCGTCGGTGCTGCCGTCCGTCGAGGGTGAGGAACGCGAGGCGTTCGTCTTCGTCGTGACGGAGGGCGGCTACGCGAAGCGCACCAACATCGACCAGTACCGCGGCCAGAACCGCGGTGGTCTGGGCATCAAGGTGGCCAAGCTGAACGACGATCGAGGCACCCTCGCGGGCGCCCTGATCGTCGACGAGAGCGACGAGGTCCTTGTGGTTCTTGCCAGTGGCAAGGTGGTAAGGTCTGCCGTGGCCGAAGTTCCAGCGAAGGGGCGCGACACGATGGGCGTCGTCTTCGCACGTTTCGCGGAGAGCGACCGAATCATCGCGCTGGCCAAGAACAGTGACCGAAACCTTGAGACCCAGGATGTTCCGGAGACGGTTGCAGACGCAGCCGCCCCGGAGGGTGCAGAACCCGAGGCATCCGTGCCGGACGAGACTCCGGCGATGAAGGAAGAAGTAGATGAGCAGTAGCGTCGCAGAGAAGTTGGCCAAGAAGTCGACCAAACGCACCAGCACCAAGCAGGTGCGCCTGAAGCTGGTGTACATCGACTTCTGGTCGGCGGTGAAGCTGTCGTTCCTGGCGGCGATCGCGGTCGCCGTGGTCATCGTGGTGTTCTTCTTCCTCGTCTACACGGTGCTCAACACCACCGGTGTCTTCACGAAGGTCGGTGGCCTGTTCACCGACATCGCCGGACCGGGGAACAACATCCTGCAGTACGTCAACCTGCCGCAGGTCATGGCCTTCGCCGGCATCGTGGCGCTGCTCAACCTCATCGTCATCACGCTGATGGGAGCGCTCCTCGCGGGGCTCTACAACCTCAGCGTGAAGATCACGGGTGGCCTCCTCGTCGGGTTCACCAACAACTGACGCTCCGTCGGGTCGGCGCCGCCCCGTGCGGCGCCGCTCGATTATGAGTTGCGGCGGGAATCGGGTAGTCTCAACAAGGTTCAAAACGGGGCTATAGCTCAGGCGGTTAGAGCGCTTCGCTGATAACGAAGAGGTCCCAGGTTCAAGTCCTGGTAGCCCCACCCTGCACGACCAGCAACACACCGATTGGATCGGATCTCCGGATCTGTTCCATCCGGGGCCTTAGCTCAGTTGGTAGAGCGCCTGCTTTGCAAGCAGGATGTCGGGAGTTCGATTCTCCCAGGCTCCACAGTCCAGAAACGCCCTCGGCAGACGCCGGGGGCGTTCTCCGTTGTCACGGGGCCCGGCGGTTAGGCTGACGGCATGGATATCCGCGTCGCTGCATATGCCGTCATCGTCGACGAACGGGGCATGCTCCTCTCCCACTGGAACGAGAGCGGACACAGCGGATGGACGCTCCCCGGCGGCGGGATCGACCCCGGTGAGGACCCGGCCGACGCGGCCGTCCGCGAGGTGTTCGAGGAGACCGGCTACCACGCCGAGCTCGACGACTTGATCGGCGTCGACTCGCAGGTCGTTCCGGCGGAGCGTCGCCTCAGCACCACGGCCACCGGGCCGCTCCACACGTTGCGCATCGTCTACCGGGCGCACCTCACCGGTGGCACGCTGACCTACGAGGCCGACGGCAGCACCGACTACGCCGCGTGGTACCCGCTCGAGGAGGTCGGCTCACTCGACCGCGTCAGCCTCGTCGACGTCGGACGACGCTTCGCCGGCCTCATCTGAGCACAGCCGTCACAACACGAAGCCCCTCCCCGGTCGGAACCGGCGAGGGGCTGCGTCGTGCGAAGCGTGATCAGGAAGCGGCAGGCTCCTCGTCGGAGACCCACAGCTCGTCGTCTGCGCGGAACGTCTGCCAGACGGCGTAGGCGACACCGGCAGCGGCGAGGACGCCGAGGCCGATCGCGATGACGGTACCGGCGCTCGCGCCCTTCTTGGCGGGCAGCACTTGCTCGGGCACGTGGAGGCGACGGAGAGCCGCCTGCACGCGGGTGTCCTTGGCGATGTCGCCGATGCTCAGCACCGTACCGACGACGCCACCGACAGCGGGGACGACGCCGTCCGAGAAGCCCTTGCGCACGCCGTCGACGGCGTTGCGGGAGACCTTGATCCCCCGGTCGACCGTCGGGACGACGCGGTGCTCGTAGGTGTCGCGCACGACGGGGACCACCTGCTCCTTCGAGAAGTTCCCGAGCTGACGGCTCACCTCACGAGCGACTTCGTTGGCGTGGTTCAGGACATCCTGCTGGGAGTCCCAGAGGTCGGCAGCGGAACCCTTGAGCTTCTTGAGCTCTTTCCGGCGCTTGCGTGACAGGCTCATGTGGTCATCTCCAATGATCGCGGCAACAACGTAACCTCCATCTTGCCACTTAGACCCCTGGATACCATCCGAGAGTCCCGAACCCTTGTGCAAGAATTGGGAGTATGTCAAAGCACACCGCAGTCGCCACGTTGCACACCAACCACGGTGAGATCAAGGTCAACCTCTTCGGGGACCACGCTCCCAAGACGGTCAAGAACTTCACCGACCTGGCGACCGGTGGGCGCGAGTGGACGGATTCGAAGACGGGCCAGACCCGGAACGACGCGCTGTACAGCGACCTCATCTTCCACCGCATCATCCCCGCGTTCATGATCCAGGGCGGCGACCCGCTCGGAACCGGCACCGGTGGCCCGGGCTACAACTTCGACGACGAGATCCACCCGGAGCTCAACTTCGACGAGCCCTACATCCTCGCCATGGCGAACGCCGGCAAGCGCCGCAACGCCATCACGGGCGCCGTCGAGGGCACGAACGGTTCGCAGTTCTTCATCACGACCGTTCCCACGCAGTGGCTCCAGGGCAAGCACACCATCTTCGGTGAGGTCGCCGACGCCGAGTCCCGCGCGGTCGTCGACGCCATCCAGGCCGTCCCGACCGGTGCCGGCGACAAGCCGATCGAGCCCGTCGTCCTCGAGAGCGTCACCATCTCCGAGGCCTAGACACCGCTCGGAGGACAGACCGTGACCCTGCCCCGGGATCCGTCGGCCAACTTCTGCTATCGCCACCCCGACCGACAGAGCTTCGTACTCTGCCAGCGTTGCGGTCGGACGATCTGTGGAGAGTGCCAGACGCCCGGGGCAGTCGGTTTCATCTGTCCGGAGGACATGAAGGCGCAACGACAGAGCGCCCCTCGCAACCGTCTCGGCGCGAGGATCAGCAACTCCTCCCCCATCGTCACGTACGCGATCATCGCCGTGACGGCGTTCGTGTTCCTGCTGCAGTGGATCCCCGGGCTCGGCGTCACGAACGCGCTCCTCTACGCCGGCGTGTACTCCGATCCGTCGTACGGCGCCCTCCAGCCCTGGCGGATGCTGACCGCCGTGTTCGTGCACTCGCAGGGGTTCATCTTCCACATCCTGCTGAACATGTACACGCTCTGGATCTTCGGCCGGATCCTCGAGACCATGCTCGGGCACTGGCGGTTCCTCGTGCTCTACCTGATCGCCGGGTTCGCCGGTTCAGTCGGTGTCCTGTTCCTCGCCGACCCGAGGACGGCCGTCGTCGGCGCCTCGGGCGCGATCTTCGGTCTCCTCGGGGCGTTCCTCGTCATCCAGCGACGCATGGGTGCCGACACCCGCGGGCTGCTGGTGCTCCTGGGCATCAACCTCGTCATCGGCTTCATCCCCGGCGTGAACATCGCCTGGCAGGCCCACCTGGGCGGGCTCGTCGTCGGCGCCCTCATCGGCCTCATCCTCGTCAACACCCGCAAGCGCACCCAGCAGCCGCTCCAGGCAGTCCTGATCGGCGCCTTGAGCGTCGTCCTCGTGGGCGCCAGCCTCCTGCCCGCCCTGCTCTGAGCGGGACCGCACTTCGACAGGCTCAGTGACCGGGTGTGGCTCGGTGACCGGGTGTGGCTCGGTGACCGGGTGTGGCTCGGTGACCGAGTTCGGCTCGGTGACCGGGCTCGGATCCGTGACCGGGTACCGCCCGGTGACCCGCGTCGATCACTGGTGCGGTCGGTCGTGCGCCGCAACCATGCAGCAGACGTTGAAGGTTGACCGAGTTATCCACAGAGTTATGAACACTGGGGATAATTACACCAGTGTGGTTCCCCGTGTTTCCGGGACTCCCGGCGGTTCTCCACACCGGCATGTGGATAACTCGGAAGTTCTCCACATTCCTGTGGAGAACTCGCTACAACGGATGCCCCATACACGAAACAGCGGGCCGTCCGAGAGGACGACCCGCTGTGCACGACGTGAAGTGAGTGAGGCTAGCGCCATCTGGTGGTCATGAGGAACCCGATGAAGGCGATGCCGAAGCCGACGAGGATGTTCCACGGCCCGAGTGACTGGATCGGGAGCAGCGTGCCGCTCAGGTAGTAGACGACGATCCAGGCGAGGCCGAGGAGCATGAAGCCGAACATGACCGGCTTGAACCAGACCGCGTTCGGTGCGGGTTCGCCGCTCGTCTGCTCGGGTTCGCGGGACGGTTTGCTTCGTGACTTCGTGCGTGCCATGCCGACATTCTACCTGTTCACCCCAATCGGTGCCTTGGGGATCAGCCGATCCCGAGTTCTTCTCGGTAGAATCCATGCGTGACCGACGACCTACCTTCGCGAGCGAGCGCACGCGCCGCTGAGCGCAGAGCGCCGTCGAAGCACCGCATCAGCGTCTTCGGGGTGGCCGGCGAGCTGCTCATCACCGCAGGCATGGTGGTCCTGCTGTTCCTCGCCTGGCAGCTCTGGTGGAACGACATGATCATGGCCGGCAGCCAGGCGAACGCCGCGTCGAGCCAGTCGCAGGAGTGGATCAAGAACGCCGAGACCGCTCCCGCACCCGAACCGACGGTGGATGCGACCGGCGCGCCGAACTACGGTGAGCCGCCCGTCACCGCCCGTCCCGCGCCGGGCGACCCGTTCGCGGTGCTCTACGTTCCGCGGTACGGCGCCGACTACCGCCGCGTCGTCGCCGAGGGTGTCGACACCGCGACCGTCCTCAACAGCTTCGACCTCGGGGTCGGTCATTACCCGAGCACCCAGATGCCCGGAGAGGTCGGCAACTTCGTCGTCGCCGGTCACCGCAAGGCCTACGGCGGTGCGATGACCCTGATCAGCGACCTGCAGATCGGCGACAAGGTCTACGTCCAGACGGCCGACGGCTACTACACCTACGTGTTCCGGAACATCACCTACGTGTTGCCCACCCAGGTGGACGTCCTCAACCCCGTCCCCCAGGTCGACGGTGTCGCACCGACGCAGCGCATCCTCACCCTGACCACCTGCAACCCGCTCTATTCGACGGCGGAACGCAGTATCGCTTACGCGGTGTACGAGTCCTGGCAGCCGCTGTCCGCCGGGCCGCCCGCCGAGATCGCCGCGTCCGTCGCGGCCGCTGGAGGCTGACGATGTACGGCGCACTCTGGAGGGTCCTGCCCGGACCCGTGTGGCTGAGGATCATCATCCTCGTCGTCCTGTTCGTCGCGGTCGTTGCCGCACTCTTCACCTGGGTGTTCCCCTACGTGGACTCGTTCATCGTCGATCAGAATGTGACCGTCGGAAACGAATGACCCGCGTCCTGGTCATCGACAACTACGACAGCTTCGTCTACACGCTGAACGGGTACGTCGAACAACTGGGTGCAGAGACCGTCGTCGTGCAGAACGACGGCATCGCGCTCGACGACCTCGAGCAGCGGATCCTCGGGTTCGACGGCGTACTCGTCTCACCCGGACCCGGTCGGCCCGCTGACGCCGGGATCTCGCTGGCCTCCGTGCGCGCGGCGTACCGAACCGGGACGCCACTCCTCGGAGTGTGCCTCGGCCACCAGGCGATCGCCGAGGCGTTCGGAGCGACCGTGCACACCGCCGACGAACTGATGCACGGACAGAGTTCGCTCGTGGAACACGACGGCAGTGCCCTCTACCGCGGAATCCCGCAGCAGTTCAACGCCACCCGGTATCACTCGCTCGCGGTCGTCGACGGCACCGTGCCCGAGGAGCTCGTCGTGACGAGCCGCACGACCGGCGGCGTGATCATGGGGCTCCGCCACCGCGACGCCCCGGTCCATGGGGTGCAGTTCCATCCGGAGTCCGTGCTCTCCGAGGGCGGCTACCAGCTCCTGGCGAACTGGCTCGAGACGACCGGGCTCACCGGAGCGCATCAGCGGGCACGAGGCCTCAGCCCACTCATGACCCGGTAGGCCCTTCGACAGGCTCAGGGACCGGAGAGATTGCGCAGGGACCGGTGAGCTTGTTCAGGAACCGTCCTTCGACAGGCCCAGGAACCAGCGCAGCCTACGGACCGGTGCAGTAGGTGAGCGTGATGACGGACTTCTGGGGGATGTCGCCTGGTGCGGGAGACATGGCCGTGACCGGGTCGCCGGCGACCGCCTTACACGTCGCGTCGGCCTGCGGCTGAACGGTGAACTGCCTCGTCGCGTCCTGCAGGTAGTTCGTCGCGTCGAGAAGCGGCTGCCCGACGACGTCCGTCAGCGTCACGTTTCCGCTGGAGACGACGAGGTTCACCGTGGACCCCTGGTCGACGGAGGTACCCGCTCCGGGATCCATTCGCAGCACGACACCCGCCGGCACGGTCGGCGAGTTCTCCCGGGTCACGGAGCCTTGCGTGAGGCCGGCGGCGGCGACCGCAGCCCACGCGGCCTCGGAGGATTGGTTGACGACGTCGGGGACCTGGACCTGCGCACGGCCGGTCGACACGTAGACCTTGATCTGCGTGTTCTTGGTGACGGTGGTGCCGCCTGGTGGGTCCGTACGGATCACGTGCCCGGCGTCGTAGTCGCTGCTCGCTTCATCGAACTTGGTGGGGACCAGTTCGAGCTGCTCGATCGTGCTGTTCGCACTCTCCCACGTGGCGTCGACGAGATCCGGCACCTCTCGGGAGTCCGTGGAGATGCTCGTCGCGGGCGGCAGCTGCACCACCCAGAACACGAGGGAGAAGAGGATGACGGCGATACCGGCGATAGCAGCCCAGATCCACACGACCGGCGGGCGGCGCTGGGTACGCGTCACGGTGTCGTCCGAGGTGAGCTGACGGATCGCCTGCTCGGTGCTGGACGCAGCCGTCGGTGATGGGCCGAACAGTGAGTCGTGGTCGTCGCGTCGGACCGGCACATGGCCGGCCCCGGCTTCGTCGAGATCCTCACGGAACTCGACGGCGCTCTGATAGCGCTCGAAGCGATCCTTCGCGAGGGCGCGGAGGACGACCTGGTCGAGCGCCGGCGACACCTTCGGGTTGATCGAGCTCGGCTTCACCGGGCGCTCGCTCACGTGCTGGTACGCGACGGCGACGGCGGTGTCGCCGCGGAAGGGCGCTTTACCCGTCAGCATCTCGAAGAGGACGACGCCGGTGGAGTAGAGGTCGGTCCGCGCGTCGACCGTCTCGCCCTTGGCCTGCTCGGGCGAGAAGTACGCGGCCGTACCGAGGATGGCTGTCGTCTGGGCGACCGTCGTGGACGAATCGGAGACGGCGCGCGCGATGCCGAAGTCGGTCACCTTGACGTCGCCGGCCGTGGTGATCATGACGTTGCCCGGCTTGATGTCGCGATGCACGACGCCGGCGCGGTGGGAGTACTCCAGCGCGGTGAGGATGCTGTGCGCGATGCGCACCGCCTCCTCGGAATCGACAGGGCCCTCGGCGATGAGGTCCTTGAGCATGCGCCCTTCGACGTACTCCATGACGATGAACGGCTCGATGAGGTCGTGCCCCGAGCCGTCCTTGACCCGCTCCTCGCCGGCGTCGTAGACACGGACGATCGTGGGGTGGGCCATCCGTGACGCGGCCTGGGCCTCCTGACGGAAGCGGGAGCGGAACGCGGGGTCGGTGGCGAGCGTCGACTTCAGGACCTTGATGGCGACGGTACGACCGAGCTTGGTGTCAACGCCGCGGAAGACGTTGGACATGCCCCCGCGACCGATGAGGTCGCCGACGACGTATCGGCCTGCGAGCAGGCGTTGATCGTCAGCCACGTACCACCCCTGAATTCGCTTGGAGGACAAACACTAACAGCTTACTCGGGCACCCTTCGAGTGCTCTCAGGGATGACCCTGAGAGCACTCGTGACACGGACTACGGCTTCGTCGACTCGACGATGTCCGCGGTCCCTGCAGGAGAAGAAGCCGACGTGCCGCTTGAGCAGACGACAGCGTATGAGATGCTCAGCTGGCCTGGCGACGAGACACGAATCGATGCCGATGTCGCGCTCGCTGGGAAGACGTTTTTCTCGGGCGCGTTCGGGAATGTGACGCCCGCCCCTGAAGCAGACAGCTGGTATCCCGTCACCGTGGTGCCCGAGGGGCAACTCGCCGCCAGCCAGTTCACGGTCAAGTCGACCGTTCCGCCGCCCTTCGGCAGTTCGATCTGGTTCGCGTCGTTGTAATCTCCGTCGATCTTCGGAGCTTCCGTCGGGGCGTTGATGACCGGCACCTCGTCGTAGACGGTCAGCGTGATGGCCGAACCGGTCTTGACGTTGCCCGTCGGGTTGACGTCGTACACCGTGTCGACCTGCTCCGGTGTCGTGGCGGGGTTGCCGACGTTCTTGGAGACGCTGAAGTTGTACGGTGCAGCGCTGAAGATCGTGTTGAGCTCGTCGAAGGACCGGCCCTGGAGGTCGCTCAGGTTGATCGGGAACACCGTGGGCGTGGGCGTGGGCGTCGGCGTCGGGGACTTCGTCGGCTTCGGAGTGGCTGAAGTGGTGGTCTCGGACGGCGTACCACCCCCGGCATCGTTGCCCTGGTTGGCGAAGACCGCGATCAACGAGCCGACCAGCACGATGACGAGCAGGGCGACGAGACCGATGAGCGGCCAGGTCCACTTGCTGCGCTTCTTCTTCTCGCCCTCGCCCTCGACGTCGTCCTCGAGCTGGTCCGCCTCGGCGGCGGACAGCAACTGCGTGGTCGCGTCGTCGGCTGCGGGCATCCGGCGGGTCTGGTCCATCACGGTGGTCGCGTCGTCGCCGGCTCCACCGAGGATCATCGGCACGGCTGCGGCGGCGGCGTTGAGGTCGCCCCGACGGAGCGCCTGAGCGGCGCGCGCGACGTGGGCGGACGATGCCGGACGGTCGACCGGGTTCTTCGCGATCATCGACATGACGAACCGGCGGACCGGCTCGGCGATCGTGACGGGGAGCTCCGGTGGCTGCTCGTTGATCTGCGCCATGGCGATGGCGACCTGCGACTCGCCCGTGAACGGGCGGCGTCCGGCGAGGCACTCGTACGCGACGATGCCGAGCGAATAGATGTCCGTCGACGGCGAGGCGGGGTGTCCGCTCGCCTGCTCGGGCGAGAGGTACTGCACGGTGCCCATGACCTGACCGGTGGCCGTGAGCGGCACCTGGTCGGCGATCCGGGCGATGCCGAAGTCGGTGATCTTGACGCGACCGTCCGGCGTGATGAGCAGGTTGCCCGGCTTGATGTCGCGGTGGACGAGGCCTGCGGCGTGCGCGGCCTGGAGCGCAGACGAGGTCTGCGCGACGATGTCCAGCACCTTGTCGGTGGGCAGGACACGTTCGCGCTCGAGCACGGTGGACAAGGCCTCACCGGGCACGAGTTCCATGACGAGGAACGCGCTGCCGTCCTCCTCGCCGTAGTCGAAGACGTTGGCGATGCCCTCGTGGTTCACGAGTGCGGCGTGCCGTGCCTCGGCACGGAAGCGCTCGAGGAACCCGGGGTCCCCCATGTACTCGTCCTTGAGGATCTTGATGGCGATGGTCCGGCCGATGACCAGGTCAGTGGCCTGCCACACCTCGCCCATGCCACCGATCGCAATGCGAGATTGCAGTTCGTAGCGACCTCCGAAGGTCAGCCCGGCTGTCGGTCTCATTTGTTCAGCACCGCCTCTAGTACTTTCTTCGCGATCGGCGCGGCCACGAGGTTGCCGTAACCGTCCTGTCCGAGTCCACCGCCATCTTCAACAACGACCGCCACGGCGACCTTCGGGTCGTCCGCGGGTGCGAAACCGGTGAACCACAGCGTGTACGGATCGTCGGATCCGTTCTGTGCCGTGCCTGTCTTTCCAGCCACATCGACCCCATCTATTCTTGCATTAGTCGCAGCACCGCTCTGGACGCCCTGGACCATGATGTCCGTGATCTCCTTGGCCACCGAACTCGAGATCGGCTGCGACAGCTGCGCCGGTTCGAACTCCTTGAGGACACTCAGATCGGGGTTCACGACGCGGTTCACCAGCTGCGGGTTGCAGACGATGCCACCGTTCGCGATGCCGGCCGAGACCATGGCCATCTGGAGTGCCGAGGCCCGCACGGTGTACTGCCCGAAGGCAGCCATGGCGGTCTGGTCGTCGCTCAGCGCGTTCGGGAAGGTGCTCGGCTGCATCGGCATGGGGTTGAGTCCCGTTCCGGTGATGTTGACGTCCATGTTGAAGCCGAAGCTCTGCGCCATGTCGCGGATCTTCTCGTAGCCGAGTTCGACACCGAGTTCCGCGAGCGGGATGTTGCAGCTGAGCTCGACGGCTGTCGCGATGGACACCGTCGCGCCTCCGCCGCAGCTTCCGCCCTCGGAGTTGCGGATGACGGTGCTCGTCCCGGGGAGCGTGTATGTGGACGGGTTCGGGAACTCCGACTCCGGCGTGTAGTCGCCCGACGCGAACGCGGCGGCCGCGGTGACGAGCTTGAACGTGGAGCCGGGCGGATCGAGGTCGCCGTCGACACCCTTGTTGAGGAGCGGCTGGCGGTCGTCGTCGTCGAGGGTCCGGTAGGCGTCGAGCACGGCCGCGTTGTCGTGGCTGGCCAGGACGTTCGGGTCGTAGCCTGGGCTCGACACCGAGGCGAGGATCTTGCCCGTCTTCGGCTCGATGGCGACGATCGCGCCCTCCTGGTCGCCGAGTGCGTCGAAGGCGGCCTGCTGCACGACGGGGTCCAGGCTGACCTCGACCGCCGCACCCTTCGGAGCCTGGCCGGAGATGAGCCGGTTGATGGAGTCGAGGAACTGGGAGTTCGACGTACCGCTCAGGTACTCGTTCGTCGCGAGTTCGAGACCGGACGAGCCCTGGGTGGGCGAGAAGTAGCCGGTGACGGGCGCGTACAACGGGCCGTTCGCGTAGACGCGCTGGTACTTGTATTCGTCGTCACTGGCGACGGACGAGGCGATGGCGGTCCCGTCCGTGAGCAGGATGGGACCTCGCTCCGTCCGGTAGCTGTCGTAGAGCGTCCGTGTGTTGCGACCGTCGGCGTTGAGGGTGTCGGCCTGGAACATCTGGATGATGGTGGTCGACCCGAAGAGCGCCAGGAACATCGCCAGGACGACGATGCTCACCCGCTTGAGTTCGCGATTCATGAGACCACCGCCTTGGGTTGGGTTCGGACCGTGTCGGAGATGCGGAGCAGGACGGCGATGATGATCCAGTTCGCGACGAGCGACGACCCGCCGGCCGCCAGGAAGGGTGTGGTGAGCCCAGTGAGCGGGATGATGCGGGTCACGCCGCCGACGACGACGAAGACCTGCAGCGCGACGGTGAACGCCAGGCCGATCGAGAGGAGCTTGCCGAAGTCGTCGGTGCCGGCGTAGCCGACTCGGAAGCCCCGCGAGACGAGCAGCAGGTAGAGCGCGAAGATCGCGAAGAGACCGGCGAGGCCGAGCTCTTCACCGAGGCTGGCGATGATGTAGTCGCTCTGCGGGACGGGCGTGATCTCGGGCATGCCCTGGCCGAGCCCGGTGCCGAGCAGTCCGCCGTGGGCGAGGCCGAAGATGCCCTGCACGAGCTGGTAGCTGCCGCCGTCGCGGTCGAAGACCTCCGGGTTGAAGGCGTCCCACCAGTTGTGGAAACGGCCGGCGACGTAGGAGAGGGTCTGGCCGGCGATGAACGCACCGGCGAAGAACATCGTCAGGCCGATGATGATCCAGCTGGCGCGGCTCGTCGCGACGTACAGCATGACGAGGAACATGCCGAAGTAGAGCAGACCGGTTCCGAGGTCGCGCTGGAAGACGATCACGCCCATCGCCATCGCCCAGACCACGAGGATCGGGCCGAGGTCGCGCAGACGGGGGAACTGGATCCCGAGGAACTTCTTGCCGACCATCGAGAGGCTGTCGCGCGTTCGCACGAGATAACCGGCGAAGAAGACCGCCAGAGCGATCTTCGCGATCTCGCCGGGCTGGAAGGTGACCGCGTCGCCGATGCCGATCCAGACGCGGGCGCCGTTGACCTCGCGACCGATGCCCGGCAGCAGGGGCAGCAGGAGGAGGACGAAGGCGAAGAGGCCGGCGATGTAGGTGTACTTGAAGAGGACGCGGTGGTTGCGGATGATCAGCACCACGGCGATGGCGCCGGCGATCGCGATCGCACTCCACACCATCTGTCGGACCGCGGCGCTCGCCCAACCGGAGTCGCCGAGCGCGATGTCGATCCGGTAGATCTCGGCGATCCCGACGCCGCCGAGCACGGTGGCGATCGGCAGCAGGAAGGGGTCGGCCTCCGCCGCGGTGTAGCGCAGCACGATGTGGAAGGCGAGGACCAGCAGTGACAGGCCCGAGCCGAAGGTGATCAGGGCGAAGTCGAGGTGTCCGAGGGCCCCGAGCTGCACGAGCATGACCGCGACCGCGTTGATGGCGAACGCGAAGATGAGGAGCGCGAGCTCGAGGTTGCGGAGCTTCTTCGGCAGCCGGAGCCGGCGCATCGTCTTGATGACGCCGGTGTCGGCTTGGATGGGGGCTGCGACGTCACTGGTCATCGGTCACCCGCAGTCGCTTCACGATGTCGAGGGCCTCGGTGAACGAGGACGCGCTGATGGTCTGGTCGACGGCCTGGCGGTCGAAGTCGGAGAGCGAGCCGAGCGGGATGCCGGTGTCCTCCTTGACGTTCGAGAGTTTGATGGGGCCGACGTCCTGCTGGATGCCCTGGTAGATGACCACCGTGTCGTCGTCGCCGCCGACGAAGTACCGGGTCTGGGTCCACGCGTACCCGAGCACGACACCACCGACGATCGCGACGATGACCACGATGAGACCGACGAGCCAGGTGATGCGCCGACGTCTCGCGCGACGCTCGTCCTCTTCGATGAGCTCGTCGAGGTAGTCCTCGGAGGCGGGCTCGAAGTGGGAGTTGCCGAGCGAGGTGACCCGACCGGGGTGCAGCCAGCTGTTGGGGATGAGTGAGGGCTTCTTCACCGACGGGGTGAGTGCGAAGGCCACGGGCTTCGAGGCCGAACCGACGACGACGGGCTCGCCGTCACTCACCGGCTCGTCGACGATGTCGACGACCACGACGGTGACGTTGTCCGGTGCACCGCGGTCCAGGCTCTGCCGGACGAGCTTCTCGGCAGTGCGCTGCGCCGACAGCTTCTCGGTGAGGGTCGCCGTGATGTGCGTCTCGTCGACCACGCCCGAGAGACCGTCCGAGCAGAGGATCCAGCGGTCACCCGGCTGCGTTCCGAGCGTCATCGTGTCGATCTCGGGGGAGGCGTCGACGTCGCCGAGGACGCGCATCAGCACGGATCGGCGGGGATGGACCATCGCCTCCTCCGCCGTGATCCGGCCGGAGTCCACGAGACGCTGGACGAACGTGTGGTCGACCGTGATCTGGCTGAGCTCGCCCTCACGGAAGAGGTAGATCCGGGAGTCGCCGATGTGGGCGATGGCGACCTCG
The DNA here is from genome assembly GCF_003856975.1 of Plantibacter sp. PA-3-X8. Classification (NCBI taxonomy): domain Bacteria; kingdom Bacillati; phylum Actinomycetota; class Actinomycetes; order Micrococcales; family Microbacteriaceae; genus Plantibacter; species Plantibacter sp. PA-3-X8. The sequence goes on from NZ_CP033107.1 coordinate 795,772, forward strand.
TTGCCGATGACCGCGAGCGCGGAGACCGTGGTGCCCATGCCGGTCAGCTCGCGGTGCTTCGAGACCGTGTCGCCCAGGATGGAGTTCGCCGCGAGGATCGCCGACTGGAGCGTCGCCTCAGCGGCTTCGGAGGACGGGTACGGTTCGTCGGCTTCGATGATGCGGTTGAGTGCCATCGCCGAGGCGACGTCACCGCCGGCGTGGCCGCCCATGCCGTCGGCGACGACGAACAGGTGGTGCCCGGAGTAGCCGGAATCCTGGTTGTTTGAGCGCACTTTACCCACGTGGGAGAGCGCTGCGCCGGCGCCGCTGGTCGTCACCGGGTTACCGCCGCAACTCGAAACTGGTCTGGCCGACCTTGACGGGGGTGTCGAGTGGGATCTGCGTCGGGACGCTCACGCGCTTGCCGGCGAGGAAGGTGCCGTTGGTGGAGTCGAGGTCCTGGACCATCCACTCGTCGTTCCAGAGCATGAGGCGCGCGTGATGCGTGGACGTGTAGTCGTCGCGGATGATGAGGCCGGAGTCCGCTGAGCGGCCGATGGTGATCGGCTCGCGGCCGAGGGGGAGCTCGGTGCCCTGCTTGGGCCCGGACACGATGACGAGGCGCGAGGTGTTGTCGACCGTGGCGCGCGGAGGGGTGCCGCTCGATCCGCCGGTGGCGGGCCGACTGGGGGCCGGGGCGGTCGCGGCGCGCATCGGCTGCGGCGGTGTGGCCGGGGCTCCGTTCGACGACTGCTGCTGCGGCTTCCGGACACGTGGTCCGAAGAGGTCGGTGCGGAGGGCGTAGACGATGCCGAAGACGAACGTCCAGAGCAGGAGCAGGAAGCCGATGCGGAGGACCAGCAGGGTCAGTTCGCTCACGCGCCGTCCCCCCACGAGTCGCCGAAAGACGACACATCGTGACGTCGGGTCGCATCGCTCATCTGGCGATCGGATCCGCCGGCCTTGGCGACCACCCGGAACACGATCCTGGTGCGGCCGATCTCGATGACGGAGTCGGGGGAGAGGGCCGCCTGGCGGAAGGACTGGCCGTTGAGCTTCGAGCCGTTCGTCGAGCCGAGGTCGCGCGCCTGACCGGCGTTGCCGTCCCAGAGGATCTCGACGTGCTTCCGTGAGGTGCCGGTGTCGGGGATCGTGATGTCAGCCTCGGTACCGCGGCCGATGACCGTGCGGGCCTGCGTGATCGGGTAGCGCTTACCGCCGATATCGAGCACGGGTGCCCAGGTGACGGAGCCCTTGAGGTTGACGCTGTCGATCTGCACGAGGCCGTCGGGGAGGGAGCGGTCGCCGGAGAGCTTGATGGTCACGGCACCCGGAAAGGAGTACCCCTGGCTCTTGGCGTGCTTCTGGACGAGCGAACCGAGCTCGTCGATGAGGGAGGGGCCGATGGCGTCCATGCGCTCGAAGTCGGTGGGCGACATGCGGACGGTGAACTTGTTCGGCACGAGGATGCGGTCGCGGGAGACGACGGCGGCCTTGGTATCGAGCTCGCGTCGGAGCGCGCTCGTGATCTCGACCGGCTGGAGTCCGGACTTGAAGGTCTTCGCGAAGGCGCCGTTGACGGCGCGCTCGAGTCCCTTCTCGAAGTTGTCCAGAATGCCCACGGTCTCTCGATTCGTGTCGGTGTCCAGGCAATGTTAGACGGTTTGCCTGCACACGAGGCCAATCGACGCGGGCGCCGACGCCAGGTGTTCACCCGCTCGGCAGCAGGAGATCAGCATCGGCGCATGGCCGTCCGACCCGTTTCCTCCTGCCTTGGCGCGGATCTCCGGTGTTCTACCGCGCGGGTTCCGCGTGCTATCCTCGATAAGTTGCCGCGAGAGCGGTGACGTCTGGTGTCTCGCGCGAGTGGCGGAATTGGCAGACGCGCTGGCTTCAGGTGCCAGTGCTCGAAAGGGCGTGCGGGTTCAAGTCCCGCCTCGCGCACCAGGGCGGGTTCACGTAGAAACGCGAATCAGTTCATGAAATGCGAGTTCGGCGGTTGCCTCGGTGAAAATCGAGGCAACCGCCGCTTCATTTTCGGGCCTCAGCGTGGTTCGTGAGCGCGGATCCGCGCTCGCCGCGTTCTGTGTCCACGACGAATAGCCTCTTGAGGGGCTGTTCGGTCTTGCTTTTCGATTTCAAGCGAGTCGTTCGGACTACGCGGGAGGTGCGAGCGCGCCGACTGTTGCCGGCCGAACATTAGCCAGGTTCGTGGCGGAGAACTTCTTCCTGTGCTTGATGCCCTTGTTCACAGACTCGACCTGGTTGCGCTGACCGTAGGCCTTCTTCCACTCAGCGGTTCCCCACGAGTATCGCTGAAGATGACGGCGTGAGTCTTTCCAGGAACATCGCGCCTCTTTCTGCGGCGCTGTCGGGGAGATCAGGGGGTACGTGATGCTTGCAGGTACGTGAGCACTGCTTTCACACGCCGGTTCTCATCTACGGGGCTCAGGCCGAGCTTCTGGAAGATGCGTCCGACGTGCTTGCCGACCGCGGGGTCGCTGAGCACGAGCTTCTCGGCGATGGCGGCGTTTGATTGGCCGTCCGCCATGAGAATGAGGACTTCGGTCTCCCGTGGCGTGAGCGTATCCAACGGGCCGGGGTGTGCGCTGCTGAGGAGGTGCTGGACCACATGAGGGTCGATAGTCGTCCCCCCGCTGGCGATGTTCTGCAGTGCGCCGGCGAAGTCACGCACCCGGTTGATGCGGTCCTTGAGCAGATACCCGACGGCCCCTTCGGGCAGTGTGAGGAGACGGCGGGCGTTCATGTCCGCGAGGTACTGCGAAAGGACGAGGATCGGCTGGTGCGGGTGCTGCTCCCGGATGCGAAGGGCGGCCCGCAGGCCGTCGTCCTTGTTCCCGGGTGGCATGCGGACGTCGGTGATGATGATGTCGGGAGCACTGTCCAGTCGCGCGTACGCTTCCTCCAGCTGGGGTGCCGTCTCGGCGGCGCCCACCACCGTGTGGCCCAGCCGCTCGAGCAGAGCGATGAGTGCTTCACGCAGTAGCGCTGAGTCCTCAGCGATCAGTATTCGCATGCAAGGCGTTCCCTTCTTCGGGTAGGGGGAGGTCCATTCGCAGGACGGTGGGTCCGCCGGCGGGGCTTGTGACTTTCAGATGACCGTTGAGAGCCTCTGCACGTTCGGTGAGTCCTCGTAGTCCGGTTCCGTTCCGTTTGTCGGCACCGCCTGTTCCGTTGTCGGTCACGGTGACGATGAACGTCTTGCCATCGGTGCCGGTGGCGACCACGGCGGAGGAGGCGGATGCGTGCTTGGCGATGTTCGTGAGGGCCTCTGCGACCAGATAGTAGACGGTGGTCTCGTGTGCGGCGGGGAGGTGAACTCTGGGGTTCCCTTCGACGGTCACTCGAATGTCGCTGCGCTCAGCGAGCTCCTCGAGGGCCGCGCGGAGTCCGTAATCGGTGAGTACTGAAGGGTGGATCCCGCGGACCGTGTCACGGAGGGTCGTCATCGCATGCTCCGCCTGAACCTGGGCTTCGTCGACCGCTCGCAATAGCTGAGTGGTGTCAGTGCCTCTCGCGGCGAGCTCGTCCACTTCGAGGCCGATCATTCCCAGTCGTGCGCCGAGTGCGATGAGTTCTTGCTGTACGCCGTCGTGCAGGTCCCGTTCGATGCGACGGCGCTCCGCGTCTGACGACTCGGCGAGAGCACGGCGCGAGTTGATGAGACGCTGGATGTTCGCGTCGACGCCGCGTGCTTTCGGCCCGCACAGGAGTCGCAACACACATGCTTGACCAGTTGCGAGACACGCGTTGATGTAGCCGAACAGGATCAGCACGACGAGGGTGATGAGCGCGACTGGCCACCAGTTTGTGGGGGTCATGACCCCTTCGGCGTCTCCGAAGAACTGGGTCGGTGTGGGTCCGGTGATACCGGCGGCAGCGACCATGCCGAGCGCCAGAAGTGTGATGGTCTCGAAAAACAGCACGATGAGTGCGAGGAGAGCGCAGACAAGGTCCCAGATGAGCGCCAGTGCCTCGCGCCACGTCGCACGTTCTGTGAGGCGGATGTTGATCCAGTGGTGACGCTCGCTGGCATCGACCGTGGCGTGGTCGCTCATCTGCACGGGGAACCCGAGAAGGCGTGTGCGTCGGCGCTCCATGGATCCGAGGACGAGACCCCAGAACGGCAACAGTAGGAATGTGAAGATCACAAGCGGGACGAGAGCTGCTCCAACGAGCACACTCAGCATCAGGTAGATGAGTGCCCGCCACGGCCAGCGGCTGAGAACGAAGCGCCACGGGGGCAACCTCATCGCCTTCCACACGTGACTCGCCGTCGTCATGGGTCCAGCCTAGGGATCCCCCACGCCGGGCATCGCCAGCGGCACCGAAAGGTATAGCCAGCCCTACCTCGAAGAGTAGGGCAGGACCCATCGTGCGGGTGCCCAGGGCTGAGATTCGATGGACGTCAGGCGCCACCCGCCAGGAGGAGTCAGCCAGGAACGCAGCGGAAGGAGATGCCATGACAGACAGCCGATGTCAGGCATCGTCAACGCTCGGGGCCGCAGCGACAAAGCCGGTGCGGGTCGCCCGGACCAGTCAGCCACGTGAGGCCTGATGTACCGCAATCACTCCATGCTGCGGTTGCAGCACTGCACGCCCGGCGAGGCGTACTACGAACAGTCGACCACCGCTGCATCGGGTCGCCACTTCTCACACCCCGCGCCCCCCACCTGGTCGCTCTCGAAGTTCGGCCCATGGGCGACGCTTCACCCGGACGATGGTGGCGTTCTCCCGCGCCAGGGGTGGAAGGTACACGTCAGCACTCGCCCGGAGCAGGCGCGAGACGCGCTCCGCATCGTCGGCGACATCTGCGTCGAGCGTGGTGTCCCCTTCAAGTACCTCTCTGACGAGACCGAACTGCGCCGAACCAGCATGAAGTACGCCAACCGTGGGTCGGCAGGCAAGTTCATCACTGTCTTCCCCCGCACCGATGAAGAATTTTGCGAACTCCTGCCACTGTTCGATGAGGCTCTTCGCGGATTCGACGGCCCATACATTCTGTCGGATGTGAAGTTCGGCGAGAGTCCCGTCTACTTCCGTTACGGCGCCTTCTTCCTGGACCGCTTCGAGCATGCGGACGGTTCGGCGGGCTACGCCATTCAGAGCCCAGACGGAGAGAAAGTCCACGACAGTCGCGCCGCCGTCTTCACGCTGCCGAGCTTCGTTGATCCCCCGGCCCTGATTCGTGAACTTGTCGAGGAGCGACTCAGTCCGACGCCGGGGGTGTTGCAAGAACTTCTGCATCCGTACGTCGTGCGCTCCAGCTTGCATTTCAGCAATGCCGGCGGTGTGTACCTTGCTGACGCCGGATCGAGTCAGGTGGTCTTGAAGGAGGCGCGGCGATGGTCGGCGTACAGCTCGGACTCCGCCGACGCGACCTCGCGGCTGCGGAGTGAACACCGGGCTCTGAAGCAGCTCGCCAGCGTGGGCGCCGTCGTCAATGCCATCGAGTACCGGGTTATCGGCGAGCATGAGTTTCTCGTCGAGGAGTACATTCCCGGGCTCACGCTCCAGTCCTGGGCAGCCAGCAACTATCCGTTCAGCACGGAGGAGACTGTCCTCGCCGACTACGCTGCACGAGCTCTGCCACTCGCCCGGCAGGTGATCACCGCGGTCGATCAGATTCATGATGCAGGCTGGAGCATTCTCGACCTGCAGCCGAAGAACATCCTGGTCGACGGCGACCGTGTCCGACTCATCGACCTCGAAGCCGCCCGTGAGATGGATGCCTCCGCGGTCGGCAGTATCGGCACCCCGGGCTTCATACCCCACGCGCAGACTTCGAACCGTGACCGCGACAGGTACGCGCTCGCTGCCGTTGTCCTGCACTTGTTCTGGCCGTCGCTGGCCGGGGCGTTCGACCCGTCCGTGCTGACCTACCGGGCACAGAAGGTTGCGGAGCAATTCCCGGAAGACGTCGCGAACGTCGTCAACACCTTGGTCGACGCTGTGCCCCCGGACGCGATGGCAACGTCGCACCCGTACCGCCACGCCACAGGCCTTGCTCTGACTCCAGGTAGACAAGTCTTGGAGCAGGTGTGCAACGGCATCGAAGGAACCCGACGTGACGGACCCCGCCGATTCCCCGGGGACGCGACACAGTTCGCAGACGGAGCCAGCGCCTTGCTGAACATCGAGACGGGAGCCGCAGGCGTGATCCTCATGCTCGCAAGAGCCGGCCGCGACGTCACGCAGGACCACAGGTGGTTGAGCGCGCGCCTTCGAGAAGTGGACGACATTCCGTTTCACGGTCTCCTCCGCGGAACCGTGGGCATCGCGGCCGCACTCGCCCAGCTCGGCGACACCGCAAGTGCCGAAGTGATCCTCGCGGCTGGAGAGGTAAGCGCCGACCCCGGACATGACCTATCCGTGCGGAGTGGCTTGGCAGGCACGATCCTCGCTCTGTGCGATGCTGCCTTCGCGGACACAGACTCCGCTCGCGACATGCGCGACCGATACGCCTCGTTGCTCGCCGCCCGTGTCACAGGCGGAGGGGACCTCCGTAGCCCTCACTCGGAAACCGGTAACACCATCGGGTTGTTCGACGGGTGGTCGGGTGTCGGAATGGTCTGCCGCCGGCTCGCGGAAGTCACCGGGGACGCCTCCTGGGATCACCTGATGCACCTCTGCTTCCAGCGCGAGCTGCAGCAGCTCACCGAAGCGGACAACGGGACCCTTCGTGTGGACTACTCGCGTGTCTCCTACGGCTACCTGTCGGAGGGTGCCGCGGGGATCGCGTTCACTCTCGCACAGTGCGCGCCGACCCACTACCGGGACGAGATCGCACGACTCGCTCAGACGGTCGACGGCATCATCAGCATGAACGGCGGCCTGTTTCGGGGGACTGCTGGCATCGCCTGCGCACTCCTGTCCGCTCCGCTCTCTTATGGGGGCAGCGAACGGGTCCGGTTGATGTCTTTCACCGCCGAGAACTTCCTCTTCCATGGGAGCGACCCTGACGCGCTGGTGATGCTCGGAGACAACGGATACCACCTCTCCGCGGACTACTCCACGGGAGCTGCCGGCTACGTCGGCGCGCTCCTCGCCTTATTCGAAGAGAACCCGGACGACTGGTTCCCGGTGACTCTTCCCAGACCACTTGACGATGACATGGAAGGAGGTGAACACAATGAGCGCATTGCTTTCTTTGCAGGGCCTGTCGAACGAGTCCGGGCCTGAGGTCGGTGTCTTCGGATCCGGCATCAGCATGTGGTGTGACGGCGACAACAGCGGTATCAGCATCTCCTGCGGACCGAACTGATACACGGACGTGTGGGGCGCGCGGCGACGCGCGTCCCACGCTTCTTCTACGAAAGGGCAGCACATGCTCACAGCAACCGGACTCGGGCACACGTTCTCGAACGGGCGGGTGGAGACGCTCGCGCTTGACGGTGTCAGCTGCACATTCGAGCCTGGTTCCTTCACCGCCATCATGGGCCCGTCTGGCTCCGGGAAGTCCACCCTCCTCTACTGCCTCGCCGGTCTCATCCGCGCGTCAGCGGGAGCCGTCACCTTCGACGCCACGGAACTGACCACCGCGAAGCAACGTCAGCTCGATCTTCTCCGACGTGACGAATTCGGTTTCATTTTTCAGAGCTTCAACCTCATCGATGCTCTGACAGCGTTGCAGAACGTCACACTGCCCTCCCTCTTTGGGGGAGCGGCGATACCGCGTGAGCAGGCCGTGAACGCCCTGGCCAACGTTGGGCTCTCTGAGAAGGTCAAGTCGTACCCGGCAGAGCTTTCCGGTGGGCAGCAGCAACGCGTGGCCATCGCACGCGCCCTCGCTCAGACCAGGCGCGTGATCTTCGCCGATGAACCGACTGGAGCGCTGGACCGCAAGAGCGGTTTCCTGGTGATGGACCAGCTTCGTCGGTTCCGGGACGTCGGCACTTCTGTTGTCATGGTCACTCATGATCCCCAGATCGCTGCATACGCCGACCGGGTCCTGTTCCTTGTCGACGGGCGACTCGTGGACACGATGGACGCCCCGACTGCGGAGGCCGTCAGCTCTCGCATGACGGGGCTGGAGAGCGCCGCGCGATGACTGGGGCTCAGCAGCTGCCCGTCTCTCTGGGGTTCGTGCGTCGCCATCGAGCGGCGTATGTCGGGGTCGCCATCCTTCTCAGTATCGCCACGGTCGTCGCGACTGCGGAGATGGTGTTGTTCACCGGCCTTGCAAGCGGGCAGGCGGTCCGGATCGATTCGATGTCGGAGTTCGATGCCCGCGTCGTTCGGGCTGCTGTCAGCGCATCGCAGGGCATCCTGCAGGTCATGTGCTTCACCACGGTGGTGATCGCACTCGTGCTGGTCTACTTGGGCTTCCGGAACATGCTCGCCTTGCGGCGCAGAGAACTCGGCCAGCTTCGTCTCGCAGGAGCGAGTGTGTTGCGCGTTCGCGTGATGGTTACCGGTGAGGCGTTCGTCTTCGCCACGTTGGTCGTGATCCCGAGTGTCCTCATCGGTGGGCTGCTCGCCCACCCCTTCTATCTCCTGCTCCAGGCCGTGGGCGTGTTCGGGAAGACTCTGCGGGTGGATTTCGGTTTCCCGGTCCTCACTCTGGCCCTGGTCGCGGGAGGGATGATCCTCTGCTCTATGGTCGCCGCGTGGTTGAGCCTTCGCTCCAAGCAGACCAACGATGTTCTCGCCGCTCTCGAGGCGTCTGCGACGGGCACACAGGGCGAGAAGATGAGCGCGACTCGTATCGTCATCGCAGCCGCGTCCGTCGTCGGGCTCGCCGCATTCCTCATTTTCATGCCGGACACCGGGAGCGAGAACCCTGTCGCCTCAATCATCGTCCCGCTGCTGATCATCTTCCCCCTCGGCGCACTTGCACCAGTCCTCGTTCCGGTGGTCGCGCGAGCGTTGGGCTGGCTCCTCAGGCCCCTGATCGGCGGCTCGGGTGTCCTCGTCGCGCAGCGCGCCTCCCGAGACTCGCAACGGTTCGCATCCAACGTCCTCCCGCTGCTCATCCTGATGGGCGTCATGGGCGGGTTCGCCATCGGTGCAGGGCCTGATCAGGCGACCATGCAGGATGACTATCACTCCAAGCTGGATGCTGACCTCATCGTCGAGCCGTCATCCGTCAAGGATGCCGACACCGTCACCGGCGACATCGGGAATATGCAGGGCGTGAACGCGGTGGTACGTTCCGCAGCAACTACCCGGCTCATCGAACAGGGGCGCGCGGACGGCACCTTCCTCACCGTTTTCAACTTCGTAGACCTCGACGCTTACCAGGACGTCTTCGAGACGGACGTGACAACAGGCGACTTCGACAGCGCCGGTGGCGCGGCCGTCGTCTCCACACGGGAGAGCGACAAGGTCGGAGACACCGTCACGGTCGAGGCACCGAGCGGAACCACGGCCACCCTCACCGTCGCCGCCGTCATCACCTCCCGGATCTACACCGGACTCCTCGTCGACTGGCAGATGCTGCAGACCCTGGACCCGGAGGTGTGGGACATCCGTGTGTTCGTGAGTGCGGACTCCGCCGCCGTCTCCGACATCACCGCGCGGGTCGACGACCTCGCGCCGACGATGACGAAAGACGAGTTCATCCAGACGCGTGTCGAGCTTCGCCAGAGCAACGCCGCCACCGGAAACATCGCCTTGTTCGGCACCATCTATGGTCTCGCCATCGTCGCCATGATCCAAGGTCTCACCGCGTCCGTCATGAATCGCCGGGGCGAGTTCCGACTCCTGAGCCTTCTCGGGATATCCCGCGCTCGGACGATAGGCACACTGCTCTCAGAAGCCCTCGTTCTCATCGTGTCCAGTGGTGTGCTGCTTGCCGGCGCGTTCGCCTTCATTGCATGGCGATATCTCGCGCAAGACCCGACGAAGATGGCCACCGCTGTCGGCGCCATTCCATGGGGCGACATCGCTCTCACGTTTGTGGGTATGGGTCTACTTTTCACCGCCACAGTTTTCATCGCCGCAGTGGTCGCGACCAGGAACACCCAGCGATGATCCGAAGCAACACCCTCCGAGACTTCATCCGACGCCATCGTTGGCGACTCGGAGGACTGGTGGCGCTGTCCCTCGTGGGGGCGGGGCTGGGGCTTGCCCAACCGTTGCTGCTGCAACAGATGTTCGATGCCGTGACTTCCGGGTCAGCGCCGCTTCCTGCGGTGCTGATCCTGACCACGGTGGTTGTCGCTCAGGCGCTACTCGCCGGGGTGGAGTCGTATGCTCTTGCTCGCACCGCACACGACCTCATCCTCGAACTGCGGACACGCGTGTCGGCACGCATCGTGTCGTTGCCAATGAGTCGCGTGCAACGGGTGCCACAGGGTGAGTTCCTCTCTCGAATGATCTCCGACACCGCCGCCTCATCATCCGTTCTGACGACGGGTGTATTCAAACTCCTCGCTGCGGTCGTCACCTTCGCGGTCGCGGCCGTCCTCATGGCCACCATCGACCCGATTCTGTTCGCTCTGTCGTTGGTGATCACCGTTGTTGCTACGGTGCTGTCCACCGTCATGGGGCGACTGGTGCGCTCAGCGTCCGGGAGAACTCAGGCGGCGACTGCGACGCTCGCAGGCAGCTTCGAACGCACGCTGACTGCGCTGCCGCTGATCCGAGCCTACGGAGTGGGCGGACAGCAGCTTGCCCTCATCGCCGCCGACGCCAGTGACGTCAGGGCGAACGCAATCAAGGTGGCGCGGTTGGGTGCATACATGCAACCAGTCATGACCCTCGCCACCCAAGCACTCCTCATCGTCACACTTGCTCTCGGTGGCGTCCGAGTCGCTGAGGGCAGCCTGTCACTCGGAGGGCTCATCGCGTTCATGATGTACCTCATGATGATGGTCGGACCGGTCTCTCAGGTCGGTTCGACGTTCGTGAGCATTCAGACGGGACTTGCGGCGATAGACCGCGTCGATGAAATTGTCTCCGCGCCGCAAGAGAGCGATCTCCTGTCGGATGGCACTCACGCCGACTTGGGGTGCGCGGGTGAGGTGCTCGTCGAACTCGAGAGCGTCACTTTCGAGTATCCGCAAGCGTCGGCCGGGTCGGCGACTCGCATCGGGCCGCTCGATGTCACGATCCGTGACGGTGAGCACGTCGCTCTCGTGGGCCCGTCCGGGTCTGGGAAGTCCACCGTGTTCGCTCTTCTCGAGAGGTTCTACGAACCCAGCAGTGGCACCATACGGATGCGTGGAGTGCCGGCTCACGACGGTCCGCTCGGCGATTACCGAGCTCGTATGGCGTGGGTGCCGCAGAACTCGCCGCCGGTGGGAGGAACCCTTCGAGACAATCTCGACATCGAGCACCGCGGCCTTCCGGACAGTGCGCTCTTGCAGACGTTGGCTGACGTGGGCCTGTTCGCCAGCATAGGCGGGGACGTCCTCGACCGACCTGTCGCAGTGTCAGGTAGCAACCTCTCAGGGGGTGAGCGGCAGCGGCTGGGTGTTGCCCGAGCGTTGCTCTCTGACCGAGAGATGCTGCTCCTTGACGAACCGACATCGAGCCTTGACGCCATCTCCGCCGAGGGACTGTCGTCGCTGCTGCGGGAGCGTGCGCAGGCGAAGACCATCGTTATGGCCTCCCACCGTCTGGCGGAGGTACGCGACTTCGACAAGATCATCGTGATGGAGCACGGACGCATCGTGGACGTCGGTGCGCACGACGATCTCCTCGACAGATGCGAGCTCTACCGGACACTGTGCGCGCAGCAACACGTTCCTGCGTGAAGGCAACCCTCATGGCAGCATGAACACACGACCCAGGGTATGAGCGTCATGACCGAGAAGCCGCGTTGCTCCCATGGGCCTAGGATCGCGTACCCGTCAGCAGCGGAATAACGGTCGGCGGCCGCTCCCCGTCCGTGGGCGTGTACTCGCTCCCGTGCGGGGTGCGTGCCGCGGCGATATCGAACAAACCTCGAGGCGCGCGAGCCTGGTCGATGAGGGATTCCCGGGTAATTCCTGCGGAGCAAGTAGCTCGATGGGTGCCGGCAGTAGTGAAGTTGCTCTGTCGCAGTGGCGAGCCCGGGCTCTCGGCGGCGCGTGCAGGCAAGTTCAGATCCGCGGAATCTCAAGGGCTTCCGGGGCATCGCGGAAAAATCGGGGGGCTTAGCGTGGAAAACACCAAAAACCCCCTTCTGCGAGCCCCGCTCCCGACCGGGATCGCGGCTTTCATGAACCCTCCCACCAGTGAATGTGACACGAAGGCCCCCGAGGAACCGGGGGCGTTCGTCGTTTCCGGGGTCGTTCAGCGAGCCGGTTCCCGTCGTTCACGGACGCGCTGCACCTCGAGGACGACGACCGCGACACCGACCGCCGTGGCCGTCCCGAGCACGGTCACGATCGGGAGTGCCGCCGAGGCGAGGACGACCGCCGCCGCCCCGAGGAATAGCGCGGAGGCACCGGTGGAGATCCGCCCGCGGAGAAGGACGAACCACACCGCGACCATGAACACGGCGACCGGCACTGTGAGTGAGAACGAGGCGTCGGCAGCTGGGAGATGCTCGCCGGCCTCGGTCAGCAGGTCGAGTTCCACCTCGATCCCCGCGGAGACGGCACCGGCGGCGGCGAAGACGACGTAGTGGGCATACCCGAAGGCGAACCCCTGGCGGGACGAGGCCAGGCGACCCCCCTGCTCCCGGCTGAAGTAGATCCACCACATCCCGGCGGCGAGGACGATGCCTGCCACGGCCAAGCCGACGAGCCCGTCGATCCGCTCGTCGCTGTTCGCCGCGTCGATGATGGCGTTCGCCGAACCGAGAAGGCTCTCGCCGAGCAGGATCAGCGTGAACAGGCCGTACCGCTCGGCGACGTGATGCGGGTGCCAGGGCGTGCGGTGGACCCGTTCCGCCCAGACGGGCACGAGCACCTCGAGCAGCATCGCGGGCCAGAAGGTCCAGAACTGCCCCTCCACCGGAAGGGCCAGTCGCGCGACCCAGAGGACCTGCACGAGGCTGATCCCGATCGCGAACCGGAGGGCCACCGCGCGTTGCTCCGGATCGGACAACGCGAGTCGGAGCCACTGCGCCACCATCGCCAGTCGCATGATGACGTAGCCGATGGTGATGATCGCCCACTCGCCGTCGACCATAGCGTCGTGCACGCCGGCGGCGAGCACGAGGACCCCGCCCATCTGCACGATGGTGGTCGTGCGGTAGAGCCAGTCATCGGTGTCGAACGCGGACGCGAACCAGGTGAAGTTCATCCACGCCCACCAGATGGCGAAGAAGATCATCGCGTAGGAGACGGTCGTCTCCGCCGCGTGACCCTCGACGATCCCGTGGTGGAGGTTCTGCGAGGCCTGGGAGACGGCGACGACGAACACGAGGTCGAAGAGCAGCTCCAACGGGCTCGCCACCCGGTGCCCCTCGCCGGGGTCGCGGCCGGTCATACGGAGGAGACCCAGTCGGTTCAGCACGATCCCATCCTGCCGTGCCTGTCGTTGCCAAGGAAGCTTGACACGTCGCCGGATGACAAGCATGCTTGACGTATGTCAGGTTTCCTTGTCATTTCGGACTCGATCGTCCAGATGCGCCGACGATGACGAACGACAGGTCGGCCCGCTGCGGCGGCACCGCGTTCCGGCGGCTGGCGTCGATGAGCGCTCGCGACGTGCTCAGGAACCCGCTCACCGGGATCTCGATGTGGTTCATGACCGGCATCATCCTCGTGATCTACGTCTCCATGTGGCTCGCGTTCGTCGTCCTGGGCCCTGCTCCGGTCGCAGCGCTGGACACGGACGAACCGGGAGTCTCGTCGGCGCTCGAGCGGGCCGGTGTGCAGGTGGTCGCCCCCGACGACCCCGATCGGAACACGCGGGTGACCGTGCACGAGGGGCGCGCCCTGGTGGTGCTCGACGCTGCGGACCAGGCTGCATGGGACCCGATCTGGCGAGGGCTGCGCGACGCAGGCGTCCCGGCCCACGGGGTGACGGTGATGGACGACGAGGGTGACGTGAAGATCGACCCGCTCCAGGAGAACCTCGGCATCGTGGTCCTGGTCGGGGTCGCGAGCCTGGCGTTCATCGGCACGACCGTCCCACTCGTGGCGATGCGGGAGCGCGGGCTGCTCCGGCTGCTCGGCGTGACGCCGCTCCGCCGGTCGACCTTCCTCCTCGCGCAGCTCCCCTTGCGCGCGCTGGTGGCGGCGGGGATCCTGGTGCTGACGACCGGGATCGCGGTCTGGCGCAGGTACGTCGACGGTGTGGACCTCCCGGCCCTGGGGGTCTCGTTCCTCCTCGGAGCGGCGATGCTGTTCGCTCTGGCGCTCGTGTTCGCCGCGCGATCGCGGAACGCCGAGGCGACACAACAGACGATGGTGATGGTGACGATCGGGCTCGTGTTCGCGTCGGGTGGGCTCCTGCCGCAGTCCATCCTTCCTGCCGCCGTGCAGGTCGCCATGAACTGCCTGCCGACCACCTGGTTCGTCGCCGCCGCGAGTGCCTCACTGACCGGGGCCGAACCGTTCCTCCCCGTCCCCGCGCTCTGGGGGCTCATGTCGCTCGTCACCGTCGCAGCAGGCGTGCTCGCCGTGCGGTGGTTCGAGTGGGATCAGTCCGAGCGCGATGGGCGGGCGACCACGATGTCCGACACGCAACGAGAGGTGGCTGCATGAACGAGCACACGACACGGGGATCGACACCGCAGGAGCGTCGTGCGTCCCGTAGATACATGTGGGAGATCGCGGCCGGTGCCGTCGGGTTCCTCGTGACGTTCCTCTTCCTGCCGGAGCTGTTCCCCACCGAGCCGGGATCGCCCGCAGCCGTCGCGGTCGCACTCGTCCCGCTCGTGCCGGTGGTGTGGATCGTGATCGCACTCGTCCGACACGTGCGCCGCGTCGACGAACTGCAGCGCGGAGTGATCGTGCTGAGTCTCGCCATCGGGTTCGGTGCGGCGATGCTGATCAGCCTCGCGGTCGTGTTCCTGTCGACCGCCGGTGTCGTCGTCGCCCAGCCGGAATGGTGGGTGTTCATCGGCGGGATGGCGGTGTGGGGCGTGACCATCGGTGTCGTCTCCTTCCGGGCCACCCGATGAAGAACGACGTCCGCGCCCTGCGCACCGAACGCGGGTGGACCCAGGTCCAGTTCGCTGAAGCACTCGGCGTCTCCAGGCAGACGGTGAACGCGCTCGAGACCGGGCGCTACGACCCGTCCCTGCCGTTGGCGTTCCGGGTCTCCGCACTGCTCTCCCGCCCGATCGAGGAGATCTTCTTCCCGGGTGAACACGATGCCCCGCCGTCGGGAGGACGACGATGAACGAATCGGACCGAGTGGTCGTCACCGTCGACCGGCTCAGCAAGCGCTACGGCGACCGGAGCGTCCTGCGCGACGTCTCCCTCCGAGTCCACGCGGGGGAGGTGTTCGGGCTGCTGGGACCGAACGGCGCCGGGAAGACCACCACGCTCGAGACCATCGTCGGACTCCGCCGTCCCACCGACGGAACCGTCCGGGTGCTTGGACGAGACCCGTCGATCGACCGCCGATACGTGACCGAGCGGATGGCGGTGCAGCCGCAGGCCGCCACCCTGTTCCCG
Organism: Plantibacter sp. PA-3-X8; assembly: GCF_003856975.1. NCBI lineage: Bacteria > Bacillati > Actinomycetota > Actinomycetes > Micrococcales > Microbacteriaceae > Plantibacter > Plantibacter sp. PA-3-X8. The sequence continues at coordinate 811,281 of NZ_CP033107.1, forward strand.
ACGCTCACGGTCACGGAGACGCTCGACCTCTTCGCGTCGTTCTACCGGGATGTGCGGCGTCCCGAGGAGGTCTTGGACGAGCTCGATCTGGGGGAGGCACGGCGCGTGCGCGTGAAGCACCTCTCAGGCGGCCAGGAGCGTCGCCTGCTGATCGCCATCGCGTTGATCGGCAATCCGGAGATCGTCGTCCTCGACGAGCCGTCGGCCGGACTCGACCCGCAGGCCCGACGGAACCTCTGGGGCATCATCCGGCGCCAGCAGGAACGCGGGACCACGATCCTGCTCTCGACGCATCACATGGACGAGGCCACCCAGGTCTGCGACCGGATCGCCGTCCTCGTGGACGGCTCGATCGCCGCCTCGGGGGAGCCGGAGACCCTGGTCCGGGAACACGCCGCGACGGCCACGGTGACCTTCGAGGTCCCCGGCCGGACCACCGCGGACGAGTTGCGTTCGCACGACATCCCCGGCGAGATCACCGTGACGGCGAAGGGCGCCGTCAGCCTGGTCGGGATCGTGACCGACGACCCTGACGCCGTGCTGCGCCGACTCACCTTCTCCACCGGTCTCAGACCGCGGGGGTTCCGAGTGGCGCACGGGTCGCTCGAGGATCTCTTCATCGATCTCGCGAATCGGCCGACGTCCGCAGCCGACGGCGACCGGGCCCACAGCCCATGAGCACGACGCCTGCGTTCCCAGCTCAGGTCCGGAGCTTCGCCGCGGCCCACGCGCGCGACCTCGTCCGGGACCCGCGCTCGATCATCGCACTCGTGGCGAGTTTCCTCGCCTTGATCGGACTGCTCGGGGGTGTGGACGCCCTCGTGGCGACGGCGTCCGACACGCCTGCCGGTGTGCTGGAGCGCGCCCTCCCGCTCGTTTCGAGCACGGGGACGATGGCGATCGCCTTCATGCTCACCACGGTGCCGCTGGTCCGGCATCGCAGCACCGGCCTGCTGCGGGCGCTGTCGACCTCGCCGGCCCGTCGCGACGCGTATCTGCTCGGACACCTGCCGATCCGCGTGGGGTTGGTCGTCGTCGAGGCCGCGGTGATCATCGCCCTGGCCGCCTGGACGGTGCCCACCCGTCCACTCTCCGACCTCGTCGCGATCGCCGGCACGATCCTGCTCGGTGGCGCGATGCTGCTCGGCTTCGGCTACCTCCTCGCGGCGCGGTTGTCGAACCCGGACATCGCCATGCAACTCGCGTACCTGCTGCCGATGCTCGCTCTCGCCACGTCCGGGGCCCTCTTCCCGCTCGCGATCCTTCCGGAGTGGGTCGCCGGTCTCTTCCGGGTCCTGCCCACGACCTGGATCGTCGGCGCGCTCGAGGCGACCATCTCCCGAGGCCCTCAGCCCGTGCCGCTCGCAGTGGTCTGGAGCCTGATGGCGGCGTGCGCGCTCGTGTCGGGTCTCGCGGCCGCCCGGCTCCACCGATGGGACGTCGGCTGATCGGCGGAGCTGCCGTCCGCCGCGTCAGTCCCGACGCGGGGCTGCGGTCGAATCGCGCACGATGAGCTGCGAGTCGAGACTCGCGACCGAACGGGGTGACCCTCCGGCCATGGCCTGGAGCAGCACCTCGACCGCCAACGACCCGCACCGGTTGATCGCGAGCCGCACGGTGGTGAGACCGGGCTGGCGGATGGACGCCATCTCGATGTCGTCGGTGCCGATGATGCTGAGGTCGTCGGGGCAGCGCTTGCCCATCGACGTGATCCCGGCGTCGATGCCGAGGGCGACCAGGTCGTTGTAGGCGATGACCGCCGTCGCACCGCTCGCCACGATCGTGGCCGCTGCGGCGAGGCCGCCCTGGATCGAGGCCGCCTGGTGGCCCAGGCGGGTGAACTCGATGTCGAGCTGCTCGCATGCAGCCGCGACCGCGTCGCCACGGCGGAGGTCCGCCCAGGAGTGCTTCGGACCGGCCGCATAGGCGATGTGTCGGTGACCCAGTGCGGCGAGGTGTTCGACCGCCTGCCGTGGCCCGCTCTCGGTGTCCATCACGACGTAGGGGAGGCCGTCGATGATGCGGTTGACCACCACGACCGGGGTGTCGCCCACGAGCGCGCGGATCTCGTCGTCGGGGAGGCGTGGCGAGCAGAGGAGCATCCCGTTGAGCTTCCGCGCCAGTTCGAGCTGCTCGTGCTCGCGATGCAGGTCCTCATCGGTGTCGAACAACACCGGGCGGTGGCGTCCCTGCCAGGCCTGGGCGTGGACGCCCTTCAGGAGGGTCGCGTAGACCGGGCTGGCGATGTCGGGGACGATGACGCCGAACGTCTTCTCCGCCGTCGAACCGTTCGGGTTCGAGTACCCGAGGTCCGCCGCGGCCGTGAGGACCCGCTCGAGCGTCGCGTTCGCAAGGCGATCCGGCTCGCCGAACGCCCGCGACGCGGTGGCGATGGAGACGCCCGCGTGACGGGCGACATCGGTGAGGGTGGCGGTCACGGTTGATCCTTCGCGGGGTCGGGTGTACTCATGATGCGGCATCGTGCTGCCATGAAACTACTTGACAAACTTTGTACAAACCATTCAGAATCGCTTTCATGATGATCGACGTGGATCTCCTCCAGCCGACGACGCGGTGCCCCGAGGCTCGGCGATGACGGCCCTGCCGCCGCGACTGGGCGCCGGCTCGGGCCCGCGTCCGGAGCACCCGGCACCGTCCGCCGCCGGCATCCTGCACCTCGGTCTCGGCAACTTCCACCGAGCACACCAGGCCGTCTACACGGCGGCTGCGCTCAGCGCGGGCGGCGATGAATGGGGCATCGTCGGTGTCGCATCCCGGTCCCGAGCGGTCGTCGACGCGATGCGGGCGCAGGATCTCCGCTACACGGTCGCCGAGATCTCACCCACCGGGGCCTCGTTCTCCGTGCCTGCCGTGCACACCGACGTGTTCGTCGCGGCGGAGGATCCGGAGCGTGTGGTCGGTACCCTCGCGGACGACCGCATCCGGGTCGTCACGCTGACCGTGACGGAGCACGGCTACAGCGCCTCGCCGTCGACCGGCCTCCTCGATCTGAACGACCCGCTGATCGCAGCCGACCTCCGGGGAGGTGCCCCACAGACGACCATCGGCCAACTCGCCCGCGGCCTCCAGCGGCGGGCCTCCGGCAGCGGCGCCCCGATCACGATCCTGAGCTGCGACAACCTGAGCGAGAACGGCGCTCGCACGGAGGCGCTCGTCCGAGCCTTCCTCTCCGAACTGCGCGGCACCGAGGGCGTGGAAGCGCTCGCCTACCTCGACAGCGCGGTCGCCTTCCCGTCCAGCATGGTCGACCGCATCGTCCCGGCGACGACCCCGCGACTGCGCGAGCTCGTGGCAGCCCGGCTCGGCGTCCGGGACGACGCGCCGGTCTCCGCCGAACCGTTCACGATGTGGGCGATCGAGGACCGCTTCGCCGCTGCGCGTCCCGCCTGGGAGGCCGGAGGCGCCGTGTTCACCGACGAGGTGGGGGCGTACGAGCAGATGAAGGTGCGGCTCCTCAACGGGACGCACTCGCTCATCGCCTACCTCGGTGCGCTCCGCGGGGTGGCCACGATCTCGGAGTCGATCGCCGACACCGCCGTCGAATCCGCCGCACTGGCGATCCTCCGCGACGAGTACGAACCGTCGGTGCGGTTCCCGTCCGGCGTCGACGTCCGCACGTATGAGCGGCAGCTCTTCGAACGCTGGGCCAACCACGCCCTCGGGCACCGCACGGCGCAGGTGGGCACCGACGGATCGGTGAAGCTCCGCCAGCGCATCCCGGAGCCCGCCCTCCGTCTGCTCGAGGCCGGGTCCGTTCCACACCTCATCGCCCTCACGGTCGCGGCCTACCTGTCCTGCATCGCCCCGATGCCGGGGTTCGACCCCGGTCCGCACGCGCGCGCCATGGTCGATCCGGCCCGCGAGGAGCTCGCCCGGCTGGCGGACACGTCGACGGACGGTCGGCACCTCGCGCATCGGGTGATCGCGGAGCTGCACCTCTTCGGGCAGGACCTCGCCGAGCAGCCGACCTTCATCTCGCGGGTCGGTGAACTGATCGACACCATCCGTCGACACGGCGTCGACGCGGCCATCCGCGACAGCATCGCCGCCTCGCAGGCACCCATGACCAGGACAGGAGCCAACCGATGAAGACGCTCGCGATCCACGGCGCGGAGGACATCCGCTGGGAGGATGCCCCCACCCCGGAACCACGCGACGGCGAGGTCCGCCTCCGGGTGCGGTACGTCGGTATCTGCGGCTCCGACCTGCACTACTACTTCAACGGGGCGAACGGCGAGTACGTCATCCGCGAATCGCTCACCCCCGGCCACGAGCTCTCGGCCGTCGTCGACGTGGACCCCTCCGGGCGGCTCGCCCCCGGCACCCGGGTCACCGTGCACCCGGCGCGATACGGCCCGAGCCTGCAGGGGCTCGAGGACCGCCCACACCTGCGACCCGGCGGCGACTACCTCGGGAGCGCGGCGGCGGACCCGCACCGACAGGGTGGGGCCTCGGAGTACCTGATCGTCGAACACTCGATGGTGCGCGTCCTGCCCGACGGGCTCCCGCTCGAGCGGGCGGCGCTCGCCGAACCCCTCGCGGTCGCCATGCACGCGGTCGGGCTGGCCGGCGACGTGCGCGGTGCGCGGGTCCTCGTCATCGGTGCAGGGCCCATCGGTCTGCTCGTGATCGCCGCGGCCGCCCGGGCCGGTGCAGCGAGGATCGCGGCGAGCGACATGCGCGAACAGGCACTGGAACGCGCCGCGACCGTCGGAGCCGGTGAGCTCCTCCTCGTGGGTCGCGACGCTGTCGCCGACGAGTCCTACGACGTCGTCTTCGAATGCTCCGGCGCACCGGTCGCCCTGACCCAGGCGGTTCGTGCCGCGAAACGAGGCGGGTCGATCGTCCAGGTCGGCATGCTCCCCGACGCCGACAGCCCGATCAACCTCGCCCCCATGCTCGCCAAGGAGCTCACCATCCGCGGTGCGTTCCGCTTCTCCACCGAGATCGACGACGCGATCGCGTTCCTCGCCGAGGGCGATCTCCTCGACGCCGTCGTGACCCAGGTCATCCCAGCCGAGCAGGCGGTCGACGCCTTCGCCGTCGCTCGGGACTCATCCCGCTCGGCGAAGGTGCTCCTCGCCTTCTGAGCCACCCACCGCACACTCCCACCCCCACTTCCGCTGCATCCCGTAGGTCCGAAGGAGTACCTCATGTCAGAACCCAAGTCGTCCGTCGCCACCGGCGACCCCACCGCGAACCGATCCGTCCGCGACCTCGTCCGGGCCGCCATCTCCGGGTGGCTCGGCACCGCGCTCGAGTTCATGGACTACCAGCTCTACTCGCTGGCCGCCGCGCTCGTGTTCGCCGACCTCTTCTTCTCCAACGAGGACCCGGCCATGGCCGTCGTCGCCGCGATGGCGACGTACGGGGTCGGCTACGTCGCCCGTCCGGTCGGCGCGTTCTTCTTCGCCCGGCTCGGCGACAAGACCGGCCGGACCAAGGTCCTCTTCTACACGATCCTGCTCATGGGCCTGTCGACGACGCTCATCGGATTCCTGCCGACCTACTCGCAGGTCGGCATCCTCGCGCCGATCCTGCTGGTCCTCCTGCGGATCGCGCAGGGCTTCGGAGCCGGTGCCGAGATCTCGGGCGCCGGCGTCATGCTCGCTGAGTACGCCCCGGCCAAGCGACGCGGCATCATCGCGTCGCTCGTGGCGCTCGGGACCAACTGCGGCACCCTGCTCGCCTCCGCGCTGTGGGCCGGTCTGCTCCTGGCGTTCAGCGAGGACGAGGTCATCGCCTGGGCCTGGCGCATCCCGTTCATCGGCAGCGTCGTGATCATGCTCTTCGCGGTCTGGGTCCGCTTCAACCTCAAGGAGAGCCCGGTCTTCGAGGAGCGCGACGACGTCGTCGACGGCAAGGCGCTCACCAAGCAGGAGACGATCGCCCTCGCGACCGAGACCGGCAACCTCCGCACGCTCGAGGCCATGAACCGCAAGCCGATCAAGGCGTTCAGCATCGCGCTCCTGCTGCGGTTCGGTCAGGCCGGCAACTCGGGACTCGTCCAGACGTACCTCATCAGCTACATCACCGTCGTCCTGCTGCTGGACCGGTCGATCGGTGTGAACGCCGTCATCGTCTCCTCGCTCGTCGCCTTCATCACCGTGCCGCTCTCCGGTTGGCTCGGTGACCGGTACGGACGGAAGCGCATGTACATGGTGTGGGCGATCATCGCGCTCATCATCATCGTCCCGACCATGCTCATGATCCACAGCAAGGACACCGTCCAGGTGTTCGTCGGCTACGTCGTCCTGCACAACCTGGCCGTGATGAGCTTCGCGTCGCTCGAGAACCTGACCCTGCCGGAGCTGTTCGGCGCGCGGAACCGCTACACCTACACCGCGATGGCCCGGGAGATCGCTGCGATCGTCGCGACCGGCGCTGGCCCCGTCATCGCCGCCGCCTGGGTGTCCGCCGCCACCGGTTCGTTCATCCCGATCATCATCATGCTCGGCGTCTTCACCCTCTGCGCCCTGGTCGCGTCCATCTGGATGCCCGAGGTCGCCGGTCGGGACCTCACCGACCCGCGCGACGCCATCTGACCGGCATCCGACCTCCTCGAAAGGAACCTCATGAGCATCGAACGCGCGGACGTCATCGTGACGAGTCCCGGCCGGAACTTCGTCACCCTGAAGATCACCACCAGCGACGGCGTCGTGGGCTGGGGCGACGCGACCCTCAACGGGCGCGAACTCGCCGTCGCTTCGTACCTCGGCGACCACGTCGCGTCGATACTGATCGGTCGCGACGAGGACCGCATCGAGGACACCTGGCAGTACCTGTACCGCGGACCGTACTGGCGGCGCGGCCCCGTCACGATGGCGGCCATCGCCGCGGTGGACATGGCGCTCTGGGACATCAAGGCCAAGAAGGCCGGGGTGCCGTTGTACCAGCTGCTCGGCGGCGCGAGTCGATCGGGGATCCGGGCGTACGCCCACGCCTCGGGGACGGACTACCAGGCGCTCGCCAACGCGATCACCGGGTACCAGGAGCTCGGGTTCACCGCGGTGCGCGTCCAGACCGGTGTGCCGGGGCTCGGGCAGGTCTACGGGGTGTCCGCCTCGGGGCCCGGCGTCCGCTACGACTACGAGCCGGCGAAGCGCGCGGCGGACGGCTCGGCAGCCACGGCACCGACCGAGGAGTCCTGGGACACTGCCGGCTACCTCGCGCACATGCCGGGCGTCTTCGAACGGATCCGCGAGGACTTCGGGACGGGCCTCCGGATCCTGCATGACGGACACCACCGCATGTCGCCGATCGAGGCTGCCCGGTTCGCGAAGGACATCGAGCCGTACAAGCTCTTCTGGCTCGAGGACTGCACACCGGGGGAGGACCAGACCGCCCTGCGACTCGTCCGCCAGCACTCGACCACGCCGCTGGCCATCGGCGAGGTCTTCAACTCGGTGTACGACTACCAGACCCTCATCACCGAGCGCCTCATCGACTACGTCCGCTCGGCGGTGACGCACACCGGTGGCATCACGGCGATGAAGAAACTGCTCGACTTCGCGGCGATCTACGGGATCCGTTCCGGCATCCACGGCCCCACCGACATCTCGCCCATCGGGATGGCCGCAGCGCTGCACCTCGACCTCGCGATCCACAACTTCGGGATCCAGGAGTACATGCCGCACAACGAGCAGACCCTCGAGGTGTTCCAGACCTCCTTCACCTTCGACGACGGCTTCCTGCACCCCGGCGAGCAGCCCGGCCTCGGCGTCGAACTCGACGAGGACGCGGCCGCCGCGTTCGAGTACACGAAGGCGTACCTGCCGGTGAACCGGCTGACGGACGGCACCGTCCACGACTGGTGAGCGGCGGCGGCGGTGGCATCTGGTGCTCCGCGGCTGTGAGGTGAGATGATGCGGTGCTGCCTCGAACGCGTGCGGTCCTCCGCCACGTCCGTCCCGATGCGCGAGGCGCTGCGGGTTCCGGGACGGCAGCTCCTCCCTGCGACCCGGAATCGAAGGATGCCCGGTGCACGAGGACCCGACCGTCGGCGCGGCCGACACCGCTGAACCAGTCACCCGAGGCGGCAGCGTCGCCCCCGTCGCTTCGCCGTCGCACCGACTGCGTCCGGTCGCGTTCGGCGGTGTCATCGCCGCCACGGTCGTCGTCGCCGCGGCCTGGGTGGTCGGCGCGTCGGTGTCGCTGACGGCGGCCACGGCACCGTCGGTGATGCTGCAGCCGTACCTCGACGCACTGGAGGACGGGCACCTCGAACGGGCGGTCGCGATGGACGGCACCGCTGCCGCCGCCGCCGAACTCGGCTACAGCGCCGACCTCCTGACCGATGAGCGGTACGCGCTCGCGACCGACCGCCCGACGGCTTATCGCGTCGGAGCGACCCGGACCGAGAACGGGGTCGCCACGGTCGACGTCGCGTTCGAGCGCGGCGGTGAACGACAGACCACGGCGTTCACGCTGCGCTCACAGCCGTCCGGCTTCCTGTGGTTCAGCGCGTGGCGCATCGAACCGGCGAGCCTGCCGACCATCACGGTGCCCACGGTCAGGTTCGGTGCGCTGGACCTCTCCGTCGGAGGCGAGCACGTGGGCACGGTGGATGAGACGACGGTCTACGTCGTCGGACCGGGGAAGTACGACATCGCGGCCGACTCGACCACCGGCTTCTTCGACTTCGAGGTGCCCAGCGTGGAGGCCGAGTGGGACGGCAGGCCGACGGCGTATCTGTACCCGACGCTGACGGCGCTCGGGCAGGAGGGGGCGACCGCTGCGGTCCACGCGTACGTGGACGCCTGCATCGCATCGACGTCCTATGAACCCGAGGGCTGCTCCATCGCGATCGACAATTCGGAGGGCGACGAGATGTCGGGCGTCACCTGGCTGTTGACCCGTGGTCCCGAGTTCGAGTTCTCGGAGTACTCCGCGACGGCGGGGTTCCTCGTGACCACCACCCGTCGGGGTAGTGCCGACTTCCTCGCCGCGTTCGCCTCGGCGTCGGGCGAATACGGCATCGTGACCGCGGAGGACTGCGAGGTGTGGGTGGACGGTGCCGTCGTGTTGTCGACCGACGGCACGTGGACCTTCGACCCGTACACCTGGTGAGCGTGGGCGATGTCATGCACCAGATGAGGGGTGGGGACGCGTGAAGTACGTTCCAGCGTTCGGCCTGAAGGCGCAGGTGTTCATGCTCTGTGTGGCGCCGCTCTTCCTCTTCCTGGTGACTCCGAAGGACAAACTCGCGTCCGCCGGACCGGTCCTGGCCGTGGCCTTCGTCGTGCTTGCAGCGGCGGCATGGACCACACTCGTCGTGACGGCACACCGGATCGTCGTGCTCGATGAGCACCTGGTGGTGTACACGGCCTTCCGCTCTCGCGTCGTCCGTATCGACGACGTCAGCTCGATCGGACCGAACTGGAGACCTCAGAGCTTCCGCATCGCTCTGAGGGATGGTCCGAGCATCAGGGGCCACTGCCGCAACGGCTACGCCGCGTTCGCGGAGGACCTGACGACCGGACACCCGTCGATCGAGTTCCGATACTCCATGCTGAAGCCGAAGACCGATCAGTTCATGGAATCGGGCTACTCGGAGCTGACGGAGGACGAACGTCGCGAAGCCGAGGCCCTCGTCCTGGCCGCCCAGTCGGCCGCGAGCTGAGCTGCCCGCGCGACGATAGGGTGAGGACCCGTGACGGCCGCCCTTCCCCCTGAGCATCGCGAGACGACGCCCCGCGGGGTCCTCGTCTCCGTCGTCGCCTCGTTCCTGTTCGCGGCGCTGTTCTTCCTGCCACCGCTGCTGGAGCCGTTCGGGGCGAACGAGATCTTCGCCTGGCGCGTGATCGCGACGGTGCCGGTGCTGGCGACGCTCATCGTCGTGTTCGGGTGGTGGCGGGACGTCCGCGACATCGCGGTCCGTCTCGTGCGTCGTCCGCTCCTCGTCCTCGTGGTCGTCCTCGACGGGCTCCTGTTGTCCCTGCAGCTGTGGCTCTTCGGTTGGGCACCGCAGACGGGGCACGGGCTGGAACTCGCGCTCGGCTACCTGCTGATGCCACTGGCGATGGTCGTGGTCGGCGTCGTCCTGCATCGGGAGCGACTCGCACCGCTCCGGATCGCTGCGGTCGCTGCAGCCGCCATCGGCGTCACCGCCGCGATCGTCGTGGCCGGTGGGCTGTCCTGGGCGACCATCGCGGTCGCGGTCGGCTACCCGGTGTACTTCGCGATCCGGCGCCGAGCCGGGCTCGACTCCATCGGTGCGTTCTGCTTCGAGCTGGCGGTCCTCGTCCCCGTCGCGATCGTGCTGGCGCTGCAACCGGCCTCACTCGCCGTCCTGGCCGCGCACCCGCAGCTGGGCTGGGGGATCGTGCTCCTCGGGGTGATCGGTGGCGTCGCCCTCGTGCTGTACCTCGTCGCGAGTCGCCTGCTGTCGTTCGGCGTCTTCGGACTGCTCAGCTACCTGGAACCGGTGCTACTGGTCCTCGTGGCGGTCCTCCTCCTCGGCGAATCACTGACGCTCGCCGACGGGTTCGTCTACGGCCCGATCGTCGTCGCGCTCATCCTGCTGGGGCTCGAGACCTCGCGCCGGTCACCGCGCTGACCGTCCTCCCACCGCACGGCGCGTCGCCGTGAACCTGTGAAGTCAAGCCTCGTGGACCGGTCCGTGCGCCGACGTAGCCTGAGGTCATGGTCACGAAGCATGCTCCAGCAGTGTCGCTCGAGCCGTCCTTTCCCTCGCAGCACGATGTGTCTCCAGCGCGAGACTCGTCCGAACGGCACCACGTCGTCCCGATCGGTGCCCGGCAATGGCGGATCTCGAACGACGCCGATCCCTCCTCACCCGAATGTTGTCTCGCATACGTCGAGGCACAGGGCGCCGGTTACGACGTCCTCATCGTGGCGCCCAGCCCGCCTGAATGGCTGCATGTGGACACCTTCGACGAGGCCAAGCGCGCCGCGATCCGACGGCCGTCGCCGCAGCTCTGAGTCGCTCCACCGGCATTCATTCGCCCATTCTTGGGCGACGGAGTGCTGGTTCGCCCAAGAATGGGCGAACGAAGAGGGTCAGACGCTCCCGCGACGCACGATCGACGTGGGGACGAACGAGCCGACAGGCGAGATCGTCTCACCCCGGAGCTGCGCGAGGAGCACCTCCGCCGCGCGCTGACCGACGGCCGCCGCCGGCTGGTGGACGGTGGTGAGGGGCGGGTGGCAACGGAGCGCCCACGCCGAGTCGTCGAAGCCGACGACCGACACGTCCTCCGGCACATTCCGCCCCGCCGCACGGAGGGCTTCGAGTGCTCCGGCCGCGACGGCGTCCGAAGCCGCGAACACGCCGTCGACGGCCGGCTCCCGGCGGAGCAGCTCCGACATGCCGGCGAAGCCGTCCTGGTGCGAGTACAGCGGGACCTCCACGACGAGTCGTTCGTCGAAGCGGTCGCCGAGCGCATCGCGGAATCCGGCGAGTCGGTCTGAGCCGGAGTCCCGGTCGAGGGCTGCCGCGATCATGCCGATGTGCCGTCGGCCGGCGCCGATCAACTCACCGGTGATGTCGACCGACGCCGACCGGTTGTCGATCCCGACGAAGGGGAGCTCACGGAGGTCGGGCGGGTGGCCGACGAAGGTCGCGGGGAGACCGAGGCGCTCGATGACGCGCGTGATCGGGTCGTTCTGGCGAGCGGAGACCATGATCACCCCGTCGACGAAGCCGCCCGAGAGGTACCGGGTGATGCGGTCGGTGTCGCGCTCGGAGTCGACGACCAGGCAGACGAGCTGGTGGTCGGCCTGTGACAGGGCCTCGTTCGCCCCGAGCAGGATGTTGCCGATGTTGGGGTCGTCGACGAACAGGCTGTGCGGCTCGTGGACGACGAACCCGACGGCCTGGGTGCGCTGCATGACGAGGTTCCGGGCGGCCGTGTTCGGCACGTAGCCGACCTTCTCGATGGCGGCCTCGATCGCCTCGCGCGCTTCAGCGGACACGTAGCGCTCGCCGTTGACGACCCGGCTGACCGTGCCCCGGGAGACGCCGGCCTCGACGGCGACATCGTGCACCGTCGCTCGTTTGCGTCGGGTCGGCGGAGGGGTCACGGCTCCACCCTAGCGCCGGTCCGGGCGGCCTTCGGCGGGCTCCGTGTTGACAGATTCAGAAACGCACGCCTACTCTGTGTACGTTCACAGACTCTCAACGTGGAGTTGTCGCTCTTCGATCTGTGCACGTTCACAGATCGCGGAAGGCACCATGAGCACGACCCCCACGTTCAGCCACGACGGCATCGCCTACGGCTGCGACTACAACCCCGAGCAGTGGGATCGGTCCGTCTGGCGCGAAGATGTCGCGCTCATGCAGGAGGCGGGCGTCGACCTCGTCGCCCTCAACATCTTCGGCTGGTCGCACCTCGAGCCACGGCCGGGGGAGTTCGACTTCGCCGGGCTCGACGAGATCCTCGACCTGCTCCACGAGGCCGGTATCCGGGTCAACCTCGGGACCGGCACCGCATCGGCCCCACCGTGGCTGACGTTCCGGCACCCGGAGATCCTCCCCGAGACCGAGGACGGGACGACGCGCTTCCCCGGCGGTCGCCAGGCCTGGTGTCCGTCGTCCGCGGTCTTCCGTCGCTACGCCCTCGAACTCGTCGAGCGCGTCGCCGTCCGTTACGGCGCGCACCCCGCCGTCGAGCTCTGGCACGTGTCGAACGAACTCGGCTGCCACAACGCGCTCTGCTACGACGACGAGAGTGCCGAGGCCTTCCGGGGCTGGCTCCGCGCCCGCTACGAGACGATCGAGCGTCTGAACACCGCGTGGGGCACGTCGTTCTGGAGTCAGCAGTACAGCGACTTCGCCGAGATCCTGCCGCCGCGCCTGACCCTGTCGAGCCGGAACCCGAGCCAGGTCATCGACTTCCACCGCTTCTCCTCCGACGAGCTCCTCGGCTACTACCGGGCCGAGCTCGAGGTCCTGCGCCGCCACAGCTCCGTACCCGTCACGACCAACTTCATGGTCACCGCGCACATCCGGAACCTCGACTACTGGCAGTGGGCGCCCGAGATGGACGTCGTCGCCAACGACCACTACCTCGACAACCGCCTCGCGGACCCCACGGCCGAACTCGCGTTCGCAAGCGACCTCACGCGCGGTCTCGCGAGTGGCGGTGCGTGGTTGCTCATGGAGCAGTCCACCGGTGCGGTCAACTGGCAGCCGCAGAACCTCGCGAAAGCACCGGGCGAGATGACCCGGAACTCCCTCACGCACGTCGCGAAGGGCGCGGAGGCGATCTGCTTCTTCCAGTGGCGTGCGTCGCTGCAGGGCTCGGAGAAGTTCCACTCGGCCCTGCTGCCGCACGCGGGCACCGACTCCGACGTGTGGCGCGAGGTCGTCGAGCTGGGTGGCACGCTCGACCGACTCGACGAGATCACCGGCACGCGCGTCCAGGCCGATGTCGCCCTCCTCTTCTCCTGGGAGAACTGGTGGGCCGCCGACGGCGAGAGCCGCCCGACCCACGCGATCGACCACCTCTCGCAGGTCCACGCGGTCCACGCGTCGCTGCGTCGTCTGGGTCACACCGTCGACGTCGTGCGTCCGGGCGCCGACCTCTCCGCCTACCGGCTCGTCGTCGTCCCGAACCTGTACCTGGTGCGCGACAGCGAGGCCGCGGTCGTCTCGGACTTCGTCGCAGCCGGTGGGCACGCCGTCGTCACCTTCTTCAGCGGGATCGCCGACGAGGAGGACCGGGTCCGCCCCGGCGGCTACCCCGGTGCGTTCCGCGAGCTGCTCGGCGTCAACGTCGAGGAGTTCGCCCCCGTCCTCCCCGGCCAGGTGCTGACGCTCGCGTCGGGCCGGAGCGCGACAGCATGGTCCGAGCGGACTCGCGCCCGAGGAGCCGAGGTCGTCGACTCCTTCGCCGACGGCCCGTCGACCGGTCGCCCGGCCATCACGCGCAACCGCATCGCGGGCGGCGGCGACGCCTGGTACCTCGCGACGAACCTGGACGCCGGCGCACTCGACGAGGTGCTCCGCGACGCAGCCGCGGGGGCCGGGGCGCTGCCACAGGGTGATCCGGACCAGCCGGGCCTCGAGGTCGTCCGCCGCGCCGATGAGGGACGGAGCTACCTCTTCCTCATCAACCACTCGACGAACGACGTCGAGCTGCCGGCCCGCGGGCGCGAGCTCGTCACCGGCGAACCCGTCGACTCCATCGCACGCGTGCCAGCCGGCGCCGTGCGCGTCATCAGAGAGGACCGCACGCGATGAGCGTCAACATCGAGACGGCCGAGGCGACGTCGCCACGGCCCGTCCGCCCGCCGAGGGCGGCCAAGCTGCCGAAGGCGGTGGTGCAGCACAAGCGGGCGATCGCCATCTTCATCGTCCCGTTCGCCGTGCTGTTCGCGCTGTTCTACCTCGTGCCGATCGGGTACGCGGTCTACCAGTCGCTGCTCGTGATCGAGCGTGACGGCACCTTCGGTCAGGCCCGGGAGGTGTTCGGCGGACTGGCGCAGTACGTGCAGGTCTTCCAGAACGGCCCGTTCTGGCAGTCCGTCGGACGGGTGCTCCTGTTCGGCGTCGTCCAGGTGCCGGTGATGCTCGGGCTCGCGCTCCTCTTCGCACTGCTGCTCGACTCGCCGCTCCTGCGGGGCAAACGGTTCTTCCGCCTCGCGTTCTTCGTCCCGTACGCGGTGCCCGGCGTGATCGCCGCCATCATGTGGGGCTTCCTCTACTCGCCGAACCTGTCGCCGTTCACCGCGGTCACGCAGAGCGTGGACTTCCTCTCGGCCGATCTCGTGCTCTGGGCCATCGCGAACGTCGTCACCTGGGTGTTCGTCGGCTACAACATGCTCATCATCTACTCCTCGTTGCTCTCCATCCCCACCGAGATCTACGAGGCCGCCCGGCTCGACGGCGCCGGTCAGGCGCGCATCGCCTGGTCGATCAAGATCCCGCTCGTGATGCCGGCGATCGTACTCACGGCGATCTTCTCGATCATCGGCACGCTGCAGCTCCTCGCCGAGCCGCAGGTGTTCCGCACCTTCAGCTCGGCCGTCAGCAGCACCTTCACCCCGAACCTCACCGTCTACACCACCTCGTCCATCCCGAACGTGAACCTCGCAGCCGCCTTCTCGGTCGTGCTCGCGTTGGCGACCTTCGTCCTCTCCTTCGGGTTCCTGAAGTTCACGCAGCGAAAGGAAGGCAAATGACCGCCATCCTGTCCACCGGCCGCGGCCCGCAGGAGAGCCGCCTGTCGCGCGCCGGCGCGCTCATCGTGATGCTCGTCTTCACGCTCTACTTCCTCATCCCCATCTGGTGGCTGTTCATCGCCTCGACGAAGTCGTCAGCGCAGTTCGGCAACTCGGCTCCGCTCTGGTTCGCGGACTTCAACCTGTTCGAGAACATCGGCCAGCTCGTCGCCTACCGCGACGGCGTCTACCTCAAGTGGATGCTGAACTCGGTCCTGTACGCCGGCCTCGGCGCACTGCTCGGCACGCTCTTCGCGGCCATGTGCGGCTACGCCCTCGCGAAGTACCGGTTCCCGGGACGCGACCTGATCTTCAACGTCGTCCTCGGCGGTGTGCTCGTCCCCGCGACCGCGCTCGCGCTCCCGCTGTTCCTCATCTTCAGCCAGGTGGGCCTCACGAACACGTTCTGGGCGGTCTTCCTGCCCTCGTTGGTGAGCCCCTTCGGTGTCTACCTGACGCGGATCTTCGCGGCGTCGAGCGTGCCCGAGGAACTCCTCGAGGCCTCGCGTCTCGACGGCGCCGGTGAGATCCGGACCTTCTTCACCATCTCCGTGCGACTCATGTTCCCGGCGCTCGTCACCGTGTTCCTCTTCCAGTTCGTCGCCATCTGGAACAACTTCTTCCTGCCGCTCATCATGCTGCGCGACGAAGCCCTGTTCCCGGTCACCCTCGGGCTCTACTCCTGGAACTCGCAGGTCAACCAGATCCCCGAACTGCGCCTCTACGTCCTCGTCGGCGCATTCCTGTCGATCATCCCGCTCGTCATCACCTTCCTCCTGCTCCAGCGGTTCTGGCGCTCCGGCCTCGGTGCCGGCGCCGTGAAGTAGTCGGACCGACGAGCTGACACTCCTCTCCATCCCGCACCAACACCCATCCCGCACCATTCACAGAAGAACGGATTCGCTATGAACCTCAAGAGAACAGCGGTCGCCGCAGCGGTGCTGTCGGCCGTCGTCCTGAGCGGCTGCTCCTCCACCGGGTCGGAGGGCGGCAGTGCTGCTGCCTCCTGCGCCCCGGCCGAGGGCAAGGTCGACCTCAGCTTCACCTCCTGGATCCCCGGCATCGAAGAGGTCGTCGACGTCTGGAACAAGGAGAACCCCGACATCCAGGTCAAGGTCCAGACCGGCCCGAACGGCAACAGCGGTACCTACCAGAACTTCTTCAACCAGCTGAAGGCCGGCAACGCCCCCGACCTCGGCCAGATCGAGTACGACGCCCTGCCGAACTTCCGCGTGCAGAACGGCCTCATGGACCTCGGTGTGTGCGACGACGTCATGGCCGCCAAGGACGACTTCGTCGACTGGACCTGGGGTCAGGTCTCGCTCGGTGAGTCCGACTCGGTCTACGCCGTCCCGCAGGACTCCGGCCCGATGGCCATGTTCTACCGCGCCGACCTGTTCGAGCAGAACGGGATCGCCATCCCGACGACGTGGGCCGAGTACAAGGAGGCCGCCAAGAAGGTCCGCGCCACCGGTGCGTACATCACGAACTTCTCGCAGGGCGACATCAACCAGTTCGCCGGCTTCGTCTGGCAGGCCGGCGGCAGCTGGTTCAACAACGACGGCTCCGACTGGACCGTCGACCTGACCGACCCCGCCTCCAAGAAGGTCGCCGACTACTGGCAGGACCTGATCGACGAGGACCTCGTCTCGACCGTCCCCACCTGGACGACCGAGTGGGACAACGCCTACAACTCCAGCGCCGCCTGGACCTGGAACTCCGCCGTCTGGGGCGCGAACTCCATCGCGTCGGGTGCTCCCGACACCGCCGGCAAGTGGGCCGTCGCGAAGGCTCCGCAGTGGGAGGCCGGCGACTCCGCGGCCGGCAACTGGGGCGGTTCCTCGACCGCCGTCTTCACCGGTTCCAAGCACCCCTATGAGGCGTCGAAGTTCGCGCTGTGGCTGAACACCTCCGATGAGGCGCTCACCATGCTCAACAAGAGCGCCAACATCTACCCGGCGACGAAGGAGGGCCTGAACCTGCCCGTCCTCAAGGAGGGCGTCGACTTCTACGGCGGCCAGCCGATCTACGATGTCTTCGCGGAGGCTTCCTCCGAGGTGTCTGAGGACTTCGCCTGGGGTCCGACGATGACGCAGACGTACAACGAAGTGTCCGACGGTTTCAAGGCTGCGGTCTCCGGTGACGGAACCCTGCTCGACGCCCTCACCAAGGGCCAGTCCGCGACGATCGACGCCCTGAAGGCGCAGTCCATCCCCGTCAAGGAGTAACAGAACAGTGATCCACCACCTTCGTGCCGCGGGCGTCAGCCTGATCGTCGACGCCCGCGGCACGAAGGTGCCCACCATCCTCCACTGGGGAGCCGATGTCGGCGAACTCGCCGCCGACTCCCTCATCGCCCTCGCCGACGGGCTGACGCCGGCGATCCCGCCCTCCTCCATCGACGCCCCGCCGCGCCTCAGCCTCCTGCCCACCGTGTTCGACGGTTGGAGCGGCCGCCCGGGTGTCGGCGTGCACCGGCCGGGCGGAACCGATGCGTCGAACCTGCTCGCGCTGCGGCTGATCGACCAGCAGGCCACCGACACCTCGCTGGTCCTGACGACGTCCGACGAGCGTGCCGCGGTGACGATCGTCTCGACGATCGAGTTGACCCCCCAGGGCGTGCTTCGCGTCCGGCACACCGTGCGGAACGACGCCGAGGTCGACCGACCACTCGCCGTCGACGCCCTCGCCGTTGTGCTCCCGGTTCCCGACCGCGCCACCGAACTCCTCGACTTCACCGGTCTCTGGACGCACGAGCGCACGCCGCAGCGCCACCGCCTCGGGCAGGGTGCCTGGACGCGCGAGCACCGTCACGGACGACCCGGTCACGACGACGCGTTCCTGTCCGTCACGGGCGCACCAGGCTTCGACTTCCGCAGCGGCGAGGTGTGGGCGACGCACCTCGCGTGGAGCGGCGACAAGGTGATCTGGAGCGAGCGCTCGCCACTCGGCCCCGTGGTCACCGGCTCCGGTGAACTCCTCGCGCCCGGCGAAGTCACGCTAGCGCCGGGGGAGACCTACGAGTCGCCGTGGACGGTCGCCGTCTACTCCGACGCGGGTCTCGACGGCGTCTCCGCGCGACTGCACCCCTGGATCCGCTCGTGGAGCACGATCACGAAGCCCCGCCCGGTGGTGCTGAACACCTGGGAGGCCGTGTACTTCGACCACGACCTGCCGACACTGCTCACCCTCGTCGAGCAGGCGAAGCGCGTCGGTGTCGAACGGTTCGTCCTCGACGACGGCTGGTTCACCGGTCGCACGGACGACCGCCGTGCGCTGGGCGACTGGTTCGTCGACCCGGAACGCTGGGCGGGCGGGCTGTCGCCACTCATCGACGCGGTGACCGGTGCCGGCATGGACTTCGGACTGTGGGTCGAGCCGGAGATGGTCAACCCCGACTCGGAGCTCGCGCGCACGCATCCCGATTGGGTCCTCGGGCATCCGGACGCTCCGAGCTGGCGCTTCCAACGGGTGCTCGACCTGGACAACCCGGACGCCTTCGCCTACCTCCTCGGCCGACTCGACGCGTTGCTGACCGAGTACGACATCGCGTTCCTCAAGTGGGACCACAACCGCGACCTCCTCGGCGGCTCGGCGCACCGGCAGACGACGGCGCTCTACCGACTGCTCGACGAGGTGCGTGCCCTGCATCCCGGTGTCGACATCGAGTCGTGCGCGTCAGGTGGCGCGAGGATCGACCTCGGCATCCTCGAACGGGTCGAGCGGGTGTGGACGAGCGACACGAACGACCCGCTCGAGCGGCAGTCGATCCAGCGCTATACGGGGCTCGTGATCCCACCGGAGTATCTCGGCGGTCACCTCGGTGCGGCGCGCTCGCACACCACCTGGCGCACCTCGGACCTCGCGTTCCGCCTGGCCACAGCCCTCTTCGGGAGCGCTGGCATCGAGTGGAACCTCAACGAGGCGAGCGAGTCGGAACTCGAGCTGATCGCGGCATGGATCGCGCACTACAAACGCCTCCGCTCGCTGCTGCACGCGGGCGAGGTCGTCCGCATGGACAGCGCCGACCTGGCACTGCATGCGCACGGGGTGATCGCCCAGGACCGCTCGTCCGCGATCGTCGCGCAGGTGGCGCTCGCCGCACCGCTGACGGCGATCCCCGCGCCACTTCGCGTGCCCGGCCTCGATCCCGAGCGTCGCTATCGGGTCCGCCCGCTCGACCTCGGCGCGCCCGCCCGGTCGATCCAGGACGTGCCGCCGGTGTGGCTGACCGAGGGCTCGGTCGTGCTCACCGGCCGCGCGCTGGCCGAGGTCGGGATCGCGATGCCGCTCCTCGCTCCCGAGCAGGCGCAGCTCTTCACCCTCGACATGGAGTGACCGCCGCGTTCGTCCGCCCGTTCCCGAGCGAACGAGAACTCCCTCGCCCGAACACGGGCGAGGGAGTGTCGTCGTGCGGGTCCGGTCAGATGTTGCAGCCGGAGGCGCGAGCCGCGTCGTACGGGTACCACGAGATCGGGCCGGGGCCCATCTGCGGCCCGCAGAGGATGTTCCAGGTCTCGGCGCCCACGACGCCGTCGACCTGCATGCCCCAGTACGTCTGGAAGGCGACGACGGCCGCCCGGGTCTGCTCGCCGAACTGACCGTCGACCTCCAGCTGCGGGCCGCCGACCTTGAAGGCGTTGAGGAGCGTCTGGATGTTGGCGACGCAACTCCCGTCGCCACCGGCGGAGTACTGGTAGTCGACGCACTGGCCGGCGGCTTGGGCCGGTGCGGCGGTCGCCACGCCGCCGACGGAGCCGGCGATGGCAAGGCCGAGGGCGGCCCCCGCGAGGGCGATCCTGCTGCGCATCGTTCGTCTGGTCATGAGACTTCCTCTCGTTCGACTGCTCGGACATCACGAGCGTAGGTCGAGCGTCTCGAGCGGTGAATGGGGAGTGGTGCCCATGCCGAGGTTCAGTCCGCGAGGAGATCGGCGTGCTGTTCGTTCGCCCATCTTCGGGCGAATGTTTGTTCGTTCGCCCAAAGATGGGCGAACGAAGCGCGGTCAGTCGATGCCGATGTCCTCGCCGACGACGGTGATCTGGGCCGGGACGGGCCAGGGGTGGTCGCCGACGGGTGCGAGACGGACGAGCTCGGTGACCCTGGGCGCGGGCGCCCCCGCGGAACCGATGAGCCAGCCGCCCACGAGGAAGGTGGTGCCGGGGACTGACCAGACGGCGATGCCGGTCACTCCGAAGTCGCCGTAAGCGCCATCGGAGAACCGCACCGTGACGAGGTCGCCGTGTGAGAGCTCGGCGAGCTGCGCGACGACGGCGCCGGGATCAGGGTCGACGGGGTCGAGCTCAGGGATCGACTCGAGCACCTGCAGCGGCTTCGTCGGCTTGCCGTTCTGATCGAGTGCCGTGCCGGCCAGGAGGAGTCCGCCGATGATCGGCGAGCGGCGGGCCCGGCCTGCGAGGTCGAACACGCCGTAGCGGGGCACGCTCAGACGCGCTTGCAGTGAAGCAGCATCCTCGGCCGACTCGATGGCAGCCGTGAGGCCTTTGATGTCGCGACGGGCAGGAGCGCTGAGGTCGTAGTTCACCCATCAACTCTCCCATGTCCACTCCGGCAGCGGACGGACGCTGTGAAGAGACAGTTTCAATCAAGTATGAACAGTCCGTTACGGAACCGTGACCACCGCGCGTTGACCTGTCACGCGGACACCGGGCATGCTGAACAACACTTGGCCGCTGATAAGAGCGCCGCCGCCCCAGGAAGCCCCGCGTGCAGCGGAATGCTCCTCACAAGGATGTGAGTATGACGACTTCACAGTTAGATACAGTTTCGGACAAACCAAGACGGATGCCGGACGGGATGTTCGCGTTCGTCCTCGTCCTCCCGGGGCTCGCGCTCCTGGTGGCGGTCGTCGCCTATCCGCTGCTGACCGCGCTCGTCACGGCGTTCTTCAAGCAGAGCCTGGTCGTCCCCGGACGCGAGTTCGTCGGACTCCAGAACATCATCGACGTGCTCCAGGGTGACTTCCTCAAGCTGCTCGGGCAGACCATGGTCTTCACCCTCGGGACGACCATCGCCCCCTTCATCATCGGCTTCGCGCTCGCCCTCGCACTCAACACGCGCATCCGCGGTGCCAAGATGCTGCGCGGACTCATGCTGATCCCGTGGCTCGTGCCGGGCGTCGTGGTGTCGTTCCTCTGGATGTGGATCTTCAACGCGAACTACGGGGTGGCGAACGCCGTCCTCGGCCTGTTCGGGGTCGACGCGCAGGCCTGGCTCGCCCAACCGCAGACGGCGATGTTCGCCGTGATCGTCGCCAAGACCTGGCAGTCCTTCCCGTGGATCATGGTGATGCTCCTCGCCGGCCTGCAGACCGTGCCACAGGAACTCCATGAGGCGGCCGAGATGGACGGCGCAGGGACCATCCGACGCTTCTTCTCGATCACGGTCCCGCAGCTGAAGGGCATCATCGGCCTCGTCCTGCTGCTCGAGTTCATCTGGAACTTCCAGCACTTCGACATCATCTACGTTCTGACGGGCGGCGGTCCGGCTGGGAGCACCCAGACCTTCGCCACCGCCGTGTACGAGACCGCCTTCCGCGGGTTCGACCTCGGCCACGCGGGCGCCCTCGGGCTGCTCTGGCTCATCCTCCTGATGGCGCTCGTCGTCGTCTACGTCCGATTCTCGGAGAAAGGCGAGCAGAAATGAGCGTCTCCACCGCACCCCCTGCGCCGCAGGACACCACGCCGGACCCGCAGCCCCCGTTCGCCGCCACTGAGCTCGGCACGCTCCGGCGTCGTCCGTCGCTCTTCCGATCCGAGAGCCGGGCGGTGCGGATCAGCGCCTGGGTCGCGGTGATCGTCTGCGGCGGCTTCGGGCTGCTGCCGGTCTACTGGTTGCTGGCGACCTCGCTGACCCCACGGGCCCAGGTCTTCTCGTACCCACCGAAGCTCTTCCCCACGGAGATCAGCTTCGAGGCCTACACCGCCCTCGCATCGAACCCGGACCTGTTCGGCTACCTGCGGAACAGCATCATCGTGTCCGTCATCACCGCCCTGCTGTCCGTGATCGTCTCGGCCTACATGGGGTACTCGTTCTCGAAGTTCCGCTACCGCGGCCGTCGATCCCTCATGTACTTCGTGCTCGCCTCGCAGATGTTCCCGCAGGCGTTGCTGCTGATCACCCTGTACTCGGTGTTCAGCGCCTACGGACTCCTGAACACCTATGCGGCGCTGGTGCTCTCGTTCACGACGTTCACCCTGCCGCTGTGCGTCTGGATGCTGAAGGGCTTCTTCGACACGATCCCGGACGAACTCATCGAGGCGGCTCGCGTCGACGGGGCGTCTCGACTGCGGATCATCCACTCCATCGTGCTGCCGCTGTCCGCACCCGGCCTGGTCGCCGCGGGCCTGTTCGCCTTCGTCCGCGGGTGGAACGACTTCATCTTCGCGCTCACCCTGGCGGGTCCCGACAAGCAGACGCTCCCGCCCGGCCTCGTGAACACCTTCGTCGGCGAGGCCGCCACGGCCTGGCCCGAGCTCATGGCCGCATCGCTCGTCGTCTCCCTACCCGTGGCGATCGCGTTCATGGCCCTGCAGCGTCACCTCGTCGGCGGACTGACCGCCGGTGCCGTGAAGGGCTGAGCGCAGCACCCCGAACCGGCCCGCCGCCGGGCCTCCCCACAATCCGTTCCACCAACCCAGACACGTCCCACCAGGATCACGCTCGAGGAGGAGCCATGTCCCACATCACCCCGTCCTTCGCCACCGCCGCACAGCAGACCGTCATCACCCGCCGCCGCGCCCTGCAGTTCCTCGGCATCGGCGTCGCCGCGGCCACCCTCGCAGGGTGCGCCCCGACCGGAGGCGCCCCAGGAGCCGGCTCCATCCCGAAGGCGACCGCCGGCGGAACCGCGACCGACTTCGACTTCGCGAGCTGGTCGCTCACCGAGAAGGCCTCGGCACCGGCCATCCAGAGCCTCCTGCAGAAGTACGAGGGCAAGGCCAAGATCGACGTCGGCGAGGTGTCCTTCCCCTACAACGAGTACATCAACCAGCTCATGCTGCAGGTGCGCGGCGGGCAGTTCTCCGGCGTCGCCCACGTCGACGTCGCCTGGCTCGGTTCGCTCGCGAGCCTCGGCAAGCTGCAGGACGTGTCCGGGTTGACCGAAGGACGTGGCTACACGAAGGCGGGACTCACGGCCGCGTCGTTCGACGGCGTGCAGTACGGACTCCCGTGGACGATCGGCGCGATCGGCCTCGTCACCAACCAGGCGATCCTCGACCAGGCCGGCATCGGCGAGTTCCCCACGACGATCGACGAGTTCGAGGGCTCGCTCAAGCAGCTCAAGGGCCTCGGCAACGGCATGATCCCCTACGCGGCGTCGACGAAGGCCGCGCAGCTGAAGGACATCCTCATCTGGATGCAGACCTTCGGCAGCCCGCTGGTCGACGGGGACACCGTCACGATCGGCGACGACGCGAGCATCGAGGCGGTCACCTGGTACAAGAGCCTGTACGACCAGGGCCTCATCGCAGCAGACGTCGACCGCTTCGACGCCCGCTCGCTGTTCGCGCAGGGACGCACCGCGATCTACGACGACGCGATCGTCGGACGGAGCGCCGTGACCGGCGAATCGCCCGACCCCGACTTCGCGAGCAAGCTGCAGCCGGTCTCCCGGCCGGTCCTCAAGCAGGGTGACACGCCGCGTGCGCTCGTGTGGGGCGGGGCGCTCGCCGTCGTCGACGGTCCGGCCGCCGGCACCGCAGCGGACTTCGCCCAGTGGGTGACGTCCGACCCGGAGACCGTGCTCGAGGACTTCGCCGCCCGTGGTCTGCCGCCGGCGACCGAGGACGCGCTCAACTCCGACGCCGTGAAGAACGACTCGTTCGCCACGAACTTCAGCGACCGCATCACCAAGACGAGCTCGACCAACCCGTTCTGGAAGTTCGTCCAGTACTCGCAGATCGAGACGAAGATCGCGGAGAAGGTGCAGGCGGTCCTCGTCGGCCAGGAGCAACCGGCCGAAGCCATGAAGGCCGCCGGGGCGGCCGCGCAGAAGCTCGTCGGCTGAGCCGCGGATCGACGATCGGACGACTGTGACCGGCACCGGGGGAACCATGCGACGCAGCCCATCGAACACCGTCCGCGCGCTCGCCGCGGCCGCGCTCACGGTCCTCGCGCTGGGGGTGACGGCGCCGGCGGTCGCCGCCCCCGGAGGACCGGTGCGGAGCGACGAGGGCGGGAGTGCGGTGACCGACACGGTCGAGACCGTGCCCGTCACCGTCGACACGTCGAACCAGGCCGGCTGGTGGCGACCGCTCGACGTCGTCGACGGTGTCTCCTACTTCGCCTTCAACGCGCCGGCGTCCACCGCGTCCAAGCACGAGGTCCACCTGGCCTCGCGGGGCGCGGACGGGACGTGGACCGAAGGGTGCCTGCGCTCGACGGCCGGCGGTGCCTGCGTGACCTTCACCGACGACAACGGCCACAACCAGCCGTCGATCGTGGTCGACGGCGACGGCATCATCCACGCCTTCGTGTCGATGCACAACGAGCAGTGGAACGTGTTCCGATCCAGTGCACCCGGCGACGTCACCTCGCTCGTCGAGGCGACGTCGTCCATGCCGGACCTCGACGCGGCGATCACCTATCCGGTGACGGCGCGCGGGCCGGACGGCGACGCCTGGGTGCTCGTGCGCGTCGGGACGGACACGCAGGGGCGGCGGGAGGGTCGGCTCTACCGGTACGACCTCGACAGCGGTGTCTGGGAACGTGAGGCGGTGGTCGCCGCGGCGACCGGCTACTCCTTCTACCCCGACGACCTCGAGGTCGACGCCGACGGCCGCGTCCACGTGCTGTGGGAATGGGGCCCATTCCCGGCGGACCCGGCGCGGCACCTCGGCTCGTACGCGACGTACGACCCGTCCGACGGTTCCTTCGCCGACGTCGCGGGGACCGCGCTCACCGGACCGATCACCCCGACCACCCCGGGATCCGTCGTCTGGCGCCCCTTCGGTGCCGGTGAGGCCATCGGCAGCTACACGCCGGCGCTGCAGACCGCGAAGCTCGCCCTCGACGGCACGGAGCTCGCGGGGATCGTCTACCGGTTCGTCGAAGCCGATCAGACCGCGTACGACGTGCGATACACCTCGTGGGACGGCGGCGCCTGGAGCGACGAGTCACTCATCGACGTCTCCGCGCTCGGTTCGGGCGTCTCGACGGTCGCCGGCATCGATGCGACGAGCGCCGGTGGTGTCGACCGCGTGTACGCGGTCCTCGCCGTGCAGGTGTGCGGCGAGAACCGCAGCCAGGTGGTCCGACTCGAGCGCGGGGGAGCCGGCTCGGGCTGGGCGGCTCGTGCGGTGGGTGATCCGGCGGCTGGCCCGCAGCGGCTGCGAGCGGAGACCGCGAGCGGGACGGACGTCCTGTATCTGACGGCACCGGTCAGCGAGACCACCCGCGGAACCCTGCGCTGGGCCTCGATCCCCCGCGGCACGTCCGCGGAGACCGGTGGCACGACGCTCGCGGACATCGTGTCCGGGCTCAGAGGCGAGCTCGGCGGGACGAACGTGGCGCTCGGAGCCACCGTGACGGCCTCCTCCGCGCTCCGCGCCGACACCGGCGGGGCGCTCGCCGTCGACGGCGTGTGCACGGACGCGAGTCGCTGGATCTCCGCGGTCGGCGACACTGCACCCACGATCACGGCCACCTGGCAGACCCCGACGGCGCTCGCCGAGGTCAGGGTCAAGAGCGGCTACGCCGGGGGAGCCTCGACCGATTCGGTGCTCCGTGACTTCACGATCGAGGTCCGGACGGGCGGTGCCTGGGTCGAGGTCGGACGGTTCGACGACAACACCGCAGGCACCGTCACCGCGTCCGTGGACGGACTCGTGGCCGACGCGGTGCGCCTCCTCATCACCGACCCGTCCGCCTCGGCGACCGACGTCGCGCGGGTCTTCGAGATCGAGGCGATCGCGGCACCGGCCACCGAATCCGCGAGGAACGACGATGTCCCGGGATAGCGTTGTGCTCAGTCGGGACCGCAACGGTCCTGAGCGGCCGGGATCCACCCGGTCAGCAGTGAGGAGCAGCACCATGTCGGACGCCGCCTTCGGCTCTCAGCGGTCGGCACCGGTACCGCGCCGTTCGCGCACGGGCATGGTGGCGCTCGCCGTCCCGAACCTCGACGAACCGTACTTCGCGGAGCTCACGACGCTCCTCGTCCGCGGCGCCGACGAGCGTGGACTGTCGATCCTCATCCAGCACACGGAGGGCGACCACGACCGCGAGGTCGACATCGCCAACGGGGTGGGCCTGCCGCTCACGGACGGACTCATCCACATCCCCCGCTCGCTGACGGTCGGCGACCTCACGCGGCGGACCTCCCCGGGGCCCCTGGTGCTCCTCGGCGAGCACATCCAGGTCAGCCCGTTCACGCACATCTCGATCGACAACCGGGCGGCCGCCGACGCCGCGACGACGCACCTCGCCGAGGCCGGCTGCTCCCGTATCGCGTTCATCGGGCCCAGGGACGAACGTCCGTCCGACGCGGCGGATCAGCGGTACGCCGGGTATCGGGATGTGGTCGCGCGGCTCGAGCTCGCGCAGGAGCCGTCGCTGATCGGGCACGTCGACGCGTTCACCCCCGAAGAGGGACGTCGCGTGATGCGTCGGATGACCGCCGAGGGCGTCGAGCTCGACGGCGTCGTCTGCTCCAACGACTCGATCGCCTTCGGCGTGCTCGCGGCCCTCCACGAAGCCGGCCGACGGGTGCCCGAGGAGGTCGCGGTGATCGGCATCGACGACGTCCACGCCGCCCAGTTCTCGACCCCGTCGCTCACGACGGTCGCTCCCGACTACGACGCGATCGTGCGCGCGGCCTTCACCGAGCTCGAACGCCAGATCGCCGCCCCGCCCGGAGCCGACACGCCGGTCCGGCACGTGGTCGTCGACGCACGGATCGTCGTGCGGGACAGCACGGCGCGCTGAGGTCCGTGAACGGGAGGACAGGCCGGCGTTCCGCTGGCGCGGGGTGCTGGAGGTGTCGCGGTCAGGCGTCCATGCGGTCGTCGTCGGCGGAAGCGGAAGCGACCGGCGCGAGCCAGACCTCGCCGAACTGCGCGCGGAGCGTGGTCTCGACGTCCTCGGCCACGTCGTCGTCCATCACGAGGTGGTCCACCTCGCGGAGGTCGACGATCGTCGTCAGTCCGACGGCGCCCCACTTCGAGTGGTCGGCGAGGACCACGGAGCGACGCCCGGCGCCGACGAACGCCCGGTTGGTCTCGGCCTCGAGGAGGTTCGAGGTCGTCAGCCCCGCCTGCAGGTCGATCCCGCGGACGCCGAGGAAGACGACGTCGCAGTGCAGGGACTCGATCGCGCGCACGGCGACCGGGCCGACCAGGGCGTCCGAGGGGGTACGGACGCCGCCGGTCAGCACGACCGTCTGGGTGTACGGCTCGTCGGCGCGGTCGGGCCGCGCGAACACGTCGGCCACCGGGAGGGAGTTCGTGACGATGGTGAGCTCCGGGATGGCTCGCAGCTCCTGCGCGAGGGCCCAGGTGGTGGTCCCGCCGGACAGGCCGACCGACATGCCGGGCTCGACGAGGATGGCCGCGCGTCGGGCGATGGCGCGCTTCTCGGCGAGCAGTCGGCGTGCCTGGTTGGGAAAGCCCAGCTCGGCACGGTCGGGCAGTCTGGGCGTGGTGGCGCCACCACGGACGCGGTCGACGAGGCCCTCCGTCGCGAGTTGCTCGATGTCACGTCGCACGGTCATCTCGCTGACGCCGAGTGCGGTCGCGAGGTCGACGACGCTCGCCGCACCGTTGCGGCGCACCTCCGACATGATCTGCGATCTGCGTTCCGCACCGAGCACAGCGTCCTCCTTCGACCCGGTTGCCAGTCTGGCACGCGCGCACGGCGAACCTCGGCACCGGCGATCCACGACGACGAGACGGAGGCGGACAACGCATGCGTGAGGGACGACATCGGGACTGGTTCGGCGACGAGGTGCGCGACGGCACCTACGGCTACGACCTCGAGGGGCTCCTGGCGGTCGAACCGGTCGTGCCGCCGGCTGGATTCGAGGAGCTGTGGCGCGGGTGGTACGCGGCGGCACGCGAGGTGTCCCCGGATCCGGTCCTGACCCCGATCGGCCGGCAGGGTGCGCACGAGGTCTTCGTCGTCGAGCACACGGTCGCCGACGGCCTCCGCCTGCGTGGATGGCTCGCGACGCCGGCGGACGGGCAGGCGCGCTTCGGGATGGTGCACGGGCACGGCTACGGCGGACGGGACGCACCAGATTGGTCCCGCGTCCCGGACGACGCCGCCGTCATCTTCCCGATCGCCCGCGGTCAGGGCGTCTTCAACACCGGACTCGGGGCACCGACGCCGGAGGACGGACACGTCCTGTTCGGCATCGACAGCGTCGAGCGGTACGCGCTCGGCCGCTGTGCCGTCGACCTCTGGCACGCGGCGTCGGCGCTGCTCGACGTCGTCGGACCGCTCCCGCTCTACTTCGTCGGTGAGAGCTTCGGCGGTGGGATCGGCGCGCTCGCCCTGCCGTGGGACGACCGCTTCGTCGGAGCGACGCTCGTGGTGCCGAGCTTCGGTCAGTACGACGTGCGCCTGCGCCTGCCGTGCGAGGGGAGCGGGGAGCGGGTGCGACACCACGTCGCCGAGCACCCCGAGGCGCGCGAGGTTCTGCGGTTCTTCGACGCGTCGACGGCCGCGGGGTTCGTCCACGTGCCGGTGCGGGTGGAGGCCGCGCTCTGGGACGGACACGTGCCACCACCCGGGCAGTTCGCCGTAGCCAACGCGCTCGAGGACCTCGAGCTGAGTGTCCTCCCCGCCGGGCACACCGAGTACCCGGGGCTCGAAGCCGTGCTGGAGGAGTCGTACGCGGCGACGAGGGCGCACGCACTCCGGTCGGTCGCGCGGGCGGTGGACGGATCGACGATCGAGAGGTGAGAGGGTGGACGGATGATCGCTGCGCTCACGCTCCCCGCCACCCTCACCACGCCAGGACAGGAGCTACTGCTGCGCCGGGCCACCCTCGCCGACCTCGATGCGCTGATGGCGCTCCTCGCAGACGACCCGATCAGCGCGTCCCGTGGTGACCAGGCCCAGGAGAGCGACCTCCCCGCCTACGAGCGTGCGCTCGCGGACCTCATCGACGATCCGGCGAACGAGATCCTGCTGGTCGTCGACGCGGCGGACGCCGTCATCGCGACGATGCAGCTGACCCGCATCCCCGGGATGGCCCGTCGCGGCTCGACACGGCTGCTGGTCGAAGCGGTGCGTGTGTCCTCGAGCCTGCGATCCGGCGGCGTCGGAACGGCCATGATGCGCTGGGTGACGGACATCGCCGCTCCGACGACCGGTTCGTCGATCGTGCAGTTGACCTCCGACGAGGCCCGGGTCGACGCCCACCGCTTCTACGAACGCCTCGGCTTCGTCGGCTCGCACCGCGGCTTCAAGTACGCCGTGACGGCCGTGAGCTGACATGGAGTTCGTCCGCACACTCGCCCGCTGGCTCCTCGGAGCCGTCCTCACCTTCGCCGGCGTCGGCCACCTCACCTTCGCGCGGCAGTCGTTCGTCGCCCAGGCGCCGCAGTGGTTGCCCCTGCCGGTCGACGTGGTCGTCGTTGCGTCGGGAGTCGTCGAGATCCTGCTCGGCCTCTCGCTGATCCTGCTCGCCCGGTACCGCGTCGCCGTCGGCTGGATCGTCGCCGCCTTCTTCGTCGCCGTCTTCCCCGGCAACCTCGAGCAGTTCGTCCGCGGAACCGACGCCTTCGGGTTGGACAGCGACATCGCCCGTGCCGTCCGCCTGGTCTTCCAGCCCGTCCTCGTCCTCTGGGCCCTGTGGTCCACCGGTGCCTGGCGCGCGTGGCGGTCGCGGCGCCGCCGGAACACGACGCGCTGAGCGCGATCGCTAGGACGCCTAGTCATCTCGCCCGGGTGCCTGTCAAGGGGCCCTGGTTCGCAGCATCCGTCCGGCAGGGTTGATCCATGCGATGCATTACCTATGCCGGCGAGAACGTCGTGACGACCGACGAGGTCGCGCAGCTCCTGGTCGAACTGACGGCGGAACTGGCCAAGCGCGGCCGTGCCGAGGCCGTCACCATCCCGATCGTGGTCGAGTCCGACGGCGATGAGGACGGGCCGGCGTCCGCGCAGCTCGTCATCGGCCTCGGCAACGACGTCCTCTCGGTGCCCCACAGCTGGACCGACGAGGTCCCCGACTTCAGTGAGGGACGAGACCGCCTGCAGGGCTACCTCGACGACATCCGCCCGTCAACGACGGCCTACGAGCCGCGCGACTCCATCGAGACCACGGACGTGCTCGAAGACCCTGACCTCGACCTGCGCGACTTCACCCGCTGAGTCGTCCCTGAACGACGACGCCGGCGTCGACCCCTCGGGTCGACGCCGGCGTTCGTTCGGGTCCGCTCAGCGCGGGAGCGGCAGCTTGGCCGTCTCGCGGGCCCGCAGCACGACGATCAACGTGATGAGCGCCGCCGCCATCACGTAGAACGCGGGCGCGAACCGGTTGCCCGTCGAGGCGATCAGGAACGTCGCGAAGTAGGGTGTGATCCCACCGAACACGGCGACCGACAGGTTGTACGCGATCGCCATCGAGCCGTAACGGATACTGGTCGGGAACAGCTCGGCCATCGCAGCACTCGACGCACCGTCGTACGCCGCCATGAAGACGCCGAGGATCACCATCGCGACAGCAGCGGCGGCGAAGTTGCCCGCACTCATGAGCATGAGCGTCGGATACGTCAACACCAGGAACCCGACGCAACCGGCGATCATCACGGGCTTCCGTCCGATGCGGTCGCTCAGCAGGCCCATGAAGGGTACGAGGATCGCGATCGCGAGCAGCCCGAGCACCGTGACCCCGTAGCTGAGCGGCTGCGAGTAGCCGAGGTCGGTCTGCAGGTACGACGGCATGAAGGTCTGCAGGATCCAGTGGCCGACCGCCTTGATCACGACGAAGCCGACGCAGAAGAGCAGCGCCTTCCACGAGGTCCGCAACGACGTGCGCAGCGGTGACTTCGAGACGGCCCCCTTCGCTTGGATCGCCTGGAACTCCGGGGTGTCCTCGAGCTTGTTCCGCAGGTAGAGGCCGGCGAGGCCGAGTGGCAGGGCGAGGAAGAAGAGGGCGCGCCAACCCCACTCGTTGAGGGCGTCCGTGCCGAGTGTGGAGGTGAAGAGGAGGACGAGACCTGCCCCGACCACGAAGGCCGCGAAGCCGAACACGTCGATGAAGCTCGTCACGAAGCCGCGTCGGTTGGACGGGGCGTACTCGGCGAGGAGCGTCGTGGCGCCGGAGCTCTCGCCGCCGGCGGCGAAGCCCTGCACGAGCCGCACGATGACGAGCAGGATCGGCGCCCAGAGGCCGATGAGGTCGAACGTCGGTAGCAGACCCATCACGACCGTCGCCCCGGAGGTCACGAGGATCACCGTCGCGAGGACCGTCTTGCGCCCGATGCGGTCGCCGAGCGAGCCCCAGAAGAGGCCACC
Source organism: Plantibacter sp. PA-3-X8 (assembly GCF_003856975.1). Classification (NCBI taxonomy): domain Bacteria; kingdom Bacillati; phylum Actinomycetota; class Actinomycetes; order Micrococcales; family Microbacteriaceae; genus Plantibacter; species Plantibacter sp. PA-3-X8. The sequence continues at coordinate 842,976 of NZ_CP033107.1, forward strand.
GAGGGGGCGCATCACGAAGCCGGCGCCGAACACCGCGAACGCGGACAGGAGGGCCGCCTGCGTGTTGCCCTGCTGGAAGAAGTTGAGGCTGATGACCGTCGCGAGCGTGCCGTACAGACCGAAGTCGAACCATTCGACGAAGTGTCCGGCCCCCGCGGCCCAGATGACCTTCCGCATCCGGCGTGATCGCTCAGCGTCGTCGTAGGGGGTCTGCGCACTGTGCGCGGCGGCTTCGGCCAGGGCTGTGGCCTGGGTCCTGCTCTCGTCCATCGGTCCTCACATCGTTGTCGGGGTGCTTCGAGGTTCACCTGCCGAAGAATCTTACCCACTGAATGGGAAAGTCGTACCGCTGAATGGTAGCGTGGCAACCGTCCGGTGGTCGACACGTGTCCGAAGGCTTCCAGGATCACGCATCACGAAGGAGTGTCTCCCATGCAGCACCGCACCCAGTCCGCCGACGTCGTCGTCATCGGCGGTGGTCTCGCGGGGGTCTCGGCCGCCGTCGCGGCCGCCCGTCTCGGCTCCCGGGTCTCGCTCGTCACGAACCGGCCGGTGCTCGGTGGCAACTCGTCGAGCGAGGTGCGGGTGTGGGTCGTCGGAGCGACCGCGCACGGGCACCAGCGGTTCGCGCGGGAGACCGGCATCATGGGGGAGCTCTTCCTCGAGAACCAGTACCGCAACCCGGAGGGCAACCCGTTCTACTGGGACCAGACGGTCCTCGACCTCGTACGGGCCGAGCCGAACCTGCAGCTGCACCTCAACACCGACGTCCGCATCGTCACGATGGCGGAGGGCGCTGAGGGCGTGGTGTCGCCGACACCGAGGATCGCGTCCGTCACCGGATGGACGATGGGCAGCGAGATCGAGACGGAGTTCGTCGCACCCGTCTTCATCGACTGCACCGGAGACGGGCTGGTGGGGCATCTCGCGGGCGCGACTTCCCGCATCGGGCGCGAGGGCCGCGCTGAGCTCGGCGAGCCGTGGGCGCCCGAGGTCGCGGACGACGAGCTCCTCGGCAGTTCGATCTTCTTCTACACGAAGGACACGGGACGCCCCGAGCGGTTCGTCGCCCCCGACATCGCGCGCGACATCCGCGACACCCCGATCCTCACCAACCGGATCATCCGGACCGGCGACAACGGCTGCAACTACTGGTGGATCGAGTGGGGCGGCGAGCTCGACACCGTCGCCGAGAACGAGCAGATCCGCGACGAGCTGTGGAGCGTCGTCTTCGGGATCTGGGACTACATCAAGAACTCCGGCGAGTTCGACGCCGACACCCTGACGCTCGAGTGGGTCGGATCGATCCCGGGGAAGCGCGAGTACCGGCGGCTGCTGGGTGACCACACCCTCACGCAGAACGACCTGCTCGACCAGGTCGACTTCGAGGACACGGTCGCCTTCGGTGGCTGGTCGATCGACCTGCACCCGGTTGAGGGCGTCTACGCCGAGACCGCCGGCGCGCAGCAGCGGTTCAGCAACGGCACCTACGGGATCCCCTTCCGCAGCCTGTACTCGCACGACGTCGACAACCTGCTGTTCGCCGGACGCAACATCTCCGCCTCCCACGTCGCGTTCGGGTCCACCCGCGTCATGGCGACCTGCGCGACGCAGGGTCAGGCGGTGGGGACGGCCGCGGCGCTCATCGCCCGCCATGGACTGACGCCGCGGGAGCTCGCCGGGCAGGCGCTCCCGCTCCTGCAGCGCACGCTCCTGCGCGAGGACGCCCCGGTCATCGGCATCACCACGGACGACCCCGACGATCTGGCCGGGCGGGCGACGGTCTCCGCTTCGAGCGCGCTCGACACCATCTCCACGCTGGAGCACCTCGGCTCCGGCGAGCGGTTCGCCCTCGACCGCGACGTCGCGATCCTCGTGCCCGTCGCCCCGACACTCGACCGGATAACCCTGCTCGTCGACGCCGCGAGCGACACCACCCTCCGGGTCGAACTGTGGAGCGCGGGCAAGCGGCAGAACGCCGTCCCCGTCGAGCACCTCCTCGACGGCACGGCCGACGTCACCGCCGGGGTGGGCGTGCCCGCCACCGTCCGCTTCGGATGGACGCCCGAGATCGAGCAGAACGCCGTGCTCGTCGTCCGCGCCAACCCGGACGTCAGCCTGCTCCTCACCGAGGGCCACCCTTACGGGCTCCTCATCCTGACGGCCAAGCACGCGACCGACGAGGTGTTCGACGACCACATCCCCGAGGAGCAGGACCAGGCGATCCTCGACTGGAACGCTCGGAAGCTCCGCGGCCGGAGCGTCGCGCTGACCGTCGGCGGGGAGACCACGGCGTACCGGCCTGAGCGGATCGTCGACGGGTACCAGCGCCCCTACGGCGGACCGCACCTGTGGTCCTCGGCGCGGCTCCAGGACAACCGCGACCTGATCACCGAGCCCGAGGTCCTCACCCTGCACTGGGATGAGCCGGTCGATGTCGCGTCCGTCCGGATCGTGTTCAACGACGACGTCGACGTGGACCTCATCAACCTGCACCACCACCGCACGGACTTCGAGGCGGTGCCGGAGCTCGTCGCCGCGTACCGCCTCGAGGCACGACCGGCGGGTGCTCCTGAGGGGACGTGGACGGTGTTGGTCGAGGTCGAGGGGAACCGGCACCGGCATCGGATCCACGACGTCGAACCCGTGCGGGTCGACGCCCTCCGTGTCGTCGTCACGGCCACGAACGGGTCGCCCTACGTGAGCGTCGCGAGTGTGAAGCTCTTCGAGCAGCCGAGCGGGCGCACCACCCGGCCGCGCCGAGCCCGACCGCTACGCTGAACACGGCCTCCGAGGCCGGACATCCGAACCGACACCGACACCGTGGAGGACCCGTGGCAGGTGAGATCCAGCAGGGCATCGGCCGTGCAGCATCCGTGCTCGCCGTTCTCGGCGCATCGACCACCGGACCGTTGCGGGCCTCCGACATCGCCCGTGCGACCGGTCTCGGCACCTCGACGACCGCACGCCTCCTCGGCACGCTCGAGGAGCTCGGCTATGTGACGAAGGCGCCCGACAGTCCGTCCTACGCCATCGGCGCGACCATCCTGGCGCTGGCGAGCGAGGGGCTCAACCAGAACCCGGTGCACCGGGAGTCGCGTGCTCCCGCTCAGGAACTCGCACAGCGGATCGGCCTCAGCGTGAACGTCGGCGTGCTCGACGGCTCGAGCCTCATCTACCTCTGCCACTTCGAGGGAGCCCTCGCCCCGAAGTCGCACTCGATGATCGGGTTGCGCCAGCCGTTGCACGCTTCCGCGCTCGGCAAGTGTCTGCTCCTCGACCTCGACGCCGACGGCCTCCGTGCGCTGCTGGGAGATGAGCCGCTCCCGCGCTACACGGCCAACACCGTCACGGAGCACGCGGCTCTTGCCGCCGAGCTCGCGACGGCGCGGGAACGCGGCGTCTGCATGGAGGACCAGGAGCTCGCGTTGGGTCGTCTCGGGATCGCGGCGCCGATCCGCGACGCGAACGCCAGAGTCGTGGCGGCGATCTCCATCTCGGGTCGGCTGAGCCTGATGCGAGAGCGCAACCTCGACGTCCTCACCGAGGACCTCATCGAGGTGGCCGACCGCATCAGCGTCGGTCTCGGCCTCATCTCCGCGATCCCCTCCTCCTGACCTCTTCCCCACCCGTATCCGATCTCACGAACCGAAGGTGACCCGTGGCGCAATTCGACCTGCCCCTCGCCCAGCTCCAGCAGTACCTGCCCGACCGCGAGGAGGCGCCGGACTTCGACGCGTTCTGGACGGACACCCTCGCCGAAGCCCACGCCCTCGCGCAGCCGACGGTGCGTGAACGATCCAACCCTGAGCTGACGGGTCTCGTCGTCGAGGACGTCACGTTCTCCGGGTTCGGTGGCGACCCGATCAAGGGGTGGTTCATCCGACCGGCCGGCGCGACCGAGCCGCTCCCGTGCATCGTGCACTACATCGGCTACAGCGGCGGTCGTGGGCTCGCCCACCAGTGGACGATGCACCCGTCCGCGGGCTACGCGGTGTTCGTCATGGACACGCGCGGCCAGGGGAGCGCGAACCTGCCGGGCGCGACGGCCGACCCGTTCGGGAGCGGTCCGCAGGTCGCCGGGAAGATGAGCGCCGGGCTCGGCAGCCCCGAGACCTACTACTACCGTCGGGTCTTCACGGATGCGGCACTCGCCGTCGACGTGGTGCGCAGCTTCCCGGAGGTCGACCCCGCCCGGGTCGTCGTCGCCGGTGGCAGCCAGGGTGGCGGCATCGCGCTCGCCGCGGCCGGACTCTGCGAGGGACTCGCGGCGGCGCTCGTCGACGTCCCGTTCCTGTCGCACTTCCGTCGTGCCCTGCAGATCACCGACGCGAGCCCCTTCGCGGAGCTGAAGACGTACCTCATCAGCCGACGCGGCCACGAGGAGGAGGTGTTCCGGACGCTCTCGTACTTCGACGCGACGAACTTCGCCGCCCGCGCGACCGCCCCCGCGCTGTTCTCCGTCGCGCTCTGCGACGCGGTGTGTCCGCCCTCGACGGTGTACGCGGCGTTCAACCACTACGCGGGCACGCAGAAGGACATCGCCGTCTATCCGTACAACGGGCACGAGGGTGGCGGGCCGGTGCAGCAGCAGGCTCAGCTGAGCTTCCTCGCGGACCTCCTCGCCTGACGCGTCGTTCGCCCATCTTCGGGCGAGCAGGCTCCCGTTCGCCCGAACGTGGGCGAACGGGCGTGGGACGATGTGCACGTGACTGAGACCGGCGGCACCGACCCGACCCTGACGACCACCCGGCGTCGGACGCGTGCCGGCATGATCGCGGCGATGGCGCTCGTGCTGTCGTTCGCGGCCGGGGCGACCGACGCCTTCGCGTTCCTGCAGCTCGGCGGCGTCTTCACCGCGAACATGACCGGCAACTTCGTGCTGGCCGGACTCACGAGCCGGCCCGACTTCGGCGAGGTGCTGCTCGGGGCGACCGTCGCCGTGCTGCTGTTCTCCGTCGGGACGTTCCTCGCCTTCCGCTTCACGAGGCTCGTCGCCACCGCTGACAGACCGACCCCGGAGGCGCCGCAGCACCGGCTCGTCCTCGTGCTCGGCGGTGCGGTGATCGCGCAGGCGTGCGTCCTCATCGGATGGATCGTGTCTCCCGAGACGCGCACGACGCCCGTGATCTGTGTCCTCATCGCGCTCTCCACGCTCGCGATGGCGGGGCAGACGGTCGTCGCCCGTCGCATCGAACGCTCAGGCGTGACCACCACCTTCGTGACCGGCACCCTCACGAGTCTCATGCAGAGCCTCGCCGACGGCGTCCACGACCACCACCTCATCCGGATCGGCGCGATCGTGCTGCTCGTGGTGGGCGCCCTCTGCGGCGCGCTCCTCACCGGCGTGGACCCGGTGTTCGGTGCGGCGCTGCCCCTCCTCCCGTCGATCGTCGGGCTGGTCCTCCTCCGGCTCGCGCCGACAGCCTCCAGCGACTGACGACGAGCATCGGCACCGATCGGTGTCAGGCTACGGCGGCGGTCGCCTCGATCTCGACGAGCTGGTCGTCGTAGCCGAGCACGGTGACCCCGAGGAGCGTCGACGGCACGTCGTGATCGCCGAAGGCGGCGCGTACGACCTCCCATGCGGTGACGAGGTCGGACTGCTTCGTCGACGCGACGAGCACCCGGGTACTGGCCACGTCGCCGAGCGTCGCACCGGCGGCCTCGAGGGCGATGACGAGGTTCTCGACGCACTTCTCCGCCTGGCCGGCGACGTCCCCGACGGCAGCGGTCGAGCCGTCGACGTTGAGCGGGCAGGATCCGGCCAGGAACAACAGCCGGGCGCTCGCCGGAACGGATGACGCGTAGGCGTACTCCGCGGCGTCGGAGAGCTCGTCGGATCGGATCAGCGTGACGACGGACATGGTTCCTTCTCGTGGTGCGGGCGCGATCGTACGACCGCTCTCGATCCATCGTGCCCGACATCGTCGGACGGCGTCGGCGAGGACACCTCGGCGTCTGATCGCCGTCAGTGGGTGAGCTGCGCCCGGATGAGGATGGGGAAGTGGTCGCTCGCCTCCGAGGTGGGGTCCTGCTCGTCGACGAGGGCTTCGATCGGTTCCAGTCGGGTGTGCGGAGCGACGCTGCCTGAGCGACCGAGCACCCAGTCGATGCGTGCGTTCCCGGGACGCTGGGGACCGTAGCCCTGGAACGTGCCGATACCGTCGCTCTCGACCGGCGAGAGGTCGACGAACCCGGCGTCCGCCAGGGAGTCGTGCGCCGCCGATCCGCGTTCGGTGTTGAAGTCGCCGGTGAGGAGGACGGGGACGTCGACGCCGGAGAATCGGTCGGCGATCAGCTTCGCGCTGCGCGTGCGGACGTCGTCGCTGTGCGGTGAGCTCTCGTGGTCGAGGTGGGTGTTGGCGAAGACGAGCTCGTCGCCGGTGCGACGCTCGCGGAGCCTGACCCAGGTGACGAACCGTGCGTGCAGCGACGGCCAGGTGTTCGAGCCCGGTTCGTCGGGGGTGTCCGACAGCCAGAATTCGCCGGCGTCGAGCTGTTCGAACCGCGAGCGGCGGAAGCACACCGGCCCGTACTCGCCGGCCGAACCGCCGTCACGGCCCTGCCCGAACCAGTCGTACTCGGCGAGGCCCGGGAGCAGGTCGTGCAGCTGGTGCTCGCGGACCTCCTGCAGCCCGAGTAGGTCTGGGGCGTTGCGGGCGATGACCTGTGAGACGAGCGGTGCACGGTCCACCCACTCGTGACCGGGCTGGGCGACGGCGGTGCGGATGTTGTAGCTCATGACGGTCAGGACGTTCTGGGTCAGGATGGATTCGCTCACCCGGCCAGCGTAGGGGAGCCGGGTGACGGGGAGCTGTCCCCATGTCGCTGGGCGGCCCGGCTGCCTAGACTCGCCCCATGACCTTCGACCTCCGCGACGCCCAGGCCCGGATCCTCGCGCTCAACAGCGAAGAACTCCCCTTCATCTACGACCCGACACCCGACGGCATCGTCGCGCACTGGCGGTACGCCGACCAGCGCTGGCTCGGCTTCATCGGCGCCGGGATGTTCAGTGCCGAGTACGAGCTGCGGGTCGAGCTGCACCCCGAGGACGGCGAGTGGGAGTTCCACGAGCAGTCGTCCTCCTCGAAGACGACCGTCGGCCTCGACGGGCTCTCGACGAAGCGCACGTGGCAGTCGGGGCCCCAGAAGACCTTCACCTTCGGTGGGCGCGCCGCGCCGATCGCACAGTCGACCGACCGGAACGGCACCACGACCGGCCACCTCATGGGCTACCAGTTCACGACGGACGAGGTGAAGCAACCCGTCATCGACGCCCTGACCGCCGCCGGCTGGAAGCCGCGAAAAGGGTTCTTCGGCAAGCTGTTCGGGGGCTGATCAGCCGGCCTGAGTCGCCCGGAACTGCACGGAAATCGCCGAAACCCGTGCAGATTCGGGCGACTCACGCACGCGCGACGACCGCCGCTAGGCTTTCAGGAACCTCGACGCCGACCGGACGGATGGACCTGTGCTCGTCACCATCACCTCGACCGCGCCGTCGGCCGCCGACCTGGGGCACCTCGTCCGCAAGCATCCCGCGCGGGCGCAGAGCTTCGACCTCAGCGTCGGGCGCGCCCACGTGTTCTACCCGGAGGCGACCGACGAGCGGTGCACCATCGCCCTGCTGCTCGAGGTCGACGCGATCGCGCTCGTCCGTCAGAAGCGGTTCGGCGGCGGTGACAGCGCGTCGCTCTCGCAGTACGTGAACGACCGACCGTACGCGTCGTCGTCGATGGTCGCCGTCGCGATCGGGCAGGTGTTCCGCAGCGCCATGACCGGCCGCAGCGACTCCCACCCGGAGCTCGCCGCGGCAGCGCTCCCGCTGACGATCACGGTCGCGGCGGTGCCGTCGCGAGGCCTGGAGCAGCTGGCGACCCGACTCTTCGGTCCGCTCGGCTGGACCGTCGTCGAACGGGCGATCCCGCTCGACCCGACGGTCCCCGCCTGGGGCGACTCGCGATACGTCGACCTCGAACTGACCGGGCACCTCCGCCTCGCGGACGCCCTCCGCCAGCTCTACGTCCTGCTGCCCGTCCTCGACGACGCCAAGCACTACTGGGTCTCCGACGACGAGGTCGGCAAACTCCTGCGCGCCGGCGAGGGGTGGCTGGCCGACCACCCCGACCGGGACCTGATCACCAAGCGGTATCTCGCGCACCAGTCGCGGATGGTCACCGATGCGCAGTCGCAGCTGGACCCGGAAGCGCGGACCGACGGTGCCGACGGGGACGAAGCGGCCACCGCCTCACAGACGAAGCGCGCCCCGGCGCTCGCCGGCCTGCGCGCCGAGGCGGTCCTGCAGGCGCTCGCCGACGTGCGGGCGCGGTCGGTCGCCGACGTCGGGTGCGGCGAGGGCGCCCTCCTGACTCGCCTGATGGCGGATCCCTTGGTCAGCACGGTGATCGGTACCGACGTCTCCGCACGCGCGCTCGCAGCCGCGTCGCAGCGGCTCGGGCTCCGCGACGCGAGCGATCGCGTCCGCGAGCGTGTCCAGCTGCTGCAGTCCTCGGCCACCTACGCCGACGGCCGGCTGCGCGGACTCGATGCGATCGTGCTCATGGAGGTCGTCGAGCACATCGACGCCGAGCGCCTCGATGCACTCGAGGCCTCGATCTTCGGTGCTGCGGCTCCCGAAGCCGTGATCGTCACGACGCCGAACCGCGAATACAACGCGTTGTACCCCTCGTTGCCGGCGGGCGGGTTCAGACACCCCGACCACCGGTTCGAGTGGGACCGTCAAGAGTTCGCGACCTGGTGCACCACCGCGGCCGAGCGGTACGGCTACGGCGTCGAGCACCGCACGGTCGGCGACGTCGACCCGCAGCTCGGCTCGCCGACGCAGCTCGCCATCTTCCGGAAGGCCATCTCATGAGCGACCTCGAGCAGACCCCCGCCGCCCTGCCGATCCCCGAACTGTCGCTCGTGGTCCTCATCGGGGTGAGCGGGTCCGGCAAGTCGACCTTCGCCGCCACGCACTTCGGCCGGTTCGAGACCCTGTCGAGCGACTTCTTCCGCGGGCTCGTCTCCAACGACGAGAACAACCAGGCCGCCAGCGCCGACGCCTTCGCCGCGCTCCGCGATGTCGCAGCTCGCCGCCTGGACGCCGGGCTCCTCACGGTCATCGACGCGACCAACGTTCAGCCGGCCTCGCGCAAGTCGCTCATCGACCTGGCACGCAACCACGACGTCCTCCCGGTCGCCGTGGTGCTCGACGTCCCGGAGCGCGTCTGCATCGAGCGCAACGAGGCCCGCGAGGACCGCTCGTTCGGCGCGGCCGTCATCACCCGGCAGCAGGACCAACTGCGCCGGTCGATGCGGCACCTCAGCAAGGAGGGCTTCCGGAAGGTCCACGTCCTCTCCGGGGTGGAGGCGATCGCGCAGGCGTCGTTCGTGCGCGAGCCGCTGCTCAACGACCGCCGGGAGGAGCGCGGTCCCTTCGACGCGATCGGCGACGTGCACGGGTGCCGGAGCGAGCTCGAGACGCTGCTCACGAAGCTCGGGTACGTGATCGAGCGCGACATGGAGGGTCGACCGATCGACGCCGCGCATCCCGAGGGACGCCGGGCGATCTTCCTCGGCGACCTCGTCGACCGCGGGCCGGACACCCCTGGCGTGCTGCGGTTGGCGATGGGGATGGTCGGCGCGGGGCATGCCTTGGCGGTGCCCGGCAACCACGAGTCGAAGCTCGTCCGCGCGCTGCAGGGCAAGCGGGTGCAGACCAGTCACGGGCTCGCTGAGTCGCTCGCGCAACTGGCCGAGGAGCCGGAGGAGTTCCGTGCCGAGGTCGAGCGGTTCTGTCGCGAGCTCGTCGCGCACCTCGTCCTCGACGACGGGAAGCTCGTCGTCGCGCACGCCGGGCTGATCGAGCAGTATCACGGACGCGCCTCCGGGCGGGTGCGGTCGTTCGCGCTCTATGGCGACACCACGGGGGAGACCGACGAGTACGGCCTGCCCGTGCGGCTGCCGTGGGCGGAGGACTACCGCGGCAAGGCGACCGTCCTCTACGGCCACGTGCCGACCCTCGACGCCGAGTGGGTCAACAACACGATGTGTCTCGACACCGGCTGCGTCTTCGGCGGCAAGCTGAGTGCCCTGCGGTGGCCGGAGCGCGAGGTCGTCGACGTGCCGGCCGAGCAGGTCTGGTATGAACCCGTCGTGCCGCTCGGCCGCCCGACCGGTCCCGCGGGCGAGCAGCGGGATCCCGGGCTGCTGCGCATCGAGGACGTCCTCGGCAAGCAGGTCGTCGAGACCCGTGTCTCGGGCCGGGTCGGCATCCGCGAAGATGCGGCGGCCGGCGCACTCGAGGTCATGAGCCGGTTCGCGATCGACCCGCGGCGCCTGGTCTACCTGCCGCCGACGATGAGTCCGCCGAGCACCTCGCAGCGGAAGGACCTCCTGGAGCACCCCGCTGAGGCGTTCGAGGCGTATCGCCGGGATGGGCTCGACCGGGTGGTCTGCGAGGAGAAGCACATGGGCTCGCGTGCCGTCGTCCTGCTCACGCGGGATCCGGCACCCTTCGGTGCGCCTGCCGGGTGGCGCGGCACCGTCCACACCCGAACCGGTCGGCCGTTCTTCGACGAGGAGACGACGCAGACGCTCCTGACCCGGCTCGACGCCGCCGCGGAGCGAGCCGGTCTCTGGGAGGAACTCGACGCCTCCTGGCTGCTCGTCGACAGCGAGCTGCTGCCGTGGTCGGTGAAGGCGGAGAGCTTGATCCGCGACCAGTACGCCTCGGTCGGAGCTGCGGCGACTGCCGCACTCCCGGCGGCCGTGCACGTGCTGGAGCAGGCGACGGCGACGGGTGTCGACGTCTCGGACCTGCTCGAGCGGACGCGTCGACGGGCCGAGGCCGCCGACGCCTACGTTGCGGCCTACCGCCCGTACACCGCGCCCTCGAACGGTCTGGAGGGCGTGCAGATCGCTCCGTTCCAGCTCCTCGCCTCGACCGGGGCGAGTCACCTGGGCCGCGACCACGCCTGGCATCTCGCGGTCGCGGATCGCCTGGCGGACGCCGACCCGGAGCTCATCCGTCGGACCCGCTCGATCGAGGTCGACCTCACCTCGTCGGCCTCCGAGAATGCCGCGACCGCGTGGTGGGAGGAGCTGACCGGTGCGGGTGGTGAGGGCATGGTCGTGAAGCCTGTGGCCGGTCTCGTCCGCGGTGAGAAGTCGCTCGCGCAGCCCGGCATCAAGGTGCGGGGCCGTGAGTACCTGCGCATCATCTACGGTCCCGACTACACGGAGCCGCACAACCTCGAGCGCCTGCGCGATCGGGACATCGGCCACAAGCGGTCGATGGCGCTGCGCGAGTACGCGCTCGGCGTCGAGGCGGTCGAACGGTTCGTCGCCGGTGAACCGACCTGGCGGGTGCACCAGGCCGTCTTCGGCGTGCTCGCCATGGAGTCCGAGCCGATCGACCCGCGCCTCTAGCGTCGGCTCGTCGCACCCGTCCGTTCCCTGCGCTCCCCGTCCGGTCCCTGAGCCTGTCGAAGGGCGGGGTCAGGCCGTGTGCCCTTCGACAAGCTCAGGGACCGGGTTTCAGCTCAGGGACCGGGTTTCAGCTCAGGGGCCGGGGCTGAAGCGCCGCGACCGGGTCGTCAGCGCAGGACGGAACTCAGCAGGAGGCTCGTCTCGCTGTTGACGACGCCCTCGATGCGCCGGATGCCGCCGAGCACGCGGTCGAAGTCGGTGAGGGTCTCGGTGCGGAGTTCCGCGACCAGGTCCCACCCGCCGTTGGTGGTGTGGAGTGCGCTGATCTCGGGGAAGCCGCGCAGTTGGCGGATGACGTGGTCCGTGGAGCGGCCCTCGACCTCGATGAAGGCGATCGCGCGAATGGTCCCCGGGTCCAGTTCGTCGCGCACCCGGACCGAGAACCCGACGACGGTGCCCGAGGAGACGAGGCGCTCCAGGCGGCTGGTGACCGTGGCCCGGGTGACGTCGAGCGACCGCGCGAGGCTCGCGACCGATGCCCGGCCGTCGGCTCGGAGCGCAGCCAGCAGCCTTCGGTCGAGATCGTCGAGCGCTGCCATGCTCACAATGTACAACCGACTTACTCACATTGTGCATAACCTGTGCACAAATCGCGCATCTCTGGAATGGAAAGTGCAGATCGTCGAAATCTAGGCTCGAAGCACCGGGTGCGATCTGCGCACGGTGGCTCTCACACCCCGACCCGTCTGGAGGGAACGTCATGACGCGTTTCGTCGATGTCCGCAACATGATCCGTTGGACGGCCGACCGAGGTCCCGAGCGCATCATCGCCGGCATGATCGACTACCTCGAGGCCGACTTCCGCCGCTGGCCGTCGTTCGACAAGAGCCCGCGCGTCGCGAGTCACACGCCCTTCGGCGTCATCGAGCTCATGCCGACGAGCGACCACGAGACCTACGCCTTCAAGTACGTGAACGGCCACCCCTCCAACCCGGCACGCGGCTACCAGACGGTCACGGCCTTCGGTGTCCTCGCCGACGTGCACAACGGCTACCCCACCTTCCTCGCTGAGATGACGCTCCTCACGGCCCTCCGGACCGCCGCGACCTCGGGCATGGTCGCCAAGCACCTCGCCCGTCCCGACTCGAGCGTCCACGCCCTCATCGGCGCGGGCAGCCAGGCCGAGTTCCAGGCCCTCGGCATGCGGGCCGCCCTCGGGATCAACACCGTCCGGATCTGGGACGTCGACCCGCTCGCGATGGACAAGTTCGCGCGCAACCTGGAGCCGCTCGGATTCGAGGTCGTCATCGGGACGAGTGCCGCCGACGCCGTGGCGGGCGCGGACGTCGTCACGACCTGCACGGCCGATAAGGCGCTCGCGACCGTGCTCACGAACGACCTGGTCGAGCCCGGCATGCACCTGAACGCCATCGGTGGCGACTGCCCCGGCAAGACGGAACTCGAGGCGTCGATCCTCGATCGCGCCGACGTCTTCGTCGAGTTCCCGCCGCAGACCCGCATCGAGGGCGAGATCCAGCAGATGGCTCCCGACTTCCCGGTGATCGAGTTCTGGCAGGTCCTCACGGGTGCCGTCCCCGGCCGCAGCTCGCGGGAGCAGATCACGCTCTTCGACTCCGTCGGCTTCGCCATCGAGGACTTCACGGCGCTGCGCTTCCTCCGCGACTCCGTCGACGGCAGCGAGTACTTCGAGGAGATCGATCTCGTCGCGGCCCCCGACGACCCGAAGGACCTCTTCGGACTCGTCGGCGCGCTCTCTCCCGTCGGCTGAGTCCGACATGTCCGTCCAGGCGCCGTCGGCAGTGGTGCTCATCCGGCCGCACCGGTTCACGCCGAACCCGCTGACCGCGGCCGACAACGTGTTCCAGGTCGCGGACGGCGTCCCGTCGGCGTCCGTGACCGGGGTGGCTCACGCGGCGTTCGACGAGGTCACCGCCGTGGCACAGGCGCTCGATGCGGCGGGCGTCCGCGTCCACCTGTTCGACGACGAGGACCCGGACCGCCCCGACAGCGTCTTCCCCAACAACTGGCTGTCCACCCATGCGGGCGGGCACCTGGCGGTCTACCCGATGTACGCGGTGAACCGCCGGCGCGAGCGTCGCTGGGACATCGTCGAGATGCTGAAGCGCGAGTACCGCGTGCAGGACGTCATCGACTACTCGGGGCTGGAGCTCGACGACGTGTTCCTCGAGGGCACCGGTGCGATGGTGCTCGACCACGCGGCACGGGTGGCGTTCGTCGCGCGATCCCACCGGGCCGACCCGATCGCCCTCGAGCGGTTCTGCACCAACTTCGGCTACGAGCCGCTCGTCTTCGACGCGGTCGACCCGCACGGGGTCCCGATCTACCACACCAACGTCATGATGGGCGTGGCGACCGAGTTCGCCCTCGTCGGCCTCGACCTCATCGCCTCACCGGTGCGCCGCGAGCAGGTGGTGGAGCGCCTGACCGCGCATGGACGCGACATCGTGGACCTCAGTTACGAGCAGGTCTGCGACTTCGCCGGCAACGCGATCGAGTTGCGGTCGGCGGCGGGGGAGCGCCTCCTCGCGATCTCGAGTCGCGCCGTCCAGAGCCTGCGGTCGGACCAGTTGGCGGTCATCGAGCGCAGCTGCCGGATCCTGCCACTGGACGTCCCGACCATCGAGCTCGCCGGGGGCTCCGTCCGCTGCATGATCGCCGGGATCCATCTGGACCGCCGGCCGTCCGCACCGGAGCCTGCGCCGAACGCCGATCCACGGCTCGCGAGGGCTTGATCTGCGCCGCTCGATCGTCCGATTAACGCGAATCGCCGCCCGCTGCGCTCTCAAGCAGCTCGCCGACGGACGATCGCGCGCTGATCGGCTAGATTGACGATCGATCAGCTGATCGACGTGGAATCCGGCCGACGACCCCTCGGCCAGCGCTGGAGAGAGTGGGCGATCGTGCCGCTGTTGGAACCCGAAGCCTCGCGACACGGCCGCCTCCGGGTCTTCGCCCGCGCCCAGTTGCCGTTCGCGATCGCCTTCGCGATCGTCGCGATCCTCGTGGCGGTCGTCCTGCCGGAGCGGTTCTTCACCCTCGCCGTGCTCGGGGGCACGGCGATCGCGGTGGTCAGCACCGTCCTCGCCGCGGTCCTCCCGTGGGAGCGCTGGCCGACGTCCGCCATGGCCGCGATCGCCGTCCTCGACCTGCTGGCCGTCGCCTGCGTCCGCATGGAGCTCATCAGCGTGGCCCCGGGGGCGAGCCTGCTCTGCATCTTCCCCGTCCTCTGGCTGGCGTTCGGCTTCACCCCGCGGATGATCATCCTGGCTGTCGTGGGGACCCTGTTCATCAGCAGTGCCCCCTACCTGCTCCGTGCGCGCACGCCGACCAGCGCCGTGGACTGGCTGAACGTGGCCCTGCTGCCGTTGCTCACGATCGGCATCGCCGTTGCGGTCAACATCGGCGCCCGCCAACTGCGACGGGGCCAGCGGGCGATCCGCGAGCAGGCGGCGGAGCTCGAAGTCTCGCTCGCGAGGGCCCTCGATGCTGAGGCGCTCGCCGAGTCGATCCTCGAGACGGTCGACGCCGGCGTCGCCTTCTACACCGCCGACGGCACCCTGCGTCTGGCCAACGCGCACGCCGTCGACATGGTCAGCGCCGTCGGGTTCCGGCTGGACACCCCGCCGTACGCCGGTCCGCACGTCCTCCAGGCCGACCGGCGGACGCCCATCCCGTTCGACGAGCAGATCATCCCGAGAGCGCTCCGCGGTGAGCTGCTGTCGAACCACCTCGAATGGGTGGGGGAGGCCGGCCGCCAGCGGGCGATCCTGGCGAGTTCCACCCGGGTGGTCCGGAACGGCGACACGCACCTGGGGACGGTCATCGTGGCGCACGACGTCACCGAACTCGCGAACGCGATCAACGTCCGTGAGGCGTTCCTCACGACGGTGTCGCACGAGCTGCGGACACCGCTCACCTCCATCCACGGTTACCTCGAACTGATCATGGACGACGCCGAGGTCGACGCCCCCGGTCTCCTTCCGGCCCTGCGGGTGGTCCAGCGCAACGCGGTCGCGCTCGAGCAGCGCGTGCAGGAGCTGCTGGCCGCATCGGACTCCACGGTCCAGATCGAGCCGAGCCGTATCGACCTCACTGACGTCGCCGCGCGTGCGATCGAGACGGCGACCGCGGGAGTCTCCGGTCCGGTCGTCCGACTGCACGCCGATGCGGCGGCGGTCGTCTCTGCGGACCCCGAGCAGGTCCACCGTGCGATCACCGAGCTCGTCGCCAACGCCGTGAAGTTCACGCCGGCCGATGGGACGGTCGACGTGGTCGTCGAGCCGGGTGCCGGGCACGTCGAGGTGACCGTCAGCGACACGGGCGTCGGGATGAGCACCGACGAACTCCGTCAGGCCTTCGACAAGTTCTACCGGGCCGACTACGCCCGGGACCAGGCGGTGCAGGGCGTAGGGCTCGGCCTGCCGGCGGCGCGAGCGATCGCCGACGCGCACGGCGGTTCCGTTACCCTGCGGAGTTCTCCCGCTGGTGCCGGCGTTCCCGGCTCGACCGTGGCGACCCTGACGCTCCCGACGGAGCCCGTGCTCACGCCGTCACGGTGACGTCGGGCGTCCGTCCTCCGTCGGGTCACGCCTCGCCGTGGAGCATCGGTCGTGCCGCGTCGAGGCCGGTGACCTCGGCGGTCCAGTCGGGTCGCACGAACTCGTCGCGGTGCAGTCGGAGGCCCTGCGACTCGACGAGCTCGCCCGGCCGCCCGATGAAGCGTTGCAGGCCGTTGTCCCGATAGCCGAGTCGTCGCGAGACGCCCAGCGATGCGCCGTTCCAGACGGCCGCGTCCGACACCGCGACCTGCGCGTCGAGGTGGTCGAAGGCGAACTGCAGCATGCCCGCCCGCATCTCGATGCCGAGCCCCTTGCCCTGCTGCGCCTGCGTCAACCATGAACCGCTCCCGACCGTCCGGGTGACGGCGAAGTCGCGGGCGCCGATGTCCTGCAGACCGATCGGCGTCCCGTCCAGGAGGATCGCGAGGTTGAGCGTCCAGGACGACGGCGTCGCGCCTGCACGCTGGGTCCAGAGGTGCCGCGCGGTCTCGCGGATGAGTTGTTCGCGCGGCTGGTCGGTCCACGGCGTGGAGAACGGCATGACGGCGGGATCGTGGACGCCGGCGAGGGCGGCTTCGATCAATCCGGGGAGGTCCTCGTCGCGTACGAGGCGCAGGACGAGTCTCGGCGTGCGGATCTCCAGGCCGAAGAGCGGCCAGACGTCGGTGAGGCTGAGCATCAGGCCACGGTATCGCCTCGGGCTGTAGCCGGTCGAGGCCGCCCTGTCGAGCCGGGGGTGCCGGGGACGGCTTCCGTGACACACTCGACGCGCCGCGGGATCGCGGCCCGGTTCGACGATGAGAAGGGCTCAACGATGAAGTACACGCACCTCGGCCGCACGGGGACGGCGGTCTCCCGGATCGTGCTCGGCACGATGAACTTCGGCGACCGGACCAGCGAGGAGGACTCGTTCGCGATCATGGACCGGGCGTTCGACCTCGGCGTCAACTTCTTCGACACCGCCAACGCCTACGGCGGCAGCGCCGGTCGTGGGGCGACGGAGGAGATCATCGGCCGGTGGTTCGCAGCCCGTCCCGGCGTCCGTGACGACATCGTCCTGGCGACGAAGGTCCACTCGCCCATGGTCGCCCCGAACGACGACGGCTCGGACGTCGTGAACGCGCGTGGCGCGTCGGCCTGGCAGGTCCGTCGTGAGGCGATCGCGTCGCTCGAGCGCCTGCAGACGGACCGGATCGACCTGTACCAGTTCCACCACATCGACCGGCACATCTCCTGGCAGGAGCTGTGGCAGGCGATGGAGGTGCTCGTCGCGCGCGGCGAGGTCGTCTACACCGGTAGCTCGAACTTCGCGGCGTGGAACATCGCGCAGGCGAACGAGGTCGCATCACAGCGGCACTTCCTCGGCCTCGTCAGCGAGCAGTCGCTCTACAACCTCGCGCAGCGCTCGATCGAACTCGAGGTCATCCCCGCCGCGCAGCACTACGGGCTCGGCATCCTGCCCTGGTCGCCGTTGTCGGGCGGGCTGCTGAGCGGCGGCTCCTCCGACAAGCGCGCTCGATCGGGCGAGTCCCGCATCACCGAGGCCCGAGCCAAGCAGCAGGACCAGCTCGACGCCTACGACCGTTTCGCGGCCGAGCGTGGCTGGACCTCGGCGTCCCTCGGTCTCGCGTGGCTCCTGCATCAGCCCGGCGTCACCGGCCCGATCATCGGACCGCGCACGATCGAGCAGCTCGAGTCCGCCGTCGCAGCAGTCGACATCGAGCTGAGCGCCGACGATCTCACCGCCCTCGACGAGCTCTTCCCCGGCCCCGGTGGCCAGGCCCCGGAGGCCTACGCCTGGTAGGCGTGTGCGATGCGGCCGACCGCCTCGGTGATGGCGGTCGGCCCGGTGTTCAGTTCGAGGATCTGTCGGCTGATGTTCGGCTCGAGGATGAGTGCCTCGAGGACAGTAGCCACGTCTGCGCGCGTGATCTCGTCGTGGAGTTCGGCGGGCCCCAGGGCGACCGTTCCCCGGGCCGGGTCATCGGTCAGCAGCGACGGGCGGAGGATGACCCAGTCGATCGGCTGGCGGGTCAGCGCGACCTCCGCCCGCTTCTTGACGGCGAAGTAATGCTCTTCGTCGTCGCTCAGTTGCCGTTCGCGCCAAGCCTCCGGCATGACGGACAGCAGTATGAGGCGCTTCCCCGGTGACGCAGTGACCGCTTCCGACACGCGCTGGAGCGCCGCGTCGTCGATGTCGTCCGTCACGCTCTGGGGTCCGGCGTTCGACCCTGCCGCGAAGACGATGACGTCCCAGTCCGAGATCATCGCCGTGATCTCCTCCGTGGTGGCGACCCCGAGCTCGCCGGTGACGGTCGTCACTCCATTGGCGAGGGCGGGAGCCGGCAGCGACGACCTCGTGAGGCCTGAGACGACGACACCTCTGGCGCGGAGCCGGGTCGCCAGGAGGCGACCGACTCTGCCCGTGATCCCGAAGATGAACACGCGCGTAGTGGGTGCGGCTGAATAGTCGTGGGATGCGTTCTCGGTCGCGGCGGTGGTGTCTCGTGACGTCATGGGTGATCCTCTCGATCCATTACCTACCGATAGTAACTTACTAACAGTAGATAGGATTGAGGGATGGACAACACCGCGGACGATAGCTTCAGCTCTGGGCCGAGACGTCGCCTCTCGTGGGACGCGCGCCACGCGCAGTTGCTTGATGCGTTCCGCGACCTCATCCGTACGCATGACCTCGCGGACGTCACGCTGGCGCGGGTGGCTGCGCACGCCGGCGTGACGAAGCCCGTGGCCTATGACCATTTCGGCGATCTGTCGGGCTTGCTGTCCGAGGTCTACCGGGCCTTCGAATCCCATCAGCGAGACGCCCTGGTCGCGGCGCTCGCGCGTGCACCGCAGGATCTCACTGCCGTCGCGGACCTGGTCGCCGAGGCCTACATCGGCTGCTGCATCGCGGAAGGGATTGAGCTTGCAGCCGTCGTGTCCGCACTTCGCGGATCGACGACGTTGAGTGCCCTGCGGTCGGAGGCAGAGCTGGCGTATCTCGAGATCTGCCGCGAGGCGCTGGAACCATGGACCGGCGCAATCGACCCGGTGCCGTTGAGTGCCATCCCCGGCGCCGGGGACGCCCTCGCCCGAAGCATCCTGTCCGGGGCCCTCTCAACCGCCCAGGGCTCCTCGACCCTCGCCGCGGTGGTTCGGGCCGTCGCGTCGGCCTCGGCCGTTCCCGATGCGACTCGAGAGCTCGGCACCTGAGCGGCGGCTTGCTCAGCGTGGGCCGCCCCCCGTTATGGTTGCTCCATGGCTCGCGCACCCTGGAATCGACCCGGCGAATCTCCACAGACGCGGCGGCTTCGCATCGCGATGTTCTGGACCGCTGTCGTCCTCGTCGTGGCATTCGTCGCCATCCTCGTGTACTTCGTCGTGCGATCGGCTGAAATCGCCGGTCTGTAAGGGCGGCTCGCGGCGAGCCGCTCGGGCTCGATACGACAACAGCCTCTTCGCTGTCGCGGCCTTCGGATGCCTTCCCGCGGCGGGGTCGGTCACCGACCCTTGGGGAAGCCGATCGGGCGCAGCTTGGGTGCCAGTTCCTCCCACTGCCAGGCGCGCTCAGCTTCTTCGGCGGTCTTACCGTCTCCGTTGAGGCCCACGGCATTCGCGGCGTAGGTCGCAGCGTGCGGAGCGTGGTCGAACATGTGGGCTACCGCGCACGCCTGACCGGCTGCACGAGCAGCGGCGACGGCGGCGGCCGCTCCTGCTTCGGTCGCGTCGCGTGCGGCCGCATGTGCTGCGAACGCAGCGGTGCGGCACGCCGTCATCGGAAGTTCACCGCGTTCCCAAGCTCGGAGTGCCGCGATCGCTGCGCGTGGTCGATCGTCACCGGGGCGCTGTTGCTCGAAGATCGGCAAAGCGCGTTCTGCGCAGCTCGCCGCCCACAGTGCGATCGCGTGATGGATCGCCGGCTCAGGGTTCGCCCACTTCGGTTTCGTCTCTTCGCTCACGCCTCGATCGTCTCAGGGATCAAGCGTGGAAAGATCGGCCCGCCGCAGGTTGTGTCGAGAGGGCACGCGCTTACGTAATGGAAGTGGCCCGGAAATCATGGTGGTCTCAACCGTTCAACGCACCACTGTTTGACACGTTATGAAACAGGTGGAAGGCCGGACAGTCGCGCTGACGGGTGGTCAGAACCCGAACGTGAGGACCGCTGACCCGCGCCCCTCGCGCAAGGCGTCCAGTGCGAGCCGCTCGTGAGCGGGCAGGTTGAGCGGTAGATCGTCGAGGCGAAACCACGACAGTTCTGCGCACTTGATTGGTTCTCGGATCAGTGGTTCGCCACCCCAGACGTCGCAGACGAAGAACCAGTCGACGCGCTGTTCCATCGGGTTCGCTGTGCCATCGGTTCTCTGCATGACAGCCACGGCCGATAGCGCCTCAGGTGCCACCTGGACGCCAAGTTCTTCTCTCGCCTCGCGGATTGCGGCAGACGCCGCAGTTTCACCAAACTCCACATGGCCGGCGGCACCCGCTGACCAACAGTCGTCCATGTAGCCGGTGTTCTGCCGTCGTTGCAACAGGACTGATTGATCGCGGCGCAGGAAGACATACGACGCGGGAATAACGGAGAAGTGGCTCATGGTCGTCAAACCCTATGCCGCTGAGCGGAGATCAACATGCTCGCCCGTAGACGATTCCGGGTATCACTTGGTTCGAGCCGCGATCGACCATCACGGACGACAGCGGACGTGCACCGTATGTCCTGATGTCCCGCAGCACCGATCTCGAATCTGCGTCGGGGTCGCGGAGTTCCTCGCGTCGATAAGCTCACCCCATGGGCGTTCTCGGCATCGGCGGGTTGTTCTTCCGCAGTCATGACCCGTCGGCGCGCGCGGCGTGGTACCGCGAGCATCTCGGCATCGAAGCCGGCGCAGAGGGCGAAGACGCCGTCTGGATGCAGGAGGCCGGCATGACCGTCTTCGCGCCTGTTGCGGGGACGAGCGAGTCGTTCGCTCACGACCAGCCCTTCATGCTCAACCTTCGCGTGAGCGACTTGGACGCCCTGACGGCGCATCTCGAGGGAGCCGGGATCGCCGTCGAGCGTCGAACTGAGTGGGAGACGGAATACGGCCGATTCGTCCGCATCCACGACCCCGAGGGACTCCCGATCGAACTCTGGGAAGTCCCCGAATAGCCGCCTCGTCTACCTCACCCCCCGCGAATGCGCTCCCATATCCGCGGCGACGAGCGCCTAGCTGCCGCTGACGACGCTCACGGCCTGGAGGCCCACCACCACGGCGTTGATCGGCACGGCGATGATGAGCACGACGACTGCGCCGATGACGGCGACGATCGAGTGCCGAGGCGTCCGCTTGTGGACCCGCGCCTGCAGGATGAGCACGACGATGGGCGAACCGATCGCGATCGCGGCGCCGAGCATGAACCCGCCGAGCAAGCCGCCGTCGCTCAGCCGGTCCTCGGGTGGCCCGAACCCGCCCTGCAGGGCGAAGGACAGCTGGACGAGCCAGCTCACCACCAGCAGCCCGAACAGGAGCAGCGTGATGCCGACGCCGGACGCTCGTCCGGTGACCGGTCCGTCCTGGTCGGCTGCTCCAGGGTCGGCGGCTGACACGGATCCAGCGGCCGACGCGGCAGGCTCCCTGGCTGAGCTCGGCCCTGACAGCGGTTCGGCCGGCGGCCGCAGTCCGTCGCCAGCGCTCGGTTCATCGCTCACGACGTGCCCCCCCCGTCCCTTCGATCAGACGCCGGCGTGCCGGCATCCTCATCAGCCTATTCGTCACGTCGTGAGCGCCGCCCGCACCCGCGCGGCCAGCAGGGGAACCGTCTCCTCCTGGAACCAGGGGTTCTTGCTGCGCCAGCCGCGCGCGAGCGGCGACGGGTGCACGATCGGGAAGAGCGGGAGGTGGGTCTCCGCGGCACGGACGTTCTCCGTCAGGGTGCGACCGGCCCGCGGTCCGAGGTAGGCGCGCTGGGCGTAGGCGCCGATGAGGATCGTCAGGCGCACCTCGGTCAGCTGCTCGAGCAGGCGTGGATGCCAGCGCGGCGCGAAGTCGCGGCGCGGCGGCAGGTCGCCGCTCGCCCCCTTGCCCGGGAAGTAGAAGTCCATCGGGATGATCGCGACGTTCGCCGGGTCGTAGAACTCCTCGGGCGTCACACCCATCCAGGAGCGGAGGAGGACGCCGCTCGGGTCGTTCCACGGGATGCCCGACTCCTGCGCCAGACGACCAGGCGCCTGACTGATGATGAGCACGCGGGCCTCCGGAGAGGCGACGAAGAGCGGTTTCCAGCCGAGCTCGTGGGCCCAAGCGTTCGACTCGTGCGCGGCGACCTCGGCTCGGAGTCGATCGATCGGATGCATCCCTGCAGTCTCCCACCCGCCGCGCAATACAGTGAGGGGATGGACGACGACCAGCGGCGACGGCGACTCATCCCCGAGCCGGTGGACCGGTTCGCGACCGGCGAGGAGTACCCCGAGTACCGCGTCGACCTCGAGCGCATCCGGTTCTCCCCCTACTTCGCGCGGTTGTCCGCCGTGACGCAGGTCGTCTCGCCCTCCGGCGTCGGTCAGGTCGTCCACAACCGCCTCACGCACTCGATCAAGGTGACCGCTGTCGCGCGCGCGATCGCCATGCAGCTCACCACGACCGATCCCGAGCAGAACGCCATCGTCGAGCGACTCGGCGGCTGCGACCCGGTCGTGGTGCAGGCCGCCGCCTCCGCCCACGACCTCGGCCACCCACCGTTCGGCCACCTCGGTGAGCAGGTCCTCGACCGCCTGGCACGTGAGCGGCTCGGCCTCGCGGAGGGCTTCGAGGGCAACGCGCAGTCGTTCCGCATCCTCTCCGCACTCGACGTGTGCGAGACGGTGAAGGAGGGCCTCAACCTCACGGCCGCTTCCCGCGCCGCAGTGCTCAAGTACCCCTGGGGCCGCACCATCCACCGCCCCGACCTCGACCCGGCAGACCCCACCCGCATGCCTCGCGGGTCAACCGCCAGCCGCTGGGAGACCGCGCCGCCGAAGTTCTCCGCGTACACCCTCGATCTCGACGACATGCTCGACGCCCGCAGCGCGTTCACCGCGATCGCGCCCTGGCAGCAGACCGTCGAGTGCTCCGTGATGGACGTCGCCGACGACATCGCCTACTCGCTGCACGACCTCGACGACTTCTACCGCGCCGGCGTCCTGCAGCAGGCGGCGGTCGCGGTCGAGTTCCGCACCTTCCTCCGCGACCAGCACACCCTCGCCGCGCTCGACGCCGACGAACTCTGGAACCGCGCACCCGGCCACTCGCTCGAGCTGTTGCGCCGGCGGATCGTCTCACGCGACCCGTGGATCGCCAGCGATGAGCACTTCCGGGCGTCGGTCCAGCGGGTCGCGACCGAGCTCGTCGAAGGACTTCTCGCCGTCCCCTTCGACGGCTCGAGCCGAACCGAACGCGCCATCGAGTCGTTCGTGTCGTCCTGGATCGGTCGGCTCCAGCGCTCCGTCCTCGTCGTCGAGGAGCCGAACGTGCGCTCCGGGCACGTGTCACTCCTGCCCGAGGCCTGGCACGACGTCACGGTGCTGAAGTTCGTCCACACCCGGTTCGTCATCGACCGGCCGGACTTCGCCACCTACCAGCGAGGCCAGTCCCGGGTGCTCGACGTGCTCGTCACCGAACTGGACAGCTGGCTCGACGACCCCCGCGACGGCCCGCGTGCGCCGCAGAAGCTCCTCGACTTCGTCGAACTCGCCACCGACGGCTACTTCCGACTCCGGGCGGACAACCCCGACTGGCTCCCGGCAGACCCCGAGTCCGACAGTGGCCGCCCGCAGAGCGACCCACGCGCCCTGGGGCGCCTCGGTCGGGCGCGTGGCATCCTCGACTACGTCGCCTCGCTGACCGACGAACAGGCGACGGCGCTCGCCGCCAGACTGCGCGGAGACCGCGAGGCATGGGCCTTCGGCAGCTGAGTGCAGCCTGAACGCCGACCCGGTTCCGAGCAATACCCGACGCATTTCGGATAGGTCAGAGCGGGGGATTGCTAGAAGATCTAGCGTTAGCAACGGCGCCGGGAACCAGCCCGGCACCGAAACAGAACGGATGGCGCGCCTCATGGGAAACCTCCTCTACGGAACCCCTCCGACCCCGCACGAGATCGAAGACCGACTGCTCGCACACCTGCAGACGGTCATCTTCACGAAGTTCCGCCGCAACGAGAGCTTCGCCTTCCACCTCGAAGCCGTTCCCGGCCGCGGGACCGGACGTCAGTCGCTCTGGCTGAACCCGATGATCCCCCTCCAGTTCTCGTTCTACGGCAGCCGTGCCCCCGAGCTCAACCGTGAGTGGTTGGCCGCGCTCCTCGAGCAGGCCAACAGTGCCAAGGGCATGCGCGTCGTCCCCGAGCCGGCAGCCGGCGCCGCGAAGCGCGTCGAGTCCGCAGCGTAGATCCGAACGGTCGGCGACAACTGACCGACCATCGTCTCGACGCGCTCCGGCCGTCGGACGTCTCTGAAACACCAGTTGGGGGTGCCACCGTGACCACCGGACTCCAGGGCGCGCCCGACTTCCTCGACCTGGACGACGCACGCGCCTCCCGTCGTTCCCTCGACCGCACGGACATCGTGTTCCAGACCTCGCACGCCAGCTTGGACGCGGAGGGCGGGCTGTCCCTCAGTCGGACGTCCCTCAGCCTCGGCGTCGACGGCGACACCGTCCGGGTTCCGGCGAATCACATCGTCGCCTGGTCGCTCCGTGCCGAAGGCGGCCTCATCGTGGTGACCGTCTGGTCCGAGCGCCCGACCGCCGTCCACGAGACCACGGTCCTCCCGCGGTTCGCCCGCATGGCGTCGTCCGCGCTCACCGAGGTCCTGGGTGCGGAACACGGCTTCCTGCAAGGGACCGCCTGACATCGAGTGGTCTGCTCGGGCCGGAAACGACCCGCTACGGGATGACAGCCGGGCTCCGCCGTGAGATTCTATGAGCGATGAGCGAAGAGACGGGACCCGCGGAGCGGTCCGAGGTCGCAGGCCGCGACGTCGATGAGGCTCGCGATCTGTTCGCCGGCGCGTACAACGCCGGCTCGATGATCATCGAACCCACCGAATCGGCGTTCACCTTCCGGTACACCGCGATCGGCGACGACGAGCTGACCCTGCGCGCCACCCAGTTCACCGGACGCGTCACCGGGACGGTGCTCACGGAAGGCGAATACATCGTCTCCTGGCTGACGGCGGGCAGTGGGGCCACCGATCTCGCCGGCGCGCCGATGCAGCTCGTGCACGGGCAGCCGGCGATGTTCGCGAACAACCGGCTCGCCGAGTTCGACTTCACGGACTACCGGCAGAACCTCATGCACTTCGACGGGACGTTCCTCGAGCGGGTGGCCGGCGAGGTGGAGGGTACGAGCGGCCCGATCCTCTTCGACACGACAGCCCGACCGACCGGTGAGCAGCTCCGCCGGTGGGCCGCTTCGGTGACCTCCGTCGCCAGGGTCATCTACGACGACACCAGTCCGGCCGTCCTCCGCGCCGAGGCGAACCGGTCGGCGGCGATCGCGCTCCTCGAGACGTTCCCGCACACGGCCCTGCACGCGCCGGTGGAGATCGGCCTGCCGGACGCCGGGAAGACCCGCGCGGCCATCGAGTTCATGATCGCCAACGCGCACCTCCCGATCCGCACGGAGGACGTTGCCGAAGCGGTCGGCATGAGCCAGCGCAGCCTCCAGAGCGCGTTCCGTCGGGAGCACGACATCACCGCGATCGACTACCTGCGACGGGTCAGGCTCGACCGGGTGCAAGAGGAACTGCAGAAGGCCGACCCCGGGCTGGCCACGGTCGCGGAGGTCGCCAGCCGGTGGGGGTTCGCGCACCTCGGGCGGTTCTCCGCCTCGTACACCAACCGCTTCGGCGAGTATCCGAGCACGACGCTCGGTTCCTAGCCGCCGGCCGTTCGGCTCAGAAGTCGCCGAACTCGTCGTACTCGTCGAGACCCGACAGCTTCTCCGTCTCGATGGCGGGAACGATCTCCAGCGCCCGGTTCGCGAAGGATTCCACGGTCACCTGCAGGCCCGGGCTGACCAGGACGTCCAGGTTGCGATCTGCGGAGAGCGGGACGTGGACGAAGCGACCACCGGCTTGGACGGCGGACTCGATCTCGCTCATCAGTGCCGAGATGTCGACACCCGACTCGATGTCGTACGAAACGCGGCCGATGGCGATGCTGTACTGCATGACCATCACCTCCGGGATCGGGTTGTTGCTGCAAGCGTATGGAACGTGCCTGTGGATCACGGTGGGTTGACCAAGGTCGCCACACGTGCAGGGGGTGTCGCCTCAGTCTCCCTCCTGCGCGGCGAAACTGCGGCGACACCCGCTATCGCGCGCGGTCGACGCGGGTCTCCTCCCAGACGGGCTCGTCGGAGGCCTGCACCCGGCCGTCGGAGCCGAAGACGAGGAAGCGGTCGAAGCCGCGCGCGAACCAGCGGTCGTGGGTGACCGCGATCACCGTGCCCTCGAAACCCGCCAGACCCTGCTCGAGCGCCTCCGCCGAGACGAGGTCGAGGTTGTCGGTCGGCTCGTCGAGCAGGAGCAGCGTGGCGCCGGAGAGTTCGAGCAGGAGGACCTGCAGGCGCGCCTGCTGTCCGCCCGACAGGGATTCGAACGGCTGCTCGGCCGCGCCCGCCAGACCGTAGCGGTCGAGCACGCGGCTGGCGGCCTCGCGGGGGAGCCCCGACCGGTGTTCGTCGCCGCGGTGCAGGATGTCGAGCAGGGTCCGGCCGACGAGTTCGGGGTGCCGGTGCGACTGTGCGAACCACCCCGGCTGCACGCGCGCGCCGAGCTTGGCGTCGCCGTCGTGCTCGACCGGGACGAGCGCGTCGCCCGCTGCGGCGAGGTGTCCGGCGCCCGGATCGGGATCCGTCCCACCGCCGGCGAGCAGCCGGAGGAAGTGCGACTTGCCCGATCCGTTCGAACCGAGGACGCCGATGCGCTCGCCGAACCAGATCTCCGCGTCGAACGGCTGCATGAGGCCGGTCAGTTCCAGCCCCGTGCAGACGATCGCGCGGCGGCCCGTGCGTGCGCCGCGGAGGCGCATCGTGACCTGCTGGTCCTTCGGTCGCTCCTCAGGTGGACCGGCCTCCTCGAACTTGGCGAGTCGGGTCTGCGCGGCGCGGTAACGGGAGGCCATGGAGTCGTTGAACTTGGCCTGCTCGCGCAGACGCAGCACGAGTGCGCGCAGCTTCACGCGGTCCTCGTCCCAGCGCCGGCGGAGTTCGTCGAGTCGGTCGAGGCGGGCGTCCCGGGCCTCGTGGTAGCTGCGGAAGCTCGCGCCATGGGTCCACGTCGTACTGCCGGCCGCGCCGACCTCGAGCGTGATGATGCGGGTCGCCGCCTGTGCCAGGAGCTCGCGGTCGTGCGAGACGAGGAGGACCGTCTTCCGGGTCTCGGCGAGCATCCCCTCGAGCCAGCGCTTCGTCGGGACGTCGAGCGAGTTGTCGGGCTCGTCGAGGAGGAGGACCTGCTCAGGGCCGCGGAACAGGGCCTCCAGGACGAGCCGCTTCTGCTCGCCGCCCGACAGCGTTCCAAGCGTCCGCCACTGCGCGCGGTCGTAGGGCACCCCGAGTGCCGCCTCGCAGCAGCTGTCCCAGAGCACCTCCTGGTCGTACCCGCCGGCGTCGGCGTACTCGGCGAGCGTCGTCGCGTAGGCCATCTGGGTCGCCTCGACGTCGTCCTCCATGAGGGCGAGCTCGGCGCGGTCGACCGCCTCTGCCGCGGCACGGACCCGCGGAGGCGCGACCTGGACGAGGAGGTCACGGACCGTCCGGTCATCGTCACCGCGACCGACGAACTGGTCCATCACGCCGAGGCCGCCGTCGATGGAGACGACCCCGGAGTCGGGCTGGAGCTCGCCGCGGATGATCCGCAGCAGCGTCGTCTTGCCGGCGCCGTTCGCTCCGATGAGCGCGGCGATCGCCCCTTCGCCGACGCGGAACGAGACCTCGTCCAGCAGGGTCCGTCCGTCGCTCAGCGTGTAGCTGAGGTCGCTGACGTCGATGTAGCCCATGGTGCGCACTCCCCAGGGAGCCGATCGCTCCCGAACGGGCCCGCGCTGGTTCGCGCCGGGCCGCCCACCGCCTGGCGAGCCGACCAGTTTAGCCGCGCCGGTCCGGCCGCGCGCAACCGCGGCTGCGCACAACTCCCGGTCACTGAGCTTGCCCTTTCACTGAGCCTGACCCCTTTCACTGAGCCCCCACTCCGGTCACTGAGCCCCCACTCCGGTCACTGAGCTTGTCGAAGTGCCCCGACCGCCCTTCGACAAGCTCAGGGACCGGAGGAGGTCAGCTCAGGGACCGGAGGAGGTCAGCTCAGGGACCGGAGAGTCGCGCGGCTCAGGCGAGCGAGGCCGCGATGTCACCGATCCACGTGCGCACCGACGCGTCGTGCTCGTCGAACCAGTCGCCCTCGTAGCCACGCGGGACGCCTTCGACCACCATGACGAGCGCGAGGTACAGGGACCACAGCCGCGCGCGAATTCGGGCGTCCTCATCGGGCAGGAGCTCGCGGCCGGACGTCTCGCGGTAGGCGCGGAGGAGTTCCGAGTCGGCGGCGACCGTCTCCGGCACGTCGGTGAAGAGCGCCAGGGAGACGAGGTCGGCGGTGGGGTCGGCCCAGTGCGCGCGCTCATGGTCGATGACGCCGGTCAGTTGGGCGGCCTCCGCCCCGTGTTCGGGCATGACGAGGAGGTTGCCCTCCCAGAGGTCGAAGTGGACGAGCGTCGGCTCCGTCACGCTGTCGAAGGCCGGCAGCGCGGTGTCGATCAGGTGTCGGATCTCGTCCGCCGCGACCGGAAGGTCGACCTCGAACCGCAGGGCATCGGCGAGGACGGCCTCCACGACGAGCCGGTAGGCGTCCGCGGCACTGGCCGCCTGAAGCTCCGGGCGGAAGGGGTAGCCGAATCGGTTCCCCTCGGCGAGGCCGGTCGCCGAATTGATGGACGCGGCCTCCGCCGGGATGTCGACGTCGTCTGGTTCCACGTGGAACGGCGTGCGACCCGCCTCGTGCAGGCGGGCGAGCGTGCGGCCGAGGACGTCGCGGGCGAGGGGGACGGTCTCGGTGCTGTTCGCCGGTCGGCCGGTGAGCTCGGTCATCACGAGGGCGTCGCGTCCGTCGAGCGTCGCCTCGAAGACGATCTCCGGCTGCGGCACCTCCGCACGGCCGAGGATGCGGAGCGCGAGCGCCTCGGCCGCCATGAGGGACCGCTCGTAGGTGAGGCCGGCCGCGTCCGCGGGGGAGAGCTTCACGATGACGCGCTCGCCGCCGTCGAGTTCGACCGCTGCGACCTCGTTCGCCGTGCCCGCTCCGAGCATCGTGATGGTCGGGCTGCCGGGCTGCATCGCCGGTCGCTCGGCCGCCCAGTGCTCGGCGACCGCGATCATGGTGTCACTGGGGCGAGGGGTTCGGCTCATCCGCCCACGGTAGCGCGCCCTTCGCCCTCCGCTCGCCGCTCGCCGCTGGCCCGCTCGCCGACTGCCCCTACCCCGGTCACCGAGCGCCCTACCCCGGTCACCGAGCCCCCCGCCCCGTTGCCGAGCCTCCCATCCGGTCACCGAGCTTGTCGAGGTGCGAAGCCCAGAGCGTTCACAACTCCTGCTGGAGTCGCGCGCGGCTCACACGCGGCGCGGGACCTCCTGGCGGGCGGCGTCGGTGGGCTCATCCTGCAGGAGTTGTGGACGACGACGGGAGCGCTTCGCGGCGGTGGACGCACCGATGATGACGATCAGGCCGAGCAGGGTGATGGCCGCACCGGCCCAGATCGGCGAGGTGTAGCCGAGACCGGCGGTGATCGTGACGCCGCCGAGCCAGGCGCCGAGCGCGTTGCCGAGGTTGAACGCGGCGATGTTCGCTCCCGAGGCGAGCGTGGGAGCGGCCGACGCGTACCGCATGACCCGCATCTGCAACGCGGGGACGGTCGCGAATCCGAAGCCGCCCATGAGGACGAGGGCGATCACGGTGGCGACGGGCGACTGTGCGGTCGCGGCGAAGGCGACCAGGATCACGGTCAGCACCGCGATGACGACGATGAGCGTCCGGTCGATGTTCCGGTCGGCCGCCTTGCCACCCACGATGTTGCCGACCAGGAGCCCGACGCCGAAGAGGATGAGGAGCCACGGCACCGTGGTCGAGGCGAAGCCGCTGACCTCCGTGAGTGTGTACGCGATGTAGGTGAACGCACCGAACATGCCGCCGTAGCCGAGGACCGTGACAGCGATCGAGAGCCAGACCTGGCCGGAGCGGAACGCGCGCAGCTCGGCGAGGAGCGATGCCGGGGCGTCGTCACGCTTCGGCTTCGGCACGAGTGCCAGGATGCCGACGAAGGCGACGACCCCGATCACCGTGATGGCCCAGAAGGTCGAGCGCCAGCCGAAGTGCTGGCCGAGCAGCGTGCCGAACGGGACGCCGAGCACGTTCGCCGCGGTGAGGCCGGTGAACATGACCGCGATCGCGCCGGCCTGTTTGTGGGCGGGGACCATCGCCGCCGCCAGGACCGAGCCGATACCGAAGAACGCTCCGTGGCTGAGGGCGGCGAGGATGCGGCCGGCGAGCATGATCTGGTAGTCGCCGGCGAGTGCGGAGACGAGGTTGCCGACGATGAAGAGCACCATCAGGGCCAGCAGGACGGGCTTCTTCGGCAGTCGGGTGACCGCCGCGGTGAGGGCGAGCGCCCCGACGACGACGGCCAGGGCGTAGCCGGAGATGAGCCAACCGGCTGCGGCCTCCGAGACGCCGAAGTCGGCCGCCACCTCGGGCAACAGCCCCATGATGACGAACTCCGTGAGGCCGATGCCGAAGCCGCCGAGGGCGAGGGCGATGAGACCGAGTGGCATGACGATTCCTGCGATTCCTGGGGGTCGTGGGGAGAGTGCTGGTGGCCTGCAGCCGGGGCGCGTACGCTGATAGTTGCAGACGCGCGATAGATATCGTTGCACGCGCTAGGTAATAGCGCAAGCAACTATGTGCGTCTGCAATCAATTGATCGATGTTCGAACCGAGGAGTCCCGATGGGCATCGCCGACGACGCTGTTGAGATCCGCGCGCAGGGGTGGCGGACGCTCGCCGCCCTCTACGGATCGATCGAGTCCGATCTGGAACGCGCGCTGCAGACCGAGGCCCGGCTCTCCGTGGTCGAGTACACCGTGCTCGACGCCCTGGGGCGCCAGGACGGCTGGCACATGCGCATGCAGCAGCTCGCCCGCGCGACGGCCCTGTCGCCGAGCGCGACCACCCGGCTCGTCAACCGCCTCGAGGACCGCGCGCTCCTCACCCGCGTGCTGTGCGCCGACGATCGCCGAGGGGTCTACACCGAGCTCACGGCGGCCGGGAAGGCGCTGCTCGAGGAGGCCCGACCGGTGCACGATCGCGCCCTCGAGGAGTCGCTCACCACCGCGGAGTCGCTCCCGGAACTCGCACCGCTCGTGGAGGCGATCCACCGGCTGGAGCCCGTCGCCACCATCGCTTGACCCGTTCGCAATTCAGGATGCCCCCGGCGTGTCCGTGCTGCGGCGCGGCGGAGCCGGCGGGACACGCGGGGGCGTCCTGAATTGTGAACACGGCGTCGGTGGGTGATGCCAAGCTGAGTCGTCCGACTCGAGGGAGCACGATGAGCGCCGCAGCACCGAACACCCGTGTCACCGCGCTCGTCGCGCCAGGGTCCGGCAGGGTGCTGGGCGCCTATCTCGGTGCCGCGCTCATCTGGGGTGCCAGCTTCCTCTTCATGAAGACCGGCCTGACCGGGCTCGCTCCGGCGCAGGTCGCCCTGTCCCGCGTGGTGCTCGGCGCCTTGACGCTCTGCATCATCATGCTCGTCACCCGACGCCGCTGGCCGCGAGAGCGTCGGCTCTGGGCGCACCTCGCCGTCGTCTCCGTCTTCCTCTGCGTCGCCCCGTTCCTCCTGTTCTCCTGGGCGGGACAGTTCCTGCCGTCCGGCCTGTCGAGCATCCTTAACGCGACCACGCCGATCATGACGCTCGCCGTCGGCGCCGTGTTCCTCCCGAAGGAACGGCTGAACGGCCTGCAGGTGTTCGGCATCTTCGTCGGCGCCCTCGGCGTCGCGATCGTCGTCGGCCCCTGGCGCGTCCTGGCCGACCCGGCGATCCTCGAGTCCATCCCGGCTCAGCTCGCCTGCCTCGGCGCGACCCTCTGCTACGGCATCGCCTTCGTCTACCTCCGGAAGTTCGTCCTCGGCACCCACAGCTACGACGCGGTCGTCATCTCCGCCGTGGAGATCTCGCTCGCCGCGGTCATCATGCTCGTGCTCTCGCCGTTCATCGCGATGCAGCCGGTGTCGCTCGACGCCCCGGTCGTCCTCAGCATGCTCGCCCTCGGAGCACTCGGTACCGGCGTCGCCTACATCTGGATGACGACGATCGTCGACTCCTGGGGCCCGACGGCGGCGTCCACCGTCACGTACCTCACGCCCCTGGTCGGTGTCGTCCTCGGCATCCTCGTGCTCGGTGAGATCCTGCACTGGAACGAGCCGGTCGGCGGCGTGATCGTCGTGCTCGGCATCCTCGTGAGCCAGGGCCGGCTCCGGCTCCGGCGGCGCACGCCCCCACTCTCGGCATAGGGTGGCTGGACGGCCGCGCGCTGACGGTCGCGGCCCTTCCCACGGAACGAGGTTTCACATGCGCATCGCATCCGGGCAGTTCTCCGCCGGAACGGACATCGACGAGAACCTCGCCAGCGTGGTCGCCCTGCTCGGTGAGGCCGCGGCGGGTGGCGCCGAACTGCTCGTGCTGCCGGAGATGAGCAGCTACGCCACCTCGGAGCCGCCGAGCGCGCTCGCCGCGATCGCCCAACCACTCGACGGACCCTTCATCACTGGCGTCGCCGCCGCAGCCGCCGCGCGCTCCCTCCCGACGGTCGTCGGCACCATCGAGGAGAACCCCGACGGGTTGCCCTACAACACGCTCGTGGCGATCGACGCCGAGGGGGACATCACCGCGACGTACCGGAAGGTGCACCTCTACGACGCCTTCGGGTACGCGGAGAGCGACGGCATCTCGGCCGGCGAGCTCACCGAACCGTTCGTCCTCGAGCTCGGCGACCTCCGCATCGGTGCCTTCACCTGCTACGACCTCCGCTTCCCGGAGAGCGCGCGGCGTCTCATCGACGCCGGCGCCAACGTCATCCTGCTGCCCGCGATGTGGATCGTCGGCCCCGGCAAGGAGGACGCCTGGACGACCCTCGTGCGCGCCCGGGCCATCGAGAACACCGCCTACGTCGTGAGCGCCAACCAGACCGGCCCGCTCGCCACCGGGAACTCGATCATCGTCGACCCGGCCGGCGTCGTCATCGCCGCCGCCGGCGAGGCGCCCGGGGTGGTCTTCGCCGAGCTCGATCCGGCGCGACTCGACGCCGTCCGTGCGCGGGTGCCCTCGCTCGCCAACCGCCGGTTCACCGTGGTCCCGCGGACCGCCGAATGAGCGTGGGCGAGCGCGTGAGCGACCCGGTCGGTCTCTCGGAGGTCGTCTCCATCACGCGCGACCTCATCCGGATCGACACCTCGAACTACGGCGGCGGGCGTGCCGTCGGCGAGTCCCGCGCGGCCGACCTCGTCGAACGCCTGCTCGGTGAGGTCGGGATCGTGTGCGAGCGCTTCGAGGCCGAGCCTGGCAGGACGAACCTCGTGGCACGGTGGCCAGGTCGTGACCGCACCCTGCCCGGCCTCCTGCTGCACGGGCACCTCGACGTCGTCCCGGTCGACGCGGCAGCATGGACGGTCGACCCGTTCGGTGGCGAGATCGCCGACGGCATGCTGTGGGGCCGCGGTGCCGTCGACATGAAGAACATGGTGGCGATGATCGTCGCGTCGGTCCGGCGCATGGTGACGGCGGGGGAGCAGCCCGAGCGAGACGTCGTCCTGGCGTTCTTCGCCGATGAGGAGGCCGGGTGCGTCCTCGGCTCGCAGTGGATGGTGGAGCACCACCCGGAGCAGTTCGCCGGCGTCCGCGACGCGATCAGCGAGGGCGGCGGGTACAGCGTCACCCTCGGCGAACGAGCCGACACCCGCGCCTACCTGCTCAACACCGGCGAGAAGGGCGTGCTCTGGTTGCGACTGACCGCCCACGGTGCCGCCGGTCACGCCTCGCTCGCGAGCCAGGATTCGGCGATCGTCAAGCTCGCCGCCGCGGTCGGCCGGATCGGCGCGCTCGACTGGCCGGTGTCGTTCACCGAGACCACGACGCACCTGTTCCAGCGGCTGCGTGAACTGACCGGAGCGTCCTCCGAGCTGTCGCCGTTCGAACTCGCCGCCCTCGTCGGCCCGAGTGCGTCGCGGCTGCGCGCCGGCCTGCAGAACGTGGCGAACGTCACCATGATCTCCGGCGGGTACAAGGAGAACGTGATCCCCGAGTCCGCGACCGCGACGGTCGACGCCCGGTTCCTGCCCGGCCAGCGGGACGAGGTCATCGCGCGCATCCGCGAGGCGGCAGGCGAGGGGGTCGACGTCGAGGTCCAGCTGGAACTCATCGCGATGGAGTCGCCGAACGACGGTGAGCTCGTCTCGGTGATCGAAGCGGTCATCGAGCGGCACGATCCCGGTGCGACCGTGCTCCCGCACCTCATCCCCGGCGGCACCGACGCGAAGGCGCTCAGCCGGCTCGGCATCACGGGGTACGGGTTCATCCCGCTCAGGTTGCCGGCGGACTTCGACTTCCCCGGGATGTTCCACGGCGTCGACGAACGTGTGCCACTCGACGCGCTCGACTTCGGCTGCGCGGTGCTCACGGACATCATCCGCTCCGTCTGACGGGCAGAGGACCGGGGGCCGACCGGTGTTCGGGTTCGCCGATCGGCCACCCGGAGACGGGTGGCACGGTGTTCAGGCGAGCTCGGGGTCCGCGAGTCTCGGCGGTACTAGCGTGCGGGTGGTGCAGGCGGCACGGGCGTCGGTGCCGTCGCGAACGGGCCGGAGAGCCTCGCCCACTGCAGCAACATGATGGTCTTCGCGTCGATGATGTCGTCGCCGATGCGCGCGATCGCGTCGTCGATGTCGAGTTCGAGGAGTTCGATCTCCTCGCCCTCCTCGGCGAGCCCGCCCCAGTCGCCGCGACGCGCAGCGGGGTCGTACTCGGCCGCGTAGAAGTGCAGGCGCTCGGTCACGGAGCCGGGGCTCATGAAGGCGTCGAACACATGCTGGACGGCCTCGACCGCGAACCCGGTCTCCTCGCGGGCCTCACGGGCGACCGCCGTCTCAGGATCGTCGTCGTCGAGCAGGCCGGCGGCGGTCTCGATGAGCTCGCCGGTCGGGTGTCCGTTGACGTACGCCGGGTAGCGGAACTGCCTGGTGAGCAGGACCTTCCGGGAGTCACCGTGGTAGAGCAGGATGGTCGCGCCGTTGCCGCGGTCGTAGGTCTCGCGCTGCTGCGTCGACCATGCGCCTGAGCGGTCCTGGACCCGCAGCGTCGTCCGGCGGAGGACGTGCCAGGCGGCGGCGACCAGTTCCACGTCGGTCACCTGGACGCGCGGGTTGCCGGTGAGGTCGAGACCGGTCCGGTGCAGGCCGGTGCGCCCGCGGGCGTCGGGGAGGTCTCCTCCGGGTTGCGGCTCCCGGACCGTCGTGGAATCGGCCATCCATCGAGTGTACGACCGCCCGCGAACGGCATACCAGCGGGGTGTCCCGTGTGCGCCGCTCGGGTGAGCCCTGCTGTGCGCTGCGTCCGATGGTGAATGACGACTACTCTTCGGTTTTCGCGGGTTCTGCAACATACTGGTGGGAGCACCGGTCGCGGTCCACGGAGGACCCCCGTCGAAAGGCACTCGATGACGAGCAGCAGTCCCGCCACCAGCGGCCCCGCCACCAGCGGAGGCACCACGCCTTCAGCGCGGTCGGTCACCTGGGTCGTGACCACCCAGGACGCACCCTGGCAGGAGCAGGAGCCGCTCGGGTTCGGACGACTCGCGGGGATGCCGAACGTCATGGTCGACGTGATGAACCCCCGGCAGACCGTCGACGGCATCGGCGGGTGCTTCAACGAACTCGGCTGGACGGCGCCCGGGCTCCTCTCTGAGGAGGACCGCGAGGGCATCCTTGCCGACCTCTTCACGCCGGGCGCTGGACTGAACCTCTCGCTCTGCCGCATGCCCGTCGGCGCCAACGACTTCTCCACCGACTGGTACTCCTACGACGAGGTCGACGGCGACTTCGACCTCGAGCACTTCAGCATCGACCACGACCGCGCGACGCTCGTCCCCTTCATCCAGGCGGCGCAGCGGTACCGGGGCGACCTGCGTCTCTGGGCGTCGCCGTGGAGCCCGCCCACCTGGATGAAGACGAACGGGCACTACGCGGCTGCACGCCCCTGGGCGGGGTCGGACGTCGACAACGGCATCCGCGACGACCAGCTGGGCTCAGAGGGGACCGATCTGTTCACCCTCGAAGACCGCTACCTCGAGACCTACGCCCGGTACTTCGCCCGCTTCGTCGAGGCCTACGGCGAGGAGGGCATCCGCGTCGAGATGGTCATGCCGCAGAACGAGTTCAATTCGGCGCAGGTGTTCCCGAGCTGCGTGTGGACGGCCGAGGGGCTCGCGCGGTTCATCGCCGTCCTCGGCCCGGAGATGGACCGTCTCGGAGTGCGGGTCTTCCTCGGCACGCAGGAGCGGCCTCACGACGCGCAGATCGAGACCGTGCTCCGGGATCCGGCGGCCGGCCCGTGGGTCGCCGGAGTCGGATTCCAGTGGGCAGGCAAGGGAGCGATCGCCGCCGTGCATCACGCCCACCCCGACCTCGCGCTCTACCAGACCGAGCAGGAGTGCGGCGACGGACGGAACGACTGGCGTTTCGTGCGGCACACCTGGGGACTCATGCGCCACTTCTTCATGAACGGCGCGCAGGCCTACACGTACTGGAACCTCGCGCTCACCGAGGGCGGGGTCAGCCGCTGGGGCTGGGCGCAGAACTCGCTCGTCGTGGTGGATCCCGAGACCCGGACCTTCCGTTACACGCACGAGTACTTCCTCATGCGGCACCTGGGGCACTTCCTGCAGCCGGGGGCACAGCGGCTCGCGACGATGAGCTGGACCGGGCACGAGAACCTGCTCGCCTTCCGCAACCCGGACGGCGGCGTCGTGCTCGTGATGCAGAACGACCTCGGCGAACCGCTCCCCGTGCAGATCGTGGTGGGCGACGACGTCATCACGCCGACCCTGCCGTCAGACTCCTTCGCGACGCTCGTCATCCCACCCGCCTGACCGTCGGTGCCGGAGCCACCCCTTGTGGGCGGTCGCCTCTGCGGCCTAGCCTCTCGCGTACCGGCACCGGCGACGGAGGACACATGGGCAGGCTCATCTACTCGGCGATCAGCTCGCTCGACGGCTACCTCGCCGATGAGGAGGGCCACTTCGACTGGAGCGCACCGGACGCCGAGGTGCACGCCTTCGTGAACGAGCTCTCCCGGCCGATCGGCACCTACCTGTTCGGCCGACGCATGTACGAGATCATGACGTTCTGGGAGACGGCGGACGAGCTGCCGGACGAGCCCCGCGAGATCGCGGACTTCGCGGCTCTGTGGCTCGCTGCCGACAAGGTCGTGTACTCGACGTCGCTCGACGCGGTCTCGACGGCCCGGACGACGCTCGAGCGATCGTTCGATCCGGAGGCCGTGCGCCGGTGGAAGGCGGAATCGGACCGCGACCTCAGCGTCGGCGGCCCACACCTCGCAGCCGAGGCGATCGCCGCGGGGCTCGTCGACGAGGTGCAGTTGTTCCTCTCGCCGGTGATCGTCGGCGGCGGCTTGCGTGCACTGCCGGCCAACCTCCGGCGGCGTCTGGAACTCGTCGACGAGCGTCGCTTCGAGGCCGGCGTCGTCCACCTCCGCTACACCGTCACCGGCGAGCCCGTCTGAGTCGGCAGCGCGGCCAGCTCGCCCCGCGCACAACTCCTGCTCCTCCGAGGCGGTGATCCCCGCCCGCGCGCACAACTCCTGCTTGGAGCCGTGCGGCTCACCCGACACGCCGGGGCGTGCGGCGACGCGGCGCGATCAGCAGGAGTTGCGCACGGGCGGGGATCGGCGCCGAGCGTCAAGCAGGAGTTTCGGACGGATCAGACGGCCTCGAGGATGATCGCGGAGCCCTGGCCGCCGCCACCGCAGATGCCGGCTGCACCGATCGAACCTGAGCCGGCGGCGGCGAGGCGCCGGGCGAGGTGCCCGACGATCCGGGTGCCGGAGGCGCCGATCGGGTGACCCAGGGCGATCGCGCCGCCGTTCGCGTTGACGATCGCAGGATCGACCCCCAGTTCGTCGGTCGAGTGGACCGACACGGCGGCGAACGCCTCGTTGATCTCGACCGCTGCGAGGTCGCCCGTCGTGTGGGAGGTCTTCGCGAGGGCGGCGACGATCGCGTTCGACGGCTGGGCGTGCAGGCTCACATCGGGTCCGGCGACGAGCGCGTGCGCGACGACCCGGGCGATCGGGGTGAGTCCCCGGGCTGCAGCCGCCTCCTCGCTCATGAGCACGACCGCGGCCGCTCCGTCGGTGATCTGGGAGGAGTTGCCCGCGGTGATCGTCCCCTCGCCGCCGAACGCGGGACGCAGCCCGGCCAGCGACTCGGCGGTGGTGTCGGCGCGGAGTCCGTCATCGGCGCTCACGACCGTCGGACCCTTGCGCCCCGGCACGGAGAAGGGTTCGATCTCCTCGGCCTGGACGTCCGCCGCTGCCGCGAGCCGCTGGTGCGAGCCGGCCGCCCAAGCGTCCTGCTCCGGGCGTGCGATGCCGAGTGAGCCGTTGCGCTCCTCGGTGGACGACCCCATCGACCGGTGCTCGAATGCATCGGTCAGCCCGTCGTGATCGAGGGTGTCGACCAGCTCGATGGCGCCGTAGCGCTTGCCGGCGCGCGAGCCCGACCAGGCGTGCGGGGCGAGGCTCATCGACTCCTGGCCGAGCGCGACGACGACGTCGACCTCGCCGGCGTCGATGAGACGCGTGCCGGTGACGATCGCCTCCATGCCGGAGAGGCACACGGCGTTGACGGTGATGGCGGGGACGGTGAAGGGGATGTCGGCCCCGACGGCGGACTGCCGGGCGGGGTTCTGGCCGGCCGCGCCCTGCAGCACCTGGCCGGCGATGACCTGCTGCACGTCGGCGGCGTCGACTCCTGCCCGGGACAGGGCCGCGCGGATGGCGTGGGCGCCGAGCTCGGTGGCCGGCACGGACGCGAACGCCCCGTTGAACTTCACGAACGGGGTGCGGGCGTACCCGACGATGACGGTGCTCATGCGTGTGCCTCCTGAGGCGTGGCGGGTGCGGTCGGCACCTCGCCGGTGGTGGTGGGGTCGAGTTCGACGGAGAACTCCGCGCCCGTCAGGGTGCGCAGTTCACCGACGCTCGTGTCGGGCGCGAACGCCCGCAGGACGAGCGCCCCCCCGACGATATCGAAGACGGCGCGGTCGCTGATGATCCGGTCGACGACACCGACGCCGGTGAGCGGGAGATCGCACTGTTCGACGATCTTCGGGCTGCCGTCCTTCGCGACGTGCTCGGTGACGACCACCACCCGCGGCGTCCCGGCGACCAGGTCCATCGCGCCGCCCATGCCCTTGACGAGCTTGCCGGGGATCGTCCAGTTCGCGAGGTCGCCCGCACCCGAGACCTGGAGCGCGCCGAGGATGGCCAGCTGCACGTGACCGCCGCGGATCATGCCGAACGAGGTCGCCGAGTCGAAGTAGCTCCCGCCGTCGAGGAGCGTGACCGTCTGTTTGCCGGCATTGATGAGGTCGGCGTCCTCCTCACCGTCGATCGGGAACGGACCCATGCCGAGGAGGCCGTTCTCGCTCTGCAGCGTGACGTGGACCCCCGGCGGGACGTGGTTCGCGACGAGCGTGGGGATGCCGATGCCGAGGTTCACGTACTCGCCGTCGCGGAGTTCGGTCGCCGCGATCGCGGCCATGTCGTCTCTCGTCCACATGATGATCAGGCTCCTGCCGGTGTCGTGGTGGCGGCCGCCGGACGGACGGTGCGCTGTTCGATGTCCTTCACCCGCGGCGTCGCCGTGACGAGGCGCTGGACGAAGATGCCGGGGGTGACGACGGTGTTCGGATCGAGGTAGCCGTCCTCGAGGACCTCCTCGGCCTCGGCGATCGTCAGTCGGCCGGCAGTCGCGACGATCGGGTTGAAGTTCCGTGCCGTGTGGCGGAAGACGAGGTTGCCCTCGCGGTCCGCGCGGAACGCGTGCACGAGGGCCACGTCGGCGACGATGCCGCGCTCGAGGACGTAGGTCTCCCCGTCGAAGACCTCCGTCGGCTTGCCCTCGGCGACCGGGGTGCCGACGCCGGTCTTCGTGTAGAACCCGGCGATACCGGCGCCGCCCGCGCGCAGCCGCTCGGCGAGCGTGCCCTGCGGGGTGAACTCGACCTCGAGCTCACCGTCGAGGAACTGCTTGGCGAAGAGCTTGTTCTCGCCCACGTACGACGCGACGACCTTCCGCACCTGTCGGTTCTCGAGGAGGATGCCGAGGCCTTTGCCGTCGACGCCCATGTTGTTGGAGACGATCGTGAGGTCGGTGGCGCCCGTGTCCCGGAGCGCCTCGATGAGGTCGGTCGGGTTGCCGCTCAGGCCGAACCCGCCGACCGCGATCGTCGCTCCGTCCCGAACGACCTCGTGTAATGCCTCGGCGGCGCTCGACCAGTGTTTCGTCATGTCACTCCCTAGTGGATGGCGGGCCGACCTGACCATATGGTGGCACTGGCCGCTCGTCTCTCCTGTAGTCAGTCACAGCCGTCCTGCGGTGTCAAAGGTGGCATGGGGCCCGATCCCGGATTCACTCATGACGTGGTCCCGGCTGCGGCGTAGGCTCACCATGTGGACAAACTGGGGGTACGACGTGGCTGAGGGGATGCGCGGCGCCCAGGTCGTCTCGCGCGTGAGCCGGATCCTGAAGATCGTGTCGGAGCATCCCGGTGGTGCGTCGTCTT
Source organism: Plantibacter sp. PA-3-X8 (assembly GCF_003856975.1). NCBI lineage: Bacteria > Bacillati > Actinomycetota > Actinomycetes > Micrococcales > Microbacteriaceae > Plantibacter > Plantibacter sp. PA-3-X8. The sequence goes on from NZ_CP033107.1 coordinate 883,936, forward strand.
CGGCGGTGGCCGCGGCCGCCGGGCTCACCCGGCCGACGGCACACCGCCTGCTCGCCTCGCTCGCCGCCGAGGGCTTCCTCGACCACGACGTCCGCGCCGCCCGGTGGCACCTCGGCCCGGAGCTGTTCCTCCTCGGATCGCTCGCGGCGGAGCGGTACGACGTCGCCGAGCTCGCCCGGGAGAGCGTGCGGATCCTCGCGCACGAGAGCGGCGAGAGCGCGTTCCTGTCTGTGCGCCGCGGCTTCGAGACCGTGTGTCTGCTACGTGAGGAGGGGAGTTTCCCGGTGCGGTCGTTCGTCCTGACCGAGGGTGTCCGCTTCCCGCTGGGGGTCGCGTCGGCGGGGCTGGCGATCCTCGCGTTCTCGAGCGACGAGGAGATCGACGACTGCCTGGGCCGCGTCGACCTCGTCGAGCGGTGGGGTGGGGCCCACGCCGCCGACCGCGTGCGCGAGCGGATCCGCGAGACGCGCGAGCGCGGGTACGCCGTGAACCCGGCGCTCATCCTCGAGGGCAGCTGGGGCATGGGCGCGGCGGTCTTCGATGCGGCGGGGAAGCCCGCCTGGGCGCCCAGTCTCACCGGGATCGAATCCCGGTTCCGGCCTGAGCGCCAGGCGTTCCTCGGTGGCCTGCTGCTGGAGCAGGCGCACGAGCTGTCGAAGCGGCTCCGCTGAGCCGGGTGGTCGGTCCCTGAGCTGCGCTGCACTTCGACAAGCTCAGTGACCGGGTGGCCGCTCCGTGACCGGCGGCGCGGTTCCTGAGCCTGTCGAAGGGCGCACTTCGACAAGCTCAGTGACCGGAAGGAAGCGTCAGTGACCGCGCGTCCGGGCTACTCCGAGACGGCGGACAGCTCCTCGAACTCGTCGTCGGTGAGCTCGATCGTCGCACCCTGCAGGTTGTCCTCGAGGTGCTCGATGCTCGACGTCCCCGGGATCGGGAGCATGGCGGGCGAGCGCTTGAGCAGCCAGGCCAGCGCGAGCTGCGACGGGGTCGCGTCGTGTCGCTCGGCGAGCTGCGTGAGCGGGCCGTCCTCCTTGCTGAGGGCGCCGGTCGCCAGCGGGAACCACGGGATGAAGGCGACGCCGTGCTCGGTCGACCAGTCGAGGAGGTCCTCCGAGGAGCGGTCGGTCAGGTTGTAGAGGTTCTGCACCGACGCGATCGGAGCGATCTGCTGGGCCGCCTCGACCTCGGCGACGCTGACCTGGCTGAGGCCGATGTGTCGGATCTTGCCCTCGTCCTGCAGCTTGCGCAGTTCGCCGATCTGGTCCTCGAACGGCACGGTCGGGTCGATCCGGTGCAACTGCAGGAGGTCGATGCGGTCGACGGCGAGACGGCGGAGGCCGAGTTCGACCTGCTGGCGGAGGTAGGCGGGCACGCCGGTGGGCGTCCACTCGCCGGGACCCTGCCGCGTCTGGCCGACCTTCGTCGCGATCACGATGTCGTCGTAGGGGTGCAGCGCCTCGCGGAGCAGGGTGTCGGTGACGTCCGGACCGTAGGCGTCGGCGCTGTCGAAGAAGTTCACGCCGAGTTCGGCTGCGCGCTTGATCAGGCGGATGGCGCCGTCGCGGTCGTCGGGCTCGCCCCAGACGCCCTCGCCGGTCAGCTGCATGGTGCCGTAGCCGAGTCGGTTGACGGTGAGGTCGCCGCCGAGCGAGAAGGTGCCGGCGGCGGTTGCGGGGCGTGCGGTGGTGTCGGTCATGCGGGTGCTCCTTCGGAGGAATGCGGGAGTTCCAGCCAAGCACCGGCGGCTGGGAGGCGCACCCCCTTGCGCGCCGCGTTCGCTGGCAGCGTTCCCGCCCGTCCTGGCTAGGCCGCTGCGGCTTCGAGGGCGGCGCGGAAGGCGACGATCGCCGGGCGGGTGACGCCGGCCTCGCGCGCGGAGGTGAAGATGGTGCGTCGCGGGAGGTCGGGCAGGTCGACCAGGCGACAGCTGGCCGGCTCGCCCGCCCACTGGAGGTCGGGGATGAGGGCGACCGCGTTGCCGGACTCGATCAACCGGATCTGCGCCTGGAGGTCGGCGGTCTGGTAGCGGACGTCGGGCTCGAACCCCGCGCGGCGGCACAACTGCTCGGCGAAGTGGCGTGACGCCGCTCCGTGCGGCTCCATGACCCAGGGGAGGTCGGCCGCATCCTCGATGCGCAGCACGGGGTGGATCTCGTTCGCGACCGGCGGGCACGCGAGTCGGATCGGGTCGGTGGCGAGCTGACGGCGGTCGAGTCCGGGGTGCCGCGGGGCGGCGTGGGCGGGGTACTGCTCCGCGACGACGACGTCGAAGTCGCGCGCCCAGGTCTCGGCCAGTGCCGTCTCCGGTTCGTGTTGCACCATCTCGACGCGGACGTCCGGGTGGTCGCGGCGCATGGCGCTCAGGGCCACCGGCATGAGTGCGAGCGCCGCCGACTGGAACACCGCGACGCGGATGGTGCCCGACACGGTCGTGAGGGACGCCCCGAGGTCGGCTTCGGCGCGCTCGAGCGTGTCGAGGAGGGCGTCCGTGTGTCCCACGAGGATCTCGGCCTGCGGGGTGAGCTGCACCCGTCGACCGACCTTCCGCAGGAGCTCGACGCCGGTCTCCTGCTCGAGGACGGAGAGCTGCTGCGACACCGAGGAGGGGCTGAAGTTGAGGGCGGAAGCGACCTCGGCGATCGTCCCGCGGATCTTGAGTTCGCGCAGGAGGCGGAGCCGTCGGACGTCCAGCACGATGCCCTCCAAAACCATCGGTTCAACCGATGAATATCGTTCGAAAACCTTCGCTGTATCTTATTGGTCTCGACGCCGATACTGGCACCATGACCGACACTCTTGCATCGACGCAGCAGCTCGACCGCGACGCCCTCGCCACCGAGGCCATCGCCCTCGTCCGCCGCTGGCTCCAGACGGCCTCGACGATCCCCGCCGACGCCTCCGCGCAGCAGCTCGCCGGTGTGTTGAAGGATCCGACCGGCCTCGAGTTCACGGTCGGCTTCGTCGACGGCGTCGTGCGTCCGGAGGACCTCCGCGTCGCGGCCCGCACCCTGCAGACGATCGCCCCGAAGGTGCCCGCGTTCCTCCCCTGGTACTTGAAGGCCGCCGTCCGCTGCGGCGGTGCGTTCGCCCCGATCCTGCCCGGCGTCGTCATCCCGATCTCCCGCAAGGTGCTCCGCAACATGGTCGGCCACCTCGTCGTCGACGCCACCGACAAGAAGCTCGGCCCCGCGATCGCGAAGATCAAGACGCCCGGCACCCGACTCAACGTCAACCTGCTCGGCGAGGCCGTCCTCGGTACGGGTGAGGCGGCACGTCGTCTCGAGGGCACCCACAAGCTGCTCGCGCGCCCCGACGTCGACTACGTCTCCATCAAGGTCTCCTCCACCGTGAGCCCCCACTCGGTCTGGGCGTTCGACGAAGCCGTCGAGCACGTCGTCACGAGCCTCACCCCGCTGTTCGAGCGTGCCGCCAAAGCCACACCTGCGAAGTTCATCAACCTCGACATGGAGGAGTACAAGGACCTCGACCTCACCATCGCGGTCTTCACCAAGCTCCTCGACCTCCCGCAGTTCCGCGATCTCGAGGCCGGCATCGTCCTGCAGGCCTACCTGCCCGACGCCCTGTCCGCGATGATCCGCCTGCAGGAGTGGTCGGCCGGTCGCCGTGCCGCCGGTGGTGCCGGCATCAAGGTGCGCATCGTCAAGGGCGCCAACCTCCCCATGGAGCAGGTCGAGTCGTCGCTCCACGACTGGCCGCTCGCCACCTGGTCCACCAAGCAGGACTCCGACACCAACTACAAGCGCGTCGTCGAGTACGCCCTGCACCCCGACCGCATCGACAACGTGCGCATCGGTGTCGCGGGCCACAACCTCTTCGACATCGCCTTCGCCTGGCTGCTCGCCAAGCAGCGTGGTGTCGAGCGCGGCGTCGAGTTCGAGATGCTGCTCGGCATGGCGCAGGGCCAGGCCGAGGCCGTGAAGCGCGACGTCGGCGAGCTCCTGCTCTACACGCCGGTCGTGCACCCGCAGGAGTTCGACGTCGCCATCGCGTACCTCATCCGCCGCCTGGAGGAGGGCGCGAGCCAGGACAACTTCATGTCCGCCGTGTTCGAGCTGAGCGAGAACGAGACCCTCTTCGCCCGTGAGGAGCAGCGGTTCCTCGCGTCGCTCGCGGAGCTGGACACCACCGTCCCCGCGCCGAACCGGCAGCAGGACCGCACGAAGCCCGCCGAGGCCTCCCCGGTCGACGCGTTCGAGAACACCCCCGACACCGACCCCTCGCTCCCCGCGAACCGGGTCTGGGGACGCGACATCCTCACCCGCGTCACCGAGTCGCGGCTCGGGAACGACACCGTCGCCGCGTCCATCCTCGACAGCGTCGAAGCCCTCGACGCCGTCATCGACGGAGCGACCGCAGCGGGCGCCTCGTGGGGCTCGCTCTCCGGCGCCGAGCGTGCGGTCATCCTGCACCGCGCCGGCGACGTCCTCGAGCAGCGTCGTGCCGACCTCATGGAGGTCATGGCGTCGGAGACCGGCAAGACCCTCGACCAGTCCGACCCCGAGGTGTCCGAGGCGATCGACTTCGCCCACTACTACGCCGAGCGCGCCCGCGAGCTCGACCACGTGGACGGCGCGACCTTCACCCCCGCGAAGCTCACCGTCGTCACGCCGCCGTGGAACTTCCCCGTCGCCATCCCCGCCGGTTCGACCCTCGCGGCGCTCGCCGCCGGGTCGCCCGTCATCATCAAGCCCGCCCGTCAGGCTCGCCGAAGCGGCGCGGTCATGATCGAGGCGCTGTGGGAGGCCGGTGTGCCGCGCGAGGTGCTCCGCTTCGCGCAGCTGGCCGACAACTCGCTCGGAGAGCGCCTGATCGCCCACCCGGCGGTCGAGCGCGTCATCCTCACCGGTGGCTACGAGACGGCGGAGCTGTTCCGCTCCTTCCGTCCCGAACTGCCGCTCCTCGCAGAGACGTCCGGCAAGAACGCGATCATCGTCACCCCGAGCGCCGACCTCGACCTCGCGGTGAAGGACGTCGTCGCGTCGGCCTTCGGTCACGCCGGCCAGAAGTGCTCGGCCGCGTCGCTCGTGATCCTCGTCGGTTCCGTCGCATCCTCGCGCCGCTTCCGTCACCAGCTCGTCGACGCCGTCACGTCGCTCAAGGTCGGCTACCCGGTCGACCCGACCACGCAGATGGGTCCGATCATCGAGCCGGCGAAGGGCAAGCTGCTCGGCGGCCTGACGACGCTCGGCTCCGGTGAGTCGTGGCTGGTCGAGCCGAAGCAGCTCGACGACAGCGGCAAGCTGTGGAGCCCCGGCGTGCGTGCCGGCGTCGCCCGCGGCTCCGAGTACCACCTCACCGAGTACTTCGGTCCGATCCTCGGCGTCATGACGGCCGAGACCCTCGAGGAGGCCATCGCCATCCAGAACGAGATCGACTACGGACTCACCGCCGGCCTGCACTCCCTGAACCCGGCCGAGCTGCGCCTCTGGCTCGACGGTATCCAGGCCGGCAACCTGTACGTGAACCGCGGCATCACCGGCGCGATCGTGCAGCGTCAGCCGTTCGGCGGTTGGAAGAAGTCCGCGGTCGGCGCGGGCACGAAGGCCGGTGGCCCGAACTACCTCATCGGCCTCGGCTCGTGGTCGAGCGCCGAGAGCACGGCTGAGCGCACCGTCGGTCGGTCGGCGGAGCGCCGTGGCCCGAAGCCCGCTGTCGCCTCATTGCTGCGTGCCGCCGACGCGGTGCTCACCGCCGACGAGTTCGCGTTCCTGCGCCGGTCGGTTGCGAGCGACGCAGCCGTGTGGGCGGACGAGTTCGGGGTCGCGAAGGACGTGTCGAAGCTGACCGCCGAGCGCAACGTGTTCCGGTACGTGCCGCGTGAGGTCCACGTGCGTCTCGTGGACGGCGGATCGGTCGCGGAGCTCCTTCGCGTCGTCGCCGCCGGTGCGACCGCGGGCGCGACCGTGCACGTGTCGTCCGCCGTCGCGCTGCCGCCGAAGCTCGTCCCGGCCGTCGAGGCCGTCGCCGGTGGGATCACCGTCGAGAGCGAGGACCGCTGGTACGTCACCGCCGCCTCGCTCGTCGGGACGAAGGCCGGCGCGCGCGTCCGGATCATCGGTGGGACGACCGAGGGTGTCGCCCACGCGACCTCCGGCAGCCCCGACGTCGCGATCTACGCGGGCGACGTCACCGAGGCCGGCCGCATCGAGCTGCTGCCGTTCCTCCAGGAGCAGGCGGTCTCGATCACGGCGCACCGCTTCGGCACGCCGAACCACCTCTCGGACGACCTCATCTGACCCGAGCCCGACCGGTTCGCAACTCAGGAACGCCCCGGCGTGTCATCCCGACACGCCGGGGCGTTCTGCGCGACGCGCCGACATCCTCCTGAGTTGTGAACCTGTCTCAGGAGAACTCCGGCGGGTCGGGTGGGTGCGGGGGCGACGCGCCGGAGCTCTCCTGAGTGAGGGACAAGGTGAAGGGGTCAGGGGAGGGGATGTGGCGTCAACGGAGGGTGCCGTGGACGGCGAACTCGTCGATGCGGGCGAGTTCGGCGTCGTCGAAGTCCAGGCGGTGGATCGCCGCGTAGTTGCCCTCGAGCTGCTCGACCGAGCTGGCACCGATGATCGCCGACGTGACCGTGTCGCGACGCAGCACCCACGAGAGCGCCAGCTGCGCGAGCGTCTGGCCGCGTTCCTCCGCAATGGACTGGAGGCCGCGGGCTCGCTCGAGGTAGGTGCCCGTGATCGACTCCTCGTTGAGGAAGTGGCTCGTCGCCGCACGCGAGTCCGACGGAACCGTTCCACCGAGGTAGCGGTCGGTCAGCATGCCCTGCGCGAGCGGGCTGAACACGACGGCACCGAGACCGAGGTCGTCGAGGGTGTCGAGCAGGCCGTCCTCGACCTCGCGGGAGAACATCGAGTAGCGCGGCTGGTGCACGAGCAGCGGGACACCGTGCTCACGAAGCGCGGCCGCCGCGGCGATGGTCTGCTCGGGGGAGTAGTTCGAGATGCCGGCGTACAGCGCCTTGCCCTGCTTGACCGCCGTCGCGAGCGCACCCATCGTCTCCTCGATCGGGGTCTCCGGGTCGGGCCGGTGCGAGTAGAAGACGTCGACGTACTCGACGCCGATACGGCCGAGGCTTTGGTCGAGCGAGGACAGCATGGTCTTGCGCGAGCCCCACTCGCCGTAGGGCCCCTGCCACATGTAGTAGCCGGCCTTCGAGGTGATGATGATCTCGTCACGGTGGGCGGCGAGGTCCTCGGCGAAGATGCGGCCGAAGGCGGTCTCGGCGGAACCCGCGGGTGGGCCGTAGTTGTTGGCGAGGTCGAAGTGGGTGATCCCGAGGTCGAAGGCGCGGCGCACGATGGCCCGCTGGACCTCGATGCTGCGGCCTTCGCCGAAGTTGTGCCAGAGACCGAGGGATAGCGCGGGGAGGCGCAGTCCGCTGCGGCCGACGCGGCGGTAGGTCATGTCGTCGTAACGGGTTTCGGCTGCTTCGTAGGGCATGGTCTGCGCTTTCATCATCGAATCGTCGTGGTGCCGGGAGCAAGCGTACCGTGATCGTTCACGGCCGAGTCGGTGCGGCGTCGAGTAGCGTGAGCACGTGTCGTCAACCGCGCTTCCGCCCGCTGAAGAGCCCGTGTCGCAGCCGCGCTCCGGGTGCGGCGTCGCGATCGTCCGCGAGGGTCGGATCCTCCTACTCGAGCGCCTGCGCGAGCCCGAGGCCGGATCCTGGGGCATCCCCGGCGGGAAGGTCGACTGGATGGAACGCCTCGAGCACGCCGTCCGTCGCGAGGTCCTGGAGGAGACCGGGCTCGAGCTCGGCTCGATCGAGCTGTTGTGCGTCGTCGACCATTTCGAGGAGGCGCTGCAGCAGCACTGGATCTCGCCGGTGTACCTCGCGGAGGACACCGTCGGCGAGCCTGAACTCCGAGAGCCGGAGAAGCATGGCGGCCTCCGGTGGTTCCCGCTCGAGGTGTTGCCGGAACGGGTGACCGTGTCCACGGTGGCGGCGGTCGAAGCGATCGCGCGGTCTCGCGGATCCAGACGCCCGGACGGCGCCGACTCGTAGACTCGGGCGCGTGACCGATCACCCGTCGTCCGACGCCCGCAACGACTTCGTCACCTTCGACGCGCTCCGAGCGGAGGCCGTCGAGCAGCCGGTCCGACGTGGAGCGGGCGCATGGGGCTTCTTCGGCACGGTCGCGATCGTGATCGGCGCCCTGCTGATCCCGGTCGCCCTCGTCAGCACGTGGGCGGACACGATGCTCCGCGACACCGATGCGTTCGTCGACACCCTCGCCCCATTGGCCACGGAACCCGCCGTCCAAGCCTTCGTGGGGGACCAGGCGCTCGCCGCGCTGGAGAGTCAGGTCGACCTCGATGCGGCGGCTGCAGCGCCGGCCGACCTCGCGGCGACCCTCTCGCTCCCGCCGGCGATCTCGGAGGTGCTCGGCGCGATCGGTGGCGACACCGCGGATGCGCTGCGCGAGGTCCTGCGCCGGAACGTCGCCGAGTTCGCGGCCTCGCCCGCGTTCGCGACCGCCTGGACCGAAGCCCTCCGCGTCACGCATGAGCAGCTCGTCGCGGGCGTCTCCGGTTCCCAGGGAGCGGTCATCGACGTCTCGGCCGAGCAGGGCCTGGGCGTGCAGTTGGGTCCGATCGTCTCCGCGACCCGCACGTGGCTGGTCGACGCGGGGTTCGGCTTCGCGGCCGTCATCCCGGACGTCGACCGCGTGGTCGACGTCGTCCCGGCATCGCAGGTCGCGCCGGTACTCAGTGGAATCCAGGTGATCGAGACGGCGGCGGGTTGGTCGCCCTGGCTCGCGATCGGGCTCCTCGCACTCGGGGTGATCCTGCTCTGGCTGGGGCGCCGCAACCCGAGCCGGACCGTGGCCGGAGCCGCGATCGGCGTCCTGCTCGCGGCGGGCCTGACACTCATCCTGCTCGGAGCGGCTCGGCTCGCCCTCGTGCTCGCGGTGTCGGTCGCGATCCCCGGCGGCGTCGGGGACGCGGCGGCGTCGCTGCTGCTGGGCCCGCCGACCGATGCAGCCTGGTTCGTGCTCTGGGTGTCGCTCGCCGTGGCCGTACTCGCCTTCGTCAGCGCCGCGTTGCGGCTCCCCGAGCGCATCGCGCAGGGCGTTCGGTCGGCGCGGGGTCCGCTGTCGGGCACGAACGCCTAAGCACCCGTCGCCGACCCGTCGGCATGGACGGCCCGGCTGGTGCGCGGTGCTGCGAGTCTCCGATGCCACGGCACCTCCACGAGCGTGTGGAGCAGCCACGACGCGGCGAGGATCGAGCCGAACCAGGCCAGGATGATCGGAGCACGGAGGAGGAGCGGCATGCCGTCGACGGCGCTCGGCGTGATCGCCTTCGCCAGCAGGATGAGCACGAAGACGTGCACGAGGTACGTGGAGAACGAGAGCTGCCCCAGGAAGCGCGCGGGGCGGCTGCGCAGCCCCGCGGTGGAGCGTTGGCTCGCGACCGCCAGGCCTCCGACGATGATCGCCGCGAAGGTGATCGCGGCCCAGGCTCGTGGTGCTCCGGGTTCGAGTGCGATCGCCGCCACCACCAGGCCGGCGGCGCCTCCCGCAGCGACCCACGCCGCTCGTCGGGTGGCCGGGAGGGCCACCGTCCACTCCGCCACACAGATGCCGAGCGCGAAACAGCACAGCACCCGGAGCGCCGGGGGCGCCATGCCGTTCATGGCCGACGGGGCGAGGGCGGCGGCGATCGTCGTAGCGCTGACGAGCACGATCGACAGGGTGACCACCGGGACCGGGCCGCGCACCCGGCCGCGGAAGGCGAGGGCGATCGCCGGGAACAGGATGAACGCGAGGAACTGGGCCGACAGCGACCAGGCGGGTGGGTTCCACCACAGTGCGTCGCCGAACCACGCGCGGGTGAGCGTGAGTTCGGCGAGGAGGCCGATGGGCGGGAACGCCCCGTCGTCCGTTGGGACACCGACCATCGCCCCGCCGACGCAGAGCAGTGCGAAGGCGAGGAGCACGGCCACGTGTGCCGGGTAGAGGCGCGCCACGCGGTTCCGGAGGAAGCGACCGTAGGCGGGCCAGGTCCAGCGTCGATCCAGGTAGGCCCGGGCGATCGTGTACCCGCTCAGGACGAAGAAGACGTCCACGGCGAGTCCGGTGTGGGCCATCGGCGCGAGCCACGAGAGCTCGGGGAGGACGGAGAACAGCCAGTCCGCGGAGTGTGAGAACACCACCCACCAGGCGGCGATGGCGCGGGCTCCGGCGAAGGCGGTGTGGTCGACGCGGGGTGCCGGTCGGCGGCCCGGCCCGGTCGCGCGGTTCTCCGGTGACGGCATGGTGCTCCTGAATGATCGGACGGCGGTGATCACGCCGGACGTCAACTCTAGGATGCTTCTGTGCCTCATGCTTCTGTACTGTGTGGATTGTGGACAAGACATCATGGCGCGACGGAACAGCTCGGGGGCGGGGGACCGGAGCGGAACCCGAACCGATCCCGGAACCTGAACCGACGTCCCTCGATCCCGATCCCGAACCCGAGGCCCCGTCGTCACCACCCGACCCCGACCCCGCACCATCGGCACCGACCGGGAGCGCGGACACCCAGGCCGTCCCGCCCGTCGAACTCGTGCTCGAGGGTCCCGGGATCGATCCGACCGGTGCCTCCGTCAGCACCGCCGCGGTCCTCGCCTGGTTCGCGGCCGTCCCGGCCGGCAGCACCGTGATCGTCCGCGGCGGCGACGTCATCGCCGTGGACGCGACGATCAGGATCGACCGTCGCGTCCATCTCCGCGGGCGCGGCGAGCTGCGGTTCGTCGGAGGTGTCGAGGCGGCCCCGGCGCTGAAACTCATCGTGTCGGGCAGCTCGGTGACCGGTGTCCGGGTCAGCTACGCGGGCCCGCCGGCATCGAGCACGGGTGAGCGCAACACCGGGATCAGCATCTGGGCGAGCGACGTCCTGATCGACGGCGTCACCGTCGACGGGTTCCAGAACGGCATCGCCGTGCAACCGTCAGGCGAGTTCGAGGGCGTCGTCATCTCCGCGTGCCATGTCCTGAACGTCGTCGGCTCGGGCGGAGGGCGAGGCTCCGCCTCGTCCGCGGGGGAGGACCGCGGCGACGGCATCACCGTCTGGGGTGCGCGTTCGGCGGTCATCGGTAACATCGTCTCGGCTGCCCCCGGCACCGACGCACGGGTCGGCATCCACGCGGAGAACCTGCCCGACTACGCGGTCGATCCCGGGTCCTGGGCCGATTCGATGGTCACGATCGAGGGCAACGTCGTCACCGGCCCGTTCCGCCGATCCATCGCCGTGGAGGGCATGGCCCACACCGTCGTGACCGGCAACACCGTGTCCGACGCGACCTGGTGGGGACTCGCCGTCATCGACACCCGATCGGTCGCCCTGGTCGCGAACACGGTGCGCTGGACGCGGACGGCCGACGACGACCAGGGGTCGGCCTGGGGGCCGAAGCGCTGCCCGGTCATGATCTACCGCGACGCGCAGGGAACCGTTGTCTCCGGCAACGTCATCGAGATCCGCGGCGTCGCGGCCGCGGGCATCATGGCCCAGGCGGCGACACCGCCCCGCGGTTCGACCACCGTCATCGGCGCCGTCGACGCGCTCATCACCGACAACGTGGTCCGCATCGCCGGCGGTACCTGCCCGATCGGGATCGCGCTCGATCGGACCAGACAACCCGTCGTCTCGGGCAACCGGGTCGCCGTCACGCTCGCATCCGGCTCGGTGGGCGGTGTCGTGTCGTACCTCGCCGAGGATGCGGTGGTCTCCGACAACTCCATCACCGGGGCGGCGACCTCCAACGGGTTCGGGGTGCTCCACCAGGGTGCCGGCTCGATCGTGGTCATGGGGAACCGCATCGACCGCATCCGCGTCGCGGTCGCCGTGAGCAACTGCACCGGTGGCGCGACGATCATCGGCAACACCGCGCGCGAGTGCGAGTACGGCCTCGACACCTTCGGCACGACCGGGCATTCGGTGGTGCAGGGCAACCGTTGGGAGTCGAACAACACGGCGCACGCGAACGCGCAGCCGAACACGAGCTACCTCTCCACGCGGCACATGGGGCTCGCGCGTCCGTACGGCGGTCGCTCCGGCGACATCCTCGTGGGGAACGGACGACTGTGGGTGAACGATCAGGGCACCTGGCGGTCGACCACCCTCAGCTGAACCGACCGGCGGGCGCCCGGGAATCGAGCGCCCGCCGGTCGTGGCGTCGGTGTCGGATCAGCTGCGCGGTGCGTGCGCCGTGTCGGAACCGCTGGCGACGGCTGCCTCGTCGATCGCCGACTGCTCCTCGCCACCGCGGAACTGCGTGCGGTAGAGCTCGGCGTACGCGCCGTCGACCTCGAGGAGCTGCGCGTGCGAGCCCTGCTCCACGATCCGGCCGTTCTCCATCACGAGGATCGTGTCCGCGTCGCGGATGGTCGACAAGCGGTGGGCGATGACGAACGAGGTGCGGTCGGACCGCAGCGCCGCCATCGCGTGCTGCACCAGCAGCTCGGTCCGCGTGTCGACGGAGGACGTCGCCTCGTCGAGGATGAGCAGCTTCGGCTTCGCGATGAACGCGCGGGCGATGGTGATGAGCTGGCGCTCACCGGCGGAGACGCTGCCGCCGTCCGCGTCGAGGACGGTGTCGTACCCGTCGGGCAGCTGCCGCACGAAGCGGTCTACCATCGTCGCCTCAGCGGCCTCGACGACCTCCGCGTCGCTCGCGTCGAGTCGGCCGTATCGGATGTTCTCGCGGATCGTCCCCTCGAACAACCAGGCGTCCTGCAGCACCATCCCGACCTGCGACCGCAGCTCGGCACGCGTCAGCGCCGTGACGTCGACCCCGTCGAGGAGGATGCGTCCGCCGGTGAGCTCGTAGAACCGCATGACGAGATTCACGAGGGTCGTCTTCCCCGCCCCGGTCGGGCCGACGATCGCGACGGTCTGACCCGGCTGCGCGGAGAAGGAGAGGTCCTCGATGAGTGGCTTCTCGGGGTCGTAGCTGAAGGAGACGCCGTCGAACTCGACGTGGCCGTCGGTGTGCTCGGGCAGGTGCGCCGTCGCCGTCTCCGGGTCCTGCTCCTTGGCGTCGAGCAGCTCGAAGGTGCGCTCGGCGGACGCGACACCCGACTGCAACTGGTTGGCCATGCCCGCGATCTGGCCGAGCGGCTGCGAGAACTCGCGGGAGTACTGGATGAACGCCGTTGCGTCGCCGAGGGTCATCTGCCCGGAGGCGACCCGGAGGCCGCCCACGACGGCGATGAGCACGTAGGACAGATAGGAGACGAAGGTCATCGCCGGCATGATCATGCCGGACACGAACTGCGCGCCGAACGCCGCCGTGTAGAGCTTCTCGTTCCGCTCGTCGAACTCGGCGAGCATCTCCTTGTCGCGACCGAAGACCCGCACCAGCTCGAGGCCCGAGAACGACTCCTCGATGTGCCCGTTGAGCGAGCCGGTGTTCTTCCACTGCGCGGTGAAGAGCTTCTGCGAGCGGGAGCCGATGACCCCGGCGATCAGCGCGGACAGCGGCAACGCGATCAGCGCGATGAGTGCGAGCTGCCACGACACGATGAACATCATCGCCGTGATGCCGAGCACCGTGAGGGCAGACTGCACGAGTTGTGAGAACGCCTGCTGGAGGGCGGTCTGGATGTTGTCGACGTCGTTCGTGACCCGGGACATGAGGTCGCCGCGCTGGCGGGTGTCGAAGTAGCTGAGCGGGAGGCGGTTGAGCTTCCGTTCGATGTCCTGGCGCAGGTTGTAGACCACGCGCATGACGAGTCCGTTGAGGATGTAGCCCTGCGCCCAGTTGAGGATCGACGCGACGATGTACATGGCGAGCACGATGATGATGAGGCGGCCGAGCAGGGTGAAGTCGATGCCCTGGCCGGGCGTGATGTCGGACTTCACGAGCATGTCGGCGTACTGGTCGTTGCCGGAGGCCCGTGCTTCGTCGACGATCCGGTCGAGCGGGACGCCCGCCGGGAGTTGCGAGCCGATGACGCCGTTGAAGATCGCGTCCATCGCGAGCCCGAGGATCTTCGGGGCGATGACCGTGAGGACGACGGAGAGCACGACGAGCCCGACGACGAGGCTCATCTTCACCTTCTCGGGTGCGAGCAGACCGACGAGCCGCTTGGCGGACGGCCAGAACTGCTCGGCCTTCTTCGAGGGCGTGCCGCCGAACATGTCGCCGTCGGACTCTCCCGGGGTGAACTCCGGCTCGAGGACGTCTGCCTCGATCGCGTTCAGCTCGGGAGCCTGGGCGGTGTCCTTCGAGGTGCGCGAGGGACGCTTGTCACGTGGTGAACGGGCCATGGTCACGCCACCCCTTCCACAGCGAGCTGCGATTGGACGATCTCGCGATACGTCTCGTTGGATTCCAGGAGTTCGTCGTGGGTGCCGCGGCCGACGATGCCGCCGTCGTTCATGACGATGATGTGGTCGGCCTCGCGGATCGTCGCGATGCGCTGCGCGACGATGATGACGGTCGCGTCGGCGGTGCTGTCGCCGAGGGCTGCCCGGAGTCGGGCGTCGGTGGCGACGTCGAGGGCCGAGAACGAGTCGTCGAAGAGGTAGACCAGGGGCTTCGCGACGAGGGCCCTGGCGATGCACAGGCGCTGACGCTGGCCGCCGGACACGTTCGTGCCACCCTGGGCGACGCCGTCGTTCAGCATCTTCGGCTTCGCGCGGACGAAGTCCTCAGCCTGCGCGACGTCGAGGGCGCTCCACAGCTCGTCGTCGGTGGCGTCGGGACGTCCGAACCGGAGGTTCGAGGCGATCGTGCCCGAGAACAGGTACGGCTTCTGCGGCACGATCCCGACGACCCCGGCGATCTGCTGCCGGGTGAGCTGCGAGACGGGGACGCCGTCGATGGTGACGTGGCCCTGCTGCGGGTCGTAGAGGCGCGGGATGAGCGAGAGGAGCGTCGTCTTGCCGGAGCCGGTCGAGCCGACGATCGCGGTGGTCTTGCCGGGCTCCGCCGTGAACGTCACGTCCGACAGGACCGGTCGCTCCGCGCCGGGGTAGCCGAAGGTGACGCCGGTGAACTCGACGCGACCGACGGACGGCACGCGGATGTCGGTGCTGGTCGGCACCGTGAGGCTCGGCTCGGTGTCGAGGACGCT
Organism: Plantibacter sp. PA-3-X8; assembly: GCF_003856975.1. Taxonomy (NCBI): domain Bacteria; kingdom Bacillati; phylum Actinomycetota; class Actinomycetes; order Micrococcales; family Microbacteriaceae; genus Plantibacter; species Plantibacter sp. PA-3-X8. The sequence goes on from NZ_CP033107.1 coordinate 899,028, forward strand.
CTGGATGCGTTCGGCGCACACGACCGCGCGAGGGATCATCATGACCATGAAGACGCCCATCATCACCGAGGTGAGGATCTGGAGCAGATACTGGAGGAACGCGGTGAGGGAACCGACTTGCATCTGTCCGGCGTCCACCCGCTGACCGCCGAACCAGAGGACGGCGGCGGTCGCGAGGTGCAGGACCATCATGATGACGGGGAACATGAGGACGAAGATGTTGCCGACCTTGATCGAGACGCGCGTGAGCGCCTCGTTCGCACGGTTGTAGCGCTCCGACTCGAACGGCTCGCGGACGAAGGCGCGTACGACGCGGATGCCGATGATCTGCTCGCGCAGCACGCTGTTGATGCCGTCGATGCGGTCCTGCATCTGCCGGAACAGCGGCATGAGCAGGTAGACCAGGAACCCGACGATGATGAAGAGCACCGGCACGGACACCCACACCAGCCAGGACAGCCCCGCGTCCTCACGGAGGGCCATGATGATGCCGCCGACGCACATGATCGGTGCGGACACCATGAAGTTGAGGGTCATGAGGATCAGCATCTGGACCTGCTGGACGTCGTTCGTGCCGCGCGTGATGAGCGTCGCGCTGCCGAAGCCGCCGATCTCGAGGGCGCCGAGCGAGTCGACCTTCCGGTAGAACTCCCGGCGCAGGTCGCGGCCGATGGCCATGGCGGTGCGGGCGCCGAAGTAGACCCCGCCGATGGCTGCGGCCACCTGGACGAGGCAGACGAGCAGCATCGTCATGCCGGTGGACCAGATGAAGTCCGTGTCGCCCCGGGAGACGCCCTGGTCGATGATCTGGGCGTTCAGGCTGGGGAGGTAGAGGGCCGCGATCGTCGAGACGAGCTGCAGCACGAACACCGCGACCACCCAGGCCGCGTACGGCTTGGCGTGTCGGAGGGCGAGGGCGAGGAGGGCCACGTGAGGTCCTTAGACGGTTCGTGTCCGGCGCGGGGCATCGCGCGGACGGGTGACGAGGTGGAGCGGGCCTGGCGCGAGACCAGTGCTCCGGTCGGCGGCGCAGCCGGACGGGAGCGTGAGGGACGTGCCCGAGTGACGATACTCCGCACCGGTGACACGGTGGTGTCCCGGTTCGGAATCGTGATGATCTCGGGTCAGTCGACGCCGACGGAGATGGTGTGCCAGCCCTCCGCGCCGTCGGGGACGACGTCGACGGGGGTCTCGCTCTGCGTCTTGCCCGCGGCGTCGGTCGCGCGCACCGCGATGGTGTGGTCGCCGGCCGGGGCGTCCCACTGGAGGACCCACTGCACCCAGGTGTCGTCGGAGATGGCGGTCGCGAGCGTCGTGTCGAGCCAGTCGCCGTCGTCGATCCGGACCTGGACCCGGTTCACGCCCGTGTGCTGTGCCCAGGCGACGCCGGCGATCGCGACGTTCCCCGCCGCGACACGTCCACCGTTGCGGGGTACGTCGATGCGCGACTCCGTCTTGATGGGCCCGCGCTCGGACCAGCCGCGGTCGGTCCAGTAGGCCCGGGCGTCCGCGTAGCGGGTCACCTCCAGCTCGACGACCCACTTCGTGGCGGAGACGTACCCGTACAGGCCCGGGACGACCATGCGCACCGGGAAGCCGTGCTGCAGCGGGAGCGGTTGCCCGTTCATCCCGACGGCGAGGAGGCTGTCGCGATCCTCGTCCTGCAACACCTCGAGCGGAGTGCCGGCGGTGAACCCGTCGATGCTCCGCGACAGGACCATGTCGGCCCCGGCCTTGGGCTTCGCGCGGGCGAGCAACTCGCGGATCGGATACCCGAGCCAGAGCGCGTTGCCGATGAGGTCGCCGCCGACGGGGTTCGAGACGCAGGTCAGCGTGATGATCGACTCCTGGAGCGGGAGGGCGAGGAGTTCCTCGAACCCGATCTCGACCTCCTGCTCAACCATGCCGGTGATCTTGAGGCTCCAGGTCGAGGGGTCGATGTTCGGCACCTGGAGGGCCGTGTCGATCCGGTAGAAGGAGTCGTTCGCCGACACGACCGGGGTGAGTCCGTCGATACCGAGTTCGGCTCCGGCGGGGACCGGCGGTGCGGCGACGGCGGCCGTCGGGAGCTTGAGCGCCTTCCGGATGGTCTCAACGGCGACCGCTCCGGCCGACGCGACGCGCGCGCCGACGCCGACGACGAGTGCGCCGACCGCGGTGCCGCCGAGCAGGACGAGGAAGGAGCGCCGGGGGAGTTCGGCCCGGGAGGCGCCGACGACCGGCCGGGCTTCATCCGCGACCGTCGCGTCGTCCCAGGTGCGGAGCCGGGTGACGAGCAGTCGCAGGACGAGGATGCCGACCGCGGCACCGACGACGCTCGGGAACGCCCAGTCGAGGCCCGCGTCCGCGCGGGTGATCGCTGCGACGACCGCGACGACACCGACGAGCGCGAGCGCGATGCTGCCGACCACCGGGCGACGCTCCTCGAGGATCCCGATCCCGACGGCGAGGGCCGCGACCAGGACGCCGAGCACGATGAGCAGCACGAGCTTGTCGTTGGTGCCGAACAGGGCGATGACGAGGTCCTTCACCCACCCGGGCACGAGGTCGATCACGAGGGAACCCACGGCGAGCAGTGGCGAGCTCGCGGGGGCGACGAAGGCTGCGACGGCCTCGGCCGAGCCGAGGGTGGCGACGGCTGCGACGACGCCGGACGCACCGGCGAGCAGGGTGCGGCGGCGGGGCTCCATGTCCGTCATGCTACGCGCGCCCGCTGGGCGTTCCTCCCCGAAGCGGCTCTAGAGGGGCAAGTCGGCCGTCCATCCCCGTACTCTGGGGGGATGACCACAGTCGGGCTCGGAATCCCACGCATCGGGTCGCCGCTCAGGCACATCCCGGACGCTGCCGGGCGCCCCGACGTCGACGGCCTCATCGACCGCTTCGGCAGGGTCGCCCGCGACCTCCGGGTGTCGATCACGGAGAAGTGCTCGCTGCGCTGCACGTACTGCATGCCCGAGCAGGGTCTCCCCGCGATCGCCCGCGACGACCTGCTGACGCCCACCGAGATCGGTCGCCTCGTCGAGATCGCCGTCCGCGACCTCGGGGTGCACGACATCCGCTTCACGGGTGGCGAGCCGCTCATGCGCCCCGACCTCGCGGAGATCATCGCCCGCAGCTCCGCGGTCGCCGGCGACGCCTCGATCTCCATGACGACGAACGGCATCGGACTCGACAAGCGCGTCGACGAGCTCGTGGCCGCCGGGCTCACCCGCGTGAACATCTCCCTCGACACCGTCGACCGCGACCACTTCGCGCGACTCACGCGTCGCGACCGACTCCCCGCCGTCCTGGCCGGCATCGAGGCCGCCAAGCGCGCCGGGCTGACGCCGCTCAAGATCAACGCCGTCCTCATGCGCGACACGCTCGACGGCGCGGTCGCCCTGCTCTCCTGGGCGATCGAGAACGGTTGCCGCCTCCGCTTCATCGAGCAGATGCCGCTCGACGCCGACGAGGCGTGGGTGCGGGAGAACATGGTCGACGCGGCCGAGTTGCTCGACGTCCTCGGCTCCCGCTTCACGCTCACTGCCCCGCATCGCGAGGACCCCTCCGCTCCCGCAGAGGAGTGGCTCGTCGACGGCGGCCCGGCCACGGTCGGCATCATCGCCTCGGTCACGCGCTCGTTCTGCGACGACTGCGACCGCACGCGTCTCACCGCCGAGGGGACGATCCGCTCCTGCCTCTTCGGCGACGACGAGACCGACCTTCGGGGCATGTTGCGTTCGGGCGTCGAGGACGTCGAGATCGCGGATCGCTGGCGCGCGGCGATGTGGCACAAGCAGGCCGGGCACCGCATCGCGTCACCCGACTTCGTCCGTCCCGAGCGGAGCATGGGAGCGATCGGTGGCTGAGACGACGACCCTGCAGGTGCTCGTGCGCTACTTCGCCGCTGCCGAGGAGGCCGCCGGCGTCCCCGAGGAGTCCTTGCCGGCGGTCGCGACGGTCGGCGAGCTGAAGTCGGTGCTGCTCGAGCGCTACGGCGACGCGATGGCGAAGGTCCTCGCGTCAGGCTCGTTCCTGGTCGACGGCGTCGTCAGTCGCGACGACACCCGTCCGCTCGGCGCCCGGGTCGACGTCCTCCCACCCTTCGCCGGCGGCTAGGACGGGGACGTCGCTGAGCGACCACGCTCGGCGAGGGCGCGGGTCGCGCGGTGTTGGAACCATCGCAGGAGGTCCAGGATGCGATGGCGCCGTGCATCCGATTCGTCCTCGTGCGACGCGCGGTAGCCGGGGACCGAATCAGCCGGGTAGTCGTCGAGGTTCTCGCAGCGCATGGTCCAGTCCGGGAACCGCCGGTAGTCGATCTCCTCTTCGACCAGGACCCGCAGCTCGCTGTGTCGGGTGTCCTCGCGCAACCGCTGCAGCACGTGGCGCACGGCCGTAGGAGGCCCTTCGATCACCTGGAAGAAGTCGTCGCCGCGCACGGCGAGCATGCCGGTGAGGCCGGAGCGTCCGTTGTTGTCGCGGGACTGCCGGAGGATCGCTTCGAGGGCGGTCTGGGTCAGCGGCGCAGCGGAGGTGCTCACGTAGGTCAGGGAGAGGAACGCGGATTCGGGCTGCGTCATACTCCGTGACCTTACACGTCAGGTGTCGGATAGGGGCTCATCGCGAAGCCTGCCAAGCGCGACGGGCCACCCCGGCCGACCGGAACATCAGGATGAGCGAGCAGATCGCTCCGACGACGGTCGCCAGGAACGCCACGAGCGCGAGCATCTGGAGCAGTTCACCGATCGATGACGACCGGCCGACGTACGGCGGGATCTCGTCGGACACGGTGTTCCCGACGCCGAAGCCGGCGACGAACATGGCCAGGAGACCGAGCCAGACGAGCATCGAACCGAGTGTCGCGACGTGGACCCAGTGTGTGCCGAGCCGGCCGCGCCATCCGAAGTGGGTGAACACCAGAATGGCTGTGAGGCCGAGCAGGAACGCGATCGCGACACCGACGAGGCCGACGGCCAGGGTGGTGGGCGTGAACACCCCGTAGATCGCCTCGATGCCGTAGGAGTCGTCCGTCATCGCGAGCGGCGCCCAGATGAGTTCCTCGATGGGAGCCAGCACCAGCATCACCGTCGCGGCGACCGCCCAGACGACGACGGCGATGCGCTGAGCGCGGAGGTCACGGCGTGCATCGGTCGTCTGCATGGACTCCACGCTAGGCGCTCGGCGACGGCGGGGCGTCATCCCGCCGACGCGTCCTCCGGTGACGGTGCCGCTCCGAGCAACGCCAGTCGCTTCGCCAGGTAGGGCGCGGTGCGGCTGTCGGGGTCTGCGGCGACGGTGTCCGGCGTGCCCGCGGACACGATGCGTCCACCAGCGTCGCCGCCGGACGGTCCGAGGTCGATCACCCAGTCGGCCGCCGCGACGACGTCCATCTCGTGCTCGACCACGACGACCGTGTCGCCGGAGTCGACGAGCGCGTTCAGTTGCGCCAGCAGACGACGGACGTCGGCCGGGTGGAGGCCGGTCGTCGGCTCGTCGAGGAGGTAGAGGGTGTGGCCGCGTCGCACCCGCTGGAGTTCCGTCGCGAGCTTGATGCGCTGCGCCTCACCGCCCGACAGCTCGGTGGCCGGCTGGCCGAGCCGCAGGTACCCCAGGCCGACCTCGAGCAGGGTGCGGAGGCTGCGCGCAGCCGCCGGGACGGCCGCGAGGAACTCGGCCGCCTGCTCGACCGTGAGTGCGAGGACGTCTGCGATCGACTTCCCGTCGTAGGTGACCTCGAGGGTCTCAGCGTTGTACCGAGCGCCGTCACAGGTCGGGCACTTGCCGTAGCTGCCGGGGAGGAACAGCAGCTCGACCGACACGAAGCCCTCACCGAGGCAGGTCTCGCAGCGACCTCCCGCGACGTTGAACGAGAACCGGCCGGCCGTGTAGCCGCGTTCGCGGGCGAGGTCCGTGGCGGCGAAGGCGGCGCGGACGGCGTCGAAGAGGCCGGTGTAGGTGGCCAGGTTCGACCGCGGTGTGCGTCCGATGGGCTTCTGGTCGACCCGGACGAGGCGGTCGACGTGCTCGAGCCCTCGGACGCGGCGGACGGTGAGCGTGTCGGCATGTCCGTCCGGCACCGTCGCCTCCGCCAGGCCGGAACCCTCGGCCGCATCCGGATCGGCGGGCACCTCGTCGTCATCGTCTGCGACGTCGTCCGTCGTCCGGCCGTCTGCCCGCAGGTGATCGCGCACGACGTCGCGGAGGACGCGGCTCACGAGGGTCGATTTGCCGGAACCGGAGACACCGGTGACGGCCACGAACGTCCCGAGGGGGATCGAGGCGTCGACGCCGGCGAGGTTGTGGAGCGTGATGCCCTCCACCTCGAGCCAGTCGCGCGCCTCACGGAGTGCTCGTCGCTCGGGAGCCGGACCGTGCTGGTCGGGGAAGAGGAACGGACGGGTCGCCGACGCCTCGACGTCGGCGAGACCCTCGACGGCGCCGCTGTAGAGCACGTCGCCGCCACCCTCACCCGCGCCGGGGCCGACGTCGACGATCCAGTCCGCGTTCCGGACGACGTCCATGTTGTGCTCGACGACGTAGACCGAGTTGCCGGAGCGCTTCAGCTGCTCCAGCACCTCGAGGAGGGGCTCCGCGTCGGCCGGGTGCAGACCCGCTGACGGTTCGTCGAGGACGTAGACCACGCCGAAGAGCCCGGAGCGCAGCTGGGTCGCGAGCCGGAGCCGCTGCATCTCGCCTGGGGAGAGCGTGGTCGTCACGCGCCCGAGTCCGAGGTAGCCGAGTCCGAGGTCGGTGAGCACGCGGATGCGCGCGAGGAGGTCGGTCGTGATGGCGACGGCGACGTCGGTGCGCTCGCCGGAGAGCGTGGTCGGGAGCGCGGGCGCCGCGTCGGTCAGCTCCGTGGTGGGGCGGATGACCTCGGCGAGTTCCGTCATCGGCAGGGCGTTGAGCTCGGCGATCGTGCGGCCGGCGAAGGTGACCGCGAGCGCCTCGCGGCGGAGTCCCGTGCCGTGGCAGAGCGGGCACGGACCCGAGCGCACGAACTGCAGCACTTTGTTCCGCATCATCTGGCTCTTGGAGTCGGAGAGGGTGTGGAAGACGTACTGCTTGGCGCTCCAGAACATGCCGTTGTACGGTTTCGCGACGCGGTCGCGCTGCGGCGTGATCTGCACGACCGGCTGCTCCTCGGTGAAGAGGATCCAGTCGCGGTCCTCCTGGTCGAGCTCCCGCCAGGGTCGGTCGACGTCGTATCCGAGGGCGATGGTGATGTCGCGGAGGTTCTTCGCCTGCCAGGCTCCCGGCCAGGCGGCGATCGCGCCCTCGCGGATGCTCAACGACGGGTCGGGCACGAGGGAGTCCTCGGTGACCGTGTGCGCGACGCCGATGCCGTGGCACTCCGGGCAGGCGCCGACGGCGGTGTTGGGGGAGAAGGCGTCCGAGTCGAGTCGGGTCGTGAACCCCTCGGGGAAGGTGCCGGCGCGCGAGAAGAGCATGCGGAGCGAGTTTGAGAGGGTCGTCACCGTGCCGACGCTGGAGCGCGAGCTGGGGGCGCCGCGACGCTGCTGCAGGGCGACCGCCGGTGGCAGTCCTGAGATCGAGTCGACGTGCGGGTCATGACCCTGCTGGATCAGCCGCCTGGCGTACGGTGCGACGGACTCGAGGTACCGTCGCTGCGCCTCGGTGAAGATGGTGCCGAACGCGAGCGACGACTTGCCCGAGCCGGAGACCCCGGTGAAGGCGACGATCGCATCGCGCGGCACGTCGACGTCCACGTTGCGGAGGTTGTTCTCGTTGGCTCCCCGGACGCGGACGAACGGGTCGGATGCTTCGGGGGCGTGTTCGGGCATCAGATCACCCTACGTCGCCGCGGTCCGGTGGGCGACCGGTTGACGTGCCCCGCCCGATGCGCGATGTCGGGGGTGGACGGCAGGATCGTCCTCATGACTCGTGAACGATCCTGGCACGGCTGTGTCTTCATCGGCGTGAGCCTCGACGGCTTCATCGCAGGGCCCGACGGTGACCTCGGCTGGCTCACCGAGCTCGAGCCGCGGGGGCATACCGCGGATGCGCCAGGGCAGCACCCGGCGTTCGACTGGGATTCGTTCTTCCCGACGATCGACACCCTCGTGATGGGCCGCACTACCTACGACACCGTCCTCGGCTTCGGCGAGTGGCCGTTCGACGGCAAGCGGGTCGTCGTGCTGAGCACCACGCTCGAGGTCGGGGACGACCGCATCACGGTCGCCGGGTCGCTCGACGAGGCGGCCGCCCTGCTCGACAAGGCCGGGGCCGGCCGCGTCTACATCGACGGCGGCAGGACCATCCAGGCGTTCCTCGGTGCGGGCCTCGTCGATGAGATCACCGTGTCGGTCGCACCGGTGCTCATCGGCTCGGGCGCCCGCCTCTTCGGCGACCTCGACGCCGACGTCCGCCTGCGGCTCCGCGGTACCCACGCGACGCCCGAGGACGGGCTCGTGCGCATCACCTACGACGTGCTGCCGCGCTGACAGTCGATTCGCCCCGGATCGTCGCCCACGCTTCGTGCGTGCGACCACTCGGGGCGAATCGAGGACGAGCCGCTACAGGCCGACCCATTCCGTCTCGCCGTCGGCCAGGTGTTGGCGCTTCCAGATGGGGACGGTGCGCTTGATCTCCTCGACCAGGCGCTCGCAGGCGGCGAACGCCTCGGCCCGGTGCGCGGCGGCGACGGCGGCCACGAGGGCCAGGTCGCCGACGACGAGCGACCCGACGCGATGCGCTGCCGCCACTCGGAGGCCGGTCTCCGCGGCGACCGTCCGGCAGCAGTCCTCCAGGAACCGTTGGGCATCGGGATGGGCGCGGTAGTCGAGGGCGTCGACCGCCTCGCCGTGGTCGTGGTCGCGCACGATCCCTCGGAAGGCGACGAGTGCGCCGTTGGCGGGCGCCGCGACGAAGTCCTCGATCGCGTGCGCGTCGAGGGGCGACTCCGAGATGAGGGCGAGGACCTCGGGAACCGTCGACTCACTCATGCGCGCCACCTCCGGCGATCTGGGCGACGAGGTGGTCGAGCAGGCCGTCGAGGACCGCGAGCCCGTCCTTCACGCCGCCGGTCGACCCGGGCAGGTTCACCACGACGGTGCCGCCGGAGACCCCGGCGAGCCCACGACTGAGCGCCGCGGTCGGGGTCTTGGTCGACCCGAGGGTGCGGATCGCCTCCGCGATGCCGGGCAGCTCGCGGTCGAGGTGGGGCTGCGTCGCCTCCGGGGTGCGGTCGCTCGGCGAGAGGCCGGTGCCGCCCGTCGTGATGAGCACTGCGGGCGCGGCGTCCAGGGCTGCCGTGATCGCGAGGTGCACGTCGGCGTCGGACACGACCGTCACCGCATCGACCGCGTAGTCGTGCTCGGACAACCACGCGGAGATGCGCGGCCCCGTGAGGTCCTCGCGCGTGCCGGCCGCGCCGGCGGTCGACGCGACGATGACGGCCGCGGTTCGCGGACGGACCGTTCGCGCCACAGGTGCTTCGATCGGCTCCGACGCTTCCGGCGTCCAGTTCCCGCGCTTGCCGCCGGATTTCTCCAGCAGCCGGATGTCGCCGAGGACCGAGGCCGGGTCGACGGCCTTGACCATGTCATGCAGGGTCAGGCCGGCGATCGACGCGGCCGTCAGGGCCTCCATCTCGACCCCGGTCTGGCCGGTGGTCTTCGCCGTCGCGGTGATGACGATGGAGTCCTCGGTGAATGCGAAGTCGAGGCTCACGGACGACAGCGCGAGCTGGTGGCACAGCGGGATGAGCTCGCTCGTCCGCTTGGCCCCCGCGATCCCCGCGATGCGAGCGGTCGCGATGACATCCGCCTTCGGCAGGCCGTCCGCCTGGACGAGTGCGATCACGTCTGGTCGGGTGGTGAAGGTCGCGGTCGCCGTCGCGACCCGCTTCGTCGTGGCCTTGTCGCCGACGTCGACCATGCGTGCGCGGCCGTCGTCGTCGAGGTGTGTGAGCCCGGTCATAGTGCCCATGCTTCCACAGCGTCACCGGCGCCGAGCTCGAGCGTGTCCTCCGGGATCACGATCAGCACGTCGGAGGCCGCGAGCCCGGCGACCAGGTGCGAGCCGGGGCCCGCGACCGGTTCGACCCGGCCATCGTCTCGTCGGCGTCCGCGGAGGAACTGGCGCTTGCCGGGCACCGAACGCACGGCGACCGCGAGTTCGGCCGGCACGCGCGACGCTTGCGGCAGCCCCGCGACCCGGCGGAGGACCGGAGCGACGAAGACCTCGAACGAGAGCTGGGTGCTCACCGGGTTGCCGGGGAACGCGATGATCGGGACGCCCCGGTGGGCGCCGAGCGCCTGTGGTCCGCCGGGCTGCATCGCGACCGAACCGATCCAGCCACCCAGCGGACCGAGGACGTCACGGACGACCTCGTGCTCACCCATGGAGATCCCGCCGGAGGTGAGGATGAGATCGACCTCGCCGTGGAGGTCGTCGAGCAGGGCGAGCAGGACGTCGGCATCGTCGACGACGCGCGCACGGGCGTTGACCTCGGCCCCGGCTGCGACGACAGCGGCCGCCAGCGCGGTCCCGTTGGAGTCGAAGGTCTGGCCGAGCGTCGGCGTCTCGCCGGGTTCGACGAGTTCGGCACCGGTCGTGACGATCGCGACCCGCACCCGCCGACGCACCTCGACGGTCGTGATCCCGGCCGCAGCCAACACGGCGAGGTGTCGTGAAGCGAGGCGCACGCCGGCCGGCAGCAGCTCCTCGCCGGCGCGGACGTCGCTCCCGCGTTCCCGGACGAACAGCCCCACCGGGCGCTCGCCACCGCCGCGCGCAGGACCGAGGAGAACGGTCTCGACACCGTCCGGATCCGTCTCGACCTCGCTCTCCTCGACCGGCACGACGACGTCCGCACCCGGCGGAACGACCGCGCCCGTCATGATGCGCACCGAGGTCCCCGCCTCGAGCGGCGCGGGGTCGATCGGGCGCGCGGCGATCTCGCCCACCACCCGCAGTCGCGTCTCATCGCCCGTGAGGTCTGCCGCCCGAACCGCGAAGCCGTCCATCTGCGAGTTGCGGAACAGCGGCAGGTCGACCGGAGACGGCACCGCCACCGCCGTCACCCGAGCTGCGGCCTCGTCGGTCGGCACGTGCTCGGCGCCGGTGTCGGTTACGTCGTCGAGGAGGGCTGCGACGTCGGAGGCGTGTTGCTCGACGGTCTTCCGACTCGTGGGCGCTGGCGTCGTCATGGTGGTTCCCGTCGTCGAGGTCGGTCGGTGGGGCTGCACGGGGTGTTCGGAGCCGCGGTCAGTAGCGGGGGACGGTCGGATCCACGAGCCGCGACCACGCGTCGATGCCGCCCTCGAGATGGACGGCCGAGTAGCCGCGCTCGAGGAGCAGGCGAAGCGCGGACTCGGATCGGATGCCGTGGTGGCAGTAGACGACCACGGGCGTCTCGGGGTCGAGCCCGTGGAGCGTCTCGGGGAGCGAGCCGAGCGGCATCAGCGTCGAACCGGGCAACCGGGCGATCTCCGCCTCCCACGGCTCCCGGACGTCGAGCAGGACGGCCTCATCGTCGCTCGCCGCGAGCTGCGGTGCGGTGATCGTGCGGCCGCCGTGTCGCGGCTCGTGCGGGGCTGCCGCTGCGGCGCTCGCCGTGTCCCCTCCTGGCGTCCGATGCAGATGCTCATCGAGCGACACCTGCCGGGCGCCCGCGGGGTCGCGCTCGTACCGGAGTTCGCGGAACCCGCCGCTCAGCCCGTCGAACATCGTCACCCGGCCGAGCGAGAGGGTCCCGACCCCGGTGAGCACCTTGATCGCCTCGGTGGCCATGATGGACCCGATGACCCCGACCGTGGTGGGCAGGACGCCGCCGGCCTCGCAGGAGAGCACCGAACCGTCCGTCGGCGGGTGGGGGAAGAGGTCGCGGTAGCGCGGGCCGCGAGACGACCAGCTGAGTCCAGCCTGCCCGCCGTACTGCGAGACCGCACCCCAGACGAGTGGGACGTCGGCGAGCGTCGCGGCGTCGTCGACCAGGTAACGGGTCTCGAAGTTGTCGCTGCCGTCGATGACGAGGTCGATCTCCGCGTCGGCCAGGAGGCCCATGATCTCGCCGGGTCCGAGGCGGAGGCGGTGCCTGAGGATCGTCGCATCGGTGTTGACGGCGAGGGCGCGGTCCCCGGCGGAGTCGACCTTCGGACGGCCGACGTCCGCGGTGCTGTGGACGGTCTGCCGATGCAGGTTGCTGAGCTCGACCGTGTCGTCGTCCACCAGGTGGATCGCGCCGTCACCGGAACCGACACCGGCAGCGGCAAGCGCCGGGATGACGATGCTGCCGAGGCCGCCGGCGCCGACGATCAGCACCCGTGCGTCGGCGAGACGCTGTTGCGCCGCTGGTCCGAACCCGGGGAGGGCGAGCTGCCTGGCGTACCGCGCGGTCGAGGACATGCGCCGATTATCCCACCGGCACCGTGCCCGCCGGCCCTCAGACCGCATCCGCTCGCGTCCGCAGGAGGCAGCAGGCGCCGCCGCGAGAAACCGACAGGAGTGGTGCAGTGGCACGACGCGTCGATCGATGCTGGGATGGACGCATGGATGACCACCTCCCCATCGTCGAGTTCGCGTTCCCCGGCCCGCTGCGGGACAGGCTGGTGGCGGCGATCGAGTCCGGCGAGAAGGTCGCGACGAGTTCCCTGGCGCACGAGTACGAGGTGGCAGGCGAGGAGTTGCCGGCGGTCGGGCAGCGCGGAATCGTCGTCGATTCCGATGGCGCTCACCGCTTCGTCATCGAGACGGTGGGTGTCGAGGTGGTACCGCTGGGCGAGGTGCCACTGGCTCACGCTCTGGCGGAGGGCGAAGGCTACGCCTCGGTCGCCGACTGGCGTGCCGGTCACGAGCGGTTCTGGACCTCACCGGAGATGCAGGCCGAACTCGGCGCCGACTTCCGCGTCGACGACACGACGCTCGTCGTCCTCGAACGGTTCGCCCTCATCGCCCGGGACTGAGGCCGATCAGACCGGCTTGACGGGCGTGCGCAGGAGGCAGAAGGCGTTGCCCTCGGGATCGGCGAGGACGTGCCACGACTCGTCGCCCGTCTGCCCGATGTCCGTCGGGCGCGCTCCGAGGGCCAACAGGCGCTCGAGTTCGGCGTCCTGGTCGCCGTCGGTCGGGCTGACGTCGATGTGGAGCTTCGACTTCGGCTGCGGCGGGTCGTCGCTGCGGCTGAGGATGATGGTCGGCTGCGATCCACCGAAGCCGTCCCGCGCTCCGATCTCCACCCCGTCCTCGTCTCGGTCGAGCACGACGAAGTCGAGGACCTCGCACCAGAAGCGGGCGAGCGCTTCCGGATCGCGGCAGTCCAGGACGAGTTCACTGATGCGGCATGACATGACGGCACGCTACCCCGCACGCGTCGTGCAGCGGAACCCGTTGCGGATCGGCTAGGACTCGTCCCCAGCGGTCTCGGCCCAACGGGTCAGGGTGATCGTGAACCCACGGACGAGGCGGTCGAAGCTCCGGTCGAGGTCGCGGTCGAGGCCGAAGGAGCCCGCCGCCTCGAGCGAGACGAAGCCGTGCAGGGTGGAGCGGAACGCGCGGATCGCGTCGATGGCGTCGTCGCCGCGGAGCTCGTAGGCCGTGAGGACGTCGCTGATGACCTGGATGGCGCCGAGCGATGCCGCCGCGTCCTCCTCATCCTCCGGCCCGGCGATCCACTGCGCGGCCGTATAGCGTGCCGGGTGCTCCAGGGCCCACTCCCGGTAGGCGCCGGCCATCACCGTGATCGCATCCGCGCCCGAACGGCCGACGGCGGCGCGCAGCAGGACGTCGCCGAGCTCGCCCTTCGCTTGGAGGGAGATGCTCCGGCGGAGTCCGGCGAGCGAGTCGAGGTGCTTGTAGAGCGAGGGCTGCCGGACGCCGAGCCGTTCGGCGAGGGCGGCGAGGGTCAGCCCCTCGAGCCCGACCTCGTCGGCGAGTTCAGTCGCTTCGTCCACCACGCGCGCGCGGCTGAGTCCCGCCCTAGGCACGGTGCAGCGCCGACTGGAGGAAGCCGAGGACGGCCTGCGAGGTGACCTCGGGCTGCTGGGCCTGCGGGTAGTGGCCGGCGTCCTCGACGAGGACGACCTCCGCCTGCAGGGTGTCGCCGATCCAGCGGGCCTCTCCTGCGGGGTCGGGGAAGTCGGGGTCCTTGGTGCCCATGATCACGAGCGTCGGAGCGCTCACGCCGGGGAGCGCAGCCTCGGCCGGGGCATGGTCGGTCTGTCTGGTCGTCTGCGAGAAGGCCTTGCCGTAGGCGGGGCGACGCAGGCTTGCGAAGACGTCGGCGAGGTAGTCGTCGAAGTCGACCGGCTTCCGGCCCGCGTTCAGCGTGGGGAGGTAGGCCTTCCAGACCCGTGCGATCCACAGCGGAGCCATCATGGCGCGGAAGACCGCCTGCATGACGGCGCCCGCCTTCGGGTTGCGGACGAAGGGCCCGACGAGGACGAGACCCGACACGTCCTCCGGGTGCTCGGCGGCGACGATCACGCCCGCGCCGGCAGCGAGGGAGTTCCCGATGACGACGGCCGGGGCACCCAGGTCGCGGATGAGGGCGTGGATGTCCGAGGCGGTCGCGACGTCGCCGTACGAGGAGAACGTCGTGTCGCTGTCGCCGTGACCACGGAGGTCGGTGGAGGCGACGCGGTACCCGGCCTGGACGAGCGCGGGAGCGAGGAAGCGGTAGGAGGAGCGGAGCTCGCCCATTCCCGGGACGAGGACGACGAGCGGGCCGTCTCCCTGGATCTCGTAGGCGATCTTGCCCTCGGGACGGTCGAGGTAGCGGGTGGCAGGCCCTGTCGATGCCGGGTTCGTGTTCATGAAGCTAGTCTGCATCGCCGTTTGGCTAATGTCAATAGCTTTGATGGACGAGGTTCGTTCGCCCATCTTCGGGCGACAGAAGCGGCGGCTCCGTTCGCCCAAGGATGGGCGAACGAGTGCGGGGGAGGGGCGGTCAGCCGAGGTCGGTCCACCAGCGGACGCCGTCGAGGGTGACGCGCGTGGTCTCCTCGTGATGGAGGACGACGAGCAGGACGTCGTCGCAGTGCCGGCAGCGCACCACCCACGCGTCCGGGGTGCCGAACACCAGCTCCGCGGCGAGGGGCGAGACGTCGCGGCACCCGAGGCACTGCGACATCGTGCCGCTCGGGTCGGTGCCGGTCAGTTCCGACAGGGTTCCGGCGAGGACGTTGCCGTCCAGATGCGAGCTCATCACGCGCCTCCGAACCGCTCGGTCTTGATGCGGGCCGGATCATGGCCGATCGCGACCAGGGTGTCGGCGACCGCCTCGACGAAGCCGGTCGGTCCGCAGACGAACACCGACGGGGCCTCGCCGCCGGTGGACTCGAGCGCCTGCAGGTCGGCCGCGACGAGACGGCCGGCGGGACGAGGCCAGCCATCGGGCGCTCGCCGGGTGTAGATCCAGGTGACCTCGACCCCGGTCGCCGCAGCGAGCTCGTCGGCGAAGAAGGCGTCCTGCGGTGAGCGGACCGAGTACACGAGTCGGAACGGCGTCGTGCTCCCGGCCGCCTCGTGCGCTCGCACCATCGCCATGAGCGGCACGATGCCCGAACCTCCGCCGATCAGGAGGACCGGCTCCGTGTCCTCGGGGCGCCAGACGAACCAGCCGCCCAGTGGGCCACGCACCTCGACCTGGTCGCCGACCTCGATCGCGTCGACGAGGAACGGGGAGACCTCACCGTCGGGGACCCGGTCGACGGCGATCTCGATGCGGTCACCGGCGTCGGCCGAGGCGATCGAGTAGGAGCGGACCGCCTGGTAGCCGTCGGGTGCGGTGAGGCGGACGTCGGCGTGCTGCCCGGCGAGGTTCCCGCCCCAGCCGGGGGCGTCCAGGACGAGGCTCCGCCCCGATGGGGTCAGCTGCGTCGCCGTGACCACGGTGGCCGCCTTCCAGACGTCGACATGGCCCGAGCGCCTCACGAGTACCGCTGTTCGAGCCAGGGGTCACCGTAGGCGTGGTAGCCGTTCTGCTCCCAGAACCCCGGTTCGTCGTCCTGCTGCATGACGAGGCCGCGGATCCACTTCGCGCTCTTCCAGAAGTAGAGGTGCGGGATGAGGAGTCGTGCCGGGCCGCCGTGCTCCGCGGCGAGCGGCTCGCCGTCGAAGCCGGTGGCGATCCAGGCCTTGCCGTCCAGGAGGTCGTCGAGTGGGACGTTGGTCGTGTAACCGCCGTAGGAGTGGGCCATCACGAAGTCGTAGCCGCTCTCGACCTCGGCGAAGAGCGTGTCGAGGGAGACGCCCTGCCAGCTCGTGCCGAGCTTCGTCCAGCGGGTCACGCAGTGGATGTCGCGGGTGATGTCGTCCTGCTGGAGGGCCTGCATGGCCGCCCAGTCCCAGCGGTGGGTCTCGCCCGTCTCCGTGCGGATCTGGAACTCCCACTCATCGGTGTCGATCCGCGGCGTGGGTCCGGCGGACAGGACGGGGAAGTCCTCGGTGAGGAACTGACCGGGCGGGAGTCGGTCGTCCTGCTCCCGTGCCCGTCCTCCGAAACCGCGTGTGAACACCGCCATGTCGACCTCCTCAGGATGGTCATCACCCTAGTGAGCAGGTGTCGGTGAAGCCAGGCCCTCCTGGGGTCACCAAGTGGTTCCGGTCTCGCTCAGCCGGTGATGAGGTTCGACAGCGCGTCGATCGAGTGGACGACGGCGAGGGCGCCGGTGGCCTCCGCGGGCGAGCCGTAGCCCCACTCGACGAGGATCGTCGGGATCCCGTGCGCAGCCGCGCCCTCGATGTCGTGGAGGCGGTCGCCGACCAGCACGGTGCGGGACGTGTCGACGCCGGCGGCCGTGAGGCGCCGGAGGGCCTCGCCGACGACGTCGGCCTTGCTGCTGCGGACCTCGTCCTCGGAGGCACCCGTGACGACGGTGAAGTACTGGCTCAGGCCGAAGTGGTCGAGGATCGTGTTCGCCTGCGACTCGGGCTTCGAGGTCGCGAGCCCGATCGGGATCCCGGCCTCGGAGATGCGCGCGAGCAGTCCGGCGACGCCCGGGAACACCGCGGTGCCGACCTCGGCGCCCTCGATGGCGACCTGGCGACGGTACTCGGTGAGGGCGAGCTGCGACTGCAACGGGTCCATGTCCGCGAAGTCGCGGAAGGAGTCGAGCAGCGGCGGCCCGACCCAACGCAGCAGTGACTCGTCGGACGGGACGACGGCACCGACGTTCGCCAGGGTCGTCTTCATGCGGGAGATGATGCCGGGAGCCGAGTCCACGATCGTGCCGTCGAGGTCGAACAGTACGCAGGACCAGCTGCGGTGGAAGGACACGGTCGTACTCGCGAGGTAGAGATCGGTCACACGCTCCATCCTAGGGCGACCCCTCCGGCTGCGGAGGGTTGTCAACCGGTTGCCAGAGCCGTAGGCTGACAGGACCGGCAGCCCGACTGCCTGGTTCCCGATGACGAGAACGAACGCGAAGGCGGAAGCGCACGTGAATGCACAACAACCGGTGAGCTGGACCCTGTCGGGCTTCGGAGACGAGATCGACGCCGACCCGACGACGCAGATCGCCGTGCTCGAGGCGCTCGGTGCATCGCACATCGAGGTCCGGAGCGCGTGGGGCGTCAACATCATCGACCTCGACGCCGACCAGCTCGCCCGACTCGGTGCGCAGCTGCAGCGGTCCGGCATGGGCGTGTCCGCCATCGGATCGCCGATCGGCAAGGTCGACGTGGCCCTCGACGCCGAGCTGGAGGTCGCCCGCCTCGAGCGAGCGATCGCCGCTGCACATGCCCTCGGGACCCCCAACATCCGGATCTTCTCCTTCTTCCGCGGTGAGGGCGTGCCGGTGGAGGCCACCCGCGACGACGTCCTGGTCCGCATGCGCCTGCTCGCCGACCTGGCCGAGCGGGAGGGGGTCGTGCTCCTGCACGAGAACGAGAAGGACATCTACGGCGACGTCCCGGAGCGCATTCTCGACCTCGTCGAGTCGGTCGGATCGCCCGCACTCCGCCTCGCCTGGGACAACGCGAACTTCGTCCAGGTGGGCGTCGCGCCGTTCGACGACGGCTACGCGATGCTGCGCCCGTACCTCGACTACCTGCAGGTCAAGGACGCGGTCGCCGAGAGCGGCCAGGTCGTGCCGTCCGGCGAGGGCGACGGGCAACTGCGTGAAACGCTCACGGCGTTGCGCGACGACGGCTACGCGGGGTTCGCCTCGCTCGAGCCGCACCTCGCCGACACCCACGCGCTCGGCGGCTTCTCGGGTCCCGCCTCGTTCGGCGTGGCCGCCCGGGCCTTCCGGAGGCTCACCGACGAGCTGGGGATCGAGCTGCGATGAGCCGCGGGCCCGCACCCGTCCTCCGTCGCGTCGCCGTGGTCGGGTGCGGCGACATCTCCGCCCTCCACATCGCGGCGATCGGAACGGTGCCCGGTGCGCAGCTCGTGGCGGTGTGCGACGTCGACGCCGGTCGGCTCGATGCGGCGATGGCTGCGACGGGTGTCCCGGGCTTCACCGACCTCGATCGACTGTTCGACGAGGCGCGACCCGACGTCGTCCACATCTGCACCCCGCACCACCTGCACGCCGACCAGGCGATCCGGGCGCTCGAGCGCGGGATCAGTGTCATCCTCGAGAAGCCCCTCGCCCACACGCGCAATGAGGCCGAACGGCTCCTGGCCGCGGCGGAGCACAGTCGCGCGAAGATCGCGGTGTGCTTTCAGAACCGCTACAACCAGCCGGCGGAGCGCGCCAAGGAACTCCTCGACTCGGGTGAGCTCGGCGCAGTGCTCGGCGCCTCGGCGGTCGTGCCGTGGCATCGGACGGCGGCCTACTACGAGGATCGCCCGTGGCGCGGTCGCTGGGAGACCGGCGGCGGTGGACTCCTCATGAACCAGGCGATCCACACGATCGACCTCGTGCAGTGGTTGGTCGGCGACCCGCTCGAGGCGACGGGGTCGATCGCCACCCGCGCGCTCGCCGAGGTGATCGAGGTCGAGGACACGGCCGAGCTGCGCATCGTGCACGCGGGTGGCGCGACGAGCACGGTCTACGCGACGGTCGCCGGGGTCGCGAACCTACCCGTGACGATCGACGTCGTCTGCGAGCTGGGCACGCTGAGCTTGGGGGCCGAACTCACCGCACGCTTCGCCGATGGACGCGTCGAGACCACCGTCGAGCGGGTGATGGCCAGCGGAGCGCGTGCCTACTGGGGCGTGTCCCATGAACGGCTGATCCAGGACTTCTACGCGGGGCTCGACGAGCCGGGCGCCTTCTGGCTCCACCCCGCAGAAGCGCGGAAGGCGTTCGACGTGATCCAGGACGTCTACGACGCGGCGATCCCCGAGCGACGGTCGTCGGTCGTCGCCGCGCAGCTCGGCGGTCGCTGAGCCACCACCCGCGGCGGGCTGTGACGGCTCAGGACGCTGCGGTCCGCTTGACGAGCAGCTGCGCTCCGTCCGGGTCGGGGAACCGCTCCACGTCTCGGACGGCCGTCTGCAGGACGGTGTCGAGGTGCTGGGACGCCAGGCTCACGCCACCCATCGCCACCGCCTCCGAACCCAGCGAGGAGACGACCACGTCCGGTGGCAGCGGGCAGATCTCGCCGAGGGTGCGGATGAAACGCGGCAGGAAGACGTCCGCGCCCGGAGCACTGCCGCCGCCGACCACGAGGAGTTCCGGATCGAGAGCGAGGACCATGGCCGCTGCGCCGGTGGCCAGGTCGTCCGCGAACTCGTCCATCGCCGTCAGGGCGATCCGATCACCGGCGCGAGCCGCATCGAAGATCTCCTCGCGGGACGGCCGTGGTGAGCCGAGGACCGACTCGCCGTACCGCTCGTTCAGGCGGGACCACCGGAGTTCGGGCATCTCGCCGACGATCCCTGCCGCACCGTGCACGCCGCGATGCACCTTCCCGTCGACGATGGAGGCGGCGCTGGTGCGCACGCCGCAGAGGAGATAGACGACGTCGCGGTGGCCCTGTGCCGCGCCGACGGTCAGTTCCGCGCGGGCACCGAGCGCAACGTCGCCCTCCACCAGGACGGCTCCGTCGAACTCCTGCTCGAACCGCCCGCGCAGGTTGAGTCCGACCCAGTCCGGGAGTCCCGTTCCGCCGAAGTGCAGCACCTCGCCGTCCCGGCCGATCGCGCCGGGGGATCCCACGGCGACGATCCACACCGACCCGCGGGTGAGGTCGAGGGTGCTGAGCACCGCATCGCCGGTCGCCAGCGCCAGGGTGATGCGCTCGGGCGCGCCCGCATCCTCGGGCAGGCGAGCCGTGCGCTGGCCCAGGACGGCACCGGCGAGGTCGGTCACGACGGCGTGGATGTGGTTCGCGCCGATGTCGAGCGACAGGAGGTGGCCGAGTCCGGCGCGCACGTGGAAGGCGGTGGCGGGTCTGCCGATCCGGGACGCGGAGGCGCGTTCGACGGATTCGAGCCAGCCCATCTCGACGAGATCCGTCACGATCGCGTCGATGGCCGTCCGAGACAGCCCGGACGCGTCCGCCAGCTCCCGCAGGGTGAGTGGCTGCGGGAGCAGGGCGCGCAGCACACCGAGCGAGTTCATCCTCCGGAGCAACGACCGACTGCCCATCGATCCGCCGGACGGCTCCACCATCGCCTCTCGAGGCATTCGCCATTCCCCTCTTGCGACTTTTCACGGCACGTTGCAGTATTAACTCCGCCTCCTCGACTCTACCCGCGGCAGCCCCGCGGCGGCAGTCGGGAAACCCACGTCGACGCCGAGCGCGCGCCCACCCAGAGAGAAAGCCGGCCATGCTGCACACCTTCACCTTCGGTGACCTCCGCATCCCCGCGAACCTCGCCGGCGAACCGACCGCCACCAGCTCGGGGTTCGTCGTGCCCGCAGGTCCGGTCGCGCTCCTCCACCCCTTCGGCGACACCGGCTTCTACCGGCACGGCTGGAACTCGTGGAGCCCGAGCGGGTGGACCACCACCGACGGCGAGACCATCGGCATCAAGAACAGCCCCGACCGGCTGCTCACCGCCGACGACGCGGTCAACGAGACCCCGCACCTCCACTCCGGCAGTGGTGTCGGAGCCATCGAGGGGCCGGACGGCACCGTACTGCTCATCGGGACCCTCGGGCTCGGCAACCCCCGGGTCGGTGCCGACCGCAACACGATCTGGGCGCGGAGCGAGACCGACGAAGCCGAGTGGTTCGTCACGTTCGGGCCGGAGCAGCAGGCCTTCGCCGACTACGCGGCGATCCTGTCCGAACGGCTCGGGCGGCGCTCGCAGCGCGCCGGTCGCGTCTGGAGCAGTTGGTACTCCTACTACGAGGGCATCGACGAGGAGCTGGTCGCCCGCACCGTCGCCGATCTCACCGGGTACCCCTTCGACGTGTTCCAGCTCGACGACGGCTGGGAGCCGATCGTGGGCGACTGGACGGCCGGACCGGACTTCCCGTCGGGCATGCAGGCGACCGCCGGTCGCATCGCCGAAGCCGGGTTCCGCCCGGGGCTCTGGCTCGCCCCGATGATCGCGCTTCCCGACTCCACGATCGCGCGGGAGCGCCCCGACCTCCTCGTGCAGGACGACGCCGGCCGCCCGCTGGCGACCGGCTACAACTGGAACTCCCACTACTACTCGCTCGACACCACCCAGCGGGAGGTGCAGGACCACCTCCGCGAGGTCTTCGAGCGCGTCACCGGGTGGGGCTTCAGCTACCTCAAGCTCGACTTCATGTACGCGGGCGCCGTCACCGGGCGGCGGCACCAGGACGTCCACCGCGAAACCGCCTACCGGGACGCGATCTCGTTCATCAGGGAGACCGTCGGCGACGACGTGTACCTGCTCGGCTGCGGCGTCCCGATGATCCCGTCCATCGGGGTATTCGACGGCGCGCGCGTGGGGCCGGATGTCGGTCCGTTCTGGGACAACGCCGAACGGGTCGGCGATCCGTCGGGCGTCGGGGCCTGGAACTCCATCGTCGACTCCGTCAACCGCGTCTGGCTGAAGGACGTCTACGAGGTCGACCCCGACGCCGTCTACTTCCGCAGCGCTCGGAACCTCCTCGACCCCGTCGAACGTCGCATGCTCCAAGACGTCGCCGCCATCCTCGAGTTCAAGTCGACCTCCGACCCGGTGGTCTGGCTGCACGAGAGCGAACGCGCCGAACTCCGCCAGTACCTCACGGAGACGCCGACGGTCGAACAGACGGGGCGGTTCACGTTCCGCCTCGACGGCCGCGAGGTCGACCTGACTGCCGTCGTGGCGGGAGAGGCCCGCTCCGACACCTCGTACATCGGGTGACGCCTGGCGCTCGGCGGCGATCCGGTGTTATCCGATAAACGAACGCCGACCGCCCGGAAGTGGAGCTTTGGCACAGTCGTGGGATTCTGAGCAGGATGAGCGCGAAACCAGGGTCCGCGGAGCGGTTCGAGGCCGCGGGGAGCGACGTCGACGACGCTCGCGAACTCTACCGCGAGGCCTACCGGATCGGCGGGATGACGGTCGAGCCGACCGCCGCCGAGTTCGGATACCGCTTCACCTCGACCGGCGACGACGACCTCTCCCTCCGTGCCTCGCAGGTCGAGGGACGGATCACGGGTGCGTCGTTCACCCAGGGCGAGTACGTGGTCTCCTGGATGACGCGTGGCGAAGGCGTCTCAGACCTGCTCGGCTCGCCGATGAAGTTCCTGCACGGGCAGCCGGCGATGTTCGCCAACGACCGCCCCGCGCAGTTCGACCTCATCGACTACCGGCTCAACATGATGCACTTCGGCGGCGCCTATCTCGAGGGTGTCGCGGGGGAGACCGAGGGGTCGGTGGGTCCGATCCGGTTCGACACGACGTTCCGCCCGTCGGGCGCGGGACTCCACCGATGGAACGCCTCCGTCGCGGCCGTCGCAGGGGTGGTCTACGACGACGACAGCCCGGCGCTCCTGCGCGCGGAGGCCAGGCGAGCGGCCGCGGTGTCGTTGCTCGAGACGTTCCCGCACCTCGCGCTCCGGCCGCCGACCGAGGTGGCCGTCGCCGCCAGCGCTCGGACGCGGACCGCGGTGGAGTACCTCGTCGCGAACGCTCATCTGCCGATCCGCACCGAGGACGTCGCAGCGGCGGCCGGCATGAGCCTCCGCAGTCTGCAGTCGGCGTTCCGCCGGGAGTTCGACGTGACACCGGCCGACTACCTCCGCGCGGTCCGGCTCGACCGCGTCCGCGACGACCTGCGGGACGCCGACCCCGGACGGACGACGGTCGGTGACGTCGCCCGTCGGTGGGGGTTCGGTCATCTGGGGCGGTTCGCCGCCGGGTACTCGCGACGCTTCGGCGAGTACCCGAGTGCGACGCTGGCCTCGTCGAACACCATCGGAACCCGCCCGCGTTCCCTAGGCTGAGGCCATGACCCGATCCACCGTGACCGACCCGCACGCGCCCGAACCCGTCGGGCCGTACTCGCATGCGGCGTCCGGCCCGAGCGGGGCACTCCACCTTTCGGGGCAGACGCCCATCGACCCCTCGACCGGAACCCTCGTCGAGGGCGACGTCGCGGCACAGACCGAGCGGGTGTTCGCCAACCTCGAGTCGGTGCTGACGGCCGCCGGTCGAGGCTTCGGCGATGTCGTGAAGGTGAACGTGTACCTCGTCGACATGGCCGATTTCGCCGCGATGAACCGCGTCTACGAGACGGTCTTCTCGGCGCCCTACCCTGCGCGCACCACGGTCGCGGTCGTCGGGCTGCCGCTCGGCGCGCGCGTCGAGATCGAGCTCGTCGCCTGAGGACCACGCGAGGGGCGGCCCTACTTGTCCCAGGCCTCGGTCGGCGGCAGGCCCCGCGCGGTGCGTTCCTCGTTCAGCAGCGCTTCGATGAGCGGGAGTTTCGCCGCCGTGTAGGCGCGGCCGTCGTCGGTCCTGGCGAGCTCCAGCTTGAGCTCCTGATAGCGGCGCCGAGCGGATGCGTCGTGCAGTAGCTTGTCTCGGAACAGCCGCTGGTTGCAGTGCTCCCACGCGTCTGGGCCGAACATGTGGAGGATGTGCGTGCGACGGGCTCGCTCTGAGCGGACGTACACGGCATGCGTCTTCGGTCCCGCGGCGTTCGGCTCGTACCCGAGCCCGGCCAGGAGCGGTCCGAGGGCGAACGGGTCGACGCCTGCCATCGCTCTCGCGGCGAGGTCGATGATCGGCTTGGCGACGAGACCAGGGACGGCGGTGCTCCCGATGTGCTCGATCGCGTCGACACGTCCGTCGAGGACGTCCGAGAGTCGCGCCGCCTCGTGTCGGAACGCCGTCGCCCACGCCGTCCGGTGCGGGCTCAGCTCGATCATCGGATCGAGCGTACCCCGCGGTCGGTCCCCGGGCGAGGGACCGTCCCGGTCCCTGAGCCCACCCCGGTCCCTGAGCCTGTCGAAGGGCTGGGTGACGGCGGGGATCAGTCCGAGGGCGGCGGGGCGGTCGACTCGCGCATGATGAGCGTGGTCGCGAGGTCGGTGATGGTCGGGACGGCGGTGCCCCCGAGGTGCGCGAAGAGGGTCTGCACGGCGTAGGAGCCGGAGGCGATGTGCGGGCTGCGGATCGAGGTGAGTGCCGGTGTCGTGAAGTCCGAACCGAAGATGTCGTCGAAGCCGATGAGGCTCAGCTGGGTGGGCATCTCGACACCACGTGAGCGCAGCTCCAGCATGATGCCGATGGCCAGGAGGTCGTTGTACGCGAGGACCGCGGTGGCACCCGTCTCGAGCACGGCGGTGGCTGCCGCCCTGCCTGCGGCCATGTCGGGCTGCGTCGAAGGGACCCGCACCGTCTCGATGCCGCGCTCCGCGCACAGCTCCCGTGTCCGGCTCCACCGATGCCGCGACATCCAGGACCGACCGGGGCCGGAGACGAACGCGAGCCTCCGGTGCCCGAGCTCGGCGAGGTGGTCGATCGCCGCGGTGAGGCCCGGGTCGATGTCGGCGACGATGCTGTCGACGTCGTCGACCTGACGGTTGATCACGACGACGGGCTTCTCCTGGCCCAGCGCGCGCACGTCGTCGGGCAGAAGCCTCGAGGTCGCGAGGATGAGACCGTCGACCGACGGCATGAGCCGCCGGGCGGTCAGCAGCTCCATCTCCGCCGACTCCTTGAACTCCGCGAGCACGAGCGTGTAGTTGCGCTCGGCGGCCTCACGCTCCGCGCCGCGGACGACGTCGAAGAACATCGGGTTCGTGATGTCGGCGACGATGAGGCCGAGCGTGCCGGTGCGCCCGGTGGGGAGCGCTCGGGCGGCGGGGTTCGCGACGTAGTTGAGCTGCTTGGCGGCGTCGTGGATCTTCTGCGCCGTCTTCTCGTTGATGCGGCCAGGGCGGCTCAGCGCCCGCGAAACGGTCGACGGGTTGACGCCGGCGAGCTGTGCGATGTCGTAGATCGTCGCGGCACGTTTCGTCCTCGCGGCCCCTGCCGTGGGTTCGGGCGTTCCGGGCTCGGGAGCGACCGTCTCCGCGGATGCGTCAGAGGTGCTCATGGGGCCCGCTCCTCTCGATCGCCGCCCTCGGCGACCTGAGCCATCGTACTGCCGCGGCCTCGGCGTGCGGGTTCAGGCCGGCCTGGTCAGCGGGTCGCGACATCGAGTGCGTGGCTGGCCCATTCGTACGACAGGCGGTGCGACTCGTAGACGCTCTCGACGCTCGGGAAGTCGACCTCGATCATGAAATCCCCGTCGTAGTCCGCGGGCATCGCCGCGACGATCGCGTCGAAGTCGAGCACACCGAGCCCGGGTTCCGCCCACAGCCGCTTCGTCTGCGACGTCTCGTGGTAGCTCAGCGCGCCGTCCGCTGCGCCGTCGAGGTGATCGGCGTACACATCTTTGATGTGGATGCCGCCGACGCGGTCGCGGTAGTCGGTGATCATCGCGACCGGGTCCGCTCCCGCCCAGCGGAGGTGCCCGGTGTCGGGCCCGAACCCGATGAGGTCCGGTCCGAGGGTGTCGAGCAGACTGCGGATCTCGTGCTCGGTCTCGAAGACACCACCGACGTGCGAATGCTGCAGGGGACGGATCCCCTCGGCGAGCAGGACCTCGCAGGTGCGGCCGACGTTCTCGATGGCCAGGTCGAGGCGCTCCTGGGAGAAGTCGGCGCCGATCGCCGGCGTCGCCATGCGCGCCGGGATCGCCATCGAGGAGATCATCGTACGGTCGAGTCCGAGGGAGGCCTGGGCCGCCCCGAACGCCTTCGCCGCCTCGAGGACCTCGGCCGGGTCGACCGTCTCGTCGAACGCGCTGCTGAACAGGCTGAGCGACGGTGCGAGGCCGTAGCCGCCGATCCACGTGCGGTACTCGTCCGCGGTCATGCCCTCGGGGATGTCGGCCTTCACCGCGGTGAACCCGATGCGCTGGAAGTCGGCGAAGGCCTCCTCGAACACCTCGCGGGTCTTGCCGCGCGCACTCCAGTACGGGATGGGGTTCGCCGCCACCCGGTTCGTCCGCTGGGCGCTCATCGGGCCACCGCCGCAACGGCGTCGAGGCGGACCGGTTGGCCCGTGCGTGCGGATTCGTAGAGACCGGTGATGATCGAGATCGCCTGGCGGTTCTCGGCCAGCGTCACGCGGAGCGGCTCCTCCCCGCGGATCGCGGCGAGGACGTTCCGGTACTGGCGCAGGTGCGCGTCCGACATCTGTCCGGCGACGCTCGAGCCCGCCTGCGTCTCGTCGGCGAACTGCGCCGCCTGGTTCGTGTCCTTGCCCTGCGAGCCGAAGAAGGCCTCGGCGCGCTCCATCCCCGCGGGGGTGGAGTGGAAGTACGTCAGCTGGTCGTTCTCGATGACCGCGGAGCCGCGGTCACCGTGGACCTGCAGCCGCGCGACGAGGCCCGGGTAGACGGCCGTGGAGCCGTGGATGACGCCCAGCGCGCCGGATGCGAAGCGGACGACACCGACCGCGACGTCCTCGGTCTCGATGCGCTCGTGGGCGAGGAGCGCCGTGTACCCGAAGACTTCGACGGGGTGTCCGAGGAGGGCGACCAGCAGGTCGACCGTGTGCACGCCCTGGTTCATGAGCGCTCCGCCGCCGTCGAGCGCCCACGTGCCGCGCCAGTCGCCGGAGTCGTAGTAGCTCTGCCCGCGCCACCAGTCGACCGATGCGATGCCCGAGGTGATGCGCCCGAGGTCTCCGCGTTCGGCAGCGGCGAGGACGATCTCCGTCGACGGGTCGAAGCGGTGCTGGGAGATGACGGTCACGACGGTACCGGCGCGCTCCTGGGCGGCGATGATGTCGTCCGTCCGCGAGACGGTGACGTCGGCCGGCTTCTCGATGATGACGTGCTTGCCGGCCTCGAGCGCCTCGATGGCGAGGTCGGCGTGCAGACCGGTGGGCGTGCAGACGACGACGATGTCGGGGTCGGTCTGCGCCAGCGCCTCCGTGAGGGCCGTGAACGCGCGTCCGCCGCGCTCGGCGACGAGGGCCTCCGCCTTCGCGAGCTCCGGGTCGGCGACGGCGACGAGTTCCAGCTCGTCGCGCAACTGGTCGATGACGATGCCGTGCTGCTTCGAGATGATGCCGGCGCCGGCGATGGCGATGCGGTGCGGTCGGGACATGCGGGGGTTCGCTCCAGTTCTGTGCGTGGGGTGCGTCGGTGTCCGTGCCGGCTCAGGCGAGCTGACGGAGGTGCGCGAGGGCGGCCTCGAGCTCCGGTTCGAAGTCCTCGAAGAGGCACTCGACGGTGATGGGGCCGTCGTAGCCGCCGTCTCGGAGGGCCGTGATGAATTCGGTGAGTGGCCAGTCGCCCTGGCCGGGCGGCCGTCGTCCGGCATCGGCGATGTGGGCGTGTCCGATGCGGGCGCCGAGGGCCTGGACGACGGCGAACGGCTCCTCCTCCAGCATGATGTGGAAGAGGTCGGCGACGACGGGCACACGGTCGATCCCGAACTCGTCGAGGAAGGCGACCGTCTCCTCGAGCGAGTTGAGCAGGTTCGTCTCGTCACGGTTCAGCGGCTCGAGGACGATCTGCAGTCCGTTCCGCTCCGCCGCGTCGCGCGTCTCGACGACGACCTCTGCGAACCTCGCGCGGGCGGCCGCGACGTCCACCCCGGTGGGGATGGTGCGCGCCGTACCGCTCCCGAACACGATCTTCGCGCCGGGCTCCGAGACCGAACCGATGATCGGCATGACGGCGTCGAGGTACGCGGTGACGCGTTCCGTCGGGAAGCCGGGGTCGGCGAGCGACAGGTCGCCGGGGAACAGGATCGCGAACGAGCCGCGTCGGACGCTCACGTCGTAGTCGGGGTGGCGCGTCCACCCGGCTCCGTCGGCGACGACGAGGTTGCCGACGATGGTCGGTTCCGCGTAGTCGGCTCCGGACGCGAACGCACCGGGGATGCGTTCGGAGGGGACGATCACGCCGTACCCCGTGAGCGGGTGCCGCTGGGCGGTCGCGATGTCGATACGAACGCTGCTTGCCACTGCAATCTCCTGTGATAGCCGGGTCTGCTCCTCGCGTCGCTGACGCGTTCCAGTGGTCCTGGACCACGACGGTTCCGGTCGGAAGCGGGATCAGTCTCGCAGACGGTCGGCGTTCCGGCAAGCGATTGCCAGCAGGGTGTGGCAATCGGTTGACAGACGGAGGCCTCACCGTTTCAATGGAGGCGTGCCGACGACGCTGCAGAACGATCCAGACCGCCTCCTCCCCGCCGACCCCGGGACGCGCGACGTCGCCAGGGCGCTCTACCGCTCGGTCGAGGCCCTGCCGATCATCTCGCCGCACGGGCACGTGGATCCGGCGATCCTCGTCGAGGACACCCCGTTCGCGAACGCCACCGAGCTGTTCCTCCGGCACGACCACTACGTCACCCGCCTGCTGCACGCCGCCGGGTTCTCCCTCGCGGACGTCGGCGTGCCCGACCTCGCGGAGGGTGGTGCCGTCGCCGCGCCGCGGGACGCCTGGCGACGGTTCTGCGAGCACTGGCACCTGTACGCCGGCACCGCCTCCGGGTACTGGCTGAGCTCGATCCTCGGTGAGCAGTTCGGCGTCACGGAGCAGCCGGACGGCGCGAACGCCGACCGGCTCTTCGACACGATCCACGAGGCGCTCCAAGCGCCGGCGTTCCGTCCGCGTGCGCTGTTCGACCGCTTCCGCATCGAGGTGCTCGCGACCACCGACGACCCGATGGACGACCTCGCCGCGCATGCCGCCCTCGCAGCGGACCCCACCTTCAGCGGGCGCGTCCTGCCGACCTTCCGGCCCGACGCGTACCTCGATCCGTCGAAGGCCGGGTGGGCGGAGCGGGTCGCGGCGCTCGCTGCCTGGAACGGCACCCCGGAGGGCAGCTACCGCGGCTATCTCGAAGCGCTCGCCGGGCGCCGTCGCCACTTCATCGAACATGGGGCGGTGTCGGCCGACCACGGTGTCCCGCAGCCACTCACGCTCGAACTCGAGGAGGCGGACGCCGCAGCGCTGTTCGACCGCGCGCTGTCGGGGACCGCCGACGCCGCCGACCTCGAGCGGTTCGCCGCGCACATGCTGTTCGAGAGCGCCCGGATGAGCGTCGAGGACGGCCTCGTCATGACCGTGCACCCCGGTGTCCACCGCAACCACCACGCGCCGACGCTCGCCCGCTTCGGACCGGACACCGGGCACGACCTCCCGGTCCGCACCGACTACGTCCGCCCCCTGCGCCCGTTGCTGGAGCGGTTCGGCACGGCTCCGGGGTTCCACCTCGTCCTCTTCAGCGTCGACGAGACGAGCTACTCGCGGGAGATCGCACCGCTCGCCGGGTTCTACCCGAGCGTCTTCATCGGCGCGCCGTGGTGGTTCCTCGACGCGCCCGACGCCGTCCTGCGCTTCCGGTCCGCCGTGACGGAGACGGCAGGATTCTCACGCGGATCGGGGTTCATCGACGACACGCGGGCGTTCCTCTCGATCCCCGCCCGACACGACATGTCCCGGCGCCTCGACGCGTCCTTCCTCGCGCGACTCGTGCGGGAGGGGCGCATCGACGAGGCGACGGCCGAACGCATCATCCTCGACCTCGTCGTCGAGCAGCCGCGACGGGTGTTCAAGCTGTGAGCACCGTGACGAACGTGGACAGCGCTGCCGGAGCGCCGCGGGAGCAGGCGGTCCCGCGTCTGTCCCGCGCGCGGCTGCCCGAGTTCCCATCGGCACCGGTCCGGATCGTCCACCTCGGACTCGGCGCCTTCCACCGTGCCCACCAGGCCTGGTACACCCAGCTCGTCGACCCCGATCACGAGTGGGGCATCGCCGCCTTCACCGGCCGGAGCCCGCAGGCCGCAGTCGACCTGGACGCCCAGGACTGCCTCTACACGGTCGTCGAGCGCTCGGCGGACGGCGACTCGGCCACGATCGTCGGTTCGATCGTCGAGGCGCGGGACGGCGCCGACGTCGCACGGCTCCATGACCTCCTCGCCGCTGAGACCACCGCCATCGTCACCCTCACCGTCACCGAGTCCGGGTACCGGCTCGATGCCGAGGGCAAGCCGGACGCGTCGGATCCGGCGGTCGAGCGGGACGTCACGCTGCTGTCGGACGCCTTGGACGGCGGGGCGGAACTCCGCGATGCCCGACCGACGACGACGCTCGGCAGACTGCTCCTCGGCCTCGAAGCCCGTCGTCGCGCCGGGGCCGGTCCGATCGCGATCGTGCCGTGCGACAACATCGCCGACGGCGGTGCGCTCGTCCGTCGCGCGATGCTCGCCCTTGCCGACCGGGTCCGCCCGGAGACCGCTCGGTGGATCGCCGACGAGGTCTCGTTCGTCTCGTCCTCGGTCGACCGCATCACGCCGCGTCCCACGCCTGCCGACGAAGCGGCGGCCGCGACCCTCACCGGATTCGCCGATGCCGCTCCCGTCGTCACCGAGCCCTTCACCGACTGGGTGCTGAGCGGCGACTTCCCCGCCGGGCGGCCGGCGTGGGAGTCCGCGGGTGCCCGGTTCGTCGACGACCTCGAGCCCTACGAGCAACGCAAACTGCGGCTGCTGAACGGCGCCCACTGCCTCCTCGCCTATGCGGGCCCGCTGCGCGATCATGCGACGGTCGCCGAGGCGGTCGGTGACGAGCAGTGCCGGGCCTGGGTCGAGGAGTACTGGGACGAGACGGAGCGTCACCTGCCGGACGACCTCGGGCTGACGGTGTATCGCACCGCACTCCTGGAGCGCTTCGACAACGCGCGCATCGAGCATCGGTTGCAGCAGATCGCCCTCGAGGGCGTCACCAAGCTGCGGGTGCGGATCGTGTCGACCCTCCTCGCGGAACGCGCCGCCGGTCGGCCGGGAACCGGGTCCCTGCGCGTGATCGCCGCGTGGGTGGCGGCTGTACAGAGCGACGACCGCCCGGGCGATGCGAGCGGTGCCGCGGTCGCCGAGGCACTCCGGTTCCACGGCCGGGAGCGGACCGCGGCGCTCGTACGCCTGATCGATCCCCGCCTCCTCGACTCGGAGCCGGATGACGGTTCCACGCTCGTCACCGAGCTGGAGCACCTGGTCGACGAGCTGACCGGACGCCCACGGAACCCCTGACACCCGCCGCTGCAGCCGACCCGCAGTCCGTCGGAACCACCCCGGCCACATCGGCCGCAACGCACGAAGGAGTAGTACCCATGAACATCGACAAGGCCGAGGTCATCGTCACGAGTCCCGACCGGAACTTCGTGACGTTGAAGCTCACGACCGACGACGGCCTGACCGGCCTCGGGGACGCGACGCTGAACGGGCGCGAGCTCGCGGTGGTGGCGTATCTGACCGAGCACGTGGTGCCGCTGCTGCTCGGGCGCGATGCGTCGCGGATCGAGGACACCTGGCAGTTCCTCTACCGCTCGGCGTACTGGCGGCGTGGTCCGGTGACGATGGCGGCGATCGCGGCGGTCGACATGGCGCTGTGGGACATCAAGGGCAAGGCTGCGGGCATGCCGGTGTACCAGCTGCTGGGCGGGGCGTCCCGGACGGGGCTGCTCGCCTACGGGCACGCGTCGGGCAAGACGAACGAGGAGCTGTTCGACAGCGTGCGCGAGCACCAGGCGCAGGGCTACAAGGCCATCCGGATCCAGACGGCGGTGCCGGGGCTGAAGTCGATCTACGGGATCGCCTCCAACGCCACGTTCGAGGGCAACACCGGTGTCCGGTACGACCACGAGCCGGCGCAGCGCGGTGGCCTGCCGAACGAGGAGGACTGGGACACCCGGTCGTACCTGCGTCACCTGCCGACGGTGTTCGAGGCGGTGCGGAACGAGTTCGGGCCGGAACTGCCGTTGCTGCACGACGGGCACCACCGGATGACGCCGATCCAGGCCGCGAAGCTCGGCAAGAGCCTCGAACCCTACGACCTGTTCTGGTTGGAGGATTGCACGCCGGCGGAGAACCCGGAGGCGTTGCGTCTCGTGCGGCAGCACACGACGACGCCGCTGGCGATCGGGGAGATCTTCAACACGGTGTGGGACTACCAGCAGATCATCCGCGAGCAGCTCATCGACTACGTCCGCAGCGCGGTCACGCACACTGGCGGGATCACGCATCTGAAGAAGGTGCTCGACTACGCCTCGCAGTATCAGATCAAGTCGGGCATGCACGGGCCGACGGACATCTCGCCGGTGGGGATGGCCGCCGCGATGCACCTCGGCTTGTCGATCCACAACTTCGGCATCCAGGAGTACATGAAGCACGGCGCCAAGACCGACGCGGTGTTCCAGCAGTCCTACACCTGGGAGAACGGCATGCTCCACCCCGGGGATGCGCCCGGCCTCGGTGTCGACTTGGACGTCGACGAGGCGGGCAAGTACCCGTACCAGCGCGCCTACCTGCCCTACAACCGTCTCGCCGACGGCACCGTCCACGACTGGTGATCCCTGCGGCCAGCGCGGTGCGCTGACCCGACCGCGCCCCTGTGGCGTGAGTGCGCCCCTCCGGAGGCCCGCGCTCACGTCACAGGGGCGCGCTCACGTCGAGCCCTCGTCACCTAAGCACCTCTGGTATTTCAGGTTCCAGCGGGTTACCGTGGTGCGGTACGAGGACGCGCACGACGGTTCGGGGGAGCAGATGACGAGCGACGACACCCAGCCACCGGACGTCCAGCCCGACCCCGCCCCATCGCCGACACCAGACCCGACGCCCGAGCCTCCTACCCCGGCCCCACCCAGCCCGGCACCCGATGCACCGGAGTCTCCCGCCGAGGCCGATCCGGCGTCGCCCTCGACGCAGGCAGCGGACGACGGCACGATCGTCCTGGCCGGTGACGACATCGATCCGACCGGCGCGACCGTGTCGACGACCGCGGTCCAGACGCTGTTGTCGGCGGCTCCGGACGGCAGCACGATCATCGTGCCGGGCGGCGCCGTCATCGCGCTCGACGCGACCCTCCTGCTCGACCGTCGGCTGGCATTGCGGGGGAGCGGCGAGCTGCGGTGGACGGCCGGCATCACGAACGCGCCGGCGGTCCGCATCACCGCTCCGGGGTCGACCGTACGAGAGGTGCGCCTCACGAACCCGAACCACCTCGGTTCCGCCACGGGTGCGCGCAACATCGGCATCGACATCCGGACGAGCGACGTCATCGTCGACGGGGTGCGGATCGTCGGCTTCCAGAACGGGGTGGTGAACGAGCCCACCGGCGAGTTCGAGGGCGTCATCGTCACGAACTGCCACATCGTCGACATCGTCGGCGTGGGCGGTGGCCGCGGTTCGACCTCGAGGGCCGGCGAGGACCGCGGCGACGGCATCACCATCTGGGGTGCTCGTGCGCTCGTCTCCGGCAACGTCGTGAACGCGCTCGCCGGCACGGACGCGAGGATCGGCATTCACGCGGAAGGCCTGTCGGACTACGAAGTCGACCCGGGGCTCTACCCCGACGCGATGTTCTCGATCAACGACAACGTCGTCAGTGGTCCGTTCCGCCGCGGCATCGCGTTGGAGGCGGTGTCGCACGCCACCGTGTCGGGGAACACCGTCACCGGGAGCACGTGGTGGGGCATCGCCGCGATCGACACGCGCTCGACCGGGATCTCGAACAACACGGTGCGCTGGACGCGGGCGGCCGAGGATGACCAGGGGGCGGTCTGGGGTCCGTCGCGCGGGCCGATCATGGTCTACCGCAACGCGGAGGCCACGGTGGTGGACGGCAACGTGCTGGAGATCCGCGGCGTCGCCTCCGCTGCCATCCGCCTGCAGGACGCGACCATGCCCTCGGGCGACACCACGACGCCCGTCGGTTCGACCGACACGGTGATCACCGACAACGTCATCCGGCTCGCCGGCGGCACGTGTCCGAGTGGGGTGGTGCTGCAACGCGCGATCCGGCCGCTCGTCGTCGGCAACCGGCTCAGTGTGACCACGCCGAGCGGGACCGCGGGCGGCGTCGTCTCGTATCTCAGCAGCGACCTCGTCGTCGCCGACAACTCGCTCCTCGGCGCAGGTGAGGCCAGCGGGTACGGGGTGCAGCATCAGGGCGCCGGAGCCGTGCAGGTCACCGGCAACCGGGTGGAGGGGTTCCGGATCGGGCTCGCCGTCACCAATTCGACGGGCGGGGTGACCATCGTCGGCAACACGGTTCTGGCGTGCGCGACCGGGATCGACACCTACGGCTCCACCGGCCGCTCCATGGTCGCGGCCAACCGTATGTCAGTCTCCGGCAGCGCCCACATCAATGCGCAGCCGGCGACGAGCTACGTCACGACCAGGCACATGGGTACGGCGCGCCCGGCCGGCGGCGGGTCCGGCGACCTACTGGTGGGCAACGGGCTGCTCTGGGTGAACGACCAGGGCACCTGGCGCTCGGTGAAGGTCATCTGAGGCGGTCGTCGCGGTGGTCCGTGCCGGCGTGCGGGTGTCCGCTGGTCAGCCCGCGAGGAGGGCGACGCCGATCACGACGACGGTCGCCGCGGCGATCCGGCGCACCGGTCGGCCCTCGCGGAGCACGAGTGCGCCGAACAGGCTGACGAGGATGACGCTCACCTCGCGCATCGGCGCGACGAGCGCGACCGGTGCCATGGTGATGGCGACCAGTACGAGGATGTACGACATCGGCGAGAGCACCCCGAAAGCGAGGATGCGCGGCCAGTGGGCGCGCAGGACCGCCGGCAGCTCGCGTGCGCGGCGCCCGAGTGACCCGGAGAAGAGGACGACCTCGACCGCGGTGCAGCCGACCATGAACGCCACCGGGGAGGCACCCCAGGTGCGGACGGCGTGCGCGTCCCAGATCGTGTAGGCGGCGATGGCGACCCCGGTGAGGAGCCCGAAGGCGACCGCGGGGTCGATACGTCGTCGGGTGGCGCGCACCTCGACGGCGACCGGTGACGGGTCGCTGCCGCGATCGACGAACCCGATCGCGACGACGCCGACGACGATCGCCGCGACGCCGAGGAGCGCGAGCAGCGACGGGCGCTCGCCGAGGACGAGGACGGCGATGATCACGCTGATCGTCGGGCCGGTGCCGCGTGCCGTGGCGTAGACGGTGGAGAGGCGCCCGCTGGCGTAGCCGCGTTGCAGCACGAGCATGTAGACGTAGTGCAGCACGGCGGAGACCACGACGCCGATGGCGAAGCCGGCGAGGTCGTCCGTACCGAGTCCGCCCGTGAACGGGACGACGACCGCCCACAACACGGTGCTCGCCACCGCTCCCCACCAGAGGAAGGGCATGCCGATCCGGCTGACGCCGTGGGCGACGATGTTCCACGCCGCATGGCAGACCGCGGCGGCGAGGACGATGGTGACGGCGAGCAGAGACACGTGAGACCCTTCCGATCCTCGCGGGCGCGACGATCAGGGTCCTCCGGGCTTTTGTCCTGTCAGATGACGGTCGTCGGCTGGCCGCCGACCGTGGCGCCGCTCGGACCAGTCGAGCTGTCGCTCCGGAACCCTAGGCGCTATCGCGCACCACGCTACCAGCCTCCGACGAGGCGTGTTCGTTCGCCCGAAGATGGGCGAACGAACGCTCGGTCGCCCAGAAACGGGCGAACGGCCTGCGTCAGTCGACGATCGCGATGGCGTCGATCTCGACGAGCATCTCCTCGCGCGGCAGGCCGGTGAAGACCGTGGTCCGGGACGGCAGCACGCCACCCTGCACGCGCGAGCCGACGAACTCGCCGTAGGCGTCGTTCATGATCGCGAAGTCCTCGCGCTTGGTGAGGTAGACGCGCAGCATCATGACGTCGTCGAAGGTCGCGCCGCCGGCCGCGAGGATGGCCTCGACGTTCTGGAGCGTGCGGGTGGTCTGCGCGGCGACGTCGCCCGGGAACAGGTACTCGTTCGTCGCGGGGTCGACGGGGCCCTGGCCGGAGACCTGGACGAAGTTGCCCTTGCGGACGCCCTGGGAGAAGGTGTGCGCGGGAGCCGGGGCGTCGGTGGTGGAGATGGCGGTGCGGTCGGTCATGGGGGTGTGTCCTTCGGTTGGTGGCCCTTCGACAAGCTCGGGGGCCGGGGTAGGTGGTCAGGGACGGGGTAGGTGGCCCTTCGACAAGCTCTGGGACCGGATGGTGAGGCTCAGGGGCCGGGGTCGGCGGGGGCTCAGGGACGGGACGGGCGGGAGGTCAGGCGGTGGCCGGGGCCGCAGTGGGCGCCGGCGTTGCGTAGCCGAGTTCGGCGGAGATCGCGGTCGTGGTGGCGAGGAGCTGCGGCAGGAGGGCGCGGACGCCACTGTGGGGGAGCACCATCGTCGGGACCGAGATCGACACCGCCGCGGTGACCCGGCCGTCGGGCCCGAAGACCGGCGCGGCCACGCAGTTCATGAAGCTCTCGTGCTCCTCGTGGTCCTCGGCCCATCCGCGTTCGGTCGAACGCTCGATCTCGGCGAGCAGGGCGTCGGCGTCGGTGATGGTCTTGTCGGTGTACCGCTCGAAGACGATGCCGGTGACGACGCGTCGACGCTCCGCCTCGTCGAGTCCACCGAGGAGGACCTTCGC
Source organism: Plantibacter sp. PA-3-X8 (assembly GCF_003856975.1). Taxonomy (NCBI): domain Bacteria; kingdom Bacillati; phylum Actinomycetota; class Actinomycetes; order Micrococcales; family Microbacteriaceae; genus Plantibacter; species Plantibacter sp. PA-3-X8. The sequence continues at coordinate 935,751 of NZ_CP033107.1, forward strand.
GACCCCGGTCGCGTACAGGGAGGCGGGCAGGCCGACACGTGAGTACATGCGGAGGGGCTGACGGGACTCGACCTTGTCGATGTAGAAGACGGAGCCGCTCTCGTAGGCGGCGAGGTGCACCGTCTGGCCCGTGGTCGCCCCGAGCGCCCGGATGTGCGGAGCGGCGACGCCGCGGACGTCCTGCTCGTCGAGCGCGGTCTGGGTCAGCTCGAACATCGCCCGCCCGAGGTGGTACCGGAACGACGCGTCGCGCGTGACGAAGCCGTGCTCCTCGAGCGTGTTGAGCAGGCGCAGCACCGTGGTCTTGTGCACGCCGGCCGTCGCCGCGAGCGCGTCGAGGGAGTTGGTGCCCGAGACGATCTCGCGGAGGAGGTCGAGGGCCCGGGACAGCGATTGACTCATGCGTCGATCATCCCGTGCGCGCCGACCGTGGTCCACGGCAGCGGGTGGTCCGCGGTGATCCGCCACGACGCCCATTCCTCATCGGACGCCTCGACGATGGTGTCCACGCCCTGCGCGTCGGGCACGAGCTCGGGGCGGTCGCCGTGGCAGATGAGCGTCGACGCCGCGACCGCGTGGCCGAGCCGCGTGCAGGCGGTGTCGGAGCGACCCGAGGCCAGCCCGGCGAGGTAGCCGGCAGCGAACGCGTCGCCCGCACCGACGGTCTCGACGACGTCGACCGACAACGACCGCACCTCGATGCCCGCCTCGGAGTCACGGTGGAGGGTGGTCGCTGCGTTCTCCTCGTCCTTGAGCACGATGCGCTGCAGGGTCGGCAGCTCGGCGAAGAGGCGGGCGGCGTCCGTGTGGCCGAAGAACAGCGCCGCTTCGTCGACGCCGAGGAACAGGACGGACGCCTGGTCGAGCAGGCGGTGCAGCGGGGCGGTCGAGCGACGCTCCCAGAGGCGCGGCCGGAAGTTGAGGTCGACGCTCAGGACGGTGTCGCGGGGGAGCGCGTCGCCCAGCTCGCCGACGAGCAGCGCCGTCGAGTCGGAGAGCGCCGGGGTGATGCCGGAGGTGTGCACGATGGCGGAGGCGGTGATGGCCGCCCGGGTCGCCTCGTGCCGCAGGGTGTCGGCGCCGAGCTGCGACGCTGCGGACTCGCTGCGGTAGTAGTGCATCCGCGGCCGACGGTCGCCGTCGCCGCTCACGACCGTCTCCTTGACGTAGAGGCCGGTGGGCCGGTGGTCGTCGCGTTCGACGGCGTCGGTGAGGACGCCGTCGTGCCGTGCCGTCTCGAGGATGTAGTCGCCGAACCCGTCGTCGCCGAGGCGCGAGATCCAGTGGGTGGGGACGCCCAGGCGCGCGAGGCTCGAGGCGACGTTGAACTCGGCGCCCCCGACGCCCGTCCGGTATTCGCGGGCGTCGGCGACCGGGAGCTGGTTCTCGGGCAGGAGGACGACCATCGCTTCGCCGATCGTGCTCACGGTGGACGGTGACGTCGTCATCACGGTTCCCCTCGCGTCTCGGCCGGGTCCGGTTGACGGCCTGTGGACGCAATGCTAGAACAGACGTAGCGCCGGATGCAATGTACGTTGCAAGATGCGCAACGCTAGGCGCTCACGACGTCGGCGGGTGCAGCGCTCGATCGCGAAACGAGGAGACGATGACGGACGACTTCGATGCCGGCGCGCTGGGCGTGCTCGACGGCAGCCTCAAGGGCTTCCCGCCGGCGTCCGTCGGGACCGACGCCGCCACGTTCCTCGCCGGTCGACCGGCGCTCGCCGACTTCACGACGCCGCTCGTCACGCTCGACCGCTCGGCGGTCACCGACAACGTCGAGACCATGCGACAGTGGTGCGACCATGCAGGGGTGGGCCTCGCACCGCACGGCAAGACGACGATGAACCGAGCCCTGTGGCAGCGTCAGCTCGACGCGGGTGCCTGGGGCATCACCGTCGCGACCCCGTGGCAGCTCTCCGTCGCGCTCGACTGGTCGATCCCCCGCGTGATGTTGGCCAACGCCCTCGTGCAGCCCGAACACCTGCGCGCCGTCGGACGGTCCCTCGACAGCGGGGACGCCGAGATCGTCGTGTGGGCCGACTCCGTCCGAGCCGTGCAGATCATGTCGCGCGTGCTCGCCGAGCAGCCACCCCGTCGCCCCCTCCACGTGCTCGTGGAACTCGGTGCGCCGGGCGGCCGCACCGGAGCCCGGGACCAGGCCACCGCGCTCGAGATCGCCGAGGCCGTCGTCGCCTCGCCCGAGCTCGCGCTCGCCGGCGTCAGCGGCTACGAGGGGGCCCTCGCGCACCACGGCGACGACGGTTCGCTGCAGATCGTCCGCGACTACCTGGAGTCGCTCGCCACTCTTCATGACGCGCTCCTCGCAGGCGGCCGGTACGACGAACGTGTCCGGACGCTCATCGTGACCGCCGGGGGCAGCGCCTACTTCGACGTGGTCGCCGAGGTCCTCGCCGGACTGCGCGACCTCGACGGTGCTCACGGACGCGCCGTCGACGTGCTGCTGCGCTCCGGCGCATACGTCACCCACGACGACGGCTTCTACCGCGGCATCACCCCGCTCGGCCGCCACGAGGGCACCGGCGACTTCCGCTCCGCGATCCACGGCTGGGCGACGATCGTCTCCCGCCCCGAGCCCGGCCTCGCGCTCGTCGACGGCGGGAAGCGCGACTTCCCGTTCGACGAGGGGCTCCCCGAGGTGCAGGGCGTCCGTCGCGCCGGGTCCGCCACCGTCGAACCGCTCCCGGGCGCGACGACCACCGCCATGAACGACCAGCACGCCTTCGTCTCCCTGCCGCCCGGCAGCGACGTCGAGGTCGGCGACGTCATCCGCCTGGGCCTCTCCCACCCGTGCACCACCTTCGACAAGTGGCGTGCCCTCGTGGTCATCGACGACGTCCGTCTCGCCGAACCGAGCGCCGTCGACGCCGTCACCACCACCTTCGGCTGAGCCGAACCGAACAGGAGCCCCGCATGACGCTCGAGACCCCTCCCTCCACGCCGCACGCCCTCGACGCCCTGTACGCCGACCGCGCCATCGCCGTCGTCCGCGTACCCGTCATCCCCGACCCGGTCGAACTCTGTCGGGCGCTCGCCGCGGGCGGGATCCGCAGTGTGGAGTTCACCTTCACCACGCCGGGCGTCGAAGCCCTGATCCGTGCCGCAGCCGACGCGATCGGCGACCACGGGGCCGTGATCGGCGCGGGGACGGTCGTGGACCGCGACACCGCGCAGCGCGCCGTCGACAGCGGTGCGCAGTTCCTGGTCACGCCCGGTCTGAGCGAGGAGGTGGCCGAGGTCGCCACCGCCGCCGGCATCCCGTTCCTGCTCGGTGCGATGACGCCGAGCGAGGTCATGCGCGCCGCGTCGCTCGGTTCCCACGCGGTGAAGATCTTCCCGGCCGCCGCCATGGGGCCCGGCTTCCTCAAGGACCTCAAGGGCCCGTTCCCGGGTCTCCGGCTCGTGCCCTCGGGCGGACTGCACGCAGGCAACGCCCGGGAGTACATCCAGGCCGGCGCAGCCGCCGTGACCGCGGGGTCGAGTGTGGTCGGTGCGGCCGACGTCGCCGCGGCGGACTGGGCCGGGGTCACCGAGCGTGCGACCGCCTTCACCTCGGCGGCCCTCCTGCCGTGACGTCGCGACCGACGGACGATGCGCGCGCGGTGGTCATCCGCGGCGCTCGCATCGTCGACGGCACCGGCGGACCGAGCGTGCACGGGTCGCTGCTCATCGGCCGGGGCCGCATCATCGCGATCGGGGCGTCCGCCGAGGCCGACGCGCCCGCCGACGCCCTGATCATCGACGCCGAGGGTCTCGTCGCCTCACCTGGCTTCATCGACATGCACGCCCACTCCGACCTCGCCGTCCTCCGCGACCACGAGCACCTCGCCAAGGTCTCGCAGGGCGTCACCACGGAGGTCCTCGGGCAGGACGGGCTCTCCTACGCCCCGACGGACGACCGCACCATGGCGATCGTCCGGCAGCAGATCGCCGGCTGGAACGGGCAACCAGACGACGTCGACTTCTCGTGGCGGACCGTCGGCGAGTACCTCGACCGGGTCGACCGCGGGGCCGCGCTGAACGTCGCCTACCTCGTGCCGCAGGGCTCCGTCCGGATGCTCGTGGTCGGCACCGAGAACCGTCCGGCGACCCCTGACGAGATCGCGCGCATGCAGGAGCTCGTCGCGGTGGGTCTGCGGGAGGGGGCCGTCGGCATGTCCTCCGGCCTCACCTACGTGCCCGGCATGTTCGCCGACACCGAGGAGCTCGTCGCGCTGTGCCGCACCGTCGCGAAGCACGGCGGCTTCTACGCACCGCACCAACGTTCGTACGGTAAGGGTGCACTCGAGGCGTACGCGGAGATGATCGACATCAGTCGTCGTTCCGGGTGCGCGCTGCACCTCACGCACGCGACGATGAACTTCGGCGTCAACGCCGGCCGGGCCGCCGAACTCGTGGCGCTCATCGATACCGCCATCGCCGACGGGGTCGACATCACGCTCGACACCTATCCCTATCTGCCAGGTTCGACCACCCTGTCGGCGTTGCTGCCGAGCTGGGCGGCGGTCGGCGGGCCGGACGCGACGATCGAGCGCCTGGGTGACGACGACGTCCGTGCGCGGATCCGATACGAGCTCGAGGTGCTCGGCACGGACGGTTGTCACGGTGTCGTCACCGACTGGGCCACGATCGAGATCTCCGGCGTCGCGAACCCCGAGCTCGCCGGCTTCGTCGGGCGGACCGTCGCCGACATCGCCGCCGAGGATGCGGGACACGCGTGGTCGGGCGACCCGACGGCCCTGTTCTTCGCGCTGCTCGAAGCCGACCGGCTCGCGACCGGCATCCTCCAGCACGTCGGCGACGAGGCCAACGTGCGCACGATGATGGTGCACCCGGCCCACACCGGCGGGAGCGACGGGATCCTCGTCGGCGCGAAGCCACACCCGCGTGCCTGGGGCACCTTCCCGCGCTACCTCGGCCACTACGTCCGCGAGGAGGGGGTGCTCGGGCTGGAGGACGCCGTCGCCCACCTCACCTCGCGCCCGGCCGCGCGTCTCGGTCTCAGCGACCGCGGCGTGCTCCGCGTCGGAGCCGTCGCCGACCTCGTCCTGTTCGACCCCGAGACCATCGCCGACCGCGCGACGTTCGCCGAGCCCCGGCAGCAGGCCGCCGGCATCCCGTGGGTGTTCGTGAACGGTGCCGCCGTCATCGCCGACGGTCGACGCACCGACGCCGTCCCCGGTCGCTCGATCCGGCGCAGCCCGGCCTGACCGCTCCCTCGTCCCTCCCCGCCCCGCGCCCACAGACACAGAAGGTCTTCCCATGCCCATCACCGCCCTCGCGCGCAGCGTCGTAGCCGCCACACCAGCCCCGAGCGATCCCATCGGATGGCTGCAGCAGACCACCCCCGGCCTGCTCATCCTGTGCGCGGTCGCCATCGCGGTGCTGCTGTTCCTCATCATCCGGGTGAAGCTCGAACCGTTCATCTCGCTCTTCATCGTCGGCATCGGTCTCGCCCTCGCGACCGGGACGAGCATCTACCAGATCGTCGGCGTGGCCGTGCCGGACCCCTTCGACGACGAGCAGATCAAGCCGGGGGCGTCGCTCCTCGAAACCGGCTTCGGCGGGATCCTCGGGCACATCACGATCATCATCGGTCTCGGCACCGTGCTCGGTGCGATCCTCGAGCGCTCCGGCGGTGCGGACGTCCTCATCCGGAAGCTCCTCGGTCGCTTCGGGGAACGCGGCGCTCCGATCGCGATGGGGCTCACCGGTCTCATCTTCGGTATCCCCGTGTTCTTCGACGTCGGCATCTTCGTCCTCGCGCCCCTCGTCTACATCACCGCGCGCCGCGGCGGGAAGTCGCTCGTGCTCTACGCGCTCCCGATGCTCGCCGGCCTCTCGATGACGCACGCGTTCCTGCCGCCGCACCCGGGCCCGACGGCGCTCGCCGGCACCTTCGAGGTCGGGCTCGGCTGGCTCATCCTCATGGGCTTCCTCTGCGGCATCCCCGCCTTCATCGCGTCGGGCATCGCCTGGCCGCTCTGGATCGGGAAGCGCGTCATGGTCTCGGTTCCCGAGGAGTACGTGCTGGAGCCCGAGGACGACGCCCCCGAGCGCAAGGACGTCTCGCTCTGGAGCGTCGGTCTCATCATCATCACGCCGATCCTGCTCATCCTCGCCGCAACCTTCGGTGCGCTCGCCCTCCCGAACGGCCCGGTCCTCGAAGCGTTGACGCTCATCGGCAACCCCGCGGTCGCGCTCACGATCGCCGTCTGCCTCGCGTACTACGTGCTCGGGGTGCGGCGCGGCATGACGCTCGCCGAGCTGGGCGAGCTCTCCGGTCAGTCGCTCCGGCCGATCGGCATGATCCTGCTCGTCGTCGGTGCGGGTGCGTTCTTCGGCGCGGTCATCTCAGCGACGGGTGTGGGCGCGGCGTTGGCCGAGGTGCTCGGTTCGCTCGGCCTGCCGATCATCGTGTCGGCGTACCTCATCAGCTCCGGCCTCCGCATCGCGCAGGGCTCGGCGACCGCGGCGATCGTGATCACGGCGGGGATCCTCCAGCCGGTCGTACTCGCGGGTGACTACTCGCAGCCGCAGCTGGCGCTCATCGGCATCGCGATCGCGGCGGGTTCGATCACGCTCTCGCACGTCAACGACGGTGGGTTCTGGATCATCGCGAAGTACTTCAACATGTCGGTGAAGCAGACGCTCGCGACCTGGACCGTGCTCGAGACGATCCTCTCGGTCGTCGGCTTCGGGATGGTCGCCCTCATCTGGCTGTTCGTCTAGTCCGAGTCGTGACCGTCTGTCCAGTGCCTTTCTCAGGAGTTTCCGGGCGTGTCGGTGCCTGGCGAAGCCGACGCGCCGGAGGACTCCTGAGAAAGGTCACTGAGCGGTAGGTGGTGCCGTTCTCAGAAGTTTCCGGGCGCGTCGGTGCTTGGCGAAGCCGACGCGCCGGAGGACTCCTGAGAAAGGGACCCAGTCGACGTCAGAAGAGGCGGGAGTCGCTGTCGTCGAGGCCGCGCATCGCGTCGTAGTCGAGGACGACGCAGCGGATCCCGCGGTCCTGGGCGAGGGTGCGCGCCTGCGGCTTGATCTCCTGTGCGGCGAACACGCCCTGCACGGGCGCGAGGAGCGGGTCGCGGTTCATGAGCTCGAGGTAGCGGGTGAGCTGCTCGACGCCGTCGATGTCGCCGCGGCGCTTCAGCTCGACCGCGACGGACGCCCCGGTCGCGTCGGTGGCGAGGATGTCGACCGGACCGATCGCGGTCATGTACTCGCGGCGGATGAGCCGGTATCCGTCGCCGAGGAGTTCGATCTGCTCGGCGAGGAGCTTCTGCAGGTGCGCCTCGACGCCGTCCTTCTGGAGCCCCGGGTCGACGCCGAGCTCGTGCGCGCTGTCGTGGTGGACCTCGTGGATCGACACGATGAGGGCGTCACCGGTCTTCTTGTGCGTGACCTTCCACAGCTCGGTGATCCCGGCCGCGGCCTGCGTCTCGTCGGGCTCGACGGTCGTGAGCACGCAGGGCGGGCTCATCCAGTTGAGCGGCTTGTAGGAGCCGCCGTCGGAGTGGACGAGCAGGCTGCCGTCGTTCTTCACCATGAGCAGCCGCTTGGCGAGCGGCAAGTGAGCCGACAACCGTCCGGCATAGTCGACCGAGCACTCCGCAATCACCAAACGCACGCCGACGAGCCTACCCTCCGGACGTAGGCTCCCGACGCGCAGCCGGCGTCCGGCGGCTGCGCACAGTTCCTGCTGCCGTCAGCACGGCTCCGCTCACAACTCCTGCTGGTGCCCCTTCCGGCGAGTCATGAGCCCGGAGTTCTCGGGTCGTCGGGTCGCGGGAGATGCGAGGAGCAGGAGTTGCGAACCGGGCGCGGGCGACGGGCAGACCGTCGGCAGGACCTGTGCAGCACCCTCGCCAGGTGGGCGAACGGACGAACGGGTGGACGGGACGGGGCTCAGCGCTTGCGGCGGCTGCTCTCGCGGGCGGCCGGCGACGCCAGGCCGGCGAACACGATGAGTACGAGCACGACGAACAGGGCGTTCAGCAGGCCGATGGCGTCGCCGAGGATGCCGATGAGCGGCGGGCCGACGAGGAACGCGCAGTAGCCGATCATCGCGACGGCGCTCACCCGTGCCGCAGCGCGCTTGGAGTCGTCGGCCGCGGCGGACATGCCCACCGGGAACCCGAGCGAGGCGCCGAGTCCCCACAGCACGGTGCCGAGGACCATGAGCCCGGTGACCGGCGTGAGGATGAACAGGACGAGTCCGGCGATCGCGGCACCGGCCGACACCTGCAGCACCGGCACCCGGCCGAAGCGGTCGATGAGCGGCCCGCCGACGATGCGACCGACGGTCATCGCGGTGACGAACACGCCGTAGACGAGCGCGCCGGTCGTGTTGCTCTGCTCGTGGCCGTCGACCACGGCGAGTGCGAGCCAGTCGTTGGCGCTGCCCTCGGCGAAGGCCATACCGAGCATGATGACGCCGATGAGGATGAGCCGGCCGTCCGCCCAGACCGACAGGCTCTCGCGCAGCCGCTCCCGCCACGGCGCCTTCGGGGCCTCGTCGAGCCCGTCCACGACGGCCTGCTCGGTCGGCACGAACCGGACGACGATGACGGCGGCGATCGCGATGGTGACGGCCATGATGAGCGCGTGCCAGAACACCTCGAGGCCGGCGGCGGAGGCGAGCGCCCCTATTCCGGCGCCCGCGACCGTGCCGAAGCTGAAGCACGCGTGCATGAACGGCATGACCGTCTTGCCCAGTTCCTGCTCCGCGGCGGCTCCCTCGACGTTCATCATGACGTCGAGCGCGCCGTTGCCGAAGCCGAAGATGATCAGGCCGACGAGCACGATGCCGGCAGTCGGGACGAGGCTCGCGCCGATCCCGATGAGGAGCAGCCCGACGGCGATGAGCCCGAGCGTCAGCTGCATCCCGTGCCGCGGGCCGAGCCGTCCGAGGATGTGCTGCGAGGCGATGAGGCCGAGGATCGACCCGATCGACATGCCGAGGATGAGGAGTCCGACCGTGCCGGTGGTGAGGTCGAGGTTGTCGCGGATGGCCGGGAGGCGGGCCACCCAGGTCGCGATGCTGAGGCCGCTCAGGGCGAAGATCACGAAGATCGCGTTGCGCCAGGCGAGGAGCTCGCGGCGCGGGCGCAGGGCGACGGGTGCGGTCGGCGGGTTGGTCGGCTCTGACACAGGGTCCTCGGGATCGGTGCTGGTGCGCCTGGGCGCTCGGTGGAGCGGGGTGGTGAGGCCCGTGCATCTGGGTGGATCTGACGAGAATCGAATCGATTCGATTCCGTCGACTAAGCTAGCAGATCGTGGACCAAGAATCACGCCCCTCGCGACCGACGCTCGCCGATGTCGCCGAGCGCGCGGGGGTGTCGCCGTCGACCGCCTCGCTCGCGTTCAGCGGCGCCGGACCCGTCTCCGAAGCGACCAAGCAGCGGGTGCTGCAGGCTGCGGCCGACCTCGACTACGCCGGCCCCGACCCCCGGGCCCGTTCCCTCCGCCAGGGACGCAGCGGCATCGTCGGAGCCGTCGTCGCCGGCCGGATCGGGCACTCCTTCCGCGACCCGGTGATGATCCAGACCCTCGACGGACTCGCCGACGAACTCGGCGCGGTCGGTGCCGGTCTGCTGCTCCTGAACGACGCGCAGGAGGGCACGCTGCAGTTGAGCAACGCACCGATGGACGGCGTCGTCCTCATCGGCTGCAGCCCGAACCTCGACAGCTCGGTCGCGATCCTCAGCCGACGGGGGATGCCGATCGTCTCGATCGAGGGACTCGCAGCCCTCGGCGTCCCCGACATCGCCGTCGACAACCGCGGCGGCGTGCGTGAGGAGGCGCGACACCTCGCCGACCTCGGCCACGAGCGTGTCGCCGTCGTCACCCTCAACCTCGACTCGACCGAACGCCGCGGCCCGCTCACGCCCGAGTGGGAGCGATCCGCCACGACGGTCCCGGCGATCGAACGCCTGCAGGGCCTCCGCGACGTCTTCCCCGACGCGCAGGGGTTCGTCACCACGGGGTCATCGCTCGAGGAGGGGCGGGTCGCCGGACACGCCATCCTCGACGTTCCGGCGGGTGAACGGCCGACGGCGATCGCTGCACAGAGCGACCTCCTGGCCGCCGGCGTCATCCGCGCAGCCGAGGAACTCGGCATCTCCGTCCCCGCGGAGCTCAGCGTGGTCGGGTTCGATGGCATCCGCGTCGAGGGGCTCGACTACGACCTCACGACGGTGTGGCAGCCCTCCCGCGAGAAGGGGTCGGCCGCCGGCCGCGCGATCGTCGCCATGCTCGACGGCCGGGATCCGGAGTGCGAGCAGTTCAGCGTCCGCTTCCACCCTGGAGCGACGACGGCACGGGCGCACCGGGCCCGGTGATGCGACCGACCACCCTCCCGTCCATCGCCGACCTCGGGGAGCTGGCCGAGGCGCTCACGGAGTTGCGCGCGGAGGCCGGTGCGCCGTCGTTCGCCGAGCTGGCCCGGCGGGTCGGTGCCCTCCGGCTCGGACGAGGTTCCCGCGACGCCCCCGGCAAGGTGACGGTCTACGACTGCTTCCGCACCGACCGGCATCGGGTCGACGCCGAACTCATCCACGACCTCGTCCTCGCCCTCGGAGCTTCAGCGTCAGCGGCCGCCGAGTGGCGCACCACTGCTGCGCGCCTCAACGGTGCGACGCTCGGAGCGCCGGTGTCCGCCTCCGTCCTACCGGCAGCCGAGGGATCGACGTCCACCGGTGTGGAACCCGCTGCCGCACCCGTCGTCGTCCTCACCGGGCTCCCCGGGGTCGGCAAGGCCGAGTTCGCGAGGCGGCTCGCCGAGGTCGAACGCCGCCGTACCCCCGGTGCGGTGGTGCTCCGCGTCCGGCTGCACGGATTCGAAGACGGGCAGCGTCCGGCGGAAGCGGACGAGGTCCTGCGCGAACTGGTGCGCGCCGTCGGCGGTCGGTCCGATCGTCGGCTCGACGCCGCATCGCTGCGCGAGACGCTCAGAACGGCGGCACACGACCGCCGGATCATCGTCCTGCTCGAGGATGCGTTCTCCGCAGCGCAGCTCGCTCCACTCCTGATCGCCGATCACGCCCGGGGTCCCGCCGGGTTCGGTCTCCATCTGATCGTGACCTCGCGAGCCCGGCTCGACGGCCTCGAGGCGCTGGCGGCCGCGGAGGGACTCGCGGTGGACCGCCGGACCGTCCTGCCGCTCGAGACCGAGGAGACGGTCCGGCGGCTCTCGGCCGCGACCGCCTCGCAGCGTCCGACGTCCTCCTCGACCGACGACGCGGCGGTCCGCCGGCTCGCGAACGCGATCAGCGGGATCCGCCTCGACCTCGACCTCGTGCTGCGCTTCATCGAAGACCACCCGGACTGGTCGCTCGCCGATGTGGCCGAGCGCTTCGGCGACCGCCCGCGGCGCGACCACGCGGTGCCGCTCCTGGAACCCTCGGTCGCCGCCATCGGACCGGACGCCGCGACCCTGTTCCGGCGACTCGGCCTGCTCCGCGGCCCCGTACGGCTGGACGTCGTCGGGACACTGCTGGACGACGCCGGTGCGGATGCGCTGACCTCGGTGCGCCTGCTCCGTCGCCTGGCGGACATGCACCTGGCCACCGTCTCGGAGCGGACCGTCGAACTGCACCCGCTCGTCCACACCGCGGCCCACCGGCTCGCGGTCGAGCAGGAGCGCCCGTCGGTCCTCGTGGTGCTGGCCGAGCGGGTGTTGGAACGGTTCCGCGAGTTGGTCGGCTCCGTCCGCTTCGACGCGTCGCTCGCCGACGGGCTGGTGGCCGCCGCAGCGCTCGCAGTCGACCAGCGGGCGGGTGCCGCGCTCGCCGCGGTCGTCTTCCACGTGGTGGAGCCGGTGGGTGATGCCGGCTATTGGAGCCATGCGGCCGAACTCCTCCAACTCGCCGCGCCGTTCGTGCCGCGGGAACGACGAGGCACGACCGCGGAGCTCCTCGCCCGCGCCTTCGAGAAGCTCGGTCGGTACGACGACGCCCTCGACCACCTGCATCGGGCGAGCCGCCTCCTCACCGAGGAGCAGCCGGGTCGCACGATGAACGTGATCGCCAATGTGGAACGCCAACTGGGACGGATGGCGGAGGCCGAGCAGTCGTATCTCCGCGCCGCTCGGATCGCGGCCGCAGCCGGCAATCCGATCACGCGGGGGCGCGCGCTCGGCAACCTCGGCAATCTGGCGCGCATCACGAGCCGGTATCGCCGGTCGGAGCGGTTGTTCGATCTCGCCGAGGCGGTGAGCGCTCGAGCCGGGGATGACGTCAATCGGACGATCGTCGAGTCGAACCGTGTGCTCCTGCTCCAGGCGCAGGGGCGGTTCGACGAGGCGCTCCGGCGCTGCGCGACCCTACTCGAGCGCGGCGGTCCCGGCGTCAACCGCGGATACCTCTTCACCCAACGCGCCATGATCCTGCTGGATCTCGACCGTGTGGCCGAGGCGGAGGAGGCCCTGCTCGCGGCAGGGGCGGACGGCGGCGGTCCGACGACGTTCGACGAGGACGCCGAGATCGCCATCCAGCTCGCCCAGGTCGCCCGTCGACGCGGGGACCTCGTCGAGGCTGCGCGTCTGGCGGACACCGCCCTGGCCTCGGCCGAGCGCGTCGGCTACCCACTCCTCCGCTCCGACGCCTGCAGCACCCTCGGCGAGATCGCCGCCGACGCCGACGACGCCGGGACCGCCGAACGCTGGGCGCGAGGCTCGCTTGAGCTCGCCGAACTGCTCGGTGACCGGGTCGAGCAGGCGAGGGCGTTCGAGACGATCGGGAGGGCGGCGGCGATCCGCGGCGACCGAGCGGCGGCCGACGCCGCGTTCGCCGCCGCCGCCGACCTCCTCAGCGCAGTCGGCCACTGGCGAGCCACGGCCGTCCAGACGATGCGCGCGGACCTCGCCCGGGCCTGACTCCACCGCCACCAGGCGTGCGTGACCTCCGTTCGTCGACCCGCGCGAGTCGTTCGGGCTCGTTCGGGTGGCTGGCTCGGAGCCGCGGCGCTCCGGCACCATCGGTTCGGGCACGCCGTGGAGCATGCCGCCACCCCCAGACGACCGGACCGGGCGACGCGTGTCGCTCGGTCCGGGCCACGAGAAGGACGAACCACATGACGCACCGCACACGATCGATGAGCCGGCTCCCGCGCCTGGCCGGAGGAGGCGCTGCGCTCGTCTTCGCCGCGGCCCTCGCCGGCTGCTCCAGCGGTTCCGTCTCGGTCGGCGAGACGGCCACCGTGACCCTGCCCGCCAAGATCGCGGGGAACGACGATCAGGACTTCGCCGTCACGGTCGCCTCGCTCGACAAGGCACCCGCCGAGGTGACCGCGCAGATGGGTGGTGACGACGACGTCTACTTCGCCTCCATCGAGTTCGCGTACGAGGGGGACGCCACCGCCGAGGTGCTCGCGTTGCCCTGGAACAACGTCTTCGCCGAGCTGTCGGATGGGAGCTTCCTCGAGACGTCGTTCATCGGTCTCACGGAGTGCACCGGGACACCGGACGATCCGACGACGGCTGCGGAGGACCTCGTCGGCGGCGAGACGATCACGGTCTGTGTGCCGCTGTCCTCGACCGATGGCCTCGAGGTGACCGGCGTCTCCGTCGGCGGTTCCGACATGGGCGCTGGCGGAACGGTCTGGAAGCGATGAGCGGCGGGCAGCAGCCTGGCCAGCAGCCGGAGCAGGAACCGGTTCAGCCGAGCGAACCGGAGACCCCACCGCAATGGTCCGTCGAGGAGTGGGGGAGTTCACCGTTCGGGTGGTTCGTCGGTGCGGGGATCGGCGTGCTCGTCGCCGTGCTCTGCTTCACCCCGATCTGGGACGAGGTCGCCGGACGGAGCACCGGACGGCGAGCCGGTTTCGGTGCGCTGCTCGGCACGATCGGGCCGTTCGGCGTCGCCGCGATCGCGCTGGCCGTCGCCGTCGTGTTCGCGGTCGTCGGTGTCCGGAAGCGACGCGCCGGCGATCGCGGCTGATCGCCCGAGCCGGCGCCCGGCCGACGGTACGGACGGCATGCCCCGTAGGGTGGAGGAGACGCTCGAAGGAGACCCATGACCGACCAGCCCATCGCCACCGCAGCACTCGTCCAGCAGGAGGCGGCGTCGCTCGCCGTGTCGCTCGCACCGGTGTACCAGGATCTGCACGCCAATCCGGAGCTCTCCTTCGCGGAGCACCGGACGGCCGCCCTGGTCGCGGATCGCATCACCGGCCTCGGGTACGGGGTCGCGACGGGGATCGGCGGCACCGGTGTCGTCGGTGTCCTGGAGAACGGCGAAGGACCGACGGTCCTCCTGCGGGCCGACATGGACGGCCTGCCCGTCCTGGAGGAGACAGGCCTCGACTACGCGAGCGTCGCGCGCGGGGTCGATCCGGAGGGCAACGACGTCCCGGTCATGCACGCCTGCGGCCACGACGTCCACGTCACCTGTCTGCTGGGAGCCGCCGAACTGCTCGCCGCACGGCGCGACACCTGGTCCGGGACACTCGTCGTCCTGTTCCAGCCGGCTGAAGAGGCCGGCGGCGGTGCGCAGGCGATGGTCGACGACGACCTCTACGCACGCGTCCCGAAGCCCGACATCGTGTTCGGCCAGCACGTCGGTCCGCTGCCGGCCGGTGTCGTCGGCACGCACGCCGGTCCGTCGTTCGCCGCGACCGACGCCTACCGCGTCACCTTCCACGGCCGCGGCGGGCACGGATCCCGCCCGCAGTCGACGATCGACCCGATCGTGATGGCGGCGTCGGCGGTCGTCCGCCTCCAGAGCATCGTGTCCCGCGAGGTCGCCGGAACCGACACCGCGGTGCTCACCGTCGGCACGATGCACGCCGGCACCAAGAACAACATCATCCCCGACACCGCGCAGATCGGCGTCAACATCCGCAGCTACGAACCGCACGTGCGCGACCGCGTCGTCGGCTCCATGGAGCGCATCATCCGGGCCGAGGCCGCAGCATCGGGCGCCGAGCGGGAACCGGTGATCGAACACACCGAGGCCTTCCCGGTGCTCGTGAACGATCCCGCGGCGACCGGCGCGGTGACGGCGGTGTTCGCCGACGCGTTCGGTGCCAACCGCGTCGTCGACCCCGGTCTCGTCACGGGGAGTGAGGACGTCGGCATGCTCGCGACGGCCGCCGACGCTCCCATCGTCTACTGGATCCTCGGGGGTGCCGACCCACAGGCCTTCGCGGCGGCCTACGCCTCGGGGCGCATGGAACAAGACCTTCCCGGCAACCACTCCTCGAAGTTCGCTCCGCTCATCCACCCCACCCTCGACACCGGCATCGCAGCGCTCTCGCTCGCGGCACTGTCGCGTCTGGCCGGAACGGCGGCCACCGCATGATCGTCGTGACGACGGACACCGTCGCCGGACACCGCATCGACGCCGTCCTCGGCGAGGTCGTCGGGCTCACCGTGCGAGCTCGCGACTGGGGCTCCTCGATGTCGATCGGCTTCTCGGCGCTCGGCGGCGGCGAGGTCCCGGGGATGACCCAGCTGCTGTTCGAGTCCCGCCAGGAGGTCATGCGACGCCTGGTGGCCGACGCGGAACAGCGCGGCGCGAACGCGGTCCTCGCGATGCGTCTCGAGACCACCGACATCGGCGGTGCGTGGACGCAGCTGACCGCCTACGGCACCGCGGCGTACCTCGTCCCGATCCCCGCAGGCGAGCCTGGAGCGACCGGCCAGTCCGCCTACGCGGCGAAGCAGCCGGACGCCCCGAAACCACGCGGCGACGTCTGACGGTGGAGCGGAACGAGGGGCACGCCCCTCGTTCCGACCTGCGCTGACCTGACTCGACCTGACCCGCCCGATCACCGCGCCGACGCAGACGGAGGAGACCCATGACCGCTTGGATCGACGAACTCATCACCGAGGTGACCACGGCTGTGCGGGAGCGCAGTGACGAACGGGTGGCCGAGATGTTCGAGCGCTGCTTCGCCGACACCCTGCACAGCACGATGACGCCCATGCCGGACGGCACCGTGTTCATGCTCACCGGCGACATCCCCGCGATGTGGTTGCGCGACTCGAGCGCCCAACTCGCTCCCTATCTCCACTTCGCAGCCGACCACCCCGAGCTGGCCGAGCTGCTCGTCGCCGTCAACCGCCGGCAGCTGGATGCGATCGCACTCGACCCCTACGCGAACGCGTTCAACGCCGAGCCGAACGGGCACGGCCACCGCGACGACCGCACCGATGCGTCGCCCTGGGTGTGGGAACGCAAGTACGAGATCGACTCGCTCTGCTACCCGCTCCAGCTCGCACACGACATCTGGCTGGCGACGGGGCGCCGCGACCACCTGGATGCGCGGTACCGCTCCGCCGTCGTCGCGGCGATGGAGGTCTGGCGGGTCGAACAGCACCACGAGGAGCGCTCACCGTACCGGTTCCAGCGGTTCGACGCCCCGCTCTCCGACACCCTCGTCCGCGACGGACTCGGGCCGGAGACGGCGTGGACCGGGCTCTCGTGGTCGGGGTTCCGGCCGAGCGACGACGCAGGGCGGTACGGCTACAACGTTCCGGGCAACCTCTTCGCTGCGGTGACGCTCGCCGGGGTCGAATCGATCGCTGTCGATGTGCTCGACGACGCGGCACTCGCCGCGGAGGCCGGTGCGCTCCGACGCGAGCTCGAGACCGCGATCGACGCCCACGGTGTCGTGACGACCGATCAGTGCGGCGACGTCTACGCCTACGAGGTCGACGGGTTCGGCAACGCGCTCCTGATCGACGACGCAAACGTGCCGAGTCTGCTCTCGCTGCCGTTCCTCGGCTGGTGCGCGCCCGACGACGCCCGGTACCTCGCCACCCGACGGTTCCTGCTCAGCGAGGACGACCCGAGCTACTTCGTCGGGTC
Organism: Plantibacter sp. PA-3-X8; assembly: GCF_003856975.1. NCBI lineage: Bacteria > Bacillati > Actinomycetota > Actinomycetes > Micrococcales > Microbacteriaceae > Plantibacter > Plantibacter sp. PA-3-X8. The sequence goes on from NZ_CP033107.1 coordinate 952,583, forward strand.
CGCCGCCCGTGGGATCGGGAGCCCACACACGCCCGACGACCACATCTGGCCGATCGCCCTGTCCATCGAGGGCCTCACCTCGCAGGACGAGCAGGATCGCGCCCGCCTGCTCGACACGCTGCTGCGGACCGACGCAGGCACCGGGGTCATGCACGAGTCGTTCCACAAGGACGACCCCGACACCTTCACCCGCCGCTGGTTCTCCTGGGCGAACGCGATGTTCTGCGAGTTCGTCCTCGACGTGGTGGGTCTGCGCACGCACGTGCGGCGTCCTGTGCCCCGAGGTGACTGAACGGACCCGCAGCCTCGTGCGCCGGCTCAGAGCAGCCGCAGCTCCTGTGCACGGGTGACGGCCCTGGTCCGGTCGGCCACCTCGAGCTTCTCGAAGACGTGCAGCAGGTGCGTCTTCACCGTCGACTCCGAGATGAAGAGTGCCGCCGCGATCGCCCGGTTGCTGTTGCCGGCGGCGACGAGCGCCAGGACCTCGAGCTCGCGAGCGCTGAGCTGCGGGCGGGCTGGGGTCCCACCCTGCATGCGGCCGACGAGCGTCGCCGCGATGGTGGGCGCGAGCACCGTCTGACCGGCGACCACCGAACGGATGCCGGCCAGGATCTCCTGCTCGGGCGCCGCCTTCAACAGGTAGCCGCCGGCTCCGGCCTCGATCGCGCCGAGGATGTCGTCGTCGGTCTCGTAGGTCGTCAGCACGAGCACCCGGACGCCTGGCACGCGCTGCACGATGCGCGCCGTCGCCTCCGCACCGCCGAGGACCGGCATGCGCAGGTCCATGAGCACGAGGTCCGGCCGGTGCTCCTCTGCAGCCGCGACCGCCGCAGCGCCATCCGCCACCTCGGCGACGACCTCGAGGTCGTCCGCGCGCCCGAGCAGCGCGACGATGCCCGATCGCACGATGGGGTGGTCGTCCGCGACCACGATCCTGATCCGTGTCATCGTCCCTCCTCCGTGGTCCCTGAGCCTGTCGAAGGGCCCGCTTCGATCGTCACCGGCACTCGCACCAGCACCGTCGTCCCCGTTCCGGCGGCGCTCGTGAGTTCCACCGTTCCGCCGAGCAGCGTCACCCGGTCGTGCATGCCGTGCAGCCCGAAGCCTGCGCCCGGACTGGTCCCGAGCAGCGCGCCGTCCGGGTCCGCGATGCCGACCCCGTCGTCGGAGATCCGCAGTTCGGCCCAGCCGTCGTCGACGGTGAGTACCAGCTCGACGCGGTCGGCGGCGGCGTGCTTCCGGATGTTCGCGAGACCCTCCTGGGCACTCCGGAGCAGCACGACCTCGGGTGCTCGCTCGAACCGTTCTGACGGGGCGTCGACCTCGACGACCACGCCCGTCTCACGGCTGAACCGCTCGCCCAGGCGCCGCAGGCTGTCACCGAGGGTGGTGTCGGCGGCCGGCATCGCGGCCAGCGTGGCCACGAGGGATCTCGCCTCGCGGAGGGCGTCGCGTGCCGTGCTCTCGATGAGGTCGATGCTGTCGAGGGCGGCGATCAGTCGACCGTCCAGCGGGGAGGCGTCCGGCGTGCCCGCGACGGTCTCACCGACCTCAGAGCGGGCGCGTTGCGCGAGCAGCACCACACTCGTGAGGCTCTGCGCGATGGTGTCGTGGATGTCGCGAGCCATGCGTTCGCGTTCGGCGGCCGCCCCGGCCTCTCGGCTCGCCCGTTCCGATTCCGCCTGAGCGGTCTGCAGACTCACGAGGAGTCGTGCCTTCTCGTCGCCGAGCTCGGCGATCCGGGTGATCCAGAGCCCGAGGGACAACGCGAAGACGAGCGAGACGCTCTGGATCGCGAGCCCCTGCAGGATCGCCTCCGGGGCGGCGCCTTGTCCGACGATGAAGCCGACGGCGAGGGCCGCGGCGCTCGCGATGTTGAGGATGATCGCGTTCCGGGTGTTCGGCGTCAGCACCCACAGCAGCGGGAACACGAGGCACTGGAGGGTCAGGACGTTCGGGGAGAATGCCGTCCCGACTGCGGTGAGGGCGATGAGGGTGATCGCGAACCAAAGCCCGCCCTGCGGACGCTCGAGGGTGCGGCGCCCGGCCGTGTAGTAGACGAGGCAGAGCGCCGCCAGCACGATCCAGACGCCGACGGCCCGCTCCGGTGCCCCTGCCGCGCTGACGCTCACGAGCGCACCGACGATCACGCACCCCGCGCCGAACGCGACATCCCACCACCGTCGTCCGTCCATGTCCCAACCCTCCCATCCCTGCTCGCGAACTGTCACTTCCTGCTAGTTCCGGGGGCGTACACCCGCCGGAACTGACAGTTCGCGGGCTAGGAGCGGCGGACCCAGCGGAAGGTGAGGCGGGTGAGGACGAGGCCGACGATCGCCCAGACGCCGAGGACGAGCGCGACCATCGGGAGGTCCCAGCCACCGGACGGCTCCTGCGAGGCGAACCCCTCCGGCAGGAAGACGGAGCGCATGCCCTGCGCGATCCACTTGAGCGGGAAGACACTCGCGACGTTCTGCAGCCACTCGGGGAGCATCGTGAACGAGAGGTAGACGCCGGAGATGAACTGCAGCACGAGCACGATCGGGATGATGACGGCCGTCGCGCTCTTGCCGGTGCGGGGGAGCGCCGACAGGGCGATACCGAGGACGGCCGACGTCGCGATGCCGAGCAGGTAGATCCAGGCGAAGGTGAGCCACCGCTCGGGCTCGGTCGGCAGGGTGACGTCGAACAGGAACCGCGAGACGAGGAGCAGCAGCGCGATCTGGAGTACCGAGGTGACGAGGACCTGCCCCATCTTCCCGAGGAAGTAGGAGATCACCGGGAGCGGGCTGCCGCCGAGGCGCTTGAGCGTGCCGTCGCTCTTCTCCGTCGCGATGTCGGTCGCGAGGTTCTGGACGCCCGAGAGGAGGATGCCGGCGGCGATCATGCCGGGGAGGTAGAAGGCGGCCTGGCTGACCCCGCCGGTGCCGTCGGGTGCCTCACCGACGTTCCCCATCGCGCTGAACGCGGTCGAGAAGATCGCGAGCATCACGACGGGGAAGAGGAAGGTGAAGAACACCTGGTCGCCGGAGCGGAAGTAGATGCGGGTCTCGTAGCCGATCCTGCTGGCTCCGAGCCGGAGGGTGCGTCCGCGGGGGAGTGCCGGGACGAGCGTGTTGGTGGTGCGGTCGATGGTGGTCATGCGCCGACTCCTGTCGTGGTGACCTTCGTGGCCGGTGACGGTGCTGCTGATGGGGTGGTCGACGACGCAGCGGCGTCGGCCGCGTGGACGAGCCCGAGGTAGATGTCCTCGAGGCTCGGACGGATGACCTCCAGGTCGCGCGGCTCTCCCCCCAGTGTCGCCGTGAGATCGGCGACCCGTGCAGCCGGCACCTCGGTCCGTTCCTCATGGAGGCCGTGCTCGTCGCGCCAGCGCACCACGGGGATCCGGGCCTCGGCACCGCCGATCTCGTCGACCGCGCCGATCTCCACGAGTCGGCCCGCCGCGATGACGGCGACGCGGTCGGCGAGTTGGGCGGCTTCGTCGAGGTAGTGGGTGGTGAGGAGGATCGTCGTTCCGTCGCGTTTGAGCGAGCGGATGAGCTCCCAGAACTGCCGACGCGCCTCGGGGTCGAACCCGGTCGTCGGCTCGTCGAGGAACAGGAGGGCTGGGCGGCCGACCACCCCGAGCGCGACGTCCACCCGACGACGCTGGCCGCCCGAGAGCTTGCCGATGCGCGTGCCCGCCTTGCTCGTGAGCCCGACCGCCTCGATGACCTCGTCCACATCCCGCGGGTCCGCGTAGTACCGGGCGAACTGTGCGAGCTGCTCCCGGACCGTGACGTTGGCGGCCTCGGCACTCGACTGGAGGACGATGCCGAGGCGGGCCTTCCAGTCGAGACCGCCCTTCGCCGGGTCGACACCGAGGACGCTCGCCTCGCCGCCCGTCCGGTGCCGGTAGCCCTCGAGGATCTCGATCGTGGTGCTCTTCCCGGCGCCGTTCGGGCCGAGGAGGGCGAAGGTCTCACCCGGGTGGATGTCGAAGGAGACCCCGTCGACGGCGGTGAAATCGCCGTACTGCTTGCGCAGCTCGCGGACCTCGATGATCGGTCGTGTGCTCATGGTGTCCATGCTCGTCCGCTGCGGCGCGCACCGGTAGCGGTGGAGGGGCTGATCCTCGTATCCACCGATCGGTTGATGCGCGAGCGGCCTGATTCCCCGCCGCGTCTGCTCGGTGGGTCGACACGCACGAACGCCCACCCACCCGACGAGGGTGGATGGGCGCTGGCGTGACGCTGGGGCGGCTCAGCCGAGCGCCGCGGTGGAGACGACGACGACGAGGTCCTCGACGTTCTCGAACCCGGCGGTCTCCTGGGTGAGCTGGGTGAACGGGATCCCGATGATCGTCAGCCCGTCGAGCGATCCGGTGAACGTGCCGGCGGCTTCGGTCACGCTCGCGCCACCGGCCGTCGCGTTCGCGGCCGCTGCGGTGAGGGAGGCGGCGCCGCCGGAGAGGACGGCGTAGCTCCCCGAGGCGTCACCCGCTTCGTAGCTGAGGATGCACACGGTCGGCAGGTCGCCGAGGACGGCGGCCGGAGCGAAGGTGGCCTTCGCCGCGGCGACAGCGGCCGCCGGGACCGCGACGCCGCTGGCTGCGCTGAGCGTGTTGACCTGCTCTTCGGTGCACTTCGTCGCGCCCGATGCCGGCTCCTCCTGGGCAGCGTCCTCCGTGGCCTCGGGCGCGGTCGTGGCGCTCGTCGAGGGTTCGGAGTCGGCCGGCGCGTCGCCGCTACTGCAGGCGGCGAGCCCGAAGAGCCCGATGACGGCGACGGCGGTCACCGCGGAGACGCGGAGACGGTGGTGAGCGGAGCGAAGTGACATGGTGGTTCCCCCTGGAATCGTGAGCGTTGACGGATGCTCAGGTCCAGGATGGGGGACCGAGGAGGCCGCCTCAATGGGGACAACTCCCCAGTTGTCGGTCAGGCCCCGGTGCGCATCCACGCCGTCGTGCGGGCTCGAAGCCCGAGTGTGGTCGCGCGCGCACCGAGGTAGCCGATGAAGAAGGTGAGCGCCAACCAGGTGAGCCCGGTCTGCCCGCCGGGTGCCCAAGCGAGGACCGCGAGCGCGAACGGCAGGAAGACGAGTGTGTTGAGCAGCCCGGTGATCGCGAGGTACTTCGCGTCTCCGGCGCCGATGAGGACGCCGTCGAGGACGAAGACGACGCCACCGAGCGGGGTGGTGGCGGCGAGCACGATGATCGCGGGCACGATGAGCGCCGCGAGGTCGGGGTCGCTCGTGAAGAGCAGGCCGATGACCGGGCTCGCGAGCGCGATGACCAGGCCGAGCACGATCCCCGAGCCGACGCCCCACTGCAGGCAGCGGACGAGGACGGCACGCACACCTGCGACGTCGCCGGCCCCGAGCCCCTTGCCGACGAGCGCCTGCGCGGCGATCGCGAGGGCGTCGAGCGCGAAGGCGAGGGTGGCGAAGAGGGTCATGACGAGCTGGAACCCGGCGAGTTCGTCGGTGCCGAGGTCGGTCGCGACGAACACGGCGATGAGCATCGCGGCGCGGAGGCTGACGGTGCGGAGGAACAACCATCCGCCGGAACGGGCCGCACCACCGAGGCCGGCGCGGTGCGGGCGGAGACTCGCTCCCGTCCGCCGCACATGGCGCAGGACGACGACGAGGTAGGCCACGACCATGCCCCACTGCGCGATGACGGTGCCGATGGCGGATCCCGCGATGCCGAGTCCGAGGCCGTAGATGAAGAGGAAGTTGAGGCCGATGTTCGCGGCGAACCCGGCGCCGGCGACCACGAGGGGCGTGGTGGTGTCCTGCAGGCCGCGGAGGAGCCCGGTCGCACCGAAGACGAGCAGCATGGCGGGGATGCCGAGCATCGAGATGCCGAGGTAGGTGTCGGCCTGCTGGGCGACGGCGTCCGTCGCGCCGAACAGCCCGACGAGCGTGGGCGAGAGGAACCATCCGGCCGCACCGATCACGACTCCGAGCCCGAGCGACAACCAGAGCCCATCCACCCCGAGCGATACCGCGCCGCGTTCGTCGCCGTGTCCGAGACGCCGGGCGACCGCGGGCGTCGTCGCGTAGGCGAGGAACACCATGAGTCCGATGACCGTCTGCAGGACCGCGCTCGCGACCCCGAGGCCGGCGAGCGGCACGACGCCGAGGTGGCCGATCATCGCGGAGTCGGCGAGCAGGAACAGCGGCTCCGCCATCAGCGCCCCGAGCGCCGGGACCGCGAGCCGGAGGATGTCGCGGTCGACGGGTCGCAGTCGTCGCCCGTCCTGTCCCGTGGTCACCCGCCGAGCCTAGCCGCGGTTGGTGACACGCCGCGTCGCCGTCCGAGGCGGGACGAGTCGACGTCCTACCGCGCGAGCAGCGACCCGCTCAGGCCAGGGAGGTCGCGGAGACGGATGCCCGTGAGGAAGCCGGCCGCGGCGGCGTAGGCGACCCGCGGTTGGTCGGCGTCCTCGCGGCAGGCGAGGAACAGCGGCACGGCGGTGGCACCCAGGCGCTCGGCGACATCGGCGATCTCCGCGAAGCCGACGAGCGGGTCGACCCGGTGGGCGATGCCGGCCATCGTGCGCACGGCGACGCCGTCGGGCTCGGTGCCGTCCTGTGCCAGCCCGGAAGCAGCGAACGAGACCATGGCTGAGCCTTCGGACGCGAATCGTCGGCAGGCGTCGGTCAGGGCCCGCTCGACGGCTCGGCTGGTGTGTTCCTCCGACGCTGTACCCGCACTCGCCGTCCTTCCGGCGTCGTCCTTCGGCAGTGCGCGACGGACCGCATCGAGCGCCCACCCGTGCGCGGTGCCGCCGGCCCCGGGGATCGGCAACCAGGACACCGCCGCGAGTACGGCGCCTGCGGCGTCCGTCACGACGGAGACCCGGACCGCGGCGGTCGGCTCCCGGTCGTCGCCATCGGGGGCGTCGATGCTCGAACCCACGGTGAGACCGAGTTCGGGCACGTGCCGGTCGGACACCCACACCGACGACAGCGCGCGGATCTGACTGCGGAGCTCCCACGGCAGTTCGCGAGCGGGCACCAGGATCGAGGTCGTCGGATCCGCGCCGGCGGCTCCCGTCGCATCGTCCGGACCAACGGGTTCTGATGCATCCGCCCCGCTGAGGTCGAGCACGAGGTCTCGGCCGAGTGGCGACACCCGCCACCCCTCGGGCACGATGCGCGCGTCGCGAGCGGCGAAGACCGCCGGTGTGAGCCCCTCCTGCTCGGCCGCCGTCGCGAACGCCGACACCGTGGCGACTGCACCGCCGGGGTCGCCGATCGGCTCGCCGAGGGCAAGCGCGACGCCGGCATGCTGCTGGTAGGCGACCGCGTGTCCACCGTCGGCCGTGACGAACACCCGGTTCTCGGGTCGGAGTGCCGAGGCCGCCAGCGGTCCGCCGCCGTGTTCGCGCAGCAGCTGCGCCGCCCTGGCGCGCGCTCGCCGTGCACCCGGACCGATCGCTCCAGGCAGGCGTCGCCTGGTCTGGTTCGCCGCGACCCGGAACGCGTGGCGCGACAGCACGAGGACCACCGTCTGTCCCACCCACAGGACGCTCGCGGAGATCCAGATGGTCGACGCCACGACCGGCACCTGGGCCAGCCAGGCGAGGGCGATGAGGGCGAGCGTGACCAGGAGGTTGCCGACGGTGAGCACCATCGCCGCCCACCAGGCCCAGCGATGACCACGGCGGAGCCAGTTCGCGATCACCAGGATCGCGATGGTGTCGACCCCGACGTCCAGGATGGAGCCCTGCGTCAGGGTGGTCGAACCGAGCGGCCCGTCGAGCGGCACGAGGGTGACGAGCAGCTGCACCGCACCGATCACGAGCAGCCCGGAGACGGCGAACAGCCGCCAGTCGCGCATGGTGGGTCGTGGGGTCGACCGGTGCTCGCCGAGGAGCAGCCGGGCGACGATCACGAAGACGACGGTCGTGATGAAGTGCTCGAGGTCGTCGATCTTCCCGACGTAGAGGAGCGCGATCGACACCCACGACAGCAGGAGCAGCCGCCAGCGCAGCCGGTAGGGGGAACGCATGAACGCGGTCGCGGTCGCGACGCAGGCGAGGATGCCGCAGCTCGGACCGACGTCGAGCGTCGTCACGAGGGACTGCGCCCACGGCCAGTCGAGCCGGGCCAGCGCCAGAGCCGCGCCGAGGGCCCCGAGGACACCGACGAGATGGCCGGTCACGAAGATCGCCGACGCCCGCAGCGTGCCGAATCGGACCTCGACCCACCCGCCGAACACGGCCGCGCCGACGATCGCGATGAGGTAGGCGAGCGGGTCGGCGGTGATGAACATGCCCGTCAGGACCGTCCACCAGCGCCCGGCTTCAAGGCTCGGCACCCCGTACGCGAACGCCGGGTACCAGGCGGCCTGGTCGATCGGGCGCCACAGGCCACCGGTCACGACGCCGAGGGCGACGAAGACGGTGACGAAGGCGGTGGTCGCGGGGGTCGTCCGCAGGGCCCAGCGCAGCGGCGTCAGGACGACGGCGATCGCGGCGCGCAGATCGGTGCGGACGGGGGCCGAGCTGGCGGCCCGGGTGGTCGGCGTGTCCATTCGGGCGTCGGCGTCGGTCGTGGCCGGGACCGACCCGGATGGAGACAGCAGTTCGTCGAGCTCCGCCTCGGTCATCGACACGGGCGCGCGATCGGCGGCCGGCCGGGCGGCCCGACGACGGATCCGGAACACGACGACCACCGCGATCACGACGGCCGCGGCACCGGCCAACGCGAGCGCCGCCCAGGAGAAGCGGTGCAGGAACTCGGTCGCGGCACTCCCCAGTACGGTGACGACCGTGACCACGAGCGAGGCCCAGGCGATGCCACCCGCCGCGTTGGCGACGAGGAAGTGCGGGTACGTCATGCGGAACATGCCCGCGAGCGGTCCGGAGAAGATTCGGAGGACGGCGATGAACCGCCCGACGAACACCGCCCACGGCCCCCACCGCCGCATGAGGTGCACCGCGGCGCCCAGTCGCTTCGGCCCCACGTGCTTCGGGAATCTGCGGTTCAGCACCGACAGGAGCCGCCGGCCGTACCGCTTGCCGATCCAGTACCCGATCGAGTCGCCGAGGATCGCACCACCGGCGGCCGCGGCGGCGACGAACACCGGGTTCAGGCCGCTCGACGCGGCGAGGAGGGTCGCCCCGATGAGCACGGTCTCTCCCGGCAACGGCACGCCGAGGCTTTCGACCGCGACGACCAGGAAGACGACGAGGAGCAGGACGCCGGGCGGGAAGTCGGCCAACCAGTCCACGCGGGCTCCTTCCGGCCGGGTGGGTCAACGGTAGTCCCTCGTTCCCCGAAGCGCTCGCGACGCTCCTCCACAGGACTCGGTCCAGAGCGGCACGCCCGCTCTGAGAGAACACCCGAGCCGTGGTCAGGTGCCGTCGCTAGGCTGATCCGCATGACTGACGCGCAGCTCGCCTCCGGCATCGACCGCTCCGAACTCGACCCGGCCGTGCGGCCGCAGGACGACCTCTTCCGCCACGTGAACGGCAAGTGGATGGACCGCACCGAGATCCCCGACGACAAAGCTCGCTGGGGATCGTTCCACCAGCTGGCGGAAGACGCCGAGAACGCCGTCCGCGACATCATCGAGGAGTCGCAGACGAACCCCGACGGCGAGGAGGGCGTGAAGATCGGCGCCCTGTACGCCAGCTTCATGGACGTCGACCGGGCCAACGCCCTCGGAGCGACCCCGCTCGCCGACCAGCTCGCCCGCGTCGCAGCGGTCGACTCCATCGAGTCCTTCCTCCGCCTGTCCGGCGAGTTCGAGGCGGAGGGCGTCGGCGGCTTCCTGCAGCTCTTCGTCGACAACGACCCGGGCAACCCCGAGCGCTACCTCGTCTTCGCCGAACAGGGCGGCATCACGCTGCCCGACGAGTCCTACTTCCGTGAAGACACCTTCGCCGAGATCCGCGAGGCCTACCGCGCACACCTCCAGACGATGTTCGAGCTCGCAGGCATCGACGACGCTGCCGCACGTGCCGACCGCGTGTTCGCCCTCGAGACGGCGATCGCGTCCAAGCACTGGGACAACGTCGCCACTCGCGACAGCGAGAAGACGTACAACCTCTACTCGTGGGACGAAGCTGCGGCGCTCGCCGCGGGCGCCGACCTCGACGGCCCGGACCTCGCCGTCTGGCGCGATGCGATCGGCGCCGCCGACGCGGTGTTCGCGGAGATCGTCGTGCGTGAGCCGAGCTTCCTCGAGGGCCTCGGGGAGCTCCTCGTCGCCGAGCAGCTCGAGTCCTGGAAGGACTGGCTGGCCTGGAAGGTCGTCCACGGTGCCGCACCGTACCTCTCCGAGGAGTTCGGTCGCGCCAACTTCGACTTCTACGGCAAGACCCTCACCGGCACGCCGCAGCAGCGCGAGCGCTGGAAGCGCGGCGTCTCGCTCGTCGAGGGCATGCTCGGCGAGGCCGTCGGCCGCATCTACGTCGACCGGCACTTCGGCGCCACGTCGAAGGACGAGATGGACGTCCTCGTCGGGTTCCTCGTCGAGGCGTACCGCGACAGCATCGAGAACCTCGAGTGGATGAGCCCCGAGACCCGCACGCGGGCGTTGGAGAAGCTCGACAAGTTCACGCCCAAGATCGGTTTCCCCGTGAAGTGGCGCGACTACTCGGCGTTGGAGCTCGAAGCCGACGACCTGCTCGGCAACGTCCGTCGCGCCAGCCGGTTCGAGATGGAGCGCGAACTGGGCAAGATCGGCAAGCCGCTCGACCGCGACGAGTGGTTCATGACGCCGCAGACGATCAACGCCTACTACAACCCCGGCTTCAACGAGATCGTGTTCCCCGCCGCCATCCTCCAGTACCCGTTCTTCGACGCCGGCCGCGACGCCGCCGCGAACTACGGGGCGATCGGCGCGGTCATCGGCCACGAGATCGGGCACGGCTTCGACGACCAGGGGTCGAAGTTCGACGGCGACGGCCGACTCACCGACTGGTGGACCGAGGCCGACCGCGCGGCGTTCGAGGAGCGCACCGCGTCGCTCATCGAGCAGTACAACGCGCTGGCTCCCGCCCAGGTGCCCGACCACCACGTGAACGGCGCACTGACGATCGGCGAGAACATCGGCGACCTCGGCGGGCTCGGCATCGCCTGGAAGGCCTACCTGCTGTCGCTCGAGGGCGCGGAGCCACCGGTCATCGACGGCCTCACCGGCGCGGAGCGGTTCTTCCTCTCCTGGGCGCAGGCCTGGCAGCAGAAGGGACGCGACGCGGAGGTCATCCGACTGCTGTCGATCGACCCGCACTCGCCGAACGAGTTCCGCTGCAACCAGATCGTCCGGAACATCGACGCCTTCTACGAGGCGTTCGGCGTCACCGAATCCGACGCAGCCTGGCTCGCCCCCGAGGAGCGCGTCACCATCTGGTAGCGCCGCGTCTCGCGGAGCCTGTCGCCCCCTACCGATGACCCCAGTAGTGGGACATGCGGAAGACCGACAAACGCTGCGAGAATCACTCTGGAGTCGACGAATCGTCATCCCGATGCACTCGTGAAGCTCATGGCGCGAGACCCGAACAGCGCCTGAGCGGACCTGGTCCGATCCGTCTGGTTCACAGCAGCGTCGCCGTCGATATCGCCACAGCCCCAGCCGTCCCCCGGCCCGGGCGAGGCGGTACCGGCGGCGACGTGCTCCACTCCCCGCGAACCCGTAGAATCGCAGGCGTGTCTAAAGTCTTGAGCAGCCTCCCCGTCGGCGAGCGCGTCGGCATCGCCTTCTCCGGAGGTCTCGACACCTCCGTCGCCGTCGCTTGGATGCGCGAGAAGGGTGCCATTCCGTGCACCTACACCGCCGATATCGGCCAGGCGGACGAGCCGAACATCGGTGCCGTCCCCGACCGCGCCAAGGAGTACGGCGCCGAGATCGCGCGCCTCGTCGACGCGAAGTCGGCGCTCGTCGAGGAGGGCCTCGTCGCCCTCCAGTGCGGCGCGTTCCACATCCGCAACGCCGGCAAGACCTACTTCAACACGACGCCACTCGGTCGCGCCGTGACGGGCACCATGCTCGTCCGCGCGATGAAGGAGGACGGCGTCGACATCTGGGGCGACGGCTCCACCTACAAGGGCAACGACATCGAGCGGTTCTACCGCTACGGTCTGCTCGCCAACCCGCGCCTGCGCATCTACAAGCCATGGCTCGACGTCGACTTCGTCAACGAGCTCGGTGGCCGCAAGGAGATGAGCGAGTGGCTCGTCGCCCGCGACTTCCCGTACCGCGACTCCACCGAGAAGGCGTACAGCACTGACGCCAACATCTGGGGTGCCACCCACGAGGCCAAGCGCCTCGAGGAGCTCAGCTCCGGCATGGAACTCGTCGAGCCGATCATGGGCGTGCCGTTCTGGCGTGAAGACGTCGCGATCGCCTCCGAGGTCGTCACCGTCACCTTCGAGGCCGGTCGCCCGGTCGCGCTCAACGGCGTCGAGTACGCCGACGCGGTCGCGCTGGTCCTCGAGGCCAACGCCATCGGAGGTCGTCACGGCCTCGGCATGAGCGACCAGATCGAGAACCGCATCATCGAGGCGAAGAGCCGCGGCATCTACGAGGCCCCCGGCATGGCGCTCCTCCACATCGCGTACGAGCGTCTGCTCAACGCGATCCACAACGAGGACACGGTCGCCAACTACCACAACGAGGGCCGCCGACTCGGCCGCCTCATGTACGAGGGCCGCTGGCTCGATCCGCAGTCGCTCATGCTCCGCGAGTCCATCCAGCGCTGGGTCGGCTCCGCCGTCTCCGGCGAGGTCTCCATCCGTCTGCGCCGCGGCGACGACTACACGATCCTCGACACCTCGGGCCCCGGCCTCAGCTACCACCCCGACAAGCTCTCGATGGAGCGCGTCGGCGATGCGGCGTTCGGTCCCGACGACCGCATCGGTCAGCTCACCATGCGCAACCTCGACATCGCGGACTCGCGCTCGCGGCTCGAGCAGTACGCAGCGGCCGGCATCGTCGGCGGCGCGACCGCCGACCTCGTCGGCAAGCTCGAGCAGGGTGAAGCGCAGGAGATCCTGGGCGGCGAACTCCTCGACCCGACCGCCGACGCCCTCGAGCGCGCGACCGATCTCGCTTCCGAGGGTGCCGCGTTCGACTCCGGCACCGACTAGTCGCACCCCGCAACGCCGAACGCCCGCCGCACTCGAGGAGTGCGGCGGGCGTTCTGTCGTGGTCCTTCCCGTTCCGTTCTCAGGAGTCCTGCTGTGCGTCGAGCGGGAGCGCTTGCGACGCGCCGGACGACTCCTGAGTTGGGGACGGCAGGGGTTCACAACTCAGGACCGGTGCGGCGCGTCCCGCCGGACACACCGGGTGGCCGATGTGACCCGCCGGGGCCGTCCTGAGTTGTGAACCGGCCAGGGCTACGCGGGGACGGGTGACTCCGCGTACCGCTCGGGCCGGAAGGTCGCGAGCAGCGGCGAGGGTTCGCCGTCGACGATCTCGTCCGCGAGGAGTTCACCGGCGATGAGCCCGAGTGTCGCACCGCTGTGGCTGAAGGCCGTGAAGAGCCCCGGCAGCTGCGGGACCGCGCCGAAGACCGGCTCGCCGTCTCCGGGGATCGGCTTGTAGCCGGCCCCGATGTGGTCGAGTTCGAGGGTCGGGTTGCCGGCGAGCACCCGCGATCCCTCGGCCATCAGCCGCTCCACGGTCGAGTCCGAGATGTGCAGCGAACCGTCGTCGCGGACCTCGATCTCCTCCTCCGACCACGCGGAGTCCAGCGCGAAGCCGCCCTCCCTGGTGCGACGGACGGCCACCTTCGGCGTGTTGAGGACGGCGACGAGCTCGGCTGCGACGGGCTTCGTGAACGCGACGAATGCGGCCGGGCTCTGGTCGCCGATCTTGATGCCGAGTGCGGCGAGCTGGGCCGGGACGTCGGGACCCGTGGCCAACAGGACGGCGTCGGCCTCGATGCGGTCGCCGTTCGCGAGCACCGCACCCACGGCACGTCCGCCGGACGAGGCGATCTCGGCGCCGGCGTCCGTCACGATCCGTCCGCCGCGGGCGACGAACTCGCGGGACAGCACCTCGATCACGGACGGCAGCTCGACCCAGCCCTCGCCCGGATTGAAGATCGCGCCCTCCGCAGCCACGGCGGCCGGATCGACACCCGGCGTGACCGAGGCGACCTCCTCCGGAGCCAGCCACCGGGCGTCGTAGCCGATGCCGCGCTCGTAGGCGAAGGTCTGTGCGTAGGACTCGCCCTCCGGTGCCCACATCAGTCCGCCGTCGAAGCGGAGGAACTCCGCGCTCGGGATCTGCGCGGCGAAGGTCCGCCAGCGGTCGATCCCGAGGACACGGAGCGCGTGGTACTCGCTCGACCGCTGGGCCGCGGAGTTCAGCCAGGCGAGCGATCGTCCCGAGGCGCCGCTGGCGAGGGAGCGGTCGGTCACGAGGGTCACGTCGGCACCTCGGCGGGCGAGGGCGACGGCGCTGGACGTTCCGAGGATGCCGCCGCCGATCACGACGACGCGTCGGCTGGTCTGGGTGGTGCTGCTCATGCTGTCTGCTCTTTCTGTTCTGGAGTGCTGCGCTGGTGAGATGCTGCGGCCGCGTGGACGGCCTCGATGATCTCGAGGACGGCGATCGCGTCGGCCGGATCGACCGGTGGACGACCGCCGTCGTGGAGGGCGGTCGCGAGGAGGCGGGTGAAGGCGGCGTAGTCGCCGTCGGCCATGGGGACGGGCTCTGTTGCACCGTCGACCCCGATCGCGCCCCAACCGGACGGGTCACGCCGACCGAATCCGTCGTCACGCGGATCAGCACCGGCCTTCAGCGCGGGCTCCTGGCCGTCGAGTCCCCACGAGGTGTAGGCACCGGAGGATCCGAGGACGCGGAACCGTGGGCCGGCCTGGGCGACGAGCGACCCCATCCAGAGGTGCGACCGGACCCCCGAACGGTGACGGAGCGCCACGAAGGCGTCGTCGTCCGCGACCGCTCCGGGCCGGACGACACCGAGTTCAGCCTGGACGTCCTCGACCTCGCCGAACAGTTGGATGGCCTGATCGATCACGTGCGTGCCGAGGTCGTAGAGGATGCCGCCGCCCTCCGCGGCGGTCGCGGCCGTCTTCCACGATGCGGGCGGATCGGGCTTCCACCACTCGAAGCGTGACTCGAAGCGATGGACGTGCCCGAGCATGCCCTCGTCGAGCAGCCGCCGCACGGTCAGGAAGTCGCCGTCCCAGCGGCGGTTCTGGAAGACCGTGACGAGGCGGTCGGCGGCTGCAGCACGATCGACGACCGCGCGGCCCTCGGCCGCGGTGACGGCGAACGGCTTGTCGACCGCGACGTGCAGGCCGGCGTCCAGGGAGGCTGTCGCGAGCGCGGCGTGCGTGCCGGACGGCGAGCCGATGACCACGAGGTCGAGCTCGTCGGCTCGGGCGAAGAGCTCCTCGGCGGTCGACACGACCTTGACGCCCGGGTACCGCCCGAGCGCCTCGGCCCGTCGATCCGGGTCGGAGGTCACGACGAGGTCGAGCGAGTAGTCGGGATCCGCGGCGAGGAACGGCGCGTGGAACACCGCGCCGGAGGTGCCGAAGCCGATGACGCCCGTCCTGATCGTGCCGGAGACGCGCGCCGCCATCAGAGGACCTCGGAGAGGAAGCGCTGCAGGCGGGGGCTCTGCGGGGCGTCGAACAGCTGCGTCGGGGTCCCCGCCTCGACCACGCGGCCCTCGTCCATGAACACGACCTGGTCGGCGACCTTGCGGGCGAAGCCCATCTCGTGGGTCACGACGAGCATCGTCATGCCGCGCTGCGCGAGACCGGCCATGAGGTTGAGGACGCCCTTCACGAGTTCGGGGTCGAGGGCGCTCGTGGCCTCGTCGAACAGCATGACCTCGGGTTCCATCGCGAGTGCGCGGGCGATCGCGACGCGCTGCTGCTGGCCGCCCGAGAGGTCGCGCGGCCGGTGGTCCGATCGTTCGCCGAGTCCGACGTCGTCGAGGCGCGCTGCTGCGACTCGGAGTGACTCGCTCTTCGACATGCCCTTCACGTTGCGGAGTGCGAGGGCCACGTTCTCGAGCGCGGTGTGGTCGGGGAACAGGTTGAAGTGCTGGAAGACGAGGCCGACCCGCGTCCGGAGCCGTTCCGGCTTCATCTTCAGGGCGCTCTCACCGGCGAGGAGGACGTCGCCGGAGGTGGGCTCGTGCAGGCGGTTCACCCCGCGGAGCAGTGTCGACTTGCCCGAGCCGGACGGCCCGATGATGCAGGTCGTCGTGCCGGGCTCGACGTCGATGCTCACCTCGCGGATGACCTCGATGTCGCCGTACGCCATCGAGACGTCGCGGAGTTCGAGGCTCGAGCCGCGGTAGAAGTGTCCGTCGGTGACGGGCAGGGGAGAGGTGTAGGTCATGTGTTGCTCCCGGTGGTGGCTGGCAGGGGTGGCTGCACCTCGTCGAGCTCGTCGAGGCCGCTCTTCGGTGGGGTGGCCTTGCGGCGACCGGTGCGGAAGCGGTTGTCGAAGAAGTTGACGAGGTGGGTGAGGGGCACGGTGATGACGAGGTAGAACAGCCCCGCCATGACGAGCGGGGAGAGGTTGCCGGTGAGGACGGCGGCGTCCTGACCGACCCGGAACAGCTCGCGCTCACTGACGAGGAGCCCGAGGAAGTAGACGAGGCTCGAGTCCTTCACGATGGCGATGAACTGGTTCACGAGCGCAGGGAGGACCCGGCGGATGCCCTGCGGCACCACGACGAGTCGCATCGCCTTGCCGTAGCTCATGCCGAGCGCCCGGCAGGCCTCGAGCTGGCCGCGGTCGACGCTCTGGATGCCGGCGCGGAAGATCTCGCCGATGTAGGCGGAGGCGATGAGGCTGAGCGCGAGGATGCCCAGCGGATAGGGCGAGGGGCCGAACAGCTGCTGGCTGAAGCGGGCGAAGCCTTGGCCGATGAGGAGGATGGTGAGGATCGCCGGCAGGCCGCGGAACACGTCGGTGTAGATCCGCGCGGGTACTCGGAGCCAGCGTGAGGGCGAGATGCCCATGATGGCGATGATCATGCCGAGGATGACCCCGATCACCGTGGCGGCGATCGAGATGACGAGGGTGTTGACGAGTCCCACGCCGAGCAGCTGCGGGAACACCTGCCACATCGCGTCGAAGTCGAAGAAGGTCTTGATGATGCTGTCGAGCCAGTCCATGCTGTCTGCTCCTGAGGGGTGGGATGGTGTGGTGCGGGCCGGTCCTCGGCCCGCACCACGAGACGGGGACTACTCGGTCGACGAGGTCGGGCTGGGGCTGGAGGTCTGCTCCGCCTTCGGGAGGTACTGCTCGGGCATCGGAGAGCCCGGGAACCACTTCTGGTAGAGCTTCTTCCAGGTGCCGTCCTCCATCGCCTCGGCGAGGGCCTTGTCGAGGGCCTTCTTGAATTCGGGCTTGTCCTTCGCGATCGCGAACCCGGCCGGTGCGTCGAAGGACGGGATGTCGATGGCGTTCACGAGCCCGTACTGTGCCGCGTACTCCTTCGCCGCCTCGTAGTCGAGGAAGTGGGCGTCGATGCTGCCGCTGTTGACGGCCGAGATGGCCGAGTTGTTGTCGGGGAAGCGCACGAGTTCGGTGTCGGTGAAGTGCTTGACCGCGTAGGCCTCTTGGAGGGTGCCCTGGACGACGCCGAGGCGCTTGCCGGCGAGGCTGTCCGCGTCGGTGATGCCGGAGTCCTTCGCCGCCATGACCGTGAGGTACCCGGCGAGGTAGCCGTCGGAGAAGTCGACCGTCTGCTCGCGCTCCTTGGTGATGCCGATGGCCGCGACGCCGACGTCGAACTGACCGTTCGCGACGGCGGAGAGCAGACCGGAGAAGTCCTGACCAGTGAACACGACGTCGTCGATCCCGATCCGCTTCGCGACGTCGGTGAAGAGTTCGACGTCGAAGCCGGTGAACGTCCCGTCGGCGTCGGTGAAGGTGTATGGCTTCGAGTCGCCGAGGCTGGCGACGCGGATCTGTCCGGGGGTGATGAGTCCGTACGGGTTGTCCTCGGTGCTGCTCGCGGTTCCGGCACCACCGGAGCACGCGGAGAGGATGAGGGCGGTCGCCGCAGCGACGGCGAGGAGGGCCGTCCTGCGGAGGGTGAAGCGATTCGTCACGGCGAGTCCAATCGTGGGGAGGAGTTCGTGGTGCGTGGAGGGAACCGTCGGCTCGTGTCTTGTGGACGCCGCCAGCTCCATTGCTGTCGTTCTGCTGGTGAGACCGGTCTCAATGTCGTAGGTTGAGACCGGTCTCAACAGGTTGTCCAGGACAGTACCCTGGTTCTCGGACAACGTCAACGACGCAGCAGACCCCATCGGAGGGCACATGGCAACGGATCCGGGTACCGGCAGACGCGAGGCGACGGTGTCGGACGTCGCGAAGGCCGCACGGGTGTCGAAGGCCACTGCGGCCCGCGCGCTCGGCGACTACGGGGCCGTGAGCGAGGATGTGCGGGACCGTGTGCAGGCCGCCGCGGAACGCCTCGGTTACCGCCCGAACGCCCTCGCGAAGAGCATGAACACGGGGAAGTCGAACACCATCGGGGTGGTCATCGGCGACATCGAGAACCCCTTCTTCGCTCGTGCGACCCGGGGGATCTCCGACGTCGCGCAAGCAGCCGGATTCGACCTCATCCTCGCCAATTCCGACGAGGAGGTCGACGCTGAGACGGCCGCGATCGAGCTCCTCCTCGACAAGCGCGTGGACGGGTTCATCGTCACGCCGGCCTCCTCGATCGAAACGAGAAGTTTACAAACGGCGCTCGCCGAGGGGCGTCCCGTGGTGCTCCTCGACCGTCGTGCGGCCGGTATGGAGGCCGACACGGTCGTCGCCGACAACGCCTCCGGGGCGGCCGCGGCAACCCGGCACCTCCTCGCCGCCGGACACCGTCGGATCGCGTTCATCTCGACCCTCGGCCACGGGGAGCCGTATGCCTCAGGGGACGATGTCGGCTCCTCCTCGGTCGGCGATCGCATCGACGGGTTCACGGGTGCCCTCCGCGAGGCCGGCGTCGAGGACCCGGCGGCGTCCGTCCACCTCAATGCGCGCGCGGAGGGGATCGACGTCATCACCCGGAAGGTCCTCGGCGACCGGGACCCCGTGACCGCGATCATCGCCTCCGACAGCCTGGTCGGTTCCGCGGTCTTCCGGACCATCCGCGAACTCGGCCTCGCGATCCCCGACGACGTGTCGCTCATCGCATTCGACGACGCAGACTGGACGAGCCTCACCACGCCGCCGATCACCGTCGTGTCGCAGCCGATCTACGAACTCGGTGCCGAATCCGCGCGCCGGCTGATCGCCCGGATCGGTGGGGCGGGGGCCGACGCGGAGGAGTTGGTGCTCGCCCAGACGCTCATCGAGCGCGGCTCCGTGGGTGCGCCCCCGGCTCGCTGACCCCTGATCGCTGACCCGATTCGACCTCAGTCCTGTCCCTGACTCAGGAGTGCTGCGGCGTGTCCGGTGCGACGCGCCGGTCGGGCGTCGGGACGCGCCGGGACGCTGCTGAGTTAGGGACGTGGAGGATCCGGTTTGAGCCGGGATGCGCGGCGGGTGGTGTTGTGTCCCTCACTCAGGACGGCTGCGGTGTGTCGGGTGCGACACGCCGGCGGACGGCGCGACACGCCGCGCCGCTCCTGAGTTAGGGACGGCGACGGAGCACGAGGACGCTGTCGTCGAGCTCGGCTGGCTCGCCGTCAGGCCCGATCGCGGCGCGCGCGACGAGGCCTGCGGTGACGACCTCCCACTCGGTCGCCTCCAGCTCCAGCGAGGCGTGGACCTCCTCGGGCGTCGGGAAGTGCGCGTGCGCGATGTGCTCGGTCGCCCAGGGCGGCGGACCGGCGTGGCCGACGATGAGCAGCGTGCCGCCGGGAGCGACCGCGGACGCCGCACGGCGCAGGACCGCCTCCCGGGGGAACTCGACGGGGGAGTGCAGGAACGTCGCTGTGACGAGATCGAACGACGCCGACGGTTCCCACTCGACGAGGTCGGCCTGCACCCAGGTGACGCGATCGGCGACCCCCGCCTCTGCCGCGGTCGACGCTCCGAGGGCGAGCGCGCTCGGGGAGATGTCGACCGCCGTCACGGACCAGCCCTGCCGGGCGAGCCAGACGGCGTCGGCACCCTCCCCGCTGCCGAGCTCGAGTGCGGTGCCGGGCGCCAACCCGCCCACCTCGCGCTCGAGGGCGGCGTTCGGTTTGCCGCTCCACACCTGGCCGCGGCTGCTGTAGCGGTGCTCCCAGAAGGCGGCGGGATCGGTGATGGCGGGCTCGTGCTCGGAGGTCATGGCATCAGCCTGCCGTGACACCGGTTGCGAACACGTGATTCTTGCCGGAACGGCAACGGAGGTTGTCGCTGGGTGGCCTTCGACACTTCGACAGGCTCAGTGACCGGGTTGCGGCCCAGTGACCGGGTTGCGGCCCAGTGACCGGGTTGCGGCCCAGTGACCGGGTTGCGGCCCAGTGACCGGGTTGTGGATGGGCTGATCCGGTCACTGAGCCTGTCGAAGTGCTCGCGGGGAACGACGGTCCGGTCGCCGCCCGTCGACAGGCTCAGGGACCGGGCACCGACGCCGCGTCCTGCGTCAGGCGCGGAAGTTGAGCGCCAGGTCGATGAGGAGGCGCGTGCCGTACCCGGTCGCGCCCTTCGACCGCCAGGACTCGTCCGACTCCACGAGCATGGTGCCGGCGATGTCGAGGTGCGCCCACGGGATGTCGCCGACGAACTCCGCGAGGAACAGGGCGGCGAGCGTGGAACCGGCGAACCGGCCGCCGATGTTGGCGAGATCCGCGACGTCCGAGTCGAGCTGCTTCCGGTAGCTGCGTTCGAGCGGCAACTGCCACAGCTGCTCGTCGGTGGCCTTCGATGACGCGAGCGTCTGGTCGACGATGCCCTGGTCGGTCCCGTGCACGGCCGCCGTCTTCGTGCCGAGCGCCATGATCGCGGCACCGGTCAGCGTCGCGATGTCGACGATCGCGTCGGGCTCCTCCTCGACGGCGAGGCTCAGGCCGTCGGCGAGGACGAGGCGACCCTCGGCGTCGGTGTTCTTGATCTCCACGGTGGTGCCGTTGCGGAACGTCAGCACGTCGCCGAGCATCGTGGCCGAGCCCGAGGGCATGTTGTCCGTGCACATGAGGAACGCCGTGACGCTGCTCGTGCAGTGCAACTCCTCCAGCGCCGTCATGGCGGACAGGATCGCTCCGGCGCCCGCCATGTCCATCTTCATCGCCGCGTGGGACGGGTCGGACGGCTTGAGCGAGATGCCACCCGAGTCGTACATGATGCCCTTGCCGACGAGCGCGAGGTGTCCTGCGGCCTCGATCGGCGAGCCGTCGTCGTCCTTCGGCGTGTACCGGAGCTTGATCATGCGCGGTTCCTCGACGCTGCCGGCGTTGACCCCGAGCAGGCCGCCGAGACCGAGCTCGATGAGCGCGTCCTTGTCGAAGACCTCGACGTCGAGCCCGTTGGCGGCACCGAGCGTCTCGGCCACCTCGGCGAGGTCGGTTGCCGTGAGATGTCCGGGCGGCGTGTTCGCGAGGTCGCGGGCGAGGTTCGCCGCGCGGGCGAGGACCTCACCGCGGTGCGCGCCGGTCGCGGTCTCCGGGAGGTCTTCAGCACCGGCGACGAGGTGGAGCGCGACGAGCGGGGTGCGCTTGGTCTCCCGCTTCAGCTCGGTGTAGCGGTACCGGGCGAGGAGCGCGCCCTCGACGACGAGCTGGCCGGCGGAGGCCGGGTCGAGGTCGAACGAGCGCGCCACGTCGAGGCCGATGCTCGCGAAGGAGGATGCCGCACGGGCGAAGGCAGCAGCGATGTCGCGGAGGGCTGACGGGGTGCGCTTCTCGGGGGCACCGACGCCGACCGCGATGTACGTCGGGGCGTCCTGGCTGGGGATGACCAGCGTCTGGCCGATCTCGCCGGTGAAGCCGGCGCGGGTCAGGGCCGCACGGTCGAGTCCGAGCGCCGCGGGGATGTCGTCGCCGGCACCGTCGGCTGCGGGGGCGACGGCCAGGCCGATCGCCTCGACGCCCTCGGGGAGTTCGATTGCGACGCTCAACTCGACCGCCTCGGCGTCGAGTGAGGGGGTGCGGGAGAAGGTCGGCGGGATCAGCTTGGTGGGGCGGGATGGCATGCAGCGTCCTTCGTCTCGGAGTCGGGCTGGATCCATCGTATGGGCCTCACCTGGCCGCTGACGCGAGGGGTCTGGCAGGATGCCGGGATGGGTGCATGGGGAACGGCGATCTTCTCGAACGACACGGCGTCGGACATTCGCACCGAGTACCGCGAGTACGTGCAGGACCGCGTGCCGGACGACGAGGCGACGCGACGGACCATCGCGTCGTTCGCCCACCTGGTGGAGCGCGAGGACGGCGAGCTCTGGATCCCGCTCGCGGCCGCGCAGAGCGAGGTCGGCCGGCTCGATCCCGACGTGCGGACGCGGGCGCTCGCGGCGATCGATCGCGGTGCCGACCTCGAGCTGTGGGCTGAAGCAGGCCCGGGGGAGGTCGCGAGGCGGACCGCGGCCCTCGACCGTCTCCGCGAGAAGCTCCTCGGCCCGCAGCCCGCCCCGAAGCGCCTCCGTCGATCGTGGCGCCACGTGGAGGACGACCTGACGCCGGGCGACGTCCTCGCGTTCACTGCGCCGAACGGACGGACCGCCCTGTTCCGGGTCGCCGGCATCCATCGGTCCCGATACGGCGACTCACCCGAGCTCGACGTCCTCGACTGGGTGGGTGAGCAGGTCCCCGGGCCGGAGACCCTGGCGACGCTGGGGGCGAAGCGCGAGCCGGCGTCGGGCAGTCTGCCTGAGCGTCCGGTCGTCTGGCAGCCGCACCGCTTCCGGAAGACGGACCCCGTGTGGCACGAGGTCGGTTTCGTCCGTGTCGCACGCGTCGAGGGGTGGCCGAACCGGCCGGGCCAGACGCCGGGCCACTCCGGCCTCTGGCGGGTGCTCAACCTGGTCGTGACCCGCGACCTCCTCGACGGCACCTGGTGAGGTGAGGCGGATCGTCGCTCGCGGGGTGCGCGGGCGACGATCCGCCTCACCTCAGCGGGAGGTGACGAGCGTGGCCCGGACGTCGGCGCGCGGCTCGGCCTCGATCGCCCGCGTGTGCGCCTGGGCGAGCACGTCCGCGATGACCACTCTCTCGCCGGACTCGGCGGACCGCACGGCGGCCTCCACCATCGCGAGGCTCAGCACGTTGGCGTGCACCTCACCCGACGGGACACGCCCCGTGCGCAGGGCATCGACGAATTCGACGAGCGAGCCCGCGATCTCCTCCGGTACGTCCGGCTCGAGCTCAGCGGTCTCGACCGCCGACGGAGATCCGCCCTGCGGCGCGAGCTGCCGCTGCGGAGCGGAGTCGCCGTCCCAGACGGCCGTACCGTGCTCGCCGTTCACCCGCCAGCTGCCGTTCCACGAGGTCTCCACGCCGTCCGCACACCAGCTGCCGCTGTAGGTGTACCGGACGCCTCCGGCGAACTCGAAGACCGCGGTCGCGGCGGCGTCGGCGGAGAACCAGCTCCACCCCGGGTTGTACTCCTCGCAGTACACGGCGATCGGGTCGCTGCCGAGGACGTAGCGGGCGGCGTCGAAGGCATGGATCGCCATGTCGACGAGCAACACGTGCGCCATCTCCTCGCGGAAGCCGCCGAAGTGCGGTGCCTTGAAGAACTCGGTCGTCGCGGACCCGAGCCGGCCGAGCGTGGCGACCTGCTCCCGGAAGGCGGCGATGGACGCGTAGTAGCGACGCGACTGGCTCGTCATGAGCAATTGCCCGCTGGCCTCGGCCGTCGCGGCCAACGAGAGGGCCTGCGCCACCGTCGGTGCGATCGGCTTCTCGCAGAGCACCGGCAACCGGGCGAAGAGCGCCTCGGTGTTCACCGGGTGGTGCGCGGCGGGCACGGTGACGTTGACGACCGCGTCCGCCCCCGTCGCCTCGGCGACGACCGACACGCTGGTGCCGACAACGACACCCTCGGGGCCCACCCGGAGCCCGGCCTCGGTCACCGCCGACTCCGCGAGGGCCGTGTCGAGGTCGACGACGCCGACGACTTCCGTGTCCGGGTTCGCGAGGATCGTCCGCAACCACGCCCGTCCCATCCCGCCCGCGCCGACGAGCACGAGCCGGACCGGCCTGGTGGCGTCCGCGAGCGTCGCGAAGCCACCGTCGACAGGAGCACTCATCGCGCGAGCGCCCCTTCGTACCCGCGGCCGTTGTAGAAGTCCTCGGTCTCGTACCGAAGCAGGACCGGCACCGCGCGTTCCGGACGCAGCGTCTGCGCCCACCGGACGCCGTTCGCGAGGACGCGACGGACGTGCTCGTGGTGGTAGACCGGGTAGTCCTGGTCGCCGGGGGAGAAGAAGAAGATCTTGCCGAAGCCGCGCTTGTAGGTCATGCCGGAACGGAAGACCTCGCCACCGGTGAAGGTCGAGAGGAAGACGAGCTCGTCGGGCGCGGGGACGTCGAAGAACTCGCCGTACATCTCCTGCGCCGGGATGATGAACGGGTGCGGGATGCCCTGGGCGATCGGGTGGGTGGGGTCGACGGTCCAGACGATCTCGCGGTCCTCCTCCGACCGCCACCGGAGCGTGCACGAGGTGCCCATGAGCTTGCCGAAGATCTTCGACCAGTGGCCGGAGTGCAGCACGAGCAGACCCATGCCGGCGAGCACATGCTGGTGCACGCGCTCGACGACCTCGTCGGCGACCTCGCCGTGAGCCGCGTGGCCCCACCAGACGAGCACGTCGGTCGCGGCGAGCACCTCCTCGGTGAGCCCGTGCTCCGGTTCGTCGAGCGTGGTCGTGGTCACCACGGCGTCGGTGCCGAGGTGCTCCTCGATGCCCTCCTTGATGGTCGTGTGCATGCCGTCCGGGTAGATGGCGCGGACCTTCTCCTCGATCTGCTCGTGGCGGTTCTCGCCCCAGACGAGGACGCGGATGGGGGTGCTGCTGTCGGACATGGTGGTGCTCCTTCGAGGATGCGTTGCGTGGTCGGAGAGGGTGTCGGAGTGGTCGTCGGTCATTTCACGGCACCGCCCGTCGCACCCGCGGCGATGAACCGCTGGGCGATGACGAGCAGCAGGATCGCGGGCAGGGACGACAGGACGGCGGTCGCCATCACCGCGCTCCAGTTCGAGACCTGCGAGCCGAGGTACTGGTAGATGCCGAGCGTCACTGGCCGGACGTCCTCCGTCGTCGTCAGCGTCAGGGCGAACAGGAAGTCGCTCCAGGAGAAGAGGAAGGCGAACAGGCCGGCGGTGATGAGCACGTTGCGGCTCACCGGGAGGACGATCGAGACGAAGGCCCGCACGTGCCCCGCGCCATCGACCCGCGCCGCCTCCACGATCGACGGCGGGATGGTCTGCATCGACGCCCGCAGGATGAGGATCGCGAACGGGATGGCGTGCGAGGCGTCGGCGAGGATCAGCCCGGGGATCGAGTTGAGCAGGCCGAGGTCGTTGTACGCCGAGTAGAGAGCGTTCGCGATCACGATGCCCGGGATCATCTGGGCGATCAGGATCACGAGGAGCGCGATGCTGATCCAGCGGAACCGGAACTGTGCGAGGGCGTAGGCCGCTGGGGACGCGATAGCGAGCGACAGGACGACGGTACCGAGCGAGATGATGAGGCTCGTGACGAGGTGCCCGCCCTGGTCGGCGATCGCCTTCTCATACCCCGCGAAGCTCGGGTTGATCGGGAAGAAGTCGCCCGTGAGTGTGTTGCCCGACGGCTGCAGCGACGCGTTCACCATCCAGTAGACGGGGAAGAGCATGATCGCGAGGATGATGACGCCGACGACGGTGTAGCCGAGGTGGCGTCGGTCGCCGCGGTGTCGACGCGGGCCGACCGGGGCGAAGCGGCGCGTCTGCCGGCCGCCGGTCACGATGCTGGTCGTGGTCATGAGGGGCCGTGTCCTTACTCGTCGACCGCGCGTCGGTTCACGCGCAGGTAGACGATGGCGAAGAGGAGCGAGATGACGATGAGGATGTTGCTGAAGGCCGCACCGACACCGAACTCGAAGTTGACGAACGATTCCTGATACGACCGCACCGCGAGGGTCTGGGTGGCGTTCGCCGGCCCGCCGTTCGTGAGGCCGAGGATGATGTCGAGCACCTTGATCGTGTAGACGACGCCGAGCACGAGCACGACGCTGACCACGGGGCGGAGGTTCGGCCAGGTGATGTGGCGGAACGCCTTCCAGCCGGTCGCGCCGTCGAGCGCTCCCGCCTCGTAGAGCTCGTCGGGGATGTCCTGGAGGCCGCCGTAGAGGATCGTGACGTTGAACGGGATGCCGATCCAGATGTTGACGAGGACGACCGCGAACAGGGCGACCGACGGGCTCGTCAGCCAGGGGACGCCCGACAGGCCGATGGATCCGAGGGCGGCGTTCAGGACGCCGCTGTCCTGGTCGAGGATCGACCGCCAGGTGGCGCTCGACACGATCAGGGGGAGCAGCCAGGGGAGCAGCAGCATCGCGCGGAGGAACGAGCTCAGGGGGAAGCGTCGCTTGAAGAACACGGCGAGCGCGAGCCCGATCACGAACTGCCCGGCGATCGACCCGATCGTGAACAGCGCCGTGTTGAGCAGTGCCGGTGTGAACAGCTGGGAACTGAACACGGTCACGTAGTTCGCGAACCCGACCCACGGCGCCTCGCCCGTGAAGAACGTCTTCGTCGTGTACTCCTGGAAGCTCATCGTGACGTTCTTGACGACCGGATAGCCGAAGAAGAGCACGATGTAGAGCGCTGCTGGGAGGACGAAGCCGAGCTTGATCAGGTCTTCCCGACGGAAGCGTCGGGACCGGCGGCCGGCCCCGGCGGGGGTGCGCTTGGTCGGCGCGCCCCCGTCGGTGCCGCTGGACCGCTGGCCGGTCTTCCGGTCCTGGAGCGATGCTCCGGCGATGCCACTGCTCATCGGGATCAGCCCGCGGCCGCCTGCTTGAACGCCTCTTCAGGCGTCGCCTGCCCGGTCAGGGCGAGCTGGATGGCGGTGTAGATCTCGGTCGCGGCCTCCGGCCACTCCTCGCCGAGCTCGCCGGTGCGCGAGCGGGCGTTGGCGACCTGCTCCGTGAACGCGGCCATCTCGGGGACCTTCGCGACGTACTGCTCGGCCAGGGCCGTCTTCGTCGGGACGGTGAAGCGGGCCTCCGCGAGGGCGAGCTGGTTCTCGTCACTCGAGATGCACTCGACGAACTTCGCCGCCTTCGCCTGCTTGTCCTTGTCGCCGGTCACGGGGACGGTCCAGACCTCGCCACCGAGCGGGGCGACAGGTGTCTGGCCGGCCTTGTTGACCGGAACCTGCACGCTGCCGTACTTGAGGTTGGTGTCGGCGCTGAGGGCCGGAATCTGCCACGGGCCGTTGATCATCATCGCGGCCTTGCCGGCCATGAACTGGTCGTTCACGTCGGCCTGCGACCAGTTGATGACGCTCTTCGACGCCGAACCCGAGTTCACGAGGTCGACCTGCAGCTGGAGGGCCTCGGCGACGGCGGGCGTCGTGAGGTCGGCCTCGTCGCCGCCGTTGGTCCACATGAACGGCAGGAACTGCCAGCTGCCCTCGTAGGTGGCGATGGAGCTGAAGGCGAGCCCGTAGGTGTCGCCCTCGGTCAGTGCGGCGGCGGCCGTCTTGAGCTCGTCCCACGTGGTCGGCGGGGTGATGCCCTTCGCGGCCAGGAGATCCTCGTTGTAGAAGAGGCCGAGGGTGTTGACCGTCGGCGCCAGGCCGTAGACCTCCCCCTCGTAGCTCGCCGCGTCGAGGATGCCCTTCGCGAAGCCCGAGGTGTCGACGCCGTAGTCGCTGAGCGGCGAGAGGCCGCCGGTCGCGGCGATCTCCTGGACGTCCGGGTTGTCGAGCATGAGGACGTCGGGCAGCGTCTTGGACGACGACTGCTGGAGCACCTTCTGGATGAGGTCCTTGCCGGGGACGGTCTCGCGCTTGATCTTCACGCCGACGTCGTCCGCGCACCGGTCGAGGGCGTCGCCCACGAGGGTCTTGTCGGGTTCGTTGTTGTAGTAGTCGAGGATCGTGAGGGTGCCGGCGTCGCCTCCGGCCGCCGCGCCACCGCCACCGCTGCACGCGGTGAGGGCGAACGGGGTGATCGCGAGGATCGCGAGCGATCCGAGCACATGCGGCCGACGGATGATGCGTGGCCGGGTGTCGCGGGTGGTCGTGGATCTCATGTCATGGCTCCTTTGCCTGGTGAGTGGTGTTCGTGATGCGGTGGTGATCGTGGTGCGGTGGGTGGTTCGGTCAGTGGTCGAGTGGGATCCAGGCGGCGCCTGCGCCGGCGCTCGCCGAGACCGCGGTGAGCACGCGCTGCACCAGGAGGCCGTCGGCGAAGCCAGGTTCGGGCGCCCGGCCGGCGGCGAGGTCACGGGCGAGGTCGGCGACCTCGTGGACGAAGGTGTGCTCGTAGCCGAGACCGTGTCCGGCCGGCCACCAGGCGTCCGCATACGGGTGGCCGGGTTCGGTGACGAGGATGCGCCGGAAGCCCGCCTCCTCGGCGGGGAGGGTGTGGTCGTGGAACTGCAGCTCGTTCATGCGCTCGAAGTCGAAGACGAGCGATCCGTCGGAACCGTCGATCTCGAGCCGCATCGCGTTCTTGCGACCGGTGGCGAAGCGGGTGGCCTCGAACGTCGCCAGGGCGCCGCCGTCGGTGCGGGCGATGAACACGACCGCGTCGTCGACGGTCACCCGCCCGGTGAGGGGTTCCGCCGCGTCGCCATCCTCAGGATCGTCGCCCGCGGTGGCGCTGAGGCCGCTCGACGAGGTGGGGAGCGGCCGCTCGGTGACGAAGGTCGAGGTGAGGGCGCTCACGCCGGTCAGCTCCTGCCCGGTGATGAACCGTGCGAGATCGATGATGTGGGCGCCGAGGTCACCGAGCGCACCGGAGCCGGCCTGGTCGGCGTCGAGCCGCCAGACGAGCGGGAACGTCGGATCCGCGATCCAGTCCTGCAGGTATTGGGCCCGGATGTGACGGATCGTCCCGAGGCGACCGTCGGCGACGAGCCGTCGTGCATAGGCGAGTGCGGGGGTGCGCCGATAGCTGAAGCCGACCATCGCGTGAACGCCGCGCGCCGCAGCTCGCTCGGCCGCGGCGTTCATCCGCTCGGCCTCCTCGAGCGTGTTCGCGAGCGGCTTCTCGCACAGGACGTGGATACCGGCGTCGAGTGCCGCGATCGCGATCTCGGCGTGGAGGTGGCCAGGGGTGCAGATGTCGATCACGTCGATGTCGCCGCGGCTGAGGAGCGCTCGCCAGTCCGTCTCGACGTCGGCGATCCCGAACCGGTCGGCGAACGCGCGGGCAGCGTCGGCATCGCGACCGCTGACGGCGACGAGGTCGACCCCGCGGCCGAGGTCGAAGAAGCGGGGAGCGGTGGTCCAGGCCTGCGCGTGGATCGTGCCCATGAAGCTGTACCCGACGATCGCGACGCGCAGTGGCTGCTCGGAGCGGCGGTCCTCCGTGGTCGGTACAGGCATCAGCACGGCTCCTTCGCCGGTCGAGGTCGGATCGCGCAGACCAGAAAGTTAACCGGTTTACTGCGCGCTTCGGGAACCAGCATGCACCGCGCCGCCGGAGTCGTCAAGGAGCAATTTAACCGGTTTACCGAATCGTGATCCGTGAGAGACTGACCGGACAGCACCGCACCTGAACGGGGATCCATGGCAACGATGCGTGACGTCGCGCGACTCGCAGGGGTCTCGGTCGCCACGGTGTCGTTCGTCGTCAACGATTCGAAGCCCGTGTCCCCGGCCACTCGACTGCGGGTCGAGTCGGCGATGGTCGAGCTGGACTTCCGCCGGAACGCGGTCGCCCGCGCGCTCGCGAGCCGGCGGACCCGCATCATCGCACTGCTGTTCCCGGTGCTCCAGCATCGACTGTCCGACAACGCGGCCCGCTTCTTCACCGGTGCTGCGGAGGCTGCCGCCGAGCTCGGGTACACCGTCGTCCTCTGGCCGGAGCCGAGCGACCCAGACGCGCTTCGCGAGTTCACCTCCGACGGCCTCATCGACGGCGTCATTCTCATGGAGGTGCGGCTCGACGACCATCGGGTCGACCGTCTGCTCGCGGCCGGGACGCCACTGACGCTCATCGGTCGGACGCGCGACCCCTCCGGTCTCGACTACGTCGACGTCGACTTCGAGGGGATGGTCGAGTTGTCCATCGACCGCTTGCAGGCTCTCGGTCACCGGGAGTTCGCCCTGCTCGAGGAGGTCGAGCGGGCCGACCTCGACGGTTACGGCCCGGTGATCCGCGTGCAGGAGACCTTCCACGCCGTGTGCGCGGCCCGTGGACTCCGCGCTCGGACGCTCCAGTGCACTCCCGATCCGGCCGGTGGTCGCGAGATCGCGGCGGCCCTCCAGGAGGAGGCGCCCGAGGTCACAGCCGTCCTCGTGCTCAACGATCGGGCGGCCCTCGGTTTCGTGAGCGAGCTCGGCAGGCGCGGCGTCTCGGTCCCCGACGACCTGTCCGTCGTCCTCGTCGCCTCCACGCGAGAGGTGTCGGAAGCGGCCGACCCGGCACTCGCCGTCACGTTGCTGCCCGCCGCCCAACTCGGCAGGATGGGCGTCGAGACCCTCATCGGCCGTCTCGACGGCACCCTCGGTGAACTGCGTCACGAACTCGTCATGGGCGCCTTCCTCGAGGGCGCGTCCCTCGCGCCGCCGCCCGATTGAGTCATCTCGTCGCGTGCATGGCCCGCGAGCGACCGGTCACTGCACCTCAGGGTGCCGGGAGGACTCCGCCGCTCGGTTCGCGATCGCCCGGTGCCGTGCCTGCCCGATCAGTGATTGGGTGTAGCCGACGCGGTTCATGGTGTCGTGTCGGGCGAAGTCGGTCGAGATCGGGACCTGCTCGGTGTAGGTGTACGGGCCGGCCTGGACGTTCACGGAGACGAACCCTGAGACACGCCTCTCCTTCGCGAACAGGAACAGCAGGCTGAGGAAGAAGAACCAGATCAACACGATGACCAGCACGATGGCCCACGCCGGGGTGTGGGTGGTCGTCGAGGTCTGATCGCTCGACGTCACGTTGACGTCCGCGAGTGGCCACGTGCCGGCGGGGGTCATGATCACGTCCTCAGTGACCCTGATGTTGCCGATCTGGACGAGGAGGGGCTGTGGCATCGGCGGGAGCGGGGTGGTCATGGGCATCGACCATAACCAATCGGTTCAGACCGCCGCCGAAGTTCTCCACAGCCCACGATGGAGTGGAGGCCGGGTCGCGGAGCCCCGTCCCCGTCACGGTCGTTGGAGGCCGATCCGCGGGTAGAGCGCGCGGAGCGTCTGGTCCAGCCCGCCCGTGAGCGAGCTGGCGCCGTGGTCGCCACCCGGTATCGCGAAGGTCTGGACCTTCCAGCCGGCCGCCGTCGCGGTGGCTGCGGCGCGCCGCATCATGTCGGTGTAGACCGCGTCCGCCGTCCCCGCGGAGAAGAACGCCTCGGTGTCGACGTACGTCGTCTTCGCCATGATGGTCGCCGGTTTGATCGCGTCGTACGCGTTCTGGTCGCCGTTGAACATCACGCGCAGGTTGTCCGCCGGGAGGCCGGCTCCGGGATACTCCTCGCCCGAGACACTGACGACGTTGCCGAAGGTCTGCGGGTACTTGGCTCCGTAGTAGATCGCACAGCTGCCGCCGGCCGAGTACCCGGCGACCGTCCAATCCTTCGGCGACTGGAGGATGTGCAGGTTCGCCTTCGCCCACGGGAGGACGTCCTGCGTGACGTAGGTCTCCACCTTCCCGTACCGCCCGTCGATGCACAGCGGATCCACGGAAGGGTCGCCGAGCTGGTCCACGACGAGCGCGATGGGGGCGAGCCCCTGGTGGTCGGCGGCGATCGCGTCGAGCGCCTCGCCGATCCACTTCGCGTCGGGGTCACCCGGTTGTCCCATCATCATGAGGACGAACGGGAGCGCCGGGGGATCCTTCACGAGTGCGGCGGGTGGGTAGTAGACCTGCGCCGGGCGGGCGTTGAACCCGGAGTTCGTGTTCGGGATCCGGTCGCCCGTGGGAAGCGGGCCGAACCTGCCTGTCTTCGGCAGATCGGCCGGCGGCTTCCACGTCTCGTACAGCGGGCGGGCCGGATCGCCGGTGGGCGTGCTGGTCGGCGTCACGAGGGTGATCGGCTTGCGGTTCTGGACGTGGAACATCGACCCGAGGGTGGTCTGGACACCGTACGCGCCGTTGACGCCCAGCACCGCGGTGGCGCCGAAGACGAGGATGCACGCGACGGCGATGACGCGCCGCTGCCATGAGACGCGCCAGCAGATCGTCAGGACGGCGAGCGCGATGCCGGCGAAGACGCCGATCAACCAGGGCTCCGCGGAGCGGATCAACGGCCCGCCGAAGAGGTTGAGCACGTCGAAGACCAGCCACACCGTCCCCAGGGCGAGGAGCGCGCCGGCCAGGAGGGCGATGGCGGCGCTCAGGTACCACAGCAGCCCGGACCGACGGATGACGAGGTACAGCAGGCCGGCGATGCTGAGCCCGTCGAGCACCCAGACGAGTGGACCGTCGATGACGTCGAGGTTCCACAGCCAATCCATCGATGCTCCATCCTGCGTACCGCGATGGTTGCCAGGCTAAGCGGCCGCCCTGAGCGGGACAAGGGCCGTTGGGCGTCCTCACGGGCTCGCCCATAGGATTGAGGGGTTCCGGGAGCGGGCGCCAGCCAGGCGTCAGCACCGGAAGGTACCGCCGCGTGGCAAGCGGCACGGAGGATCCACACCCATGGCAGAGCAGTCCCATCTCGAGTCCGTCATCACCCTGGCCCAGCACCGCGGCTTCGTCTTCCCGTCGGGAGACATCTACGGCGGCACGCGGTCTGCGTGGGATTACGGGCCCCTGGGTGTCGAGCTCAAGGAGAACATCAAGCGCCAGTGGTGGAACGCGTTCGTCCGTGGCCGCGGCGACATGGTCGGTCTCGACTCCGCCGTCATCCTGCCCACCCCGGTCTGGGAGGCGTCCGGTCACGTCAAGGTCTTCAGCGACCCTCTGACCGAATCGCTCATCACCCACAAGCGGTACCGGGCCGACCACCTCTTCGAGGCGTACGAGGCCGAGCACGGCCACCCGCCGGAGAACGGCCTCGCCGACATCCCCGACCCCGAGCACCCCTCGAAGGTCGGCCAGTGGACCGAGATCCGTCAGATGTCCGGCCTCCTGAAGACCTTCCTCGGCGTCGTCGACGACGAGTCCGGTCTCCACTACCTGCGTCCCGAGACCGCCCAGGGCATCTTCACGAACTTCGCGAACGTCCTGCAGACGGCCCGCAAGAAGCCGCCGTTCGGCATCGGCCAGATCGGCAAGGCGTTCCGCAACGAGATCACGCCCGGTAACTTCATCTTCCGCACCCGCGAGTTCGAGCAGATGGAGATCGAGTTCTTCGTCGAGCCCGGCACCGACGACGAGTGGCAGCAGACCTGGATGGACCTGTGCTGGGCCTGGTTCATCGACCTCGGCATGACGCCCGACAACATCCGTTGGTTCGAGCACCCGCAGGAGAAGCTGGCGCACTACTCGAAGCGCACCGTCGACATCGAGTACAAGTTCGGCTTCGCCGGAAGCGAGTGGGGCGAGCTCATGGGCGTCGCGAACCGCACCGACTACGACCTCAAGGTGCACGCCGAGCAGTCCGGCAAGGACCTCAGTTACTTCGACCAGGCCAAGAACGAGCGGTACATGCCGTACGTCATCGAGCCGTCCTTCGGTCTGACCCGTGCGCTCATGGCCTTCCTCGTCGACGCGTACGAGGAGCAGGAGCTGCCGCCGAACGCCAAGGGCAAGATCGAGAAGCGCACCGTGCTGCACCTCGACCCGCGTCTCGCGCCCGTCAAGGTCGCCGTGCTGCCGCTGTCCCGCAACGAGGCGCTGTCGCCGCTCGCCCGCCAGATCGGCGACGAGCTGCGCGGCTCGTGGAACATCGACTTCGACGACTCGGGCGCGATCGGCCGCCGCTACCGTCGTCAGGAC
Organism: Plantibacter sp. PA-3-X8; assembly: GCF_003856975.1. Classification (NCBI taxonomy): domain Bacteria; kingdom Bacillati; phylum Actinomycetota; class Actinomycetes; order Micrococcales; family Microbacteriaceae; genus Plantibacter; species Plantibacter sp. PA-3-X8. The sequence continues at coordinate 986,489 of NZ_CP033107.1, forward strand.
GAGATCGGCACCCCGTACTGCGTGACCGTCGACTTCGACTCGCTCGAGGACAACGCCGTGACGGTCCGCGACCGCGACAGCATGCAGCAGGAGCGTGTCGCCATCGACGAGCTGTACGCCTACCTCGCCACCCGCCTCAAGGGCGCGTAGGCCTCCGCCGTTTCACCCGAACGCCCGCTCGCCCATGTTTGGGCGAGCGGGCGTTTCTTCGCCCAGAAACGGGCGAACGGACACGGATGGCTCGGGCTAGGCGTTGCCGAGTGAGGTGTCGAGGAACGCGAGCGTCTTCACCCAGGCGTCGGCGGCCGCGTCCTCGCGGTAGGTGATCGTGTTGGTGTCGTTGAAGAAGGCGTGACCGGCGTCGGGGTAGACGGTCGCGGTGAACTCGACACGCGCGTCCTCCATCGTCGTGGTCAGCTCGGGCAGGCTCTGCATGAGGCCCTCGTCCTGGTCGCCGTAGAACGCGAGGACCGGGCAGGCGATTCTCGTCACAGCCTCGGGCTCCGGCGGGTAGCCGTAGAACGGGACAGCGGCGCGGATGCGGCGGTCGGCCGCGGCGAGCGCGAAGCTGTAGCCGCCACCGAAGCAGAAGCCGACGACGGCGACGCGCCCGTCGATCCCCTCCTCGTCGAACAGGGCGTCGACGGCCTTCCCCAGGTACCCGAGCGCCTCCTCGGCGTACTCGGGCGACTTCGAGGCCGAGAGCTTCTCGCGCAGCTTCGGCTGTGCCGCGGTCCTCGTCGCCTCGTCACTGTTGAAGACGAGGCTCTCGAGCTCCGCACCGATCTCGGGTGTGACGCCGGCGCGACTCAGGATGTCGGGCGCGATGACGAGGTACCCCTCCGCGGCGAACCGGTCGGCGACGTCGGTGATGTGCGGGACGAGGCCCCAGATCTCGTGGATGAGCACGAGCCCGCCGCGGAGCTCGACGCCCTTCGGCGGATCGGCGCGGTAGGCGGTGAGGCCCTTGGTCAGCGTGATGGTCGTCATATCGCCAGTGTTCCAGCCGACCCTCCGCACCGGCTGGGGGTTGCGCTGCCCGCGAGTTATCCACAGATTCCGAACGAGCAACCGAACTGATGTTTCAGATGACTACAGTCGAGCTGTGGCGTGCCCACGGGACAGCTCTCCTCACCGCGAGGTGGCCCCTGGACCTCGACCTACTCCGCTCGGAGTCGTCGACATGCCGACCTGCCCCCTCGTTCCATCCGCGATCAACACCCTCGGAGGTTCTCTCGTCGTGCCCGTTCGACCACTCGCCATCGTCGGCCTGTCCGCCCGCTTCGGTGGCGCGGCAGACGCCCACCAGTACTGGCGCAACATCCTGGCGGCCCGACGCAGCGGCTCCGCCGTCCCCCGCTCGAGATGGGATCACGCCTCCTTCTTCGCGCCGCACGACCCCCGAGCGGTGCATCACGCCTACTCCGACCAGGGCTCCTTCATCGACGACGTCGAGCAGTTCGCGGCACGGCACTTCCGCATCCCACCCAGCCGGGCGCACGCGATGGACCCGCAACATCGCCTGCTCCTCGAGGCAGCGCGAGCCGCCTGGATCGACGCCGGGTTCGAACGTCGTCGCATCGACCGGTCGTCCATCGGCGTCTTCGTCGGGATGGCTGCGAACGATTACCGCGAACTCTCCTCGCTCCGCATCCGGGCGCAACTCCTCGGCGACGACTCGGTCCACGCGGAACACGCCGGCCCCGACCTCGCGGCGGCGATGGGCGCGCGCGTCGCCGGTGTGCGCCCGTTCCACGCGTTCTCGATGCCGGGATGCCTGCCGAACATGGGGCCGGCGCTGGTGAGCAGCACGCTCGACCTCGGCGGCCCGAGCTTCGCGGTCGACGCCGCGTGCTCCAGCAGCCTCGTCGCGCTCCACCAGGCGATCGCCGCCATCCGGTCCGGGCAGTGCTCGGCGGCGCTCGTCGGCGGCGTCAACCTGAGCCTCGTCCCGGATGCGATGGTCGCCTTCTCCCGGATCGGTGCGCTGTCACGGAGCGGGGTGTGCCGACCGTTCGATGGCGACGCCGACGGATTCCTCCTCGGAGAGGGCGTCGGCATGATCGTCGTCAAACCGCTCGAGGCCGCCATCGACGACCACGACGACGTCTACGCGGTCATCCGCGGCTCCGGGGTGTCCAACGACGGCCGGGCCGAAGGGCCGATGACGCCGACGACCGACGGACAGCTGGCAGCGCTCCGCCGGGCCTACGAGGACGCCGCTGCCGACCCCGCCGACCTGGGCGTCGTCGAGGCGCACGGCACGGCCACCCCGGTGGGCGACCGCACCGAGCTGGAATCGCTGGCGGCGCTGCGTCGTCTCGGGACATCGCCGCACCGGACCGCCACGGTCACGGCGGTGAAGGCGCTCGTGGGGCACACGATGGCGGCGGCCGGGATCGCCAGCATCGTCAAAGCAGCGCTCATGGCGAGGCATCGGGTCGTCCCCGGGCAGCCCCGCCTGCGTTCCGAGGCGCACGCCGAGACCCTCCGAGACGGCCGCCTTGCGCTCGCCTCCCGCACCATCGACCCGGGCGACGACGGTCTGGGCCTCATCGGCGTCAGCTCGTTCGGGTTCGGCGGCACCAACGCGCACGTGGTGCTCGAATCACCGGCGACGCGAGCAGGTCGAGTCCGTCGGCGTGCCGCTGGGGGAGCGGCCGACGAACCGCTCCCGCACCTCCTCGTGTTCTCGGCCGCCGACCCCACGCTGCTCGGCGAGCACCTCCGTGCGGTCCTCGCCGTCCTCCACGCCGCCGACGCACCGTCCATCGCCGGCCTCGCACGGACCTTGAGCTTCCGCTCGCTCGCGAGCACCCGTCTGGCGATCGTGTGCCGCACCGCCGCCGAGCTGATCTCCGGGCTGTCGGCCGCCGTGGAGCAGCTCGCTAGCGGAGCCACCGGGGTGATCTCCGCGGACGTCTGCACCGGTGTCCGTGTCGACGAGGCCGCTCGGCGGATCGCCTTCGTCTTCCCCGGGCAGGGTAGCCAGACCCCGCGGATGCAGACTGACCTCCTCGACCGGTTCCCCGCCTTCCGTGCAGCGGCCGAGACCTTGAACGAGCAGGTGCTCGACGAGACCGGGGTCGATGTGCTCGCGGCGCTCTCCGCGGCCGACGCCGACACCCCCTCCGGAGTCGACCGTCTCACGTCCACCGAGGTCTGCCAACCCGCGCTCGCGGTGACGGCGCTCGCGGCCGTGGCGCAGTTGCGCGAGATCGGCGTGGAGCCCGACCTCGTCATCGGGCACAGTGTCGGTGAGCTGCCCGCCCTGGCGACGGCGGGCGCGCTCGAGGCGCCCGCCGCCGTGCGGCTCGCCGCGGTCCGCGGACACCACATGCGGTCGGCTGCGACGCGACCCGGCGACGGCATGACGGCCCTCGGCTGCGACGCCGAGCGGGCCGCAGCGCTCCTCAGCGGCATCGACGACGCGTGGATCGCGGCCGCCAATGATCCCCGGCAGACGGTGGTGAGTGGAACCGGCGAGGCCCTGCGCACCGTTGCGGAACGGTGCGTCGAGCACGGGGTGTCGACACACCCGCTGCGCGTCGCCACCGGGTTCCACTCGCCCCTGCTCGAGCCGATCCGGCCGGCCCTCGTGGCGGACCTGTCGCGATTCCGGCCTCGCGCGCCGCAGGTGCAGCTCGTGTCGACCGTGACGGGCCGCGCGGTGGAGACGAGCGAGGAGCTGGGCCGTCAGCTCGAGGAGAACGTCTTCTCCACGGTGCGGTTCCGCGAGGCGATCGAGTCGGCGTCCGCATCCGACGTCGGTGTCTACGTCCAGATCGGTGGGGGTTCGGCGCTGGTCGGGTCCATCCGGCGCTCCCTGGGCGATGCGCCCGAGGTGCACGTCATCCCGAGCAGCGCGTCGGCGCCGGACGGCGCGGCGACCTTCCTCCGACTGCTCGGCCGGCTGACGGTGCTGGGCGCCGACCTCGACCTGTCATCGCTCGTCCCGCCAGACACCGCGGGTGTGGCGCTGCCGATCGCGCCGCTGCCGGCCGAGCCGTACTGGGTCGTCCGACCGGACGCCTCCGACCCGACGACCACGCCCCGAGTACCCACATCCGAACCGCACCGACCACCCTCCCCCGTCGAACAGGATCCCCACTCCATGCGTCACAACCCCCGCGAACTGCCGTCCTCCCCGCTCGCCGGACCACCGTCGGCACGACCGCCGATCCAGCCGCGAGCCGCCGAGGCGCAGGCCGACCACCTGCCCGGACTGCTCGCCCTCATGAACCGCCAGCTGAGCCTCATCGAGGGGTCCGGGCGGGCCGATCACGCGCCCGCATCGACGGATCCGTTCCGCTGGTCCACGGAACCCGGCTCGCCGCAGGCGGAGGTGGTCGCCCGGATGGGCCTCGCAGCCTCCCGGTCGCATCGCGCCGAGTCCGACGCGGTCATCCTCGGCATGGTGTCGCGCATCAGCGGGTTCCCGCTGGACCTGATCCGGCCCGACATGCACCTCGTCGAACAGCTCGGATTCGATTCGCTGATGATGCGTGAGCTGATCACCCAGCTGCACACCGAGTGGCCATCGTTGCCGACCCCCGCCCAGCTCGGCGAGCGCTTCGCCGGGCGGCCCACGGTGGAGCAGGTGCTGGACGGCGTCGGCTCCCTGCTGCACCCGTTCGCCGAGGAGCCGCAGCACCGGCTTCCGCGGGTCGAGACGGAACCGGTGGCTGCCGCTTCCCCGGCGCCGGCCGACCGCCCGACCCGATGGACCGAGGCCGACGCCCGCATCGAGTGCTTCCCGGAGGCGGTCGCCATGCGGGAACGCCGGCAGCAGACCGACCGCAACCCCTACTTCCTGCTCCATGAGGGGATCATCGACGCGACGACGACGATCGGCGACGCCCAGCTCGTGAGCTTCTCGAGCTACAACTACCTCGGTGTCACCGGCCACCCCGTGGTCGCCGAGACGATCGCCGACGCCGTGGCCCGATACGGCAGCTCGGTGTCCGCCAGTCGGTTCCTGTCCGGTGAGCGCCCGATCCATGCCGAGCTCGAGCAGGAGCTCGCCGACCTCCTCCAGGTGGAGTCCGCGCTCACCCTGGTGAGCGGCCACGCGACGAACGTGAGTGTCATCGGGCACCTGGTGGAACCGGGCGATCTCATCGTCCACGACAGCCTCGCGCACGACAGCATCATCCAGGGGGCGAAACTCTCCGGAGCCACCCGGCGGTCCTTCCCCCACAACGACCTGAACGCGCTCGACGACCTCCTCGGCGCGATCCGCGGCGGGTTCCGCCGAGTCCTCATCGTCGTGGAGGGCGTCTACAGCATGGACGGCGACCTCGTGCCGCTCCCGCAGCTCATCGAGCTGAAGCGGCGGCACGGCGCACTGGTGCTCGTCGACGAAGCGCACAGCATCGGAACGGTCGGCGCGAACGGGGGCGGGGTCGGCGAACACTTCGGCGTCGACCGCTCGGACATCGACCTCTGGTGCGGGACGATGTCGAAGTCGCTCGCCGGATGCGGCGGCTACGTCGGGGGCACCGCCGCGGCGATCGATTACCTCAAGTACTCCGTGCCCGGGTTCGTGTACAGCGTCGGCATCACCCCGGCGAACGCGGCCGCGTCGCTCGCCGCCCTCCGGCTCATGCGCGACGAGCCCGAGCGCCTCAGCCGCCTGCGGCAGAACGCCGACCGCTTCCGCGAGACGGCCCGGGCCGCCGGCATCGACATCGGCGACAGCGCCGACTCGCCCGTCGTGCCGTGCATCGTCGGCAGCTCGGAACGGGCGCTCGCCCTGGCGACGGCGCTCTTCGACCACGGCTTCAGCGTCAACCCGATCCTGTACCCGGCCGTACCGGACGACCAGGCGCGGCTCCGCTTCTTCATCACCGCGGAGCACACCGCCGAGCAGATCCAGCGGGTCGTGGACATCACGGCATCCGAACTCAACCGCATCACCCACGACATCGAGGTATCCGCATGACGAACCACTCCAGAACGACTCCCAGACGACGGGCGGTGATCACGCTCCTGATCGGCCTGGTGTTCGCGATCGTGGCGAGCATCGCGGGGGCCGACGTCCTCGACAACCTCAAGACGGGCGGGTTCGACGACCCGCAGTCCGACTCCGTGGCTGCAGCGGACGTGCTCGCCGACCGGTTCCCCGGCAGCGACCCGAAACTCGTCCTCGTCGTGGACGTCTCCGACGGACTCGACAGCGCCGCCGGCAGGGAGGCGCTCGACGACATCGTCGGCGCTGTTGACGATGTGGACGGCGCCAGCGTCACCGGCTCCTACGCCGACGCGGAGCAGCTGCGGAGCGACACGGACCGCGGCGTCGTGCTCGTGGCGCTCGCCGGAGACGAGGACACGGTGCAACGCGCGACCACCGCGCTCCGCGGGACGATCACCGAGGAGGTGACGTCGGCCACGGTCCGGTTCGGCGGCATCGCGGGGATCAACGACGACCTGAACGCGCAGGTCAAGACGGACATCATCGTCGCGGAGACGATCGCCATCCCGATCACCCTCGTGCTGCTGTTCTTCGCGTTCCGCGGTGTGGTGGCCGCGCTGCTGCCCGTCGGCGTCGCGGGCGTCACGATCCTCGGTTCCCTCGGCCTGCTGAACGTGGTCGCGCAGCTCACCTCGGTCTCCCTGTTCGCAGTCAACCTCGTCACCGCGTTGGGCCTCGGACTCGCCATCGACTACTGCCTGCTGTTCCTCACCCGCTATCGGGACGAACGCTCGGGCGGAGCCACCGACGAGGAGGCGTTGCGGATCGCTCGGCGGACGACCGGCCGGACCATCGTGTTCAGCGGCGTCGTCGTCGCCGCGGCGCTCGCCACGCTGATGCTGTTCGACCAGTACTTCCTGCGCTCGTTCGCCATCGCGGGACTCGTCATCGTGGCCTGCTCCGTGGTGGGCGCGGTCGTCCTGCTGGCCGCAGCCCTCACCCTCCTGGGTCGCCGGATCGACTGGGGCCGTCTGCGCTCGCGGCGCCCGGCCGGGGCCGAGGGTCGGTTCTGGTACCGGGTGGGCGACCACGCGTATCGCCGTCCGTGGTTGGCGGTGCCCGTGATCGCGCTGCTCATCGCCATGGCCGCGCCGTTCGCGCACGCGGAGTTCGGGGTACCCGACGAACGAGTGCTCCCCGCCGACGCCGAGAGTCGTGTCGTGGCGGACATCATGCGGTCCGACTTCGACGTCGCCGAGGCGGACGCCGTCTCCGTCGTCACCGAGGACTGGGCGGGGACGGACCGCGAGCTCGAGGAGTACGCCACCGGACTCTCCTCGATCACGGGCGTCGAGGCCGTCACGACGTCCCTCGGCAGCTTCGTCGACGGACGCCTCGTCGTCCCGGCCGACGCGCGGACGGAGCAGCACTTCCGTGACGGTTCGGCGCTCTGGCTGCAGGTCGCGACCGACGTCGTCCCGTACTCACCCGAGGGCTCGGAGCTCGTCCGCGACGTCCGTGCGGTGGACCCTGGAGCCGGCTCGACCGTCCTGGTCGGTGGCCTCGCGGCACAGATGATCGACATCGGTGACTCCATCTCGGCGCGTCTGCCGTTCGCCGCCGCGGCCATCGCGCTCATGACGCTGATCATCCTCTTCCTGTTCACGGGGAGCGTGCTGCTCCCGATCAAGGCGCTGGTGCTGAACGTGGTCGGGCTGGTCGGCATCCTGGGCGTCATCGTGTTCCTCTTCCAGGACGGCAACCTGTCGGACGTGCTCGGCTTCACCCCGTCGCCCATCGCCATCTCGATCCCGATCCTGCTGTTCTGCATCGCCTTCGGACTCTCGATGGACTACGAGGTGTTCCTCCTCGCGCGGATCCAGGAACGGTTCCGTGCCACGGGCGATCTCGCGGAGGCGGTGCGGAGCGGGCTCGGTGCGAGCGGCCCGATCATCACGGCCGCTGCGGCGATCCTCGCGGTGTCGTTCTTCGCCATGGCGACCTCCGGGGTGTCGATCATCAAGATGCTCGGCATCGGTACCGGTATCGCGATCCTCATCGACGCCATCCTGATCCGCGGCGTGCTCGTCCCGGTCTTCATGCGCGTCGCCGGACGATGCAACTGGTGGGTGCCGCGGTGGCTCGCGGCGATCCACCGTCGCATCGGGATCACGGAGGGCTGAGTGGACGCGCGGTTCAGCGGCCTGTCGGCCGATGACGACCTCTCGGCGCTCGTGTCCGAGGCGGCTCGTGCGGCGAACGCCCACAACACGCAGCCGTGGGGCGTGGACTGTCAGGGCGACGAACTCGTCCTCCGCCGGGATCGCACTCGCACCCTCGGCGCGAGCGATCCGCGAGGACGCGACACGATGCTGTCGTTCGGGGCGTTCGTCGAGTCACTCCTCATCTGTGCGGCGTCGGCCGGTGTCGGACTGCGCTTCGAGGCCTCCACCGGCGGTGACGCGGAGACCGATGAGGTCGGCCGGTTCTCGCGCCACCCGGAGGGCTACCAGACGACGTTCTCCTCGGCGGACGTCCGTGGACGACGCGTCTGGCGAGGGCGATGGCGGGACGGCGCTCCTCCGCCCGACGTCCTCACGGCGGCCGCTGCGGAGGCGGAGCGTGCGGGGTTCCGGCTCGTCTCGATGCCGACCCGGGACGCCCGTCCGTTCCTCATCCGAGCCAACCGGTGGTTCTTCGGCGACGCGGCGATCGTCGCCGAGCTCCACCGGTGGACCCGCCTGTCGCCGCGCCACCCCGACTACGGCGAGGACGGACTCAACGACGCGATGCTCGTGCTGTCGAAGGTCGAACGAGCCGGCCTGCGGACGCTGATCAGCCCGCGGGTGTTCCGCGCGCTTCGCGGCGTCGGGCTGCCCGGGTTGTTGGCGAGGATGTCGGCCTCCGCGACCCAGGGCTCCGGCACCGTCCTCGGCGTGGTCAGTCCCACCGAGGCCCCACAGGAACTCGCCGCTGGGCGACTGCTCGCCCGGCTCTGGCTCGGCTTCCAGCGCCACGGCCTGTACGTGCATCCCCAGAGCGCGCCGCTCGACTGTCCGGAGACCAGAGCCATGCTCGAAGAACGCTGGCAAATCGCCCGGGACGAGCAGCTCGTCGCCTGGTTCCGGGTCGGCATCCCCGCCTCGGACCCCGCGACGCGCTTGGCGTCCCCGCGTCGATCGAGTGGCTGAATCCGCAGCCGCGGTCGTCGACGCTCTCCGGATGCAGGTGCCGTCGGGCGTCGTCGTCTCGGCGTCCGTCGGCACCGCACCCGGGCCGTTCGGGGTCCGTCCGACTCAGGCTCTTCGGAGCACCGAATCCCGCTCGGCGCGCGACTGCGCCAGGGCGGCACTCGCGATGCTCGGCCAGCGCTCCACGGACATCCCGACGGGGGAGGGCGGGCAACCGGTCTGGCCGACCGGCGTCGTCGGGAGTCTCTCGCACTGCCCCGGCTTCACGATCGCAGCCGTCGGTCACGTCGGTGTCGCGAGCGCCATCGGGATCGACGTCGAGGTGCACCGGCCCGTCCGTCCCGCCGTCGCGGCGACGATCGTCTGCGGGGATGAGGCGTCCATGCTCACACGGCTCGCCTCGAGCCATCCGACCGTCGCGTGGAGCGCCGTGTTGTGGAGCGTCAAGGAGAGCGTCTTCAAGGCGTGGTACCCGCTCACCGGCCGATGGGTCGACTACACGGCGTGTGAGGTGGTGATCCACCCGGATCGGGGCTCGTTCGATGCGCGGATCGTCGTGTCGGCCGGCCCGACCGCGCGCTCGACCACGCCGCGCACCTTCACCGGCCGGTGGTCGGTGGTGGGCACCCACCTTTGCAGCGTCGTCATCGTCCCGGCCTCGCAGCGACAGGACGGGTGATCGGCTGTTCCGGTCGGCGCGGGTACCGTTGAGGACGATGTCGTCGACCGCAGGAGGAGGGGCCATGTCGGACGAGGAACGGACGACGACGGACTGGCGTGCAGTGGCCGCCGCCCTCGCGAACGACGACGCCCGGACGGTGTACGCGCAACTCGTCCTCGGGCAGGAGCCCGACCTCGGCGCCACCCAGCGTGCTGTGCGGCGAGCCGAGCAGAGCGTCCAGACGTTGTCTCGGGCGGGCCTGTTGGATATTGACGGACGTGCTTCGGGCAGGGTGTTCCGGGACCTCCTCGCGGCCGCCGCACCGCCGAAGCGCGAAGGGATCGACCGCTTCCTGGTCGACGGTCGGATCGTGCAGTACCCGTCGAATCCGGACGAGCGGCAGGCGCTGTTGCAGCGCGTCGCGGCATCAGTGCTCGAGCCTGGTGAGGTGGTCGACGAAGCCGAGATCAACGAGCGGTTGTCCGCGTTCCACGACGACGTCGCGGTGCTCCGGCGGTACCTCGTCGACGCGCAGCTCGTCGAGCGCACGCGTTCGGGGACCGAATACGCGCTCGTCACCTGAGGAGGCCGCCCTTCGACAGACTCAGGGACTGGTGCGCGCGACGGCGGCCCTCTTCCGGTCACTGAGCTTGTCGAAGTGCGCACGAGGGGCTTGCGGGGCCCTTCGACAGGCTCAGGGACCGGGTTGGGGGGCTCGGGGACCAGGCGGGAGGCTTTGGGGACCGACGGGAGGCTTAGAGACCGGGCGGCAGGCCCGCGGCCGGCGTCAGGCGCGGATGTCCTTCGTGAGCTCCTCCACGAGGGCGGCCCGCTGCTCGCGGGTGGACGGCCGACCCTCGGCGTCGGGACGCTCCTGCCACGGGAACGGTCCCGAAGCGCGGCGGTACTCGACCCCGAGGGCGTCGAGGCGGGCGAGGTGCTGCTGCAGCCGCGCCTCGAAGCCCGCGAGGTCGCGCTCGCGGCCGACCCAGGCGACCTCGGCGAGGGCGCACAGCCGCGGGTATGCCTGGTAGTCGATGACGCGGGCGGAGTCCATGTGCTCGGTCCAGATGTTCGCCTGCACCCCGATGATGTGCTCGGCCTGCGCCTCCGTCAGCTCAGCCGGCACCGGCTCGAAGGTGTACACCTCCGCGACGGTCAGCGGTGGCCCGACCGGGATCGGCTCACCCGGCAGCTCCGACTCGCGGTAATCGAGGTAGACGCGGTCGTCCGGGCAGGCGATGACGTCGTACCCCTGGCGTGCGGCGGCGACCGCACCGAACTCGCCGCGCCATGAGGCGACGGTCGCGTCCTTCGGCAATCCGCCGCCCTCGAGGATCTCGTCCCAGCCGTACAGGCGTCGGCCGGCGGCGCACAGGTGCGCCTCGAGTTGGCGGATGAACCACGCCTGCAGCGCTTCGACGGAGTCGAGCCCGCGCTCGGCCATGAGGGCTTGCGTTCGAGCGCTCGCTGCCCAGCGGGTCTTCTTCGCCTCGTCGCCACCGACGCCGATGAAGGTCGATGGGAAGAGCTCCATGACCTCGTCGAACACGGTGCGGAAGAACGCGACCGTCTCCTCGCCCATGTCGAGGATCGCCTCGTTGATGCCCCACCTCGTCCACACCGACGGCTCGTCCGCGTCCTGCGCCACATCCGGCACGCCCAGCTCCGGGTACGCGGCGATGATCGCTCGCGCATGACCGGGCAGGTCGATCTCGGGGACGACCGTGATGGACCGCTCAGCGGCGTAGGCGACGATCTCGCGCAGGTCGTCCTTCGTGTAGAAGCCGCCGTGCGGGCGGCCGTCGCCGGGAGCGTGCCGTGCTGCGCCGTGCTGGCTCTCGGTCCGCCACCCGCCGACCTCGGTCAGCTTCGGGAAGGCGTCGATCTGGATCCGCCAGCCCTGGTCGTCGGTGAGGTGGAAATGGAGGACGTTGAGCTTGTGGCGCGCGGCGAGGTCGATGAACCGCAGCACGTCGGACGTGGGGAGGAAGTGCCTGGCCACGTCGAGCATGACGCCGCGCCACCCGAAGCGCGGGGCGTCGTCGATGGTCGTCGCCGGGACGGTCCAGTCGACGCCGGGGACGAGCGCACGGCGGTTGACCGCAGGGGGAAGGAGCTGGGTCAGGGTCACCGCACCCGAGAACGCGCCGGAGGCGTCGGCGGCGACGATGCGCACACCGTCCGCGTCGACCACGAGCCGGTAGCCGCCGGCCGCGACGGTGTCGTCGTGGATGAACGCGATGCTGTCGGTCCGCAGGTCGATCCGTGCGTCGAGGTCGAACCCGGTCGACGTCTGCAGCACCCCGCGCAACCAGCGGGTCGCGGCCGAGAAGCGGTGGTCACCGCCGAGCCCGGTCGTCTCGCTCAGCGTGAAGGCGCCGTCGTGCTGCTGGATGGACACGGGCAGTGGAAGCATCGGTGGTTCTCTCCTCGAGTGCTGATGGGCCGTTCTCAGGACATCTGCGGCGCGGCTGGCCGGGAACCCGGTGACACGCCGGAGGACTCCTGAGAACGGTCCCGGATGGTGGAGGTCAGGATGGGCGGTCGACGAGGGTGGTGAGCCGGTCGGCGATCAGCGTATCCGAGACGACGGTGAGCGGCGACTGACCGGCCTCGGCGGCGAGCTCGGCGATGCTGCGGCCGACGAGCTCGCGGAGGTCGGGGTGCGACACCTGCGCAATGCGCACAGCGGACCAGTCGACGCGCTCGTCGAACGGCGGCTCGGCGAAGGCGCGTTCGAGTTCGTCGACGATGGCGTCGTCCCGGAGACGGTCGATGACGGCGTCGCCGCCACCGCCCGTCACCCAGGTGGGCAGCAGGGCGGTGAGGGCGGTGCCGCGGAGGACGCCGCCCGGGAGGATGGTGCCGGTGCCGTGATCCATGGGCCGCTCTCCAGTCGTCGGGCGATTGCGCATGTTGCAACGGGGGTTGCGTCAATGCCCGACAACTGTAAAGGGTCCGAACAAACGTGTCAACGATGTGGAGACGGGGTTGCGGGGGAGGGTTGCTCGGCACTTCGACAGGCTCAGTGACCGGTGGAGGCGGCTCGGTGACTGGGGAGGCGGCTAAGTGGTCGGAGGGTTGCTCGGCACTTCGACAGGCTCAGTGACCGGGGAAGGGTGGGCCTCGTGACCGGTTGCCGGTGGGCCAGCGAGCGGGGAGGGCAGATCGGCACTTCAACAGGCTCAGTGACCTGGGATGCGGCTCAGTGACCGCGGGAGGGCGGCTCGGTGGCCGGGGGAGGCGGGCTCGGTGACCGGACCCGCCCGGCTCAGTGACCGGGCGGGTCCGGGCCCGGCGGCCGGGCGGGCGGCTACTCCACCAGGCGGAGGCGGACCGCCATGAACTGGCGGCCGGGCAGGTCGACCCGGACGGTACCGGTGTACGTGCCGGGCAGAGTCTCGACCGTCATGTTCCAGGTGTCCAGCACGTCGACGTGGAACTCGCCCTCGGGAAGGAAGACGTTGCGGAACCGCGGCCGGTTGAAGCCGAAGTAGCCGATGACGTACCGGCCGGCCACCCCGCCCCACGGCACGTCCCAGTCGCCGGGGAGCGGGTCGAGGACGCCCGTCGGGGACTCCGCCGAGATGCGCTCCAGGAATGCGATGCGGTCGGGACTCGAACCGATGAGCGGACCGCCCTTCGACCAGAACAGCTCCTCCCGGTCGTTGAGGTAGGTCTCGCCGTGGCCGACGTAGCCGCCGCGGATCGCGCCCTCCCAGAACCGTCGCACCATCTCCTCGCCGGTGATGTTGCCCCAGCCCTGGTCGATGTCGCCCTCGTAGGCGCACTCGTCGATGACGATCGGCTTGCCCCACTGCTCGCGCCAGGCGTCGGTGTTCTCCGCGGTCCGGTAGACGTCGACGCGCTGCACGCTGCAGTGCGTGATCCAGGGCTTCGCGTAGTCGTAGAACCCCTGGCAGTTGTGGATGGAGTTGAGGTGGCCGTGCGGGTCCTCCGCGCCGACGACCGCCGCGAGCCGCTCCCAGTCGTCGTTCGTCTTCGCCCAGAGCAGGTCGTACTCGTTCGCCATCGACCACCACACGTTCGCGAACGCGGTGAGCCGGCGGACGGCGTAGCGGAGGTACCGTTCGTCGACGGCCGGACCGAGGTCCGCGAAGCCCCAACGGTCGTAGGCGTGGAAGAGGATCAGGTCCGCCTCGATGCCGAGCGCGCCGAGCTGGTTGATGCGCCGCTCGAGGTTCGCCCAGTACTTCGGGTCGAAGCGCTCGTGGTCGAACCCGTCTGCGAGTGAGCCGACGAAGGGGAACGTCTCCGGCTCGTTCGCGTTGTAGAGGTACGACTTCGGGAACACGCACATCCGGATCTTCGTGAACGGCGCGATCTCCAGGGCGCGGAGCGTCTCCTCCTGCAGTTCCTCGAGCTGGTGCGTCCAGGCGTAGGCGGTCGTGCCGAGCGGGCGATGGCGGGTGCCGTCGGCGTGGGCGAAGTGGAAGCCGTCCACGCGCACCGGTCCGTGGCTGCCCGTCGCCGCGGCCGACACGGTGAACGCGCCTGCGACGCCGTCGAGTGATCGGGCGGTCGAGCTCGTGGTGAACGACCACTCGCCCTGCTCCTCGGCGAGCAGCCGCACCAGGTACCGGCCGTCGCCGTCGTAGAACCCGCCGACGGTGAGCTCGCGTGCGCCGTTCGTGAACGTCGCGCCGAGTTCCACGTCGACGAACGGGTTGCCGTGCGACGGCCCGTCCAGCCGGATCTCGACGACGCCGTACTGCGGGACGTCGCCGGGGACCGTCAGGGTCGCCGAGCCGCGCGGGACGTCCTGGCCCTCGTAGTCGGGAGCGGGCTCGATCGCGGCGCCGTAGGGTGCGCGGGCGTCGGGACCGTCGTCGACCTGTGCGAGCGCCGCCCAGAGACGATCCTTCGCCGCATCGTCCTGCAGCTCCGGCACGATCGCCGACAGCTGCCCGAGACGGATGCTGCGGAACTGCTTGGCCATCGGCGAGGCGGCGATGCCGGGCAGGAACTGCTCGAGGACGGTGCGACCCGCCGGGCTCTCGATGACGTCTCCGAAGGCGGAACTGCGGTCGAACATGGATCTCCTGTGATCAGCCGAGCGGGTCGGCGGCGGGTGCTACTGGTGCAGGCGGTGCGAGTGTTGCACGTGGAACAGTCGAGTGGGGGTTATCGCGCAACTCCTGATGCCGGAGTGGCTGCAGCAAGCGCTGCGTCCACGTCGTCGAGCATCGACGGCGGCGTGAACATGAGGAGCTGACGGACGGTCCGACCACGACTCCACTGGGTGCTGCGGCGGATGTCGTCGGCCTTGGCCTGATCGTGGGCACCCACCGAGCTGAGGAGGGCGTCGTACGCGGCCGGTCGGTCGATGATCTCGGAGAGCGGCGAGTCGAGGCCGAGCGTGATGTCGTCGTCGGCACTCGAGCCGGCGTCGGGGACCTCGACCGTCCAATCGTGGCGACCGGACCCGATCGTCTCCTCCGCGGCACCCGGCAACGCGACCGTCGCCGTCGTGTTCGGCGGCACGACCGCCGACACCCGGAGGGACGACCCTTCGCGTCGCCACGCCACCGACGCCTCGCCGTAGGGCGTGACGTGTCGGGCCTCGGCGTGGTCGAGTCCGTCGATCGGCCGCGGTGCGATCCGGAGTTCGCGGTAGCCGGGACCCGCGGGAGCGAGGCCGGCTACGGTGCGGTGCAGCCAGTCGGCGACGGCGCCGAGCGCGTAGTGGTTGAACGAGGTCATCTCGCCCGGGTTGACCGAGCCGTCCTCGAGCAGGCTGTCCCAACGCTCCCAGATCGTGGTCGCGCCCTTGGTGACGGGCGAGAGCCAGGAGGGGTTCTCGGTCTGGAGCATGAGGCGGCCGGCCGCGCGGAGGTGTCCGCCGTCGGCGAGTGCGTCGGTGATGAGCGGCGTCCCCACGAAGCCGGTGCCGATGCGGTAACCGTCGGCGCGGACGAGGTCGGCGAGGCGGTCCGCGAGGCGTTGCCGCAGGGCGGGGTCGTCGACGAGGTCGAACCGCAGGGCGAGGGCGTACGCGGTCGGCGCGTCGGACATCATCCGGCCGGCGGGCGTCACATACTCGGCGGTGAAGGCCGCCCGACTCCGCTCGGCCAGGTCGCCGTACCGCTCCGCGTCCGCCGTCTCCCCGAGGAGCCCGGCGGTGTCGGCGAGGATCCGGAGCGATCGCGCGTGATAGGCGCTCGCGACGATGTCCGAGTCGACCCTGGCCTTCGCCGGCTGGTCAGGCGGCGCGCTCGGGTCGAGCCAGTCGCCGAGCTGGAAGGTGTTCGACCAGAGACCGTCGGTGCTCACCCGGAGCACGGCCTCCACCCAGGAACGCATCGACGGGTACTGCTCGCGCAGGATCCCGAGGTCGCCGTAGCGCTCGTGGAGCACCCACGGCACGACGGTCGCAGCGTCGCCCCAGGCCGCGGTCGGCCCGCCGCCGGCGAACCCGGACAGCGCGGCCGGGACCACCATGGGGACGACACCGTCCTGGTGCTCCTGCTCGAGTGCGAGGTCGCGCAGCCAGGAGTCGAGGAAGGCGGAGCTGTCGTAGAGGAAGCTCGCGGTCGGGGCGAAGACCTGTAGGTCACCCGTCCAGCCGAGCCGTTCGTCGCGCTGCGGGCAGTCGGTCGGGATGCTCAGGAAGTTGCCGCGCATGCCCCAGACGACGTTCTCGTGGAGGCGGTCGAGCAGCTCGTGCGAGGAGGAGAACCAACCCGTGCGCGTGAGGTCGCTGTGGAGGACGACGGCGGAGACCGACGCCGGGTCGAATGCGCCCGGCCAGCCGTCGATCTGCGCGTAGCGGAAGCCGTGGAAGGTGAAGCGCGGCTCGATCGTCTGTTCGCCGTCGCCCGAGAGCGTGACGTGGTCGGTGGCTGCGGCGTTGCGGAGGGGACGCAGGGCGAGTTCGCCCTCGTCGAGGACCTCGGCGTGCCGGAGCGTGAGCGTCGTGCCCCGCGGGCCGGCGACGGTGAGCCGGAGGCGGCCGACGAGGTTCTGGCCGAAGTCGAGGATGGTCGCGCCCGACGGCGAGGTGAGCACCTCCGCGACCGCGCGCTCCTCGATGCGGCGGACGGGCGCGGCGATCCGGGCCTCCGGCACCGGGTGCGCAGCGTCGTCGACGAGGGCCGGGGCCCAGGTGGACGCGTCGAGCGCCGTCGTCGACCAGCCGGGTTCGACCAGGGTGGTGTCGATCGCCTCGCCGGCGTAGATGCCGCTGTCGACGAGCTCGGCACCGTCTGCCGCCGACCAGCTCGCATCGGTGACGAGCGTCTCCGTCGTCCCGTCGAGGTAGTCGAGCTGCAGCTGGGCGGCGAAGCGTGGCTGGTCGCCGTAGATGCGCTCGGCGAACTGGAAGAACCCGTACCGCTCGGTGTACCAGGCGCCGGCGACGGTCGCGGCGAGGACGTTCTCACCCGGCTCGACGAGCGCGGTGACGTCGACGGTCTCGTGCACGAGGCGGTCGCCGTAGGCGGTCCAGCCGGGGGAGAGGACGTCTTCCGAGGCGGGCATCCCGTTCAGCTGCGGTTCGGCGGCACCGAGCGCGGTCCAGAACAGCCGGGCGCGACGGACGGGCCCGCCGACCGTGAAGGTGCGGCGCACCCGGATCGGTTGCGCAGGACGCTCGGGCGCTGCGAGACCGATGAAGCGGGCGGTCCAGGCTCCGTCGGCCAGGAACGCGGCCTCGACGACGGTCGGCTCGCTCCAGGGTGTCTCCTCCCCAGCAGTCGACGCGGCACGGACCTCGACGGTGCGCACCTCGTCTGGGCCGAGTGGTGGGAACGGCCAGGAGACGAGGACGGAGTCGCGGCCCTCGACACGTGCCGTGGCACCACTGCCGTCTCGGAGTTCGGCCCAGGCCTGCGCCCAGTCGGAGCCAGCGGTCTCGACGGTCCAGCTCAACCGAGGCGTCGGCGTCGCAACCGCGGGGCTGTCGTCACGGGTCTCCGCCCGCAGCCGGCCGATCCGCGCGACGTGCGCGGTCATCGGGAGGTCCCGGCTGCGATGGTGACGACGTGCTCGTCCACGAGGTTGACGACGGACGATCCGATCCGGAGGGTGACGTCGCCTGGCTCGACCTGCCAGCCGTCCGCCCAGTGGGCGAAGACCCGGGCCGGCAGCGCGACCTCCCAGGCGACCGATTCGCCGGCGCCCGCGCGGACGACAGCCGATCCGACGAGCCAGCGCACGGGGCGGTCGACCGATGAGTCCGGTCGCTCCGCGTACACCTGCACGACGTGCTTGCCGGCGCGGTCGCCGGTGTTCGTCGCGGTCCCGGAGACGCGGGGGGAGGCGACGTCACCCGAGACCTCGCCACCGTCGATGGACCAGCTCGTGTACCCGAGCCCGTGGCCGAACCAGTAGGCGGGCGTGGCACCCGAGCGGAGCCACGCGCGGTAGCCGATGTGGATGCCCTCCTCGTAGCGGAGCACGCCGTCCACCGGGGTGACGTCGAGCACCGGGACGTCGTCGAGCGCCGCAGCCCAGGTGGTGCTCAGGCGACCACCGGGTTCGGCGACCCCGAGCAGCACGTCGGCCAGGGCGTTGCCCATCTCCTGTCCGCCGAACCAGCCGAGGAGCACGGCGGCGACCTCGTCGCTCCAGGGGAGCAGGACCGGGGCGCCGGAGTTGACGATCACGACGGTGCGCGGGTTCACGGCGGCGACAGCCCGGACGAGCTCGTCCTGACGGCCGGGGAGGGTGAGGTCGCTGCGGTCCCAGCCCTCCGATTCGACCTTCGAGTTCGTGCCGACGACCACGACGGCGACATCGGCCGCGCGGGCCGCCTCGACCGCCTGGGCGATGAGGGCGTCGGGGTCGGAGTCGTCGGGGGCGCGACCGACAGTGACGCTGATCGCGCCGAGACCGTTCTCGCTCGGGGAGAGGTCGAACTCCGCACGGAGTTCGACGGCGACGTCGGCCTGGGCGGCGAACGCCCCGGTCGCCGACGGCGGGGCGAGCAGCGCCGCGCCGAGGTCGTTCCCGACGACCACGGGTTGCTCGTCGACGAGGAGGACGCCGTCGACGAAGAGTCGGCCGTGGAGCCCCGTGGCGAAACCGAGTCGCAGTTGCTCGGTGGCCTCCGGCGTGTACGTGGTGGTGAGCACGAGCTGCGACGCCGTGGTGACCGGGGCGTCGCCGCCGAACCAGACGAGCGCGGTGGACCGGCGGTCCTCGGTGAAGAGTTCCGCGCCGTCGGCATCGAGGAACGTGGCGACGAGACCGGGGTCACCCGTGCGCGGGTTGGTGAGGCGCTCGAGCGGAAGCTCGGCGACGCCCTCCTGCACGATCGCGCCGACGGCGTAGTCGATCGTCGCCTCGGGGAGCGCGAGTCGGAGTCCCTCGAGTGGGCTGACGGTGTGCTCGGGGAGGACCGTCGCACTGCCGCCGCCCTGGGTGCGCGAGTCGCGGGCGTTGTGCCCGATGACGGCGACGCGGGTGAGCGAGGCCGCGTCGAGGGGGAGCGTGCCGTCGTTGTCGAGCAGCACGATGCCCTCAGTCTCGGCCTCGCGGGAGAAGGAGACCCCGTCGACCGGAGCGGGCGCCAGTGCTTCCTCGCCGAGGGCACCGACGCGGACCGCGAGCGCGAGGAGCCGGGCGACCTTGCGGTCGACGTCGGCTTCGGCGACGCGGCCGTCGCGGACGGCCTCGACGAGGGCCGCGCTCCATGCGGGAGCGGGGCCGGGCATGGCGAGGTCCTGGGACGCCGGCGCCGAGCCGAGGCTGCGGACGCCGGTCCAGTCGCTGACGACGACGCCGTCGAAGCCCCACTCCGAGTTGAGCGGCGTCTCCAGGAGGTCGTTCTCGCTCATCGTGACGCCGTCGACGGAGTTGTAGGCGCTCATGATCGCCCAGGTGCCGGCTTCGGTCACCGTGCGCTCGAACGGTGCGAGATAGAGCTCGCGGAGGGCACGCTCGCTCGCATGCACGTCGACCGTGAAGCGGTCGGTCTCGGAGTCGTTGGCGACGTAGTGCTTCGGGGTCGCGGCGACGCCGTTGTCCTGCAGGCCGCTGACGTAGGCGGCCGCGAGCGAACCGGTGAGTTCCGGATCCTCGCTGAACGCCTCGAAGTGCCGCCCGCCGAGCGGGGAACGGTGGAGGTTGATGGTCGGGCCGAGGACGACGTCGACGCCCTTTCGGCGGGCCTCGGCCGCGGCGACGGCGCCGTATCGGTAGGCGAGCGACGGATCCCACGAGGACGCCAGCGCGGTCGCTGACGGGAGGTTGATCGACGGCGAGCGCTCGTCCCACAGCGGACCGCGGACGCCGGCCGGCCCGTCGGACAGGACCATGGCGCGCAGGCCGATCTTCTCGAGCGGCACCGTGGTCCAGAAGTCGGCGCCGGAGACGAGCGCGACCTTCTCCTCGAGGTCGAGTCGGGCGACGAGGGCGTCGATCGCCGCGGTGTCGACGGGCTTCGTGGCGGCGGCGTGCCGGGGAGTGGTGATGGTCATGCGATGTGGGTCCGTTCTGGGGTGGCCCTTCGACAAGCTCAGGGACCGGATGGTGGGTCTCAGAGACCGGTTGTGGGTCTCGGGGACCGGTTGTGGGCCTCGGGGACCGGTTGTGGGTCTCGGGGACCGGATGTGGGCCCTTCGACGAGCTCAGGGACCGAGCGATGTGCGTGGTGCGCCCGGCCGGCCAGGTTCCTGGCCCCGGCCGACCGGGCGGTCGTGGTGATCCGGACGGATCAGGCGGCGGACTCCGCCGCACGCTGCTCGTCGATGAGGCGGCGTCGCTCCACCCGGCGGTCCTCCTGGCGGTCCGGGTCGGGGATCGGTGCCGCCATGAACAGGCGCTGCGTGTAGGGGTGGGCCGGGTGCGCCGTCACCTGGTCGCCGTCGCCGGACTCGACGATCTCGCCGTGGTACATGACCGCCACGCGGTGGCTGATGTGCCGGACGACTGCGAGGTCGTGCGAGATGAACAGGTAGGCGACGCCCGTCTGCTCCTGGATGTCGATGAAGAGGTCGAGGACCCGCGCCTGCGTCGACAGGTCGAGGGCCGACACGGGCTCGTCGCACACGATGAGCTTCGGATCGAGGGCGAGCGCCCGGGCGATCGCGATGCGCTGCCGCTGGCCGCCCGAGAACTCCCGGGGGAGCCGTGAGGCCGCGCCGGTCGGCAGCTGCACCTGGTCGAGCAGGGATCCGACGCGCTTGCGGGCGTCGGCACCGGAGACACCGCGGACGGTGAGCGGCTCGGTGAGGATCTGCTCGATCGTGAGCGAGGGGTTGAGCGAGGAGTACGGGTCCTGGAACACGACCTGGATCTCCGAACTCAGCGCTCGGCGCTCCTTGCGCTTCAAATGCCCGATCTCCTGGTCGCGGTAGCGGATGCTGCCGCCGGTGACCGGGGCGAGGCCCAGCACGGCGCGACCGAGCGTGGTCTTGCCGGAGCCGGACTCGCCGACGAGACCGACGGTCTCACCGGGCTTGATGTCGATCGACACGCCCTTGAGCGCCTTGAACGACTGGGCACGGAACCCCTTGCCCGGGTACTCGACTTCGAGGTCCTTCACCTCGAGCAGTGACGACGTCATCGGGTCTCTCCTGTCAGGTTCGTCGCGAGTGCCGGTCGGGCGGGACCCTCGTCGAGGATCGCGCCGAGCAGCGACTGCGTGTACGGGTGCTGTGCGTGGTTGAAGATCGAGCGCACCGGCCCGGTCTCCACGATGAGACCGTTCTGCATGACTGAGACGCGGTCGCAGAGGTCGGCGACCACCCCGAAGTTGTGTGTCACGAGGAGCATCGCCATGTGGCGCTCCGCCTGGAGGTCGCGCAACAGGTCGAGGACCTCCGCCTGCACGGTCACGTCGAGGGCCGTGGTGGGCTCGTCGGCGATGATGATGTCCGGGTCCGTGGAGACGGCGCCGGCGATGAGCACACGCTGCGCCATACCGCCCGAGACCTCGTGCGGGAACGCGGCGAAGGTGCGCTTGGGGTTCGGGATGCCGACCCGCTCGAGCAGGGCGAGCGCCTTGTCCGTCGCCTCCTTCTTGCTCAGGCCGAGGGTGACGCGCAGGGGTTCGACGAGCTGGCTGCCGATCGTGAACGCCGGGTCGAGGTTCGACATCGGCTCCTGCGGGATGTAGCCGATGCGCTTGCCGCGGATGGCCGTGTACTCGCGCTCCCCGAGGGTGTCGAGTCGGGTGCCCTCGTAGCGGATCGTGCCGTCGGTGACCCGGCCGCCGCGGGGCAGGAGTCCGAGGACGCCCCACGCCGTCTGGGTCTTGCCCGAGCCGGATTCACCGATGAGGCCGTGGACCTCGCCCTTGCGGATGTCGAGGTCGACGCCGTGGACGACCTCGGTGACCCGGCCGCCCTCCTGGTCGTAGCCGACGCGGAGGTCGCGGACGCTGAGGACGAGCTCCTCGGCGCGAGCGGAGGCGCGGGCGTCGTCGTCGTGACGGATGGGCGGGACGCCGACGATCTCGTCCTCGCTGATCCCGGAGGTGCTGATCGACTGGGTGACGATCGTGTTGGAGCCCGTCTTCGACGTCGTCACGATCTTGCGACGGCGTCGGCGGACGGACACGGTGCGCTCGAGCTCGTCGCGCATCGCGTTGGCGAGCAGGGTGAGCGCGATGCAGGTGAGCGCGATCGCGAGCGACGGCCAGACCATGAGGATCGGTGCCTTATAGATGTTCGTGAAGCCGTCGTTCAGCATCGAACCCCAGGTCGGCACCGACAGGTCGCCGAGACCGAGGAACTCGAGGCCGGACTGGATCGCGATGGCGATGCCCGCGATGATCGCCGACTGGATGATGATCGGTGCGCGGACGACGGAGAGGATGTGCTTGCCGATGATGCGCGGGTCGCTGAGGCCTGAGACCCGGGCGGCGTCCACGTAGAGCTCCGAGCGCACGGCCGTGACCGCCGCATAGACGAGGCGGAAGTAGGAGGGCGAGAGCAGGATGCCGAAGATGGCCATCGAGATCCAGACCGACGGGCCGAGGACGGCGCGGGCGGCGAGGAGGACGACGATGCCGGGCAGCGCCATGATGAGGCCCGTGAACCAGGACGACACGGAGTCGAACCAGCCCTGGTAGTACCCGGCGATCAGCCCGGCGACGACCCCGATGACGATCGCGACGACGAGGGCGAGGAGCGCTGCGGCGACGCTGATCTGGGTGGCGGCGAGCAGACGGGAGAACACGTCGCGCCCGGCGCTGTCCGCTCCGAGGAGATGGTCGGCGCTCGGTGGCGCCAGGACCTGCTGCAGGGACGCGAGGTTCGGGTCCTGCGGGGCGATGAGCGGTCCGAAGATCGCGACGACCCCGATGAGCGCGAGGAACACGAGCGACGCGGCGCCGATCGGGCGCTTGAGGAGCCGACGCAGGAGGTTGACGCGGACCTGCGGGGTCGGGACGGTGAGGGGGGTTTCGATGGCGGTCATGACAGTCGCACCTTCGGGTTGAGCGCAGCCTGCGCGAGGTCGATGAGCAGGTTGACGACGACGACGATGATGGCCGTCGCGATGACGACCCCCATGACGATGGGGATGTCGCCCTGGGTCGTGGCCTGCACGGCGAGCTGACCGATCCCCGGGAGGGCGAAGATCTGCTCGATGATGACCGCGCCGCCGAGGAGGCCGATGAACTGCACGGCGAGGACCGCGAGGGCCGGGCCGCCGGCGTTCCGCAGCACGTGCTTGTAGATGACGCGGCCCGTGCCGAGCCCGCGACTGCGGAGCGTCCGGACGTAGTCCTTCGACATCGCGTCGACGACCGAGCCGCGCACCTGCTGCGAGACCGTCGCGATGGCACCGATCGCGAGGGCGATGATCGGCAATGTCACCGAGGCGACCCAGCCGGAGAAGGACGTGGTGATCGGGATGTACCCGGTGGCCTTGAACAGGCGGAGGTTGATCGCGAAGGTGATGACGAGCACGAGCGCGATGAGGAAGCTGGGGATCGCGAAGCCGATGACGGAGATGAACTGGACGACGTTGTCGATCCATCCACCGCGACGGGCGGCGAGGACACCGAGGATGACGGACACGATCGCGGCGATGATGGTCGCGCCGAGCACGATCGAGAGGGTGACGGCGAGGCGGCCGGTGACGCCGGAGGAGACGAGCTGGCCGGTGAACCACGAGCGGCCGAGGTCGCCCTGGAAGGCGGAGGTGATCCAGTCGAAGTACTGCACCGGCAGCGGGCGGTCGAGGCCGAGTTCAGCCGCCTTCTTCGCGACGGTCTCGGTGGTGGCGCTCTGGCCGAGGATCCGGCGGGCGATGTCGCCGCCGCCGAGGTAGAGGAGGGAGTACGCGATCACGGAGATCACGAAGATGAGGACGACGCCGGACACCAGGCGTCTGAGGATGAATCCGAGCATGGGTCACTCCAGGAAGTGGGTGAGTGAGGGGTGTTGGGGCCGGCCCGTCCGAGCGCTGGGCACTCGGGCGGGCCGGGGTCGAACCGACGTGCAGCCGGCCGGTCCCGGTCCCTGAGCCGGTCGACGGGCGAACCCCTCGACCGGCTCAAGGATCAGCGGACTACTTCGGCTGGATGTCGTAGATGGACGGGTACGCGTTCGTCGGGATCATCTTGACGGTCGTGTTGGCGTCCGTCGCGAAGCTGCCCTGCACCCGGTAGAAGGGGGCGAACCAGGCCTGCTCGACGATGTAGGCGTTGAGTTCCTTGGCGACCTTGCCCTGCGTCGCCTCATCGCCGTACTGGATCTGCTTGATGTACTCGTCGACCTTCGGGTCGTCGTACTTGAAGGGGTTGAAGACGGCGTTCGGGGCGATCATGAACTGGATGAGCTGCCAGTCCGGGTTCTGCTCCAGCGCCATGAAGGAGACGGGGAACTTCGGGGCCAGGAGGTCGGCGATGAAGTTGTTGCCCGGGTCCGTGTACTCGGCGGTGATGCCGACGTCGGCCAGCTGCTGCGAGATCAGCGTGTAGGTGGTGGCGCCGAGCACCGTGGAGGACGGCATCGAGAGCGTCAGGCCGTCGGCGTAGCCCGCCTCGGCGAGCAGTTCCTTGGCCTTCTCGGGGTCGTAGCCGTAGCGGTCGTCGAGCGACTTGTCGTAGGCGGGCGAGTTCTCCGGGAAGACCTGACCCGTGACCGTGCCGTTGTCGTTCTGCAGCGCCTTGAGCAGCGCTGGGCGGTCGAACGCGTAGTTGATGGCCTGGCGGACGCGGACGTCGGCGATCGCCGGGTTCATCGTGCCGGCGCGGTCGAGGAGCAGCATGCCCTGGAAGTCGAGCTCGTTGGCGTTGACGGTCCAGCCGGCGCCCTCGACCTCGGCGAGGTTGTCGTTGTTGGCGAGCTTGATGCCGTTGACCTCGCCCGACTTGACGGCGTTCAGGCCTGCGGTCGCGTCCTGGAGGACGTTGATGGTCAGCTTGTCGTAGTGCTGCCAGTCCTTGTTCCAGTAGTCGGGGTTCGCCGTGTAGCTGTAGCTCGTGCCCGTGACGGTCGCGGCCGTGTCGAGCATGTACGGTCCGGAGCCGACCGGGTTGGTGGCGAGGTCGGGGCTGTCGAAGGACTCGGCGCTGGCGATCAGGCCGGGGTCGCGGGTGAGGTAGTCGAGCATGGCCGGGTCGGGTGCACTCAGGGTGATGACGACGGTGGTGTCGTCGGGTGCCTCGACGGAGGCGACGCCCGCGAAGTAGCCGGCGTCGGGGGAGGTGCCGGTCTTGAACCGCTCGAGGTTCTGCTTGACGACGTCGGCGGTGAGCTTCGACTTGTCGGTGAAGGTGACGTCGTCGCGGATCTTGAGCGTCAGGACGGTGTTGTCGTCGTTGTACTCGTAGGAGGTCGCGAGCGACGGGACGATCTCACCGTCGGCGGTGGCGACGAGCAGGGTGTCGAAGACGGCCTGGTAGAAGGGCGAGCGGTTGCCCCACTCGGAGCCGGCCGGGTCGAACGTGGTGGGGGGAGTGATCGCACCCAGGATCAGGGTGCCACCGGAGCCGCTGTCAGAGCCGGAGGTGCTACCGGAGCATCCGGTGAGCACGAGTGCAGCAGCGGTGACCGCGACGGCTGCGGTCGTCTTCCATCGGAACATCTTTGTCCATTCGCTGTGAGCAATCCCTCATCGGATCGCTGGTGATTGAGGACGCTAGCATGAAACCCGAGTGGTCACTAGCTTTTTGTTTTCGGCCATGTCACAGTTGGATCACGACCAGGCCGCGGCGTTCGACGGGGAACGCGCTATCGTGAAGCCGTCCGAAGGGGGAGGTCGTCCGATGACATCGGTCAAGACCGGGAACAAGCCGCAGGGGAAGCCCCGCGGCGCATATGCGAAAACCGGTATGAAGCGCGTCGCAATCCTCGACGCCGCGCTCGCCGTCTTCGCCAACGGGGGATATCGCGCGGGTTCACTGCGGGAGGTGGCCGCGCAGGTGGGGATGAGCGAGGCCGGGCTCCTGCACCACTTCCCGAACAAGAGCGCATTGCTCGCCGCCGTGCTCTCGCACCGCGACGACCTCTCGGCGACGCTCGTGCCGATGGACGGCGACGACCCGATCGAGACGCTCCGGGGGCTGGTCGCGCTCGCCCGGTACAACGCTTCCGTGCCCGGCGTGGTCGCGCTCTACTGCACGCTCTCGGCGGAGGCCACCTCGCCCGACCACCCGGCGCACGACTACTTCGTCGAGCGCTACGAGGGCACGCGCGGGCGGCTCGAGCGCACCTTCGGGCTACTCGTCTCCGCAGGACGGGTGCGGGCTGACTTCCCCACCACCAGTGCGGCGTTCATGACCCTCGCGCTCATGGACGGCCTGCAGGTCCAGTGGCTGCTCGCACCCGAGTCGGTCGACATGGCGGACGAGCTCCACGCCTTCCTGTCGGGGCTCCTCGGCCAGGAGCTCTGAACCCGCGCCTCCTAGGCGTCGTGTGTGGCCCGCGAGGGCGGGCTGGCCTGCACGGCGGCGGAGCGCGCGTCTCGCAGCCCGGTCCCGGTGACCGCGAGCGAGAGCCCGCGGTGCTGTCTCGTGAAGGGGACCGAGACGACGGCCGTCGTGACGATGATGAGGCTGAGGAGCGCGACGGCGCCGGACACCGTCTGGGTCAGTCCCTCCGCTCGGCCGGACAACTGGCCGGCCGACGTGGTGGCGATGTAGGGGACGGCGACGAGCGAGGCACGGTAGAGGCGTCGGGCCACCGAACCGCGGCCGTCCGGCCACTCGGGCTGCAGCCACACCAGCCGCTGGCCGAGGGACGCTCCACTGCCGACCAGTGCCGGGAGGACGACGACGAGGATCACCGTGCCGGCACCGATGCTCAGCACCTCCGGGAGCGTCGGATCGTTGTCGGGGCCCGTCGCCCCGGTGAGGAGTACCCGCGGCACGACGAACACGAGCGACAGCACCGTGATCGACACCTGCACGGCCACGGCGTCGAGCACCATCGCGAACCACCGACGCCAGACCGTGGTCGGACGCGCGCGATCGCGGCTGGCGCGGAGGACGCGAGTGCTCGGCATCCAGCTGAGGACGATCGGGGCGATGAGTGCCCCGACGGCCGCGCCGAGGGTGTTCGTGATGACGTCGTCGACGTCGGCGACCCGGTAGGCGCATTCGTACAGTCCCCAGATCCCGGTGTACTGCGTCGCCTCGATCAGGACGGAGACGAGGGCACCGAGCAGGATCGAGGAGCCGAGGCCGCGGCTCCAGTACCGGCGGGCGATGGCGCCGAACGGCACGAACAGGACCACGTTCAGCACGACCTGGAGGAACGCGTGGCTCGTGAGCGTGCTGAGGACCGAGAAGCCGGCGGTCTCGCGAGCGACGTCGGCGATCGAGTGCCCCGGGACGAGCTCGAGCGCACCGTGGGCCGTCGCGCAGTTCGCGCGCTCGTCGGGGAGTGGCAGCAGGGTGTAGGCGACGAGTGCCACCGCGTAGATGCTGACCCCTGCTGCGCCGAGCACTCGGGGGAGGGACATCTGTCCGTAGCGCCGTGTCTGGACGAGCAGGATCGGCCCGAGCACGGCGAAGAAGATCGCCGTACCACCGACGAGTCCGATCCACGCCTGCCAGGTCCACCCGCTCATGCCGACAACAGTAGGGCGAACGGGCCCCTCAGAGCATCAGTCGTCGGATGGATTCCCGGAGGGTCCGGTCCCTCAGAGGTCGTAGGCGTTCGCGCTGTCCGTCGGATGCCGGTCCTCGCTGGCGATCGACGGCGGTGAGGAGCGGAGCGCGATCTGCTCCTGCAGGTACGGCAGCGCGGTGGGGTTCTCGGGTTCGTTCATCGTGGAGTGGGTGGTCTCGCTCATGACGGGCGCTCCCGCATCGAGCAGCAGCGTCGCCTCCACCGATTGCCCGTCGGCACCGTAGGCCGAGATGGTGACCGAGTCGGCGTCTCCGGCGCGGGCGAGGAGCGCCGCGTACTCGAGGAGTGCGTCGGCCGTCGCATCGTCGATGAGCAGGGACTTGTCCGCGTAGGTCAGGTGCTTCATGCAATCGACCGTAGATCGATCAGAAATGTTGTCGGCGCGCTTGCAATTCGTCGTGAGGAGTGGGACCGCGTGCGGGCATGGGCGGGATCCGACCGGACCGATCGCCCGAAATGCAAGCGATCCGTCGGTGTTTCTCCTCCGTCGGGCCACGGCGTACCGTCGTCGCCAGCACACCGATGGGAGGCCTGCATGGGAAAGATCATCTACGACGCCGGCGTGAGCATCACCTTCGACGATCGGGTCATGGCGCATCTGCAGCACGTCATCGGCGTGAAGCTGCGCCGCTCGGAGAGCTTCTTCTTCAGCTGGCGGGACGATCCCCGAGCCGGCGACGGGCGCAGTGCGATCTGGTTGCACCCCGCCATGTCGCTGCGGTTCAAGTACACCGGGAGCGTTCCGGTGGAACTCAACCGCGCCTGGCTGGACGTCCTCGCCGTGAGCGCCGACTCGTCGCAGGGCCTCGGTGTGCTGCCGGAGCCGACGGAGCGCCGCTCGTGAGCCGGCTCGAGATCCTCTACGACGGCGAGGTGTACACCGTGCCGGCCGAGGAGGACGCGTACCGGGCGCGGGTGCTCGAGCTCGTCTCGGACGGGGGGTTCCACTGGCTCGAGGTGAACCGCGGCGAGGGGCGTCTGGAACCCATCGGGCTCCTGATCGGTCCGGGCATCCCGATCGCGATCGGTGCTCTCGAGCCCAGCGCGCGCGACGACGACGACGTGTACACCGCCCACGTCGAAGAAGCGTGAGGCTCCTCACTCCCGACGGGGCGATGGGGCTCCTCGTCGTCGCGGCTCCTCGGACGCCGAGCCGCCGGGGCCCGGTTCGTGGCTGAGGAACAGCCCGGCCGGGGAGGAGGCGGCGTCGAGCAGCTGCGCGATCCAGTCCTGGTTGATGTCGTCCATGACGTTGGCGTCGTCGATCACGAAGTGGAGCGGCAGGGCCGGGTGGATCCAGACGGTCTCCCGCCCCTCGCCGACCGTGTGGACGCGCCAGGTGAAGAAGAACGGTTCTCCCCGCCGCAGCTTGATGCCGACGACGACCTGGAGATGCCGCAGTGCGCGGTCCGGGATCGCGATGCTGAACTCGGACCCGTAGATGAGCTTGCCCATGATCGTCAGTGCGGCGCCGCCGAGGAGCAGTTGATGGTCAACTCCCCGGAGTTCGCCTTCTGCATGAGCGCTTCGAGCAGCGGGCGGTCGAGCTCGCTGCGGTCGCCGCTCTCGAACCGGAACTGCAACGGGATCGCGGGATGCAACCACAGGGTGGTGCGCCCCTGGTCGCTGTCGTTGAAGCGGATCATCAGGGCGAAGGACTCGTTCCTCCGCAGCTTCATCAGCGCGATCGCCTTGACGTGAGCCAGTTCCGGATCCGGGAGCTGCACCTGAGCGCTCGAGATCCCGTAGACGAGTGTCCCCATGGTCGTGTTCATCCCCTCGACCCCAGGTGAGGTGCCGACGGGTACGCCGAACATGCACGCACGGTCCGACGGGGTCCGGGTCGAAGGTACGTGCTTCCAGGGTAGAAAACGTGGCCAGTTTCCGAAGAAGTATGGATACGCGACCGTAGCGTGACTATCGTTCGGCTTCGGTCCGCCGGGGCCGTCCTCGTGCGCCGGAGGCGGCTGATCCGGGCGATGATGGGGTGTGCCGACCCTCATCGTGACCACTCATCCCGACGGCGACTCCCTCACCCGCCACCTCGCCGACCGCCTGGCCGAGGTGCTCACCCCCGACGCCGTCGAGGTCGCCGATCTGGCGGCGGAGGGCTTCGACCCGCGCTACCTGCTCAGTGACCGGCACACCTACCGCGTGGGCGGGGACTACACCCCCGATGTCGCGCGGGAACAGGATCGTCTCGACCGCGCGACGGATCTGGTGCTCGTGTTCCCCGTGTACTGGTGGTCGATGCCGGCGCTGTTGAAGGGCTGGTTCGACCGCGTCTTCGTCAACGGCTGGGCGTTCGGCGTCGACGCCGACGGCGGGATCGTGCGCAAGCTCGACCGCTTGCGGATCCACGTCGTCCCCGTGGCGGGCGACGACGCCGGCGTCTACGACCGTCACGGCTACGAGCAGGCGATGCGGACGCAGATCGAGCACGGCATCGTCGACTTCTGCGGAGCCCGGCGCGGGGTGACGGCGTACGTCCACGACTCGGAAGGCGAGGACGCGGATGCGCGGACGCGTGCGGTCGAGGCGGCGGTGGCCGCGGTCGTCGAGGCGATTCGAGCCTGACCGCCTTTCGACAAGCTCAGGGACCGGGACGACCGCCCTTCGGCGAGCTCAGGGACCGGGACGACCGCCCTTCGACAAGCTCAGGGACAGGGACTCGGTCACTGAGCCGCCCCCTCCGGTCACTGAGCCGCCCCCTCCGGTCACTGAGCCTGTCGAAGTGCTACGCCGTGAGCGTGCGGTTCAGCCGTTCGGTCGCGGTGTCCATGTGGTGCTGCATCGCAGCCGTCGCGGCGGCGGGGTCGCCCGACATGATCGCCTCGTAGACGGCCTCGTGCTCCTCGAAGGCGCGCTGTGCGTCGACGTCCTCGTGGATACCGCGCTCCACCCAGATGCGGAGCAGCGAGCGGATGCTCTGCAGGAGGTCGGACAGCACGCGGTTCCCGGTGGCGGAGGCGAGCTCCAGGTGGAACTTGAGGTCGGCCTCGATGAACTTGGTGCGGTTGGCACCCGCCTCGCTCATCGCGGTGAGGTGGTTGCGGAGCCGGTTGCGTGCCATGTCGTCCATGCGCGTCGCGGCGAGGCCGGCGGCGAAGACCTCGAGCTGCCCGCGCACCTCGATGAGTTCGCGGGTCCGTGGTTCGCCGAGCATGAGGCCCCAGCTGAGCGTCTCGGGGAGGAGCTCGGAGACGCTGCCGCGGAGGTAGGTGCCGCTGCCCGGGCGGACGTCGACGACGCCGAGGATCTCGAGCGCCGCGAGCGCCTCGCGGACGGCAGAGCGCCCGATGCCGAGGGATGCGGCGAGCTGGCGTTCCGGTGGGAGGCGGGTCCCCGGGGCGATCTCACCGCTCGTGAAGTGGTCGAGCAGGCGCTTCGCGACGGCGGAGACGGCGGATCCCACGGCGACCGGTCCGAGGCTGGACGAGATGTCGTCGGTCGGCCGATCCGGGAACGCAGGCATGGGTTCACTGTATCGCGGCCCTTCGACAAGCTCAGGGACCCGGAGGGGGGCTTCAGGGACCGGGCGGGGGGCTTCAGGGACCGGGAGGGGTGCTTCAGGGACCGGTAGGGGTGCTTCAGGGACCGGGAGGGTGTTCAGGGACCGGGAGAGGCTCGGGGGCCAGCGATGCTTGAATTGGTCAACCGGTTGATGTATCGTTCATTCCGGTCCGACCCGGACCACGCCCTGCCCGCGGCATCGATGCCGCCCACCCGAGGAGTCATAGTGGACACCACCGCCCCCGCGGCCAATCCGGCTGTCGAGCGATCAGCCATCCGGAAGGTCTCGATCCGTCTCGTGCCGTTCGTGGCGCTGATGTTCTTCATCAACTACCTGGACCGCACCGCGATCGGGTTCGCCGCCCCCAACGGCATGAACGAGGACCTCGCGCTCTCCGCCGCCCAGTTCGGCTTCGCGTCCGGCGTCTTCTTCATCGGCTACATCCTGCTCGAGGTGCCCAGCAACCTCGCGCTCAACAAGTTCGGTGCCCGCCGCTGGCTCGCCCGCATCATGGTCACCTGGGGCATCGTCGCGGTCCTGTTCACCTGGGTCGCCAACTTCGAGCAGCTCGCGATCCTCCGCTTCGTGCTCGGTGTGGCCGAAGCCGGCTTCTTCCCCGGCGCGATCCTCTTCCTGAGCCTCTGGGTCCCGGCCAAGCACCGCAGCAAGATCCTCGCCCTCTTCTACCTGGCGCAGCCGCTCACCACCGTCATCGGCGCACCCCTCGCCGGGTGGCTCATCGGCCAGCACGGCGTGTTCTTCGGCCTCGAGGGCTGGCGGTTCATGTTCCTCGGCGTCGGTCTCCCGGCCATCCTCATCGGTGTCATCGCCTGGTTCTACCTGAAGGACCGCCCCGCGGACGCCAAGTGGCTGACCACCGAGGAGCAGGTCTGGCTCACGGCGGCTCTCGCACATGAGAAGGCCACCACGGAGCAGAAGCAGGGCCACGTCAGCCTCAAGCACGCGTTCACGAGCGGTCGTGTCTGGATGCTCGCGTTCATCTACTTCGGCTTCATCTACGGCCTCTACGCGCTCGGCTTCTTCCTCCCCACGATCATCGAGGGCTTCCAGGAGACGTTCGGGACCGAGTTCAACGTCATGCAGAAGGGCCTCATCACGGCGATCCCGTACGTGCCGGCCGCCATCGCCCTGTACTTCTGGTCTCGTGACGCGACGCGTCGTGGCCTGAAGACCTGGCACATCGTGATCCCCGCGATCGTCGGCGCCGTGAGCATCCCGCTCGCGCTCTTCGCCAACTCGCCCGCCCTCACCATCGCGATCATCGCGGTCACGGCCATGGCGATCTTCGCCGCGCTGCCGAACTTCTGGACGCTGCCCACACAGTTCCTCACCGGTGCGGCAGCGGCTGCCGGCATCGCGCTCATCAACACGGTCGGCAACCTCGCCGGCTTCTCGGCGCCGTACATCACCGGCGCCGTCGCGGACCTCACCAAGGTCGGCGACACCCCGCAGTACGTCGTCCCGATGTTCATCGTCGGTGGCTTCATGATGATCTCCGCCACGCTCATGGTGATCCTCTCCAAGCAGCGGAGCTCTCGCGAGCTGCGCGTCTCGCACGACGACCTCACGGGCAAGACCCGATGACGCGCCTCTTCAACGACCCGGCGGACTTCGCCGACGAGATGATCGACGGCTTCGTCGCCGCGAACCGCAACCAGGTCCGGCGCGTGACCGGCGGCGTCGTCCGGAGCACCCGGACGCCCGAGGGCACGGTCGCGCTCGTCATCGGCGGTGGCTCCGGCCACTACCCGGCGTTCGGCGGCATCGTCGGACAGGGCCTCGCTCATGGCGCGGCGATGGGCAACCTGTTCGCCTCGCCGTCCGCGCACCAGGTGGAGTCGGTCGCGAAGGCGGCGCAGCGCGGCGGCGGCGTCCTCCTCAGCTACGGCAACTACGCCGGTGATGTCCTCCACTTCACCCAGGCACAGGACGCCCTCAACGCGGCGGGCATCCCCACCCGCAGCGTCGCCGTCACCGACGACATCTCGAGCGCGCCCCTCGCCGAGAAGCACAAGCGTCGGGGCATCGCCGGCGACCTCACCGTCTTCAAGTCCGCCGCCGCCGCGGCCGAGGCGGGCTACGACCTCGACGAGGTCGTCCGCGTCGCCACCCACGCGAACGAGCGCACCCGGTCCTTCGGTGTCGCCTTCAGCGGCTGCACCCTGCCGGGCGCGACCGAGCCGCTGTTCACCGTGCCCGAGGGCCGCATGGCGGTCGGCATGGGCATCCACGGCGAGCCCGGTATCGACGAGACCGACGTGCCGACGGCCGATGAGCTCGCCTCGCTGCTCGTCTCCTCGCTGCTCGCGGAACTGCCCGAGGGCGTCTCCGAGGCCACGGGCGCGCGCGTCGGGGTCATCCTCAACGGCCTCGGCTCGGTGAAGTACGAGGAACTGTTCGTCGTCTACCGTGCGGTCGCCGCACAGCTCGAGGCCGCAGGGGTGGAGATCGTCGATCCCGAGGTCGGCGAGCTCGTCACGAGCTTCGACATGGCCGGCGTGTCGCTCACGCTCTTCTGGTTGGACGAGGAGCTCGAGGGCTTCTGGGCTGCCGGTGCCGACACCCCCGCCTACCGCAAGGGCGTCGTCGCAGCGGCCGAGCAGCTCGACCCCTCGGAGCTCGTCGCCGAGACGGCTGCCGAGATCCCCGAGTCCACTGACGAGTCACGGGCAGCCGCCGCGGTCGTGGTCGAGGCCCTCGACGCGCTGGTCCAGGTCATCGACACGAACGTCGAGGAGCTCGGACGGATCGACGCCGTCGCGGGTGACGGCGACCACGGCATCGGCATGCAGCGCGGTGCTCGTGCCGCCGTCACCGCCGCACACGCCGCCGCCGATGCCGGGGCCGGTGCCCACACCGTCCTGCACCTGGCCGGCGACGCCTGGGCGGACCGCGCCGGCGGCACGTCCGGCGCCCTGTGGGGCCTCGCGCTCCGCTCGGTCGGAACCGCCCTCGGCGACGAGGCCGCACCAGGCCGCAGCGACGTCGCGACCGGCGTGCAGGCCGCGGTCGACGGCATCATGTCGTTCGGCAAGGCCGAGGTCGGACAGAAGACGATGGTCGACGCGCTCGTGCCGTTCACCACCACGTTGCGTGCAGCCGTCGCCGACGGTTCCGACCTCGTCGCCGCCTGGACGACCGCCGCTACGGCTGCCTCCACCGCTGCCGCTGAGACCGCGGACCTCCTGCCGAAGATGGGCCGCGCCCGTCCGCACGCCGAGAAGAGTCTCGGTACCGTCGACGCCGGTGCCTACTCGTTCGGCCTGATCGTCACGGCGATCGTCCCCGTCCTCGAGCGGGCCGCCAGCACCACCGCGCCGGACGGCTCCACCAGCACCACCACCAACGAAGGAGTACACGCATGACCGATCAGCTGCGCATCGTCATCGGCTCGGATGACGCCGGGTTCGACTACAAGGAGATCGTCAAGCGCGACCTTGAGCAGCACGACGGCGTCGCCTCGCTCGTCGACGTGGGCGTGGACGCCGATGGCCACACCGCCTACCCGCGCGTCGCGATCGCCGCCGCGGAACTCGTCGCGTCCGGCCAGGCCGACCGCGCGCTCCTCTTCTGCGGCACCGGCCTGGGCGTCGCGATCGCCGCCAACAAGGTCGCCGGCATCCGCGCCGTCACGGCACACGACAGCTTCTCGGTCGAGCGCGGTGTCCTCAGCAACAACGCGCAGGTCCTGACGATGGGTCAGCGCGTCATCGGCATCGAGCTCGCCCGCCGCCTGGTGCGCGAGTGGCTGACGTACCGCTTCGACGAGTCCAGCGCGAGTGCCGAGAAGGTCGCCGTCATCGGTGAGTACGAGGCGACGGGCTCCTGCTGATGACCGCCTCCCCGTCGACCGCGAGCACGTCGACCGCGCCCCGCGTGGTCGGGGTGAGCCTGAAGATGTACTTCGGCCACGCGCAGACCCTCGACTGGATCGAGCAGGTCGGCGCCCTCGCCCGCCGGCACGAGGCCGTGGTCGACGGTCGCGTGCGGCTGTTCGTCATCCCCGGCTACCTCGCGGTCGCGCCGTCGGTGGCGGCCCTCGTCGGGACGGGCGTGCTGGTCGGAGCACAGGACCTCGCGAGCGCGGACCGTGGCGCGTTCACCGGTGAGGTCGGCGGTCCCGAGCTCGCCGAGGTCGGCGTCGCGGTGGTCGAGGTCGGCCACGCGGAGCGCCGCTCCCTCTTCGGCGAGACCGACGAGGTCGTCGCCGAGAAGACCGCCGCGGCCCTCCGCAACCGCCTCTCGCCGGTCCTCTGCATCGGCGAGGTCGAGCGCACGACGCCCGAGGCGGCTGCGACGGAGTGCGTGCGACAGCTGGACTCCGCGCTCGCCGACGCCGTGGCAGGACCGGTGATCGTCGCCTACGAGCCCGTGTGGGCGATCGGTGCGGCTGAACCCGCGTCTGCCGAGTACGTGCGAGCCGTCGGCGCGATCCTGAAACAATCGATCGCCGAGCGTCCCGACCGGGTCGGCAGTTCCGTCATCTACGGCGGCAGTGCGGGTCCCGGTCTGCTGACCGCCCTCGGTGACGACGTCGACGGCGTGTTCCTCGGACGCTTCGCCCACGACGTCGCGGCGCTCGAGGCCGTGCTCGACGAGGCCCTTCGACAGGCTCAGGATGGCACCCTTCGACAGGCTCAGGGACCGAGGACAGCATGATCGGCTTCGGCACCTACACCTTCTTCTGGGAGGGCTCCGAGCTCGCTCCCGAGCGCTTGAGCGTCATCGGCATGATCGAGCGCACGGCCGACGCCGGCGTCGAGCTCTTCCAGATCTGCGACGACGCCCGCATCGAGACGATGTCCGACGATGAGCTGCGCCAGATCGCCGAGGTCGCGCGCGAGCGTGGGGTCACCCTCGAACTCGGGACGAAGGGGATCGCGGTCGCGCACCTCGAACGCTTCCTCCACATCGCCACCGTGCTGGGCGCGAAGCTCCTGCGCAGCATGGTCACGTCGGGCGACGACCGGCCGTCCCACGCGGCCGCCGTCGATCGACTCCGCGCGGTGCTCCCGGCGTTCGAAGCGGCCGGCGTGACGATCGCGCTCGAGACCTACGAGCAGCTGTCGTCGCAGGAGCTCGTCGACCTCGTGAGTGCCGTCGACCACCCGAACCTCGGCATCTGCCTCGACCCCGCCAACACCGTGGCCCGGCTCGAGCACCCGAGCGACGTGATCGCCCGCACCGCCCCGTACGTCCGCAACATCCACGTCAAGGATTTCGCGTTCACCCGTCGGGGTGGCTGGGTCGGCTTCACCCTCGAGGGTGCCCCGCTCGGCACCGGCCTGCTCGACTACCCCGCCCTCACCGCCGTCGTCCGACCGGACGAACGCGGTGTCAACCAGATCATCGAACACTGGCTCCCGCTCGGCGACTCCATCACGGAGACGATCGAGCTCGAGCGCACGTGGACCGCACACAACCTGCAGTACCTGAGAGAAGGAAGATCATGACCGACACCACCACCGTCGCGGACCAGCTCACCATCGCCGTCATCGGCGCGGGCGGCAAGATGGGCATGCGCGTCTCCAACAACCTCGTGAAGACCAGCCACACCGTCTTCTACAGCGAGGTCTCGCCCGCCGGCCAGGAGCGCGTGACCGAGGCCGGTCGCGAGCTCACCGAGACCGATGCGGCCGTCACCGACGCCGACGTCGTCATCCTCGCCGTCCCGGACCTCGCCCTCAAGGCCGTGTCCGCCGGCGTCGTCCCGCTCATGAAGTCGGGCGCCGTGCTCCTCACGCTCGACCCGGCCGCAGCGTACGCGGGTCTGCTGACGCGTCGCGACGACGTCATCCAGGCCGTCACGCACCCCTGCCACCCGTCGGTCTTCGTCGAGCGCCACACGCCCGAGGAGTACGCGGACACCTTCGGTGGCATCGCCGCTCTTCAGGACGCCATCGCGGCGATCGAGTCCGACGACGCTGAGAAGCAGGCGCAGGTCGAGGCCGTCGTCCGGGCGATCTTCGCCCCAGTCGGTGAAGTCCACTGGGTCACGGTCAAGCAGCTCGCGCAGCTCGAGCCGACCCTCGTGGAGACGATCGCCTGCATGATCGGTGCGCTCCTCAAGGAGTCGCTCGACGAGGCCGTCAACACCATGGGTGTGCCGGAGCCGGCCGCTCGTGCGATCCTCCTCG
The DNA here is from genome assembly GCF_003856975.1 of Plantibacter sp. PA-3-X8. NCBI lineage: Bacteria > Bacillati > Actinomycetota > Actinomycetes > Micrococcales > Microbacteriaceae > Plantibacter > Plantibacter sp. PA-3-X8. Next base: position 1,023,983 of record NZ_CP033107.1, read on the forward strand.
GCCACACGCAGGTCGCCCTCGCGAACTCGCTCAAGGGCGACAACCCGTTCTCCGACGCATGCCTCATCGCGATGGACTACGGCCGCAGCGCGATCATCAAGGACGACTGGAAGAAGGTCTTCCAGGACGACGAGCTCGACAAGAACCTCGCCGCCATGCTCCACCTCGACAAGATCGAGCGGTAACCCACCTCCCCGACTGTTCGCAATTCAGGACGTGCCCGGCGCGTCGGCCCGCTCCACCCCCGATCCGGGTCGACGTGCCGCGGCCGTCCTGAATTGCGAACGTCGCATGCGGTCAACCGGTTGTGCCGGATAGGCTGCAGACGACCCGATGCACCACCCGCGACAGCCACTGCGACACCCGCGACACCACCCCCGCAACACCGCACGAGAGACAGGCGACGATGACTGGACGACTTGCAGGAAAGACCGCGCTCGTGACGGGTGCCGGATCGGGGATCGGACGTTCGGTCGCCGAACGGTTCGCGCGGGAGGATGCCGCCGTGGTCTTCTCCGACCGCGACATCCAGGCCGCCCGCGATGCGGCGGCACCCTTCCCGACCGCCATCGCCGTGCGACTCGACATCGCCGACGAAGCGAGCGTCGAGGCCGCCTTCGCGGTCATGGACGCAGCAGGCAAGACCCCGGACGTCGTCGTCGCGAATGCCGGCGTGCAGCTCTTCGGCCAGGACGCGAAGATCGCCGACCTCGACCTCGAGGTCTGGCAGCGCACGGTCGACATCAACCTCACCGGCACCTTCCTCACGACGAAGCACGCCGTCCGCGCCATGCTCGGCCGCGGCGGCTCGATCATCCTCACGGGCAGCCCGACCGGTCTCAACGGCGAGGGCGCCGACTTCACGGCGTACAGCTCGACGAAGGCCGGCATCCACGGCCTCGGCCGGACCGTCGCCGCGGCCTACGCCGATCAGGGGATCCGCGTGAACACCGTCGTCCCCGGCTACACGGAGACCCCGCTCGTCACCGCGATCTCCGGTGACCCCGAGTCCCGCGCCGCGATCGTCGGGCGCATCCCGCTCGGTCGTCCCGGCCAGGCCTCGGACGTCGAGGGCATCATGGTGTACCTCGCCAGCGACGAGTCGAGCTTCGCCACCGGAGCGACCTTCCGGGTCGACGGCGGCATGACGAGCCTCTGAGCCGACGATCATGACCTCGCGTTCGGGAACCACCTTCCGCGTCGCATCCGACCTGCTGCTCGACCGCGAGCGCGACGCCCTCGCCGTCGGCCGGGGGCCCTGGTCGGCCTCGCTTCGCGGCTCGGAGCTGGACGACATCGCCTTCGACGGCGAGTTCGTGCTGCGCAGCATCCGCTTCGTCGTTCGTGACCAGGACTGGAAGACGCTGCCCGTCATCGTCGACGCGGTCGACCACACGACGAGCGGCCTGCAGTTGCGCGGCCGGGTCGGCGACGACGGCGAGACCGTCGCCTGGTCCCTGTCGGTCGACCTCGGTGCGTCGACACTGCGGGTCGCCGTCCGGGCCGAGGTGACCGCCGCGTTCCGGCGCGCGCGCATCGGTCTCATCGTGCTGCAGTCACCGGCCCTCGCCGGCACCGAGCTCGTCGTCGGCCACCCGGAGGGGTCCACGACGACCACGCGCCTCCCGGAGCACGTCGCTCCGCATCAGCCGGCGATCCGCATCGAGTCCTTCGCCTGGACCGGCGACCGCATCGCGACCACGGCCCGCTTCAGCGGTGACGTGTTCGAGATGGAGGACCAGCGCAACTGGACCGACGCCTCGTTCAAGACCTACTCGACGCCGCTCTCGTTGCCGTTCCCCGTGGCGCTGGCGGTCGGTGACGTCGTGGAGCAGTCCGTCGAGGTCAGCTGTGCGCGGGCCGGTGCTGTCGAGCGCGCCGAGGCCCCACTGGCGACGCCGCTCGCCGTGACCGTCGTGCCCGAGCCGGAGGTCGCGGTGCACGGAGAAGACCCGGTCCTGGAGTCTGTCGACGGGCGGATCGGCGCGCCACTCGACAGTGTCGTCCCCACGATCTCGACCTCGGTGTCGAGCGACCCCGACGGCGGACGCGCTGGTGGGGCGGTCCCGGACCCGATCACCGGGATCCTCGTGGAGATCGACCCGACGAACCCGGACTGGCCGGCCATCCTCGACCGCGCCGTACGCCAGGCCGGCGCCAGGCCCCTCGACCTCCGACTGGTGCTCGGGACGGGTGAGGAGGCCGAGCCGGTGCTGCGGCGGCTCCATGACGCGGCCGTGCCCGTCGTGCGCGTCGGGGCGTTCCATCGCCGTACCCACCTCTCGGAGGGCGCGCTGCTGACCGCGCTCGGCGACGTCCTGCGAACCCTGTGGGCCGAGGGCCCGACGCCGCACCCCGAGCTCGTCGGCGGCACGCGCGCGCACTTCACGGAGCTCAACCGCAACCACGCGCGTCTCGAGCGCTGGGCGGGCCCGGTGGCCTTCAGCATCACGCCGTTCATGCACGACCGTGGCGGGCACCAGCTCGTCGAGTCGCTCGGCATGCAGGCCGTCGTCGTGGCGGACGCTGTCAGGATCGCCGACGGCCGCCCGCTGCACGTCGGGCCGGTCACGCTCGGCGCCCGCTACAACGCGGTCGCCACCACGCGGGCGAGCGCGGGTGACTCCCGTGACGCGGAACTCCGCGCGGGCTTCGGCGCGGAGCACGTGCCCGGCGCGACGGACGACCGGCAGTCGGCCGAGGCACTCGGCGCGTGGGTGGTCGGCAGTGTCGCGGCGCTGGCCGTCCCGGGTGTCGAGTCGCTGTCGTACTTCGAGGCGACCGGACCGCGTGGGCTCGTCGCGGCCGACGGGACGCTGACGGCTGCGGGACGGGCGCTCGGGTGGATCGCCGAGCTCAGCGGACAGCAGCGCGTCGCGGTCGGGATCGGCGGGGTGTCGCTCGGTGCCGGTTCGCCCGTCGCCGTGTCGCCGGTCGCCGTGCCGCCCGTCTCACCGGCAGGCGTGACCGCGATCGCCGCCGTCGATGGCGCCGGCGAGACCGTCGTGATCCTCGGGAACCTCGGCGAGTCGCCGGTCCGGGTCATCCTGAACGGCGCGTCCGAGCCGCGCGTCGTGGACCTCGGTGCGGGTGCGGTCGCCCGGGTCGTGATGGCCGGTTCGGGCTCGTAGATCCTGCTCAGGCGAGCGTGCGGCGCAGGATGGCGAGGTCGAGCCAGCGGCCGAACTTCGTCCCGACCTCCGGCAGCAGGCCGACCTGCTCGAACCCGAGCTTCGTGTGCAGGGCGATCGATGCGGTGTTCTCGGCCTCGATGAGGGCGAGCATGACGTGGTGGCCGTCGGTCGTGGCGCGTTCCAGCAGCTCGACCATGAGCGCCTTGCCGAGGCCGCGCCCCTGCGCGTCCGGGTGGACGTACACGGAGTTCTCGACGGTGTGGCGGTACCCGTCCTTCGCGGCGTACGGACCGTAGCTGCCGTAGGCGAGGACGTCACCCTCGGGGAGCGCGTCGTCGGCGCGCTCGGCGACGGCGACGAGCGCGACCCGGCCCGGCTCCTGGTGGCGGGCGAGCCATGCCTCGCGCTCGGCGAGGTCGGGTGTGACCTCGGTCCAGATCGCGACACCGTTCGCGACCGCGTCGGTGTGGATGGCGAGGACGCCAGGCAGGTCGGCGGGTTCGGCGAGACGGATGCGCATACATCGATCGTAGAGCGCCCTTCGACAAGCTCAGGGACCGGTGGTGTCGGGCTCAGGGACCGACGGTGTTGGGCTCAGGGGTCGGCCGTAGGGAGCCGGGGCGCCCTTCGATAGGCTCAGGGACCGATGGTGTGCGGCTCAGGGACCGACGGTGTTGGGCTCAGGGGCCCGGTGCCCGTGACGGGTAGATTCGAGGCATGTCCTCCTCCACTCCGCTCCCGATGGAGCAGCTCACCGCCGTCCTGAACGCCGAAGTCGCCCGCTACGCCGCGCACGGTTGGACGGTGTCGTCGGTGCAGGGCCAGCAGGCTGTGCTGCAGCGGCAGAAGCGCATCGGCTGGTTCTGGAACCTGATCCTGACGCTTATCACCGGCGGGCTCTGGCTCATCGTCGTGATCATCCGCGTCGTGAACCGCAAGGTCGAGTCGCTCATCGTGACGGTCGACGCCTACGGTCGCATCTCCACGCGACGCTGACGGTCGGAGCATGAGCGAGCGCGGCGAGAGCGATTCCCGGGAGACCGACGCCAGAGCTGTCATCGCCGCGGAGCGCGCCCGGGTGCAGCGGCGGACGCTCACGGTCGTCGTCATCAGCCAGGTCCTCGGTGGCGCCGGTCTCGCCGCCGGGGTGACGGTCGGGGCGCTCCTCGTGCAGGACGTCCTCGGCAGCATGAGCCTCGCGGGCGTCGCAGCCGCGCTCCTGACCCTCGGCTCCGCGCTCACCGCGTTCCTCGTCGGGCGCGTCACCCAGCGGCTCGGCCGGCGCATCGGGCTCGGACTCGGATTCGCGGCGGGCGGCGGCGGCGCGATCGGTGTGGTCGTGGCCGCCACCACCGCTCTGGTGCCGCTCCTCTTCCTGTCGCTGTTCGTCTACGGCGCTGGCACGGCCACGAACCTCCAGGCGCGCTACGCCGGCACCGATCTCGCGACCCCGGCCCGACGTGGTTCTGCGATCAGCGTCGCGATGGTGTCGACGACGCTCGGCGCCGTCGCCGGCCCCAACCTCGTCGAGCCGCTGGGATCGTTCGCGACCGGCCTCGGGCTGCCGTCGCTCGCCGGGCCGTTCCTCCTCGCCGCGGTCGCCTACCTCGCGGCAGGGACGGCGTTCCTCGTGCTGCTCCGACCCGACCCGTTCCTCCTCGCCCGCCGTCTCGACGCCGAGCTCGCGCAGCTGGAGGTGGAGCGGACCGCCGCGGAGCAGACCGCCGTGGAACAGGTGGGGTCGAAGCAGGCATCGCCGACGACCGCCGCACGCCCGCGTCCCGGCGTCGGCGCCTACGTCGGCGCCGCGGTCATGGTGGTTACGCAGATCGCCATGGTGGCGGTGATGACCATGACCCCGGTGCACATGCGCGCCCACCACCACGGCCTCGGCGAGGTCGGGCTCGTGATCGGGATCCACATCGCGGCGATGTACCTCCCCTCGCTCGTGACCGGCGTCCTGGTCGATCGGATCGGCCGCACCCCGATGGCGATCGCCGCCGGCGTGACCCTCCTGCTCGCCGGTGTCACGGGAGCACTCGCGCCGGCGGACTCGCTCGGCCTGCTCATCCTGGCGCTCGCCCTCCTCGGACTCGGCTGGAACTTCGGCCTCATCGCGGGCACCGCGCTCGTCGTCGACCACACCGTGCCCGCCAACCGCGCCCGCACCCAGGGCACGCTCGATGTCCTCATCGCCCTCGCCGGCGCAGGTGCCGGCGTCATGTCGGGTGTGGTGATGGCCGGGGTCGGCTACGAGGCGCTGTCGATCGCGGGCGGGGTGCTCGCGCTCCTGCTCATCCCCGTGCTGCTCTGGGCCCGCCGGGTCACGCCTCGCGGGTGAGCCCGCTCGCCGCTGAGCTGGCGACTTCAGAGGAATCGGTAGACATCCTGGGCGAACTTCGGCACACCCGCCTGAGCGAGCGACTGCAGCAACTCGTCCATCGTGAGCGAAGGCGACTCGTAGGTGGCGACGAGATGCTCGAGCACTGAAAGGGTGACACCCGGGTACAGGTCCAGCTGATCGAGGAGGAACTCGTCCGGATGGACGACCTCGATGTCGAACAGGCTCACGGACTCCGGTGGGAAGTCGGTGATGTTGAAGGTCACCAACACCTCGGCATTGGCGCGGACCGCCGCGGCCAGGACGTGGCGGTCCTTCGGATCACAGGTCATCCCATCGATCAGATCGTCGTATCCGCTCACCAACGCGTCGGGGAAGGCGCGCCCCATCGTGGACAGCCGTTTCTCGACGAGCGTCACGTCGACCCCGTGACCCCGAAGATTCCGGTCGAGCTCGGTCATGACGCCCACCGACCACAGCGGTCGGAACGCGCCGCGGTGGGCAAGCCACAAGAACACGTCATTCAGGGTCGAACCGTACAGCGCACACGTGTCGAAGAATGCGGGAAATGCCATGCCCTCGCGTCACTCCTCGTCGAGGCGCTTCAGCGTCGGCATCGACTCGGAACGAAGTGCGGATCCTTGGCCCGCCCGAGCCAGATCCGTCAGCGCGTCGCGACGTTCGCTCCGCGCTTGTTCCTGGAACTCGACGACATCGCGAAGCATCACCCGTCGGTGGCGTCCGCGCTTTTCGTGAGCGATCTCTCCCTGTTCGAGGAGTTTCACCAACGTCGGTCGCGATACGCCGAGGAAGTCGGCCGCTTCCTGCGTCGTCATCTGCGTGCTGTAGGGCGCGACCGTGACTCCGTGACCGTTGGCCAACGCGTTCGCGACCTGCTCGAGCGCGCGGAAGATCTCGTCGGGGATGGACCGCTGGGAGCCGTCAGGAGCCACGAGCGCCGCCTGGCTCGCGTGTGTGGTGAGGTACGACTCGATCGCCCGGAGCGTCTTCGCGAAATCGACGATGTCGGCCCGGGTGTCGCCGTCGGGAAGGTAGGTGCGAGGCTTGCTGGTCGCGCGAGGCGTGTCGAGGGGATTCACAACTCGATTCTATTCGAAAGATTCGAAAAGAACCTGGCTATTCGGCTGCGGCGGGTACGCGGACCGTGAGGGCGCCGGGCTCGATCCAGGTGTTGATCGCGACGGCCTTGCCGAAACCGTCGCCGTCGAGCTCGATCTCCTCAGGCTTCGACATGCGGGCGATGAAGCGCTTCGCGGTGCCGTAGCGGAGCTCGCCGTCGTCCTTCTGCTTGCCGGCGAGGGCCTTGCCCGCCTTCGTCCGGCGGAGGACGCCGTTCACCCAGGCGACCTTCGCCCAGATGCGGATCCAGCCGAGGATTCCGCCGGGACGCATGAACATGAGGTCGAACAGCCCGTCATCGACGACCGCGTCGGGCAACAAGAGGATGTTGGCCGGGAGCGAGCCGCAGTTCCCGATGATGACGGTGTGGACGGTCGCGCGCGTCTGCGGCTCGTCGTCGATCCGGAACCGCAGGTGCAGCTCGTCCGGGTCGCGCAACGACTTCACGATCGCGTCGACGTAGGCGGCCCAACCGGCCTTGGCCTTGAGGTCGTCGTCGGTGTTCTTGATCATCTTCGCGTCGATGCCCATGCCGGCCATGACGACGAACACATGGCGGTCGCGGGAGTGGTCGGCGCGCTCGATGTCGATGACACCGAGGTCGATCGCCTTGTCCGTGCCGGTGAAGGCCGTGATGACGGAGCCGGGCAGGTCGTTGAGCGTGAGGTCGAGGTTCCGGGCGAGCAGGTTGCCGGTACCCGACGGGAGCAGGGCGAGCGGGATGCCGCTGCCGCGGAGGCCCTCCGAGACGGCGCGGACGGTGCCGTCACCGCCGGCCGCGATGACGAGGTCGACGCCCGCTGCGATGGCATCGGCGGTGACCCCCTGGCCGACGTCGTCGACGGACGTCTCGAACCAGAGCGACTCGGCCCATCCGGCGTCGGACGCCGAGCGCTCGACCGATTCACGGAGTGCGTCGAGGTCGACCTTCACCGGGTTGTAGATGATGGCGGCGACCTTCGTGGCGGTGGCGTCGGCCGGCGCGGTCGTGCTCTCAGGAGTCGTCATCCGATCAGCATAGGAGCGGATTCCGGCAGCGTGGATATCTCGTCTCCGGGTTGACGCGGCACGTGGGGTCTGTAGGCGGCGGAAGAGTATCGTTGAGTCCTTGCAGGCACCGTCCATGCCCGCCACGAACGCAGTGTCCGCGGCGGCCTCCCCATCGTGATTGCGACATCGTGAAGATCCTCTCCATCCAGTCAGCCGTGGCCTACGGGCACGTCGGCAACTCCGCGGCAGTGTTCCCCCTCCAGCGCATCGGCGTCGAGGTGATCCCGGTCAACACGGTGAACTTCTCGAACCACACCGGGTACGGCGCGTGGCGCGGGCCCCTGATCTCGCCGGAGCAGGTCGGCGAGGTCATCACCGGTGTCGAGGAGCGCGGTGCGTTCCCGCAGATCGACGTCGTGCTCTCGGGCTACCAGGGCGGCGTCGGCATCGGCGACGTCATCGTGGACGCGGTGCAGCGGGTCAAGGCGGCGAACCCCGACGCGCTGTACGCGTGCGACCCGGTCATGGGCAACGCGAAGTCCGGCTGCTTCGTCGCCCCGGAGATCCCCGACCTGCTGCGCGACCGCGTCGTGCCGAACGCCGACATCATCACGCCGAACCAGTTCGAGCTGGGCTTCCTCACGGGCACCGAGCCCGCGTCCCTTGAGTCCACGCTGGCGTCGGTCGAGCTGGTTCGTGCGATGGGCCCGTCGGTCGTCCTGGTGACGAGCGTCGAGCGTCCCGACCGCGACCCCGAGACGATCGAGATGCTGGTCGTGGACGATGCCGGTCGGTGGATCGTCCAGACGCCGCTGCTGCCGTTCAAGGCGAACGGCTCGGGCGACGTGACGGCCGCCCTGTTCGCCGCCCACTACGGCGAGACGCGCGACGCGAAGCTCGCCCTGGAGCGGACGGCGTCGAGTGTGTTCGACCTCGTGGAGCTCACGTACCGCTCCGGCCAGCGCGAGCTGCAGCTCGTCGAGGCGCAGGAGTTCTACGCGAACCCGAGGATGCAGTTCACCGCGACGGCGGTCTGAGCCCGACTCCAGCTCCTCAGCTCCCCTTCCGGTCCCTCAGCTCCCTTTTTCCGGTCCCTCAGCGCCCCATCCGGTCCCTCAGCGCCCCATCCGGTCCCTGAGCTTGTCGAAGGGCGGGGTTGTCCGTGTGCACTTCGACAGGCTCAGTGACCGGGGAAGGTGTCTCGAACGGTTTCCGGTCCCTCAGCTTGTCGAAGGGCGGCACTTCGACAAGCTCAGTGACCAGGCTGGCTCAGCGCCCTCCGTCACCGCACGGCGCGGCAGGCGAGGTGGAGCGCGAGGCGCACCTCCGGGTCCGCCATGTCGACGCCGAGGAGCTCCTGCGCGCGTGTGATCCGCGTCGCGACGGTGTTGCGGTGCAGTCCGAGGGCGGCGGCGGTCGGCGCGACCGCGGACTCGTGGTCGAGGTAGGCGGACAGTGTCGTCAGCAGTTCACCGTTGCCGGTCTGCAACGGTGCGAGGAGCGACCGCGCCGCCGGGACGAAGGTGTCGTTGCCGGTCCAGGCGAGCAGGAGCTGTTCCAGGCCGAGGCCGTCCACCCGCACGAACCAGCCCGTCGTGGACCGGTTCGCGGCGATGCGCACCGCGTCGGACGCCTCCCCGAGTGACGACGTCAGGCCCGCCGATCCGCTCGCCAGCGACCCGACGGCCGTCGCGACGTTGAACGAGCGCCGCGCCTCGACGTGCAGGTCGCGGAGAGCGGCGATGTACCGCTCGACCTGCGGTGGCTCCGGCGGTTCGGCGAAGGTCAGCCAACCGCTCACCCCGCGGCCGCTCGTCGTCGCATGGGAGTCCACGGCGATCCGCCCGAGTGCGCCGGTCACGAAGCGGAGGAGTTGCAGGGCGTCCACCCGGCTCCGGCCGACGATGCGGAACGCGAGGTGGTAGCCGGTCGTCCGCCAGCCCCGCTCGAGCATGCGACGTTCGACGTCGGGATCGGGGCGGCCTCGGAGGTCCACGAAGTCCCGCAGGACGCCGGACGACACGGATGCGTCACTGACCTCGGCGACCTCGTCGATGAGGATCCGCGCCGCGACGGCGGGCATGGCGACCTCGGCGGCGACCGCGAGCGCACTCAGTTGTCGGTCGTCGAGTCCGTCCCCGAAGAACGCGACCCGGAGGCCCTCCCGGCTCGGGCTGTCGACCCGGACCGATGCCGCAGCGCCCTGCCCGGCCTTCGTCAGGTCGACCCAGGGGCCGAAGTCGATCGCCGCGTGCACCTCCGACGGCAACCGCCCGCCGGCCTCGAGCAGGACGCCCTCGCTGTCGATGAGGGCGATCCCGTGGCCGATGCTCGTCGAGAGGTGGCGGAGCAGGTCGGCCAGTCCCTCGGCGTGGTACTCGATGGACTGCGCGACCTTGCGGACGTACCCGAGGGTCAGGGAGTCGCGGGCCTCGACGAGCTGCCAGCACGCCTTCGCGAGCAGCATCGGTCGGTCGACGTGCAGGAGCGAGAAGCCGAGTCGGTCGGCGAGCGCGCGCGTCCCCGCGCCGAAGCCGTCGGCCTCCGGGATCGCCAGGGCGAGGAAGCCGCGATCCCGGGTGCGGCGGACGAGTGCGTCCTGCTGCCATGGCCTCGTGGGTGGGGCTCCGGTCACCACGGCGAGTCGGCCGGCCCCGTCCTCGGGGAGGGCCGCCTCGTTCGTCTCGACCACCACGCCGGCCCAGTTGGCGTCGGCCGGGCCGGCGACGAGCCGCACGCCACCGTTGTCGGGGTGCGCGAGGAGCGCGCCCAACTGCAGGCGATCGCTCATGCCGGGACCTCGTCGGTCCGGACTTCGTCGAGCTCGTCCAGGCCGTAGGCGGACGGGAGCACATGGCGGAGTCGTTCCGGGGAGCCGGACCACCAGTCCGGACCATCGACCCGGATGACGGCGACGTGTCTCGCCATCGAGATCGCCGTGACCTCGAGGATGTCCCGCGAGACGGCGTCGACCACGACGATGAGGTCCGGCGCGGCGGCTTCGAGTCGTCCGTCGGTCATGAACGCGAGCGTCTCGGAGCGGGCGACGAGACGGTGCAGCGCGCCACTGCTCCCGTCGATCCCGAAGGTGAGCACGTGCGGGTCCCGGGAGTCCGGCTCGATGCTGCTGACCCGTCCCTCCGCGAGGAGCCGTCCACCCAGCGACTCGGCCAGGGCGGTCAACGGGCCGTCGATCCGTGCGAGGAACGCCCCGCCCAGCTCGAGTGCCCGGGCGGCGTTCCCGACGATGGCGTGCGCGCGGAGGTCGCCGACGGTGAAGCCAGCGAACACCATGCCGCCGCTGCCGCCGGCCTGCACGATCGCCGCGCGGACGACGCGTTCGATGTCGAGGGCCCGCTCGGTCTCGACGAGGGCGACCCCGCCGGCACCGGTGTCGCAGGTGACGACGATGCCCGGGACCTCGTCCACGAGGATCGACATCTGGTCGAGCGAGGGGACGGCACGCCCGGTCAGATCAGCGTCGACGATGGTCCGCCCCGCGGCGAATGCGAAGGGGGTGAGCCCGTTGACCCCGCCACCCTCCAACGAACAGATGGCCGGGATGCGGTGTCCGAGCCAGCGTTCCGCGGCCCCGATCAGCCGCCCGAACGGGTCCGTGCCGGGCAGGCGCTCACTGAGCAGCATCGTCGAGCCGACGAAGCCGACGGCGAGACACGGGGTCTCCGGGTCGAGGTCGTCGACGCTGTGGAGGTCGAACGGCCAGGCGCGCTCGTCGCGGAGGGCCAGCTCGAGCATCGTCGTCGCGCCGCCACCTCCCGAGCCCAGGATCGCGAACCCCGTCGCCAGGGCGGGGAGGCGATCGCGCTCGAGGAGGGTCGGCATGCCCTCAGCCTAGGCTCGGACCGCCTGACCAGCGGCGAACGCATCCGCGGCTTCCGCAGCCGCTGCCTCGCCCTCGACCGGGACGAACGGCTCCGTCAGCCCGAACGCGGTCGGTCCGAAGGCGCGCAGCGCGTCGGGCGTGCGCATGAGTGCGGGCGTCGAGATCCCGAGGACCCGGACGCGTTGGCCGTAGCGGAGGCCCTCCGTGGTGATCGGCTCGGCGGTCTCGTGGTCGACGATGCAGATGAGGTCCGGCACGATCGCGACGACCTCTCCGTTCCACCGGGCGATGAGGTTCTCGTTCTGGAACGAGATCTCGAGGCGTTCGGAGCTCGACGGGTCGGCCGACCAGATGACGGCCGTGCCCTTGGCGAAGCCCTCGGTGGTGCGACGCTCCACGTCGGCCACCTTCCCGACGAACAGCTCCCGCACGTGGGAGTAGAGCGTCGTGGAGAGCGTGTCGGCGATGGCGGCGAACGGCGAACGGTGCTCCTCGCGCGCGACCCGGATCGCCCGGCCGAGGGCCAGCGCCATCGAGATCGTCCGCGGCACCGCGGTGCGACGCACGTCCGCCCCGCTCATCGCGTACTCGGCGATGTGCGCGACCCCGCCGAGTCGGATCGCGATGCCGCGCGCCAACCACTCCATCTGTCGGTCGTCGTCGCCGGTGTCGATGATCACGCGCTCGCCGCGTTCCCCGGCGATGGCGAGCGGCGAACCGTGCACGCCGTACACCGCGAAGGTCTCCATGGAGAGCTCCGGGAAGGCCCGGCCCATGCCGTCGGCGTCGACGACCGGCAGCCCGGTCTCGGCGGCCACGATGAGCGGGATCATCGAGTTGATGCCACCGCACTCGATCGGCATGGTCGCGTCGGCGGTGCGCCCGAGGTGCTCCTCCAGTGTCCGCAGGGCGAGTGTCGGTTCGAACCCGGCCGGGATCTTCTCGACCATGACCGTTGGAGCGCCCATCTGCGCGGTGGGGATGACGAAGAGGTCGTCGGCGAGGTCGTCGGGGTCGAGGATCGTGATGGAGCGGTCGCCGAGCACCTGCTTCACGAGCATCATGCCGATGTACGGGTCACCTCCGCCGCCGGTCCCGAGGAGGGTGGCGCCTCGAGCGAGGTCGGGCAGGTCGTCCGCGGTCAGCGTCCAGCTCATGCGGCGACCTCCGGCGCGTCCGGCGCAGGCGTCTCGGCCGTGCCGTCGAAGCGGTGCGAGGGCACCTCGTACCCGAAGTACCCCGGCCCGACCATCGCCAGCGCCTCAGGACTGTGCCAGCGGTCGTCGCTCGGTGCCGAGATCACGCGGACACGCTGTCCGTAGCGGAGCCCCTCGGTGGTGATGGGCTCGCCGGAGTCGTGCTCGAGCACCATGATGAGGTCGGGCGTGGTCACGAGGGTGACGCCGTCGAGCGCGGCCATGAGGTGCTCGTTCTGGAAGGACAGCTCGAGGCTCGCGTCGACCCCGTCGATCCGTGCGCGACCTCGGGCGAACCCGGTGGTGGTCGCGCGCTCGACGTCGACGACCTTGCCGGAGAACAGTTCGCGACCGCCGAGCAGCTGCACGGTCCGCTCCACGGGGTCGGCCTTCTCGGCTCGGGCCGCCTCGATGCCGTCGCCGATCTCGCGGCACAGCGACAGTGAGTCGGCGACGAGCGCCTCGCGGGCCTGCGCGCCGGACATCGGGAAGCCGGAGATCATGACCGAGCAGCCCATCTCGACACAGGCCACGCGGGCGATGCGTTCCGTCCAGCTGTTGTCGACGGTCGTGAGGACGCCGGTGTTGCCCTTCTCGTCGCTGAACGCGAGCGGGGAGGCGTCTATCCCGTACAGGGTCGGGAGCACCATCTGCAGCTCCGGGAAGGCCCGCCCCATCCCGTCGGCATCGATGAGGGGGAGTCCGAGCGCTGCGGCTGCGGCGATCGGGATGGTCGAGTTCACGCCGCCGACCTCGGCGCACGCGATGTGCGTGACCGGGCGACCGAGGGAGGCACTGAGGGCGTGGACCGGAGCGACGACCTCGGTGAGGCTGGGCAGTTTCTCGACCATGACGGTCGGGGCGCCCATCATCGCGACGGTGAGGACGAGCGCGTCGTCAGGGACCTCGTCGAGGGTGACGACGGTGACGTCGCCGTGCTCACGGAGTGCCTGCGCGGCGAGCAGTGCGCCGATGTACGGGTCACCGCCACCGCCGGTCCCGAGGACGGCCGCACCGCGGGCGAGGCCGGGGATGAGCTCGGCCGAGATGGTCCAGCTCATCGGAGGCCTCCCATGTCGAGGTCGCCGACGGCCTTCACCCGGATGCGCGTGGCGTTCCCGGGGAGATAGGGGATCGGGACCTCGTCGAAATCGACGATCGCGACCGACGCGGGGGAGGCGCCGGCCGCGATCGCCTTGTCGATCGCCTCGGCACGGACCTCGGCGATCGCCTCCTCGCGTCGGCCGGGTTCGATGGCGTAGACCTTGTCGATCTCGCCCCCGACCTGCGCGATGGAAGCACCGATGGCATTCGCCACGGCGTAGTTGTCGGGCCGGTGGACGGCGCCGAAGATGGGGAGTTCGTCTGAGAGCAGGATCGACCCGCCGCCGACCGCCACCACGGGGATCGGCTCGGGGGAGGTGCGCATGCGGTCGACGGCCTCGGCGATGCGTTCGCCGATCCGCTCGAGGACGCGCTCCACGAAGACCGGGTCGAGGTGGGCGACCTTCGAGGCGTCACCGATCGACGCGCGACCGGCGGCCACGGCGATGTCCGTCGCCGTGAGGGTGCTGCCGCCGAAGACGAGGGCCTCGGTCATGAGCTTGTACCCGACGGAAGCCGGCCCGACCTCGGCCGTCTCCTCGTCGACGATGCTGCCGCCACCGATGCCGATCGACAGGACGTCGGGCATGCGGAAGTTGGTTCGGATGCCGGCGACTTTGACCTCGTTCGCCGTCTCGCGGGGGAAGCCGTTGATGAGCAGGCCGATGTCCGCCGTGGTGCCGCCGATGTCGATGACCGCGCAGGTTGCGAGTCCGCTCGTGAGTGCCGCCCCTCGCATCGAGTTGGTGGGGCCGGAGGCGAACGTCGCAACGGGGTAGAGGCGCACGTAGTCCTCGTCCATGAGGGTGCCGTCGTTCTGGCTGAGGAAGATGGGCGCCTCGATGCCCTGCTTCCGGACGGCGGCGGTCAGCCCGTCGACGATCTCCGACGCGAGCTCGCGCAGGGCTGCGTTGATGATCGTCGCGTTCTCGCGCTCCAGGAGGCCGATGCGCCCGATCTCGTGCGAGAGCGAGATGGCCACGTCCGGGCCGAGGACCTCGCCGACGATCCGCGCCGCCTCGACCTCGAGGTCGTGGTTGACGGGGCTGAAGACGGAGGAGATCGCGACGGAGCGGATGCCGTTGACACGCATGTCCTCGGCGTGTGCCCGCAGCTCGTCGGGGTCGATCGGTGAGATGGGGCGTCCGTCGAACTCGTAGCCGCCATGCGCGAGGTAGCTGCGTGCACTGATCGCCTCGACGAGCTCCGCCGGCCAGTCGACGAGCGGTGGCAGTGCGCGGGTCGCCGGGAGCCCGAGTCGCAGTGCCGCGGTGGGTGCGAGCCGCTTGGCCTGCACGAGGGCGTTGATGAAGTGGGTCGTCCCGATCATCACCGCGGTGATCTGCTCGCCGTCGAAGTGGTGGCCGCTGCGCAGTTCGCCGATCGCCTGGACGATCCCGTCGGTCACGTCCGGGGTGGTCGCGTGCTTCACGGCCGCCAGGGTGGTGGTGCCGTCCATGAGCACGGCGTCGGTGTTGGTGCCGCCGACATCGATACCGATGTGCATATGAGGGGTTCGCTTTCTGTTGGTGCGGTGGAGCGGTGTGCGGTGGAACGGTGCGCCGGGCGCCGGGTCAGTTCGTGGCGGGGGAGGTGGTGTCCGCCTGCTCGGGTGCGGCGATCTGCGAGGTGTGGGCGACGCCGACACCTCGCACCAGGCCGAGCTTGCCCGCCGCGATGTACAGCACCATCGAGAGGATGAGCGACAGCACGGCCGGGATGCCCCAGGTGACGAAGTACCCGGTGATCGCGGACACGGCCCAGATGATGATGGTCGCCGGGACGATGCGCGGCGCGGTCGTGGGCAGGCGGCCCGAGGCGCGGGTCTCGTCGAGCTCGCCGCGCCAGCGCTTCACGATGAAGTACTCGGCGACCATGATGCCGGCGATGGGCGGGAAGGCGACGCCGAGGATGATGAGGAAGCCGGAGAACTGCCCGAGGATGCCGACCGCCGCGAGGATGGAACCGACCACACCGAGCACGATGGTGGTGGTCACGCGGTTGAGGTTCTTGCCGAACGCGGTCGAGATGAAGTTGACCAGCCCGAGCGTCGACGAGTACAGGTTCCAGTCGTTGATCTTGAGCGTCCCGGTGATGACGATGATGAGGCCGATGAGCCCGACCGACGACGTGACGATCGCGACGACGTTGCCCGACGCTGCGGCGTGGGCGAGCAGGACCCCGGAGAGGCCGATGACGAACTCACCGAGCGAGACGCCGACGACGGTCTGCTTGATGACATCGGCGCGGGACCGGTTGAAGCGGGTCATGTCGGCGGTGATGATGGCGCCGACGATGAGACCGCCCGCGACGATGCCCGTGCCGGCCCAGACGCTCATGGTGGGGCCGGGTGCCGGGCCGGTGACGAGTTCCATGAAGTCGTGCTGGGTGAGTTCGCTGAGGATCGACCAGCCGACGAGGATGAGGAACAGCGGGACGGTGATGTTCGCGAGCCACTGCATGCCCTTGAACCCGTAGGCGACGATGGCGGTGACGGCGAGACCGAAGATGAGGCTCCAGGCCCACACCGGCATGAAGCCGGGGAGGAGGGCGTCGAGCGACTCGGCGGAGATGGCGCTCTGGATGCCGAACCAACCGATGAGGCTGATGCCGATCGCGAGTCCGACGAGTGACGCGCCGATCTCGCCGAAGCCGGTCCAGCGGGCGAGGAGGGCGGTGTTGAGGCCCTCCTTCTGGCCGATGATGCCGACGATGCACATGATCACCTCGAGGATGATCGAGCCGAGGAGCAGAGCGAGGAACGCCTCGCCGAAGGTCATGCTGTAGCCGAGGGTGGCGCCGAGGAGGAACTGGGACAGGGCCGACACCTGTCCGAAGCGCTGGACGGCGATGCCGAACCAGGGCTTCTGTGCGTCGGGACGGACGCGGGACAGGGCGAAGTCGTCTGCGTGTGCCATGCGAGCCATGCTGGTCTCCAGAAGTGGGGGAGGGAGCGGTGCGGGTGGCGGCAACGTTACTGACGGCTCGCCCGCAGCAGAATGTGCATCATGCAGGAATGTGCGCGCGATATCAGCACTCTGCACAAGCGCTCCGGTCTGCTGGTGCTCAGAGCGACGCCTGGATCACCTCGAAGGTGCGTGCGCCGTCGAGTGCCGCCATGTCGTGGCGGATGCCAGGGAACCGCGTGACGGTCCAGCCGAGCCGGTCGTACTGCTCGACGTCCGCTCGCGGAACGACGAGCTTCGCGTCGTCCGACAGCACCAGCGTCGAGGGGACGATCGGCGCCGACGGCGTCACCGGGTTCGCTGCGACGTCCTGCAGCACCTCCGCGATCATCGAGCGGTCCCACGCGGCATGCGCGGCCTCGGCGAGCGCGACGTTCGCGGGACCCGTCGCTGGGTCCGTGCGGTCGTAGAACCAGGCCAGGAGCCGAGGCAGCCCTGGGATGCTCCAGAACAGTCGTGCGCCGAGGCCTCGGCCCGGCAGTTTCAGGCCGAACCCGGGATCGAGGTAGATCGCGTGCGCCGGGCGGAGCGGCCCCACGATGTCGATGAGGAGCCGCCCGCCGAGGGAGTGGCCCACGATCGCGTCGAGGCCGTTCGGCAACGTCTCGACGAGGTCGGCCGCGAGCGAGGTGATGTCGTACTGCTCGCCCCGGGGCCGATCGGCGCGTGGGCTGGAGCCGTGACCGCGGAGGTCGACGAGCAGGAACGTGTACCGCTCCGGGTCGGCCGCTGCGACGACGTCGGTCCAGGCGGCTCCGTCGGCCAGGAATCCGTGGATGAGGGCGATCCGGACCGGGCCGTGCCCGCGTTCCTCGACGTGCAGTCGCATGGCCCTCCTCCGTCGGTGCTGGGGACGACTCTACGCGGCGACACCACGCTCCGTCGCTGCGCTCAGGACCGCACGAGCAACCAGGCGAAGGCACCGAAGGACACGAGTCCGAGTGCTGCGCCCACGATCGACCCGATGAGGCTGAAGGTGGGCCAGGGAGCGCCGGGTTGGCGACTCATCCTGATGCCCTGGGCCGCGAACAGCAGCGGCACGAAGCAGGCGAGCACCGAGAACGTCCATGACCCGCCGTCTCTCACCGTCGACGCGACGATGAAGATCGAGAACGCGGCGATGGCGATGCTGAGGATCGCGCACGCGCGTGCCGAGATCGGTTCGTTCTTCCCAGCCATGGGCACAGGGTATCGAGTTGGGCCAGCCGCCGACCAGAGCAGAATGGAGGGCATGACCGACGCCACTCCGCCGACCCTGACGGAACGACTGACGCTCACCCGCCCCACCGATCGGGATCTGCCGGAGCTCCACGAGCTCCATGCCGACCCCGCGGTCTGGACGCACCTGCCGTCCGCCCGACACACGGCGCTCGACGAGACCCGCGCGTTGATCGAGCGGTACCAGGCCGGCTGGGAGGCGAACGGTCTCGACGTGTGGGTGGCGCGTGACACCGCGACGGGTGCATTGGTCGGCATCGGCGGCCCGAGCCTGCGTGGCGGGGTCGCCTGGAACCTCTACTACCGCCTGGCGCCCGCGGCCTGGGGGCGCGGATACGCGCAGGAGCTCATCGCGGCCGCGCGAGCCGCGGCAACGGCGTCGGCACCGGACCTGCCCGTGGTGGCGTTCCTCCTGGAGCACAACGATGGTTCACGACGGGCTGCCGAACGCGCGGGGTTGGAGGTCGTCTGGCGTGGCCCCGACGCGGGCAACCCGGATCCCGATGCCGTGCGCCTCGTGTTCGCCGACCGGGTGCTCAGCGACGAGGCGCTCCGCGCGTTCGTGGGTTGAACGACCGCCGCACCCGATCTCCGAGCGTGCAGAAGGACGCCGCTTCCGGGCGCGACCGGGTATTTTCGGGCAACCGGCCGCGAAACGCAAGCAGTCTGTTCACCGACGACGTTCCTCGATACGGTTGGAAGATATGTCAGCCACGGTCGAGATGGAACACATGAGTCAGGTAGAACGCGAACGCCCGCTCCTGCGCAAGGGGAGCGAGGCGAGTTTCGTCCGGTGGGCCTTCGACGGTCGCTCCTGGTGCGCCGACCTCGTGAGCGGGCAGTACCGAGGCGCGACGAAGACCGGTTGGCTCCTCCAGACCGAGAACGAGCAGCGGGAACTCTCCAATCAGGAGTGGGCTCCCTGCATGGCGTGAGCGTGCCGTCCACATCCACCCGCGCCACGCACCGAGGAGCCCACGCATGACCGACCGCATCCTGACCACGCACGCCGGGAGCCTGCCGCGCACGCCCGAGTTGACCCGGTTGCTCGTGGCCCGCGACCAGCGGCGGACGTTCGACGTCGCCGAGCTGGAGGAGGTCACGGCGGATGCGGTGGCCTCGACGGTCGCCGCGCAGCTCGCCACCGGTCTCGATCTCATCAACGACGGCGAGGTCCCGCGCGTTGGCTTCTCCACCTATGTGCTGGAACGCATCGAGGGCTTCGGCGGTGCAGGACACCGTAAGCCGACGCTCGACTCCGTGCGATTCCCGGACTACGCGGCGTTCCAGGCGAAGCAGATCGTCGAGGGGGCAGACGTCGCACGGGTGTGGGATCCGCCGATGGCCCAGGGGCAGCTCGTGTACGACCCGACGCTGTCCGGCATCACCGCCGATCTCGACGGCTTCGAACGGGAGCTCGCCGTGCAGGCCGGCCAGGGACGCACACCCGCCGGCACCTTCTTCTCCGCGGCGACGCCCGGGATCGTGTCGACGACGCTGCTGCTCGACGCCGCGAACCCGTTCTACGGCGACGACCGCGCCTATGTGTTCGCGCTCGCCGAGCAACTGCGGATCGAGTACGAGGCGATCGTCGCCCGGGGTCACGTCCTGCAGCTCGACGCCCCGGACCTCGCCATGGAGCGGGTCATCCAGTTCGGTGACGCGACGCTCGAGGAGTTCCTCGCGGCCGTGGACCTGCACGTCGACGCCCTCAACCACGCCATCCGGAACATCCCCCGCGAGCAGGTCCGGCTCCACGTCTGCTGGGGCAACTGGCAGGGGCCGCACCAGGACGACGTCCCGGTCGACGTGCTCCTCCCGCACCTCTACCGGGCGCGGGTGGGCGCGTTCAGCATCCCGCTCGGCAACCCGCGGCACCAGCACGAGGCGCCGGCGTTCCGCGAGCACCCGCTCCCCGAGGGCGCGCTCCTCATCCCAGGGGTCGTCGACGTGACCACCAACTACCTGGAGCACCCGCAGGTCATCGCGAACCGCATCGTGGAGGTCGCGGAAGCGGTCTGCGATCCGACGCGCGTCATCGCGGGCACCGACTGCGGGCTCTCCACCTTCGCGAGTTACGAGTTCGTCGCGACCGATGTCGCGTGGGCGAAGCTCGGTGCGCTCGTCGAGGGCGCTGCGATCGCGTCGAAGCGGCTGTTCGGCGCCTGAGTCCTCGGCTCGGCGTCGCGCTCAGACGGTGATCGACGGCTCGTCGCTCACCGAGAGCGTGAGCACGGCCTTGCCGATGAGGTCGTCCTGCTCGAGGTCGCCCTCGAGTCGGCGCAGCTGACGCGCGACGTCGTTCTCGCGGTCGTCGCCGACGAGGTCGACGGACGCGACGAGGAAGAGGCGTTCCGGTCCGCTGAACTCGAGGTACAGCGCCGTCACCCGTTCGATCTCCGGGTGCGACAGGAGCGCGGTGATCGTCTGCGCGCGGTACGTGGGGCTCGGCGAGGCCCCGAGGAGATAGCGCCGGTTGCGGTTGATGAGCAGCAGCGCGACCCCGCCGAGCAGGACGCCGATCGCGATCGACCCGATCGCGTCCCAGACCGGGTCGCCGGTTACCTGGTGGAGGCCGATGCCGGTTCCCGCGATGATGAGGCCGAGCAGTGCTGCGGAGTCCTCGAAGAACACCGAGCGGAGCGTCGTGTTGGAGCCGTTCACGATGTAGTCGAAGAAGCCGCGGCCGTACTTCTTCGCCGTGCGCCGGCCCTCGAGGATCGACTGGGTGAAGGAGAAGCCCTCCAGGAGGAAGGCGACGCCGAGCACGAGGTAGCTGAGGGCGTAGTCCTCCATCGCCTCCGGTGCGGTGAGGCTCTGGATGCCGTGCTGGATCGAGACGACCGCACCGACGGTGAAGATCCCGAAGGCGGCGAACAGCGAGAAGATGTACGCGTCACGGCCGTAGCCGAGCGGATGTGCGGCGTCTCGTTGCTTGTCGGCCCGTTTGTCGGCGATGAGGAGGAAGATCTCGTTCCCCGCGTCGGCCCACGAGTGGGCGGCCTCGGCCAGCATCGACGCCGACCCGGTGAGCGCGGCGACGATGGACTTGGCGATGGCGACGATGACGTTGGCCAGGAAGGCGATCACGACGGTCATGCGCCAACGCTACGCCTAGCCGGGGTGCGCTGCGTACGCCCGGACACCGGACGACAGCGGTCAGGGCCTCAGGGCTTCAGGACGCGAAGCGCGGAGCCCTTGTGTGCGGCCTTCGCGCCGGTCTTCTCGGACTCCACGATGAACGCGGGCTCGTCCGTCGAGGCCGTGAAGTGCTGGCCGTCGAATTGGAAGTCCGCGGTCTTCCGCTCGACGACCTTCCCCTGCGTCCGCCCCTGCGAGGTGCCCCACGACACGCGGTCGCCCACTCGTACGTCTGCCATGCTGCCTCCTCGGCGCTCCACGCCGCGCGCGCGACGTGACAGCGACGATGCCAGCGTGTCGGCGGCCGGACAAGCGCTTGCGCCGCGTGAGCGCAGGGGATATCCCCCGAGGCCCGCGGGCTCCGCGGGGTTAGCGTGTCCCCATGGCCTCGTTCACTCCGGGAAGACCCCGACTCACGCTCGGCATCGGCATCGTGGCTGTCGTACTCGGGGTGGCGCTCATCCCGGTCGCCATCGCGAACGCCCACGGCGAGTACGGTTTCCATTTCTGGTGGATCGTCATCGTCCCGATCCTCGCCGGCCTGTACTTCGGTGTGGCCGGAGCCGTCGGGCTCCGCAACCGCCGCTGAGGCCCGCGGCCACCGCAGGCGCCCCCGGAATCTCGCGTACCGTTGGCGGGATGAGTGACGACACCGCGACCGAGGAGCACCGCAGGACCGCTGCGCACGCCTACAGCGCGCTCGGCTGCCTGCTCCTCGACGCCGGCACCTCCGTCACCGACGTCCGCGACTCCCTGGAGCGCGCCACGGTCGCATCGGGCGACGAGGGCCTGGCCTTCTCGGTGCTGCCGCAGCTCATCATCGTGAACGACGTGCGCACCGGCGCGGTGCTCGCTGCCGGCAACACGCACGGCGAGCTGTCGTTCCGCGGCGCGGCGCGGGCGAACCGGCTCATGCGCGAACTCGAGCTCGGACACTGGCCGGTCGGGGATCTGCCGGCCCGTATCCAGTCGATCCGGGAGACGCCGCGCCCGCACGCGTCGATGCACTGGGTGGTCGGGAACCTGCCGCTCGCGGGTGGGCTCGCGCTGCTGTTCCGCTGCCCATGGTGGGCGATCGTCGCATCCATGCTCGTCGGTGCCTTCGTCGGCCTCGTCATCACCCTGCTGGCGCGGTGGCGGGGAGCGGTCGCGATCGCCCCATTCGTGACGGCGTTCGTCTCGACGACGCTCGTCGGGACGCTCGCATCAGCGATGGATCTCGGTCCCGTGCCGCTGTTCGCCGTCTGCGCGCCGATCGCGATCCTCGTGCCCGGCGCGCTCATCACCAACGCCCTGCTGGAATTGACGGCGACGGACATCGTGACGGGCTCGGCACGCCTGATGTACGGGCTCATCGTGCTCGCCTTCATGGCGGCCGGGATCTCTGCCGGGGCGCTGCTCACCGGCCTATCGATCGACCCCGACTCGACGGCGCTCGTCGGTCAGGTGGGCCGCGGGAGTTCGGATCTGGTCGGGTGGGAGTCGGTCCCGCCGCTGTGGTTCACGTGGATCGGCGTCGTGATGCTCGCGGCCGGGATCGGGATCGCGTTCGGCTCAGGCCGCTCCCTGACGCTGCTGACCATCTGCGTGATGGCGCTGACCTATGCGGGCATCGTCCTGTTCGCCCCGCTCGTGGGGAACGCGGTCGCGACGGGGCTCACCGCCGGAATCGTGTTCGTCGTCGCTCGCATCGTCGAGCGGTACTCGGCGGCGGTGCCGTCCAACGTCACGTTCCAGCCGGCCCTGCTCATGCTCGTGCCGGGCACCGTGGGACTCGTGTCGCTCGCGACGCTCGAAGGCTCAGCGGTCACGGCGGCGCTGACGGTCTTCATCAGCCTCTGCGTCGGCGTCAAGACGGCGGCGGTCCTGACCGGGGTCGTCATCCCGCCGGTGCGTGCGACCGCCCGTCCCTGAGTCGCCCGGAATCGTCCGAAACCGAGCCGAATCCGTGCAGATTCGGGCGGCTCAGCGGCTCAGCGGCTCAGGGCTGCACGCGCCCGCGCCTTGATCGCGAGGATGACCTCGGTCTTCGCATCGGCGTAGTCGTTCATGTCGTCCCAGGACCTCCCGAGCAGCTCCCGCTTGGTGCGCTCGTACAACGCGCGGTCGTCGGCGTCGGAACGCAGATGGTCGCGGAGGAGGAGGTACTCGTCGATCTCCGGTGCGCCCTGCTCGTAGAGGTGCACGTGGACGTCGCGCTCCGGGGTCCGGACCATCCGATGGCGGGGTTCACGGACGCGCAGCACGTAGCCGGCGGCCAGCAGGGGGTCGAGGTAGTCCTCCTCCGCCGTGATGTCCTCCACGGCGACCACGATGTCGACGATCGGCTTCGCCGCGAGTCCGGGCACCGAGGTCGAGCCGATGTGCTCGATCGCGACGGTGCTGGTCTCGAGCGCGTCCAGGATGCGCTGCCGGTGCTCCCGGTACCGTTCGGGCCACTCCGGGTTGGCGTCGTGCAACTCGACCCGGACCGGCTCAGGGCCGCCGACGAGTTCGAGCGCGGTGACGTCCGGGCGGCGACGCAAGCCGTTCTGGATCGCACGGATGTTGTCGCCGAGCACCCCCGAGGCCAGCAGTCCGGAACCGAGCGGCCCTGACGGATCGGTGCCGAGTGCCGGCAGGAGGCGCAGTGCAGTGCGGGCCGGGTCGCTCAGGTGCTCGAGCTGCCAGGCGATCTCGGCCGTGCCGGCTCCGGCCTGATGCAGCTCGGCGGCCTTCGCCGCGTAGGCGGCGGCGCCGAGCGCGTGGGCGCCCATGTGCGCGACACCTGCTGCTTGCCCGGCCGACCACGCGGCGGCTTTGGCTGCGGGTGAGGACACCACCTGCGAGGCCCGGTTGGCGACGAAGCGGCGGCGGATCTCACCGGCGGTGTCGAGCTCGCCACTCGCGTACGCCCGCGCGCGGGCGATCGCGTCACGTGGGCGATCGTCGTCCGGGGCCTCCGCTTCGAACAGCGGCAGTACCCGCTCGGCGCAATCGGCGGCCCACGAGGCGACGAGACGGCGGTCGGCTTCACTGAGGGACTGCGGGGAGAGCATGCTCCACCCTCGCATACCCGCCGCGCTCGGAGCGTGGGCAGGCGGGTTAGCGTAGAGGGATGGCCGCCTTGAACCTGCCCGTGATCTCCTGCAGCCTCGATCCGGCGAGTCGGAGTCGGACCCTCGCTTCGGCGAGCAGCGGGTTGCTGCGCGAGCAAGGTCATGACTCGTCCGTCATCGATCTGGCCGAGATGGAACTGCCGCCGTTCGACAACGACCGGGTCTTCGAGAGCCCTGCGTTCCGTCGCCTGCATGCGTCGATCACTGCTGCGGACGGCGTCGTCCTCGCCTTCCCGATCTACAACTGGGCGCCGGCCGCGTCGGTGAAGTCGCTCATCGAGGCGACCGGCGCGACCGGTGAGGACGGCAGGGTCGCCGCCTGGTTCGACAAGGTCGTGACTTTCGTCTGCGCTGCCGGCCTGCCGCACAGCTACATGGCGACCGCCACGCTCGGGCAGTCGCTCATGCTGGACTTCAAGTGCGTCATCAACCCGTACACGGCCTACCTGTCGGAGCGGGACTGGGAGCGTCCCGAGGTGCTGAAGGCGGACCGCGCCGAGCGGCTCGCCAAGACGATGAGCGTGCATACGGAGTTGTCCGGGCTCCTCGCCGAGCGGAGCTACCGCTCGGTCTGGGAGGTGTGAGTCCCGCGCCTCACAACCGCACGACGAGCTTGCGGGCCGAGACGCCGCCGTGGAGTCGGTCGAGGGCCGGCTGGATCGCTTCGAGGCCTTCGCCGACCACCTCGGGGGCTGGCGCGCAGACGTGTCGTCCGCCGGCGAGCGCGCCCGGCAGGTAGTCCTCCCACAGCATCGGCCCGACCTCGTTGGTCATGAGCGAGCTGCCCCACACGTACCGCGCCGAGATCCCCGCCCGACGGGCACGGATCTGGAGCGCGACGTTGGCCGTCACGAGCCGGGTCATGGTGCGGACGAACGTCAGACTCGGGCCGGCCCGACGCGGCAGCGACCCGAACGACACCGACGGGCTCGCGAGTGCGACGCGGCGTGCCCCGGTGGCGGCGGCGACGGCGACGGCTGGTTCTGCGGAGCCGGTCCCGACGGCGAGGACGCCGACGACCGAGGAGCCGCGGAGGGCGCTGACGAGATCCGCCACGACGGTCGGGCTGCGGTAGTCGAACACGAGGTCGGCACCGAGCTCGCGCATCCGGTCGTGGTTGTGCGGCGAGGCGGTGGTCGCGACCCGGTGGCCGGAGGCGACCGCGAGCTGGATGGCGTTGCTCCCGACGCTGGTGGCGCCGCCCCAGACGACGACGGTCGTCCCGGGGGGGGTGGGGTGCTCCGAGGGGTGGGGGAGCGCGAGGTGGTCGCGCTGGAAGAGGGCGGTCGCGGCCGTGGAGATCCCGAGCGGCAGGACGACGGCGTCCTCGTCTCGCAGACCGTCCGGGATCGGGGCAGCGAGGTCCGCCCGCACGACGGTGAACTGCTGGAACCCGCCCTCGGCGTCATGGCGCCGACCGCGCTCCATGCCGACCGCGTACGCCACGACGCGGTCGCCCACGGCGAAGCGACGGACGTCCGGCCCGACGGCCACGACCTCGCCTGCGACGTCCTCACCGAGCACGGCGGGCGAGGGAAGCCACCGGTACATGAGGTTCCCGGTCTGCTGCTTGACGTCGTCGAGCGGGTTCACCGCGACCGCTCGGTTCCGGATGAGGAGTTCGCCAGGGCCGGGTTCGTGCATCGCGGCCGGACCGACGACGAAGTCCGCTCGGGGTGCTGGCAGCCAGGCTGCGGTGTTCGTCGGCATGAGGTCTCCAAGGGTGTTGCGGATTGGCGTGGCGATGATGACACGGTGTGTCATCACTGTACACCTGACGACACGACGTGTCATCGGTTATCCTGATCGCATGGCACGCTGGGCTCCCGACGCCGCTCTCCGACTCGAGAGCGCTGCGATGGCGCTCTTCGCCGACCGGGGCTTCGCGGCGACGACGGTCCCGGAGATCGCCGAGGCCGCCGGGCTCACCACCCGCACGTTCTTCCGTCACTTCGCCGACAAGCGCGACGTGCTCTTCCTCCGCGAGCGCGAGCTCCCGACGGTGGTGGGACGGCTGGTCGCCGCGGCGCCAGCAGGGCTCGACCCGCTCGCCCTGGTGATGTCCGGCCTCGAGACCGTGGCCGCCGGTGAGCTGCAGCGCTGGCGGGACGACATCGCCGCCCGCCGCGCCGTCGTCCGGTCGGAACCGCAGCTGCGCGAGCGGGAACGGTTGAAGTCGGCGGTCCTCACCGACGCGATGCGCGATGCCCTCATGGAGAGTGGTGTCACGTCAGCCGACGCGGCGCTCGCAGCGTCCATCGGTTCGGCACTCTTCGACGCCTCCCTCGAGCAGTGGCTCGCCGGACCGGACGACGTGCTCCTCGTCGACGTGCTCCGCGCGATGCGCGCCCGACTCGGCGACCTCGCGGGTCGCTGACCGAGCAGACAGGGAACCGGTCGCGCGCGCAGCGTGGCCGTTCTGTTCACGACCCCGTCGTCGCCCGGTCGTACGGTGAGACCATGACACTGAGACTCGGCTTCATCGGCATCGTGACGAACGACATGGCGGCCTCGCTCGCCTTCTACCGAGCCTTGGGCGTGCCCATCGAGCCCGGTCAAGACGATGCTCCCCACGTGGATGCACTCCTGGACGGAGGGGTGGCGCTCGCATGGGACACGGTCGAGACGATCCGCGGTTTCGACCCGACCTTCGTTCCGGCGTCCGGCGGCCACCGGATCGCCCTCGCCTTCGACCAGGGAAGTCCGGCTGCCGTCGACGCCACCTTCGCCACGCTCGTCGATGCCGGATACGCCGGGCACGTCGAGCCCTGGGACGCCGTGTGGGGCCAGCGGTACGCGACCGTCCTCGACCCGGACGGGAACTCGGTCGACCTCTACGCCGCGCTCGCCGCGAACTGAGCGGGGCTCGAGCCGACGAGACGCCTGAACTCGCGGGAGAGGTGGGGTTGGTCGGCATAGCCCGCCGATGCGGCGACGTCGGCGATCGACGAGCCCGAGCGGAGTGAGGATCGAGCTCGATGTGCGCGATCGAGGCGCACGAGCGTGGCGTAGCCGTATCCGAAGGTGGCGAGCATCCGCCGCCGGAAGGACCGTTCGGAGCCGCTCAGCGTCGCGGCGACGTCACGCGCCGGCGTCGCCTCGAACGCCGCTCGGCGGACGGCGTCCGACCAGCGACTCGCTTCGGCAAGCTGGGCCGAGAACGCCGCGAGCGTGCCGATCGGGGCGGGTCCGGCTTCGAGCGGGATCATCGCCTCGCGCAGCCGTGCCGCGGTCCGCCGATCGGTGACGTCGTCGAGCGGTACGAGCTTGTCCGCGATCGCTGCGAGATCGAGGCCGAGCAGGAGCCTGGCCCGCCCCGGCTGCATCCTGAAGCCGAACGACCCGGCGGCCCCGTCGGGACCGGTGGCCAGCCACCGTGTGGACGGTCCGGCCACCTCGACCCGGCCGTCGCGGAGGATCAGGTCGACGCAGCCGTCGGCCGGGACGACCGCCCCGCCAGCGCTGTCTTCCGAGCGCCACAGCGCGTCGCCGAAGAGGAGGACACGCTCGGAGTACACCTGCCCAGTGTCTCAATCGGCGCGTGATGGTGTCGACACCGATCGGACCGATGTCGACCGACGACGGCCGTGGTCCGCCGCTCACCACCGCATACCACGGCGACGGCGGCGCGGTCGGTCAGCGGTGTTCCGTGGAGGATCGAGCGCCCTGACCGACCGGCTGCTCCGGGAGCCCGACTTGCCACAGGATGAACGCCACCGCGCTGCAGACCGCGAGCGCGGCGCCGATGATCAGTGCAGCCGTGCCGGTGGAGGCGAGCCAGCCGTGGTGGCTGATCCAGCCGGGATCGTCCTGCGGGAAGTCGAGGAACGAAGCGTAGGTCGAGATGCTCACGACGCCTGCCCCCAGGAACGCCGCGGCCAAGACTGATGCGCACCAGGACAGGGTCAGCCATGCTCGGGAGCGGGTCGCACCCGCGCGCGCACGGGCGCCTCGTGATTCCCCCATGCAGGGAGGCTACCGTGACGCCGCGCTCGTCGTCCGGCTGACGGCGGGGTCTCTGATGGTCGAGGATGGAGCCATGCCGAACCGGGAGTCGTCCACCACCAACCCGTACCGGATGAGTCGTCGGCGCATCACGACGTGGACTGGCGCGCTCATCGCCTCCGTCGTGCTGCTCGTCGTCGTCGCGATCGTCTTGGCCGCCATCGGCGGCGACAGTGCCGAGTCCTGGGTCGCGATCGTCCTGTTCGTGGCGTTCGGCGTACCCGTCGCTGCGGCCGCCGTCTTGGGCGGGTTGGCGATCGCCTCATGGGGGTGGGTGGCCGGCACGGTGTTCGGTGTCGGGTGGCTGACGCTGCTCGTCGTCGTCGTGAACAACGGGTTCCATCTGCTCTTCGACGGTCAGGCTGTGGGGCCCGTGATCTATGACGAGGCGATCTGGCAGGTCGTCGGGGTCGCCGGCCTGGTCGTCGGCGGGGTGCTGTTCTTCGTCGCCGGCTGGGGGAGTGGGGTGCCGATGTGGATCGGTGGACCGGCAGGCGGCGTCGACGTCTCGCGCCGGAAGCGCTCGGGCGAGGGGGACGCGGTTGTGCCACCACCGAAGCGGAAGCCGCGTCCGAAACCGAAGCGTCGCCCGAAGCAGCAGCGACGTCGCTGACGGCTCACGCGGCCCGGGCGGACCGGTCAGTCGCCGCCGCCCCCACCGCCCCCGTCTCCGCCGCCGCCGGAGTCGCCGCCACCGCCACCGTCCCAACCGCCGGAGTCGCTTCCGCCGTGGTGGCCGCCTCCATGGTGACCGTCGCTGTCGACGATGAACGGCATGCCGGAGTCCGAGGTCGTACCACCGCGATGCTTCGACCCGCCGGCACGTCGTCTGGCCTGCACGGTGATCGTGATGACGATGACCGCGACGACGGCGAGGACCGCGATCATGATGACGGTTGAGCTGTCCATGGCTCGACCGTAGCGATGTCCGACGGCTGTCGCATCACCCGTGGGGCGAGTATCGGCGTCCGACCGGATTCAGCGCCTCGGGATGGTGGAACCGCGGAGGACGAGGCGGCCCGGCAGGTACTCGACACCCGGTGCGACGTCCGTACCCTCGATCGCCTCGAAGATGCGGGTCGCGGCGAGCCGGCCGAGCTGTTGCAGGTTGGCGTCGATCGACGACAGCTCCGGGCGGGAGTTTGTGGCCAGGATCTCCCAATTGTCGAAGCTGACGACCGCGACGTCGCTCGGGACGTCGCGCCCGAGGTCGCGGACGGTATCGAGCACGCCGCGGGCGATCTGGTCGGAACCGGCGACGATGCCGTCGATCTCCGGGTGCTGTGCGAGCAGCATCGCCGCCGCATCGCGACCCCAGTGCTCGGTCCACTCCGAGAACATCGGCGTGCCGACGAGGTCCAGACCCGCCGCGGCGAGAGCGTTCTGCACGCCCGTCACGCGGTCCCTGGCCGCCGCGTACTGCGGTTCACCCGTGATCATCGCGATGCGGGAACGCCCGCAGGCGATCAGGTGCTCGACGGCGAGGCGCCCGCCGTCGCGGTTGTCGGGGGTGATCGACACGTCGGTCGGGTCGTCGGACGGCGCGTAGGCGTAGACGACCGGGACGGGCAGTTTGTGGCCGAGCGAGGGGCGTGGGTCCGTCGTGCGGCCCACGACGATGATGCCGTCGACGCGCCGGGTGAGGAGCGCGTTCAGGTGGTGCTGCTCGCGGATCGCATCCCCGCGGGCGTCGCACAGGAACACGTTGACCTGACCGGCACCGAACGCGTCCTCGGCGCCCATGAGGATGGGGATGACGAAGCGTCCCTCGAGGTCGCTCGTCAAGAGTCCGACGGTGCCGGTGCGCCCGTTGATCAGGCTCCTCGCGAGTTCGTTGGGCGTGAAGGCGACTTCCTTCGCGGCGTCGAGCACCCGCTGACGGGTCTTCGGGGCGACCTCGCTCCGTCCGTTGATGGCTTTCGAGGCGGTGGCCATCGAGACGCCTGCGATCCGGGCGACGTCGCCCAAGGTCGCCGCTCGGCCGGGGGTACCGGTTGCCGACGCACTGACGTCACTGTCTGGCATTGCTCCCCCTCTTCGTTTCCGAAACGTTACCGGACTTCGCTCTTGACGCTACACCGATCCCAGGCTAGCTTTACCGAAAGGCGTTTCGACAGTTTCGAAAACCTCCCATGCACCGCCGGACCCGACCGGTCCGCTCAACGATGAGTCAGAGGAGTCACCATGCGCAGCACGCACACCAGACGGATGCAGCGGGTCGGAGGGGTGTTGGCCGCCAGCGCCCTCCTCGTCGGCCTCGCCGCCTGTTCCTCCGGGGGCGGCGGCAGTTCCCCGCTCGCCAGCGCCGGGCCCGAGGGCGTCGACGACGGCTCCGAGCTCACGCTCTGGACCCGCGCCCCACTCGAGAAGCAGGCGAAGCTGCTCGTCGAGGCCTACAACGCCTCGCACGAGAACCAGGTCAAGCTCACCGTGGTCCCGAACGACGACTACGTCGCGAAGGTGGGTGCGGCGGCCGGTTCCGACAGTCTCCCCGACCTGTTCGCCGCCGACATCGTGTACGTCCCGAACTGGGTCGAGCAGGGCCTCTTCCAGGACCTCACCGCGAACATCGACGGCCTCGACTTCAAGGACGAGATCAACCAGGGCCACCTCGCCGCCGGCACGTCCGACGGCAAGGAGCACGTGCTCCCGTTCGTGCTCGACCTGTCGATGCTCTTCTGGAACAAGGAGCTCTACAAGGAGGCCGGCCTCGACCCCGAGCAGGGTCCGACGACCCTCGCCGAGTTCGCCGAGGACGCGAAGGCGGTGCAGGCGCTCAACAAGCCGGACACCTACGGCACCGCCACTGGCCTCAACTGCGGCGGCTGCCTCGTCTTCACGTGGTTCCCCAGTGTGTGGGCCGACGGTGAGCAGGTCATGAACAAGGAGGGCACCGAGTCGCTCCTCGCTGAGGACGGCGCGAAGGAGGTCTACAGCACGTGGGCCGACCTGTGGAAGTCGGGCGCCGTGCTCCCCTCCTCGAAGGACGAGGCCGGACCCACCTGGACCGCCGGCTTCACCGAGGGCAAGGTCGGCGTCATGCCGTACCCGGCGACGCTGCTCTCCTCCACTCCCTTCGACGTGGGCGTGTCCGGCATCCCCGGCCCGAAGGGCGGCGACTCGACCTTCGTCGGTGGCGACGGCATCGGCGTCTCGAAGGACAGCAAGAAGGCCGCACAGTCGTGGAACTTCCTCAGCTGGCTGATGTCCGAGGACGCGCAGGTCGGTGTCCTCGCGAAGGACAACGACGTCGTCTCCCGCTCCGACCTCGCCGAGAACGAGTACTCGAGCAAGGACCCGCGCCTCGTCACGATCAACGAGGTCGCCTCGAAGGGTGACACCCCGTACTCGCTGAACTTCCAGGAGGCCTTCAACTCGCCGACCAGCCCGTGGCTGACCCTCGTGCGGAACGCGGTCCTCGAGGGCACCGACACGGTCGACGCCGACAGCGACGCGATCACGGACGTGCTCTCGCAGTAGCCCGATCCGCCGGTGCGCCGCCGTGATCCCCCCATCGCGACGGCGCACCGGCGCCCACCCGTTCGAAAGGTCCCACCCATGAGTACCACCCTCGCCAGACGAGGCCCGACGGACTCGGTCGGCGCCCGGAAGCGTCGAGCCGTGCACGCCCGCACCGGCTGGTTGTTCGCGCTCCCCACCGCCGTGTTCGTCATCTTGCTGTTCCTCGTCCCACTGGGCCTCGTGTTCCAGATGGCGGCCTCCGACTGGCCGCTCCTCGGTGGCAACCAGGGTGTGAACTTCCCCGAGAACTTCCCGAAGGCGATCGACAACCGCTTCTTCCTCGACTCGGTGGTCTTCACGCTGAAGTACACCGTCATCGCGACGGTCCTCCTCATCGGCCTCGGGCTCGGCCTCGCGCTCCTCGTCCAGGAGTCCAGCCGATGGAAGGGCTTCCTCCGCACCGCCTTCCTCATCCCGAGCGCCCTCGGCCTCGCCTCGGCGTCGCTCCTGTTCTACGTCCTGTACTCGCCGATCGCGGGTCCGTTCGCCGACCTCACGAAGGCCATGGGCTTCACCTTCCTCGGGACCCCGGACGCGGCGCTCTGGTCGACGGTCTTCCTCATCGTCTGGCGCTTCGCCGGCTTCTACATGCTGCTCATGCTCGTGGGCCTGCAGGGGATCCCGGAGGAGGTCTACGAGGCGGCGCGCATCGACGGCGCGTCACGCTGGCAGACCTTCCGCGACATCACGGTCCCGCTGCTGAAGCCGACGCTCGCGCTGACGACGGTGATGTGCGTCACCGGCTCACTCCTCGCGTTCGAGCAGTTCTACATCCTCACCAAGGGCGGGCCGGACAACAGCACCATCACCGTCGTCCAGCTCATCTACAACGTGGCGTTCCAGGGCCCGAACAACCTCGGCGTCGCCGGTGCGCTGTCGGTCATCGTGCTCGCCGCGCTCATCGTCATCAACATCGTGCAGATCCGCGCGTTCAGCAAGAAGGTCGAGGACTGAGCATGACCATCACCCGAAAGGAACCGGCCACCGTCACCTCGACGATGCCCGACGTCCGTGGTCACGGACGCAATCGCGGCCGCGGACGCGACGGGAAACCGACGAACTTCTTCGGTATCGCCATCCGGATGCCGTTCTGGATCTTCACGGCGGCGCTCGCCGTGATCTTCCTCTACCCGCTCGTCTGGACCGCCGTGCGATCGGTCTCCCCGCTCGCCGGCACGAACCAGACCGAGGGCTGGGGGCTCGGCAACTACATCACCCTCGCCGGCTACCAGGACGGCATCCTGCAGTACATCGGCAACTCGGCGTTCGTCTCGCTGCTGACCGTGGTCCTGACGCTCGTGATCTCGTTGTTCGGCGGCTACGCCTTCGCGCGGTTCCAGTTCCGCGGCAAGAACGCCCTGTTCCTCGCGACCATCGCGATCCTCATGGTCCCGTACGCCACGTTGCTCATCCCGCTCTACGTGCTCCTCAACCTGGTCGGGCTGTCGAACTCGCTCGTCGGCGTGGCGCTCGTGCTCACCATGTTCCAGCTGCCGTTCTCGACCTTCATGATGCGCATCGCCTTCGAGTCGATCCCGAAGGAGCTCGATGAGGCGGCGATGGTCGACGGCTGCAACTCCTGGACCGTGCTCTGGAAGGTGCTCGTCCCGGCGGTCAAGCCCGGCCTCATCACCGTGGGACTGTTCGCGTTCCTCGCGGCCTGGAACGACTTCATGGCGCCGCTGATCCTCATCAACGACTCGGCGAAGATGACCCTGCCGCTCGCGGTCTCGAACCTGCGCGGCCAGGTCCAGGGCGTCGTCGACTACGGCGCGACCGAAGCCGGCGTC
This sequence comes from Plantibacter sp. PA-3-X8, assembly GCF_003856975.1. Classification (NCBI taxonomy): domain Bacteria; kingdom Bacillati; phylum Actinomycetota; class Actinomycetes; order Micrococcales; family Microbacteriaceae; genus Plantibacter; species Plantibacter sp. PA-3-X8. The sequence continues at coordinate 1,057,472 of NZ_CP033107.1, forward strand.
GTGGTCCTCGCGCTGCCGTGCATCCTCCTCTTCCTCATCCTCCAACGTCACTACGTGCGCGGCTTCATGTCCGGCGCCTTCAAGGGGTAACCATGAGCACCACCACCAGCACCACGCCCACGATGTCCACTACGCCAACTCCGTCGGTGACCGTGGCAGCCCCGGTCGTCCCTACCACCGGCGCGCTCACACCGCTCGGCCTCGACGAGGTGCGCATCACCGACGGCTTCTGGGCCGACCGCCAGCGGGTCAACGGCACGGCGACGCTGCCGCACGTCGAACACTGGCTCGAGCGGGAGGGCTGGCTCCGCAACTTCGACCTCGCCGCCGCCGGCACGCTTCCCGAGGGTCGCCGCGGACGCGAGTTCGCCGACTCCGAGGTCTACAAGTACCTCGAGGCCGTCGCGTGGGAGCTCGGACGGCTCGGCGGTGACGAAGCGCTCGAGTCGCGGTTCCGCGCGATCGTCGACCGGGTCGCCGCCGCACAGGAGGCCGACGGCTATCTGAACACCCGCTTCGGTCGCCCGGGTCAGGGTGAGCGCTGGTCGGATCTCGAGTGGGGGCACGAGCTGTACTGCCTCGGCCACCTCTTCCAGGCGGCCGTCGCCCGGGAGCGGACGAGCCCTGGCTCCGACGACGGGCTCCTCGGGATCGCGACGCGGGCCGCCGACCTCATCTGCGAGGTCTTCGGCACCGACGGCATCCAGTCCGTGTGCGGGCACGCCGAGGTCGAGGTGGGCCTCGCGGAGCTGTCACGGGTGACGGGCGAGCCGCGCTACCTCGAACTCGCGTCGCTGTTCGTCGAGCGTCGCGGCACCGGCGTGCTCCAGGACATCGAGTGGGGCCGCGCCTACTTCCAGGACGACGTGCCGATCCGCGAGGCCGAGGCGTTGCGGGGTCATGCGGTCCGCGCGAACTACCTCGCGGCCGGCGCGACCGACATCGCGGTCGAGCAGAGTGACGCCGGCTTGCTCGACGCCCTCCGCGGCCAGTGGGACCGGACGATCGCGCGCCGCACCTACCTCACCGGCGGGCAGGGCTCGCACCACCAGGACGAGGCGTTCGGTGAGGACTTCGAGTTGCCGTCCGATCGCGCGTACTCCGAGACCTGCGCCGGCATCGCCTCCATCATGTTCAGCTGGCGGCTCCTCCTCGAGGACCGCGACGTCCGGTACGCGGACCACATCGAGCGGGTGTTGTACAACGTCGTCGCGACCTCGCCGTCGGCCGCCGGCACCGCGTTCTTCTACGCCAACACGCTGCACCAGCGGACGCCGGGGGAGTCGAGCCCGGACGACGAGGTGTCGCCCCGAGCGTCGTCCTCCGAGCGTGCGCCCTGGTTCGACGTCTCCTGCTGCCCACCGAACGTCGCCCGCACGCTCGCGAGCCTCGCGGCCTTCATCGCCACGAGCGACGACCGCGGCGTGCAGATCCATCAGTTCGCATCGGCGACGATCGACACGGTCATCGGCGGCGAGCATGGCGGGCGGTTCCGGGCCGAGCTCGTGACCGACTACCCGCGCTCCGGTGTCGTCACCATGCGGATCGTGGAGGCGCCGAGTGGACCGGTGACCGTCTCGCTCCGCGTGCCGTCGTGGGCTGATGACGCGGTGGTGACCGTCCGACCCGTCGACGGGGAGCCCACCGATCGCGCCGTCACCCCGGGCTACGCCGACGTCGAGCGGTCCTTCGTCCCCGGTGACGTCGTGGAGCTCGCGTTCAGCGTCCGTCCGCGGGTCACCCTGCCGGATCCCCGCGTGGACGCCATCCGTGGCAGCGTCGCGATCGAGCGCGGACCCGAGGTCTACTGCGTCGAGTCGGTGGACCTCCCGGGCGGTGACGAGGCGATCGCGCGTATCGAGGTGGGGGAGGGTGTCGTGCCCGTCGAGGACGCGGACGGTCGGCTGTCGATCGAGCTGCGTACCCGGAGTCTCGCCGACACCGCCTGGCCGTACGGCGATGCGTTCGCCGGGTCGGGACCCGATGAGACCTTCACCGCGAGCATCGCGCCGTACCATTCGTGGGCCGAGCGCGGGCCGTCCACGATGCGTGTCTGGATCCCGATCGCCCGGGCGTGAGGGCGGAGCGCGTCATACTGGTGTCCTGTCGACCAGCGATCCGGAAGCAGCCATGACGTATCCTCCGAACCCCGAGGTCCCCTCCGGCCAGCCGCAGGGCGGCCAGCCACAGTCCGGCCAGGCACCCTACGGGCAACCGTACGGGCAGCCGCAGTACGGCCAAGCACCCTACGGCCAGCCGCAGTACGGCCAGGCACCGTACGGTCAGCCGCAGTACATCGCGCCCCCGCTCCGGGGTGCCAGCTCGCCGGACGACCTGACCCTGCCGCTCTACGGGGCCACGTTCCGCCAGGCCACCAAGCGGTTCTTCAAGCAGTACGCGAACTTCTCGGGGCGCGCGTCGCTCAGCGAGTACTGGTGGAGTTCGCTGCTCACGACGATCCTGATCCTCATCCCGACGCTGCTCGTCATGGTCGGTGCCATCATGACCGGCGTCGCAGCAGCGACGGCTGCGCAGGAAGAAGACCTGTCCGGGGGTGGCTATGACTTCGCGGAGCCTGGGCCCATGGAGTTCGGCATGCGTGTGCTCCTCATCCTCGGCGTGATCCTGCTGTTGGTGGTGTGGTTCGCCCTCATCGTGCCGAGCCTGGCGATCACCTGGCGGCGCCTGCACGACGCGAACTTCCCCGGCCCGTACTACTTCTTCACACTCGTCCCCTCGATCGGAAGCGTCATCATCCTGGTCCTCGTGCTGCTTCCGTCGAAGCCCGAAGGGCAGCGCTTCGATCGTCCGGCTCAGGTGTCGTCCGGGCGCTGAGGTCGCAGGAGACGCGGTTCACTGCGGCAGCCCGGCGGCCTTCCGCAGCAGCACGTCGCGCTCCCGGTCGTTCGCTGCGAGGTGCGCGGCGGTCAGGAGTTCCGAGCGTGCCTCCTCGATGCGCCCCAGCCGTGCGAGCAGCTCGCCGCGGACGCTCGGGATGAGGTGCGACCCCCGGAGCGACGCATCGTCGGCGAGACCGTCGACGATGCGGAGCGCCGTCGCCGGGCCGGTCGCCATCGACACCGCGATCGCGCGGTTGAGTTCGACGACCGGGTTCGGGGCGATCCGTCCGAGCGCCTCGTAGAGGATCACGATCTGCTCCCAGTCCGTCGCCTCCACGCTCGGAGCGACCGAGTGGCACTGCGCGATGGCCGCCTGGAGCGCGTAAGCGCCGCGTCCCCGTCCGAGGGCGTCGGCGCGGCTGAGCGCGGCCGTCCCTCGGACGATCTGCGCCCGGTCCCAACGCTCGCGGTGCTGGTCGGCGAGCAGGATCGCGGAGCCGTCGGGTGCGACGCGGGCGGCGAAGCGTGAGGCCTGGAACTCCATGAGGGCGACGAGCGCGTGCGCCTCCGGCTCGCGGGGGACGAGCGCGACGAGGCGTCGGCCCAGCCGCAGGGCCTCGTTCGCGAGGTCGGCACGGATCCAGGTCGGTCCGCTCGTCGCCGCGAACCCCTCGGTGAAGAGCAGGTAGACGACGCCGAGGACGGCCGACAGGCGCCGGGGCCACTCGGCAGGGTCCGGCGCCTCGAAGTGGACGTTCGCCGCGGCGAGCGTCTTCTTCGCACGGGTGATCCTCGCCTGCACCGTCGGCACCGGGACGAGGAGCATCCGGGCGATCTCCTGGGTGGTGAGGCCGCTGACGACCCGCAGCGTCAGCGCCACCTGCGACTCCCGCGAGAGCGCCGGGTGGCAGGCGGTGAAGACGAGCCGCAGCACGTCGTCCCCGATCGGCTCCCAGTCGAGGTCGCTCGCCTGCTCAAGATCCCGGGCGAGCGACCGGTACCGCTCATCGAGGGCTGCCCGACGTCGCCACCCGTCGATCGCGCGACGTTTGGCCACCATCGTCAGCCACGCACCCGGGGTGCGCGGCACGCCGTCGCGCGGCCAGTGTTCGAGGGCCTCCAGCAGAGCCTTCTGAGCGAGGTCCTCCGCCAGGCCGAGGTCGCCGGTCAGCTTCGTGAGGGTCGCGACGATCCGCGCGCTCTCGATCCGCCAGACGCTGTCGACCACGCGCCGGGCGGCCTCATCGCCGTCCGCCGCGCCGGTGTCGGTCATGTCGGCGTCGGTCATGTCCGTCTCGCGTCGGTCGTGCTCAGGCCGGGCCGGCCGCCGGCTTCGCCACACCTTCCTGCGCCCGCCACTCCTGCTCCTTCTGGAGGTACTCGTTGTCGGCGTGGTCGGCGAAGTCCGTCTCGTCGGTCACACGGCGCACCTCGATCTTGTTGCCGGGGCCGAGCGGCGCACGGCCGGCCCATTCGATGGCCTCCTCGCGGGTGGCGACCTCGATTGTCCAGAACCCGTTGAAGAGCTCGTGGAGTTCGCCGTAGGGGCCGTCGGTGACGATCGGCGCCTCGGTCGTGAACTCGACGACGGCGCCCTGTGCGGCGTCGGTGAGACCGTCACCGCCGACCATCACGCCGGCGTTGATCATCGACTCGTTGTAGGCGCCCATCGCGTTGATGACCGCTTCGAAGTCCATGTCCTCGAGCTTCTCGACGGACCCGCTGTTGCGCATGATGAGCATGTACTTCGACATCGTTTTCTCCTGTCGTCAGGGGCGCTGATCGCCCGCCTCACTCTGACGTCGAACGGCGAACACGGAAATCGACATCGCGGTCAGAATATCCTCGGCGGGTGCCCGATGGGGAGGGTGAACGGATCGCGGCGGCCAGGTGTCCGGCGGGAGAACAGCGGCGGACGGAAGTCGCGATTCACAGCCCAGGCAACAACTGTGGGTTGATACTGAGTCCATGGCAACTGAGATCGACCACGAAGAGATCATCCGTCAGCTCACTGCGAAGCTGAGCGAGAAGTACTCGGGGGTCGATTCCGCTCGGATCGGCGAGCTCGTGCGCGAAGAGGTCAGCGCGCTCGCCGAACGTCCGGTCCAGGATTACGTGACCGTCCTCGCCGAGCGTGCGGTCAAGAAGTCCCTCAAGCGCGCCGAGAAGTAACGGTCCCGTCGCCGGGCGGATCGCTACCGGTCAGGTCTGCTCGTCAGCGCCTCGATCGAGACCACGATGACGATGCAGACGACGAGCAGGATGAACACGTTCGGGTTCAGGGTCAGCGCGTAGAGGACGACGGCGATCAGCACGAGGACGCCGATGATGACGATCGCGCGGCGTGGTGATCTCCGCCTCGTCCGGTTCAGGTCTGCCATGGTGCCCCCTCGCTGATGGTCGGTCGAATCTCCAGACTATGAGTGCCCGGCCACCCGCGCGCCCAGTCTCTGTCGATAGACTCGGCTCGGGTACTTTTGTCGATGAGTCGACAGAAGCGGTCCGGCTCGGTGTCCGTCACCGATCCGATCGCCCGTCGGTGCCCGCCCGAAGCTACGAAGGAGTACCCATGAGCGCACCGTCCGTGCAGCTGTACACCGTCCGCGACGCCATCGCCGAGGACCTGCAGGGCGCCGTCGCCCGCATCGCCGAGATCGGCTTCACGAAGGTCGAGCCATACGCGTTCGTCGAGCGCGCTGCCGAGTTCGAGACCGCTTTCGCCGCCGCTGGTGTCACGGCCCCGTCCGGCCACGCGCCCGTCATCGACGCCGCCGACCCGGCGGTCGCGTTCGACGCGGCATCGCGGCTCGGGATCGGGACGGTCATCGACCCCTTCATCCCCACCGATCGCTGGCAGACCGCCGACGACGCGGCACGTCTCGCCGAGCGCGTCAACGAGCTCGCCGTCCAAGCAGCGGGGTCCGGCCTGAAGTTCGGTTACCACAACCACAACTGGGAGTTCTCGACCCACGTCGACGGGCGCCCGATCTTCGAGCTGTTCGTCGAGCAGCTGTCGCCCGAGGTCGTCCTCGAGATCGACACCTTCTGGTCGACGGTCGGCGGTGCCGACACCCCGGCGTTCCTCCGTTCGCTCGGTGACCGCGTGCAGTTCCTGCACATCAAGGACGGCATCATCTCCGGTGACATCGCCACCGCACTGCCGAGCAGCGAGAGTGCGCTCGTCGTGCCCGACGCGCTCGCTCAGGCGTTCGCGAACCAGCAGCCCGCGGGTCAGGGCCAGGTCGACATCCCGGCGATCCTCGCTGCCGCACCGCATGCGACCCGCGTCGTGGAGTTCGACGGCTACAGCAAGGAGATCTTCGGCGGCGTCGCCGAGTCCTACGCCTGGCTCGCCGAGAACGACAAGTAGGCGCGCACCTCGACAGGCTCGGTGAGCGGGGCGCCCGTTCCCCGAGCTGCGCCGCACTGAGCCTGTCGAGGTGTCGAAGGGCCCACGGGGAGTCGTTCTGTGGCTGTGGACGTGTGCTCGGGGGCACTTCGACAAGCTCAGTGACCGAAGTTGGCTCAGTCACCGAGGTCGGCTCAGTCACCGAGGTCGGCTCAGTGACCGAGGTCGGCTCGGTGAGCGGGGCGCCCGTTCCCTGAGCCTGTCGAAGGGCCTACGGGGAGTCGTTCTGTGGCCGTGGACGTGTGCTCGGGGGCACTTCGACAAGCTCAGTGACCGAAGTTAGCTCAGTGGCCGAAGTTGGCTCAGTGACCGGGGCGCGGGCGTGCGCAACCCCACGACGATCGGCCGCGGCTCGGTCAGGATGGAATCATGAGCGACCAGTCCGACACCACCACCCAGCCCGATCCCGACACCGTACCCGGCATCCCGGACGCGGAGTCGCTGGAGCCGACGAAGCGCACCATCGCCATCCTCGGCGCCAACGGCGACCTGGCCAAGCGGCTCCTGATCCCCGGCCTCGGCGAGGTCGTCGACGCCGCACGCGACATCTCGCTGCAGATCATCGGCGCCGCCCGCACGCCGCAGCCGAACGAGGAGTGGCGTGCGACCGTCCGCGCCAGTCTCGAGGACGCCGGCATCGGAGCCCGGGCCGTCGACGCGCTGGTGTCGACGACGGAGTTCATCCCGACCGACGCCTCCGACCCCGACGAACTGCGTGCACTGCTCGACGCCTGCACCGGCTCGCCGATCCTCTACATCGCGCTCCCACCGTCCGCCGGGCGCAAGGTCGCCGAGGCGCTCGCGCAGATCGACCTGCCCGACGACCTCCTCATCGCCATCGAGAAGCCGTTCGGCGACGACCTCGCCGACGCCCAGGCGCTCAACGCGGCGCTCGCCGACGTCGTGCCGGAGGAGCGTCTGTGGCGCATCGACCACTTCCTCGGCAACGCGACCGTCCTCGGGATGCTCGGCCTCCGCTTCGGCAACCGACTCCTCGAGGCGGGCTGGAACGCGGAACAGATCGAGAAGGTGGAGATCCTCTACGACGAGGAGCTGGGGCTCGAGGGGCGTGCAGCGTTCTACGACCAGACCGGCGCTCTGCGCGACATGTTGCAGAGCCACCTGCTCATGGTCCTCGCCCTCACGGCGATGGAGCGTCCAGACGCGGTGACGCCGACCGACGTCCACGACCGCATCGCCGAGGTCCTCGGCGCCGTGCGACTGTGGAAGGACGACCCGTCCACCGCCCGTCGCGCCCGCTACACCGAGGGCCGGGTCGGCGACCGGCTCTTCCCCTCCTATGTGGACGAGCCCGACGTCGACGCCTCCCGCGAGGCGGAGACGCTCGCACAGCTCCTGCTCCAGGTCGACACCCCGCGTTGGCAGGGCGTGCCGTTCGTCCTGCGCTCCGGCAAGGGCATCGGTGACCCGCGCCGCGAGGTCGCCGTGCACTTCCGCCGCTCGGCTGCGCCGACCGGACTGGACGCTCCGGACGGACACTCCGACACCGTCCTCCGCATGTCGCTCAAGGGCGGTGCAGTGCACCTCGACCTCATCGTGACCGGAGCCGATGACGTCGACGGCCTGCGCCGGGTCGAGCTCGAGGCCGATCCCGGAGCTGCGACCCTCAGCGCCTACGCGCAGGTGCTCGCCGGCCTCCTGCAGGAGAACACGCTGCTGTCGGTGCGCGGCGACATCGCCGAGCAGTGCTGGCGCATCGTCACCCCGGTCCTCACCGCCTGGTCCGCTGGTGAGACGCCGCTCGAGGAGTACGAGGCGGGGAGCGCCGGTCCGACGGACTGGTGACCGGGCTCTGACGCACTGCTGAGCGCCTGACACGAAACGACCCGCGCCGAATGATCGGCGCGGGTCGTTTCGTGCTGTGGGCGGTTACGCCGACGGCTTCAGGACGACCTTGATGCAGCCGTCCTCCTTCTTCTGGAACGTCTCGTACATCGCCGGTGCTTCGGCGAGCGGCACGCGGTGGGTCGCGAGGTCGAGCACGCCGAGCGGGTCGGTGCTGTCCTCGACGAGGGGGAGCAGCGTCGGGATCCAGCGGGCGACGTTGCACTGACCCATCCGGAGCGACACCTGCTTGTCGAACATCGACTTCATCGGCATGATGTCCGCCTCACCGGCGTAGACGCCGCTCAGGGACACGACGCCGCCACGGCGGACGAGCTCGAGCGCGGTGTGCAGGGCGGCGAGCCGGTCGATGCCGGCGTGCTCCATGGCCGGTCGCGCGATCGCGTCGGGCAGCACGCCGACGGCCGTCTGTGCCGCAGCCGCGATCGGTGACCCGTGGGCCTCCATGCCGACGGCGTCGACGACCCCGTCCGGGCCGCGTCCGCCGGTGGCGTCGCGGAGCTCCGCGACCACGTCGTCCGAGAGGTCGAGCGCACGGATGCCGTAGCGCCCGGCGAGGGCACGGCGCTCCGGCACCGGGTCCACGGCGAAGACCTCGAGACCGCGGTGCTTGGCGATGCGAGCCGCGAGCTGACCGACCGGGCCGAGGCCGAGCACGGTGATCGAGCCGCCGTCCGGCACCTCGGCGTACTCGACGCCCTGCCAGGCGGTCGGGAGGATGTCGCTCAGGTAGAGGTAGGACTCGTCGGGCAGGTCGCGACCGACGACGATGCAGTTCGCGTCGGCGAGTCGGACCTGCAGGAACTCGGCCTGTCCGCCCGGCACCTGCCCGTAGAGCTTCGTGTAGCCGTAGAGGGAGGCGCCGCTGCCGTGCTCGGTGACCTGGGTCGTCTCGCACTGCGACTGCAGCCCGTTGCGACACATGAAGCACTCGCCGCACGCGATGGTGAACGGGATGACGACCCGGTCGCCGACCGCGACGCGGGTGACCTCCGAGCCGACGGCTTCGACGACACCCATCGTCTCGTGGCCGAGGACGTCGCCGCGGTCGAGGAACGGGCCGAACAGTTCGTAGAGGTGGAGGTCGGAGCCGCAGATGGCTGCCGAGGTGACACGGATGATCGCATCGGTGGGGGCGGTGATCGCGGGGTCCGGGACGGTCTCGACCGACACCGAACGGCGACCCTGGTACGTGAGTGCGCGCATGGATGCTCCTTCGTCGTTGTCCTTCCACCCTGCGCCTCCTGGACGTCGGGCGACTGGGGGTGGACGTCTCGTCGGAGGGCTGATACGAGCTCAGCGTGCTGCGTCGGCGGCCACGCGCTGGAGGCTGGCGAGCACCGACCGGACCGCGGATCGCGCCATCGCCTCCGGTCTCGCCAGGACGTCGACGTGCCGGACGAGGACCGCGCCGGCGACCGGTCGGAGGACCATGCCGTCGACGGCCAACGGTGCCGCCGTGGTGCGCGGCATGACGGCGATCGCCGCCCCCGTGCGGACGACCTGGGCGGCGACCGAGAACTCGTTGATACGGTGGTCGATCCGCGGCGCCCGGCCACTCAGCGCGCCCAGGTGATGGAGGACGCCGGCGAGCGGGAACCCCTCGTGCGTGGAGATCCAGCGTTCGTCGCGCAGATCCTCCGGTCGCAGCTCCGACCGCGCCGCGAGTGGATGCGCCTCGTGCATCGCGATGTCGAGGGGTTCGACGAGCAGCGGCGTCACGACGAGGCGGTCGAGCGGCCACGCCGGCTCGTGCGGGAGCCGGTGGGCGATGACGAGGTCGTAGTCCGCCGTGAGCCCGGCGAACCGGTCCTGCGCGACGTCGGCATCGGCGAGGATGAGCCGCGGAACCGGACCGGTCGCGTCGACTCCGGGGATAGGGCCGCCCGCGAGCAGCGGTCCGAAGAACGCCAGCCCCGCGCTGTGGAACGCGGAGACGCTCACGGGGCGCTGCTCGTGTTGGAGGAAGGAGTCCACGGCGTCCCTGGCCTCGGCGAGAGCCTCCTCGACGCGCGCGGCGGCGACGGCCAGGGCTTCGCCGGCCTCGGTGAGGACGAGCCGGCGTCCATGCTTCTCGGTGAGTGGCACCGGCATGGTGGCCTGCAGCGTGGCGAGCTGCTGCGACACGGCCGAGGCGCTGACGTGCATGGCTGCGGCGACCGCGGCGACGCTGCCACGGTCACCGAGTTCGCGGAGGAGGCGGAGGCGAGCGGGATCCATAAGTAATTCCTTCATCGTCGATCCAGAAACTGCCTGTTGTTCTGTCGTGTCCGTCTCCAGGAGAGTAGCGGCATGGCCCGCCGCGCACCCTCCGAACTCATCATCGACGTGCTGCTCGTCGGGGTCGCAGCGGTGTGGGGCGCCAGCTTCCTCGCGGCGAAGGACCTCGCCGCCGTCACCGGTGTGCCGGCCGCGGTCGCCCTGCGGTTCCTCGTGGCGGTGATCGCCATCGGGCTCATCTGCCTCGTGCGGCGGGAGCGGCTCCCTCGCGGACGGGGCCTGCTGATCGCGGCGGCACTCGGCTGCTCGCAGGCCGCGATCATCGGCCTCGAGACGTGGGGCGTGCACCTGACCTCGGCGACGAACGCCGGGCTGCTCATCAGCCTCGCGCTCGTCATGACGCCGGTGCTCGACGGTGTCGCGTCGCGGTCCTGGCTCCCGAGGTCTTACTTCGTCGCCGCGGTCGCAGCCGTGGTCGGTGTCGCGCTGCTCGTGTCGGACGGCGGTCTCCGCGCACCCACCGCGGGCGACGCGCTCGTGATCGCCGCCGCCGTCGTCCGTGCGGTGCACGTGACGTCGAGTGCGCACCTGACGCGAGGTCGTACGGACAGCACGCTCGGCGTCGTCTTCGTCCAGATGCTCGTGTGCGCCGGGGCGTTCAGTCTCATCGCCGGTGACGGGCTCGCTGCGGCTTTCACGCTGCTCGATCTGCGCGGTTGGCTGGACGTGCTCTTCCTCGGGCTGCTGTGCTCGGTGTTCGCCTTCGTCGTCCAGCTGTGGGCGGTCCGGCGGACCTCCGCGTCCCGGGCGAGCATCCTCATGGGGACGGAACCCGTCTGGGCGCTCCTCGTCGGTGTGCTCATCGCGGGGGAGGCGATCGGGCCGCTGGGCGCACTCGGTGCGGCGCTGATCATCGTGGCGAGCTATGTGGGCCAGGCGATCGAACGCCGCCACCGTGCGCGGACGACGGGCACGGCGCCCACGGTGCAGCAGGAGCCGGCGCCCGTCTGACGGGGTCTACAGCGTGGTCGCCGCGCCCGTGAGCGGCGTTCCCAGCGGCGCTGCGTCCTCGATCCGGCACACGCGGACGTCGATCTCATGGATCGGCGTCCCCTCCCTCGACGTCGCGAGTACCCCACGGATCGCATCGCCGACGAGACGGAGGGTCGCCGGGACCGGAGCCCCGTCGGTCACGCCGATGGTCACGCCGATCGTCAGCGCGCCGTCGGCTCCGCGACCGATGGCCACCTTCGTCGGCTTGTCGTCGTCACGCCCGACCGCGTCGGCGACGGTCCGCAGGACGGCACGGATCGGCGACCCGGACGCGTAGACCGTCGTGACCCCCGGTGTCGCGGCGACGACGGCGGTGAGCTGCTGCGAGAGTGCGGCATCGGTGTCCATCAGGAGTCCTCCGGGCGGGCGACGCGCTGCGTGTGGATGTCGATGATCGTGACGTCGACGGCGACCACGTTGAGCTCGGTGTGCGTGGCCAGTTCCGCGACGACGCGATCCCGGATGAGCTGCGACAGCCGTTCGAGGTTGTTGCCGAACGCGGCCGAGGCGGTGATCGCCACCGTGATGGGCGCGTCCAGGGTCGTCACATCGCCGTCGAGCCGGACCCGACCGACGATGACCCCGCCGACGCTGTCGCCCACCCCGCGGATCAGGGTACGGACGGAGCCCTCCGTGATACGGAGGTGCACCTCGGGGTCCGGGTGCCTGAGCGGGATGTCCCGACCGGCGTGCGCCTCGAGTGAGATGTTCTGGAGGACCGCGTGCATCCAGGAGCGGTCCTGCTCGGAGTGCGTCGCCGCCTCCGACTTGAGCAGCGCCCAGGTCTGGGTGCGCAGCCGGAGCAGGGCGTCGAGGGCGAGTTGGCAACCGGGGGAGGCTTCGATGTCGGGGTCGAGGGGCTCGCGGCCGCTGTCGAGGTAGTCGGAGAGCTCGTCGATGGTGTGCCCGTCGAGGTCGGCGCCGGCCAGGCCGTCGAGCATGGACTCGTGGTCGTCGTCGTTCATCGCCACACCTCCATCTCCCGCAGGACGGTCTGTCTGGCCCGCGCGAGCTGGCCGCGCACCGTCGACGTCGGGACCCCGAGCGATTCGGCGATCTCGACGTACGACAGCCCGCCCGTCTCCTTGAGCATCCAGCACTCGCGCTGCATGGCGGGCAGTCGGTCGAGGACCGAAGCGAGTGCGCTCATCTGCATGCGCACCTCGACGACCCGTTCCGGGGACTGATGGGACGGGGCGGGGGCATTCCAATCCTCGATCTCGCTGTGTTCGCGGCGGCGTCTGATGCGGTCGATCGCCCGGTTCGAGACCATGCGCATCAGCCAGGACTTCACCGCGTTCGGGTCGTTCAGCCGGTCCAGCTGGCCCCACGCCTGGATGAGGACGTCCTGCACGACGTCCTCCGCCTCCGACTGGTTGCCCAGCACGCGGACGGCGTAGGCGCGCATGAGCGAACCGTGCCGGAAGACGAGGACCTCGAAGGCGGTGGCGGCGCGCTCGGCGAGGATTCCGTCCGGGAGCACCTCGAGCGAGCGCTTCACGGAGTGGTTAGAGGACGGCGAAAGCGGTGAAGGCGACGGCGGTCGCGGACACGATCGCGGACGCGGCGACAGCGGCGACGTACGGAAACTGGAGCGTCTTCGCCGGGCCGTTCTCCACCGCCTCCTTGGCGCGGAGCAGGGAGACGAAGACCCCGAGGTCCTTGCCGGTGCTCGAGGCGGCGACGAAGCGGCCGTCCCGGAACTCGACCATGCCGGCGTACTCGCCGTCGACCGAGGCGACCCAGAGGGTCGCGTCCGGCTCAGCCCAGGCGACCGTGGTCCCCGTGCCTCGCTCCAACACCGTGCTCATGACTGCTCCTTGCTCAACGTTCGTGTTGTTAGAGAATCTAGCTATTCATGCGTCTGCATGTACCCCACTTGACATCGCGATCCAGACTCCGCTAGGCAATCTCGTTACGAGAACCACTACTGTTGGACTTCATGACCGCCCAAGCCGTTGACGCGCAGCACTACTGGTACGAACAGGACGAGCACGAGCGCGGCCGCCGCATGCTCGAGGCCATGCGTCTGTACCGTGCTGCCGAGGCCGCCATGCGTCGTCGGACCCGCGACGAGATGCACATGGGCGAGAACGACCTCCTCGCGCTGCGGTTCATGCTGCGCGCCAAGCAGGAGCACCGCCTCGTCAGCCCCACGGATCTCGGTGCCTACCTCGGCATCAAGACCTCATCGGTCACGGTCATGCTCGACCGCCTGGAGGCGGCGGGTCACGTCGTCCGTCGGCCGAGCGAGACCGACCGTCGCCGCGTCACCGTCTCGACCACCGACTTCGCCGACTCGGAGGTCCGCAAGACCCTGAGCCACATGCACCACCGCATGATGGAGGCGACCACCGGGATCGAACCGGAGATCGCGGCCGGCATCGTCGACTTCCTCGACCGCATGCGCGAGGCCGTCGACTCGATCGACCGCACCGAGCCCGAGGGGCAGCCGCAGCACTGAGCCGCCCCGGCACTTGCCGCGAGCGGCACAGGCGCAGGCCGCCACCGGCAGAGCGAGAGTCTTCGGCCTACCCAGCGTGGACTGGTCACTTGTATGGTCAACATATGGAATATCGTGCCCTCATCGACCATGTCGAGAGTCATTCGCAGCAGACGGCGCATCCCATCACTGTCGGCATCTCGGGCTACTGCGGCTCAGGGAAGTCGACACTCGCGCGAAGTCTGGTCGCGGAACTCCCACGGGCGGCGCGCATCAGGGGCGACGACTTCCTCGACCCGGCTCGCTCGCACAGGCGGTCATCCGACTGGGACGGGGTGGATCGTCGACGCCTCGTGACCACCGTGTTGGATCCGTTCCGGGCGCGTCAAGAGAGCGAGTTCCGTCGGTATGACTGGTCGGCACGGGCCCTCGGCGCGCCGGAGTCGCTCCCGAAGGCGGAGATCCTCGTGGTCGACCTCATCGGGCTCCTGCACCCTGAGGCGCTTCCCAGTCTCGACGTGACCGTGTGGTGTGATGTCGACCTGAACACCGCCGCCGAGCGCGGAATGGCTCGCGATCAACGACTCGGCCGCGACCACGAATCGTTGTGGCGCGATGTCTGGCTCCCGAATGAGATCGACTTCGCCGAGCGTTTCGGCCCGCGTGCGTCCGCGACCATCCTGCTCGACGCGTCGTCGAGCGCCGTTGCATCAAGCGGCGATCGCAGATACGAGGCGGGCCGCACGGTCTGATCCGTGTGACCCGCCTCCGAATGTCTTCGACGATTTCGACCGCGCGCTGCGGGCCCTCCAGGCACCGCTCGAGCCGACTCTCAGAAGTCCCCGACCTTCGATGATCCGATGGTAATCGAGCACGTGTCGGACGACCGATGCTTGAACGGTCGGATCGCTTGTGCTACTTGGGATCGTGCTGGTGGCGGTGCCTCAGTTGTCGGCGGACAGCTCCGGGTAGTCGGTCTCCGGCATGAGCTCGAGCCCCGCCGGCGTGTAGGTGCGGTCGAGCATGGCCTGCAACCAGGTGCGGTTGAGTGCGACCGGGCGTGAGCCGGTGAACCGGAAGACGATGGGGACGCCGGTCTCGATCCAGATGGCGTAGCGGCCCGAGCCGTGTGCGGGGTCGATCGTCCAGGAGAGGAGGAACGCCTCGCCCTTGCGGAGCTTGGAGACGACGACCATCTGCACATGGGCGAGGGTCCGATCCTCGAGTTCGAGTGCTTCGTTCCCGTACCGCAGCGTTCCCATGTTCCCCAGCCCCCTGTCATCGTCTGCGCGGTCGATCACCGCGCCGACAATTCTGGCAGCTCCCGTCGATGCGGCGCGAATGCCAGGGGCGGGATTGCTGGTCAGTCGGCGTCGAGGACGGCGTCGAGCAGGCCCGGGAACCGGGTGTCGAGGTCGTCACGCCGCAGGGTGAGCGTGCGGTGGCGACCGTTCGGCTCGTTCCGGATGACGCCGGCCTCGCGGAGCACCTTCATGAGGTGGGACTTCGTCGACTTCGGGATCGTGGGGTCGAGGGCGGTGCAGTTCGCGGCGTCCATCGGTCCGTCCCGGAGCTGCCGCACCATCTCGAGTCGGTCCGGATCGCTGAGCGCGAAGAGGACGGCCGGCAGCTCGATCGCCTCGCGGTCGGGGTGCGTGAGATCGGCTGGTGCGGGCATGGTTCGATAATAGTTGAACAATGAGCGGAAAGCGCGTATCGTCCAATCGTTCGACATTTTTGGAACCGAAGGATGCCCGCCCCGTGCAGACGACGACCCCGTCACCCCCGACCCGACCCGTGCCCACCGCGGCTGACGGCGCGCCCGTGCTGCCGCGCCGTCGCTTCGGTTTCGTCCTCGCGGGGCTCGGCAGCACACTCATGCTCGCCGGTGCCAGCGCTCCGTCACCGTTCTACCCGGAGCTCCAGGAGCGGCTCGGCATCGGCCCGATCGGCGTCACCATCGCCTTCTCGGCCTACGCGCTCGCCCTGCTGGTCGCGCTCCTCACGATCGGCTCGGTCTCGGACCACCTCGGACGCCGCCCGGTGATCACCGCCGGGTTCGTCGTGCTCGCCGCGAGCATGCTGCTCCTCTGGCACGTCGACTCCGGAGCGCTGCTGTACCTCGCCCGCGTGCTCCAAGGCCTCGCCAGCGGGGCACTGCTCTCCACGCTGTCGGCGACGATCATCGATCTGGCCCCGCCCGAGCGGCCACGAGCGGCGACCCTGCTGAACGCCATCGCCCCGATGATCGGTCTCGCCTCCGGCACGATCCTCGCGGGCGTCCTGCTGCAGACGGTCGCCGACCCGTCGAGCTGGACGTTCCTGCCGCTGGCGGTCGCGTACCTGCTCATCGCGGTGTCCATCTGGAACGTGCCGGAGACCGCAGCCCGCACCCCCGGGTGGGCGCGCGCCATCCGACCCCGCGCAGCCGTCCCCGTCGATGCCCGACGGTTGTTCGTCGTGAGCATCCCGATCGTCCTCGGCGGTTGGGCGACCGGCGGGCTGTTCCTCTCCCTCGGGCCGAGCATCATGCACACGGAGCTCGGCGTGGACGGCCAGCTCGGAGGGGCACTCCTCATCGGGCTGCTGCCGGCCGCCGGGGCCGTCGCGGCCGCGGTGCTCCACCGCCGCCGACCCGTCGTCGCGGCCGTTTACGGGGCGTCCGCGCTGTCCGCCGGTACCGTGCTCCTGCTCGTCGCCCTGATCCTCGGGTCGCTCCCGGTCGCGGTGGTCGCCGTCGTGATCGCCGGAACCGGGTTCGGCACGGCGTTCATGGGCACGATCGCCTCGCTCGTCCCGCTCGCGCCGGCCGACGAACGCGCTGAGCTCTTCGCCGCGCTGTACATCGTCGCGTACCTGTCCTTCGGCGTGCCGGCCGTCATCGCCGGCCTGCTCGCCTCGGCCATCGGGCTCCACGCCACGGTGCTCGGCTACGGCACGGTCGTCGCGATCGCCGCGGGCACGGCCGCTGTGGTGCGTGCCCGGTCGGCGCGCTGACGGTTCGAGCCCGCTGACGACCTCAGCGCGCTGACGACCTCAGCGCGCTGACGGCTCCTCGGCGAGGCGGTCGAGGAGGCTCGACGATCGGTACGGGATGACCTCGATCAGGGAGACCTTGGTGTTCGTCCGGACCACGCCAGGGGCAGCGAGGAGGACGCCCGCGATGCGGTGCAGGTCCTCCGTGTCGTGTGCCACGACCTTCGCGAAGAGGTCGGCGTCGCCGGTGGTCGCGTGCACCTCGACGATCTCCGGGATCGACTCGAGGGCCGCGTAGGCCTCGGTCGCGAGGTCCTGCCGGATGGAGATCTCGATGAACGCGGTGAGGGGATAGCCCAGCGCCGACAGTCGCACCCGGCGACTCGGGGCGCCGAGTGCGCCGCTCGTCTCGAGTCGACGCAGGCGGGCGTGGACGGTGTTCCTCGCGACGCCGAGGGTGCGTGCAAGGGCGAGCGCCGTCATGGACGGGTCGTCGTCGAGCGCGGTCAGGATGCGCGCGTCGAGGTGGTCGATGGTCGCAGGATGAGGCATGTTGCTCACTCTCGGGCTGGGAATCGAGCACGATGACCACTGCATTCTACTCGTGTTGCGCAAGACGACGAGCTGACGCATCGTTGGCGGAATGAGTACCCAGCAGCCGAGCGCCGCGACGTCGAGCGCGCAGCAGGCTCCCTCCACACCTGCCCCGGCGCCGTCTCCAGTCCGACACGGGGCGGTCGAGGACATCCTCGGGCTGCTCGTCGGCGTCACGGTCGTGTCGTTCGGCCTCTTCATCCTGAAAGCCGGTTCGGCGGTGACCGGCGGGACGGCAGGCCTGTCGCTCCTCGTCAGCTACCTCGCGCCCGTGCCGTTCCCGGTGCTGTTCATCGCGATCAACCTGCCGTTCTTCCTGCTCGCGATCCGCGGCAAGGGCTGGGTGTTCACGCTGCGGAGCGGCGGCGCGATCGTGCTCGTGTCCGTCCTGTCCGGGGTGCACCCGCTGTTCCTGCCGGTCGGACACATCGACCCGTTCTACGCGGCCGTCGTCGGTAACGTGCTCTGCGGCGTCGGCATCCTGATCCTGTTCCGACACCGGGCGAGCCTCGGCGGGTTCAACATCGTCGCGCTCATCCTGCAGGACCGCTTCGGCATCCGTGCCGGCTACGTCCTCATGGCCGTCGACACCGTGGTGGTGCTCGTGTCGCTCGTCGCCGTGCCGCCGCTCAACGTGCTCGTCTCGGCGCTCGGTGCGGTCCTCCTGAACCTCATCCTCGCGCTCAACCACCGGCCGGGCCGCTACCTCGGCGTCTAGGGCAGGAGATCCGCCCGGCAGCAGGACGTGCTGCTCGACAACATCCTGCTACCGCGCTGATGTCCTGCTGTCGCGCGCCTACTGCTTGTAGGACGACAGGAAGTTCCCGAGCCGCTCGATCGCGTCCGTCAGCACGCGCTCCTCGGGCAGGGTCACGACCCGCAGGTGGTCGGGGTCCGGCCAGTTGAAGCCCGTGCCCTGGACGAGCAGGATGTGCTCCGCCACGAGCAGATCGTGGACGAGCTGCTCGTCGTCGTGGATCTCGTGGACCTCGGGGTCGAGGCGCGGGAAGGCGTAGAGCGCACCCATCGGCTTGGTGCAGGAGACGCCCGGGATGGAGTTGAGGCCGGCCCAGGTGGCGTCGCGCTGCTCGAGCAGGCGACCACTCGGTGCGATGAGGGCGTCGATCGACTGCACACCGGAGAGCGCCGCCTGCACCGCGTGCTGCGCGGGCACGTTCGGGCACAGGCGCGTGGACGCCAGGAGGGTGATGCCCTCGAGGAAGCCCTTGGCGTGGTCGCGGGGCCCCGTGATGACGAGCCAGCCGGACCGGTAGCCGGCGACGCGGTACGTCTTCGACAGGCCGTTGAACGTCAGGCAGAGGAGGTCGGGGGCGACGGTCGCCATCGGGATGTGGACGGCGTCGTCGTACAGGATGCGGTCGTAGATCTCGTCGGCGAGCAGCAGCAGCCCGTGCTCGCGTGCGACCCCGGCGATCTGCTCCAGCACTTCGCGGGAGTACACCGCGCCCGTGGGGTTGTTCGGGTTGATGACGACGATCGCCTTGGTGTTCGGCGTGATCTTGGAGCGGATGTCCTCGATGTCGGGCGCCCAGTCCGCCTCCTCATCGCAGCGGTAGTGCACCGGCGTGCCACCCGCGAGGCTCGTCATCGCGGTCCACAGCGGGTAGTCGGGCGCGGGAATGAGGACCTCGTCGCCGTCGTCGAGGAGGGCCTGCATCGTCATCGTGATGAGTTCGGAGACGCCGTTGCCGAGGAACACCCACTCCGGATCGACCCGGGGGAACCCCTCCATCTCCTCGTAGCGGTAGGAGACGGCCTGACGCGCGGAGAGGATGCCGCGGCTGTCGCTGTACCCGTGGGAGTGGGGGAGTGCGGCGATCATGTCGCGCACGATCTGGTGCGGTGCCTCGAAGTCGAAGATCGCGGGGTTGCCGGTGTTGAGCTTCAGGATGCGGTGCCCGTCGGCCTCGAGACGCACGGCCTCGACGAGGGCCTTCCCCCGGATCTCATAGAGGACGCTTTTCAGCTTGGAGGATTGGTCGAGGGTGCGGCGGGTGGTCATCCCCACAGGCTACTGCGGGGATGTGAGCGCACGACAATGCCGATTCAGGGATCGCGGCTCCCACGGTCGGTCGGCTCCGGTGTCAGACGGCAAGGGCCTCGAGGCGGGCGAGGAGCACCGGACGAGGAGGCCGCGCCGTGCGGACGACGTCGAGCGCGGTCCGGCCGTCAGCGAGGACGACGGCCGGGTCGAGGCCAGGCGCGGCGAGGAGCACGTCGTACAGCGGTTCGAGTCGGTTCTCGGGGAAGTTGCCCTGCCCGGCGAGTGCGGTCAGCGGGAAACCGTTCGCCGGTGACGACGCGTTGACGTCGGCACCCGCGGTGATGAGTGCGCCGAGCACCCGGGCGTCCTGTTCGGCGTCCCGCGCGCCGGAGCGGTCGAGCGCGAGGTGGAGGACGCTGTCGCCCTCGGCGGTGCGCAGGGCGACGTCGGCACCGTCGGCCAGCAGCTGCGGGACGAACGTGGAGCGGACGGTGAGGTCGGGATTGCGCAGGACGGCGTGGAGCAGGCTGTCGCCGTTCTCGTCGACCGCGGACGCGAGGCCTGGGGTGTAGACGGCTCGGAGCTCGTCGAGGTTCTGCCAGGTAGCCGTGCGGGTCACCGCCTCGGTGGCGGGGGCGAGTCCGGCCGCATCCAGATACGCCGTCACCAGGTCGAACAGCTGCGGCCGCCGGAAGCGACTCGAGCGGGCCCGGTCGAGCACCGAGTGCCCGTGCGGGTCGGGCGCGAGGAGCTCGAGGCCCGGCTGGTCGAAGAACGCACGGTAGTAGGGTTCGAGCTCCGCTTCGGACAGCTTCGGGTGGTCGACCTCCTCCACCGGGCGGCGCTGGTGTCGTCCGGCGGGCCGGTTCACGTCGGCACCGGCGGCGATGAGGCGACGGACGAGCGGAGGGTCGACCTCGGGGTCCCGGGCGCGCTGCGCCAGCAGGACGTGCAGCAGCGTGTACCCCTCGTCGAGGACGACCGTCGCATCCGCCCCGTCGTCAAGGAGCCGCCCGGCGATGAACGCGCGCGTCGCCGGATCCTGGTTGGACATCGCCTCGGCCAACAGCGGCAGCCCGGTCGAATCGGTGTACGAGGGCCAGGTCTCGGGGTCGTAGGCCGCCTCAAAGTCCTCGATGCTCGCACGCTTCAACCAGTAGGGCCGGACCACCATCGTGACATCCTCCGATCGGGCGGCACCGGCGGAATGGGCCGCGCCCACCAGCCTAGGCGGACGCCCCGCGCGCTGTCCGGCTGGACGCCCGCTGTCAACGTCGGGGACACGATTCGTCCACGTTCAGGGTAGAGGAGTACCGTCAGACGCTGGCGGTCAAGACTGCCTGGTCAGAGGCACGGAGGAATCGTGACCGGAAACGCAACTACCCGATTCGACAATGTGGCCATGTTGTCGGTGGCGAGCACGCTGCCGTCCGCAGTGGTGACCTCGGTCGAGATCGAAGAGGGCCTCGCGGCCGCGATGAAACGCGCCCGCCTCCCGAAGGGCATCCTGCGACGCGTCGCCGGTGTGGTCGAGCGACGACACTGGGGCCCCGGTGAGAACTCGGATGACGCCACCGTGTCGGCCGGACGCCGTGCGCTGGCCGAGGCCGGCATCTCGCCGTCGCAGATCGGCCTCATGATCAACACTTCGGTCACGAGACAGCACCTCGAGCCCTCCGTCGCCGTCCGCATCCACGACGGCCTCGGCTTGCCGAGCTCGGCCATCAACTTCGACATCGCCAACGCCTGCCTCGGGTTCGTCACCGGTATGACGATGGCGGCCGCCATGATCGAGTCCGGACAGATCGAGTACGCGCTCATCGTCAACGGTGAGGACGCGAGCGAGGTCCACGCCAACACGATCGAGCGCCTGAGCGGCAGTACCATCGACCGCGACGACTTCATGAGCGAGTTCGCCTCTCTCACGCTCGGCTCCGGAGCGGCCGCCGCCGTCATCGGCCCGGCGGACCGCCACCCGGAGGGGCACCGCATCCTCGGCGGCGTCACCCGCGCCGCGACCGAGTTCAACCACCTCTGCGTCGGCAGCGTCGACGGCATGTTCACGGACGCCCGAGCACTCCTCAAGGGCGGGCTCGACCTCGTCGTCTCCGCGTGGAAGGAGGCCGCCGGCGACTCGTGGCGGTGGTCGAAGATGGACCGCTACATCACCCACCAGGTGTCGTCCATCCACACGGACTCCATGGTGAAGGCCGCGTCACTCGACCGCAGCCGGGTGCCGGTCACCTATCCCTACCTCGGCAACGTCGGGCCGGCCTCCATCCCGATCACCCTCGCCGACCAGCAGTCGACCCTGAACAAGGGCGACCGCGTCCTCCTCATGGGCGTCGGCTCGGGGTTGAACACCGGCCTCATGGAACTCGCGTGGTAGCGGGCACCGTCGCCGCGAACGTCGGTCTGCGGACCATGGGGGTGCGCGCCGCAGGTCTGCCCGGCCTGCCCGCCGCCTTCTCCCACCGCATCGACGTCCCCGGCCGCCTGGCCGACGACGGCACGACGCGCAACTGGCACTACCTCGACACCGCCTCGGCGCTCGCCGAAGCCGGCGCGACACCGGTCGGCACCGTGCTCGCCGTCCACGGGAACCCGACGTGGTCGTACCTGTGGCGTTCGCTCGTCACGCAGTCGGTCGAGCAGGCGTCCTCCGGTGGCGACGCCTGGCGCGTCGTCGCGGTGGACCAGCTGGAGATGGGCTGGTCGGAGCGCACCGAGACCACCCGGACCCTGGAACAGCGCATCGCCGACCTCGCCGCCTTCACCGAGGCGCTCGGCATCACCGGTCCCGTCGTCACGCTCGGCCACGACTGGGGCGGCGTCATCTCCCTCGGCTGGGCGACGGAGCACCCGGAGGAGCTCGTCGGCTCGATGCTCCTCAACACCGCCGTGCACCACCCGGAGGGCACTGCGATCCCCGCGCCGCTGCGTCTCGCAGGCGCTCGAGGCATGCTCGGTGCCGGATCGGTCCAGACCACGGCGTTCCTCGACACGACGCTCTCCCTCGCGTCACCGCCGCTCGACCGCGACGTCCGCGACGCCTACCGGAGCCCGTACGGGTCGCCGGCCCGTCGTCGGGGGATCGGTGCGTTCGTCGCCGACATCCCCGCGACGCCCGACCACGTCAGCTTCGCGCGCCTCGAGCGCCTCGCCGACGACGTCGCCCAGCTCCGCGTCCCGGCCGTCATGCTCTGGGGCCCGCGCGATCCGATCTTCAGCGACCGCTACCTCGACGACCTCGCCGACCGCCTTCCGCACGCCGAGGTCCACCGCTTCGAGGGCGCCGGCCACCTCGTCATCGACGACGCCCCCGTCGCCGAATCGCTGCTCACCTGGCTCGGCGACCGCCTGCCGCAGGGTGCGACCGCGAAGACCGTGCCGACTGCTCCCGCCGAGGCGTCCGCGTCCGACGGCGGCTTCGAGCCGCTGTGGCGTCGGCTCGACCAGCGTCGCACCGACGACGGCGACGCCATCGTCGAGCAGCGCGGGTCCGGAACCGCACGTCGCGTCAGCTGGCGGCAGCTCGACGACCGCGTGACCCGCCTGGCCGCCGGCCTGCACCGCATCGGTGTGCGACGGGGCGACCGCGTCTCGCTACTCGTCACGCCTGGCGCCACGCTCACCGCCGTCATCTACGCCTGCCTGCGCATCGGCGCGGTCGTGGTCGTCGCCGACGCCGGTCTCGGCGTCAAGGGACTCCACCGAGCCGTGCGCGGTGCCTGGCCCGCCTACGTCATCGGTGAGACCAAGGGGCTCGCCGCAGCCCGGGCGCTCGGCTGGCCCGGCGTGAAGGTCTCAGCCGCCCGCCTCCCCGGTGCGACAGCAGCAGCTCTCGGCGTCTCGTACAGCCTCAAGGACCTGCTCGACACCCGCACGACGCCTGAGCTGCCCAGCGAACCCGGCCCGACCGACCTCGCGGCGATCCTGTACACCTCTGGATCGACCGGCCCGGCGAAGGGCGTGAAGTACACCCACGCCCAGCTGTCGTCGCTCCGTGACGTCCTCTCGGAGCACTTCGCGATCACCGCCGATTCGGGACTCGTCACCGGCTTCGCTCCGTTCGCCCTCCTCGGTCCGGCGCTCGGTGCCCGTTCCTCGACGCCGGAGATGGACATCTCGGCGCCCCGGACGCTCACCGCCCGGGCGGTCGCTGCCGCCGTGGCCGAGACGGACGCCGACATCGTGTTCCTCTCGCCGGCCGCCATCCTGAACGTGGTCGCGACGGCCGACGCGCTCGACGCAGCGGACCGACAAGCGCTCCAGGGCGTCAGGACAGTGCTCTCGACGGGCGCGCCCGTCAGTCGCCAGCTCCTCACGGCACTCGTGGGCGTCCTGCCCAACGCGTCCGCGCACGCGGTGTACGGCATGACCGAGTGCCTGCTCGTTGCGGACATCACCCTCGACACGCTGCCCGACGAGGACACCGAGCACACGGGTGTGTGCGTCGGGACGCCCATCGGCGGCGTCGACGTGCGCATCAGCCCACTCGATGAGGCCGGACGCGCCACGGGTGCGCCGACGCAGGACGCGGATCGCCTCGGCGAGGTCATCATCTCGGCGGAGCACCTCAAATCGCAGTACGACCGGCTCTGGCTGACCGACCGTGCCGCTGTCCGCGACGTCGCCGATGACGGACGCTGGCACCGCACCGGCGATGTCGGGCATCTCGACACCGATGGCCGCCTCTGGATCGAGGGCCGTCTGCCGCACGTGATCGCGACCCAGGACGGACCGATCGCTCCGGTCGGACCGGAGCAGGCGATCGAGACCGTGTCGCTCGTTCGCCGCGCCGCCGTCGTCGGCGTCGGCCCCGCGGGTCTCCGCCAGTGCGTCGCGATCGTCGAGACGACCACGGGTACGAAGCGGGTCCAGCTCGCCGATGCGGAGCTCGCCGCGCAGGTGCGGGACGCTTCGACGCAGCCGCTCGTCGCGGTGTTCGTCGTACCCGAGCTGCCGACGGACATCCGCCACAACTCCAAGATCGACCGCACCCGCCTGTCGGTGTGGGCGGAAGGCATCCTGGCCGGTGAACGGCTGAGCACCCCGTGACGGTCCTCGTGACCGGCGCGAGCGGCATGCTCGGCCGCGAGGTCGCGTTGGAGCTGCTCCGCGCCGGCCACCACGTCCGCGTCCTGCAGCGCGGCCCGTCGGCGCTCGCCGATGTCGAGGAAGTGCGCGGGTCGATCACCGACGCGGCGGTCGTCGAGACGGCCATGGTCGGTGTCGACGCCGTCGTCCACCTGGCCGCGAAGGTCTCGTTGGCGGGTGACCCGGCGGAGTTCGAGCGCGTCAACGTCGCCGGGGCCGAGGTCGTCCTCGACGCCGCCGAGACCGCGGGCGTCTCACGATTCGTCCACATCTCCTCGCCGTCCGTCGCGCACGGTGGCTCGGCGCTCGTGGGTGTCGGTGCGGAACCGGCCGACCCGGACGCAGCACGCGGGGAGTACGCGCGGACGAAGGCGAAGGGTGAGCTGCTCGCCCTCGAACGTGACCGTCGCGGGTTCGCGGTCGTCGTCGTGCGGCCTCACCTCGTCTGGGGTCCGGGCGACCCGCAGCTCGTCGAGCGCATCGTCGACCGCGCACGCCGCGGCCGGTTGCCGTTGCTCGACGACGGAACCGCCCTCATCGACAGCACGTATGTCGCGAACGCGGCGTCGGCGATCGCGGCGGCACTCGAGCATGCGGAGACGGCACACGGTCGTGCGTTCGTGGTGACGAACGGGGAGCCGCGTCCGGTCGGTGAGCTGCTCGCGGGCATCTGCCGTGCCGCCGGTGTCAAGCCGCCCGCCTTCAGTGTCCCCGCCGGCGTCGCCCGGGCCGCAGGTGGGCTCGTCGAGCGCCTGTGGAGCATCCGCCCCGGCGCCGATGAGCCGCCGATGACGCGCTTCCTCGCGGAACAGCTGTCGACCGCCCACTGGTTCGACCAGCGTCAGACCCGCGCGGCCTTGCACTGGACGCCGGCGGTCTCGATCGACGAGGGACTCGAACGCCTGGCGGAGCACTACCGCGCCTGAGGTCTTCTCCTCCCGTTCATGCGCTCAGGGGGTAGCGTCGGTCAGCCCGTTGAGCGCTTGGCAGCGGCCAACACGTCCACGGCCAGGCGGTACACGTCTTCTCGGCTGTCCGTCAGACTCATCGATTCCTCGCCATAGATGTCGAAGGCGATGTCGACGAGGGTTTCCGCAGCGGTGATCCCCAGGTGTCTCACCAGCAAGACGAGGTCACTGAGATCCTGTTCCCGAGCGCTCGCGAGCTTCATCGCGACGAGCACCTTCGGATCTGCAAGAGCGACGACGAAGCCTTCGGAGTGTGCCCTGACGTCTCCTCGGCCGTCCGGGATGAACGGCTTTGCATTCGAGTTCAACCAGGTCGGCGAAAGCGAATAGCGCTCCGCCAGCCTCGCTGCTTCTTCTCGCACTTCAACGTCTGGCCAGAAGACCGCGTCGACATCGGTCGTCACACGTATGTCGTGATCGTCCGGGTACTGCAGAGCCAGTGCAGCCCCTCCGACCACGTACATTCGTCCGTTCACCTTCCGCTCGGTCAAAGCGCCTTCGAGCTCCCGCATCAACTGGCGGACGAAACCCGGATCCAACTGCGGCTCACGGTTCACGCGCGGCTCAGGCTCTGCTCGTCGATGAAGATGTTGAGGCGCCGCAAGTGCTCCGGCGAGCGGGTGCGCGCACGCTCCCGCAGGCTGTCGAACTGGGAGACGAACCATGGCTCGGGCAGCGGCGTCAGCTCGGGCCATCGTGCGGTGAGCGCATCAGGCAGTGCTCGGCCGTAATGGGCACGGAACAGGGTGTCCCATCCGGTATCCGGGAGTTGCTCTGGAGGTCTGGCGAACAGCGGATCAGTCGCAAGGTCGGGCTCGACTGCGACCTTCTGCGCCGCTTGCGTCAGCAGGCGGAGGGCGAACGTGCGATCTCCCTCGAGGAGTGCGTCGCTCATCGCCTGGGAGACTCCGGCGGGCGAGAACCGAGCGGCGGGTGATGACGACTCGACCGCGTTGATGACGATGTCCTTCCCCAGGGCGCGCAGTGCCCGCTCGAGCGATGCCAGCTTGATCGTCGCGTCCTCCTCGGACTTCAAGAGCTGCGAGATCGCCCCAGGCGTGACGTGCAGGCGCCGAGCCAGTTCGGCCCCGCTCGTCCCCGCCGCGCTCATCGTGTCCCGAATCAGCGTACTCATCGACTCCCCGATCATTAGCTATAGCTAAATGATACCCGAACATCGTGATCGAACACCGTCGCTGCGCATCTTCATCCCTGTCGGACGTCTGCCCTAGCGTCGAGCGCATGCGTTCGTTCCGGATCCAGGTGCCCGATGCCGACCTCGAGGACCTGCGGCGGCGACTCGACACGGTTCGCCTCCCCGCCGCGATCGGTGACGCCGGCGAGGAAAGCGCCCTCTCGCTCGACCGGTTACGTACGCTCGTCGGCCACTGGCGGGACGGCTTCGACTGGCGACGCATCGAACGCGAGCTGCAGGAGGTGTCGCAGTTCGAGGCGGAGGTCGACGGGCAGCGGCTGCATGTCGCGCGGCTACCGGCTCCGGACGGCGTCACGGTGACGATCCCGGTGATCGCGTTCCACGGCTGGCCGTACTCCTTCGTCGAGATGCTGCCGCTGGCGAGGGAACTCGCAGGACGCACGGTCGACCTCGGCGACGGCCGGACACTCGGCTTCGAGGTCGTCGTCCCCTCGCTGCCCGGGTACGGGTTCTCGGCGCCTCTCGTGGACCGGCCGTTCACCGGCCCGGTGGTCGCCGAACTCATGCACGCACTCATGACCGAGGTGCTGGGGCACGCGAGCTACCTCACCTACGGCGAGGACGTCGGGTCGACGACGAGCGACTGGCTCGCGGCCCTGTATCCCCAATCGGTCATCGGCCAGTTCGCGACGCACGCCGCCTTCCCATCTGCGTCCCGAGCGCGCGACCTCACCGCCGAGGAGCAGGACTGGCTCGACCGACACGACCAGGAGTGGGCTCGCGGTCTCGCCTATGCCCGAGTGCAGGCCACCAGGCCCGAGATCCTCGCGACGGCCCTCAACGACTCGCCGGTGGGCCTCGCCGCGTGGATCGTGGAGAAGCTCCTCGCGTGGGCGGGCGAGGGGGACTGGTGGACCGACGATGAGCTGCTGACCACGGTCTCGCTGTACTGGTTCACGCAGAGCGTCGGGTCATCGTTCCGGCCGTATCGCGACCACCCGAAGCAGCCTGAACTCCCACTGATCGAGGTGCCCGTAGCCGTCGCCGTGCAGACGGGCGAACGCGGACTCCCACGCTCCTACGCGGCGCGGACGTACACCGACATCCGGAGCTGGGAGGAGCTGGACCGCGGCGCGCACTTCACGGCCTGGCAGGTGCCGGACGTGGTGGCGGACCGGATCGAGGCGTTCGTGGAGACACTGCCGATCGCCGACTGACCGGCCGGACGCCTCAGCGCTCGTCGTCGCGAAGTGACCCGATCATGCTGCGCAGGATGACGAGCGCCTCACGCTGCTGATCGGTGGTCAGGCCCCCGAGCATCCTGACCTCCACTGACCGCACGGCAGCGGTCGCCTGCCCGAGATGCTCGCGGCCGAGCGGTGTGAGCCTAGTCGGCAGTGCCTTGCCGATGGGAGCCTGTTCCGGTCGACTGACGAAGCCGTCGCGCTCGAGGGCCTGCAGGAGCACGTTCATGGACTGTCGGGTGACGAAGGCGCCGCGAGCCAGTTCCGAGTTCGACAGCCCGGGTCGCTGGGCGAGGAGTTCGAGGCAGGAGTAGTGCGTGATCGTCATGCCGAGTGGCCGCAGCACCGCCTCCATGGCTGAGCGGAGTGCGCTCGAAG
Organism: Plantibacter sp. PA-3-X8; assembly: GCF_003856975.1. Classification (NCBI taxonomy): domain Bacteria; kingdom Bacillati; phylum Actinomycetota; class Actinomycetes; order Micrococcales; family Microbacteriaceae; genus Plantibacter; species Plantibacter sp. PA-3-X8. The sequence continues at coordinate 1,085,724 of NZ_CP033107.1, forward strand.
CCTCCTTCAGGAGGTACCCGAGCGAGGTGTCCAGTTCGATCCCGCGTTGACTCATGTCAGTATTCTGACATAGGCTGAGTGCGTCAGGTAACTGACACAAGAGAAATGGACGCACATCATGCCCGTCACCGGACCCGACTTCATCTCCCTCCAGGTCACCGACCTCGACGCCTCGCAGGCCTTCTACGAGCAGTACCTCGGCCTCGTCCGCTCGCAGGCCGGCCCGCCGCACGCGGTCGTCTTCGAGACGACGCCGACGGCCTTCGCCCTGCGCGACATCGTCCCCGGAACCGATCTCGCCTCGGTGAACCAGCCCGGGATCGGCGCGGCGATCTGGCTGCACGCCACGGACGTCCAGGAGATCCACGACACCCTCGTCGCCGACGGCCACACGATCGTCTCGGCGCCGATCGACGGCCCGTTCGGTCGCACCTTCACCTTCGCCGACCCCGACGGCTACCAGCTGACCCTCCACGACCGCGCCTGAGCTCGTTCTCGTTCGACGCGTCAGAATGGACGGATGCGACGATCGAGAGTGCACCTGATGGGCGCCAGTGGTAGTGGCGTGACGACGCTCGGGCGGGCGCTCGCCGACCACTGGTCCGTCCCGCACGCCGACGTCGACGACTACTTCTGGGTGCCGACGGACCCGCCTTACGTCACCAAGCGCTCCGATGCGGAGCGGGTGCGGCTCATGCGCGAGCTGTTCGTGCCGCGCGAGGCGTGGGTTCTATCGGGCTCGATGCCCGGCTGGGGCGACGAGATCGTGGCCGAGTGCGACGCGATCGTCTTCGTGACCCTCGACCCGGCGGAGCGGCTGCGGCGTCTGGAGGCCCGAGAGGTCGAGCGGCGGGCCGGCGAACCGCACGACGAGCGCGCGTGGCAGGAGTTCCGGGAGTGGGCGTCCGGCTACGGCGACCCCGCGTTCGACGGCCGGAGTCGGGCGTCGCACGAGGCCTGGCTCGCGACCCTGCCGCAGCCGGTCCTCCAGGTCAACAGCGGGCTGTCGCGAGCTGAGCTCCTCGAGGTCGTCCTGGCCTGGGAACCGCGCTGACGGGTGTCGGTGTCAGAGCGCTGTCAACGGGGTGCCGGCCGCCGGATCGAGGCGCATACTGGAATGGTCAGACTTATCTGACACACGTCGCTTAGTGAGCGACTGCGGCGTGCGGTTCCGACGCTCGAGGAGGATGTCCCACCATGAAGGCACTGCGGTACACGAAGATCGGTTCGGCCCCTGAGGTCGTCGAGATCGAGAAGCCGACGCCGGGGCCGGGTGAGATCCTCCTGAAGGTCACCGCCGCCGGTGTCTGCCACTCGGACGACTACGTCATGAGCCTGCCGGAGCAGGACTACCTGGAGCAGCAGTACCCGCTCCCGCTCACGCTGGGCCACGAGGGCGCCGGCGTCATCGAGGAGTTCGGCCCCGGGGTCGAGACCAGCCTGCAGATCGGTGACGCGGTCGCCGTCTACGGGCCGTGGGGCTGTGGTCACTGCCTCAACTGCTCCCAGGGCAAGGAGAACTACTGCACGAACGCCGCCGCCGAGGGCATCCGTCCTCCCGGGCTCGGCGCGCAGGGTTCCATGGCCGAGTACATGATCGTCGACGACGTCCGCCACCTCGTGCCGATCGGCGACCTCGACCCCGTGAAGAACGTGTCCCTCACCGATGCCGGCCTCACGCCGTACCACGCGATCAAGCGCAGCCTGCCGAAGCTCGGTGCCGGCACCTTCGCCGTCGTCATCGGTTCCGGTGGCCTCGGCCACGTCGGCATCCAGATGCTCAAGGCGCTCTCCGGAGCGACGGTCATCGTCCTCGACGTGAGCGACGAGAAGCTCGAGCTGGCGAAGCACGTCGGCGCCGACGTCACGCTCATCAGTGACGAGTCGGCCGCGGGCAGGATCCGCGAGCTCACCGGCGGGGTCGGTGTCGACGCCGTGTTCGACTTCGTCGGCGCGAACCCGACGATCGCCACGGCCACCGCGGTCGCCGCCATGGAGGCCGACGTGACGATCGTGGGTATCGGCGGCGGTTCGGCCACCATCGGCTTCGGCTCGATCGCCTACGACGCCGCCGTCCGCGTGCCGTACTGGGGTTCGCGGAGCGAGTTGATCGAGGTCTTCGAGCTCGCGAAGGCGGGCAAGGTCGACGTCGAGGTGCAGCCGTACTCGCTCGACGACGCCCCGAAGGCCTACGAGGACCTGCACGCGGGCACGATCCGCGGGCGTGCGGTCATCGTTCCGTAACCACGACTCCCGGAACCGGCGTCCGTCGCACTCGCGGCGGGCGCCGGTTCCGTGTTTTCAGTGCACCTGGGCGCAGGGTTCACACCCCGGAAACACTTTCGACACTGCATCGAAACTCCACCCACGCATACTTTCAATACAGTATCGAAATGAGTCGCGGCGAGGGCAGCGACGTAACCGGAGGAGCATCCAATGACCGTCGTCGAGACCGTTACCACCGTGGAGTCCGTCCGCGGCCGCCTGCAGGAGGCCGGCGTCAAGTACGCGATGGCGAGCTTCGTGGACATGCACGGCAGCATCAAGACCAAGTTCGTCCCGCTGTCGCACCTCGAGCGCATGGCCGGGGGATCGGAGCTCTTCACGGGGGCCGCGCTCGACGGCCTCCCGCAGGCGATCAGCGACGAGGAGCTCTCCGCTCGCCCCGACCTCGACAGCGCCGTGCAGTTGCCGTGGCGGAAGGACGTCGCCTTCTTCGCGAGCGACCTCTACACGAAGGGCGAGCCGTTCGAGGCGGCGTCGCGGAACATCCTCAAGCGTCAGCTCGATGCGGCGGCTGAGATGGGCTTCACCTTCAACCTCGGGATCGAGACCGAGTTCTTCGTCCTGAAGGACACCCCGGAGGGTGTGACCGAGGTCAGCGACCGCGACGACCTCGCGAAGCCCTGCTACACGGCGACCGCGGCGCTCGACAACCTCGATTGGCTCACCGAGCTGGTCGAGGCGATGACCGAGATGGGCTGGGGCGTGTACTCGTTCGACCACGAGGACGCCCCGGGGCAGTTCGAGATCGACTTCAACTACTCAGACGCGCTCACCATGGCGGACCGCGCCGTCTTCTTCCGGCTCATGGCCAACGAGATCGTCCGCAAGCACGGCTACTTCGCGACCTTCATGCCGAAGCCCTTCGCCGACCGCAGCGGCTCGGGTGCGCACTTCAACATGTCGCTCGCCGACATCGAGACCGGTGAGAACCTGTTCGAGACCGACGACGACCCACGTGGTTGCGGTATCTCGGAGCTCGGCTACAAGTTCATCGCCGGTGTCCTCAAGCACGCGCCGGCGCTCTCTGCGGTCATCGCGCCGACGGTCAACAGCTACAAGCGCCTCGTGCGTCAGGGCAGCATGTCGGGCTCGACCTGGGCGCCGGTGTTCGTGAGCTACGGCAACAACAACCGCACCAACATGCTCCGCGTGCCCCTGCAGGGTGGCCGCGTGGAGTGCCGTGCGGCCGACATCAGCTGCAACCCGTACCTCGGTGCCGCCCTCATCCTCGCTGCTGGCCTCGAGGGCATCCGTGAGGACCTCGACCCGGGTGCGCCGCACACCGAGAACATGTACGACTACACCGAGGCGGAGGTCGCGCAGCTCGGCATCGGCATGCTGCCCCGCAGCCTCGGCGAGGCCGTCGACGAGTTCGCGACCGACTCGCTGTCGCGCTCGGTGTTCGGTGACGCGATGTACGACGCGTTCATCGACTACAAGCGCCAGGAGTGGAACGAGTACCAGGCGCACGTGTCGGACTGGGAGACCGCCCGCTACCTGAAGTTCTTCTGATCCCGATGCACCAGGTCCTCGACCTCGGGAGGTTCGCGCTGGAGTCCGGCGCGGACCTCCCGGAGGCGCGGCTCGCGTACACGACGCAGGGCGCGCTGAACGCCGACGGCGACAACGCCGTCCTGCTCCCGAGCTACTACACCGGGACGCACGCGAGCTACGAGCCGTGGATCGGTCCGGGTCGGGCGCTCGACCCCGCGGACTGGTTCATCGTCTCGGTGGACCTGTTCGGCAACGGGGTGTCGACCTCGCCGTCGAACGCGGCTGAGGAGGTGCGCGGGGCCGCGTTCCCCGAGGTCTCGATCGGCGACAACGTGCGCGCGCAGCGGCAGCTCGCCGAACACCTCGGTGTCCGCCGCTGGCGGCTGGTCGCCGGCTGGTCGATGGGCGCGTTGCAGGCCTACGAGTGGGCGGTGCGGTACCCGGAGTCCGTCGACGCGTTCCTCCCCGTCGCCGGTGCCGCCCGCTGCTCGCCGCACAACGCGGTCTTCCTGGCCGGCGTCGAGGCGGCGCTCCGAGCCGACCCGGCGTTCGACGACGGGCGCTACACGACACCGCCGCGGGCCGGACTCCGCGCATTCGGGACGGTGTATGCGGGGTGGGCCTACTCGCAGGCGTTCTTCCGCGACGGCACCTACCGTGAGCTCGGGTACGCCGACGTCGCCGACCTCCTCGAGGACTGGGCGGCCGACCACGAGCGGTGGGACGCGAACGACCTGCTCGCGATGCTGCGCACCTGGCAGCGGGCGGATCCCGGGCGAGGGGTCGAGGGCGGGTTGGCCCTGGCGCTCGGGGGAGTGCGCGCGCGGAGCATCGTCATGCCGTCGTCGGCCGACCTCTACTTCACCGTCGAGGACAACGTCCTGGAGTCGGCGATGATGCGTCGGAGCGAGGTGCGGGTCATCGAGTCCGACCTCGGCCATGTGGCGGGGCGGCCTGGGGTGCGTGCCGCCGAGACGGCCGTGATCGAGGCCGCGATGCGCGAGCTGCTGGGCGAGGGCTGAGCTGCCGTGCCCGCCCGTAGGATTGGCGGAGGTGTCCGCGAGCAGGGAGTGGTGATCGATGGCCGGCCGCACAGGAGCATCGCCCGGTCGTCCTCGCGCGAGCGGCATCGCCGCCGAGGATCCTCGTGAGGAGATCATCCAGGTCGCGACCAGGCTGTTCGCCGAGCGCGGGTACGAGCGCACGAGTATGACGATGCTGGCCGAGGCGTGCGGGATGAAGCAGTCCTCGCTCTACTACTGGTTCGCGAACAAGCGCGAGGTGCTGCGGGCGACCGCCGCCTCGAACCGCCAGTCGGTCGGCGCCGCGGAAGCCCTCGGTCCGATCGAGGCTGATGTTCCCGCGAAGCTCTACCGCGTCCTCTACGAGGATGGCGTCGCGATCTGCGAGGCGCCCTTCGACTACAACGAGATCGAGCGGCTCGCAGCGGAGCATCCCGACGACCTCGCGTCGTTCTGGGACGACTACCGCACGTTGTTCACGTTCATCGCCGGACTCATCCGCGACGGGGTCGAGCAGGGGACCCTCGTCCTCGGCGGCAGCGAGACGCCGGAGTGGGCGGCAGCGGCGGCACTCCACGCCAACGAGGGCATGCAGAAGGCCTACCGCTATGGCTCCGGCGACATCGCCGCCCAGTACCCACCGGTCGAGGCCGCCGAGGGTGCGAGCGAGACGGACCGCATCCGGGCCTTCGCGCGGCGCACCGCCTCCGCCACCCTCCACAGCCTCCTCGTCGACCGCGCTGCGCTCGCCGACGTCGAACGGGCTGCACTCCAGCTCGACCTCGCGGCCGCCTAACCCGCCGGAGACTCGTCCTCAGCCGGGGCGTCCGTCGAGTGGTTCCGACGTCCCGACCGCAGGCTTGAGGTGATGACGGTCAGCGCGAGCGAGACCTGCACTAGTGCGAGCACGATCTGGAACCAGTCTCGACTCGTCCCCGACCAGTTCGAGACGATGATCCAGAGCTGCACGGCCACGAGCGCCAAGAAGAGGACGGCCGCCACGAGCCACAGCTTGCCAGAGCGGGTCATCGGCCGTCTCCGGTATCGGTCCGGGCGGCGTCGATGGGTGCGTGTTTCGGGAGCCGGCACGCCTGGATCAACACAACCGCGCCGAGGACGATCTGCGCGGCACCCAGGATGACCCAGAACAGATAGCCCTGACTGTCAGCGCCGGCGGGCAACCTGAACGCGAGTTGCACGACACCGAGGGTCGCCCACGTCCATCCCAGGATCAGCCGTGGCGTCCGGTACTGGGGATCGTTCGCCTTGATCATGCGAGCAGCCTATGCTGCGCCTGACAAGCGCGCAGCGAGAGAACGCTGAGCGCTTGTGCGTCGCCTGTCCGGTCTCGGCCTCGATACCGTTGTTTCATGACGCGCGACGTGGTGGGGCAGGGGCGGTGGCACGCGTTGGAGCATCTCCGGTGGATCGATGGCGATGCGGACGTGTGGAGCATGCTGCAGGATCACGCGGCGCTCAGTGCGATCGTCACGGCACTGGCTGATCTCGCCGGGCGCGACCGGCCGGACTGCATCGTGGGTATCGAGTCACGCGGTTTCGTTCTGGCGCCAGCGGTGGCGGTCGCCTTGGGCATCGGGTTCGTGGCCGTCAGAAAGGATGGAGCCATGTTCCCCGGCTCGTTGATCAGCAGGCGGACCGAGGTCGACTACCGAGGGCAGCAACGCACGCTGTCGATGCGCCGTGATCACCTGCAGCCTGGGGCTCGACTCGTTCTGGTCGATGACTGGGTGGAAACCGGAAGCCAGGCTCTGGTCGTCGCGGAGCTCGCGAAGGAGGGTGGGGCCGAGGTCGTGTCAGTGGTCACCATCGTCGATGAGGCAAGTGACACTGCGCGGCACCGGCTTCCGCCGATCCACTCGCTCGTGACGGGTGCCGATCTCCCATGATCAGCTTCGGCCGATCACAGAGGAGACGCTCTCCGCGCCTGACCAGAAGGCTGGACACTCCGGCCGGTGTACTCGTGCTCCCGCATACAGTCGAGGAATGTTCGTTCGCTTCCAGAGTGCCGTTCCGAATCGAAACGGCCGGTTCCCCGGTGTGTTCGCGATGGCGAACGGGCTGCACGACACCGGGCGGCTGTCGGGGGAGGACGCAGCATGGTGGCGCCAGAGCAACGACCGGCTGAACGCCGCATACGCGAACCCGTCCGTTGCCTCACCGGGTAGTTTCGAACACCCTGGCGCACGATCGTGGTTCAAGGAGACGGCGATCGATCTCCTCACGCTCACTGGCGGCTATCTCGCACTCCTCGATCGATACGACATCCCCTGGGTCGAGCTCCGAACGATGATGCCGGGCCGCCTCACCTATGAGGACGACGTGCAGATCGTCGCCGTTCCGTTCCGGTACCCCGACGACTGGCCTCTGTGACGCCCATCGCCTTGCGTCGAGTGTCGGGTCAGGGAGATGGGTGCCTCGCGACAACCTCTCGGATGAACGACTCTTTGCCGCGGTTGTAGTCCGCGCGTTCTGAAACGGTCGTCGCCAATCCTCGTTTGATGCGCTCGTACTCGCGTGCCAGACCAGGATTCCCTCTCGAAGAGCGTCTCGGAAGGCGAGGTGTTCCGCGGCCCAGACCGAGCCCATTCCGCAGACGTGGATGTGCACATTCCGCGGGCGTCCCGCGGGCGGTCGCAGGAAGCGGAAATTCGCACCGCGAGCGCGGAGAACCATCCCCAGTTCTTCCAGGGCGGGTAGGTAGGCGGGTTCATCTTCGATGTCCGGCACTTGGATCTGCATGTCGATGACCGGTTTGGCGGCAAGTCCGGGCACCGCGGTCGAACCGACGTGATCGACGTGGGCGGGGAGGGGGTGGAGCGAGTCCTTGAGCAGGTCTTCCCAGTGCCTGCCCATGTCGGCCCAATCGTCGGATGCGTCGTGGATCTCGACCGCTTCCTCGATGGGCTGGTCGAACCACTCAACGTCGACGTCGTCCATCTTTCAAGTCTGCCGAGGGGCAAAAGCCGACCGGACCTGACACGCGATCCCGTAACGAACACGAAACGGATTCGATACTGCATTGAAACCGGTCGTCACGACAATTGGATGACCTATTGAAAATGCGGTCGTCCGTTTCGGATCCCGCGCGAACCCTGGAGGTCCGAATGGACACGGCTGCAATCGCGGGCAACACGGCATGGCTCCTGACGGCGGTGGTGGCCGTGGCGCTCATGCTGCCCGGCCTGGCGATGTTCTACGGCGGGATGGTCAGCCGTCGCGTCACCATGAACATGATGATGATGATCTTCGCGTCGTTCTGTCTCGTCGGGATCCTCTGGGTGGCCTTCGGCTACTCGATGGTGTTCGGGGACAGCCTCGGCGGCCTCGGACTCGTCGGCGACCCGACCGAGTACCCGGGTCTCGGCCAACTGCTCGTCGCGCCGGAGGGGAGTGCACTGCCGCCGCTCGCGCTCGCCGCACTCCACCTGATGTTCGCCGGTCTCACGATCGGGATCGTCGCCGGAGCGGCCGCCGGTCGGATGAAGTTCAGCGCGTGGATGGTCTTCGCCGGCGTCTGGTCGACGCTCGTCTACTTCCCGGTCGCGCACTGGGTCTTCGCCTTCGACTCCGCTGACGGCAGCGTGCAGGGCGGGTGGCTCGCCAACACCATCGGCTCGATCGACTACGCCGGCAGTACCGCGATCCACGTCAACTCCGGGGTCGCCGCCCTCGCACTCGCCATCGTCCTCGGCAAGCGCAACGGCTTCCCGTCGCAGCCCAAGGCGCACAGCCTCCCGCTCACCCTGCTCGGCGCCGGACTCCTCTTCGTCGGGTGGATCGGCTTCGACGGCAGCGCCCTCGGTGCGGCCGACAACAACGCCGCCGTCGCGGTCTTCAACACCGTCGCCGCCACCTGCGCCGGCGTCATCGTCTGGCTCGTCGTCGAGAAGCTGCGCGACGGTCACCCGACCACGCTGGGCGCCTGCTCGGGTGCGATCGCCGCACTCGTCGCCATCACGCCCTCCTGCGGCGCGGTCACCCCGCTCGGCTCGCTCGCGATCGGCGCCGCCGCCGCGGTCGTCTGCTACTTCGCCGTCAGCCTCAAGGTCCGCTTCGGCTTCGACGACGCCCTCGACGTCACCGCCCTCCACTTCGTCGGCGGCGTCGTCGGGGGTCTCCTCATCGGTGTCCTCGCGGTGCCGCTCGCGCCCAGCGGCGGCGAGGGACTCCTCGCGGGCGGCGGCTTCCTCCTCCTCGGCAAGCAGGCGCTCGCGATCGTGGCCGTCTTCGCCTACACCTTCACCATCACCTGGGTGCTCGCCAAGGTCCTCGACAAGACGATGGGCATCCGAGTGTCGGCCGAGACCGAGGCGCAGGGGCTCGACGTCGCCCTCCACGCGGAGAACGCGTACGAGATCAGCACGCACGAGGCGCTCGCCCCGCGCGGGCACGCCGAGCCGAAGGTCCCGGCCGTCGTCGAGTAGTCCCGGACGGCCCCCGCGGTCGACCGTCCCCTGCCGAGGACACCACCGCGGTAGGGGGTGGTCGATACCCCAGGGTGATGCCCGGCGTCCGTCCGCTTCGTAGCGTCGGAGCATGGACGTCATCAACGAACTCATCCTCGGCGCCGTGACCTCACCATGGCTCTACCTGGTGATGTTCGCAGCGGCCGTGATCGACGGCTTCTTCCCGCCGATCCCCAGCGAGACGGTGCTCGTCGCCGCCGCGGCGGTCGCCGTCTCGACCGGTGGGTCGAACCTCCTGCTGCTCTGCGCCGTCGCGGCGGTGGGAGCGGCGATCGGTGACAACCTCGCCTACCTCATCGGCCGTGGCGTCGGCACGACCCGCTTCGCCTGGATGCGGCGTCCGCGCATCGCCGCGGCCTTCGACCGGGCCGGGCGGACCCTCGGCCGGCGGGGCGCGCCGCTCATCCTGGGTGCGCGCTACATCCCCGTCGGACGGGTCGCCGTCAACATGTCGGCGGGTGCCCTCCGGTACCCGTGGCGTCGTTTCCTGCCTCTGAGCATCATCGGTGGCGTGACCTGGGCCGCCTACAGCGCGCTCATCGGCGTCGTGGCCGGGAAGCTCTTCGAGGACCAGCCGTTCCTCAGCTCCGTCATCGGGGTCGCCGTGGCGCTCGTCCTCGGTCTCGTCGTCGACCGGGTCGCAGCGGCGCGTCGTCGTCGTCGCGAGCGCTCGGAGGCCGCTGCCGGGGCGAGTGGGGCCGAGGAGGCGGAGGCGGACGACCACCCCGTCCTGGTGCTGGTGGGAGAATGACGACCATGGATCGCACGTCGCCCGGCATCACTCGTCGGACCGTCATCCTCATCGTCCTCGCGGGCGTCGGAGTTGTCCTGCTCAGTGTCCTCGTGCCGATCCAGAGCCTCCTCTACGGCACCGTGCTCCCGGCGTCGTTCCTCCTCGGAGCCGCGATCTGCGGGGCACCGGTCCTCTCCGTGGTCCTTCCGCGCGTCGCGATCGCGCTGTTCGCCGCCGCCGCGTTCGTGCTCCCGCTCATCGCCTCGGCCGATCACGACCCGGTCTGGCCGTGGCCGTGGTCCGTACCCGCGCTCATCGCGTTCGCCGTCCTCGTCGGGGCCGTCACCTTCCTGCACGGCTGGTTGCCGGGGCTCATCACCCTGCTCGTGAACATCGCCGGCTCGCTCGTCGCAGCGCTGCTCGTGCCGTCCGCCGCCGACCCGACCGCCATGGCCGCCGACCTCATCGTCGCGTCCTCCATTGCCGCCGTGGCGTTCCTCGTCGCGCTCCTCGTCTCCGGGCGCGTGCGCATCGGCGAGGAGCTCACCCGGGAGCGCCAGGTCTCGGCCACCGAGCAGTCGCGGCGGCTGCTCGTCGAGGAGCGCACGCGGATCGCCCGCGAGCTGCACGACGTCGTCGCACACAGCATGTCCGTGATCCAGGTGCAGGCCTCGACCGCCAAGTACCGGGTGCCCGGCCTCGCGGACGAAGCCACGGCGGAGTTCGACGACATCGCAGCGACCGCCCGGGCGTCGCTCGTGGAGATGCGTCGCCTGCTCGGCGTCCTGCGGACCGAGGACCAGGTGGCCGAGTTGACGCCGCAGCAGGGCATCGCCGATCTCCCGGCGCTCGCGGAGAGCCTGCGCCGGGTGGGCGCCGACATCACCCTCCAGGTGACCGACACCGACGGCGCCGAGGTCCCGCCGTCTGTGCAGATCGCCGCCTTCCGCATCGTCCAGGAGGGCATGAGCAACGCGGTACGGCACGCGCCCGGCGCACCGGTCGCCGTGGACGTCCGGGTCGACGACGCCGCGGTGCACCTGCGCATCCACAACGGAGCGTCCCGGTCGGCTGGTGAACACGGAGCCGGACACGGCCTGCGTGGCATGCTGGAGCGCGCGGAACTCCTCGGCGGCGGCTTGAGCGCCGGGCCGGACGGTGAGGGCGACTGGCTCGTCGTCGCCACGTTGCCGGTCGCCGTGTCGTCCGAGCCACGGACCTCGACACCCTCGTCCCCCTCCCGACCCGTCTCCACGAAGGATCGCCCGTGACCATCGACGTCCTCATCGCCGACGACCAGGCCATGGTCCGCGCCGGGTTCGGTGCCCTCCTCGACGCCCACGAGGGCATCCGGGTGACCGGTCAGGCGGCGAACGGCGCGGAAGCCGTGAAACTGTCCGCACGCCTCGACCCCGACGTGATCCTCATGGACGTCCGTATGCCCGAGCTCGACGGGATCGAGGCGACCAAGCGCATCCTCGGGCCGTCCTACCCCGCGGCGAAAGTCCCACGGATCATCATGCTCACCACCTTCGACATCGACGACTACGTCTACGACGCGCTGCAGGCCGGGGCGAGCGGCTTCCTCCTCAAGGACGCGCTGCCCGAGGACCTGGTCCACGCCGTGCGGGTCGTGGCGGCGGGCGACGCCCTGCTCGCCCCGAGCGTGACCCGACGGATGATCGCGCAGTTCGCCGCGCAGAAGCCCCGCGCCTCGCATGGCGCCGCGCGGCTGGCGGAGCTCACCGAGCGCGAGCGAGAGGTGCTCGTCCTCATCGGCCATGGGCGGTCGAACAGCGAGATCGCCGCGACCCTGTTCATCGCGGAGCAGACCGTGAAGACCCATGTCGGCAAGGTCCTCGCCAAGGTCGGCGCGCGCGACCGCGTGCAGGCCGTGATCTTCGCCTACGACACCGGACTCGTCGCCCCGTCCTGACCCGGACTCCGCGCGTCGGCGCCTCACCCCTGGGTACGGGGCGCGACGACACCGCCGGGTGATGTGCCCTTCGGTACCGCGTTCATAACCTCCTCGGACATCACCGAGGAGGACCGTCATGGCCATCACCCACACCCCGCACCGCCGCTCCAGACCCGCACCCGTGACCGGATCGTCGCCCGTCCCGTCCGGTTCGCGCGACACGGGCATCGACCTCGTCCGCGCCTGCTGCATTGTCGGGGTCGTCGTCCTGCACGCGATGATGGTCGGCGTGACGGTGACCTCCGCCGGTCCCATGTTCGAGAACGCGAGTGACGGCACCGCCTGGATCGCCCCGCTCAGCTGGATCCTGCAGGTCATGCCGCTGTTCTTCGTGATCGGCGGCTTCGCCGGCCTGCTCGCGTATCGACGCCACCGGTCGCATGGTGCGCCGACCTCGGCGTTCGTCGCCGCGCGGCTCCATCGTCTGTTGCTCCCCGCGGTCGTCACCATCGGCTGTGTGGGAGCCGCCCTCGCGACGCTGACGCTGGCCGGTGTCCCCGCCGACCTCGTCGCCATGGCCGGCTTCCGGTTCGGCCAGCCACTTTGGTTCCTCGGCGTCTTCCTGCTCTGCCAGGCACTGCTGCCTGCGCTCGCCGCCGCTCATGAGCGCGCACCGCTCCGGTCGATCGCGTCACTCGCCATCGCCGCCGTGCTGGTCGACGTCCTGCGTGCTGCCACTGGTGTCGACGCCCTCGGATTCATCAACCTCGCCCTCGTCTGGACCGCGCTCCAGCAACTCGGATTCTTCCTGGCGGACGGCTCGATCGGTGCGCTCAGCCGGCGCGTCCGGGCGCTCGCCGGTGTCGGGGCGGTCGTCGTCCTCGTACTCACCTGGTGGGCCGGCGTCTACTCCAGCGACCTCATCGCGAACATCAACCCGCCCACCGCGGCGCTGCTCCTCGTCGGGGTCGCCCACACGGCACTGCTGTCGCTCGTCCGCGAGCGACTCACTCGGCTGAGCGCGCGTCGCCGGGTCGCGTTCGTGGTCGACTTCGTCACCCGTCGCGCCATGACGATCTACCTCTGGCACATGCCGGTACTCCTCACCATGGCCGGTGCGTCGGCAGTGTTCGCGCTTCTGACCGGCATCGCCCTCCCCGCGCCGGACAGCCTCGGGTGGTGGTTCGGACGGCCCCTCTGGCTGGCGGTGGCACTGACACTGACCGCACTGGTCGCGACGGTGTTCGCCCGTGTCGAGGCGGTTCCGCCTCCGGTCGCGACCGGTGCACGACGGCGACTCGCGATCGCCGTCCTGCTGGGGCTGGGCGCGATCGTGGCGCTCCTCGTGATCGGTACGACGGTGCTCAGCGCGGCGCTCGCCGTGGTGCTGATCCTCGCCGCGTTACTCCTGAGTGCAGAGGCCGGCGCGGATCGTCGCGGCCAGTGCCGTGCGCCGACGCTGGTGGACCTCGGGTGCGTCCGCTGAGGTCGCGACGACCGTCATCGACGCCTGTGCCCACGTCGCGGCGGTCGAGATGAGCAGCGACCAGATGTCCGCCGGGTCGAGGTCGGGGCGGATCGACCCCGCTCGTTGCTCCGCCTCGATGTCCTGGATGTGGCGGACGTCGTGGTCTTCGAGGCTGGGGTACAGGTAGCCGGTGCTCTCGCGCTCGAGCCGCTTCCACAGCACCAGGCGAGCGAGCGCCGGATCGGCGAGGTAGTCGTCGTAGAGCCGGGCCGCGTACTCGGGGAGCTCGGCGGCGGTGAACGGCACGCGGTCGCCGTTCGCGATGACGTGGGCGTGGAAGACGGCGTCGAACAGCTGGTCCTTCGCGCCGTAGTACGCGTAGATCATCGGCTTGCTCATGCCGGAGCGCTTGGCGATGCGGTCCACCCGTGCGCCTGCGATGCCGTGGGTGGCGAACTCCTCGGTCGCGGCGTCGAGGATGCGCTGGCGAGTCTGTTCGGCAGTGGTCATCGATCCAGTGTAGCGATACTACCAACTAGTAGGTAGTATCGGCCCATGCGCACAACCGCCCTCATGTCCACCGCTGCTCCCCGCTCCCTCCGACCGACCGTCATCGACCGCCGCGAACTCCGCCCGGACGATGTCGACGTACGGGTCACGCACTGCGGTGTCTGCCACAGCGACCTGCACGCCCTCGCCTCCGCGGGACCCGCGGCCGGACTCGTGCCCGGTCACGAGTTCGTCGGGGAGGTCGTCGCGGTCGGCTCGGACGTGACGTCCTTCGCGCCCGGCGACGCCGTCGCCGTCGGCAACATCGTGGACTCGTGCGGAACCTGCACGATGTGTCTGCGCAGCCAGGAGAACTCCTGCTTGGAGTTCCCGACCCTCACCTACGGTGGCCGGGACCGCATCGACGGGAGCACGACGCTCGGCGGCTACTCCGGGCGCTATGTCGTCCGCGACAGCTTCGTCTACCACCGCCCGGCCTCCCTGGATCCGGCGGGTGTGGCACCCCTGATGTGCGCCGGCATCACCGTCTGGGAGCCGCTCCGCACCAACGGCGTGGGGGAGGGGACGCGGCTCGGCATTGTCGGCCTCGGCGGTCTGGGGCACCTCGCCGTCCGACTCGGCCACGCGCTCGGCGCCGACGTCACGGTCTTCACCACCTCCGAGGGCAAGGCGACCGACGCACTGCGGCTCGGCGCGTCCCGGGTCGTGGTCTCGACCGACCCCGAGGCGATGGCCGCAGCGGCCGGCAGTCTCGACCTCGTCATCGACACGGTCTCCGTGGAGCACGACCTCACGCCGTACCTCCGCGTCCTCGACCTCGACGGGACCCTGTGCTCGCTCGGCTACCTCGGACCGATCTCCATCCAGACGATGGACCTGCTCCTCGGCCGGAAGCGACTGACATCGTCGGGCAGTGGGGGTCACCGGTGGACGCAGGACCTGCTGGACTTCTGCGGCGCTCACGGTGTGACAGCCGACGTCGAGCTCGTCCCGGCAGCGGACGTGGACGTGGCGCTCGACCGGCTCGCCCGCAACGACGTCCGGTACCGCTTCGTCCTGGACCTCGCCGACATCGACGCCGAGCTCGCCTGACGATCAGGAGTGCGTCGTCTGCCGTCCCATCACGCCGTCGAAGAACGCCGCGAGCTCCGTGGTGGCCGTGAGTGGGAGCACGTGGGCGACGTACTGGTCCGGCCGCACGACGACGACGGCACCCGCGCGGTCGACGCCGCGGTCGGCGAAGATGTCGACGTCGGGATGGCGGGCGTAGACCTTTTCGTAGTCGATGAGGTCGAACGGGCCGACGCGCGGCAGGAACACCGGCGGAACGGTGCCGAGGTCGATGTCGGTGTGGCGCTGCTGGTAGACGATCTTCACGTCGAACCAGTCGTCGGCCCGCACGCCGTCAGGCACCGCGCGGAGCGGTGACTCCGGGTCGTCCTGCAGCCAGGCGGCGAGCTCCGCTGATCGGCCAGACGCTGGCGAAGCGGCATCCGCGAAGACGTAGATCCGCCAGCGCCCGTCGGCCGTGGCGTGGTGTCCGAGATGGATGTGGTTGGCGTCCGCGACGCGCGAAGTGAGGGCGGACTTGAACCGCTTGCCGATCGGGAAGCCGCTCGCGAGGTGCTGGTGGGTCGCCTCGCCGACGATGGCCGACGGGGTGTACTCGGTCATGAAGCCCGCCGGGAACTCCGCCGTCCGCACGTAGAAGTCGGCGAGCTCGGAGGGGTCGTCGAACTCCTCCGGCCGCTTGGCCATGAGGCTCGACCACTCACGGTCGAAGTCGATGAGCTCCCGGGCCACGACCTGACGCTCGGCCGAGTACGTCGCCAGGAGGCTCTCGGGGCTCCGACCCTCGAGCACGTGGCCGAGCTTCCACGCCAGGTTGAAGCCGTCCTGCATCGACACATTCATCCCCTGCCCGGCCTTCGCGCTATGGGTGTGGCAGGCGTCGCCGGTGATGAAGACGCGCGGCGTGCGCGTGCCGAGTTCGTCGAGCGGGACGTCGTCGAAGCGGTCCGTCAGGCGATGGCCGACCTCGTAGACGCTGTGCCAGGCGACGTGCTTCACGTCGAGCCGATACGGACTCAGGATGGTGTTCGCGTGGTCGATGATCTGCTCGATCGAGGTCGACCGCACGGCTTCGCTTCCGCCGGACGGCACCTCGCCGAGGTCGACGTACATGCGGAAGAGGTGCCCGCCCTCGCGGGGGATGAGCAGGATGCTGCCGCCGGAACCCGACTGGATGGCGCACTTCGTGCGGATGTCGGGGAAGTCGGTGACCGCGAGGGCGTCCATGACGCCCCACGCGTGGTTCGCCTGGTCGCCGGCCAAGGTGCAGCCGATCGCCTGGCGGACGGCACTCCGGGCGCCGTCGGCCCCGATGACGTACTTCGCGCGGACGGTCCTGGTCTCGCCGGAGGACTCATCGCTCGTGTCCAGCAGTGTGACCGCGACCGGGTACTCCGCGTCGTCGTCGATCTCGAGTCCCTGGAACGCCCACCCGTAGTCGGGGCGCATCCGGGTCGGGGCGTTCGCCATGTACTCGGCGAAGTAGTCGAGCACGCGAGCCTGGTTCACGATGAGGTGCGGGTACTCGCTGACGCCCGTCGTGTCGTCGAGCGGGCGTGCGCCGCGGACGATGCGGCTCGGGTCGTCGAGGTCGGGCTTCCAGAACGCCATCTCGGTGATCCGGTACGCCTCGGCGGTGATGCGCTCGGCGAAGCCGAAGGCGTCGAAGGTCTCGACGCTGCGCGCCTGGATACCGTCCGCCTGGCCGATCGCGAGGCGTCCCGGTCGGCGCTCCACGATCCGCGTGGTGATCGTCGGGAACCGGGACAGCTGGGCGGCGGCGATCATGCCGGCCGGGCCGCTGCCGACGATGAGGACGTCCATCTCCTCCGGGAGGTCATCGGGCCGGTCGATGCCGACGCCCGCTGCGGGCAGGACCCGCGGATCACCGGAGACATAGCCGTGGTGGTGGAACTGCATCGATTCCTCACTTCATCGTCAAGAATTCGATAATGGAACACGGTGTTCGCTTATCGCACGGCAGACACTACCCTGCACCGGCGCACGGTGGAAGACCGTTCGCCGGTGCAGGTGCAGCTCGAGTCGCGGGAGTTCAGTCCTTCGTCGCCCAGGTGCCGAGGTCCTTGACCTCGATGACCGTGGGCAGGGCGTCCTTGTCGCCGAGGAAGGCCTGGCAGGCGACGAGCGGGGCGTCGGGGGACACTCCGGCCGTCGCGTTGCCGTCCGGGGTGCAGTCGAACTGGCCCAGGACCTTGATGGGCTGGTAGGTGCCCGTGCCGCTGAGCTTCCATTCGTCCGTCGTCGGCACGGGGAGTGCGGAGCGGTCGGCGTCCTTGATGTCGCCGTCCGTCAGCGTGACCGAGTAGGTGACGAAGTACGGGGTCTTCCCCTCGTCCGACGGCGTCGACTGCGCGCCCATCTCGGCGAGGTCGCTGAGCTTCCCCTCCCGGACGTCGTCGATGGCGAACGACATCTCGACGCCCGTCCCGACCTCGACGGCCACACCCGTGCCGAGTGCCAGGGCGTCGTCGGGTGCCTCCTGTGGGCTCGAGCACCCGGTCAGGGCGATCCCGGCGGTCACTGCGACGAGGGCGGTCAGGGCGAGGGTGCGGTGCATGCGGATCATGTCATCGACGGTATCGGGGACGGCCGCCCGAGGCCTACGGGGACAACTCCCCATCTGTCGGGGAGGAAGCGCGACTCGCCGTCGTCCAGTGCCCCGGTCGGTCGAGGGTGGTCGGCAAGAGCGCCGCCTCGTCACCTCGTGCCGCGTTGAGCTGCATCTGGGTGAGGAACAGGGCGGCCGAGAGGTCGGCCCCGTCGAGTCGTGTATCGCGGAGATCGGCTCCGAGCAGGTCGACGCCCGCCAGGTCCGCCCCACGCAGGTCCGCGCCGATCAGGATCGCCCCGCGTAGATCGGCTCCGCACAGCCGACGAGCGCGCAGGTCGCGGCCGGCGAGATCCGCCGAGGGGTGGAGGTCGTCGCCTGGCTCGGTGTCGGCGCCGGCCAGGTACCCGCCCCGCGCCTCCTCGCTGACGTCGATCAGCAGGTGCCGGACGTCGGCGCGGAGGGACTCGACGTCGCAGGCGAGGATCTCGGAGGTGCCGCCGTCGAGGATCCGCTGGATCCCAATACGGAGGCGGCTGATGTGCGCCATCAGGTCTGTCGCGGCCGTCCGCTCGGCGGCTTCGACGAGGTACCAACTCATCTCCTGCAGCTGGCGCACGACGGAGAACGTGGCGAACATCTCGGCGCTCGTGTCGGGGCGTTCCCGCCAGCTCGTGCCGCTGAAGAGCTCCTGCGACACGAGCTGGCCAGCGCCGAAGCAGTCGAAGACGGTGCACCCGCGGAACCCTCTCGGACGCAGGGATTCGTGGATGGCGCAGGAGAAGTCGTCCGCCAGATTGAGGCAGGGCGTGCCTGCCGGTTTGTCGATCGGGAAGTCGGTTGATCGTTGGAACCCGAAGGCGGTGCAGCAGAGCGCGAAGCAGTCAGCGCAGTTCGCGCGGAGGGCGGAGCGGTCGTCGGACGGGACGGAGGAAGCGTCGATGGAGGTCATGCGTGAGTGGTCTTTCCGGAGTGGTTTCGAGAGAGGGCCGGGGTGCGGGGGAACTCCGCAGGGAGCTCCCCTTCCGGGCGCACGAAATCACCGCCCCTCGACGGAGGAGCGAACGGGTGTCGCTGGAGGGGCTCTGGGTCACAGAGGGAGAGAACGGTTCACTGCCCTCAGGGTATCGGAGGGTGCCGAATCGGCATGCTCGATCGGATTGCATTCAGAACCCAAGGGTTCTAAGGTGAACAGCGATTTCGTGAATGGCAGAAGGGTGATGACGATGAGTGAGAAGCCAGTGAGTTGGGGGAGCGCGCGTGCGAAGTTGGGCCGAGATCCGGAGCGCGTCGCCGCCGCTCGCCATGCCGCCGAGGCAGAAGTGCTCGCCTATCAACTGGTCACGCTGCGGAAGGAAGCTGATCTGACGCAGACGGAGCTCAGTAAGACGATGGGCGTATCGCAGCGTCGTGTGTCGGCCATCGAACACGGGCAGCTTGAGTCGTTCGAACTCGACACCATCAGGAAGTACGTCGCCGCGTTGGGGGGTCAGGTCCGGGTTGTCGCCGACTTCGGGGATCGCAGCGTCACCCTTGCGAGTTGACCTTCTCGCAGGCCTGTGATCGCATCGAGCAGATGAGTATGCGTCCATTGGTGCTCTCGGGTGGTCCTGCGGTCGGGAAGTCGACCTGCGGCAGGCGCCTCGCCGGAGAGCGTGAACGAGCGGCGTTCATCGATGCCGACGACGTTCGGCAGTTGATCGTGGCCGGTGACGCGACGCTCTGGAGCGGTCCTGAGGGGCGAGCACAGCACCTGCTCGCGGTCCGGAACGCCGCGGCGCTCGCTCGCAATCTCGGTGACGCCGGCTTCGACGTGGTCATCGCGGATGTCGTGCCGGCTGACGCGCTCGCGGCCTACCGTGCGGAACTCCCCGACTGCCTCGTGGTCCATCTCACGCTCCCGGTGGATGAGGCGCGAGAGCGTGCAGCGACGCGCCCCGCGTATCTGACGGACGCCGAGTTCGATCTGCTGCACGACCTGCTCGCATCGCCGCCGGAGGTCGACGTCGTCCTGGACATCTCCGGCTTCACGATCGACCGACAGCTCGAGGCGATCCGCGACGTGTGGTCGTCGTACCGCTGACCCCGTCGGGGGTTCAGTCCCGGATGAGCTGGTTCAGTGCGGCCCAGCCGAGCGTGGGCGGTGATGCGGGAGCTGCATCGGGCGTATCGAGCATCGCCGTCGCCCACTGCTGCGCGAGGCTGTAAGCGGCTTCCGCGATCGACGAACCAGCGCTGATGCGACTCGCGCCGGCTCTCGCGAGCTCGCTGATCGTCAGCGTTCCCGGACCGAAGGCGACGTTGAGTGGCAGGGTCGTCGCATCGGCGAGCCGCTCGATCGTGTCGGCTCGGAGGGCACCGAGCACGAAGATCCCGCTCGCGCCGGCCCGTGCATACGCAGCGGCACGCGTCACCGTCTCGTCGAACCAACGGTCGTCTCCGATGTCGCCGAGTCGATGCGTGTCGATCCGGGCATTGATGAAGAGGGGGATCCCGGCCTGGTCAGCGGCAGACCGTGCTGCCTCGATCCGTCGTTCCTGTTCCGCGATCGGGCGGAGCGAGTCCTCGAGGTTCACGCCGGAGGCGCCCGCGTCGATACAGGAGGCGATCGTGCGGGCGACCTCGTCCGGTGTCTCGCCGTAGCCGCCCTCGATGTCCGCGGTGACCGGGACGGACACCGACGATGCGATCCGTCGCACGGTGTCGAGGGCGACGTCGCGGTTCAGCTCGTTCCCGTCGCGGTGCCCGAGCGACCAGGCGACCCCGGCACTCGTCGTCGCGATTGCGCGGGCGCCGGACGCCAGGACGGCGCGGGCGGAGGCGACGTCCCAGGCGTTCGGCAGGATCAGCGGGTCTCCGGGGACGTGCATGGCCTGCAGGGCGAGCGCGCGTTCGAGCGGTGTGGTCATCAGGCAAGTCCAGCACATCTCGCCTGGCCGTTCGACCGCGTGGGTGGCTGAGACCCAGGGAGTCAGCGGACCGAAGGGGTAAAGGCTGAGCTCGAGCGTGACATCGGAATCGCGCCGGGGAACGGCTCGCGTTTCGGCTCCCAGCCCGGGTTGGCCGCCCGCAGCTCTGCGATCTTCCTCGTCTGCCCGTCCCAGATCCTTGTGAGGACGTTGCCGGTGCGTCGGCTCAGCATCGTGGTGATCAGGTTGAGTGGCGAGATCGGGACGGGCATCTCGACGTCGAGCAGGATGCAGAGCCGACCCGAGTACAGGAAACTCGGATCGTGGTTCACGAACCACCCGCCGCCGCCGATCCGCAGGTAGGTCTCGCCGATGTATCGCGTGGCGCCATCGGTGAAATCGGTGTCCTGCTCCTGCGCGAAGACATGGCGGTCCGGCCAACGGTCGATGATGAGCTGCTCGAGGGACACGAGCGAGTCCCGCGTGTAGTCGGTGACGACCTCGCGCGGTGTGAGGAAGTCCTCGAATCGCGCGAGGCGTGGTTGCATGATCTCCAGCCACTCGATCAGCAGCTTGTCCTGCTCTGGTGTGTGTGACTGCTCGCCGGTCTCGGTGCGTCCGTCGTCGCTCATCCCTCGAACGTACGCGGTGCGCGAGGGGCAGGGAATGGGGACATCTCCCCTCGGTGTGGTTGGCTGGGCCACACCTGATCGAATTCGTGACCCTAGGAGGTAGCCGTGCGTGTCTTCGGTGTCTTTGCCCTCGTACTCGCCGCTCTCGGCCTCGTGGTCGCCTCGCTGGTCGTGATCGGCAACCCGGATCTGGCCGCACCCGGTCCGCAACTCCTGCCGTACCAGGCGTACGACTCCTGGCGCTTCACCCTCGGCCTCCTGCTGTGGGGTGCGGGTGTCTGGCTCGCGGTCGGCGTCCTCGCGGTGTCGCGTCAGCCGGGGCTCGCATGGCTCGTGCTGCTCGCGTTCATCCCGCTACTCGTGGTCGACCTGATCGGCGGCGGGCTGATGCCGAGCTTCGTCCTGGCACTCCTCGCGGTCGTCGTTCTCGGGCTCGTCGTCCCGGTGATCGTCGGGGTCGTCGGCGTCGCGATCGGCGGGGCTGTCCGGCGTCGCCGGAAGATCGCTGCAACTGCCTGACGACAGCGCTCCACAGGATCACTGGGCCGGAGCATTTTGCGAACAGCTCCCCACGAGATGGACCCGGTTCAGGTCGTCTGGAACGCTATATCCGGGGGTGCGGATTGTGTTCACTGAACGAGGTGGCGTCGCGAGAGCCGCTCGGCAGCGCAGCGCTGAGCGCATGGCAGGTCGGTGTCGTATTCACCGGAGTGGGATGTCTGATCGGCTCGATTGTCGGACGCCTGTTCCCGCCATTCATCGTCGACGGTGGGTTCTGGCGAACCGTCTTGTCCGGGCCGCCGATGGCAGGTGGAATCGCTGGTGTCCTCGCCGTCGTCGCCGCCTGGATCGCGTTACTCGCGGCAGATCGTCAGGCTCGTGTGACTCGAAAGGCTGCCGAACGCGAGCAGTGGTGGCACAGAGCGGAATGGGCGCTGACGCTGGCACGGTCGGATCATCGGGTGGACAGGCTGATCGGCATTCGAGCACTCGAGCCGCTCCGTACGGAAGCGACCGCAACCGAGTACGAGATGATCCTCGCCGTCACCCACGCCGTCTCGGGAGGGGCCGTGGACACCGGGGAGGGAGCGATGGACAATAGGAGTTCCGTCAGAAGGAGGTTCCCGTGGCAGAAGACGATCGCATGAAGAGCGTTCTTTCCGAGCGGATCGCTGCAGGGAAGGCCGACCCGATCAGCGATGAAGAGCGAGCCCTTGTTGCTGAGATGGAAGCGGATTTCCAGCGGAGATTCGGACGGCCTTCTCGGAGCGTCCTCCGCTCGTCCTCCAAGACGGCCTGAACCGCTCGGCCGGCGCTTCCGCTACCGCGCACCCTCGAAGGTCTGGGTACCGAGGACGGCGAGGAGTTTGAGCTTGCTTGCGGCCTCGGTGTGCGGCGCGGCCGTGAGGACGAGGAGTGCCTGCGACTGGTCCTCGGTGAACAGGGCCTGACAGTCCAGCTCGATGGGGCCGATCTCGGGGTGGATGAGCACCTTGTGGTCCTCGAACCGCCGCCCGACCTCGTGCGTCGCCCACAGTCGCCGGAAGTCCTCACTGTGCGCGGTGAGCGCCTCGACGATCTCGCCAGCCGGCGACTGCGCCCCCAACGAGCCGTAGGCCGCACGCAGCGACGCGACCTGCGCTCGACTCTGCCGGTCCTGGTCCTCGGCGGGGTATCGCTCGCGTTCCTCCGGGTGCAGGAACCAGCGGTAGATCGCGCTGCGTTCCAGGCCCCGGTACCGGTTCGCATCGCCGAACAGCGCCCGGGCCGGGTCGTTCTGGACGAGCGTCTCGCCGAGCGCCGACAGGACGAGCGCGGGTGCGTCGGTGAGCCGGTCGAGGACGCGCAGAAGCGCCGGCGCGACGTAGTCGGTCGCTGCGAGGCGGGTCGGCGCGTTGTGTCCGGCGATCCGATACAGGTAGTCGCGTTCCTCTGCACTCAATCGGAGCGCCCGCGCGAGCGAACCCAGCATCTGCGTGCTCGGCTGCGGAGCCCGCTGCTGCTCGAGCCGCGCGTAGTAGTCGGTCGACATCGCTGCGAGCTGCGCGACCTCCTCGCGTCGGAGCCCGGCCGTCCGTCGCCGAGGTCCGCTGCTCAGACCGACGTCCGCGGGCTGCAACGCCGATCGGTGTCGGAGGAGGAAGTCGGCGAGCGCTGGGCGATCCATCCCGCCAGTATCCGCCTCCGCGGCCAGGCGATCCAGGGATCGCCGATCCATGGATCGCCGATCCATGGATCGCCGCACCCTGGTGCGGCCGTCGTCACCGACGGAGACTCGATGCATGCAGATCACCGGAAACACCGTCTTCATCCCCGGCGCGACGAGCGGCATCGGCCTCGCTCTCGCACGACGCCTCCACGCAGCCGGCAACACCGTCATCATCGGCGGGCGACGCACCGAACTCCTCGAGTCGATCGCCGCCGACGAGCCCGGCCTCCACACCGTGCGGATCGACACAGCCGATCCTGCGAGCATCGAAGCCGCGGCGAAGCAGGTCATCGCGGAGCACCCGGAGATGAACGTGCTCATCACGATGGCCGGCGTCATGCGCGGCGAGGACTGGACCGGTTCCGACTTCGTCGCGACCGCCGAGGAGATCATCACGACGAACGTCCTCGGGCCCATCCGGCTCATCGGCGCGTTCATCGAGCAGCTCCGCAGCCGACCGGACGCCACGATCATGACCGTCTCCTCGGGCCTCGCTTTCACCCCGCTGCGGGTGACGCCGACCTACAACGCGAGCAAGGCGGCCATCCACATGCTGAGCGAGTCGATCCGCCTCCAGCTGGCGGACACGGGCGTCCGTATCGTCGAGCTCGTCCCGCCGGCCGTCCGCACCTCGCTCATGCCCGGCCAGGAGGAGAGCGACTTCGCGATGCCACTCGACGCGTTCGCCGACGAGGTCATGGGCCTCATCGAGTCGCAGCCCGACGCCACGGAGATCCAGGTCGAGAACGTCAAGTTCCTGCGCTACGCCGAGGTCCGCGGCGAGTACGACCAGACCGTCGCGATGCTCAACCGCCTCGACCCGCACTAGGCGCGTTCGTTCGCCCGAATCTGCACGAATCAGGCTGAGATCGTGCAGAATCGGGCGACTCAGCGCGTCCGGAGCCCGCCAGATGGCGGTGCGATGCCGGGAAGACGGGCACGTTCGGCGGGTGAGTCGGGCCGTCGCGAGCAGCAGACTGGGGATACCGTCATCCGCTGTGGACATTGGAGTTCATCATGACCGCGACCGCGAACCACCCGCCCTTCGATCCCGAGCTCGCCGCGGTCCTCGCCGCCGTCGGCGATCTGATGCCCTCGACCCTCACCGCCGACATGATCCCGATGCTGCGCCAGGCGTCGCCGGTCTCGCTCCCCGTGGACGAGATGCTCGCCGAAGCCGGGGTCGAGCGCCGCGATCTGAGCATCGCCGGGTACGAGGGTGCCGAGATCTCCGTCTCCGTGCTCGCGCGAGCCGGCAAGATCGGCACCGGCCCCGGAGTGTTCCACACCCACGGCGGCGGGATGATCATGGGCGACCGCTTCGTGGGGCTCGCCCAGTTCCTGCCGTGGATCGTCGAACTCGACGCCACGGTCGTCACCGTCGAGTACCGACTCGCACCGGAGTTCCCCGACCCGTACCCGGTGGAGGACTGCTACGCCGCACTCGTCTGGACGGCGGAGCACGCGCAGGAACTCGGCATCGATCCGGCTCGGTTCATCATCGCGGGAGCGAGCGCCGGTGGAGGGCTCGCCGCTGGTGTCGCGCTCCTGGCCCGCGATCGGAGCGGTCCGGAGCTCGCCGGCCAGGTCCTCATCTACCCGATGCTCGACGATCGCGACGCCACCGTCTCGACCACGCAGATCGACGGGGTCGGCGTCTGGGACCGGGGCAGCAACATCACCGGCTGGACCGCACTGCTCGGCGACCGTGTCGGAGGCGACGACGTCTCCATCTATGCCGCCCCGGCACGCGCAACCGATCTGACCGGCCTGCCACCCGCTTTCATCGACTGCGGCAGTGCAGAGGTCTTCCGTGACGAGGACGTCGCCTACGCGACGTCGCTCTGGCAGGCCGGCGTCCAAGCCGAGCTCCACGTGTGGCCGGGTGGGTTCCACGGATTCGACATGCTCGCGCCGCACGCCGAACTCGCCCGGGCCATGACCGCCGCCCGGAACGCCTGGGTCGCTCGCCTGCTCGCGCCCTGAGGTCATCGCCTGTGACGGCCCGGTTCCCTATGCTGGGTCGTCACAGGCACATCGGAGTGACGCCATGCAGGAACTCGTCGGCCGCCTCACCGCCTTGGATCCCGAGGCGAGTGAAGGTCTGAAGGTCATCGCCTACTTCGACGCGCTCGTCGCGGGCGGGGTGAACACCGAAGCGCTCACCCGCGGAGCAGCCGTTCTGGCCGGGGTGCCAGCAGGAGCGCGTACCCCGGAGGCTGCCGTCCGCGTCGATCCTGCCGGCCACCGGCTGCCCGTCGAATCCGCGGACTGGCCGACGCGCACGGTCGCCGGTGACGGGTCCGTCTGGTTGGAACGCGTCGGAGTCGCCCACGCCAACGACGCGATCGTGCTCGAACGGTTCGCGCTCGCCGTGGCCCTGCTGCGGTCGCGGCGTCACCCGCAGGCGGACTCGTCGGTGCAGGTCCTGCTCGATGCCGACCGTTCCGAGTCGGAACGATCGCAGGCCGCCGAACGACTGTCCCTCTCCGGCTCCGCCCTGCGGGTGATCGCGACGTCACCGTCGGTGCACCCGCAGGGCGGTCCGTCGGCCCTCACGGTCGGCACCGGTGGCGTGCTGCGGGCGACGATCATCAGCGGTCCCGACTCGGTGCCGGGACCGTCTACTGTCGACGGCGTCGCCGGGATCGGACGCCCGGGCGTCGCGACCCAGCTGGTGCGATCGTGGGCGGACGCGCAGTTGGCCATCAGCATGACGGACGCCTCCCACCGGGTCGTCGACATCGCGGACCTCGGTATTCTCGCTGACGCGGTCCGGGAGTTGGCCGCCACCGCCGCTGGGGTGCCGGACGTCTCGGCGCTCGCCGCACTCGACGATCGTGCCGTGCGGGTGCTCGACGCGCTGGTGCGAGGCGACAGTGTGCGGTCAGCAGCGCAGGAGCTCGGCATGCACCACTCGACGTTGCAGGGCAAGCACGAGCACTTCACCCGGATCCTGGGATACGACCCTCGTGAGCCGGTCGGCCGGGCGCGCTACGAACTCGCCTCGCTGCTGCTCAGATCCATGGGGCGTTGAGTCGCCCCGTTCTGCACGGAATACGGCGATATCCGTGCAGAATCGGGCGACTCAGCGAGCCGCTGCCTCCAGATCCAAGACGACGTCGTCGAGGCCGGCACCGCTCACCGTCACCGTGATGGCACCGGGCCCGCTCGGCCGGACGATCGCCAGCGCCCGTCCGTCGAAGGTGGTGCGCGTGGTCGCGTCGAAGCGCTCGGTCGTCTTCGGGGTGCCGGTTCCGAAGCCCGCGAGCCGACCCTCGCCCGCGACGCTGACCGAGACCTCGCGGTCGGCGCCGGTGACCAGGACGCCGGCCGCGTCCCGCAGCTCGATCGCGATGAAGGCGAGATCGGTGTCGTCGGCGCGGAGCGTCGTCCGGTCGGCGGTCGCCACGAGCCTGGTCGGGCCGGTGGCGGAGACGAGCGCGGTGCGTCCGACCTCCGCGCCCGAGCGGAACGCGACCGCCTCGAGCGTGCCCGGCCGGTAGACGGTCTCGAACTCGGCGAGCTTCGGCCGGCGTCCACCCACCGGCCCACGCGCCACCTCCACACCGTCGAGCAGTAGAGCCACCTCGTCGGCATCGGCGGCGACCTCGACCGTCACCGGCGCGCCCTCGAAACCGGGCCATGTCCACGAGTCGACCGAGTCGCTCCATGCCCACGGCGACTGCATCGTGATCGTCTGCCCGTGCCGTTCCGGTCGGAGCACCGCGATGGCCGGCTCGGACCGCAGACCGAAGACGATCTCCCGGTAGTACGACACCGGCCGCCGCCAGCCGGTGATGTCGAAGTCGCCGCACCACGCGGTGAGGTAGGGGAACTCGCGCTCGAGTGCGCCGTTCGCCTCCGGGTCCTCAGCGTAGGAGGTCGCACCGATGCCGACCTCGCCGAGGTAGTCCCAGCCGGTCCAGGTGAAGTCGCCGATCACGTTCGGGTTCGCCTCGACGAGCGGCCAGAGGTCGCCGATCTGCGTCGGGAAGGTCTCCGAGCCGACGATCACGCGGTGCGGGAACCGCTCGGCATCGCTCGCGTAGCGGCCGTCCGCGTAATTGAGACCGAGGACGTCGAGGGCTGCACTGGACTCCTCGGTGCGCGTCGTGACGGCGTCGGAGGATCCGATGAGGCTCATCATGTTCGCGCCCGCTTCGCCCATCAGCTCGTTCAACCCCTGGTCCGACGCCATGATGTCGTCCAGATCGTCGAGCACGGCCAGGGTCGCGTTCACGCCGTTCGTCACGAGTCGTGTCGGATCCAACGCGCGCACGTGCTCGGCGAGTTCCCGCGCCTGGATCGCACCGTGCGGGGTGCCGACCTCGACGACCTCGTTGCCGATCGAGTACATGATCACGCTCGGATGGTTCATGTCCTTCGCCACCATCGACTCCAGATCGGCCCGCCACCACTGCGCGAAGTCGAGGGAGTAGTCGTGGTCCGTCTTGCCCCGGCCCCACATGTCGAAGGCCTCGTCCATGACGAGCATGCCGATGCGGTCGCAGGCGTCGAGCATGGCGGGCGACGCCGGATTGTGGGCCGCGCGGATCGCGTTGAAGCCGGCGTCCTTGAGGAGCTGGATACGCCGTTCCTCGGCGCGCGCGATCGACGCTGCACCGAGCGGACCGTTGTCGCCGTGGACACAGGCGCCGCGCAGGAGCACCGGCTCGCCGTTGATGCGGAGACCCTTCCGAGGGTCGACGGTGACCGTGCGGATGCCGTGGACCGTGTGGACGACGGCCGCCTCGTCGGGTCGGTCGTCGACCTCGAGCGAGGTCCTCGCCGAGTACAGTGCCGGCGAGTCGACGCTCCACAGGGCTGCGTCCGGCACGTACAGGCGCTGGCGGATGAGCGCGCTACCGCCTGGCGCGACGGTGACCGGCGTGCGCTCGCCCTCGACCACCCTCCCGTCTGGGCCGGCGAGTTCCGTCGCGAGGACGCGCGCGCTCCTGGTGAGACCCCGGTTGACGATGGTCGTCGCCACTTCGAGCACCGCCTGGTCATCCTCGATCCGGATCGTCGTGATGCGGACACCGTCGGGTTCGACGTGCGTGGGTTCGTCGACGTGCAGGAGGACCGGGCGGTGCAGCCCGGCTCCGGCGTACCAGCGGGAGTCCTGCCCTGCGCGGGTCTCGATGCGCAGCGTGTTCGTCTCGCCGAAATGGAGGAACGGGGTGAGCTCGACGAAGAAGCGCGCGAAGCCGTCGGCACGATTGCCGGCGAACTCGTCGTTGAGGTACACCATCGCGTGACGGAACGCGCCCTGGATCTCGAGCCGGACGATGCGACCGGACCACTCGGCGGGGACCTCGAAGGTCTTCACCTGGCTGAACGCGCCGGCGGGGAAGTAGGCGGCCCCGCCCTTCGCGACTGCGTCCGGCGAGCGCTCGGTATCGCGCAGCGCGTCGTGCGGGAGGGTCACGGCCAGCGAGTCGTCGGCACCGCCCTGGACGGCGGCGAACGGGCCTCGGGGTGCGCGGACGATCCAGTCGCCGGTGAACGGGATGGTGGTCATGACGTGCTCCAGTGCAGATCGGGATGACGAAAGTCTTTCGGCGTCGTGCGCCCTGACCCCGAAGGTAGGCTGAGCGGCCAGGCGTCGTCAACGCCTCGATTCGAAACTGTTTCGCTATGCTGGGCGCGACCGACGGCTGCCCGCTGCGGGACGAGGGAGGGGCTCCATGGCACGCACACCCATGACGGGTCCGACGCTGGCGTCGATCGCAGAGCGCGCCGGTGTCTCGATCGCGACCGTCTCGAAGGTGATCAACGGTCGTTCGGGCATGTCCGAGGCGACCCGTGCCCGGGTCGAGACGGCCGTCCGCGAGCTCGGGTACCGCCCGACACCCCGGTCGATCCCCGGTGCTCCACGAAGCATCCACGTCGTGTTCGACACCTTGCACAGCGTCTACTCCCTCCGTGTCCTCGACGGCATGGTCGCCGCGGCACAGCGGTCGGACGTCGATCTCGTGACGCGGGTGCTGTCGCCCGGTTCCGGCTTCGGTTCCACGGATGCGACCGGAGACGAGGTGGCGCTCGACCGCAGCTTCGTCGACGGCGTCGCGGCGCGAGGTGCGATCGGCATGATCGTCGTCACGACCCCCATCGCCGCCGACGTCGTCGATGCCTGCCTCGACGCGGGCATCGCGCTCGTCGCGGTCGACTCGCCGGATCCGCTCGACCGCTCGGTCGCGAGTATCGGCTCGAGCCACGCCGCCGGCGGGCAGCAGGCGGTCGAGCACCTCGTCGGCCTCGGGCATCGGCGGATCGCCTTCGTGGGCGGACATCCGGCGAATCCCGGCCTCCATGCGCGGGCGATCGGCTATCGAGAGGCGCTCTTGTCGGCCGGTGTCAGGCTCGACCCAGAGCTCGTCTCAGAGGAGGGGATGGGCACCTCGGCGCGGGCGGTCGAGCGCATGCTCGCACTCGACGACCCGCCGACCGCCGTGTTCGCGACCAACGACGCCGACGCCTTCGCCGTCATCCGCACGGTCGTCCAGGCCGGTCTCCGCGTGCCGGAGGACGTGAGCGTGGTCGGCTACGACGACACGTACTCGGCGATGCTGACCGTTCCGCTCCTGACGACCGTCCACACCTCGATGCACGACATCGGCCGGGCGGCGGTCGACACCGTCCTCCGCTTGCATGCCGGCGAGCGGCCGTTCTCCCATCACCTCGAGCTCGCGACGACGCTCATCGCGCGGGAGTCGACGGGGCCGGTCCCGCCCTCGACGCCCTGAGTTGCCCGAATCTGTGCGTTTCAGCCCGAATTTCGAGCAGTTTCGGGCGACTCAGCGGGACGAGCGCGGCAGGCGGAGGTCGTGGAGCGTGAAGCGGCCGACGGGGAGCGCGGCACGGATCCGGGACTCGTCGAAGCGGCGTGAGGGACGGAGGTCCGCGGGGAGTTCCGGTGCCGCTGGGGCCGCCTCGCTCACTCCTTCCGCCAGCATCTGCGCCTGCGCCTTCGCCACCAACGGCGTCTTCATGAGGCGTTCCGTCGCGCGCGCGAGCAGGCGGATCGTCCACACGGGGACCGGGACGTACAGCGGGCGGCGTCCGGCCACGTGCGCGATCCGGCGCACGGCCGCACCCAGCTCGAGCTCCTCGGCGCCCATGACCGCGACGGTCGGCTCCGACACCCGGCCCTCGAGTGCTGCGACGAGGACGTCGACGGCGTCCGCGACCGGCACCGGACGCACGCGGCGCTCGCGGTAGCCGACGGTCGCGAACACCGGGAAGGTGCGGACGGCCTTGGTGACGTGATCGACCATGTGGTCGCCTGCGCCGTAGATCATGCCGAACTTGAGGACGGTGTGCGCGATGCCCGAGCCCCGCACGATCTCCTCGGCCGCCCACTTCGTCTCGTGGTACCCGGAGCCGCAGTCGGGGCGCGCGCGGAGGAAGCTCACCAGCACGATGCGACCGACGCCGGCGCGACGGGCCGCGTCCACGACCGCCCGGGTGCCGTCGACGTGCACGCGCTGGAAGGTCTGGTCGCCGAGCTCTCGGTTGATCCCGGCGCAGTGCGCGACCGCGTCGCAGTCGGCGAACGCGGCGGTCAACGCCTCGACGTCGTCGATCTCCACGCCGGTGCGTCGGGAGACGACGACGATCTCGTGCCCGTCGTGCTGCAGTCGCTCGGCCAGGTGTCGTCCGACGAACCCGGTCCCACCGGTGATGGCCACTCGCATGCTGTCTCCTTCGCTTGTTAGCAATATAGCGAAACTGTATATCGCAATTGTGCTAGATTGCAAACATGGCAGATACAGCGTCGGACATCTTCGCCGCGCTCGCTCATCCGACGCGGCGGCAGATCCTGCAGGACCTCAAAGACGGCGAGCTCGCCGCGGGGGAGATCGCCGCACGCTTCGACGCCACCGGTCCGACCATCTCGCGGCACCTGAGCGTCCTGCGCCAGGCCGGCCTCGTCTCCGAGCGCCGCGATGCGAACCGCATCCTCTACTCACTCGTCGGTGAGCGCCTCGCGCTGTCGGTGGGCGACTTCCTGTCCACCGTGTGCCCGGAGCAGATGGTCCTGCGTGAGGTCCGCAAGCGCCGGACCGCGTAGCTCGGTCTCGATACGGCGCTGAGTCGCCCGAAGATGTCCGATTCCGCCGCGATCTCGAGCCGTTTCGCGCGACTCAGCGCAGCCCGCGCGTGACGCTGCGGACGATCGTCTGCGTGGCGGCCTCTCCGGCGCGGGTCGGCAGTAGTGCCCAGACGTGGAACTGTCCGGTGCCCTCGTGGTAGTCGACGGTGACGCCGGCCGCTTCGGCTCGGTCGACGAGCAGCTCTGCGTCGGGGTTGAGGACGTCGCGGGTCCCGCTCAAGAGCGTGAGTGGTCCGAGCCCGGCGAAGTCGCCGAAGAGGGGGCTCACGGTCGGATCGGTGATGTCCAGATCGCCGCGCCAGTGCTCCGCGAACACGCGCCCACCGGGCGTCGCCAGCCAGGGGTCGCTCGGCTGCACGAGGGGGATCCGCGGGTTGCTCCAGGTGAGGTCGAGCGCCGGTGACAGCAGGGTGGTCATCGGCAGGACGACGCCCTCGTCCCGGAGTCGGAGCGCAGCCGACAGGGCGATCTGACCGCCGGCCGAGTCGCCCGCGAGGACGGTCGGCCCGTGCCGCTCGATGCTGCGCCGCACCAGCTCGACGACGCCGTTCTGCGCCACCGCCGCGGTGCCGTAGGGCACGAGCGGGTAGATCGGGAGTGTGACCACGGCGCCGGTCTCCGCGGCGATGGTGGCCGCCAGCGTCCAGTGCTGCGGTGCGATCTCGCCGACCCAGCCGCCGCCGTGCGCGTACACGACCCCGCCGATCGCCGGTCGTCGCGTGGGGGACACGGTGTACACCGGCCAGTCTGCGAAACGTTCGACGTCGACCCGGACGTCGCTGCGGAGGGTGCTGGGTGGACCGTAGGACGCCGGCCGGAGGGTGCGTTCCCGGATCCGGCGGCGCGCGCCGGCCTCACTCACGAAGGCGCGGTTCGCGCGGATGAGTCGGAGCGCTGGGCCGACGACGACGCCTGGGATGGTGAGCACGGTGCCTCCGCGGTTGACGGGTTCCTGGGTCTCGCCACGGTAGCAGCGCAGGCTGGGCAGGAGTCCCCGTCATGCTGGAGGTGAAGCGCTCCGACGGGTCTTCGTCGTGGGACACTGGCAGACGGCGTCGACGTGCCGATCGCGCCGCAGCAGCCCGTCCCGAAGGAACCGCATGCCCGAGCTGAACCCCGTCGTCATCGAGCGAGTCGCCTGGGACGACGAGCGGGCCGTGCGGCTCCGCGCCGCGATGGACGAGGAGATGGACGCACGGTACGCGTCGGCCTGGGAGGACTGGGACCCCGAGGCCGCCGAGCGGGCGCTGACCGCGTTCACCGTCGATCCTGCCGACATCAGTGCGACCTTCCTGGCCCTCATCGACGGCGAGCCGGTCGGTCACGCCGCCCTGCGCCGACTGCACGGCGAATGGGAGCTCAAGCGCGTCGTCACCCTCCCGGCTCACCGCGGGCGGGGCATCTCGAAGCGCCTGATCACCGCCGTCGAGGACACCGCCCGTGCCGAGGGGGCGTCCCGCCTCATCCTGCAGACCGGCGACCGCCAGCCCGAGGCCGTGCGGCTCTACGAGTGGCTCGGCTACGAGCCCATCCCGATCTACTCGCCGTACGAGGTCATCCCGATGTCGCTCTGCTACGCCCGCCCGCTCCGCTGACGCTCGGCAGCGCGGCTGTCTCCGCTAGTGAGTAGCTTTCGCGGGCTGGTTCCGTGACCGCAGGCGCGAGATCCCGGTCACGATCGCGACGACGATCAGACCGAGGACGAGTCCGAACACGGCGGACATCGCGGTGTCGGCGATCCAGACGACGACCGGTCCGGCGGCCTCGATCGCGTGGGTGACGACGTGCAGGAGGTCGTACGGTCCGTGCCAGAACGTCTCGGCCAGGTTCGCGATCACGAGGTGGCCGCCGACCCAGAGCATCGCGACCGTGCCGACGATGCTGATGACGCGGAAGACCGCGGGCATCGACGCGACGATCCGTGCGCCGGTGCGGCGGACGCCGCGTGACGGGTTCTTCATGAGCCGGAGTCCGATGTCGTCGATCTTCACGAGCAGGGCCACCGCGCCGTAGACGACCGCCGTCATGACGAGGCCGATGACCAGGAGGGCGCCCAGTGTCATCCAGATGCCGAGCCCCGAGTCGAGGCTGGCGAGGGAGATGAGCATGATCTCCGTGCTGAGGATGAGGTCGGTGCGGACGGCCCCGGAGACGAGCTTCTTCTCGTCGCGGACGTCCTCCTCCGCCTCCGCGTGGTGCATGCCGAACCACTCCATGACCTTCTCTGCACCCTCGAAGCAGAGGTAGGTACCTCCGATGATGAGGAGGAACGGCAGCACCCAGGGCGCGAACGCCGTGAGCAGCAGGGCGATCGGGATGATGATGACGAACTTGTTGATGAGGCTGCCGCGGGCGATCCGCCACACGACCGGCAGTTCCCGCGCGGGGGTGAGCCCCTGCACGTACTGCGGGGTGACGGCCGCATCGTCGATGACGACGCCGGCGGTCTTCGCACTCGCCTTGAGGGCTGCGCTGAGGATGTCATCGACAACGGCGAGCAGGCCGACCGACATGTGCTTCTCCTTGGCTCGGGGGTCACGCCGCCGCGGGGTCGGCAGGGACGGAGTCCACAGTACTGTCGTGATCGCCGAAGGGTGTACTGCTGGACACTCCCTCGCCGACGTGCACGGTCGTAGCGTCGTCCGTATGCAGATCCAACCGAAACCCGCGACAATCAAGAACCCCGCCGAGCAGTTCACCGGCGACGTCTACCTCGACCTGCTGGCCGCGCCGCAGCAGGACGGCCAGCACATGATGGTCGCGAAGGTGCGGTTCCTCCCCGGCGCCCGCACCGCATGGCACTCCCATGCCAACGGGCAGACCCTCCACGTCACCGAGGGCGTCGCCCTCATGGGCACGCGCGACGGTGCCGTTCTCGTCGTCCAGCCGGGCCAGACGGTCTACACCCCGCCCGGCGAGGAGCACTGGCACGGGGCCACGCCGGACGACTACATGGAGCACCTCGCGATGTTCGAACAGGCGGAGGACCCGGCCACCAGCACCACCTGGCTCGAGCACGTCGCCGAAGCCGACTACCACCGCCCCTGATCGACTGCCCGACCGCGACCCCGCTTCTCCGCTGTGGAGAAGCGGGAGTCCTCCCCAGAGGTAGGGAGGCCTCCCTTCCATGCGGAGGCCACCCCGGTACTGTTGGCACTCACGACAGATTGGGGATTTCGAATGGTCGAGACCACACCGCGCCGCTCACGGTCGGCAGTGCTCGCGCTGACCTTGACGATCGGAACGCTCGTCGCGGCGGCGATCATCGGCGGATACTTCATCATCGTCGGCGATCAGGCCGACATCGCCGGGCGGGTCTGGCTCACGCTGCTGCTGCTCGCGGCCTTCGTCGGTGCCGTGTCGCTCGACGCCGCAGCCGGCCACGGACCCAACAAGTGGTACCTCGCGGTGTCGACGTTGGTGAACATCTTCCTCGTCACCGTCGGCCTCCTGAAGCTGTGGAACGGGTGGCTCCAGCCGCCGAACACCTCCGACGGGTTCGTCTGGTCCACGCAGATCATGCTGTTCCTCGGCATCCTCATCATCGTGCGTCTCGCGCTCATCATCATCCAGGTGTACTTCCTCCACTTCGTCACCCGCGCCACGTCCACCGTGGTCAGGGCCACCGGCATCGTGACGATCGCGCTCATCATCGCCACGGTCCTCGTGCTCGTGCTGCCGATGGCCTTCCCCGAGGGCACCTGGGCGGACTGGTGGTGGCGCATCGCCGCGGCCACGACGCTCGCTGCGGCGATCTCCGCAGTGATCCCCGTGATCGTCCGGGCGTTCTCCCCGAAGCCGGAGGGCGAGCGGGTGACCTACGGGCAGCAGCCGTACCGTCCGGAGGTGTACCAGCAGGCCGCACCCGGCTACCCGGGTCAGCAGGGATACCAGGGCCAGCAGGGCTACCCGGGACAGCAACCGCAGCAGCCGTACCAGGGGCAGCCGTACCCGCAGCAGCCGTACCAGGGGCAACAGCCGTATGGCGGCCAGCCGAACCCCGGCCAGCCGAACCCCGTCCAGTACGGACAGGGGTACCCCGGGCAGGGCTACCAGGGGCAGCCTGCCCCGCAGCAGCCTGCCCCGCAGCAGTTCGCCCCGCAGCAGCCGGGCCAGCAGTGGCCCACACCGTCCTGGCAGGGGTCCGCGCCCGGGCAGCCTGCTCCGGCACAGCCCACGCCGCAGCAGTGGGGGCCTCCGCAGCCGCAGGTTCCGTCGTCGCCGGTTCCGCCTGCGTCTCCGCAGGAG
The DNA here is from genome assembly GCF_003856975.1 of Plantibacter sp. PA-3-X8. Lineage (NCBI taxonomy): Bacteria > Bacillati > Actinomycetota > Actinomycetes > Micrococcales > Microbacteriaceae > Plantibacter > Plantibacter sp. PA-3-X8. Next base: position 1,121,399 of record NZ_CP033107.1, read on the forward strand.
CCCCGCCCTCCGCAGGAACCGAAGCAGCCGACGGAGCCGCAACAGCCGACGCAGCCGCAGAGCCCGCCGCCCGCCGAGTAGGCGAACCGACCACGAGCCGGCCGGAAGCCCACCGCTTCCAGTCGGCTCCGTCGTCGGTCGCACTCGAAGCCTCGCTTCGCTTGCGCACAACTGCGTAGCCACGTCGGGCACGTCTTCGCCCAGCGGCGGATGTGGCGATGCGCTCGCTCCGTGAGTATGGAATCGGCGCGGTGCGACCGCCCGCCGCCGACTCCTCACGATGGGTGACGATGCGCAAGCTCCTGAAGGTTCCACTGATCTCGATCGCCACGATCGCCGGCCTCGTCGCGGCGGGCCTCGCGACGACGAGCATCGTGAACGCCGTCGCGAGTTCGTCGGAAGCGGGCGAACTGCAGCCCTACGGGCAGTTGGTCGACGTCGACGGCAAGGACATGAACGTCGTCATCAGTGGTTCCGGCGCTGAGACGATCGTCCTGCTGCCCGGGCAGGGCACCGCGGCACCCGGCCTCGACTTCGAGCCGCTCGTCGATGAGCTCCGTGACCAGTACCGGGTGGTGGTCGTCGAGCCGTTCGGCTATGGCCTCAGCGATCAGACGGACGTGCCCCGGACCTCGGCCAACATCGCCGGTGAGGTGCACGCCGCCCTGCAGCACCTCGGCATCGACCGGTACGTCCTCGCCGGACACTCGATCGCCGGCATCTACGCCCTCGAGTATCTGGAGCGGTTCCGCGCCGAGGTGACGGCGTTCATCGGGATCGACACGAGCGTCCCGTCCCAGCCCGGAAGCGACGAGCCGACGCCGACCGACGGCGTCGACACACTGAAGGCGCTCGGCATCCTCCGCCTCCTCACCGCCATCGCGCCCGACCCGTACGAGGGCCTCCCGTACGACGCCGCCACGAAGCGCCAACTCGCGATCCTGACGAACCGAAATGCGATGTCGCCGACGCTGCTCGACGAGATCGCCCACACGCCCGGCAACTTCCAGGCGGCCCGGTCACAGTCGTTCCCGGCCGACCTGCCGATCCTCATGTTCGTCGTCGGCGACGACCCGGAACTCTCCGACTGGGTGCCCCTCCACGAGGAGCAGCTCGCCGGAGTCGAGCGGAGTGAGCTCGTCCGACTCGACGGCGGCCACTACCTGCACCACACCGAGGCGACGGTGATGGGCGAGGACATCAAGCGGTTCCTCGCCGACACGCCGGGAGACTGAATCCCAGGCCGATCCGGGCTGGCGTGTCGTCGGATGTCGGGTTAGGCTCACTCTCTATCGAACGTATGTTCGAACGACGGGAGGCCACGCATGTTGATCACGAGCACCGAGATCGCGGTCTGGACGACGCCGGCAGGCGTGCCGGAGCGACTGTTCTGGGATGGAGCCCGGTACCTCGTCACCGACACCCCGACCCCGCTCGAGCCGAACGTCTCGTTCGTCACCCATCCGCCCGCGGCGACCCCCGCCTGGCGGTTCCAGGCGACCGCTGCAGACGGCCGGTCCTTCGTCTTCGACATCCGACTCGACACCGCGCGCGGACGCTGGCAGCTCCTCCGAGCGTACGAATGAACCACCCGGACCGTTGCCCGGGTCGACGTCGCTCCGGCTGTCAGGCGGCCGACTGCAACCGCACGACGATCGCCTTCGAGACCGGGGTGTTGCTGCGGTCTGCCGTCGAGTCGAGCGGGACGAGGACGTTCGCCTCAGGGAAGTACGCCGCGGCGCATCCACGGGCGGTCGGGTAGGAGACGACGCGGAAACCGCGGAGCTCCCGATCCGGCTGCCCGGCCCACTCGCTGAAGACGTCCACCGTCTGGCCGTCCTCCAGGCCGAGGTCGCGGAGGTCGTCCGGGTTGACGAAGACGACGTTCCGGCCCTTCTTGATGCCGCGGTACCGGTCGTTCAGGCTGTAGATCGTCGTGTTGAACTGGTCGTGCGAGCGCAGGGTCTGCAGGAGCAGCCGACCGGGCGGGCAGTGGATCGGTTCGAGCTCGTTGACCGTCAGCAGGGCGCGGCCCTCGGGGTTCGTGAACGTGCGGGAGTCCCGCGGTCCGTTCGGCAGGACGAAGCCGTCCTCGCGGCGGATCTGCTCGTTGTACCCCTCGCAGCCCGGCACGACCCGTCCGATGTGTTCGCGGATCGTGTCGTAGTCGTCCTCGAACGCCTGCCAGGCGATGCCCGAGTCCTCACCGAGCGTCGCTCGCGCGAGGCGCGTGATGATGGCGACCTCGGAGAGCAGACCGGGCGCTGCCGGCGGGATGCGTCCGTGCGAGGCGTGGACCGCGCACACCGAGTCCTCGACGCTGACCATCTGCGGTCCGCTCGCCTGTAGGTCGATCTCGGTGCGCCCGAGGGTCGGCAGGATGATCGCCGCCTCGCCCGTGACCGCGTGCGAGCGGTTGAGCTTCGTGGAGATCTGCACGGACAGCTGCGTTCCGCGGATCGCGGCCTCGGCGGCGGCGGTGTCGGAGATCGCCGCGACGAAGTTGCCGCCGAGCGAGATCCAGGTGCGGACCTCGCCCCGCTGCATCGCTCGGATCGCGTTCACCGCGTCGACCCCGTGCTCCCGCGGCATCGGGACCGCGAACTCGCGCTCCATGGCGGCGAGGAAGGACTCGGGCATCTGCTCCCAGATACCCATCGTCCGGTCGCCCTGCACGTTGCTGTGCCCGCGGATCGGCGATGCCCCGGCGCCAGGCTTGCCGATGTTCCCGCGGAGGAGGAGCAGGTTGATGATCTCCTTGATCCCGTTGACCGCCGCCTTGTGCTGGGTCAGACCCATCGCCCAGGTGACGATCGTCGCGTTCGACGCGATGTAGCGCTCGGCGAGTTCGTCGATCTGCTCGCTCGTGAGGCCGGTCGCCTCGAGCACGGCCGCCTCGTCGAGGTCGGCCAGGTGGGCCGTGAGCTCCTCGAGTCCGAGGCAGTGCTCGGCGAGGAACGCGTGGTCGAGGATCGTCCCCGGAGCTGCCGCCTCGGCCTCCAGGACCCGCTTCGAGACCGCCTGTAGCAGCGCCATGTCGCCGCCGAGCCGGATCTGCAGGAACTGGTCGGAGATGACCGTGCCGCGCCCGACCATGCCGCGGACCGTCTGCGGGTTCTTGTACCGCTCGAGCGCCGCCTCGGGGAGCGGGTTCACCGAGACGATCGTCGCGCCCGCCTGCTTCGCGTCCTCGAGCGCCGTGAGCATGCGCGGATGGTTCGTGCCCGGGTTCTGGCCCATGACGATGATGAGGTCGGCCTGCTCGAAGTCCTCGTACCGGATGGTCGACTTCCCGACGCCGATGACCTCGCCGAGCGCCGTGCCGGTGGACTCGTGGCACATGTTCGAACAGTCGGGGAGGTTGTTGGTCCCGAAGGCGCGGACGAAGAGCTGGTAGACGAAGGCCGCCTCGTTCGACGCGCGGCCGCTCGTGTAGAAGACGGCTTCGTCGGGGGACTCCTGACCGCGCAGCTGCTCGCCGACGATGGCGAACGCCTCGTCCCAGCTCACCGGCCGATAGTGGTCCGAACCGGCCGGCTTGTAGACGGGCTCCGACAGCCGACCCTGCATGCCGAGCCAGTACTCCGACTTGTCGGCGAGATCGGTGAGCGAGTGTTCGGCCCAGAAGCCGCTCGGGATGACGACCGGTGTCGCCTCCCAGATGACGGCCTTCGCGCCGTTCTCGCAGAACTCGAGCTTCTTGCGGTCGTCCGGGTCGGGCCAGGCGCAGCTCATGCAGTCGAAGCCGCCGCGCTGGTTGATCGACGTGAAGAGCTCCGCGGTCCGCTTCGGTCCGAGCTGCCGGAGGGCGGGCTCCATCGAGTGCAGGATGCCGGGCAAGCCGACGGCGACGTGCTTCGGGTGGGTGACCTCGATGTCGGCGTCTGTGACGTCCTCGACGGGCGGTTCGGCGCTCATGCGTTCGCTCCGGTCTGGAGTGCTGCTGGTGCCGAGCCTTCGGCCGGGTCGGCGAGCCGGTGCGCTCCGCTGTAGACGACCATCGAGTCGCCACGGAGGAAGCCGACGAGCGTCATCCCGAGTTCGGTGGCCAGTTCGGCGGCGAGCGAGGACGGAGCGGAGACGGCGGCGAGCATCGGGATGCCGGCCATCGAGGCCTTCTGCGTGAGCTCGAAACTCGCGCGCCCCGACACCATCAGGACCATGGAGCGGAGCGGGAGCAACCCCTCCTTCGCCGCCCATCCGACGACCTTGTCGACGGCGTTGTGTCGGCCGACGTCCTCGCGGAGCACGAGCATCTCGCCGGTGCGGGCGTCGAACAGGCCGGCCGCGTGCAGACCGCCGGTGCGTTCGAAGACCGCCTGCTGTGCCCGGAGGCGGTCGGGGAAGGTCACGAGGAGTGCCGGGTCGAGGCGGAAGTCGTCGTCCGCGACGGAGTAGCGCGAGCTCGTCCGGACGGCGTCGATGCTCGCCTTGCCGCAGAGGCCGCACGAGCTGGTGGTGAAGAAGTTCCGTTCCAAGCTCGGATCCGGGGCGGGGACGCCGGGCGACAGGGCGATGTCCAGCACGTTGTACGTGTTGACGCCCTCGTCCGTCGCTCCGGCGCAGTAGCGCGCGGTCCGGACGTCGTCACCCCGACCGATGACGCCCTCGGAGACGAGGAAGCCGATCGCGAGGTCGACGTCGTGGCCGGGCGTCCGCATCGTGATGGCGAGCGAACGACCACCGACGCGGATCTCGAGCGGCTCCTCGACGGCGAGGACGTCCTCGCGGGTGCGTGCGGGCTGTCCCACCGTGATGCGGGTGACGCGTCTGCGCGCCGTGATGCGAGTCATGGCTCATGGCTATCACCACCATCGGACGAGGGCAAGGTGCCTCACCGGATCCGCAGCCGCCTCGGGGGCTGGATCGCGGCCTAGGCTGGTGCCATGTCCGTCGACGCGATCATCCTCGCGGGAGGGCGGTCCTCCCGCCTCGGCGGCGTTGCGAAGGCGTCGTTGCTCCGCGGCGGCCGGACCCTCCTCCAGCTCGCGGTCGATGCTGCGCGGGCGGCCGGCGGCCGTGTCGTCGTGGTCGGCCCCGAGGCCCGGACGACCGCTCCGGTCCGCTTCGTCCGTGAACGCCCCGTCTTCGGCGGCCCTGCCGCGGCCATCGCCGCAGGCTTGGACGCCCTGCGTGATGACGTCGCGGCCGAGGGTCCCGCGCAGGTCGCCGTCCTCGCCTGCGACATGCCGGATGCCGCATCGGCGCTCGCCGCGGTGCTCGAAGCAGCCGCGACCGGGACCGGCACCGACGGCTGGGTCGCGGTGGACGACTCCGGTCGTCAGCAGTCGCTGCTCGCCGTCTACCACCGGGAGGCCCTGGAACGCCGGGTCGCCGCACTCCGGGCGTCGCAGCCGAGCGGTGACCTCGCGGGTGTCTCCGTCCGCCAGCTGCTCGCCGGACTCGTCCTCCGACAGGTGCCCATTCCCGACGGCGGCTCGGCCGACGTCGACACCTGGGCCGACGCCGCCGGACTCGGGGTCGTCACCGCCGTCGAGTCGCCGACGCCGACCGCGTCCACCACACCGACCGCCGACCCTGAGGAGCGTCTCCGATGACCGATGACCTGCATGCCGTCCTCGCCGACTGGACCGACCGGGTGTCCGCCGAGCTGGAGCTCGGCGACGTCGCGGTCGACATCGACGCCGTCCTCGGGCTCGCGGGCACGGCCGCGCACGCCGTGCGGCGTCCGGCCGCCCCGCTCACCACCTACCTCGTCGGCATCGCCGTCGGGAAGGCGCTCGCGAGCGGGGCGGATCCGGCCGCCGCCGCCGAGGCCGCGACCGCGGCCGTCGATCGGCTGGTCGCCTCGGACTCGACCGCATGACGAGGTCCTCCTGGTCGGACGCCCGCAGCATTGCTCATGCGGCGGGTGCCGCGCAGCGGTCCGACGTCGTCGACACCCTGGCGCTCACCGAGGCCCTCGGACACGTCCTCGCGGCGCCGCTCGTCTCGCCCATCGCGATCCCGCACTACGCCTCCTCGGCGATGGACGGCTGGGCGGTGGCCGGGAGCGGCCCGTGGACGCTGCTGACCGGCGGCGACGCCGAGCGCGCACGGTCGGTCGGACTCGGCGACGGTGTCGCGGTCGACGTCCTGACCGGAGGGCTGATCCCGGCGGGCGCCGGGGCGGTCCTCCAGCTCGAGCACGGCATGGTCGAGCAGAGTTCGGGTGCTGCCAGCCTCCACCTCGCGCCGAACGCCCGGAGCGACGAAGCGAGACCGGGGCGGCACATCCGGCCCGCCGGAACCGAGTCACCCGCGGGGTCGACCGTCCTCGACGCCGGCACGCGTCTCGGTCCCGTGCACCTCGCGGTCGCCGCCGGCGCCGGCTTCGACCGCGTGCCCGTCGTGCCGACACCGCGGGTCCGCCTGGTCCTCACGGGCGACGAGGTCGTCACGAGCGGCGTGCCCGCGCCCGGGTTCGTGCGCGACAGCTTCGGTCCATCCCTCCCGGGAGTGATCGCCTCGCTCGGTGGCGTCGTCACGTCCAGCGTCCGTGTCGGCGATGACGCGTCCACCACGGCCGACGCCCTCGGGCTGACGAGTGCGGTCGGCGTCCCGGCCCGCCAGCAGCGGAACCTCGTCGTGACCACGGGTGGTACCGGCGACTCCCGAGCCGATCACGTCCGAGCGTTGCTCCGCGACGCCGGCGCGGACTTCCTCGTGGACGGCGTCGACGTCCGCCCGGGTGGCCCGGCGCTGCTCGCCCGGCTGCCGGACGGTCGTCTGTTCGTCGGGCTGCCCGGCAACCCGCTCGCCGCACTGCTCAGTGTCCTCACGCTCGTGCACCCGGTGCTCGCGGGCTTCCAGGGACTCGAGCTCCCGGCCCTGCGACCGGCGGTGCTCGCCTCGCCCGTCGACGGGGCTCGCTCAGGGACGGTGCTGCGCCCCTACCGCTCGGTGCACGATGCGGACTCGCCGACGCCGCATGCGGAGCCGACGCCCTGGCACGGGGCAGCCATGCTCCGCGGGCTCGCCGACGCCGATGGCGTGCTCGTGTGCCCGGGCTCCGGCACAGCCGCGGGCGGCCGGGTACCGAGTCTCGACCTGCCCTGGTGATCGGGCCTCGGGTCAGCGGCCCCGGACGGCTGCCGCCGTCATCAGCCGCAGCAGTTCCTCGCCGGCGAGGATGCCGCGCCGCTCGGTGACCGTCAGCGTGTCGATCGTGAAGCCCTCGTCGTCGAGCTCGCCGTGCGCCGGCCGGAACGCGAGGTCGGCGGTCTCCAGCATCGACTGGTCGAGGAGCGAGTCACCGGCCGCGAGGACGAGTGGTCCGTCGAGGCGGCGGGCGACCTCGCTGACCGCATCGTGCTTCGTGAGCGTCCGGGGTACGCAGTAGAGCTTGCGTCCCTGCAGGGACACCGTCCATCCGAGCCGTTCGCACTCCTGCTCGACCTGTTCGAGCCAGCCCGCCGGGATCGCGTCGCGTTCGACGATCGAGTAGAAGAACAGCGCGTCCGCGACGTTCGTCTTGAGGATCCAGGTCGGCGACGCCAGTTCCTCGAAGCGCGCGAGCGCCTCGTCGAGCGGAGCGGTGTGGTCGGTGAGGTGCGCTCGCACGCGACCGCGCCAATCGGCGTCCGGGACGCCGTCGACGAGGATCTCGCCGCCGTTGCTCGTGATCGCGTAATCGGGCGCACCACCCGGCAGCTGCACCCGCTGATACTGCGCCACGGTCCGCGTCGTGACGGGCATGAAGACGGCCTGTGAGCGCAGCTCGATCAGCAGGCGCTCCGACTCGCGCGTCATGAACGAGATCGGCACGCCGTTCCAGAGCTCCGAGACGATGATCGACGGCGCATCGGGGTCCGGCGTCTCGAGCCAGAACGCCTTCGGCGAGTAGATGAGGGTTCGGTCGAGGTCGCAGGCGACGAGGGCGCTCACTGGGCGTCTCCCGCCGCTGCGTCGCTCAACGGGTTGATGAGTCCGACACAGCTGTAGGGCAACCCGGGCACGACCTCGACCGGCACACCGCGCTGCTCGGCGAGCAGGAGCACGTGCGCGACGTCGTCGAGGGCGTCCGGCGACACGAGCACCTTCCACGGCACCCGGCGGAGCAGGACGCGAGTGGTCTCACCGACACCCGGCTTCACGAGGTTCACGGTCGGGATGTCGTACTGTTCCCGGATCCGCTCGACGGCCTCCCAGCCGACCCAGCTCGGTTCGCGATCGGCCGTGGAGGCCTCCTCCACGCCCGCTGCGACGTCGTCGACCACCTCGGCGAAGCGGCTGGAGACCGCGTCGAGGAAGGCGCCGGAGACGTCGTGACTGCTCAGCTCGCGGTAGAACTTGGCACCGTGGAACTGGTCGTCGGAGAGCAGCTCGCGGTTGTACACCGTGCGGGACACGAGGCCGGAGACGGTGGAGTTCAGGCACGCGGAGGGGATGAGGTAGTCGTCGCGGGTGCCGTACACGGGCACGCAGTGGCCGGGGTCGGCGAGGACCGCCAGCTCGTCGGAGAAGCGGATGCCGTCGGTCTCGGCGAAGAGTTCCAGCGCCGCCGTCAGTTCGCGCGCGATGGCGCCCTTGCCGGTCCAGCCGTCGACGAACGCGATCTGCTCCGGGTCGTGGTGCGCCGCGAGGTAGCGCAGCGCGGTTCCGTCGACGCCGACACCGCGCACGATGCTCATCGTGTAGTGCGGCACGTCGATCCCACGGACCTCCTGCGCCCAGCGACGCATGAGGATCCCGATGGGCGTTCCGGCGCGGGCGAGGGAGACCAGCACCGGCCGGTTCGCACGGGACGCCAGGACGAGGTCGGTGACGACACCGACGGCCACCGCGAGACGTCGGCTCGAGCGCGCGAGGGCGTCCCGGTAGAGCTCCTCGTACTCGGGGGAGGGCAGGTACTCGATGGGCAGCGACTCGGCGTAGTGCGCGCGACCGCTCTGGATCGCGGCCTCGCGTTCGGAGGCGTCGGCCTCGAGGCGGGTGTCGCCGAGGTCGGTGAGCAGCCAGCGCACCTCCGAGGCGTCGTAGGACCCGAAGTCCGGTCCGGTGAGCGGCTCGGGGAGGGCGGCGGCGTCGATGGTCACGGTGCGGGGTTCCATTCGGCTGGGGTCGGGACGGATTCGGAGAGGAGGACGACGATGACGTGGTCGGTGACGGTCCGCAGCGCCTCGACGACGCCGTCGGGCCGGAGCAGGAGCTCGCGGTCGGCGCCCGGCTCCGGGAACAGGACCACCGCCGCGAACCGCGAGCCGCCGCGCGAGAGGTTGTAGGCGAAGCGGGGTCCGAGGCCGTCGATCGTGCGGTCGTGGCTGGTGAAGGACACCGCGCTCGCGATGGCGTAGTCGTCACGGTCGATCACGGCGATGGGGGATCGCGTGGTGGTCGAGAAGCGCGTCGCTCCGCGGGCGCGGTCGAGGTGGGCGGCGACGGCCAGCGGCACCGCGATGAACTCCTCGGAGCCGAGCACCACGACCTCGCCGTCCGGCAGCTCCGGACGGACCCGGTCGGCGATCGCGGCGGTCACCGCGTCGTCCAGGCGTCCTGGCGCACCGAAGCGCGCGCTCCGCACGGGCGACAGGTCGGAGGCGTCCAGGACGTCGACGTCGCCGGTTGCGGTCGATCCGGCTACCGACGCGGCGGGTGCGGCGTCGATGACCGCTCGCGCTCGGGCGAGGACGTCCTCCGGAAGGTCGACGGCACCCACACCGAGTGCCACGACGGTGATCCGGGTGCCGAGCCGGTCGGCGAGGTCGTCGAAGCGCTGCCGGTCCGCATCCGAACGGAGGTCGATGAGGCCCGCGACCACCCAGTGCGCCTGCGGAGTGGTGGCGTGTAGGGCGGTGATCGTGTTGCGGACGGTGCGTCCCGTGCTCAACTCGTCGTCGACGAGCACCGTGGTGCCGCCGGCCGTGGCCCACGCGGGGTCGCTCGGGTACAGGCGGTGGTCGCTCGCGTGCGAATGTTCTTCCTCGAACGGCGTGAAGGGCACGTCCGCCTCGTGTCTCGTGGAGTGGAGGTACGGCGAGCCGAGCGCGTCGGCGACGATGTGGCCGAGCCCGGTCGCCGTCTCCGCGTAGCCGACGGTGACGAGTTCCGGCCCGGCAGCTGGGGCCGCATCGCGGAGCTGGGCGAGGTGCTCGCGGACGGCGGTGAGTGCGGCGAGACCGTCAGCGTCCGGTCGTTCCCGACGCGCCAGGAGCTGCGCCACCGTGTCGAACGGCGCCGTCTCCGGATCGCTGCCGTCGAGCGCGCTCCGCACCAGCAGTCCGAGCAGTTCTCCGGCGGCGAGTGCCAGGCCGGGCACGGTCGGCACGTGTTTGGCGAGGACCGTCGACACGAGCAGCTGCGCGCGTTTGGGGTTGTCGCGGAGTGCGAGACCGACGAGGTCCTCCACCGGGATCAGGCTTCGGGATGCGTCCGAGCGGAGGCCGATGCCGACGGCGTCGCGCACGAAACCGCCTGTCCATGCGCCCGTCCATGCGGTCACCGCATGCTCGTCTCGAGGAGGTCGACGAACGTCGTCTCCTCCGCTGCCACCCCGAAGGCCTCCGCGCGGAGCAGGGTCTTGCGCGCCCACGCCTGGTGCGGCTTCATCTCGTTCATCTTGTTCCGATACGGGGAGGCGTTGGCGCCGCCACCCACGTCGCCGACGACCGAGAGGGCGTCGACGTACTCCTCGTGGCTCACGACCGACATCGCGTGGACGACCGGCACGTGGCTCGGGTGGATGACCGTCTTGCCGAGCAACCCGTTCGCCTGGTCGAGCGCGATCTCGCGGATGAGGCCGTCGAGTCCCTTGAGGAGGAGCTTCTGACGCAGCTGCGCCTCGTTCGCGTCCTGGAACGGCGTCATGCGCAGCTGCGGGCGCATGAGCCGCTCCGCGTTGTGGAAGTGCTCCCAGACCGTGCCGGTGATGACGAAGTCGTCGCCCGGCCGACCGAAGACGTTGACGACGTCGGCGATGACCGAGGAGACGAGTTTCACGTCGTACACGGTGAGGTCGCGGGAGCGCCGGAGCGAGAAGGCGCTCGAGAGGTCGGTGGCGCCGATGCGGACCGCCAGGACGTCCTCGCGGTGGGCCTTGGTGACGTCGACGATCCCGGAGAGGGTGTCGTCGCGGGTCTCGCGGTGGATCATCCGCGGCGACTCGAGGATCGGCATGACCCGGAGGCGACGCGCGCCGTTCGACCCGTCCTGCCCGTAGTCGCGCTGCACGCGACCGAGCGCTTCGAAGAAGCGGTCCGCCACCCCGTCGCTGTTCTCGTACTTGGGGATGACGAAGCCGCTCAGGAGGTCGAGTCCCGGACCGAGGAGCCCGGCGACCCGCTCGAGCTGCTCGGGCGTGCGGACGCGGATGAACAGCAGCGGCAGCACGGGGCGCTTGGACCCCGAGCTCTTGGCGGCGAGCTGCTGCATCGCCTCCGCGACGTTCGTCTCGGCGAACTCGACCGCGTCGTCGGGGACCGAGTCCTCGAGGCACAGCACCATGCTCAGGCAGCCGTGCTTCGCCTGCTTCACGACGTCCTTCGCGAGCGTCGGGCGCGTGCCGGGACTGTAGAGCGTGGCGCCGAGTGCCGCCGCCACGTGTTCCGGCGGGGAGTCGATGCTGATGGGGCTCGGGAGCTTGTGGAACAGCCGCGACGCGCGCTTGTCGTCGACGTAACTGAAGTGGCGCATGGTCATCGTCTCCGGGGTTCGCGGGCGACGACGTACGGCGTCGGCTCGAAGCCGAACTGCTGCAGGAGCGTCTCGAGGGGGATCTCGGCGGGAAGGGGTTCGAGGCGGAGTTCGAGTCTCGACCCGATGCGCAACAGCGAGACGACCGGCGGTGCGCCGGTGTCGTCAGCCGCGGCGAAGCTCTCGCCGTCGAAGAGCTGCACCGTCAGTGGGTGGCCGGCTGTGCCGACGAACAACGCCCGCCGGATGAGGTGCACGTGCCGGAGCGCGAGGATCGCGTCGCCGCCGTCGAAGCCGAGCAGCGGCCGGTTGCCGGGCGTCGTCACCGGTGTGCCGTCGATACCGTCGGCGGTCGCGACCCCCGTCACGAGTTCGACGGTCTCCCACACGACCGCCGTCGCTCCGCCGACGATGAGGCTGCCGATCGCGGACTGACGCGGGTCGAGCCGGACCAGCGGGGTCTCGTCGTCGAGGACGCGGACCTCCTCGGCTGTCGGGGCTGGGAAGGGCTGCGGGGTCGTGGGAGCTGCGGCGGGTGTGGTGGCGGGGCGTCCCGACGGCGTAGCGGGAGCGGGCGACGAGGATCCGCCGAGCGAGAGTCCCGTCGACGGTGCCGACGGTGCAGGCGCTGCCGACGGCGCTGCCGATGCCGCCGGGGCAGGGGGTGCGGCGGCGGGCGTCGACGGCCCGCCGAGCGTGAGTCCCGTCGACGGTGCTGCCGACGCGGCGGGCGCTGCCGGAGCAGGTACCGCAGGGGTGCTCGCGACGGGCTCGACCTGCGCAACCGGCGCAGGCCTCGGCTTCACCCGACGACGGAGGTAGTCGATGTCCCGTCGCACCGGGGAGGTGTTGAGCGGCACGGCTCAGAGGTCGATTCTGAAGTCGCGCGCCACGCCGGCGAGCCCGCCGGCGTACCCCTGCCCGAGGGCGCGGAACTTCCAGTCCGAGCGGTGCCGGTACAGCTCGGCCAGGAGCAGCGCCTGGCTGCTGCGGACCTCGGCGATCGGCACGTCGAAGCGCACGAGCTCCCGACCGTCGGGCGTGGCGACGCGGACGAACGCCGAGCGCACAGGCGAGAAGTCGCCGGGGCCGCGGACGTCGGGGTCGATGTAGAGCAGGAAGGCGATCTTCGACACGGCGTCCGGCACGCGCGACAGCTCGACGTCGATCTCCTCGTCGTCGGCCTCGGACGAGAAGGTGACCGCGCCGTCCTGGCTCTCGACCTGGTTGAAGAACACGAGGTGGTCGTCGGACAGCGCCTTGCCGTCGTCGCCGCACATGATCGCCAGCGGCACGGGTTCGCTCTGCGGCCCGCGGCTCGCGATGACGTCCCAGCCGAACCCGATGAGCACGGCGTCGAGACCAGGGTTCTCGGCGGTGAGCGCGGCGTTCGCGCCCGCGATCAGCGACGCCATCAGTGCGCACCCAGCACGAGACCGGCGTCGGGCTCCTGGAACTTGTCGGAGAGGAACCGACCGTGCGTCGAGAGTTCGGCGATCGCGCCGATGCGGATCTGGTTGAGGAGGTCGCGGATGGTCTCCTCGATGAGCTCCAGCTGACGAGCGAAGACGATCGTGCTGCGGGAGTCGTCGGCGCGGTCCGCGGCCGGCAGCGCGAGGAAGGAGCGCAGCGGGCTGGGGAGGTAGTCCGTCACCATCGCGGCGAGGAGCACGCGCTGCTCGGTCGACGCACCCTGGTCGGCGATCGTCGCGACGACGAGGCGCAACTGGTCGTCGATCTGTCGGAGCTGCGAGGTGAGCAGCGTGGGGAGGTCGCGCCCCACGGAGCGCACCGAGTCGCGGAGTTCGTCGAGGTGCCGGGCCGTCTGCTCGTCCTCGGTCTCACCGACGGGCGCCGGCGTGGCGTCGACGACGCCGAGCGGCTCGGCCCCGCCGGTCCGCAGTGCGTTCAGCAGTCGTCCGAATGCCATCCCTCGTCCCCCTTCGTCCTCAGCGACCCGTGCGCCCGATCACCCGAGCGTGAGGCTACCGCAGTTCGCGCTGCTCGGCCTGACGGCTGCGCTCGAGGTACGGCTTCGCCTTCTCGAGGCCCGACTCGAGCGCGTTGACGGTGCCCTCCATGTTCTTGGCGGCTTCGGCACGGAAGGTGTCGATCGCGTCCATGGTCTGGAAGACGTTGTCGAACGCGCGCTGCAGGGTCTCGACGCTGACACCCGCGGTGGATGCCTGCTGGTGGATGCGCGTGGTCTGGTCCTTCAGCATCTCGCTCGTCTGCAGGATCATGTTGTTCGTCGTGGTGTTGATCGCGTCGATCTGGTCGAGGACCATCTTCTGGTTCGCGAGGGCCTGCGCGACGACGACGGCGGTCCGCAGGGCGGCGATCGTCGTGGTGCGAGCGCGGTCGACACCCTTGATGAGCTCGAGGTTGTTCTTGCGGATGAGGTCCATCGCGAGGTAGCCCTGCACCGAGACGGCGAGCTGCGTGAGGATGTCCTGGTGGCGCTGGCGGACGGGGAAGAGGACGTCGGCCTCGAGCTTCTGGGCCTCCTCGATGCGTCCGGAGGAGCGGGCTTCGTCGATCTTGGCGACGCAGGCGGCGTCGAGGGCCTTCGCGAAGACGGCGTACTCGCTGAGCGCCTGCATCGTCTCCCAGAGCTGGACCTTCTCGCCGGCGAGGGCGGCGTTGTCCTTCAGGAGCTCGTCCTGGCCGGCCATGAGCGACTTGATGATCTTGTCGAGCTGGGTCTGCGCGGACTCGTACTTCTGGAAGTACTTGGCGAGTTTGTTGCCGCCCGGGATGAACCCGAGGATCTTGCGGCCGACGCCGAGGTCCGCCTGGTTCGGCGTGAGGTCCTCGACGGTGCTGCGGAGGTCGCCGAGCGTGGTCGCGACCTTGATCTGCGCGCTGTCACCCGAACGCTTCGCGCCGGCGACCGAGGTCGACGAGCGGTCGAGCATGCGGGAAGAGTACCCGCTCGACTGCACCATCTCCTTGCCGCCGATCTGGGAGATGCCCTCGATCTTCTGCGCGAACTCGGGTGAGCGCGGGTCGAGCGTCGCGACCTCCGTCACGAAGGAGCGAGCCTGCTGCTGGATCTCCGTCTGGCGCTCCGCCGGGACGGGGACCATGCCCGGTGCCTCTTCGGCCTGCACGACGTCCGGTGCATCCGGAGCGTGCAGCACGAGGGAGGCTGCTGCCTGTTCGTTGGCGTCTGGCGGAGTGAGTGGCGTGCTCATGCGGTCGACCTTGCTCTCGTGTGTGGCTTGCTCGTGGTGGAGTCGTCGGTGCTCAGCCGAGCGGGACGCCGAAGTCGCCGGCGATGCCGGCGAGACCGGTGGTGTAGCCCTGGCCGACGGCCTTGAACTTCCACTCGGATCCGTTGCGGTAGAGCTCCGAGAACAGCATGGCGGTCTCGGGGGCGGCGTCCTCGCTGAGGTCGAAGCGGACGATCTCGGTGCCGTCCTGGTCGACGATGCGGCAGTACGCTCCGCGGACCTGGCCGAAGTTCTGGCGACGCTCGTCCGCCTTGTCGATCGACACGGCGATGATCACGCGCTCGACGTCTGCCCCGACCGCGTTCAGGTCGACCGAGATCTGCTCGTCGTCGCCCTCGCCGTCGCCGGTGCGGTTGTCGCCGAGGTGCTTGACGGAGCCGTCCGCCGAGGCGGGCTGGTTGTAGAAGATGAAGTCGGCGGAGGAGCGCACCTTGCCGTTCGCGCCGACGAGCAGCGCGGAGGCGTCGAGGTCGAAGGCCTCACCGCTCGTGGTGCGCGGGTCCCACCCGAGACCGACCGTCGCGACCGTCAGGCCGGGGCTGGTCTTGGTGAGCGAGAGGTTGTTGCCCTTTTCGAGGGTGAGTCCTGCCATGGTGATCGCTTCTCCTTCGGAACTGCGCTGGCGCGCGGGGGACTGCTGCGGGTGGTGCTCAGAGGGCCTGGGCGGCCGGGCCGAGGAGGTCCATGACGGAACGCCCGTTGGCGCGCTCGCCGATCGCCTTGAAGGTCCAGCCGTTGCCCTCGCGCGAGACCTTCGACATGATCATCGCGGTGTGCGGACCGGAGTCGGTGAGCTGGTAGCGGGCGACCTCGGGCGAGCCGGGGGTCGAGTCGTCGATGATCCGGCTGAAGGCGTTCTGCACGGTGTCGAAGGTCTGGCGGCTGTAGCTGCTGATCACGAACACGATCTGCTGGACGGACGGGGCGACCCTCGAGAGGTCGACGAGGATCGTCTCGTCGTCGCCGTCGCCGGCACCCGTGAGGTTGTCGCCGGTGTGGCTGGCCGAGCCGTCCTTGCTCGCGAGCTGCTGGAACCAGATGGTGTCGAGCACCTTGCCGGTGGCGTCGAAGAAGATCGCTGAGGCGTCCAGGTCGATGTCGGGTGCGGACGAGCGGCCGAAGAAGCCGCGCTTCACCGGTGCGACGCCGTCCCAGCCGAGACCGAGGCGGATCCGCGTGAGCGAACCGCCGTCCTGCTTCGTCAGTGAGAGCGACTGGCCCTTTTCCAGACTCAGACCCATGGTTCCGTCTCCTAGATGCTTCATCGTGTTGCTGGTGGTGAGGTGTGGGACGTGCGCCCCCGGCCGAAGCTGGGAGCGCACGTCCACGTTATCGGTTCAGCCGGGCGAGCGCCCGGATTCCCGGCCCGTTCAGAGCAGGCCGCGGGAGTCGGAGCTCTTCGCCTGCAGCTCGTGGGCCCGGGCGAGCAGCCGCTGGAGCTCCTCGTCGTCGGCCGCCTTCGCCTGGTGCTTGGGCTTCAGGTTCGCGAACGACTTCTGGCGCTCGACCATGCGGGTGTAGCTCGTCTCGAGTTCGACCTCGTCCACGTGGTGACCGTCCGGGATGTCCTCCGGGGAGTCGGCGTGGTCGACGATCTTCTTCGCCTGGGTGCGGGCGTCGCTGATGATCGTGTGTGCACGACCGGCCGGGCTGAGGAGCGATGCGAGGACCGTGACGGTGAGGATGCCGATGATGACGATGAGCGACAGGCCAGTGCTGATCTCGAACACCGGGATGTGCTCGCCACCGTTGAGGAACGGCAGGGTGTTCTCGTGGAGCGCGTGCAGGACGAGCTTCACACCGATGAAGCCGAGGATCGCCGCCAGGCCGTAGCTCAGGAAGATGAGGCGGTCGAGCAGGCCGTCGATGAGGAAGTAGAGCTGACGGAGGCCGAGCAGCGAGAACGCCGTCGCGGTGAAGACGATGTACGGGTTCTGCGTGAGGCCGAAGATCGCGGGGATCGAGTCGAGCGCGAAGAGCAGGTCGGTGCCGCCGATGGCGACCATGACGAGCAGCATCGGCGTGAGGACCTTCTTGCCGTTCTCGATGGTGACGAGCTTGTCGCCGTCGTAGCGGTCGGTCGTCTTGAAGAGGCGCTTGGCGAGACGGATGACGAAGTTGTTCGCGTCGTCGCTCTCCTCCTCCGGGCGGAGGAGCTTGATCGCCGTGAAGATGAGGAACGCGCCGAAGATGTAGAACAGCCAGGACCAGGCGTTCACCGCGGCGGCACCGAGGAAGATGAAGCCGGTGCGGGCGATGAGGGCGAAGACGATGCCGAAGAGGAGCACCTTCTGCTGGTCGGCCCGCGGCACGCGGAAGCTCGACATGATGATGAGGAAGACGAAGAGGTTGTCGACCGACAGGGCCTTCTCCGTGATGTAGCCGGCGAAGTACTCGGATCCGAGTGTGCCGCCGCCGAAGAAGAGGACGCCGAGGCCGAAGACGATGGCGATACCGACGTAGAGGGCCGACCACTTCGCGGCTTCCGGCAGCGTCGGCTCGTGGGCCTTGCGCACGTGGAAGATGAAGTCGAAGGCGAGGAGGGCCAGAATGCCGACGATCGTCAGCAGCCAGACGTATCCGGGGATTTCCATGGGCTGTGTTCTCCGCAGCGCTCGAGGTGGGGGACGGGTGATGTTTAGTTGGTGCCGTCCCACTATATAGTTGGTATGGTCGAACCAACACCCGAACGCACGTATTCAGAAAGAATTCAGCTATGAGCGATGACGTCGACCCCGCCGAGGCGGGAGCCGTCATCCAGGCGTCCCTCGCGACGGTGCTCCGGTGGTCCACCAGGGCCGACAACCGGCGTTCGCTGCACGACGCCGAGGGTGCCGCCCTCACCGCCACGGACGCGTGGCTCCTCGAATACGTCATCACCGCCGGGCCGATCCGCATGTCCACGGTCGCGGGCTGGATGGACGTCGACAAGTCGACCGCGACGGCCGAGGTGCGTCGCCTCGAGGAGGGTGGTCTCGTCGTCCGGGCGACGGATCCGAGTGATCGCCGCGCGGTGCTCGTGAGCGCGACGGAGGAGGGACGGACCGCCCTCGAACGACACCGGCAGGCGGCGCAGCAGGTCTACAACACCCTCGTCGGCAAGTGGAGCGAGCGCGATCGAGCGGAACTCGCCCGGTTGCTCTCGCGGTTCGTCGACGAGTTCTCCTGGGTCAGCGACGCCGTCTCGCAGCACAACGCGAGTCGCTGACTCTACGGCCTCACGGGTCGATGCGCACCGGGATCGGTCCCGTCCGCTCCGCCCGCGGCCCGTACACCCAGAAGCGGTAGAGCACGAAGCGGAACGCTGAACCGAGGGCCAGCCCGACGATGTTCGCCGACACGTTGTCCGCCAGCGGCGTCGTCAGGTGCATCGCGTCGTGGGAGACCCAGAGGCAGGCCAGGGCGATCGCGCCGCCCGCGAGACTCACCAGACCGAACTCGAGCGCTTCGCGGGCGACGTCCGAGCGCCGATGCGCGCGGAAGGTGAGGAGCCGGTTGCCCACCCAGTTGGCCACGATGGCGAGCGTCGTGGAGATGCCCTTCGCCACCAGCAGCCCGGAGGTGCCGGTGTGGAGGAACACGGTGTACGCGAGCAGGTTGAAGACCCCGACGTCGACGAGGAAGCCGGCGCCGCCGACGAGGCCGAAGGCGGCGACCTCGCGGACGATCGGTCGCCGGAGCAGTGCACGCGGATTCGGGAGTGGTCGGATCAGCATCGCGTCACGACCTGACCAGCTCGAAGACGATGCTGCGGTGGACGGGGATCCGCTGCTCGACGTGGTAGCCGAGCGCCTCCAGATCCGCCACGTTCGGAGAGGTGCTCGAGCCCTCGACGACCCAGACGGTGTCGTGGCCGATGAGCCGGTCGTGGATCTCGGACAGCGGCGCGGCGAGATCCCAGAGCTCGGGGCGGTCACGGTAGCTCGTCTCGAGCGCCACGTCGTCGAGACCGGCGAAGGCCTGCGGGTAGAGGTCGATCGCGAGCCGCGACTTGCGCGAGGGCTTCACCGACTGGTCGAAGACGACCGCGTCGCCCGGCGAGGCATGGGCCTGGACGACCTCCGCGGTCTGCCGGAGGTCGCTGCCGTCGTCCTTCGCGAACGGGCCGCGCTGTTCCGCGAGGACCGGGATCGCGAGCGCCAGAACGAGCGCGACACCGACCGCGGTCGCCACCGCGCGGTCCACCCGCTTCGGCAGGAGCTCGACGATCGTCCGGAGTCCGAGCGCCATCATGATCGCGACGGCCGGGACGCAGAAGGTGACGTAGCGCAGGTTGTACATCGGCGTCACGAGGGTGTTGCCGATGATGAGCAGCGCGGTCGGTGCGAGCGCCCAGACGGCGATCATCGCCAGGGCGCGACGCTGCCGGGACGATCGGCGCACCACGAGGACCCCGACGGGAGCGAGCACGATGAGTAGCCACGCGAGCACGGCGAACGCCGGCGTCTGGAACCACTGGCCGACGAGCACCGATTCCGGCGTCGCGTAGTCCCGCCTGCCGAGGAACGCGATCTGCTCGCGCTGCGCGATGCCCGCGATCACGATCGGAGCGCCGAGGACCAGTGCGCCGACCAGGGACCAGCCCCACGCTCGCATCACCCTCCGCCCGGGGCGTTGGAGCACCATCCAGGTTGCGTGCACGAGGAGGAGCATCGCGAGGTACAGGAACAGGTACATCGAGGCGGCGCTCGCGATGGCGAAGAGCGCCCAGCTGCGGCGTGACGTGGACCGGCGGCGCACGAGCGACACGAACCAGACCGTCAGCCACACGACCGCGGCCATGCCCAGCGCATAGGAACGCGTCTCGGCGCCCATCCGTGTGACCTGGGGGATGACGGCGAACACGAGGCCCGCCGTGATGCCGATCGCCGAGGTGAAGATGGACCGCGCGAGCACGACCGTCCCGGCCGCGGCCAGGCCGACGCCGATCGCGCTCGGGAACCGCGTGACGGCCTCGGCGGTGCCGAAGGCGCCGGTCCAGACGTGCAGGAACGCGTAGTACAGGCCGTGGACGGCGTCGATGTGGCCGATCATCCCGAACATGACCGGGAGGGGGCGTTCGGCGGCGAGGACGCTCGCCGCCTCGTCACCCCAGTACGACGGCGTGCCGATGCCGATGAGCGAGACGAGGGTGGCGAACAGGCCGATGACCCAGGGTGCGACGCGGCCGCCGAGGAGGGCGTGGAGGGCGTCCCACCGACGGCGCGAGGGCGCGGTCGGGACGGTGATCGTCGCAGTCATGGGTTCCCCTCGGACGCGACAACCTGGCGCGTCGTCTCATCGTCCGCCGCTCGGATGAACGCCAGCAGAGAGATTCCTGAGAGGCCGCGGGGGATCCTGCCGGGACCCCACGGCAGGAGCCCGGCCGCCCCGGTGGGGAGTTGTCCCCATCGCGCGGCAACGGCGCGCGGGACAGACTGCTGGAGTCCGCCGCCGAAAGGAATCCCGATGCAGCTCTCCCGCGTCACCGCCCTGATCACCCTCCCCGTCGCAGCCATGCTCGTGCTGGCCGGATGCTCCACGCCGTCGGCCCCCGACGCGAAGCCGACGGAGAAGGCTTCGTCGTCTGCGACGTCGAAGCCGACCTCGACCGGATCGGCGGACGGTGAGGTCACCGAGCCTGGAGCGCAGGTCGGGATCGATGAGCCGATCGTCTACGAGTCGCAGGGCACCGACGGCGTCACCGCGCTCATCAGCGCGAAGCTGACCGAGGTCACCCCCGCGACGGCCGACCAGGTCGCGTTCCTCAAGACGCAGTTCGACGGCGGGGAACTCGACGGCTACGACATCACGCTCATCCGGCTCGAGATGACCAAGGTGTCGGGCGACCCGGTGGCGTTCAACAGCGACGCGACCTCCTTCTCGCCCGTCGACGCCGATGGCGAGAAGGTCCAGGAGGCCACGCTCATCGGGTGGGACGAGTGCGGATCCGAGTCGTTCACCGAGGAGTTCGATGCTGGCGCGCCGATCACGCAGTGCTACGTCGCGGCGGCTCCCGCCGGTGGCAAGGCTCCGGCCGGCCTCATGTACGACGGCGGCTTCACCGACCCGAACCCGTACGACTCCTTCGACGGCGACCCGATCCTGCTCATCAAGGACTAGCTGTACTGCAGGCCTGAGTCCCTTCGACAGGCTCAGGGACCGGAGCGTCGCGGGTGAACCTCTCCCGCTCACTGAGCCTGTCGAAGTGCCCGCGAGGAACCCGTATCGTTCCGGGCACACCTCTCCCGGTCACTGAGCCTGTCGAAGTGCGCACGAGGAACCCGCATCGTTCCGGTGAACCTCTTCCGGTCACTGAGCTTGTCGAAGTGCTCGCGAGGAACCCGCAGCGTTCCGGGCACACCTCTCCCGGTCACTGAGCTTGTCGAAGTGCTCGCGAGGACACCTCATCGTTCCGGGCACACCTCTCCCGGTCACTGAGCTTGTCGAAGTGCTCGCGAGGACACCTCATCGTTCCGGGCACACCTCTCCCGGTCACTGAGCCTGTCGAAGTGCGCACGAGGAACCCTTCGACAGGCTCAGGGACCGGAAACGGTCAGAACGGTGCGGGATCCGGTTCCGTCCGGTGGTGCTTCCCGTCGGGTGTTGTCCAGTCGAGCACGCCGCCGGGTTCGTGGTCGAGGTTCCACCCGGGCAGGTGCTTCATCCGGTGATGATGTCGACAGAGACAGGCGAGGTTCCCGACATCTGTCGTCCCGCCGTCTTCCCACGCGACCGAATGATCAAGATCGCAGGCCCGGGCTCGCCTGCCGCAGCCCGGTGCCCGACAGGTGCCGTCCCGCAGCCGCACCGCGCGCTGCAGATCGGCCGGGACCCGGTACTGATTCCGCCCGACCGAGAGGACCGCGCCGGTATCCGGTTGGACGAGGACCCGGGTGAAGCTGGGCGCATTCACCGCGATACGGGCCGCGGTCTCGGGGTCGATCGGACCGTACCCGTCGAGCGTGGCGGGTGCGTCGCTGACGCCGGCCATGCTCAACGCCGGGACGGTGATCTGCACGGTCGGCTTGATGTGCTCCTGCACTTCGATCGGGTGCGGGAGCACTGGGCTCGACATGACGTCTTCCGGGGTCACGCCGGTGAGAGCGAGCGCTGCGAGGGCATCTGCCTGCAGCTGAGCGCACGTGCGAGTGTCGCCGGCGGTGCGTGACTCCGCCGCGGCCGCTTCGACCCGTTCGACGAGGCCCTGCGCGATGGGTGCCGTCGTGAACAGGTGCACCCAGGCCATGCCGTCGGCTGCGGGTTCGAACTCGACCCGGCGGTCCGCCTCGGACCGCCGGGCGCGTGCGGTGATGGATTCGGGGTGGAGGCGCTCGCGGAGCATTCGGGCGCGCCTGCGGAGGTTCGCGTTGGTCGTCTCCTCGGCGACCGGCAGGACCTCAGCGAGGAACGCCGCTCGCCCCGCGGTCGGCACGTCATTGAGTTGGTCGATGATCGTCTGCGCGTGCCGCGCTGACATGCGGCCGGCTTCGAGGGACTCGAGCACGGCGGGTGCGTCGTTCACGAGACGCTCGGCGTCGTTCGTCGCCCGCTGGACCGTCTGCTCGGGGGTGCGGGTCGCCATCGCGAGGGCTGCGCAGGTGGATCGGCGGGAGAGGGCCAGTCGCTCGGCCGGCGGGAACACGGCCGGAACGACCGAGTCGGCGAGCGCGTCCGCATATGCGGCAGAGCGAGCCAGCAAGCGCGCCTCGCGGGCGTCGAGAGCCGCCCGCAGCCGGTGGATCTCCGCGTACTCCTCCGAGAACTCCACCAGCTGCGCGGCGTATTCATCGCCGACGCGGATCGCGGTGGTGGTGGTCTCGGTCATGGAACCAGTCCACCATGGACCACTGACATTCCAGATGATGAGTCTGGGGACTGTGGAAGTTGCTCGTGGGCCCTTCGACAAGCTCAGGGATCGGAAGAAGATCACCGGAACGGGAAGCCCCTCGCGTGCCCTTCGACAAGCTCAGGGATCGGAAGAAGATCACCGGAACGGGAAGCCCCTCGCGTGCCCTTCGACAGGCTCAGGGACCGGGGGAAGATCGCCGGAACGGGAAGCCCCTCGCGTGCCCTTCGACAGGCTCAGGGACCGGGGGAGGTCGGTCGGATCGGCGGGGTTTTCCGTTGGCCCTTCGACAAGCTCAGGGACCGGAAGAAGATCACCGGAACGGGAAGCCCCTCGCGTGCCCTTCGACAAGCTCAGGGACCGGAAGAAGATCACCGGAACGGGAAGCCCCTCGCGTGCCCTTCGACAAGCTCGGGGACCGGAGGAAGATCACCGGAGCTGGAGGTTCCTCGTGGGCCCTTCGACAAGCTCAGGGACCGGGGAGGGGAGCCAGGGACCGGGGAGGGGAGCCAGGGACCGGGGAGGGGAGCCAGGGACCGGGGGGGGGGGTCAGGGACCGGGGGTGAGCCGAGTCGGCGTCCCGCAGACAGACGAACGCCGGTGACCCGAGCGGGGCACCGGCGTTCGTGTGATCGGGAGGTCAGTTCTTGAACGCGTCCTTCACGTTCTCACCGGCCTGCTTCACGTCGGACTTGGCCTGGTCGGCCTTGCCCTCCGCGACGAGCTTGTCGTTGTCTGTCGCCTTGCCGACGGCCTCTTTGGCCTTGCCCGCGAGGTCTTCGGCGGCGTTCTTGATCTTGTCTCCTGCGCTCATATGGTGCTCCTCACATGTTCTTCGGGCTGTCGATCCGCACTGATCGAATCCGACAGGGCGACCTGGTGGACGCCCTTCACTTCTACACCCGGGAGCTCCACGTCCGGGCGGGGCTCCAGCAGACTCCCAGAGAACTCCCCGGACCGCCCAGCACCAGTGCACCCGTCGTCGGTTCGTCCTCGACAGCCAGGACCCCGGCGATCAGACCACGCCGCTCGTGCCGAGCAGGGTGCCGATCGCGAAGGTGGCTGCGAGGGCGAGCGCTCCGCCGACCACGACCCGGACGGTCGGGCGGATCGCCGGGTTGCCGCCGATCCTCGCGCTCGTGAAGCCGGTGAGTGCCAGCGCGATGAGCACGACGACGAAGGTGATCGGGACGCGCACCTCGGGCGGCGGCAGCAGGATCGCGAGCAGGGGGAGCAGTGCCCCGACCGTGAAGGCGAGCGCCGAGGCGCCGGCGGCCGCCCACGGGCTGACGACGGCGTCCTCGGTGATGCCGAGTTCGGCCTCGAGGTGCGCCGTGAGCGGGTCGTGTGCGGTCAGCTCCTCGGCGACCCGCCTCGCGGTCGTCGGCTGGAGCCCCTTCGCCTCGTAGATCCCGGCGAGTTCCGCGAGCTCCGCCTCGGGGTCGTCGGAGAGCTCCCGCCGCTCCTTCGCGATGAGGGCCCGCTGACTGTCCCGCTGGCTGCTCACCGACACGTACTCGCCGAGGGCCATGGAGATCGCGCCACCGACGAGCCCCGCGACACCCGCTGCGAGGAGCGGGGCGCTGTCGGTCGTGGCACCGGCGACACCGACGACGAGGGACGCGACGGAGACGATGCCGTCGTTCGCGCCGAGTACACCAGCACGGAGCCAGTTCAAGCGGCCCGCGAGGTCACCGCGGTGCGGTTCGTCCTGGTGGGCGCCGGGTGGTGGTGATGAACTCATGGATGCATCCAAGCACCGCGCGGGCCGCCCGCGCAGGGTTCCCGACCGGCCGCTTGCCCGATCGCCTAGAATGGAGGCTGGTGCGCCGGGAAGTCTGGTCGGCGGGCGATCGATCGGGATCGCTCTGCTGCTCGACCGAACCCTCACCCGAAGGATCCGTATGCCCGACGCTCACCGCTCCCGCGACCTGCCGGCCGACCAGGCCCCGCACTCGATCTGGCGTGGCATCCACCAGACGCTCCAACAGGACACCGTCGGTGGCGCCCTCCTCGTCGTCGCCACCGCACTCGCGCTCGTGCTCGCCAACACCGGCGCTTCCGAGTTCTACCTGAGCGTCCGGGACTTCACCTTCGGTCCGGAGGCACTCCATCTGAACCTCTCCGTCGGTGCCTGGGCGGCCGACGGACTCCTCGCGATCTTCTTCTTCGTCGTCGGCCTGGAGCTCAAGGAGGAGTTCGTCGCCGGCAAGCTCCGGAACCCCAAGTCCGCCGCGCTCCCCATCGCCGCTGCGGTCGGTGGTGTGGCCGTGCCCGCCGTCATCTACGTCCTCGTGAACCTGAGCGCCGGGCCCGACGCACTGCAGGGCTGGGCGATCCCGGCCGCCACGGACATCGCGTTCGCGGTCGCGGTGATCGCGGTGGTCGGCAAGTTCCTGCCGCCGGCACTGCGCACCTTCCTGCTCACGCTCGCCGTGGTGGACGACCTCATCGCCATCAGCATCATCGCGATCTTCTACACCGACCACATCGAGTTCCTGCCGCTGGCGCTCGCCGCGGTGCCGCTCGCCATCTTCGCCGTGCTCGTCCAGCGCGGCGTCCGCGCATGGTGGGTCCTCATCCCACTCGGCCTGTGCACCTGGGCGCTCATCCACGCGTCCGGTATCCACGCGACCGTCGCCGGCGTGCTGCTCGGCTTCATGGTGCCCGTCTTCTCGACCAAGCGTGCCCGCGTCCAGGTGGGGACCACCGCGGAGGGACGCCCGGTCTACGAAGGCCTCGCGGCGCACTTCGCCGATCGCTGGAGCGTCGTCTCCACGGCGGTCGCCGTCCCGATCTTCGCGTTCTTCTCCGCGGGCGTGGTCATCGGCGGGCTCTCCGGGCTCGTCGAGTCCTTCCAGGACACCATCGCGCTCGGGATCATCGCCGGGCTCGTCCTCGGCAAGCCGATCGGCATCCTGGTGACGACGTTCCTCGTCACGCGCCTGCCCGGTCTCGGCCTCGACCCGTCGATCCGTTGGGTCGACCTCGTCGGCATGGCGTTCGTCGCGGGCATCGGATTCACGGTGTCGCTGCTCGTCGGTGAACTGTCCTTCGGGGTCGGCAGCGAGTCCGACGACCACGTCAAGGTCGGTGTGCTCGCCGGCTCGCTCATCGCCGCCACCATCGGTGCCGCGATCCTCGCCGCCCGCAACCGCGTCTACCGGCGGGCGGTCACGGTTGGAAGTAGTACGCCGAGTGCAGGTGGCAGCCCGGATTGAACCGGGCGTCGCAGTTCGGGCAGCCGTCGACTTCCAGGTAGCGGTCGATCGTCAGTTCCGTCGAGCACACGCCGCACAGGATCGCCTCGCGGTCGCGCTGCTCGCGCGGCCACTGCTCGGCCGGGTGGTCGGCGCACTCCGCGTGGCACAGGTGGCACGGGTAGTACTCGCCGCAGCAGGCGAAGCGGATCGCGATGACGTCGAGCGCGGTCGCGTAGTGGACGCAGCGCGTCTCGTCGTCGACCGTCTTGCCGTGGACGCGCACGGTGTCGTCGCCGCTCATCGGACGCCCCGGGCGGTGAGGGCCTCACCGAGCTCGTCGGCGTGCTTCAGCGACACCACGAGGAACGGCACGACGAAGGTCACGAGGTTCGACCCGGCCCCGCGCGCCCGCTGCGCTTCCCGGACGCTCGTGGCCAAGCGGGCGAGGACGGGCACCGTGTTGATGGCGACGGCGAGCATCAGGGCGATGCGCGAGGGGTCGACACCGAAGCGACCCAGGGGCTGGAGGACGCGCTCGAAGGCGTCGAGCAGGTCGGCGACCCGCGTGCTCAGCACCAGGAGCGCCGCGAGCAGGATGGCGGCGACGATCCGGGAGGTGTTCGACACGGCGGACTCGACGTCGAGGAACAGCAGTTGGCCGGCCACCGTGATCGTGATGATCCAGCGGATGAGCAGGAGCTGCCGTCCGAGCTCGCCGAGGCCGAGGCCCGAGACGAGGTAGGCGAGGACGGTCACCGTGGTGGCGATGCCCGCGGTCCACCAACTCGTCGGCAGGAGCGAGATCGCGAGCACCACGACGAGGATGCCGAGCGCCTTCGGGCCGGCCGGTGCGCGGTGGAGCCAGCCGGAGCCGGGACGGTAGAGAGTGATCACGCGGTCACGCCCGCAGACTCGCGCGGTAGGCCGCGATCACGTCGTCCGGTGCTCCCTGCGCGACGACCCGCCCACCGTCGAAGAGCAGCGCGGTGTCGCAGCGGGCGGCGAGCTCCAGGTCATGGGTGACGAGGAGGAGCTGATGGCCTGCCTCGGGGTGGAGGAGGTGGTCGGCGACGGCGGCGCTGTTGCGGGCGTCGAGGTAGGCGGTGGGTTCATCGGCGATGAGTAGCGCCGGCCGGCGGATCACGGCCCCGCAGAGCGCCAGCAACTGCTTCTGGCCACCGGAGAGTTCGTAGGCGGACCGGTCGGCGAGGGCAGCCAGGCTGAACTCGTCGAGCGCATCGGCGACCTGCGCGGCGATGTCGGCCTTCGACGCCTTCGTGCCGCGGAGGGAGAACGCGACGTCCTCCGCCACCGTCGGCATGACGATCTGTGCGTCCGGGTTGCTGAACACGATGCTGACGAGTCGTCGGAGGGTCGCCGTGTCCTTGGCTGCGTCGACCCCGTGGACCTGGACGCTGCCGAGGGTCGCCCGGGTGAGGCCGCCGACGAGCCGCGCGAAGGTGGACTTCCCTGAGCCGTTCGCCCCGATGACCGCGATGCGCGCATCGTCGAGGTGGAGCGTCACGTCGTCGAGTGCGACGGTGTCGCCGAGACGTGCGGTGACGCCGTCGAGACGGATGGCGGATGACTGGTCGATGTCCCCGATCATCGCACGACCTCGAACACCGCGGCGACGCCGAGACCGCCGCCGACCGAGGCCGCCGCCACCCCGATCGTGCCCGCCGGAGCCCCGCCACGGACGAGCCGCGAGAACAGGCGGACCACGGCGACCGCACCGCTCGCGCCCCACGGATGACCGAGCGCGAGGGCGCCACCGTCGGCGCAGAGACGCTCGTCGTCCTCGGCGACACCGAGTCGGTCGAGCACGGCGAGCGTCTGGGCCGCGAACGCCTCCACGATCTCGAACGCGGCGACCTGCGCGAGGTCCACGCCGGCCCGATCGAGAGTGTCGAGGATCGCCGGCGCGGCCCCGATCCCCGGCAGTGCCGGGTCGCAGCCGACGACGGCGTGCGCCCGGACGGCGAGACCGGGCGTCGTGCTCCCGTGGGCGGGCCCGCCGGGCACGACGAGCACGGCAGCCGCTCCGTCGCTCACCCGGCAGGTGTTGCCTGCGGTGAGGGAGCCGTCGGTGAAGAGCGGCGTGAACCGGGGGAGCAGACGCTCGATCCCGCGGCGCGGCGCCTCGTCCTGCTCCGCCGCCCCGACCAGCGGCACGAGCTCGTCGGTGAACCGTCCGGCGGCGACGGCGCTCGCCGCACGATGCGTGCTCCGCGCCGCGTAGGCGTCCTGGCGTTCGCGGGAGATCCCGTCGTGCTCGGCGAGGTCCTCCGCGGCCCTGGTCATGTCGGGGTCGTGCCAACCCGCCGGTGCGAACGGTGCGCGTGCGTAGGCGATGCCGTCGACGGAGCGGGTCGGCGCGGTCGACGCGCTCTCGACCCCGCCGGCGATCCGTGGCCGATGGTCGCCGGCGCTGATCGCCGTGGACGCCTCGATGATCGCCGCGAGGCCGCTGCCGCACTGCCGGTCGACGGTGAGCCCTGGAACGTCGAAGCCGAGGCCGGCCCCGAGCGCGGCGACGCGGGCCGGGTTGCCGCCGGGGCCCATGCAGTTCCCGAGGACGACGTCCGCCACCACCGGCGGCAGCCCCAGGACGTGCGTCGCGTCGTCGTGCACGGCGCGGACGACGGGGACCGCCAGCTGCTCGACCGTGAGTGCGGCGAGGGCGCGCCCGCGCGTCGCGATCGGCGTCCGTCGGGCCGCGACGATGCGCGGGAGGGCGTGCGACTCAGACAAGGGACGCCACCGTCCCTGCCGCGAGACGATCGGCGAGCTCCGCGCGGGCTGCCTTGCCGGTGACGGTGCGGGGCAGCTCGTCGACGACGAACCACCGTCGGGGCCGATGGGTCGGCGGCAGCAACGGTGCGAGGGCGTCGCGAAGCATCGCGCGGGTCGGACGCGCGCCCGGGTGCAGTTCCAACACGGCCGTCACGAGCGATCCGACCCCGGCGTTCGGCAGACCGAGCACGACGGCGTCGTCCACCTCGTCGAGTCGGCGCAGAGCCTCCTCGACATCGGCGGGGATGACGGTCGCCGCGGCCGTGAGGATCGCATCGTCGGATCGGCCGAGGAGCGTGACGATCCCGTCGTCGATCCGTGCGCGGTCGCCGACGGTGGACCAGTCACCGTCGCGTCGGAGCGGGCCCGAGCCCCCGAGGTACCCGGTCGCGACGAACGGCGATCGGACCCAGAGGACGTCGTCGTCGCGGACCTCGAGCTCGACGCCGGGGAACGCACGGCGGCCCGGTCGATCCGGATCGACACCGTCGTCGACCGCCACGAAGGAGAGCTCGGCGGCTCCGTAGTAGGACACGACACGGATGCCGAGGTCCTCCGCCCTGGCGCGGAGTCCGGGGTCGAGTGAGGCGCCTCCGATCAACGCCACCCGCAGGCGGGGCGGCACCTCGCCGTCGAGCAGTGCCCGGAGGCCGTTCGGGGTCCCGTGGAACCGGGTCGCGTCACGGGCGTCGTCGGGGGTGAGCGCGTGGGTGGTCGGGAGGGCGAGCGAGCAACCGACGGCGGCCGCATGGGCGACCGAGAACAGCGACAGCGACGACGCGGGCGGCGACGACAGCGCCAGGACGTCGTCCGGCCCGAGGTCGAGCAGCGCGCCGACGGCCGGGAAGGAGTCCGCCCACGACGCGGCGGTCCTGAGCACGATGCGCGGCT
Organism: Plantibacter sp. PA-3-X8; assembly: GCF_003856975.1. Taxonomy (NCBI): domain Bacteria; kingdom Bacillati; phylum Actinomycetota; class Actinomycetes; order Micrococcales; family Microbacteriaceae; genus Plantibacter; species Plantibacter sp. PA-3-X8. Next base: position 1,150,984 of record NZ_CP033107.1, read on the forward strand.
CGCCCGTGGTGCCGGAGGTCAGCGTCGCCCACCCCTGGCCAGGCTGTGGACCGGACGCGGTGCTGCGGTCGCGTACGGAACGCCAGTACGACTCGCTCCACCGGTCGTCGCCGATCAACGGCACGCCGCCGGCCGCCCGCACCTCGAGCGCCCGACGGACGAGGTCGGTCGGCGCCCCGCCGCGCAGCGGGACGAGGTGCCCTGGACGCACGGTCATCCGATCCGGGCGGGCTCGCCGGGACGCGTGGAGCCGGCGCCGGCCGCGTTGCGGAACGCGCGCGGGTAGGCGCGGGCGAGCGTCATCGTGATGACCGTCGCGAGCACGACCTTCACGAGGTCGCCGGGCACGAAGACGAGGCTCTGCAGGGCGGTCTCGCCGAGTGGCAGGCGGGTGACGAGCGACTGCACCGGGATGCCGAACGCGTAGATGACGCCGATGCCGCCGGCGAAGACGCCGAGCGCGGTGCGCCACCAGCGCAGCCGATTCCCACCGGCGTGCACGATGAGCCCGATCACGAAGACGCCGACGATCCAGCCGAGGAGATATCCGGCACTCGGTCCGACGAAGACGCCGATCCCGCCGCGACCGCCGGACAGGAGAGGGAGGCCGATGGCGACGAGCGCCAGCAGCACCAGCATGGAGAGCATGCCGCGCCACGGGCCGAGGATCGCGCCGGCGAGCATGACGCCGAGGGTCTGCGCCGTGATGGGCACCGCGCCGAGCACCGAGAACGCGCCGGGCAGGCCCAGGGCGGCCACGATGGCGGCGAACACGGCGATGCGTGCGATGTCGGTCGCGTCGATCCGGAGTCTGCTCATGCTGGGTCCTTCGTCGGGATGGTCGGTTCGCCTGGGGCGGGTGGATCGCACCTGAACGGTGTTCACCTGAACAGCGTTCACTATAGTGGTGCTCATGTCCGGTCCCGAAACAGTGCGTCGCCATCGGCGCGACGATGTGGCTCAAGTGGCCCTCCGCATCCTCGACGATCACGGCCTGGCCGACCTCACGATGCGCCGCCTCGCCGCGTCGCTCGACGTCCAGCCGAGCGCGCTGTACTGGCACTTCGAGAACAAGCAGACCCTCATCGCCGAGCTCGCCGACCGGATCGTCGATGCGCACCCGGCGCCGGTGGACGCCGTGTCCGAGGCCGGTTCCGATTGGCGCGAGCGGACGCGCGTGGAGGCGGAGGCGCTGCGTGACGCCCTCCTCGCCTATCGCGACGGGGCCGAGGTGGTGTCGAGCACCTACGCGCTCGGGCTCGGTTCCGGGCGGGCGCTCACCCGGCTGACGGACGCGGTGTCGGTGGCCGGGTTCGACGAGGCGACGAGTCGACGTGCGGGCACGGTGCTGCTCCACTTCATCCTCGGGCACGTGTCGCACGAGCAGCAGCGGATGCAGTACGACAGCGTCGGCGTGCTGGCTGACGCTGCGACGGATCCGCTCGGCCAGGAGGACCAGGCACAGGCGTTCGCCTTCGGGGTCGGTCTCCTCGTCGACGGCCTGGCGGCGCTCTCCGTCCGCTGACGGCTCGTCGTGCGCGATAGCACAGGGTGGATGGAACCGCCCACCGTCTGGATCGGCGGCGGCCCACGGTAGCGTTGGTGCAGGCAGGACGCGAGGGAGGCAGGCGATGGCGAAGGGTGATGACGACGACGTCGACATCGTCATCGACGCCTGGGCGAACGCGTTGCCCGACGTGGACTTCGCACCGCTCGACGTGGTGTCCCGCCTCCGCCGGCTCGTGCCGCACCTGCAGGAGGTCCGACGCCTGTCGTTCGCCGCGAGCAACCTGCGGCCGTGGGAGTTCGAGTTCCTCTCCATCCTCCGCCAGCACGGAGCGGACGGGCTGACGCCGTCCATACTCGCCACCCGACTGGGCATCACGAGCGGCAACCTCGCGAGCCAGCTCGATCGTCTGGCCGCTCGCTCGCTCGTCGCCCGGCAGAAGAACGAGGCCGACGGCCGGAGCAAGATCGTCGTCCTGACGACCCTCGGTCAGCAGCGGGTCGACGAGGCGATGCGGCGGCTGGTGGACGACGAGAACGCCATGCTCGCCGGGCTCAGCCACGAGCAGGTGGCCGTGCTCATCGAGAGCCTCCGGGTCATCGGCGCGGCGCTCGAGCGTCGGTAGGGGTCTGGGTCGAGGGACCGGACCTGCCTCAGAACCGCAGGTCGGACGGCCCGCTCAGCTCGATCCAGGTGTCGGTGTCGGGACGCACTGTCGCGGGAGCCGGCTCGAGGACGTCGGCGGAGGCGAGGGCGCCGAAGTCGAGACCGGTGACGCTCGCGAGGTCGAGGATCGGCAGCTGGAAGGTCCGGAACGGGCCGAGTGGGGGCACGGCGGTGGCATCGTGCGTGTCGTCGATCGCACTGGACCGGCCAAGGTCGAGGTCGTCGAGCTGCGCCGACTGGTCGAGGAGGTAGCCGCTCGCCGCGAGCGCTCCGTCGTTCGACCACGCCGCCACCTTCCAGAACCGGCGCGGGATCTGCACGCCGCGGTAGAGCGGGTCCGTGTCGGCGAACACCGGCCCGGTGAAGACCGACAGCCGCCGGCGCCCGGCCGAGGCGTACTCGAGGACGAGGTCCTCCAGGCCGTTCCAGAGCTCGAGTGACTGGTTGAAGTCCGCAGCCTGCGGGGCGGCGTTCGTGTAGCAGAAGGTGTCGACGTTGGCCTGCCGGGCGATCTCGACGGGCCCCCAGACCGGGTCCCTCCGCCGCACGAGGTGGCCGCGGTCGAGGTCGTTGCGGGCGTAGAGCTCCGGGCCGGCCTGCTCCTCGACCGGGACGCGGTCGTCGAGGTGCCAGTCGTCGTCACGCCCGAGGTCGAGGAGGGCGGCGCCGTCGATGTCGACCCCTGTCGCGGCTGCCAGGCGGCGGTCGGGGTCGAGGAGCACGGTGAAGTGCGTGTAGTCGAGACGGCGGAGGCGCGACAGTTCGGCGGGATCGGTGGGTGCCGGGAGCTGCAGCTGGTCGGCGAGGTCGAGGAAGCCTGAATCGAAGCCGGTCATGGCAATGAGTCGATCATGAATCCGATCGAATCGGAACGGGGGACCCGCCCGATGGCCACGACGTCACCGACCGTGCACGATCATGCACCCGTTCCGCAACAAATGAGAGCGCTCTCTTGACCTCGTCCAATCCAGCGCTTAGTGTGTCCTGCATGCCCGTGGGAACGTTCCCACGGCGTCGCGCCGCGGATCCCGGATGGGTGGCCGGCCGACACCGAAGCGCACACACAAAGGAGTGACTGTGAACAGCAAACGCCGCGGCATCACCGCCGCATCCATCGCGGGGGCATCGATCCTCGCCGTCCTGGCCTCGGGGTGCAGTTCCCCCGCCGGCAGTGGCGGAGACGAGAAGATCACCCTCTCGGTCACCACGTTCGGCACCATGGGCGTCGACGCCAACTACGAGCAGTACATGGAGGAGCACCCCAACATCACCATCGAGGCCACCAACCTGGAGGGTGGTGGAGCAGCGCGCGACGACGCCTACGCCAAGATCGCCGCCGGAACCGGCCTCAGCGACGTCGTGGCCATCGAGGAGGGCTGGCTCGGAACCATCTCCGAGGTCAGCGACTCCTTCGTCGACCTTCGCGACTACGGCATCGAGGACGTCAAGGACACCTGGCTGGACTGGAAGTACGAGCAGGGCACGGACGCCGACGGGCGCGTGATCGGCGCCGGTCTCGACATCGGACCGCAGGGCATCTGCTACCGCGGTGACCTGTTCGCGGCAGCCGGTCTGCCGAGCGAGCGCAGCGAGGTCGCTGCGTACTTCGGCGGCGAGGACGCGACCTGGGACCGCTTCTTCGAGGTCGGTGAGGAGTACGTCGGTGCCACCGGGAAGGCGTTCTATCACAGCCCCCGGTTCTTCTGGAACTCCTTCGTGAACCAGCAGGAGGAGGGCTACTACAAGGCCGACGGCGAGACCCTGAACATCGAGGGCAACGACGTGCTGAAGGCGCAGTTCGCGAAGATCGTCGAGGCGGAACAGGCCGGGCTCGGTGCCGGTCTTCCGGGCTGGGACGTCGGCCCGGAGGCCAAGGAGGGCAAGTTCGCGACCTACATGTGCCCGAGCTGGATGCTCGGCATCGTGCAGGGCTATTACGACGAGGGCACGACCGACAGCGGTTGGGACTTCGCCGACGTGATGCCCGGCGGCGCTGCCAACTGGGGCGGTGCGTTCCTCGGCGTCGCCGAGAACTCCGAGCACAAGGAGGAGGCGGCCGAGCTCGCCCTCTGGCTCGCATCCCCTGAGGCGCAGGCCGCATCGTTCGAACTCGCCGGTCCGTTCCCGAGCACGCTCGACGGCCAGGAGCTCGTGAAGGACTCCACCAACCCGTTCTTCAACGACGCGCCGGTGGGCGAGATCTTCGCCGCGCGGTCGGAGGGGGTCGTGGCCCAAGTGAAGGGTCCTGAGGACTCCAACATCCAGGACAACGTGTTCGGTCCGATCCTCGACCGGGTGAGCCAGGGCGAGATCACCGATGGTGACACCGCCTGGAACGAGGCGCTCAAGCTGCTCGACCAGCTCGTCGGCTGACCTCCTCTCCGACGCAGCTCGCCGGGGCGTCCGTTCGCACGCGGACGCCCCGGCACCCCTCCCGCTCCCTCTCCCGGATTGGCAGAGCCATGACCAGCACCGCAACCGTCCGCCGGCCACCTGCCGCGTTGACGTTCAGACAGAAGCTGAACCGCTTCGACTACCGCGCCTCGCCGTACCTGTACATCGCGCCGTTCTTCATCCTCTTTGCCCTCATCGGCATCTTCCCGATCGTCTACACCTTCAACGTCTCGCTGTACGAGTGGCATCTGTTGAAGGGCCAGGGCGACTTCGTCGGACTCGACAACTACGTCTCCGTCCTCTCGGACCCGTTCTTCTGGAACGCGTTCGGCAACACCGTCAGCATCTTCCTGCTCTCGGCGGTGCCGCAGCTCGTCATCGCGACGCTGATCGCCGCCCTCCTCGACCAGACGCTCCGCGGACGCACGTTCTGGCGGATGAGCATCCTGCTGCCGTACATCGTGGCGCCGGTCGCCGTCGCGGTCATCTTCCTGCAGATCTTCAACCAGTACCACGGACCGGTCGCCGGCCTCCTCGAGCTCTTCGGGCTCGACCCGATCCGGTGGGCGTTCGACGTCTTCCCCTCGCACGTCGCCATCGCGAGCATGGTGAACTGGAGGTGGACCGGCTACAATGCCCTCATCCTCCTCGCTGCGATGCAGGCGATCCCACGGGACGTCTACGAGTCCGCCGCGCTGGACGGTGCGAACAAGCTCCGACGGTTCTGGTCGATCACGATCCCGATGATCCGCCCGACGCTCATCTTCGTCGTCATCACCTCGACGATCGGCGGGCTGCAGATCTTCACGGAACCGAAGCTGTTCGATCCCCGGAGCAACGGCGGATCCGACCGGCAGTTCCAGACGATCGTCCTGTACCTGTACGAGCTCGCCTTCCCGAGACGGGACTTCGGTCGAGCATCCGCCACCGCCTGGATCCTGTTCCTCGTGATCATCCTCGCGGGCCTGATCAACTTCGCCATCACCAGGGCCATCCGGACGAACGACGCACGTCCGGTGCGGATCCCGAAGGTGCGCGACACCCTCATCACGACGCGGTCCGTCAGCACCAGCCCGGCCCGCTCGCGTTCGACGACCACGAGCACCACCGACCAGCGAGGCGGACGAGCATGAGCACCCTGATGGAACGCACGCGGACCGAACCGACCGCGACCACGGAGGCCCCGCGGTACCGCAAGGGCAAGGACCACGAGCGGCCGGGCATCCTCACCTACGCCATCCTCATCGCGTTCTTCGCCATCTCGGCGTTCCCGTTGTGGTGGTCGTTCGTCATCTCGAGTCGGCAGTCCTCCGACACGAACCTCGTGCCGCCCGCCGTCCTCCCCGGCCCGAACTTCCTCGGCAACGCGGCGAAGGTGTTCGAGACCGCCCCGTTCCTGCAGGCGCTCGCGAACAGCGTCATCATCTCGGGCGCGATCACGGTCTCGGTGGTGTTCTTCTCGACCCTCGCCGGCTACTCCTTCGCGAAGCTGAAGTTCCGGGCCAGCAACGGGCTGCTCCTCGCGGTGATCGCCACGATGGCGATCCCCACCCAACTCGGCATCATCCCGTTGTTCATGCTCATGGCCGAGTGGGAGTGGGTGGGGACGCTCCAGGCGGTGATCCTGCCAGGGCTCGTGACCGCGTTCGGTGTGTTCTTCATGCGCCAGTACCTCGTCGACGTCATCCCCGACGAGCTCATCGAGGCCGCGCGCGTCGACGGCGCGTCGATGTGGGGCACCTTCTGGCATGTCGCGCTGCCGGCCGCCCGACCGGCGATGGCCGTCCTCGCGCTCTTCACCTTCATGGCCGCGTGGACCGACTTCCTCTGGCCACTCCTCGTCCTCGGTCCGCGGAACCCGAGTGTCCAGACGGCGCTCGCGGCCCTGAGCGCGAGCGGCGGACAGACCCCGGACCACTCACTCGTGCTCGCTGGCGCGGTGCTCTCGGTGATCCCACTGCTGATCCTCTTCGTCCTCGCCGGGAAGCAGCTCGTGGCGGGCATCATGCAGGGCGCGGTCAAGGGATGACGCCCGCGCCGCATACAGTGTCTTCACACCGGCACGACTGAGGAGACACACCATCGACACCGAGACGGACTCCACCGTCCCCACGCTCATCGCGGTGGCAGCGCTCGCGGGCGTCTCCAAGTCCACCGCCTCCCGCGTCATCAACGGGTCCTCCCAGGTGACGCCGGAGGCGGTCGCGTCCGTGACCGCGGCCGTCGAGCAGCTGCACTACGTCCCGAACCGCGCGGCACGCAGCCTCGTGCGTCGGCGTGCGCAGACGATCGCGATGGTCATCCCGCAACGCACCGCCGAGTTCTTCGCCGACCCCTACTTCGCCGAGGTCATCCAGGGTGCCGCGATGTACGCGTCGTCGACCGACTACACGCTGACGCTGCTGATCGAATCCGACGTCGACCCGGACAAGACCCGCCGGTTCCTCACCGGCGGCAACGTGGACGGCGCGCTCGTCCTCTCGCATCACACGAGCATGCAGGCGTACGCGAAGCTGTCGACGTCCCTCCCGGTCGTGTTCGGGGTGCGGGCGCTCGAGGAGACGACGCCACCTGGACATGTCGTCGACGTCGACAACGTGGAGGCGGGCGCCCTGGCGACCCGGCGTCTGGTGGAGGCCGGTCGGTCCCGCATCGCCACGATCACCGGCCCGCTCGACACCGCGGCCGGTATCGACCGCCGTGCCGGGTGGCGGCGCGCCCTCCTCGAGGCGGGACTCGAGCCGGGACCCGAGGAGGAGGGTGACTTCACGCCGACGAGCGGCGCACGCGCGATGGAACGGCTCCTCGCAGACGGCCGGCAGGTCGATGCGGTGTTCGCGGCGTCGGCGCAGATGGCGACGGGCGCGCTCGGTGTGCTCCGCGACCGCGGGATCCCGGTTCCGACGCGGATCGCCATGACCTCGGTGGACAACAACGTCTTCGCGGTCGACGCCTATCCGGCGCTGACGACGGTCGATCTGCGCACGGCTGAGAAGGGGGCGTTGCTCGTGCAGACGCTGCACCGGCTCATCGCCGGTGAGGACGTCCCCGAGATGACGACGATCCCGTGCGAACTGGTGGAGCGCGCCTCGGTGTGAGCCGGTGGAGCGCACCTCGGTGTGCATCCCGCTCCACCGCCTGCTCAGAACCGGATCTGCGTCTTCGGTCCGGAGCCGGCCGCGCGGGGGAGTCCCGCGGCGAGCGCCCGGGGCACGTCCTCGAGGGTGATCACGGAGCCGATCAATCGCCGGACCGTGTCGCCCATGGAGGCGAACCGTCGCGCCGCCTCATCGATGCAATCTGATCCGCCGAGCACCGCGTGGAGTGTGGCGTCGAGGGCGATGAGTCTGCCTGATGGCAGCCCCGAGTCGCCGCCGGGCACGCCGAGCAGTGCGACGCGGACGCCGGCGGTGGCGTTGTCGAGGAGGCGACGGGTGACCTCGGCCGAACCCGTGGCCTCGATGATCACGTCGAAGCGCTCGTCGCCGAGGTCGGCCGGATCGCGCGTGGCCAGGCCGAAGTCCGCGGCGAACCGCCGATCGGACTCACGGCGGGCCACGACCGTGACGGACGCCCCGGAGTCCGCGGCGAAGAGCGCGGCGAACATGGCGAGCGTGCCGGCGCCCCAGACGAGCACGCGGTCGCCGGGCCCCACTGCCGCGAGTCGGACGCCACGGAGTGAGCAGGAGGCGGGTTCGACCATCGCGCCGAGGTCCGCGTCGACCCCGGCCGGGAGGTGATGGACGGCGCGCTCGGGGACGACGAGGAGTTCTGCGAGGGCTCCCTCCAGTTGTCCGAGGACGCCGAGTTCGAGGTGGTCGGGGCAGAGATGGTGTCGCCCCGTGGCGCAGAGCGTGCAGGTGCCGCACCCGATGAAGGTGTCACCGGTGACGAGGTCGCCCGGTGCGGTCGCGGTGACACCCTCGCCCACGGAGACCACCCGACCGGCCCACTCGTGGCCGGGTTGGAGCGGCAGGGTGGTGCGGCCGTCGGCGAGGTACGGCATGGTGCCGCGCAGCAGCGCGACATCGGTGCCGCAGAGCCCGGCGCGTTCGATGCGGATGAGGACCTCACCCGGTCCGGCCTGCGGATCCGGTCGGTCAACGACCGCGGCTTCATCCGGTGCGGTGATGCGTACGGCTCTCATGCGGTCTCCTCGTCGTGACGGCGCTGGTGCTGAGCAGCGTAGTGCGGATCGCGCCGGACACGTTAGAAGTCACACTTATGTTTCAGTTATAAATTTGATATGCTAATTTCATGACGAAGAACCCGCAGGCCACCCGCCACCAAGGCGACGCCCGCATCCTTGCGGTGCTCGCGTCGGCGACCTTCCTCCTCGATGCCGCGATCGTGTTCGGTGTCGGATTCCTCCCCGGCGTCTCAGTGCTGCCCCAGAGCGCCACGACGACGGTCGCCGCGGCGCTGACCGCCGCGCTGTTCGCGGTGCAACTCGCCATCGTCATCGCCTTCGCGCGCCTTCGTCGCGCATCCATCGCCTGACCCGTACCGCCAGATCGGAGAACGCCCCATGCATCATCCCGACCACATCTCGGAGCCGGACGCCGCACAGTACGCCCGACGGACGCGTGCTCGACTGCGGAGGAGCGCCTGGGCGCTCGCCGCATCCGCCGTCCTGTCCATGCTGACGCTCGCCACCCCGCACGCAGCGTCGGCTGCGGCCGTCATCGATCCCATCGACGGTGGCCGCGCCGGCGAGGGTCTCGTCCTGTCGTTCAACGTGGGTGGGACGGGGACGCTCGTCGTGACCGCACCGGAACACGCGACCATCGGCATCGTGACGACCGGCGGTTGCGACCAGCGGTACGCCGCCGAGGTCCGATGCGGCACCGACTCCAAGGTGTGGGCGTCGGACCTGATGGCGACCGTCCGGATCGATCCCGACGCACCCGTCGGGACGCTCGCCGGAGGGTCGATCGGGTTCGAGGTGGGCGGAAGGACGGTCGAGTCGACACCGTTCGCCCTGGAGGTGCTTCCGCCGCACGTCGGCCAGGCGGCAGCCGGACAGACCCTCAGGATGGAGGTGCCGGTCAACGGTGGCACCTCGGGGGTCATGCGCTTCACCTCCCCCGAGCAGACCGTCATCGTCGGGCTCGGGGCCTCGGGCTGCGTCACCGGCGCAGCTGGGGTGACGGCCGACTGCGGAACCGAGGGGAGTCTCTGGGAGGGCGTGCAGACCGTCGACCTCGCCGTCGCCCCCGATGCGGACTACGGCACCCTCCGCGGCGGCACCATGGGCTTCATCCAAAGCGGTCGACTGGTGTCCACCACGCCGTTCGAACTCGAACTCACCCCCGCCGCTGCGACCATGACGACCCCGCTCGACGGCGTGCTCGCGTCCGATGCGATCCTGCACGGGACCGCTCCGTCCGGCACGCAGGTCGAGGTCGATGTCGACGGCGTCCCGGTCGGGACGACGGACGCCACCGTCGAGGAGACGTGGGCGCTCCAGCCGGCCGAGTCGCTCCCCGAAGGGACGCACACCGTGACGGTCCGAGCGCGCGCCGGGGGGCTCGTCAGCACCGCGACGGATCTCGTCGTCACCATCGTCGCCCCGGTGGAACCGATCACTCCCGGGGATCCCGAGGGCCCTGAGGCGCCAGGGGTCGAGGCTCCGGGTGGGCAGCCGACGGAACCTGCTCCTGAGACCAGCGTCAGCATCGGGTCTCCTCGTGGAACCGGCGATGACACGCTCGCGAGGACCGGCACGGACACGGCACCCGTCCTGCTCGCACTCGCCTTGCTGGGCGGTGGCGCGATCGTCGGTGCCGTCGGGGTCGCCCGGTCGCGCGGGCGGGCTTGACCGCCCGCCCGCGTCAGCTCACCAGGACGACTTGCCCCCGCCTGCGACGACCGCGCTCGGCCGCTGCACCTCGGCGAGACGGGAGGTCCGGAGCGGCGTCGTCTCCCACCAGGCGTCGAAGGTGCCGGACGCCGGGTCGATCTCGAGGTGCATGCGGTGGGGTGTCTCGATGAAGATCGCGTCGACGCGGAGGACCCGCGCTCCGTCCTCGCCGCCCGTGCCCCAGGCGGCACTCGCCGTGATCGGTCCATGCGTCCGCCACGCGCCGACACCGGGGACGAGCTCCACCCGGTCGTCGCCCTCGTGCACGACCAGCACGATGTCGTCACCCTCGCCCGCCGTCACCTCGAGCGCCGTCAGCTGCGCCAGGCCGGTATCGGCGGCGGCCGAGAACGTCCGTCCGACGAGCTCGCGCAGTGACGAAGCCGCGCCGGTTTCGTCCGACGCGTCGAGCGGCGGCAGGGCGAGCCCCGCCAGGCGTTCGAGCAACGCCTGATCGGCGGTTGTGCTCACACCGCGCACCGCGTCGGAGGCCTCGCCCGTCCCGAAGGCCGGCAACAGGTGCTCCCACGCGGCGTTCAGCACGGCCTGCATGTCGAGACTCTGCCCCGTGATCGCCAGGACGACGTCGTGCTCCGGCAGGACGACGCAGTACTGACCGTAAGCGCCGTCGCCGCGGAACCCGTGACGGGCCATCCAGAACTGGAACCCGTACCCCTGCGCCCAGTCCGACTCAGGGTCGTCGCCGTTCGCGATGTGCGATCGCGTCGCCTCGGCGACCCAGGCGGCCGGCAGCAACTGTCGGCCCTCCCAGGCGCCGCCCTGCAGATAGAGCTGACCGAGTGCGGCGATCGCCTCCGTCGTCGCGTGCAGGCCGCTGTACCCGAGCTCGAAGCCCTCGTCGTCCTGCTGCCAGTCGAACTCGCCGATACCCAGTGGCTCGAGCAACCGCGGTCGCAGGTAGTCGGTGAGCGTCCCGCCCGTGACGCGCTGGACGATCGCCGCGGCCGTGTACGTGCAGGGCTGGTTGTACGCGAAGACGGTTCCCGGGTCCTCGTCGGGCGGGAGGAGCAGGAAGCCGCGGACGAGGTTCGTCGGGTCGATCGCAGCGGCCCGCATGATCGTCTCCTCGCGGTGGCCGCTCGCCATCGCGAGCACGTGTCGCACGCGCATGGCGCGGCTGCGGGGGTCGGTGATCTCGGCGTCGAGCTCCGGGAAGTGGCTGATGATCGTGTCGTCGAGTCCGAGCAGGCCCTCCTCGACGGCGAGGCCGACGGCGGTCGAGGTGAAGCTCTTGCTCAGCGAGTACAGCAGGTGCACCCGATCAGCCGAGTACGGCGCCCACCAGCCCTCGGCGACGACGTTCCCGCCGCGCAGGAGCATCAGGCTGTGCGGTTCGACGTTCGGCGTGTGCTCGAGGGCCGTGATGAACGCCTCGATCCCGGCGGCGTCGACGTGCTGGGCGGACGGAGTGCTTCGCTGCAGGCTCATCCCTCCATGCTGCCATCTGCCGGCGGTGGGATCGACCCGACGCTCAGTCCTGGTCGGCGTCGAGCTGGTCTCGGAGTCCCTGGTTGATGTCCTCGAGATCGAGCACGCGAGCGATGCCGGCGAGGTTGACGCCGTCGTCGCGGAGGTCGGTGACGCGCTTGAGTCGCTCGATGTCATCCTCGCTGTAGCGACGGGTGCCGCCCTCGGTCCGGGACGGGGTGAGGAGGCCTTTGCTCTCGAAGAGCCGCAGGGACGCCTCCGGGACGCCGGCGAGCTGGGCTGCGACGGCGATGCCGTACACGGGTGTCGCGCCGTCACGATCGGCCATGCTTGAGGTTTCCTTTGAACGGGTTGCAATGGATCAGGTTTCGGATGTATAAAAAATCTACACCACGAAGTGCAGATCTGAACCACCGGATCTGTGGCTTCCGGGCACTGACAATCGATGAGCCCGATCCGTCATCGGGCGACAGGGAAGGAGAACACCCATGGCAATGACCCTCGATCCCATCAGCCAGCTCGACCGCTTCGCGGCCTCCGTACTGGACTCCGTGCGCGCACCCCGGCCCATGCCGGTGGACCTCTTCCGTGACGGCGACCGGTACATGATGGTCGCCGACCTCCCCGGCATCGACCCCGGATCCATCGACGTCGACGTCGACGGAGGTCAGCTGACCATCCGTGCTCAGCGCACGGCCGACAGTCGCGAGGGTGTCCGCTGGCTCGCACGCGAGCGCGGTGGCGGCCACTTCCTGCGGCAGTTCACCCTCGGCGAGGGAGTCGACCTCGACGGCATCACCGCGTCCTACGACAGCGGTGTGCTCTCCGTGATCATCCCGGTGAGCGAGCGTGCGAAGCCGCGGAAGATCACCGTCGACTCCACGACCGACCACCCGCAGTCGATCAACGCCTGAGCCGGGCTCGACACTCGTCCGAATCGAACGAATCGAACGAACCGAACGCCCCGCCCACGATCCGTGGGTGGGGCGTTCGCCCGTGTGCGACCGGCGGTCGGCATACTGGGGGCATGTCCCGCGTCCAACGGATCCTCGTAGCGTCAGCCCTGCTCGTGATCGCCGCACTCGGCCTGTTGGTCGCGGCGACGCAGACCACGATGATCTGGTACCAGGCGCCGGGTGCCGACGGCATCGCGACGGAACAGGTCGCGGTGTTCGAGCCGGCGGTGGTCGGCACTGTGGTCGCCGCCGTAGCGGTGCTGGCGCTCCTGGCGCACCTGGTCCTCGTGATCCGACGCGCGGTGCCTCGGATCCAGTGGGTCGTCGCCATCGCGCTGACCGTCGTGACCGTGATCGCCGCGGTCCTCGTGTCCATCGCGGATCGGCCGGTGTTCTAACGCACGTCGAGCTCAGCCGAGCAGCTCGGCCAGCAGGGCCCGAGTCGTCTCCTCGCTCGCCCCGGGGGCCTGCAGGCGCACCCAGTCGTCGCCACGTCGAGCATGCGCCGAGTGCTCGCTCCCAGTCGCATCCACGGCGCCGACCGGACTGTCCTCGCGAAGCACCCACGCACCTCCGGGGAGCACAGTGAACCGGACGAGCTCGCGGGAGTCCGCGGACAGCAGTCGGCAGTCGAGCCCGCCGACCCGCTGGAGCGAGTCCTGCACGAGGTGGTAGCTCGGTGTCGCGGTGCTCACGTAGCTCGCGCCGGTGGCGGCTGCGCCGAGGTGTGCCGCCGCGGTGTCCACCGGCAACGCCGTGGCGCAGGAGCGCGAGGTGGGTGCCGACGACGACGGGGGCGCGGTGGGTGCCTGAACCGGGGCCGCCGCAAGCGCTGTCCGAGCCAGTTCCTCCGTGCGCGTCCCGTTCGGGTCGTCGACCCCTGCCGCATCGACCTCGATGAACCGCTCGCCGTCGAGGGCGTGGACGGAGCAGGCGCCGTCCGAGCACATCGTCCCGTTGATCTCGCCGACGCTCGCGCTCCAGTCGGTGTGCTCGTACCAGTGGTTGAAGGTTGCCCAGTGGTCGACACCCTCTCCGACGAGTCGGACGGTCAGTGAGGTGCCGGCCGCCTCATCGGCCCAGGCGCAGACGGTCCCGCCGTCCTCCAGGACCGGGGCGTCGTCGACGGTGAGCGGTTGCGGCGCGGCTGCGGCGCCCAGGAAGGATGCGACCTCCGCGTCCGGGACGAGCGCATCGCAGGCGAGCCCCGGGAAGGCGGACGTCGGCGCGGATGGGAGTGCCACCGATGCATTCGGTGCGGAGCCGGCCGGAGTCCCGGTGGGCACCCCCGACGGCGGCGCGCTACACGCCGCGAGGACGCCCAGCAGCGCGGCGATCGTGAGGACGCGTGCGCCACGTGCGACCGCGGGCACCGTTCGACTCAGCCCACTGCTCATCGTCGCCGGAACAGCCCTCGCTTGCGGCGATGGAACGGCGGGACACTGGTCAGGAGATGCTTCGCGCCAGGCGCCACGTACATGACGTCGATCGGCACGCTCGCCGAGTACGTCGCGAGGGCTCGTGCGAGCGGACCGCTGATCGTCTCACGGGCGGTCGGGGCGCCGACGATGACGAGGAGGTAGCACTCGTCGAACGTGCCGCCCTCCTGCGGGGTGACCTTCCAGCCCAGCACCGCTTCGTCGACCTCGCCGTACTCGGCGAGGACCGCAGTCAGCGTCTCGGTCATCCCTGGTGGGATGCGAGCCGGCTGTCCCACCATGACCTCGGTCTCGCGCTCGACGACGCGTGGTGTGAGCACCGCCTCGCCGTCGAGCAGCTGGGCGATCTCGCCCGGGAGGAACTCCTTGCCGTGCGTGGAATGCGGGTTCAGGACCAGCCTCGCGCCTCGGGTCATCTGCCACAGGACGCGGCAAGGGAGGGCGAGGAGGTGCTGTTCGAACGACGGGACGACCTGGAGTGTCTCCTGGAAGCGCGCCTTCGAGGTGTAGAACGGCTGCACCGAGCTGCCGTCCGAGTCGAGGAGGTCAGCCAGGGTCGCCATGCCGTCGTCGGTCACGGTCCCCGCCACGATCACGGTGCTCTCGAGGAGCGCCGTCAGGAACGCGGGGGCGTTCGAGCGGTCGTTCGCGGCTGCGGCGAGGAGGGCTTCGATGTCGGGAGCGTCGGGTGCGTCGTCGTCGGCAGGCATGCCAGCAGCGTATCCCGGCCGTGTGGGAAGGTGCGTGTGCTCAGCAGCAGTCGCAGGTGTCCGTGTTCTCCGAGGTGAGCGATGAGACCGGCCGCTTGCACGCGTCTCCACGCCAGGCTTCGACGCCCTCACGGACCGCGAAGCCGGCGATGACGAGGGCGGCGACGCCGTCCGCCCAGGCCCAGCCGAGGGTGCTGTTGAGGACCAGCCCGATGAGGACCGCGGCCGACAGGTAGGAGCAGATGAGCGTCTGCTTCGAGTCGGCGACGGCGGAGGCGGAGCCGAGTTCCTTGCCGGTCCGGCGCTCGAACAGCGAGAACGCCGGCATGATCACGACGCTGACCGCCGCGAGGACGATGCCGACGGTCGAGTGCTGGACCTCGGCGAACCCGAGCAGCGAGCGGGCGGCGTCGACGCTCACGAACGCGGCGAGGCCGAAGAACGACAGGGCGATCACCCGGAGCGCGACCCGTTCCCGACGATGGGGATCGGGGCTCGAGAACTGCCAGGCGACCGCGGCGGCGGACAGGACCTCGACGATCGAGTCGAGACCGAAGCCGACGAGGGCTGCCGATGAGGCGACGGTCCCGGCCGACAGGGCGACGATGGCCTCGAGGACGTTGTAGGCGATGGTCGCCGCGACGATCCAGCGGATCCGGCGCTGCAGCGTCGCGCGTCTGGCGGGGCTCAGCTGGGCGCGGAGACGAGGGCTCGGCAGGCCGACGGTGCTCATGCGCAGGTGCAGCTCTCACCCGAGCAGCAGGCGGGATCGACGATCAGGACGAGCCGGAGGAGGTCGTCGAGCGCCGGCGCCAGGTGGCTGTCCGCCAGGCGGTACCAGGTGTTGCGTCCTTCCTTGACGCCTTCGACGAGGCCGCAGCCGCGGAGACAGGCGAGCTGGTTCGACATGACCTGTCGGGAGACGCCGAGTGCGTCCGCGAGGTCGGAGGGGAAGGCCGGTGCCTCGCGGAGGGTCAGGAGGATGCGTGCCCGGGTCTCGTCCGACAGGGCGTGCCCCAGCCTTGCGAGTGCGGCAGTGTGCGTCAGGGTCGCGGTCGGCGTCATGGTGTCGGTCACGCGAACGACAGTACACGAAACACTGTATCGATCAAGCCTCGCGGTCGCCCGAACAGCCGCGTTAGGCGAGGCGAAACGCTGGCAATCGGACATTTCGGCTTGCCGCCGCCGCACCGCGCTGGCAACGTTGACGGGTCCTCGCGGCATGGCGCCCGAACGCATCTCCGCGTCCAGGACGCATCACAGGAAGACCCCGCGACATGACGTTCTGGCCGCTGCTCCTCATCGCGCTCGGCGTCTCCGCCGACGCCTTCGCCGTCGCCCTCACCAAGGGCCTGCACATGCGGCGGTTCAACGTGCGTCACGCGCTCGTGATCGCCGGGACCTTCGGCCTGTTCCAAGCGGTCATGCCGCTCGTCGGCTGGTTCCTCGGCACGCAGTTCGCGCGGTACATCACGGAGATCGACCACTGGGTCGCCTTCGGCCTGCTCGCCCTCGTCGGCGGCAAGATGCTCTGGGAGGCGTTCTCGAGCCACGAGGACACCGAGGTCGACTCCGACCGTATCGACGTCCGGCGACTCCTCATCCTCGCGCTCGCCACGAGCATCGACGCGCTCGCCATCGGCATCACGCTCGCGTTCCTGCCCGGCTCGATCCTCGAAGCCGTCGCCCTCATCGGACTGACGACGTTCGTGCTCGCCTTCCTCGGCGTCTTCATCGGCCGTCGCGTCGGTCAGCGCTTCGGCAAGCCGGCGGAGATCGCCGGTGGAGTCATCCTGATCCTCATCGGTGTCAAGATCCTCATCGACCACCTCACGGGTTAGTCGGCGGTCACCGCTTCCGGGTGAAGATCGCGCCGGTCGACACGTCCTCGCCGAGCGCCTCGAGGCTCCGCCCACGCGTCTCGGGTACCTGGGTGGCGACGAACAGGAGCGCGAGTGCGCCGACACCCGCGAACAGGAAGAAGGTCCCGGTGATGCCGAGGCCGTCGACGAGGGACGGGAAGTACAGCGCCAGGAACCCGTTGGCGACCCAGAGCATGAAGATCGAGACACCCATGCCGAGACCGCGCATCTGGAGTGGGAAGACCTCGGCGAGGTAGACCCAGACCGCCACGTTGAGGAACGTCTGCATGGAGCCGACGAACACGACCACGAGGACCAGGATGACCCAGGGACGCATCGGGTCGCCCGGCTCGAGCACCATCGAGGAGAAGCCGATGAGCAGATGGCACGCGGTCGTGAGCGAGAAGCCGATGACGAACGTCTTCCGTCGGTCGAGTCGGTCCATGTAGGTGAGGGCGATGAAGCCGCCGACGACGGCGATGACACCGGGCGCGATGTTGGCGATGAGTGCGGCACTCTCGTCGAAGCCCGACTCCACGAGCACGGTCTGCCCGTAATACATGATCGAGTTGATCCCCGTGAGCTGCTGGGCGATCCCGACGCCGACACCGACGAGCAGGATGCGCACGAGCCACGGGTTGCGGAGGACGGCCCCGAGCCCGATCCGGTGTTGGTCGCGCTGCGCGGTGATGGACGCCTCCACTTCCGCGAGTTCGGCGACGGCGCGGTCGTCGGAGCGGACGGTCCGCAGGACGTCCAGGGCGTCCTCGCGGCGACCGTGGTCGACGAGCCACCGCGGTGACTCGGGCATCCGCAGCATGCCGACGAACAGCGCGACCGCCGGGAGGGCGCAGACGACGAACATGATGCGCCAGACGCTCGTGTGCTCGCTGAACACGGTGCCGATGACCGCGTTGATCACGAACGCCGACAACTGTCCGAGGACGATCGCGACCTCGTTCCGGCCGGTGATCGACCCGCGGATCTCATACGGGGCGAGCTCCGCCAGGTAGACCGGGACGACGGCGGAGGCACCGCCGACGGCGAGACCGAGAAGGATGCGACCGGCGACGAGCAGCTCGACGTTCGGTGAGCAGACGACGACCAGCGTGCCGACGAAGAAGAGGACGGCCAGCACGAGGATGCTCCGACGTCGGCCCCAGGCGTCCGACACCCGCCCGCCGAGCAGCGCACCGACGGCGGCCGCGAAGACGAGTGAACTCGTCACGACACCCTCGGTGAGCGGGGTGAGGCCGAGCTCCGCGGTCATCGGTCGCAGTGCGCCGTTGATGACGCCGGTGTCGTACCCGAAGAGCAGGCCGCCGAAACAGGCGACGATCGAGATCAGGCCGAGGTGGCGGCGGTGCGGCCCGGGCGTGAGGGCCGGCAGCGTGCTCGCCGACTGTCGGGCTGTGGGGGATCCGGCCATCGTGCTTCCTCGTCTGCTGGGTCCCGGTGCCGAGCGGCGACGTGGACACGACGACAGTACCGGCTCCGCGCGATTGCGGGGCGGGCCGTGGCCTCGCCCCGCAACCACACCGACGCCAGGCTGAGGGAGCTGCATCGGTACAGACGGTTCGGGTCTCGTCTATCCGGCCGAGGCTACGGTCGAGAGCGATCCGCCGTTCGCGCTTGAGGATGTCCGGCGGCTGTCGTATCCTCTGCGCTCGGCGTTCCTCTGCTCCCTGAGCGACCGGTTCAGTCGTCGGTGCCCGGCCGCAGCAGGCCGCTCTCGTACGCGAGGATGACGAGCTGGGCGCGGTCATGGGCGGCGACCTTCGTCATGATGCGGTTCACGTGGGTCTTCGAGGTGTGCGGTGAGATGACGAGGTCGTCGGCGATCTGCTGGTTGGAGCGTCCGCGGGCCACGAGGAGCAACACTTCCAGCTCCCGCTCGGTGAGGAGCGCCAGCTCGGTGGGGACCTGGCGCGGGCTCGTCGGTTCGTCCGCAGCGACGACGTACCTGGTGATGAGACTCCGGGTCGCCGCGGGGGACAGGAGTGCGTCGCCGGCGTGCACCGCGCGCACGGCGCGCACGATCTCCTCGGGCTCCGAGCCCTTGCCGATGAACCCGCTCGCGCCGGCGCGCAGGGTCGCGATGAGGTTCTCGTCCTCCTCGAACGTGGTGAGGATGAGGACGCGGGTGTCCGCGAGCTCGGGGTCGGCGCAGATCGCCGAGGTCGCGCCGATGCCGTCGAGGACGGGCATGCGGATGTCCATGAGCACGACGTCCGGTCGCAACTCGCGGGCGAGAGACACCGCCTGCGCGCCGTCCACGGCTTCGCCCACGACCTCGAGGTCGGCCTCGGAGGAGAGGATGTCGGCGACGGCCTGGCGGATGAGCGACTGGTCGTCGACGACGAGCACGGTGGTCATGCGGGGGACTCCTCGGGGTGCGTCGGGGCCGGGTGTGTCGGACCGGGGTGCGTCGGCTCGCCGGTCGGGAGGCTCGCGGACAGCCGCCAGCCGCCCGGGGTCGCGCCGACGTCGACGGCCCCGCGGACGGCGGCGACGCGCTCGCGGATGCCGAGGAGTCCGTGCCCGGTGGTCGGCGCCGCGTCGGCCTGCTCACGCGGGACGCCGGGGGCCGTCGGATTGCTCACGCTGACGACGATCCTCCCGTCGCCGCCCTCGACGAGCACATGCGCACGACGCTCAGGACCGTGCTTCAGTGCGTTCGTCAGCCCCTCCTGGACGACGCGGTACGCGACCGTGTCCGTGGCGGCCGACAGCTCTGGTGCGTCGGGGTCGATCCGTGTCGTGATGTCGAGGCCTGCGGTGGTGAACTCGGCGATCAACGCATCGAGTCGGTCGAGTCCCGGTTGCGGCAGCGTTCCACGGGAGCCTGCGCCGGCGTCCCCGCCGTCGCTCCGCAGGACCTCGAGCAGGTCACCGATCTCGCCGAGCACCGTCCGTGACGCCCGGCGGATCGAGACGAGCGCCTCCTTCGCCTTCTCCGGCCGCGACTCCAGGGAGCTCGACGCCACCCCGGCGTTCAGGCTGATCACCGAGATCTGATGGGCGACGGTGTCGTGGAGGTCGCGTGCGATCCGGAGCCGCTCCTCGGTCACCCGACGCCTCGCCTCGGCCTCGCGGGTCTGTTCTGCCCGCTCCGCGCGTTCGGTGATCGCCAGGATGTACGCGCGGCGTGATCGCGTCCCGTCGCCGGCTGCGGCGGCGAACGCGATCATCACCGCGAACTGGACCGTCCGCGGATCGAAGCTGCCGATCGATGCCAGCAGGCTGAGGAGGGCGACGGCGACCATCGTCGCGACGGCCGTGATCAGGGTCGTCCGACGCGCGGAGCGCAAGGCCACCCCGAACATCGCGATCGCGGCCGCGATCACGACACCGGGAGCGAGGGTCCCCGTGATCGCCGCCGCACCGTAACAGGCGATGACGGCAGCGAGCACCGGGATCGGCCAACGTCGGCGGAGCGGGAGCAGGAGCGCGGGCGCGACGACCAGGGCGACGACGAGCGGGCTGCCCGGCCGGAACTCCGCATTGGGGAAGGGGATGAACGCCGAGGCGATGATGAGGACCGCGGCGACCACGTCGTGCACCCACGCCGGAGGTCTCCGACGCGGATCGCGCACCCGGTGATCCTGCGTCGCGGAGGTCATAGGCCCAGTCTGCCGGGAACCGGCGCCGGGCGACTCCTCCGCACGTGGCATTCCGCGGTACCACGGACGCGGTACACGGGTGTCCGCCGGTGGGGGACGCGCCGGACGGGCGACGCCGCGAGTCTGGAGTGGAGCCGGAGCACCCGGCCCCAGACGAGGAGACCCCATGCAGAGCACCACAGCGCCGCCGATCATCTCGGTCCGGGACGTCCGGCGTTCCTACGGTCGCGGTCAGAACCGGTTCGAGGCACTCAAGGGGGTGAGCTTCGACATCCACGCCGGCGAGAGTGTCGCGATCGTCGGGAAGAGCGGCTCCGGCAAGTCCACGCTCATGCACGTGCTCGCGCTCCTCGACGCACCGAGTTCCGGCACCGTCGAGCTCGAAGGGGTCGACACGAGCACCCTCCGCGGTCGCCGCCTCAACACGACCAGGAACAAGACCTTCGGGTTCGTGTTCCAGCAGTTCTTCCTCACCGCCAACGCGACGGTGCTCGAGAACGTCCTGCTCCCCATGAAGATCGCCGGCGTCCGCCGCGGTGACCGACGTCGCCGGGCGCTCGCCGCACTCGCGCAGCTCCAGCTCGAGGACAAGGCGCGGAACCGCGCGGTGAACCTCTCGGGCGGGCAGAAGCAGCGGACGGTCATCGCCCGCGCGCTCGTCAACAACCCGCGGATCATCTTCGCCGACGAACCGACCGGCAACCTCGACACGGCGACCGGCGCCGTCGTGGAGGACATCCTGTTCTCCCTCAACCGGGAGAGCGGCATCACCCTCATCGTCGTCACACACGACGAGGAGCTGGCGGCACGCTGCGATCGGCGGATCCTCATCCGAGACGGACTGCTCGTCGAGGACGAGGCGGTGGCCGCATGAGAACCGTCGACCTCATCGGGACCGCCGTCGCGAACACGTTCCGGTCCAAGACCCGGACCATCCTGACCATCCTGGCGATCTTCGTCGG
This sequence comes from Plantibacter sp. PA-3-X8, assembly GCF_003856975.1. NCBI lineage: Bacteria > Bacillati > Actinomycetota > Actinomycetes > Micrococcales > Microbacteriaceae > Plantibacter > Plantibacter sp. PA-3-X8. Next base: position 1,172,415 of record NZ_CP033107.1, read on the forward strand.
AGCGTTCACGCTCACCCTGACGAACGGGCTCGGCACCGGCATCAACGCCTACATCGACGACACGGTGTCGAGCGTCGGCGCGTCCGACACGATGACCGTCACCAAGACGGCCGACACCGGCGGCGGACTGGGTGCGGCGTCGAGCGGGCCGAAGGAGTACGACCCGGACGCGGTCGCCTCCACCGGTGCCGGTGCGCCGGGATCGACCGTCGTCGCTCTGACACCGACCGATCTCGACGAGCTCGGCGGGATCGACGGCGTCCTCGACGTGCAGGCCGTGAAGTCGATCTCGACCGACTACATCGAGGCGGGCGGCGGCACGAAGTACGTCGTCGGTGTCGGTGGACTCATCTCGGGGCAGAGCGTCACCCTGCTGGACGGTGCACAGCCCGACGACGACACCGACACGCTCCAGCTGGTGCTCCCCACGTCCTATGTGGAACCGCTCGGCTTCGGAAGCGACGCCGACGCGGTCGGGCAGACGGTCACGGTCGCGATCACTGACGCGCAGCGCACGCAGCACACCGTGGACGCGACCGTCGTCGGAGTCGCCGAGGAGAGCCTCGCCTCGCCCACCGGTGCATCGATCGTGCCCAACGCCGCGCTCACCGACCTCCTCTACGAGACGCAGAACATCGGCGTCCCGTCCGACCAGGTCGAGCGGTACGCGCAGGCGTCCATCCGGTTCAGCGCGGACGCCACCGACGAGCAGGTCACGGCGTTGAAGGACCGACTGGCCGACGCGGGCTACACCGGCACGACCGTCGCGGACCAGCTCGGCACCATCAAGACGGTGATCGACGGGATCGTCCTCGTCCTCAACGCCTTTGCGATCATCGCGCTCCTCGCGGCCAGCTTCGGGATCGTGAACACCCTCCTCATGTCCGTGCAGGAGCGCACCCGCGAGATCGGGCTGATGAAGGCCATGGGGATGGGGAGCGGCAAGGTCTTCGGGTTGTTCAGCCTGGAGGCCGCGTTCATCGGCTTCCTCGGCAGTGCGATCGGCGTCGGCATCGCGGTGCTCGCCGGCACCGGCATCAGTGCCGCGCTGTCGGGATCGCTCCTCGCCGACCTGCCGGGCCTCGACCTCATCGCGTTCGACCCGGTGTCACTCGGGATGATCGTGCTGGTCGTCATGGTGATCGCGTTCCTCGCCGGCACGCTGCCCGCCGCCCGTGCCGCCAAGGCCGATCCGGTGGAGTCGCTCCGCTACGAGTGAGGTGCAGTGGTCGGGAATGCCGGGTGGCGGCTGTGGGGCGTGGCGGAAGCGACGCCCCACAGCCGCGCCGGCGCCAGGTTGAGGAGCAGCGCCGGCGCAGACGCTCAGGTCGCGTCTGCGGCGTCCACGTTACGACAAGCGGCCGTCCCGTCGTCGGAGGTTGAGGCTCCGCGCCCGCTTCTTCTCCGCTTCGCGCTTCGGGGTGGTGACGTGCTCGGGTCTGAGACCGATCCCGATGAACCTCGCCGCAAGCGGTCGGACGACGGGTCCGGCGAGCCGCATCAGCCGGATCACCGACCGCGGCGCGATGCGGTCGCCCGTGGTCGTGCGGGAGATCACCCGATGCCCCGCCCGCTGGATGCGCTGCATGATCCTGACCGGTCGCTCGCGTCGACGTTGGACGGCTGCGAGGACCCCGGACGGTGCGTCCCCTGCGGCGAGGTGGCCGGCGATCGCGTTGGACAGGGCGACCGCATCCTGGATCGCGTAGTTGACCCCGACGCCGAACATCGGTGACATCGCGTGCGCGGCGTCGCCGATGGCGATGAAGCCCGGGCGGTGCCAGCGGTCGAGGCGGTTGAGCTGGACCGAGAGGAGCTTGACCTGGTCCCAGTCGGTCAGGGTGTCGACCACCTGACGCAGGACGGGCGCGGCATCGACGATCCGGCGGCGGAGCGCCGGCAGGCCCTCGGCTCGGAGCAGCTCCGCGCCGCCCTTCCGGATGACCATGCCGGACTGGTACCGGTCACCCCGGTCGATCGTGAGCACCATGCCGCGCGGCGAGAGGTAGGCGAGGGTCGGGGGCGGCGGGTCGGCCGGCTTCGGCAGGCTGAACCACAGGACGTCGATCGGCACGCCGCTCTCGTCGGGGATGAGTCCGGCCGCGTCGCGGAGTGCCGAGGTGCGTCCGTCCGCCGCGACCGTGAGGGTGGCTCGGATCTCGATGTCGGTGGAAGTGCTGGTCGCTGGGTCGGTGTCGGTCGCTGGGGCGTCGGCGGTCGTCGTGGTCGCGCGCAGTCCACGCACCCGGCCCTGCTCCACGATCAGGCCGGCCGCCTCGGTGCGGAGGCGGAGCTCGAAGTTCGGCAGTGCGGCGGCCTCCTCGGCGAGGAAGTTCAGGAAGTCCCACTGCGGCGCGAGGACGAGGAAGCGGTCGGGTGCTGGCAGAGTGCGGAAGTCGACCATCGTCATCCGCAGGCCGTCGATCACGGCGTCCATCGCCTGCAACCGGTTGAGCGGCAGCCGCAGGAACCGCTCGCGCAGGCCGAGCTCGCCGAGCAAGGTGATGGTCGACGGGTGGATCGTGTCGCCGCGGAAGTCCCGGAAGAAGTCGGCGTGTTTCTCGAGCACGGTCACGCGGAGGCCGGACCGGGCGAGGAGGTAGCCGAGCACCATGCCGGCCGGGCCGCCACCCGCGATGACGCAGTCGCGGTCGGGGGTGTGGTCGGCGGCGTGGTCGCCGTGATCGCTGTCGGTGGGGGTCGTCGGTTTCATCGCACTGCTCCCGTCGGTCTCTTCCGGACACTACTCCGGAACCCATATCGTCGACATCATGCGTGTGTTGCAGCGGGCGGGACTGCCGCTTCTCGTGTCCGGAACGATCGTGCTCGCGCTGTCGGCGTGCACTGGTGGCGGTGGGCCCGGTGGCGACTCCGCCGGCAGTGCGTCGCCCGCTGCGTCGGTGCCGGCAAATTCCTCGAGCGGGGGCTCGGGAGACGGATCGTCCCTGCAGGTCGACTGCGCGGCGGTGGAGGCGGCCGTCGCGCCGTACATCGAGGGGCTCGTCGCGCGGGAGGACAACGGGGCGGACGAGTACGGGACCGTCTGTGGCTGGGAGGCGCCGGAGGGGACGATCGATGCGGCGGACATCCGCTCGGTGGAGATCGTCGTCTCGCCCGAGTCGAGCGAGGCGCTGTCGGCCGATGAGCTCGCCGCCGCCGGGCTCACGCCGATCCCGGATGCGACCATCGAGGCTGCCGGAGGGACCGCTTACAGTGCGACGGTCGAGACCGGTGTCGCCGCGGTGATCGTCACGACGGTGGTGCTGCCGGAGACGGAGATATCCGTCACCGGTGGGCAGTGGGCGGGCCATCCGTCGCTCGACGGACCGGCCGCGGTCGAGGTCGTGAAGGCGCTCATAGGCCCGTGAGTGGCCCGGGAGCTGCGGACCCCCTCCGATCCCCGAGCAACCCTCGTCCGTCCCTGAGCAACCCTCGCCGGTCCCTGAGAACCCTCGCCCGTCCCTGGCCAACCCTCGCCGGTCCCTGAGCAACCCTCGCCGGTCCCTGAGCCTGTCGAAGGGTGCTCGCAGGCACTTCGACAAGCTCAGTGACCGGAAGAGGTGCACCCGTATTCACTCCGGTCTCCGAGCAACCCCCTCCGGTCCCTGAGCAACCCTCGCCGGTCCCTGAGCTTGTCGAAGGGCGCACGAGGAAGCGTCCAACACCAGCGACACCCATCCGGTCCCTGAGCCTGTCGAAGGGTGCTCGCAGGCACTTCGGCAAGCTCAGTGACCGGAAGAGGTGCACCCGTATTCACTCCGGTCTCCGAGCAACCCCCTCCGGTCCCTGAGCGACCCTCGCCGGTCCCTGAGCCTGTCGAAGTGCCTGCGGGTGAACCCCGCGAATGCGGTATGCCCCCTCCGGTCCCTGAGCCTGTCGAAGGGCCCACGAGCAACTTCCACAACCACTTCGACTCAGCATCTGGAATGTCAGTGGTCCGTGGTGGACTGAAGTCATGACCGAGACCACCACCTCCGCAGTTCGAGCTGGCGATGACTACGCCGCGCAGCTCGCGGAGTTCTCGGACCACTACGCGGACATCCAGCGGCGTCGCGCCAACCTGGACGCCGAGGAGGCCCGGCTCCTGGCGCGCTCCGCCGCCTACGCGGACGCCTTCGCAGACGTCACGGTCCCGGCGATCTTCCCGCCGGCGGAACGGCAGGCGCTCTCCCGCCGCTCCACCTGCGCAGCCCTCGCGATGGCGACCCGCACGCCCGAGCGGACCGTGCAGCGGGCGACGAACGACGCCGAACTGCTCGTGAACGAAGCGCCGGCTGTGCTTGCCTCGCTGGAGGCCGGTCGTATCTCGGCGCGGCATGCGCAGACCATCACGGACCAGCTCTGCGACGTCCCGACCGCAGGGCGAGCGGTGTTCCTCGCCGAGGTCCTGCCGGTCGCCGAACAATCCACCAATGCGTACCTCCGGAAGCGTGCCCGCGTTCTGCGCGAGCGCCTCCACCCGGAATCGATCACCGCACGCGCAACCCGTTCGGAGGCTGACCGTCGGGTCGAGTTCGAGCCCGCGGCGGACGGCATGGCGTGGGTGCACCTGTTCACGACGGCACCGATCGCGCAGGGCATCGTCGAGCGCGTCGAGGCGGCCGCGGCCGAGTCACGCAAGGCCGGCGACACCCGCACCTGCGCACAACTGCAAGCCGACGCCCTCGCGGCGCTCGCACTCACCGGCACAACCCCGGAAGACGTGATGTCCAGCCCAGTCCTGCCGCACCCCATCGAGGTGCAGGAGCACATCAAGCCGACCGTGCAGATCACCGTCCCGGCGCTCACCATGGCCGGCGTCTCCGACGCACCCGGCATGCTCGATGGCTACGGCCCGATCGACCCGGAGACCGCCGCGCGTATCGCGGTCAACGCCCCCAGCTTCACGCGGATCCTCGTCCAACCCGAGACCGGCGCGGTCTTGTCGGTCGGGCGGAATCGGTACCGGGTTCCGGCCGATCTGCAACGGGCGGTGCGGTTGCGGGACGGCACCTGTCGGGCACCTGGGTGCGGGCGGCGCGCCAGGGCCTGCGACCTCGACCATTCGGTCGCGTGGGAGGACGGCGGGACCACAGATGTCGGGAACCTCGCCTGCCTCTGCCGGCATCACCATCGCATGAAGCACCTCCCCGGATGGAACCTCGACCACGGGCCCGGCGGGGTCCTCGAGTGGACGACACCCGACGGCAAACACCATCGAACGAAACCGGACCCTGCCCCATTCTGACTCCCGCCGGTCCCTGAGCCTGTCGAAGGGTTCCTCGTGGGCACTTCGACAGGCTCAGTGACCGGGAGAGGTGTGCCCGGAACCGTTTCGGTCCCTGAGCTTGTCGAAGGGCACTCGGGTTGCGCTGCCTCAGTGACCGAGCAGAGGTGTGCCCGGAACGTTCAGGCGTGCTCGTGGGCACTTCGACAGGCTCAGTGACCGGGAGAGGTGTGCCCGGAACCGGTTCGGTCCCTGAGCCTGTCGAAGGGCAGGCAGCCCCGGCGTGCTTCCGGATCCACCTCCGCACCCCGCCGGGTAGGCTCCAAACGTGGGCACCGACGAAGACCAGATGCTGTCACTCGTGTACGCGAGCACGGCGACACAGCCGTTCAGCGACGACGACCTCACCGCCTTGCTCGCCGTCTCCCGCGAGAACAACGCCCGCGCACAGCTCACCGGCATGCTCGTCCACCGTGACGGACGGTTCCTCCAGGTCCTCGAGGGCCCCGAGGCCGCCGTCCGCGAGCTGATGGTCACCCTCGCGGCCGATCCGCGCCACGCCGGTATCCGCGTGATGTTCGAGGAGCCCATCCGCGAACGCCAGTTCGCCGCCTGGACCATGGGCTTCGAACGCGCCGACACCAGCTCCGCCGCACAGCTCGACGGCTACCGCGACACCTTCGACGACCTCGACCGCGACGACCCGACGGCCACCATGCGCGCCCTGCAGGAACTCGCCCGCTGGTTCCGCAGCCGCGCCACGCGGAGCTGAGCCGCACTCAAGCCCTCGCTCACACCCGCAGTCAGCCCGCGAGCTTGCCGATCGGGCTGTCGCCGAGGTTCGCGAGCAGCTCGGCGACATCACCGTAGACCGCGACCGCACCGGCGTCACGGAGCTCCTGTTCGCCGAACCCACCGCTGCGCACGCCGATGCACTCCACACCGGCTCGCGCGGCCGCCTCGATGTCCCAGACGGCATCGCCGACCATGACCGCTCGCGAGGCCGGCACGCCCGCACGATCGAGGGCGACCTCGACGATGTCGGGCTCCGGCTTGGCGGTCTCCACGTCACCGGACGAGGTCGCCGCGAAGATCGCGTCGTCGACGTCGAGCAGCTCCCGCAGGATCTCGAGCTCGTTCTCCGGAGCCGAGGTCGCCAGCACGACTGCGATCCCGCGGCCTGCCAACTCGCCGAGCAGCTCGCGCGCACCGCCGATCACCCGCAGCCGGGAGGTGTTCTGAAGGTAGTACTCGCTGTGCAACTCCTTCGCCCGCTCGCCGTACTGCTCGACCTCGTCGGACCCGTCGAGGAGCGATTCGAGCAGCTGACCGCCGTCTTTGCCGATCGAGCGATGGATCCGCCACGCGTCGACCGGCCTGCCGGCATCGGCGAACGCGCGATCCCAGTCGTCGACGTGCAGGTAGTTCGAGTCGACGAGCGTCCCGTCGATGTCGAAGAGCACCGCGATGCGGTCGTCGGAGTTCTCGGGGACGGTGGTGTCAGCTGGTTCGGACATGCGTCCAGTCAAACCCGCGAGCCCGCGATTGTGAAGCGGTGGTCATTCTCCACAGAACGTGCGAGCCCGCGGACGCGGCAACGCCGCCGCTACTGGAACCGACTCGTGAGGATCACCGAGCTGGTCGCATCGTCGAGGAACACCTGCGTCGAGCGGCCGTCCTGTGAGAAGGCGTCGTCGAGAGCGGACGAACGCACGAGCGGTCCCGGCGGCAGTGCGTCGTCGAGTCCGGCGTCGAGGTCCGGGAGCTCCGCCTTCGCGTCCGAGCCCGCCTCACCGGGTGCGAGCGCACGCAGTTCCGCGTAGCCGATCTCGTCCAGGAGGACGACCGCATCGATCCAGTACGTGCTCGGGCCCGGAACCCGCTCGTCGCCCATGGTTCCCGACATCCAGGTCGCCGAAAGCGCGGTGGCGAGCTGCGGGAAGCGGTCGGTGAGCGGGCCGAGCTCGTGCCGGATCTCACCGGTGCCCGAGCGGGTGGCGGAGTCCGATGCCGATGCGGATGCCGCCGTCGTCCGGTCCGGCGACGGTGACGACGCGCAGCCGGCGAGCAGACCGGCGACCACGACGACCACCGTGGCCACGACGGTCGCGCGCGGCGCGAGACGGTGACGTCGATCGTGCATCCGAGCAGTCGTGTCCATGCCAGCAGCCTAGAGGTCGTCGATCACTGTCCGTTCGGCCAGCCCGGGACTGTGCGGCAGGCGGGGGTGCCCGTAACGGCTTGCGCCGAGGCTGGAGCCATGAACCTCTCCACTCATCCCATCGAGGCTCGCGGGCTCCGCAAGACCTTCCACGGTCGCCCGCGCGTCGATGACGTGTCCTTCACCGTCGACCCCGGCCGGGTCGTCGGACTCCTCGGTCCCAACGGTGCCGGGAAGACCACCACCATCCGCCTGCTGCTGGGACTCGCCCGTCCCGACGCGGGGGACGGCCTCATCCTCGGCCGCCCGTACCGCGAGCTCGAGCAGCCGGCTCGCATCGTCGGCGCCGTCCTCGACGCGGGCGGACTCCACCCGGCTCGCACCGGGCGGCAGCACCTCCGCATCGCCGCCGCGCGGATCGGGGTCGACGCTGCCCGCATCGACGCGGTCCTCACCGAGGTCGGGATGGCACGCGACGCCGACCGCCCCGCCGGCGGGTACTCGCTCGGGATGCGTCAGCGCATCGCGATCGCCGCAGCCCTCCTCGGCGAGCCGGCCGTGCTCATCCTCGACGAGCCGTCGAACGGCCTGGACCCTGCGGGCATGCAGTGGTTGCGACTCCGGCTGCGTGCCTTCGCCGACGCGGGTGGGACGGTCCTGCTCTCGTCCCACCTCCTGTCCGACGTCCAGGACATCGCAGACGACGTGGTCGTCATCACCGACGGGCGCGTCGTGGCCCAGTCGTCGATGGGCGACATCCTCGCCGCATCGGGCGGCGACCTCGAGGCGTACTACCTCCAGGTCACCGGAAGCGCCCAGCTCATCGAGAACAGGGAGGTGCGCTGATGTTCCGCGCTGAACTCATCGGTCTCGTCACCACGACCGCGACGAAGGTCACCGCGGCGGTCGCCGTCGTGGGACTCATCGTCACGCAACTCGCCTTCGTCACGCTCATGCCCGCCCTCGCCGACGGCGACATCGGCCCTGGCCTCGACGCCCTCGGGAGCGACTTCCCCGTCCTGGACCTCGCCTCCCGTGCCGTGCAACTCGACGCGCTCAACCCACTCGGTGCGTCGATGGGCAGCGGCTCCATCGGCGTCGCACTCCTGGCGATCACCCTGCTCGGCGTGCTCGCCGGCACGAGTGACGACCGCTACGGGGGCATCGTCGGCGCCGCCCTCGCCTCGCCGAAGCGGTTCCGCATCGTCGCAGCCAAGGCGGGCGCGGTCGCACTCGTCGGCGCCGTCCTCGGTGTCGTGCTCGCCCTCGTCAGCCTGGTCACGCTCGTGATGACCCTGGCAGCGACCGGAACGCCGTTCGTCCTCGGACTCCCGGACCTCGCAGCACGGTTCGGGCTCGGCGTCCTCGCCGTCACCGCCCTGTCGGTCATCGGCCTCGCGGTCGGACTCATCGTCCGCACCCAGCTCGCCGGCGTTCTGACGATGATCGCGATCCTCATCCTCGAACCGGTCGTCGTCTCCTCGATCCAGCTGGTCACCGGCGGCACCGTGCCGGCCTGGACCCAGTTCCTGCCCGTCGCCCTCGCACAGGGCGTCATCCACGGCGGAACGGACGGGCTCGGACCGATCGTCGTCATCCTCGCCCTCGTGGCCCTCACCGCCGCCCTCACTGCGGCCGCATCCGCTGCGCTCTCGCGCCGCGACATCTGAAAGGAACCACCCACATGAACGACCAGGCCCCGACCCACACGCAGACCAAGACGCAGCACCAGACCCGTCACCGGACGCTCATCGCCGTCTCGGCCGCCGCCGCGCTGCTCGCCGGAACCGTCTCCCTCAGCGCCTGCTCCAGCGCCACGGAGCAGACCGCCGACACCGGCTCCGAATCGGGCCCGCTGCAGGACCGGATGCAGTCGCTCGTCGACGCCGGCTACCCCGCGGCGCTCGCCTCGGTGATCGGGCCGGACGGTGAGGCGATCGACGTCGCCGCCGGCATCGGCGACCTCGCGACCGACGAGCCGGCTCCGGTCGACGGCGAGGTGCGGATCGCGAGCAACACGAAGATGTTCGTCTCGACCGTCGTCCTGCAGCTCGTCGAGGAGGGCAAGGTCGCGCTCGACGCCCCGATCGACTCCTACCTCCCTGGGCTCATCACCGGCGACGGCATCGACGGCACCCGCATCTCGGTCCGTCAGCTGCTCCAGCACACGGCGGGGCTCCCCGAGTACGCCGACCAGATCGCCGCCGACGCGTTCGCGGCACAGGAGCGGTACACCTCGCCCCGCGACATGCTCGAAATCGCCCTCGCCAAGCCGGCCGTGTTCGCGCCGGGGGAGCGGTGGGCGTACAGCAACACGAACTACCTCGTGCTGGGGCTCATGGTCGAGAGCGTCACCGACCGGGCGCTCGCCCAGCAGATCGACGAGCGCATCGTCAAGCCGCTCGACCTCGAGCACACGTACTTCCCGGCGCCGGGCGAACGCGAGCTGCGCGGTGAGCACCCGCACGGGTACCACGCGAAGACCGTCGGCGACCTCCTGGACATCACGGCCCTCGACACCTCGTTCGCCTGGTCCGCGGGTGCGCTCGTCTCGACGCCGCACGAGCTCAACGTCTTCATGAAGGCCCTGCTCGACGGCGAACTCCTGGACGAGGAGACCCTCGCCGAGATGCAGACCACGGTTCCGGCCGGCGACGAGCTGTGGCCGGGAGCGGGTTACGGGCTCGGCCTGCAGAGCTACCCGCTGAGCTGCGGCGGCGTGGCCTGGGGTCATGGCGGCGACATCCCCGGAACCCAGACGCGCAACGCGGTCGGTCCCGACGGCACGGCCGTCACCATCGCCGTCACCTCGCTGCCGTGGGCGGTCGTCTCGCCCGACGACAACGAGCGGTTGATGAAGCAGTACCGGATCGTCGTCGACGCCCTCGACGCGACCCTCTGCGAGCGATGATCACTTCCCACCGGACGCCGAGCGCCGGCCCCCACCGGGGTCGGCGCTCGGCGTGGTTGACTCGACCCATGACCTCTCCCGCACGGCCCGCCCCTGTCGCGGCCCGTCTGCGCTCGGCGCTCCCGCCGGTCCTGGTCCTCGCCGGTGCGGTGGGGTATCTCGGGGTCGTCCCGTGGGTCGACGAGCTGCACGCCGTGCCGGGTCAGGTGTCACCGTGGGCGCACGCGGGGCTGGTCGTGCTCCAGGCCATCGCCCTGCTCTTCCGGCGTCGGCACCGTGTCGCGGTGTTCGGCGTGGCGGTCCTCCTCGACCTCGTGGTCCTCGGGTCCAGTGGTGGCGAACTCGGGATCGGCTCGTTCGGCGTGATCCTCGCCACCTACGCGCTCGCTCGTCGCGCGGAGCGGCGGACGGTCATCCGCGCGCTGGTGGCCGGTGCCGTCGCGACGACGGTCATCGGCGGGATCGCGATGGCCTTCGGGTCGTCCGAGGAGCCGCTCATCCTCGTGTTCGCGGCCGTCGCGCGCATCGTGTTGCAGTACGTGCTCCCGGCCGGCGTCGCCGAGTACGCGAGGGGTCGCGAGCGCTTGCTGTCGGCGATCGAGGACCAGGCACGCATGGCCGAGAACGAGCGTCGCATCAGCGTGCAGAACGACCTCCGCGCTGAGCGCACCGCCCTCGCGCGGGAGCTGCACGACATCGCCGGGCACCACCTGTCGGGGATCATCGTCAGTGCGCAGGCGGCCAGCGCTCTGGTCGAGCGCGACCCGGAACGCGCTCGGGAGATGCTCCAGACGGTGCAGTCCGATGCCCGCACCACGCTCGTGGACCTGCGGCGGACGGTCGGCCTGCTGCGCAGCGATGATGCGGACGTCCAGGGCGGCGGAGACGGATCAACGCTTGGTCCGGCGACCACTCCGATGATCGCGGCGATCCCGGAACTCGTCGAGGCGGCGCGGTCGCGGGGGCAGCACGTCGCCTACACCGTGACCGGCGAGCCTCGTGTGCTGGGGCCGCTTGCGGAGACGGCCGCGTACCGGACCGTCCAGGAGTCGCTGGCGAACGCTGCCCGGCACGCGCCCGGAGCCGTCTGCCGCGTGGCGGTGCGGTTCGAGGTGGACGCGATCGAGCTCATCGTGACGAACGCGGCGTCGTCGCAGCGGCCTGCGTCGCCGTCTCGTGACGGTTATGGCCTCTGGGGCATGCGCGAGCGTGCGGAGCTCATCGGAGCGCGATTGACCGCGGCGCCGACGGACGACGGCGGGTGGCGCAACCGCCTGACCATCCCCGACGAACACCGTCCCGACCAGCATCGGAGTGACCAATGATCCGCCTCCTCATCGCCGACGACCAAGCGGTCGTCCGCGCCGGCCTCTCGGTGATCCTCGGTGCCGAGCCCGACATCGAGGTGGTGGGCGAGGCGATCGACGGTGCCGACGCGGTGCGGTTGGCGAAGGAGCTGCGTCCGGACCTGATCTGCATGGACATCCGGATGCCGGGTACGGACGGGATCGCGGCGACCCGCACGATCACGGCGGATCCGGATCTCGACGCCGACGTCCTCATCCTCACGACCTTCGACGTCGACGCGGACGTGTTCGCCGCCCTCGAAGCCGGTGCAGCAGGTTTCCTGCTCAAGGGCGCGGACGAGGCGACGCTGCTCGCTGCGATCCGGTCCGTCGCAGCAGGGGAGGGGACCCTCGACCAACGCCTCACACGCCGCATCCTGCGCGAGTTCTCGGAGCGCCGACGCGAGGCCCCGGTTGTGACGTCAGCGGCCGAGTCGCCGCTCACCGATCGCGAGTTCGAGGTCCTCGACCTGCTGGCGCAGGGACTCTCCAATGCAGAGATCGCCGACCGCCTGTTTGTCGAACCCACCACGGTGAAGTACCACCTCGCCGGTCTGCTGCAGAAGACGGGAGCGCGCGACCGCCTCCAGGCCGTGCTCTGGGGCATCCGCGCGGGCCTCGTCGACCCTCGTTGAGCGGTGGGCGTCGAATGCGAACGACATAGGCATCATCGGCTCGTGTGGGCGAGTGGTGGAGTGCGGAACATAGTCAAAGGTGTGCCCGTCGCTCACGCGTTCATCTTCCTCAATGTCGTTGTCGGGTTTTAATTCGACACCCGCCGATGTACGGCAGAGTGGTGACGTGCCCGAAACCGAAGATGTGCGGCCTATGTGGACCGACGAACCATTCGACGTTCACGCCGAGGACCCATTTGGTCGCGGAACTTTTGTAGACACCGTGGTCAAACGGATCCAGGTCGCGAGCGCGACTGATTCGAGCACGGTTTTTGGCTTGGTGGGTCCGTGGGGTTCCGGTAAGACGTCCATCCTCGATCGCGTACGCGCTGGGCTCGCGGATGACTGGCAAATCGCAGAATTTACTCCGTGGTCGAGCGGCGACGCTGCTTCGATGTCCTTGGAGTTCGTCAACACCGTGGCTGACCTTCTAGGCGAGAAGGCGGTGGGCGAGACGCGCGCGACTCTCGCCGGCTATGCCGGATTCATCACTCCGTTGCTCGAGGCGATTCCGTTCGTGGGTGGCGGCGTGAAGGGAGCCACCGAACATGCGCTGGAAGCTATCGCCAGTCGGCCGCCTTGGCACAAGCAGTTCGCCGAGCTATCGAAAGCCATTCAGTCGCTTGAGAAGCGAGTACTCATCGTGGTCGACGATGTGGACCGGCTTGGTGGGAGCGAGCTGCTGACGCTGCTCAGAGTCATCCGGCTACTCGGGCGTTTCCGCGGCGTTCACTACCTCGTCGCGTACGACCAGGACACGGTCGAGGACCTGCTGCGTTCCACCGGCTCGGTAGGCCGTTCGGCGGCATTCATGGAGAAAATCGTGCAGTATCCCTTCGAGACTCCGCCAGTCCCACGCGCCGCCGTAATTCGCCTCCTCAGCGGGGTAATCGAGGAGCTACTCGCGGCGACCGGCGTCCGGCTCGACTCATACGGATTGCAACGAGCCACGAACCTAGTGGATGTGCTCTCACCACAGTTGCGCACGCCGCGCGCGCTAGGGCGATTCAGGGAGCATCTTGCGGCCTTCGCAAATCACGTCGCAACGGCCAGGTTGGACCTCCTGGATTACGTTGCCGTGACGTGGCTACGACTCAACGCCCACGGCGTTTGGGCGCTACTTGAACCGTGGCACCAGGAACTCCGTAGCGGTGGACGACAAATCTCCACGACCAAGACCGAGGAGCTGACAGCAGCCGACTGGGAAGACCGGATCGCTCTGGCGCATCCGCAGGCGGACCGCGCGGGCACCCTCGAAGTGCTGTCCTTCCTCTTCGAAGGTGTCGATGTGCGTGGAAGACGATCGTTCATTGCACATCCGCGCGCGATGAACGACCCGACCTACTTCGGACGCTACCTGCTGCTCGCCATCCCAGAGGATGATGTAGACGACGAGCCGATTAGGGTCGTTGCGACTGAGATGGACGAGGTCAGGTTCCCGCAGGCGGCAGCCGAACTCGCGGTCGTCATCGATGGCAATGACGACGCACTCGCGAACCTCGCCCTGAATCGGCTGACGTCTCTGCGAGCCGAGCACAAGACCCCAAACCTCCAGCTCCTTGAGTTCCTCACCGCGCGCATGAAGGCCAGAGCCGAAGAAGAGGATCGCGTCGGGTCACCACGAACGGGATTGCGCGAGATTCTCTCAAGGGAAGTGGCTCGTTGCGTCCTCGCCGGCCAGACGACGGCTTCGGCCGTCATTGAGATGCTCGGCGAAGCGGAAGCACTGAACGTGGTGTGGATGGCACCTCGGTCAGCTGAGTTCCGCGGTAGAGGGGGCGAGATCGCGAACGGCTTCGCACGCATCTGGGCGGAGCGTTTGAAGTCAGACCCTAGCCGGTACCTGGCGGATGGCCGCCTGGGTGCCGTAGCTGAGCTCGTAACCTATTCTCTGGAGCCCGGAGATACGAACGGTCTTCTGGACCAAGCCATCACCGAATACGCCAGCTTTCTCGAACTGGCCAAAGGTTTCGTCTACCTGAAGGAGTGGCTAGGCAACGGCTCTACCTATGAGCTGAGCTTCCGCGCCGAGCCATTCATGATCCTTATTAGCGAGGCTGTGCGTGAAAAGTACCGCTCTGCTGTGGCCGAGGATGCCGGTGAGCTTCAGTACGAAATCGAGGATCTCCCCTCTCGCGACGTCGCTGATGAAATCCTTCGCGCGTTCGCGGTAGATTCGATCTATGGGCTCTACTCCTGACGACGAACGCAGTTTCGCGAAGTGCCCACGTTCTAGGATCGCCTGATTGCCATAAACGATCGCGTCTATGCAGGTTCCAGCCGTTCCGATATTGTTGTGAGCTCCCGCGGACGTGGAATGCTCCGAACTCATTGCCGAAGCCGAACTGCTCAAAACCTCAGGCAGATGCGGTTCTGCTCTGATAGCCATTACCTCCAACTCTGTCCATACGCCGGTGCGCTATCGCGCAGGCGGTGGCACCAGGTGGCTCAGTCATTCTCGTCAATCCTGTGCGTCCAGTAGTTTCTTGAGATCTAGACTGTGAAAGCCGCCGCCGAGAATTGTGACCTGTCGTTGCAAGTTACGCGCCGGTCGACCTTGACTACGGAGAGTCGAGCGGCAAGAACACCGCTGGCTTAGTCCGATGTGAAGATGTGTGGGGGAGAGTATAGAGGTGAACACCGACTTTCGGCGATTGCAGTTGCAAACCCAACAGCGAAACCATGACTCCTGCAGAAGCGGCCAGGTCCGCGGCGGATCCATGGAAGGTCGGGACAGAGCAACCGCGCGTTGGTACGAGCATTCCATGGGTGCTTGTAGACCACAGAGAATGATACTCCTCCAAGGAGGAATCTCCTTCGACGATCTTCCCAAAGTGAGCGTCGAGTTCTGACATCTGCTGTGCGCATCCTGCGGGCTTGACCAGAATCATCCCGACAGCGGCGGAACGTGGATCGACGGCCACCTGAGCTACCAGTACGTCCTGACAGACTGAGGAGAGGACCTGGCCGAGTGCCATACTCACGCTCGCGTCGATCACCAGATCGAAGTCAGTGAGCGTCAACGACTCAGAATCGTCGAGGATCTCAACCTGAAGGTCGTCGCGAACGCTGTGCAAGCGCGAGACCAGCGCTGACTCTTTGCTCGCGCCTATATCCGCTTCGGTGTAGTTCTGCCGCACGAGGAGACCACCCATGATGATGGCCGAGTCCGACAAGACAACTCGCCTAGCGCCGGCCCGGGCCACAAACTCCGCTATCCATGACCCGAGTCCACCACAGCCGAACAGGAGCACTGTCCGATCTGCAAACGCAGCAGTCGGGCGTGTCGAATCCCGGCGCGTCGTTACTGACGGCCGTTCGTCGGACACCCGCCACCACTCAATTCTTGGGTCTTGCGGATCACTGCCCAGGCGGAGCGCATCTGCCGTTTCGGAGGGCAAACAGCCGACTATCACGTGGGGCGGGCCTCCTGCGGGATGGGGCACGCAGAGAACGAACGGTTGGGGTGAGGCATCTGGGTTGCGCTTTGCCGCCGCGGCAAGTCGGAGCCAGATGGAGTCTTGATTCGTAGGCAGGCCGACGGCGGGGAGGCCGCCGCGACTCATAGTGGGGTCGTCCAGTATCGTCGCGAGTTCGAAGATGGACGTGCCCGTTCCCAGTGGTAATGCCGCGGGTGCGGTGATGATCGGTGTACGAAGGCCATCGACGGTTGTCCCGATGGCTACATCGAATCGGTGGCCATTTCTCCGAATGAGTGCGACAAAGGTGAGCCCGTCGTCGAGTTCGTTCCGAAGGACGACAATGGGAGTGCTGTCAGTGGCGCTGTCTGTGCCGCCAACTGCGTGAAAAAGAGAAGTGTGCGGATCGAAGGTCCCGGCTGCGGCTGACTCAAACCAGCCCCACAGCCGGTTGAGGAACCCTATGGCGCCATCGTTCGGGTTCCACTCGCGACTCGCGTCCAGATACACGCAGAGCACGAATCCTTGGAGCACGTGCGGAAAGCCAACGAAGCGCGGATGTGTCACTCGCACGGATGGTGGTCGATATCGGGTTGGCGGGACCGAAATTTCGACAATCTCCGTTGGCTCAAGAACCAGACCGCCCTCCGCGTGCGCGATCTTGGAAGTGTAGATCGCGAGCTGCACAGGTACTTCGCCGGTGTCGGAGAGCCGACGCCGTTCGCGGACGACCACTAGTTCAGGGCTTGAGCGGGCGATTGCCTCGAGGTCGCTGATGAACTCGTCCTGCCATCGCGAATAACGTCCGGGGTGGCTCAACCGGCGCGTCCCGAGAGGCTCGTCGAGGCGGGCGTTGATTCAGGGTTTCCGAAGGGCATACTCGACTCCGATGCCGTCGGAGCAGCGAATCCCTCGCCGAAGAGCGACTGCCACCTCGTGACGCTGTCTTCTTTCGTGAGTGACTCGTAGGCGGCACGGATCTCTGCAGAGTGCGCGTGGATGCGCTCTCGGAAATATGCGTATGTTTCCTGCGTCCAGCGGTGATCGAAACTGGCACCGGAGTTAGAGGGGTCCATGACGACCGGCTTGCTCGGATTGGCCCAGAGATATTCGTCGAGGTCGTTCACGATGTGCAGCAGAGTGGTTGGCACGTTCTTGTAGTAGCCCGGGTCACCGAACTTGCTGTACGCGTTGACTTGCTCACCGACGAGCGTCGTGAGTATGACTGATCGGGTCCCAGTGAACGAGCCGCGATGGTCGCGGAGGAACTTCAGGAGGCGGATGACCCTGCGAAGGTTGCCCCCTGTTATGTCATCCTTTTCCTTCATCCAGCGAGTGAACCCTTCGGGGTCGGTCCGCTCCCACTGATCTTCCTCGTAGTTCGCGACGTACTCGGCGTCACCTCGCCTGATCGCGGGGACGATGTCGATGTGACAAGAGTTTGCGTAGACCACGCGTACGCACCGGTTTTTGCGGGTGAGAGTCATTTTGCCGTAGACGGGGCTACGCAGCAGCGCAGACTTCACACTGGTCAGGTAGTCCTGCGCGGACCACTCGCTGTCGTCCTCGATGTAGAGCATGAAGTCCGCGTCAAATTCGTTGGCGCCAACTGGGCTGATGATTGTCCGGTGCGCCCACGAGCCCTGCTTGCTCATGCCGAGAACGCGCGGCCCCAACTCGGTGTCCGAGCGAAGAGCTGAGTAGATCTTGGCAACTCGGTCGTCGAGCGTGTCGAGTCGAAACTGGCTGAGGTTGACGGTGTCTCGGAGTAGTACCCCGAAGTGATCCTCGAGCTGCATTGCGGGTGCGTCCCATCTGAGTACAAATCGTTGGCACCGTCGTCGAATGAGGACGGTTGATTCCTATGATAGGAACACCCTCCGACAGAGAGATGGTGCAGTGAATGTCGCGTCGAAATACGCAGGTAGTGCGGTCGCGCATCGCGGAGTCCGTGATCCGTGAGGTCTGGGTTCGAGCGGCCGGGCGCTGTGTGCTGTGTGCTGTGTATCTTCTAGGCAGCGGCCGGAGCTACTTTCATCACACTGGGCACGGAGAGGTCGCGCACAATATTGGCGCAACCGGAGGAAAGAAGTCCCCTCGAGGAAGCTCCGACCTAACTCTCGACGAGCGCGCACGTCCAGAAAACCTGCTGCTTCTATGCCATCAGTGCCATCGAATGGTCGATGACGTAGGCGCCGAGAGGGTCTACACGGAGGAGTACCTCGCCAGACACAAGCGTGTCCATGAAGACCGTGTTCGGAAGGTCACTGACTTCGCAAATGTGACCGCCGCTGCTGTAGTCCGAGTCACCGGTCGGATACGGGGAACCCTCTCGCCAGCAACCGACCGGCAGGTCGCTGCTGCTTTGCACTATGAGGATCTTCACCCTGCGGGCGAGCACCCTCATGACGCAGAGTTCAATGTGACGATCGACTCCGACGATACAGATCCGTGGGTGTGGCAAGAAGGGATGAAGAAGATCGCAGCCAGACTCACGGCCCTCAGCGACTCGCCCTACGGCACCGTGGCCGTTTTCGCGATGGCCCCGATCCCGTTGCTGGTGTTTCTCGGATCGAAGCTCGACGACAAGGCAGACATCCGTGTACTCCCACGATTCCGGGAGGCCGAAGACCTCGCGTGCTGCTGGCGGAATCAGGAGGTGACGCCACAAGAGTTCAAGATTTCGTCAACAGGCCCTGACCCCTATGCCGTCGACGTCCTCATGGCCGTCGGCGTTACCGCACCCGTGGACGTGTCGAGGGTCCCGAAACAACTGTCCAACCTCGCCCGTGTCGCTGTCACGGCGGGGCACCTCAGCCCGGACGCGATCCAAACTAAGGAGGACTTCAGCTCATTCAGTCGGGCGTGGCGAGATGCTCTCGCGAAAATCGAGACCGACTATCCAAAGTGCCAACGAATTCACCTTCTTGCCGCGGTCCCACTGGTTGCCGCTGTGGCATGCGGGCAACATCTGATGCGCGAGTCACAGCCGAAGCTGGTCGTCTATCAGCGAACCGACGAGGCGTATGTAGAAGCGCTCACCATTGGATGAGCTGAAGCGCTTATTCGGCCAGCCCCACGAGGAAACTAGCTCGAGCGGGCCGACTGGTCTCTGCGGCGAGGATCTATCTGACGTCGTTTCCGTCTGGTGTCGGTAGAGCGTCGCTCGACTCCAGCCGACGAGCGCGGCGGATTCAGCGACCCCGGCTGCGGGGGTCGGCGACGATGGCGAGCTTCTCCGCGATGATGTCGGGGTTCAAAGGTGGGCGCCAGAACCAGGTGCCGGATTCGCGCGCTGCGGTGATGCCGGCGTTGACGCGTTCGACGATGAGCTCGCGCTAGCATTCGGCCAGGGTGGCGAGCATATGGCGCATGAGTCGACCGGTCGATGTCGCAGTCCATCCCATCTGAGAAGGATTGATCCCGCGCCGCGCCGGAGCTTGACGGTGTTGAGGACGTCGTTGACGGATCGGCCGAGAGGGTCGATGCGCCGCACGATAACGGTGCCGGACCGCTGGCGCCGACAATGTAGACCCGTACGTTTCGACGGCCCTCATCGGGTTCCGGCCAGGGTGTGTCTGACGAGTAACCTTCCGTCCCTGCGGAAGATTCGGGTGCTCGTAGCCGGGGTCCGTCTTCAGGGGGATGCGTCGTCGTGACGTGTTTGGTGCAGTTGGATCAGGGAGTTGATGCTTCGAGGAGGAGATGTGGAAGTTCGGCGGATGCGGCTGGTGCTGCGGCTCGTCAGCGTCGTTGCGTTTGGCGCTCAGATGACCGCGGCGAGCGCGATCTTCGCGGCAGTCGCGAGCCCTTCGTCGGACACGCCATAGATGCGAGCCGTCGAGAATCGATCGTCGCGGCAGGAGTGACATGTCGGGTGTGAGCACTCGCGTCCGCACCCGACATGGGGCACATTGGTGAAATGGCCACCCACGAGACCTCGCTTGCGATCATCATCATCGCCGGACCGCAGGCATCCGGGAAGAGCACCCTGGCCACCGCCCTGAGTGTGGAGCTACGCCGTCGCGGCGAGCGAGTCGCTCTCGTCGAACTCGACCAGATCGCGGCAATGGCACTCCCCACGCTTCCGAGCTGGGATGCAGCGCATCAGATTTTCGAGACAACGACGGGGCTCTGGGCGCGAACCGATCTCACGTCGGTCATCGCGGAAGGATCGGGCTCGCACGACGAGGTCTCGCGACTCCAACTGCAAGCCCCGCCCGGTGCAGTGATCGTCACGGTGGCAACAACGGTCGCGCTCGAGACTGCGATCGCTCGGGCCCAGGCGGATCCAACACGAGGAGTCTCGAAGGAGCGGAGCTTTCTCAGTCGGGTTTACCAGCAGTGGCCCGAGGAGCTCAATCGCATAGATCCGGACCTTCTCATCGATATGGGGCACTGCACGGTCGAGGAAGCCGTCGAACACGTCAGCGCGAGGATTGGAGCAGCACGACGTGAACCCGTCACACCTCCGATACTTCCCACCAGAACTCGCTGACGGTTGACCTGCTCTGCTCGAAGGATCGCTAACGGGTCGGCTTCGTCCACACGAGCGCATACCTCCACAGCGGCAGCCGGCACCAGTTCGCTCCCGGCAGGACGCGGGCGGCGCTGCGGCGTACGTCGGTGTAGGTATGCAGTGGCTGCGCAGTCGGTGCGGAGTGTTCCCAGACGCCGAACCGTCGAGCGAGACGTCGATGCTGAATGAGCCCCGCAATGTCGTAGGCATGGTCGAACAGTCGGGATGAGCGGGCCAGACCGATGACAGCGACGGTGCCACCCGGGGCGGTGAGTTCGGCGAGTCGGGTCAGCGTCGCTTCGAGGTCGGGCAGATGGTGGATCGTGGCGACGGAAGCCACCACGTCGAACGAAGCGGGCGTGAGCGGATAGGTCATGACGTCACCCTCGACCCAGGTGACGTCCGACTGCTGGCGACGAGCTGATTTGAGTACCTGAGCGTCGGGATCAATCCCGGTCACCTGAGGCACGAACTCGCGCAGCTCCATCGCCAGGAGTCCGTCTCCGGTACCGACGTCGAGCGCGGTGCGTGCTCCGTCCGGCACGACGTCGAGGATGTGCCGGTGGTAGTGGATGTTGTGGTTCCAGCGGACCGCCGGCTCATCTTCCATCGGTCAAGACTGCCCGGTCTCCAGCGACGGCTGCAATCGGTCGTTTACCGTGGAAGCCATGTGGTGGTCGGATGGCGAATGGGAAGCGATGACGGCGGCCGAGCAGTGCGGCATGTGCGCGGACGCACACTTGCCGACGAACGACCACAGCACCCTCATCGCGACAACCAGCACGAGCCACGTGCGGCTTGCTCGGAACCAACACCACGCCGGATACAGCCTCGTGATCCTTCGAGAACATGTCGTCGACATGTCGGAACTCCCGCCAGAACAACTCGCGAGGTTTTGGGCAGATGTGCAACGTGCGGCACGTGTCATCGATGGGGTCTTCCGATCGAAGAAGATCGACTACCTCGTCATGGGCCACCGGATGCCCCACCTGCACTGCCACCTGCTCCCTCAGCACGCGACCGACGATCCCCTCAGGAATGTGAACATCGCAGACGGCCCGACGTATCTTCCACCTGATGCGTTCGATGCCGCGATCGCCGCGCTCCAGCGAATGTGGGAGTCGTCGGAACCTCCACTCGGTAGATAGCCCTCGTTGACGTTTACGGCCGCTACGCGAACCATCAGGCGGGCGGTGTGTTGTGTCGGCTGATGAGATCTGTCGCGAGTTCGACGATGCGTTGGCGGGCGCGTTCGGGGGCGAGCACTTCGATGTGATCGCCGAACTGCAGGAGTTGGCGCACGGATTCGACTTCGGAGTAGCTGACCGTGAACAGTTGCCACCCGTCTTCACCTGGTCCGGCCTCTTGCAGACGGCTGCCCAAGATGCGTCGGGCGAGGTCGACGCGCGTTCCTCGCAACCTGACCGTCACCTCGACTTCCCCAGGGCCCTCGGAGCGATGCTTCAGTTCGGCCCAGACCGACCGCAAGTCTTGATCAGGCCGTGTCGCCGCGGGCTCGAGGAGGGCTTCATAGTGTTCAAGCCGTTCGAGGTTGAAGAGCTTCGCCGTTCCATCGTCATCGGCCACGAGATACCACCGCCCGGACTTCGAAACGAGCCCATACGGGTCGACGTCCCGACTGGTGGCGTGCTCGGCACCGCTTCGGCGGTAGTGGATTCGCAGCCGTGGGCGAGAGCGCAACGTCAACGCCAGATCTGCGACGTCGGTGTCGCGGGTTTCGGCGGCGAGCCACCCTGAGTTGTCGACGATGACGAGTTCGGCAAGGTTCATGTCCCCGGCTGCGTTCGCAGCACGGCGGGCCGCGATCTTCCGAATGGCCATGTCGTGAGCGGCGGTGATCCCCAGTTGTGCGCGCTGCACGCTGTCGAGGCCGGCGAGCGAGAGCGAGTCCATCTCGGCTGGTTCGAGATGGGATGCATTCAGGCGCGCGCCGGGGAGGAGGACGATGCCACCGTGTCTCCCTCGCTCGGCATAGACGGGTACGCCGGCCGCCGAGAGGGCTTCCACGTCGCGCAGGATCGTCCGCACCGAAACCTCCAAGCGCTCCGCCAGCTCCACGCTCGTCACGCGTTGGCGGGTTTGGAGGACGAGGAGCAGGCTCAGCAGCCGGGCGGCTTTCATTGGACAAGTTTCTCTGAAAACCTGACAACAGGTGGCGTGATTGGGAGGTTGGCTTGTGTAACACCGCAAGCACCACTCGACAGGAGTCACCCATGCCCGCACCCAACCTCTTTCTGATCCAGGTCCAGGACGCTGAGGCTGCCACCGCGTTCTACAGCGACCTCTTCGCGATCGAACCTGATTTCACCAGCCCGAGGTACGTCGCTTTCCCGGTTGCTCCCGGCGTGCTCTTCGCCCTCTGGACAGGACGCAACGAACACGCGGTGCCCAGCACCCCGCGCACGTTCGAGGTCGGGCTCATGGTTCCCGGTTCGGAGGCCGCCGTCGACCAGGTGTTCGAGGAGTGGAAGGCCAAGGGCGTCACCGTCGTGGAGGAGCCACACGATGACGTCTTCGGTCGAACGTTCGTGATTGCAGACCCCGACGGGAATCTCATTCGCGTCTCACCCGTGGACTGATGCTCGTGGCCCGCGCGGCTTCTGGGAGACAACCTCCACAGCGGCGTGGGCTGCCAGGCATGCCATGGGCTTGTCGAACCGAGCTGAGGGGCGACCGGGGGCAGCGCGGGGCCGATTCGCCTCCGATACTCAGGTAAGGCTATCCTTCCTAGGTCCCACCCCTCGAATGAAGGAGACGACGTGCACCAGCGCGCCGCCATCAGCCTCGTCCTCGCCGCGGCACTCGCCGTCGGACTGTCCGCCTGCGGCGCGTCCGAAGCGGTGGAGCCCGAATCGACCGCCGCCGCAGGACAGGGCGCGACGGAGTACCCGCTCACGCTCGACAACTGCGGCACCGAGGTCACGATCGACGCCGCGCCCCAGCGGGTCGTCTCCCTCGACCAGAACTCGACCGAGATCCTGCTGTCCCTCGGTCTCGAAGACCGCATGGTCGGCACCGCCTCCTGGACGGACCCCGTCCTCGACTCCCTCGCCGACGCGAACGCCGACGTCCCGCGCCTGGCCGACAATGCGCCCACCTACGAGGTCGTCCTCGGTGCCGACCCGGACTTCGTCACCGCGTCCTTCGGCCGCCACTTCAACGAGGGCGGCGTCGCACCACGCGAGCGGTTCGCCGAGACCGGTGTCGCCAGCTACCTCTCGCCCACCGACTGCGACAACGGGACGAGCATCAACGGTGGCGGGACGCGCACGACACCGCTCGCCATCGACGCGCTGTACCAGGAGATCACCGAGATGGGCGAGGTCTTCGACGTCTCCGACCGTGCTGCCGCGCTCGTCGCCGACCTGAAGGCCCGTGCCGCGAAGGCGACCGAGGGTGTCGACTTCGACGGCACGACCGTCGCGTTCTGGTTCGCAGACACGAAGACCCCGTACGTCGGCGGTGGGCTCGGATCCGCCGCGCTGCTCGCCTCGACCACCGGGCTCGACAACGTCTTCGGGGAACTCGAGGACGACTGGCCGGCCACCACCTGGGAAGACCTCGTCGACCGCGACCCGCAGGTCCTCGTCCTCGGCGACCTGCAGCGCGACCGGTTCCCTGGCGACCGCCTCGACGACAAAGTCGCCTTCCTGGAGTCCGACCCGCTCACGAAGACCATGGACGCGGTGCGCAACCAGCGGTACATCGCCCTGCACGGCGCCGAGCTGAACCCGTCCATCCGCTTCGTCGACGGCCTCGAGAAGATCAAGGCGTGGTGGGTCGAGCACGAGGACGAGCTCTGAACCCGGAGACGGTGACGAGCGGCGAACCGGTGACGAGCGGCGACACGCTGATGAACAGCGACACGGCACGGCGACCGGCCTCGCGCGCACGCCGCGCGACGATCACCGGCCTGCTCGTCCTCGCCGGCGTGGTCCTCCTCCTCGTCTCGGTCGGCATGGCGATCACGCTCGGACCGGCGGACATCCTGCTCGTGAACGTCCGGGACATCGTCGCGAACCACCTCGGTGTCACCGACATCCCGGTGAAGCTGTCGAAGGACGCGATCGTGTGGGAGGAACGCCTGCCGCGGGCCTTCGTCGCGGCAGCCTGCGGAGCCGGGCTCGGGCTCTGCGGCGTCATCATGCAGTCGCTCCTCCGCAACCCGCTGGCCGACCCGTTCATCCTCGGCATCTCCTCCGGTGCGTCGACCGGTGCTGTCGCGATCGGGATCCTCGGACTCGGCGGTGCGTCGATCGGCCTCTCCGGCGGCGCCTTCATCGGCGCGCTCGTCGCCTTCGGACTCGTGCTCCTGCTCTCACGCCTGTCGGGCGGCGGGACCGACCGGGTCGTGCTCGCCGGCGTCGCCAGCACGCAACTCTTCTCCGCGCTGACCTCGCTGATCATCTTCGCGTTCGCCGACTCGGACGAGACGCGCGGCGTGATGTTCTGGCTGCTCGGCTCGCTCGAGGGCGTGCGCTGGGACGACGTGGCACTCTGTGCGATCGTCGTCGTCGCCGGGTCGCTCCTGTGCCTGCGGTACGCCCATGCACTCGACGCGTTCGCCTTCGG
The DNA here is from genome assembly GCF_003856975.1 of Plantibacter sp. PA-3-X8. NCBI lineage: Bacteria > Bacillati > Actinomycetota > Actinomycetes > Micrococcales > Microbacteriaceae > Plantibacter > Plantibacter sp. PA-3-X8. The sequence continues at coordinate 1,197,244 of NZ_CP033107.1, forward strand.
TGAGGACGTCGCGGCATCGCTCGGCATCCACGTCGCGAGGACGCGGGCGATCCTGCTCATCGCGACGGCGCTCATCACGGCGACGCTGGTGAGCGTCGCGGGGGCGATCGGTTTCGTCGGACTCGTCCTGCCCCACGCCGCCCGCCTGCTCGTCGGACCCCGTCACGGTCGCCTCATCCCGGCCACGGCGATCATCGGTGCGATCTTCATGGTCTGGGTGGATGCCGGTTCCCGCGTCGCGTTCTCACCGACGCCGCTGCCGGTCGGTGTCGGGACCGCGCTCGTCGGGGTGCCGGTCTTCATCGCCCTGCTTGCCCGGAGGAGGAAGCGGGCATGACACTCCACGCTGAGCACGTCTCCTGGAACCGCGGCGGCGCGCTCGTCGTCGACGGCGTGACCCTGCACCCGGAGCCGGGACAGACCGTCGGCCTCCTGGGTCCGAACGGGTCGGGCAAGTCGTCGCTCCTGCGGGTGCTCCACGGCCTCGTGAAGCCGACCGCCGGACTCGTGACGCTCGACGGTGTCGACCTGGCGTCGGTCGGTCGACGACGCATCGCGCGTTCGGTCGCCTCGGTGACGCAGCACGCCGACACCGACGTCGACATCACGGTGCGCGACATCGTGCGGCTCGGCCGGATCCCGCACCGCTCGGGACTCGGCGGTGACACCGCAGCCGACGAGACCGCCGTCGACCGCGCGCTCGCCCACGTCGGCCTGCTCGACCAAGCCGGCCGCCTCTGGCACACCCTCTCCGGAGGCGAACGTCAGCGCGCGCAGATCGCGCGGGCGCTCGCCCAGGAGCCGCGCGAGCTCCTCCTCGACGAACCGACCAACCACCTCGACATCCGACACCAGTTGGAACTGCTCGACCTCGTCTGCGCGCTCCCGGTCACGACCGTGATCGCCATCCACGACCTCAACCTGGCCGCGATGTACTGCGACACGGTCGTGGTACTGCGCGCCGGTCGGGTGGTTGCTGCGGGGGCTCCGAGCGAGGTACTGACTGCGGCGCTGATCGCGGACGTCTACGGCGTGGCGGCCGAGGTGACGCTGGACGTCGAGCGCGGGTATCCGGTGGTCACGTTCACGAGATCGGCTGGGCCGTCCCCGTCACGGTGATGCCGCCGGTGGCGGGAACGTCGACCGTCAGGAGACTGGGCGCGCCGACGTGGTGGCCCTGCCGGATGAGGATCCGAGCCGGAGGGGTGAGGAGACCGAGCTCCCGCAGGTAGCCACCGAAGGAGGCGGCTGCGGAGCCGGTCGCCGGGTCCTCGGTGATATCGCCGACGGGGAAGAGGTTGCGGGCCTCGACGAGCAGGTGGCCGGCGTCGTCGATCCCGTGGTCGTGCACGACCGTCACCGTCCCGGCCCAGCCCTGCACGTCCATCAGCGTGCGCAGGGCGGCCGGATCGAAGGTGAACCCGTCGAAGACCTCCTGCTCGCGGACGGCGACGACCGGGTGTCGGTTGCCGGCGAACGATTCGCGGAGCGGCCACCGCTCGTCGAGGTCGGAACGCTCCAACCCGAGCAACGACAACAGACGATCGGCGACCTCGGCGTCGAGACCGCGCACGGTGGGTTCGACGCTCGTGAACGACGCGGTGATCGAGCAGGTGTCGCTGTTCGTGACGGTGTCGGCGTCTGCGTCGGAGGCCGTCTCGATGACGAGCGGCCCGACGTTCGTCTCCAGCGTGAAGCGTCCGACGCCACGGCGCTCAGCCAGGGCGACGGCGGTGGCGATGGTCGCGTGACCGCAGAACGGGACCTCGGCACCGGGGGAGAAGTAGCGCATGCGCACGTGACGGTCGTCGCCGTCGACACCGTCGACGACGAATGCCGTCTCCGGGTACGCGACCTCGGTGGCGATCGCCTGCATCTCGGCATCGGTGAGCGCCGAGGCGTCGAGGACGACCCCGGCAGGGTTCCCACCACCCGGCTCGGCTGCGAAGGCGGTCAGGCGGAGGATCTCGGGAGGTCGCGTGGTCGACATCCGACGATGCTAACCCGCGTCGCCGTCCTCGCCGACTGCTGAGACCTCCACGATCCAGGCCCGTTCCGGTGCGGACGACGGGGTCTGGAGACCGGCGTGGAGGAGTGTCCTGCCGGACGCGGCGACGCCGGTCCAGCCCGCGAACGGACCGTCGACGTCGTCCTCCTCGCCGAACCAGGCGGGCACGGCGCGACCGTCGGTCGGCTCACCGATGCGCAACGGCCGAACCCGGTAGCGACGCTCCGGGTCGAGTCCGCGCAGGGTGAACCGCCCGATCCTCGCGACGTCCGAGCGGCTGAGGAACGCGAGCGAGAACAGCCCACGCGACCGGTCCTCGGCCACCACACCCGTGATCTGGAGCGCGTCGTCGAAGACGTCCTCGCGCACGAGCCTCCCGGTGTGCAACAGGTCACGCGTCCGGCGGTAGAGCCCGAACCACTCGCGCAGCTCGTCGAGCTCCGCCGGGGACGCCTGCCGCAGGTCCCACTCGACCCCGAGATGACCGAAGATCGCGGTCGCCGCACGGAAGGACAGCTCGTGCGAGCGGCCCGTGGTGTGCGAGCGCCCGGAGGCGATGTGGGCGCCGAGCCGCTCCAGGGGGACCAGCTGGGCGGTCCAGCGGTTGACCTGCTGCCGCTCGAGCGGGTCGCTGCAGTCCGAGGCCCACACGCGGTGCGTGCGCTCGAGGACGCCCAGGTCGACGCGTGAGCCGCCGGAGGAGCAGGACTCGATCTCCAGCTCCGGGAACCGACGCGTGAGTTCGTCCATCAACCGGTACACGGCCGCCGTCTGACGATGCACGCCGGCCCGACCGTCGGGTGCCGACCCGGCGTCGACGAGGTCGCGGTTCTGATCCCACTTGATGTACGCGATGTCGACCTCGGTGAGGATCGCGGTCATCCGTTCCAGGACGGCGGCGAAGGCCTCTGGTCGGCCGAGATCGAGGACCTGCTGGTTCCTGGCGGGGATCGGCAATCGTCCACCCGTCTGCATGATCCAGTCCGGGTGCTCCCGGGCCAGATCGGAGTCGAGGTTCACCATCTCCGGCTCGAACCACAGACCGAACTCCATCCCCAGGCTCCGGACCCGGTCGGCGAGCGGCTGCAGCCCGTCAGGCCACACCTCCTCGTCGACGAACCAGTCGCCGAGCCCCGCGCGGTCGTGTCGTCGCCCGCGGAACCAGCCGTCGTCGAGGACGAACCGCTCGATCCCGAGCGAGGACGCGACCTCGGCCAACTGCATCAGAGCCTCGGCGTCGTGATCGAAGTAGACCGCCTCCCACACGTTGAGCGTGAGCGGTCGGTCCCGTGCCGGATGGCCGGGTTGCGCGCGCAGGTGCTCGTGGAACTGCGCGGCCTGCGCGTCGAGCCCGTCCCCGTAGGCGCCGTACACCCAGGGGCTCGTGTAGGTGTCACCCCTGGCGAGGCGGATCTCGTCGGGCAGCAGCAGTTCGCCGCCCCCGATCACCTGGTCGCCGGTCGAGAGCCGTTCCGCCAGATGTCGCTGGTTGCCGCTCCACCCCACGTGGACGCCCCAGACCTCGCCCGTGGCGAAGCCGAACCCGGGGACGCCCACGTTCAGGACGAGCGGCGCGTCCGGCCCGGTCCGCCCGCGGCGGTCCTCGCGCACCCAGGCGCCGACCCGGAGCGGCGAGCGCTGCGGCGTCCGCTCCTTGCCCCACCGGCCGGCGAGGTCGAGGACCTCCCGGGCGCGAGCCGGGATCGGGAGCGCGAGATGCAGGTCGTCGAGCCGGTAGACGCCGTCGGCGACGTTGCGGAGCGTCGCGCGGACACGCAGGAGACCGGCCTCGCTCAGCTCGAACTCGACGCGGATCGCCAGGCCCGCCCCGGCGTCCTCGCCGTCGACGGTCACCGTGCGCGGGGTCACCTGCGCCGGCTCCATCGTGAACAGCGGCGACCAGTCGCGTCCGTCCCGGCTGCCGGTGATGCCCGGCCGACCGAGCCAGGCCTCGCTCTGCTCCGGCAGCACCGCGAGGCGGGTCGGGCGGTCGGGGGCGTTCTCCGTGACGAACCGCTCCGCGCCGCGCACGACATCGGCGAGCTCCGCAGCGTCGAGCGCACCGAGGTCGGCTCCCCAGTGCGCGATCGACGGGAGGCGACCGTCGTGCAGGTCGATCACGACGCTCACGGCGCGCGATCGCAGGTGGACGACGGGCTGTCGGGTGTCGGTGGACATGGGGTCCTTTCGGATGGGTGCGGTGGTCAGTCCGCGGACGGGCGTGCGAGCTGGCCGTCCCAGGGGACGAAGGTGGCGAGGTCGACGTCGTGCACGGTTCCGTCGGTCCACCGTGCGACCAGTCGGGTCCCGGTCACGTCCACCGCGACCGGGAGATCGGGTGTCTCGCCGTCGTCGAAGCGGAGGGTGTGGAGCGCGGCCAGGACGGTGTGCCCCGGAGCGCTGGCGGCGTACAGCGCCGGAACCGCCGAGTGCGGGCCAAACGCGTTGGCGTCACGGTAGGCGACGGCCTCCGCGCGGTCCCAGCCGTGCAGCCCGACGATGGTCGCTGCGAGCCCGTCACGACCGACCACCGTGGCCCGCGGCGCGGCCCCGGCGGGATCGACCACGGTGCGCAGTACCGCGTCGTCGGCGACGGCCGCACCGCCCTCGCGGACGGTCCAGGCGTGCGTCGATTCGACGAGGTGCGCGCGGAGCTCCTGATCACCGTGGACGATGCTGACCGTGGTGACGGCGCAGCCCGGCCACACCCGGCCGTCGAGCTGCGGGAGGTGCACCGAGCCGGAGACCTCGCCGACGGTCCGCATCCCGCGGATCGCGGCGCGTCGACTCGCCCGCCCGTCCTCGTCGAGCAGCGCGAGATGGCCGTCGACGTTCTCGTCCCACGCCGCGCCCGTCCCCGGGGCGGTGTGCGAGGAGTACCCGAACTTGGCGTAGTGCGGATCGTCCGCGTCGGCGCGAGCGGGCTCCACGGGGATCTCGCAGTGGTCGCTGCCGTGGTTGGCGAGCGTCACGACACCGTCCCGCTGCGAACGCAGGATCCATCCGACCGCCGGCAGCACGGTGGTCTCCGGCGGCCCGTCGGTCGGCTGCGGGTGTTCCGGAGCGGTCCACACCGGGTCGTCGCGGTCGATGGCGAGCCCGAGGAACCCGATGCCCGCGAGGTAGGGCGGGCCGAAGCCGCTGTAGCTCTGCGCGGTGGGCTCCCACGGCCCGTACCAACCGAGACTCAGCGGGCCGTCGACGCCGACGCCGTGCCGGACGAACCCCGAGACCACCCCGGAGGCCAGGCGTCGCGTCGCGCCGGGACTCAACGGGTTCACCCCCGAGAGCTCGGCGCACCAGAGCCCGGCGAGGGCGGCCGTCCGATAGCTCAGCGAGCGGCCGACGTGCACCATCGACCCGTCGGGTGCGACCATGCGCGCGAAGGAGCCGGTGAAGTCGTGCAGCCGTTCCAGATGCCGTGAGCCGTCGGCCGTGCCCGTGCGGTCGGTCATGCGGTACCAGGCCCAGAGGTAGGGGTGGATCGCCCACGCGTTGTAGTAGTCGATCGCGTGTTCCGGACCGTCGGTGTACCAGCCCTGCTCCAGGTGCCACGACTCGACCCGGGCGACGTTCCTCGTGCCGTTCAGCCCGGCGACGTCCTCGTCGACCGAGCGGAGGAACGCCTCCGCCATCGCCGGGAAGAGCTGCCAGTTGTTGTGCCAGACCTCGAGGCGCGCATGGTGGCGCAGCCAGTCGGCGATCTGCACCTGCTCCTTCCGGGTGAGCCCCGCCCACAGTCGGTCGCGACTGACGTACAGGCCGAACGCGATGTTCGCCGCCTCCACGATCGGGTTGGTGACGCCCGTGCCGGGGGCCCGACACGTCACGCCCAGCGGCCAGGACTCCGGACCGTCCGGGGCCGTACCGGCGAGGAGTGCCCGGCTGTACCAGGCGACGAGGTCCTCGACCCCGGCACCATCGCCGGCACCATCGCCGTCTCCACCGCCGGCGATCCGTGGTGCGGCGAGGAGGAAGGAACGTCCGACCGCCTCCATGCCCTCGCGTGCGACACCGTCGCGGGTGACCCGACCTGGCAGCCGAGGAATGCCGCCGAGCGGGCTCTCGAACCGGCGGACCTCCGCCAGCCACCGGTCGGCCGTGGCCTCCCAGTGCGCCCGCGTCCACCCGGTGAAGGGTGCGGCGACGGGGTCCGCGGCCGGTAGACGGAACGGCGGGAGCGGGTCGGGCGTCATCGTGGGGCCTCCATCGGTGCTCCCGGTTCCGGGTACTGTTGCGCGCGGCGCACCCGCAGCGTGTGTGACCCGCTCGTCGCGGTGGCGCGCTGCACGAGCCGGATGCGGAAGACGGCCGACCCCCAGACCTCGTGGAGCTTTGGGTCGTCGATGTCGATCCGGTCCACCGCCACCTCGAACGCGGGGTCGGTGTCCAGGCGGGCGTCGCCGACCAGGATCCCACCGCCCGCGACGATCGGCTCGACGGCTGTCAGGAACGTCAGCGTCATCTGCGATGGTTCGGCGAACGCCCAGTGGTCGTCGACGAGGACGGCACCGGCCGCACGGTCGAGCGTCACCGCGCGGTCCAGGGCCGTGAGGCGGGCCTCGCGCGGATACGCACCCAGGAGGGACGTGGCGAGGACGGAGCGGTCGCCCTCGTCGGAGAACCGTGTCCCGCTCGCCGTGAAGGCCCGACCATACGGTTGCTCGACCCCGGCAGGGAGGGGGACGTTGTGGAAGGCGCTCCGCATGGTCCAGATGCCGTAGCGGGTGTCCGGCATGAAGGTGTCGCGGTGGTAGACGCCGACACCCACGTCGATGAGGACGGGCTCACCGTCGAGCGAGACGATGACCCCGCCGACGTCGTTGTGGTTGTGGCTGACGTCGTTGTGACCACCCTTCGCGGCGACCGCCCAGCCGTCCACGCGACCGGCGTGCTCGCGGAACACCGCCACCTCCGTTCCCGGTGCGTACCAGGAGGAGGGCATCCCCGGCGTGGCGTCGCCGGCCGTGGTCCACGCCGGGTCGAGCAGCTCCGCGAGCGTGCGGCGGAACAACGGAGCCAACTGCCCCGAGAAGCCGAGCGGATGCGAACGCCCCATCCAGCGGGCGTGGGCAGCCACCTCGTCGTCGCCCACGCGCTCGCCGAAGCGGGCGAGCAGGTTCCAGGTCGCGTTCGACGGCAGGCTCGCGGACCCGTCCGAGAAGTTGACCTGTGACGTGGCCGACAGCTGCATGACCATCGGGAACCGGGCCATCGCGGCGACCGGCGGGACCGCGAAGCCGTCGAAGGCGCCGCCCGTCAGGTCGCCGAGCAGGTCGAGGGCCTCGAACAGGGTCGCGCCCGCCCACCACCAGTACGTCGCACCCTCGTCGCAGCTCCCGTCCTCGGCGTACCCGGCACGGAAACGGTCGAGGACGGCGACCGCGCGGTCCACCGACGCCGCCAGCTCGGACCGATCGGTCTCGACCACGGCGGAGCACACGAGCACGTTCGAGACGATCCACGGGGCCCAGTTGTTCGGCGGTCCGTCGAGCCCGTGCCAGAAGTCCACCTCGTCGCGCCACGGGTCCAGGACCCGACGACGGATCTCGGCGTGCACCCGTGCGCGCAGTCCCGGGAAGGTCAGCTCCAGGCGGTCCCCGGCGATCGTGTCGATCGCGGCGAGCATCCCGCCGATGTAGGCGTCCGAGAGGTCGAGCACGTCACGACCGGGGATCGGGAGGAAGGGGCGCTCGCCGGACTCGGGCAGCGCGTAGTGCGAGGGCAGACACCAGGCGGTCAGTTCGCAGAGCCGCCAGACGCGGTCACCGAGCTCGCCGACCCAGGCGTCGTCCCCGGTGGCACCGAGCGCGAGTGCCGAGGCGGCGACCGAACCGAGGAGGGCCTGCTGCGCCGTCTCGTACGGAGTCCGGTCGCCCTCCGCGCTGTACCGGGCCCAGAGCGACAGCGTCGGCGGGTTGCGGTCCGCCTCCGCGCACCAGCGGTGGGCCGCGTCGACGAGGGCCACCCGGTCGCGCTCGGCGACGCGGCCCCAGGCCTCGCGGTCGTCGACCGACGGCGCGGCGCTCCAGCCCCCGACGCGCAGTGAGCGGCGGGCCCGGTCGTCGAACCGTCCGGCGAAGCTCGTGGTCGTCGGCGCGGTTCGGTCTGTCTCGAGGGTCATGGTCTGGCCTCTGGTGTTCGGTGGCGGTTCACGCCTGCAGCGCGAGGGCGGCGAGGGTGATCGGTCGATGGAAGGTGCCGAACCGGACGAAGTGCAGGGCCTCGTCGACCGTGTTGGCTGCGAGACGTGCGAGCTCGTTCCCGGCCGAGCCGGCGATGTGCGGCGTGATGACCGTGTTGGGGGTCGACCACAGCCGGGAGGAGGGCGGCAGGATCTCCGGCGAGGTGACGTCGAGGATCGCGACCAGGTCGCCGCGGTCGAGCCGGTCGGCGAGCGCGTCGTGGTCGATGAGGTCGCCTCGGGCGGTGTTGATGACCGTGGTCCCGGGCCGCATCAGCTGGAGGAGGGACCGGTCGACGAGGTGTCTGGTGGAGGGGAGTGCCGGGGCGTGGAGCGTGACGATGTCGCTGTGCGCGGCCAGCTCGTCGAGCGTGACGCAGGGCACCCCGAGCGCCGCCTGTTCCTCGTGGTCGAGGGTCGGATCGGCGACGACGACCCGCACGTCCAGGGAGGCGAGGCGCTCGACGACGAGTCGGCCGATCCGGGAGGCGCCGACGACGCCCACCGTGATCCCGTGGCTGCCGACCGTCGGCCACGCGCGCTCCGCATCGACGGGGGCTCGAGAGGCCCGCAGTGTCTCGGCGGCCCAGAACGTGCGCTTCGCGGCGAGGATCACCATCGCCATCGTGAACTCGGCGACCGGGACCGCGTTGGCCGTCGCACTGGAGGTGAGGGCGACCCGGCGTTCGAGGAGGGCGTCGGTGACGATGCCGCGCACGCTGCCGGCCGAATGCGCCACGGCCCGCAGTGACGGCAGGGATCGCAGGAGCGTCTCGTCGAGCACGGGGGAGCCCCAGCCCGTCACGAGCACCTCGACCGCGGCCAGCCGGGCGCGGTCCTCCGCGCGCTCGAGCCGGAGCGGGCGGTCCGACGGCAGTCTGGCGTACGGCTCCGACCGCAGGCGGGTGAGGTCCGGCTCGGAGAACACCCGGTCGAAGGTGCCGTCCGGCATGAGGAAGCCGATCGTGCCCGTCGGGGCGCTCTCGCTCTGCGGCATCGTCGCCTCCTGGTTCGTCTCGGCAGCAGGCTCAATCCCAATCGGAGCCGCCCGATCGTGTCAAGCACGCCCGTTCAAACGAACAGGAATCGAACAGCGTGGGGCTATCGCGGTGGTGCGGTCGACTCGCGGAGGCTCAGACTCGGCCGCAGGCTCATGTGGCGGGCGGAGAAGCCCTGCTGGGCCGCGGCCGAGATGCGCTCGAAGCACATCGTCGCCGCGAACCGGCCGATGTCGCGTTTGGGCGGCGCGACCGCGGTGAGCGGCACCCGGGCGAGCCCGGCCACCTCGTCGTCGTACGCCACGATCGACAGGTCGTCCGGGATCGAGAGCCCGAAGTCGAGCGCCGCGTCCGCGAACTCGACGGCGTAGTGGTCCGAGTGCATGAACACCGCGGTCGTGCCGGACGCCACGCATGCCTCGAGGTACCGCCTCGTCTGCTCGCCGACGCCGTGCCGGTCGTCGATGATCGCCGTGCTGGCGTCCTCGCGCAGGCCGAGCTGGCGCCGGGCGCGCTCGTAGCCGAGCCGCAACGACGGCGTCGTCGGGGTGTCGAAGGCCGCCATCCCGACCCGCTCGTGACCGAGGGCGGCGAGGTGTCGGAGCGCGATGGCGGCGCCGGCGGCATGGTCGGTGCGCACGAACTCGAGTCCGTCGCCCACCGGGGACTCCGCGACCGAGCGCTCCACGAGGACGACGGGGACCGGTGCGCGCTCGAGGAGCTCGAGCGTCGCGAAGGCGTCGAGGACCGAGGTGGTCACGAGGAGGCCGTCCACCCCGCCGGCCAGCAGTCGCTCGATCTGGTCGCGCTCGCGGGCGGGGTCATAGCGCGAGACACCGAGGACGATCCGACCGCCGAGCGACTGCGCCCGCTCCACGGCGCCGGCCACGATCGTCGGGAAGTAGTAGCTCGGATCGGGCACGACGAATCCGAAGGTGAACAGGGTGTCGGCCGCACCGGGGGCCGGCGTGGGGCGGGCGCCCGGCCGGTGCGGGATGCCCGTGGTCGGCTGCGTGTCGATCGAGACGGCCCCGCCGTGCACCCGACGGAGGCGGCCCTGCTCCCCGAGCTCGCGCAGGTCCCGCCGGACGGTCATCGCGGAGATGCCCATGCGCTCGGCGAAGTCGGCCGCGGAGAGACTGCCGTGGATCCGCAGTTCGGCGAGGATGCGGTCGTGACGTTGCGAGAGCTCCATGATCGACTCCGATGTTCGATATCTGTTCGGATGATTAGATGATCTTGACTTTACTCAACGGCCCCGCGAAAGATTGCCAACGTTCGAGAGAACGACGCGGAAGCACCCGACGGGGCCTCCGCTGCGAGCAAGGGAGCTGCTGTGAGCGCGACGACGACCGATCGGCCGGAGACCATCCGACCACCGATCGCACCCGCAGGGTCCGGCGGCCGGCCGACGAAGCGCAAGGTGCCGTTCGGGATGCAGTTCCGTCGCGACTCGCCACTGCTCATCATGGTGACGCCGGCGGTCGTGCTGCTGCTGCTGTTCGTCTACATCCCGCTGCTCGGGAACGTCATCGCGTTCATGGACTACCAGCCGTACATCCCGATCCCGGACAGCCCGTGGGTGGGCTTCGCCAACTTCTCGGCGCTCTTCGGCGATCCGGCTTTCTGGAACGCGGTCTCCAACACCCTCCAGATCACGTTCATCCAGCTGGTCCTCTTCTTCCCGGTCCCCATCGCGCTGGCCATCTTCATCCACTCGCTGACCTGGCCCTGGCTCCGCTCCATCGTGCAGTCGGTGCTCTACCTGCCGCACTTCCTGTCCTGGGTCATCGTCGTCGGCTTCTTCCAGCAGAGTCTCGGATCGGGAGGGGTGCTCAACACCTGGCTGCGGCAGCTCGACCTCGGGACCGTCTCCGTCATGTCCGACCCGGCCACCTTCAAGCTCCTGCTGTCCTCGCAGGTGATCTGGAAGGACGCGGGCTGGGGCACCATCATCTTCCTCGCGGCGCTCGCGGCCATCGACGACTCGCTCTACGAGGCCGCCGCCATCGACGGAGCGGGCGCCTGGAGCCGGTTCTGGCACATCACCCTGCCTGGGATCCGGCCCATCATCGTGCTGCTGCTCATCCTGCGGCTCGGCGAGGCGCTGTCCGTCGGCTTCGAGCAGATCATCCTGCAACGCAACGCCGTCGGCCCCGGAGCCGCCGAAGTGCTCGACACCTACGTCTACTACCACGGCGTCATCGACGGGAACTGGAGTACCGGCATCGCCGCCGGCCTCATCAAGGGTCTCGTCGGTCTCGTCCTCATCCTCGTCGCCAACAAGGCGGCGCACATGCTCGGCGAGCAGGGAGTGTATTCCAAATCATGAGCACCATCGTCCGACCGGTCTGGGCGGGGAAACCGAAGCCCGTCGTCCTCGCGCTCAAGGCGCTCGCGATCGTCATGATCCTCGCCGTCATCCTGTTCCCGTTCCTCATCGTGGTCTCCACGAGTGTGTCGACCGCCGAGGACGTCACGGCCGCCGGTGGCTACGTCGTGTGGCCAAAGTCCTTCACGCTCGACGCGTACCAGCAGATCCTCGCCGGGGGCGTGGTCACCCGCGCGATCCTGGTGACGCTGTTCGTGACCGTCGTCGGCACGCTCATCAGCCTCGTCTGCACCGTGTCGGCAGCGTGGGCCCTCAGCCGGCGTTCGTTCTTCCAGCGCCCCGTGCTGATGATCGTGCTCGCCACGTTCCTCTTCACCCCGGGACTCATCCCGCTGTACCTGATGGTGAAGCAGCTCGGCCTGCTCGACAACGTCTGGGCGCTCATCCTGCCCGGTGCGTTCAGCGTGTTCAACATGGTGGTCGTCCGCGGCTTCATGATGGGCATCCCGCAGGAGCTCATCGACAGCGCGAAGATCGACGGCGCCGGGGAGTTCCGCATCCTCGGCACGATCGTCCTGCCGCTGTCCCGCGCGGTGATCGCCGTCGTCGCCCTCTTCTACGCGGTCGGGTACTGGAACGCGTTCTTCAACGCGCTGCTGTACATCAACGACACCTCCAAGTGGACGCTCCAGCTCGTCCTGCGCACCTACGTGCTGCAAGGGTCCTCGCTCGTCGGTGGAGCTTCGGACGCCTCGGTGCTGCCGCCGGCCGAGTCCCTGCAGATGGCCGTCGTGCTCATCGCCATCGTCCCGATCCTCATCGCCTACCCACTCGTGCAACGCCACCTCACGAAGGGTGTGCTGACCGGCGCCGTCAAGGGCTGACCGGTCCGCACACCTCCACCCGGCACCGTCGCCGGGACCTCACCCGCGCCCCTGGCGCCAGCCCCACCTCGAAGGAGACCACGATGAACGACACCACCTCCGGCCTGTCACGCCGCACCTTCCTCACCGCGGCCGGCGTCGGCCTCGCCGTCCTCGGCCTCGGTTCCGCGCTCGCCGGCTGCACGCCAGGCGGCGCGACGTCCGGTGCCGCGGGTTCCGGAGCCCTCGTCCCGCTGCCCACGTACGTGCCGATCACGAAGGGACCGACCCCGGACCTCGCCGGCTCGGCCACGGTCCAGCCCGTCTACCTCTCGGCACCGAAGGAGGCCGAGCTCTTCACCTCGGTGTCCGGGAAGGCCGCCGTGAGCGGCACGGTGTCCGGGTTCGTCATCTCGTACAGCCCGCCGGCACCCGCGTCGAACAGCTACCTCCAGGCGGCCGAGCAGGAACTCGGCTGCAAGCTCGACCTGCAGGTGGTCCCGGCCGACTCGTTCGCGCCCAAGTTCGCGACGGTCATGGCCGGCGGCAGTGTGCCGGACCTCGTCGAGTTCCTCGCGTTCCAGCTGCCGCCGTCCTACCCGCAGCTGCTGAAGGCCCAGTTCGCGGACCTGTCCGACCACCTCTCGGGCGACAAGGTGAAGGCGTACCCCAACCTCGCGAACCTGCCCACCCCGTCCTGGGAGGGCTGCCGGATCAACGGTCGGATCTACGGCGTCCCGGTGAACCGCCCGCCGTTCGGCAACATGCTCATCTCCCGACCGGACGTCATCAAGGACCTCACGGGAGCGGAACCCGCTCCGAAGACGAAGGACGAGTTCACCGAGCTCTGCAAGGCGGTCACCGACGCCAAGCGCAACCGGTACGCCATCAGCGGGCAGAGCAACGGCGACAGCGTCGACTGGGCGTACGACTTCATGGGCGCGATGTTCGGGGTGCCGAACGGTTGGGAGCTGCAGGGCTCGAAGCTCGTCCACAAGTGGGAGTCGGACCGCTGGCTCGAGACGCTGTCGTACATCAAGGAGTTGAAGGATGCCGGGTACTACCACCCGGACACCCCGAGCATCTCCGGCTCCCAGGCGAAGACCTACATGGCCAACGGCACGGTGCTCATGCACCAGGACGGCATCTCGGCGATCATCGACCCCAGTGCCCCCGAGGGCGTGGTCTACGACGCGATCCTCCCGTTCGCGGCGGACGGCGGCGACGGCATCGTCTACCAGGGCTCGTCGATGTTCTCCTTCACCGCCATCAAGCAGGCGGACGACGCTCGCGTGAAGGAACTGCTGACGCTGCTCAACCACCTCGCGGCGCCCTACGGCAGCACCGAGGGGTTCTTCCTCCAGTACGGCCGGGCCGGCGAGCACCACACACGTGAAGCGGACGGTCGCGTCGTCCTGACCGAGGCGGGATCCGCACAGATCGGCCCCACCTCGCTGAACCGGCTCGCCGCCGCACCACAGATCCTCGCGAGCGCGGTGCCGATGGAGGAACGGCTGCGTCGCTCGCACGCCTGGCAGGAGCAGGCCTCCCCGATGCTCCAGAAGAGCCCGATCACCGGGCTGTACTCGGAGACCGCGGGCAAGACGTCCTCGTCGACGAACGCCCTGTCGTCGACGATGAACGAGTACGTCCTCGGCCGGACCGGTTTCGACGCCGTGAAGTCGGGCATCGCCTCGTGGAAGAAGTCGACGAACGACAAGGTCCGTGCGGAGTACCAGGAGCAGCTCGAGAAGCTGTCCTGACGGCGGCCGGCGGTCAGGCGCGGGGTCTGGCCCACATGACGACGCCGTACCAGGCGATGACCGCCACGACGCCGGCGATCAGCCCTCCGAGGACGAGGTCACCGAACGGGTCGTCGCCCGCGACGCCGTTCAGGGTCCAGATGCCCAGGATCACCGCGGCGGCGAGGGCCGACGGGGTCAGCCAGCGCACCGCGTCGCGGAGCAGACCCGGCTTCGGGGCCCGGCGCCGGGCCGACCCGAGGGCGCCGATCACGGAACCGAGGATGGCAAGCCCGGCGAGGACCACCGTGAGGAACCCCGGTGCCAGCGCCGCCGTCCGGGCCCAGGCCGCGGCATCGGCGTCGGTACCGGCGACCGTCCCGGCCGGGAGGTCGAGGACCACGCCGAGGTCGTCGCCACGGACGTCGAGCGGCCATCCGCCGTCGTCGTCAGGCGTGAGCTCGATGGTCGCCGTCTCGCGGCCGGAACCACCCTCGGACGCCGCCGGTCGCCAAGTCCCGGCCTCGGTGGGGGTCCACCCAGCCTCGACGGCGTCGTCGAGGAGCTCGTCGTCGGCGGTGAAGCTGAGCCGGAACGGCCCCTGCGCGACGTCCTCGTCCCAGGCGACACCGCTCGTCCAGCCGTCGAGGAACCCGACCCAGCTGACCCGGTCGACGTCCCGTCCATCGACGGTCGCGGAGACGGCCGGCCTCGTGGCGGTCGTCTGGATCACGACGTCGTGCAGGCCGGTGCGCACGTCGGCGAAGGTCGTGCGGAGCAGCAGCCGACCCTCCACGCGTTCCGTCGTGAAGGGCGCATCATCGCCGTCGACCGTCACCCGGTCGACCGTGAGACCCAGGTCCTGGCCGTCGACCGTGGCCGGCCATTCGCGCACCACCTGTGCGGGCACCGAGCCCTCGTCGGAGAAGTCCACACCGAGACGTTCGGTGACGCGTAGTCGCGCACCGTCACCGTCGGTCCGCGTGAGCTCCGCGTCGAGGTCGGCTGTCGCGATCGTCGTGAGGGTCGATCCGGGGATGTCGCCCGTGTAGGAACGGGGTGTCTCGGACTCCAGCGACGGCGCCGGGAGGACGTTCACGGCGACGATCGCGCCGACGACGAGCAGCACGGCGAGCACCCGGACGGCGATGCGCGGTCCGGTCAGGAAGCCCGCTCTCGACCCGTCGGCGCGCGAGGCGCGATCGGCCGCGGCCGCCGGCATCGTGATCTCCGGGGCGATCAGCGCGGCGACCCGTCTGCCCGTCACCCGAGGCGGAGCGCCGAGCACGGCGTAGGGCAGGAGGCGGTCGCGCAGGGTCGCGCGATCGAGCAGCTGCGTCCGCTCGGCGTAGACACGAATGCCGAGGAGGTGCTGCTTCACGAGCGCACCCCTGCGGGTCAGCGGCCGGGCGGTCAGGGCGATCGCGAGGACGATGACGGCGAAGACGGTGGAGAGGGCGACGAAGGCGAGCGGCCACCACACCACCGCGAGCACCGTCTGATGGGAGAGCTGCCGGACGATGCCCCACTGGAGGAGGGTCAGCGCGATCGGTGCGGCGATGAACCAGTCACGCACGAAGCCCTTCGGCACCCGGCGGAGACCCGCCTGGATCTGCCCGGCGCGTTCCGGCCCGGTGAGGTACCGACGCAGGGCACGGGGTCGGTCGCCCAAGCGGCCGGCCCGCTTGGCGGCACCGGCCGCCGCGATGAGGCGCGCCTGTCGTTTGGCCGGCTGCTTCGTGCCGCTCACCGCGGCGTCCTTGAGTTTTTCGGCGAGCTCCATCGTCGCGGGCGACCGGAGGAGGTGCGCGGCGATGCGCGGAGAGATGCCCTCCGGCGGTTCCGACTGGGCGAGGTACCACGGACGTCCACGCGCGTCACCCCACGCGACCGCACGGGCCGCGAACGACAGCAGGAGCGTCGCAGCGAGGACGAGCATCGGCAGGACGGGTCCGAAGGTCTGCACCCAGAAGATCCAGGACTGCGGGGGCATCGTGATCGAGCCGGCCTCGAACGGCATGGTGAACCGCGCCTGCGCGTGCGGTGGGGCCGCGTCGTCGCTCGTGAACGCGTAGGCCACCTCGCCGGGTGGGGCGTCCGGCTCCGGGGTCAGCCACTGCCCGGCACCCACGAGGGTCCAGGCGAGGGAGCCGCGCGGTTGCCGGACGAGACGGTCGTCGAGCTCCTGTGGGATGGTCACCCGCACGTCGAGTTTCGCCACGGCCTGCTGCAGGTCGGGGCCGAACACGTCCCACCGGAGCAGGTCGACGGGCTGCCCGGTGGCGGGGTCCGGAGCGACGTAGGCGAGATCGGAGAGCTGGTACCGGATGACGAGCTCGTGGTCGCCCGTGAGCTGCTCACCGGGGTCGACGACGAGCCGGAGGAAGACCGCTGCCCGCTCCCGGGTCACGTCCTGCTTCACGCCGTCCAACGTCACCGTGATCGCTGACGGGTCGAGGGCGTGCCCCTGGTACTCGGTCGCGAGCACGCGTTCGATCGTGCGGTCGTCGAGGTCCTTCGGGAAGAACGCGTCGATGCGCTCCTCGACGTCGGTGACGAGTCGGCCGTCCTCGTCTGTCGTCACGCGGTAGTCGGCGCTGAAGGAGCGGGCGATCCAGGTGTCGGTGACGTCGGATGCCTCGTCGGTGAGGTCGTCGAGAGTGAGGGGCGGGTTGATGACCGGGCCGACGAGGAGGAGGATCCCGCCGACGGCGACGAGCCCCCAGAGCTGCCACAGCCCGCCGCGGAGGCGGGAGCCGCCACGAGACTGCAACCATCGCTCGACCCGCAGGAGCCAGGCGGAGAGGAGGGTCCACAGTGGCGTGTGCCGGGGCGCGGGATCCGGGATGCGGCTGTCGGGTTCGCCCACGCCGTCCGGTTCCGTCACGTCGTCGAGTGTAATCCCGTGGCGTCGCGCGCCCGGACGCCAGCCGTCGCTCGGCGACGCCGGGAGCTCAGCGTCGCCGGGTGTTCAGCGACGCCGAGAGCTGAAGGCGACCGCCTGGTGACCGGTCTCGGTGACGTCGCGCTCGGCCGCCGCACGCTCGCGCCCGAGGTCGAGCGACCGGGAGAGGAGCACATAGGCGATCGCGGAGGCGGCGAGACCGATGAACAGGGCCAGGTCCGCCCCGCCGAGCAGCTGCGCGATCGGACCGGTGAACCACACCGTCACGACGAACGGGATCATCGCGACGATGCCGATCGCGTAGGCGAGGAGGCCACGCCAGCCCCAGGCGCCGTAGACGCCGTTCGGGGTGAAGATGTCGCGGACGACGTAGTGCCCCTTCCGGACGAGGTAGTAGTCGACGAGGTTGATCGACGTCCACGGCACGAGGACGTAGAGCAGGACGACGAGGAAGCTGCTGAAGTTCGCGAAAAACTCGCCGGTGCTCAGCAAGGAGCCGATGACGGCGGCCGTGGCGATCGCGAGACAGGTGACGACCCGCAGGGTGCGTGTCGGCCGGACCGGTCGGATGGAGTCGATGATCGTGATGGTCTCGATCGACGCCGCGTAGATGTTGACCGTGATGACGCTGATCAGCCCGGGCAGCGCGGCCACGAGCAGCCAGGTCCCGGAACCCGGCAGGATCGCGTCGGCGGCGTCTCGGACGCCTTCGAGCGGGTCGGCGCCCTGGAACGCGCTGGCGACGAACGCTCCGAGCCCCATCAGCCAGACCGCGCCGACGAACACGCCGCCGTAGGTGTAGAACAAGGCCCGCCCGGGGTTCGTCTGCGGCGGGAGGTAGCGCGAGTAGTCGGAGACGTAGGGTGCCCAACCGAGCGCGTACGCTGCGGCGCCGCCGAACTGCACGAGGAACGCGACCCAGCTGAAGTTCGCGAGCGACAGCGCGTCGGCCGGCAGCGGCACGACGAAGGGGACGACGACCGTGAACAGCCCGAAGGTGATGAGGAACAGCGCGGTGAGCCACGACTGCGTCCGGTGGATCCAGGAGTACCCGAAGATCGCGAGGAGGACGGCGACGCCGCTGATGAGCACATACCAGCCCGCACCGGCGTCGACTCCGGTCGTCATGGTGAGGACGTCCGCGCCGAGCATCTGGTTGAACATGTTGAAGCCGACGAGGCTGAAGACGACGATCGCGCAGATGAGGACGACGCCGCGGTAGCCGAACTGCGCACGCGACTGGATCATCTGCGGGAGTCCCAGCTGCGGCCCCTGTGCGGAGTGGAAGGCCGTGAACACGGTGCCGACGGCGACGCCGAGGACGATCGCGAGGAGGGACGTCGCGAGGTTCGCGCCGAGCGCCGCACCGAGCATGCCGGTCGCCAGGGTCGTGACCTGCGCGTTCGACATGAACCAGAGCGAGAACAGCGAGCGCGGGCGACCGTGACGCTCATTGAGCGGGACCCAGTCGATGGAGCGGGATTCGACGAGGGACGGCTGGGCGTCACCCGCTCCGGCGGCGGAACCGGACGGGGGAGTGGGGGCGGCGGGTGTCGCCATGGCTGGCCTCCAGGGCTCGGGCGGTGGAGGAGTGCGACGGGCAGCGGGGGTCTGCCTCGGGTCGGGGACTCGCTCGTGCCGACGACGGTATCCGCAGGCCACGGACCGGCACAATCGGCCATGCCCCGATCCCAGCCATCGGAGAACACGATGGTCCCGTCCGCGAGGGCTTCGTATGATCGCTGGATGACCAGCACCGATCCCACTGGGGCCACCGACCACGCCGACCCCGACGCGCACAGCATCCGGGTCCGCGCCCAGGAACTCGCCCCCGTCCTCGGCGACCTCGACGGCAACCTGCGCACGATCGAGGCGGCCGTCCGAGACGCCGTCGCCGACGGGGTGCAGCTCCTCGTGCTGCCCGAGCTCGCGACGAGCGGCTACTACCTGGGCAGCCCGGAGGCGGCCCGCGCGGTCGCGCTCCCGAGCGACGCGCCGGTGTTCAGTGACTGGGCGTCGCTGCTCCCCGAGGACACCGTGGTGGTCGTCGGGTTCTGCGAGCTGGACGGCGAGGAGATCCGCAACAGCGCCCTGGTCCTCGGCGCCTCGGGGGTGCTCGGGGTCTACCGGAAGGTGCACCTGTGGGACGAGGAGCAGTCCGTCTTCGTGGCGGGTCGCGAGACCCAGCCGGTGGTCGAGACGCCGCTCGGCCGGCTCGGCATCCTCGTCTGCTACGACCTCGAGTTCCCCGAGGTGCCGCGGGGTCTGGCGCTCAGAGGCGCGGACCTCCTCGTCGTGCCGACGAACTGGCCCCTGGTCGAGCGGCCCGACGGCGAGCGAGCGCCCGAGGTCGTCCAGGCGATGGCGGCGGCGCGCGCGTCCGCGATCCCGGTCGTGTGCTGCGACCGCTCCGGCACCGAGGCCGGCAACCCCTGGACCGAGGGCACCACGATCATCCCGGCCGATGGGTGGCCGGTCGGTGGGAAGGACGCGCTGGGACGGGTGGACGCGACCGTCCGGATCGACCGGGGCGCGACCAGAATCGGACCACGCAACGACGTGCTCGCCGACCGGCGGCCTGAGCTGTACGGCGCCGTGACGGGAAAAGGCTCCTCGCTAGGCTGACCCCATGACCCTCGCGCAACTCCGCGCTTTCCTCGCCGCCTACGAGAGCGGTTCCTTCACCGCCGCGGCCGCCGAGCTCGACAGCAGCCAGGCCTCCGTGTCCGAGCTCGTCAGCCGCCTCGAACGCGAGATCGGCCTGCAGTTGTTCGCCCGTGGTGCGCGTCGGCTCGTCCCGACGGCGGCCGCCGAGGAGCTGCGCGAGCACGCCAGACGCGCAGTCGCCGCGATCGACGGCGGACTCGACGCGCTCTCGGCGATCACCTCCCTCGACGGCGGCGTGTGCACCTTCGGCGTCCTGCGCAACGCCGCCTACTACGAGCTGTCCGACCTCGTGCAGCGCTTCCACCAGCGGTACCCCAACGTGCGCGTGCGACTCGTGGGGCTGAACTCCGCGCTCGTCGCGGACTCCGTGGCGAGCGGTGAGATCGAGGCCGGGCTCGTCGTCCTCCCGGTGCCCGTCGCGGGCCTCGCCATCCGGCCCCTCTTCCGCGACGAGGTCTTCTACGCCTCCACCACCAGGGATCCCGCCGCGGGCCCGGTCGGGATCGACGAGTTCGCGGACGCCAAGCTCGTGCTCTACGACGCCTACGCCGGGTGGCGGGATCCCACTCGGCTGCAATTGCTGGAGCGCGCTCGCCTGCAGGGACGGTCGATCGAACCGGCCGTCGAGGTCGAGCACGTGGAGACCGCCCTGAGCCTCGCCGCGACCGGGGCCGCGGACACGATCGTGTCCGGCACGGTCGCCCGCACCGGCGGGTTCCCGGAGCAGCTGACGCTCACCCCCTTCGCCGAACCGCTCTACGACACGATCGCGCTCGTCCAGCGCGAGGGCGCCTACCTGTCGCCGGCCACCGCGCGGATCGCCGAGCTCGCCGAGCACACCCTGCTCGCGGCGGCGGAACCCGACCAGGTGATCGCGACCACCCCGAGACGCTGAGCGTCGACCGCGAACCGGCGTATCGGATGACCCGATGGCTCACGCAGGCACGTCCCCCGTTGTCGCCCGCGCACCGCGTTCGTACGCTCGCAGCATGCGTTTCAGTCCTCCCGTGCTCCAGTCCCTCGACGGCTCCTTCCGTCACCTCAAGACCCCGCTCGTCGACGCTCCACCGGCGCAGCGCGATCCGGCCGTCATCGAGACCGTCTCCGCCATGCTGCTCGACATCGAGCGTCGCGGCATGGACGCCGTCCTCGACGCTGCCAAGCGTCTCGACCGGTACGAGGGCGGCGACGTCGAGCTGACGCGCGAGCAGATCGCGACCAGCGGCGACCGGCTCCCCGCCGACCTCCGCGCCGCCATCGACCTCGGTGGCGAGCGCACCCGCGCCTTCGCCCAGGAGCAGCGCGCGCACCTGCAGGACTTCGAGACCGAGCTCGTCCCCGGACTCGTCACGGGCGTGAAGTACGTGCCCGTCTCCCGCGTCGGCGCCTACCTCCCGGCCGGCCGCTTCCCACTCACCGCCAGCGCGTTCATGACGGTCGGCGTCGCCAAGCAGGCCGGGGTGCCGACGGTCATCGCCTGCACGCCACCGCAGCCCGACGGCGGCGCGAACGACGCCGTCGTCTACGCCGCGCACGTGTCCGGTGTCGACCGGGTCTTCGTCCTCGGCGGTGTGCAGGCGCTCGCCGCGATGGCCTACGGTCTGCTCGGCGAGCTGCCGATCGACATGCTCGTGGGTGCGGGCAACGCCTTCGTCGCCGAGGCCAAGCGGCAGTTGTTCGGCACGGTCGCGATCGACCTCCTCGCCGGTCCGTCCGAGGTGGCCGTCCTCGCGGACGAGACCGCGGACCCGATCCTGGTGGCCGCCGACCTGCTCGGGCAGGCCGAGCACGGTCCGAACTCGCCGGCCGCCCTCGTGACGACGTCGGAGGACCTCGGCCGCGCGGTCATCGCCGAGGTCGAACGCCAACTCCCGACGCTCTCGACCGAGTCGATCTGCGGGCCGGCCTGGCGCGACTACGGCTCCGTGACCGTGGCCGACGACCGCGAGACCGCCGCGGTGCTCATGGACGACCTCGCCCCGGAGCACCTCGAGGTCATCACGACGGACGACGCCTGGTACCACGAGCGGTTGCTCAACTACGGGTCGATCTTCCTCGGTGCGTGGAGCACCGTCGCCTACTCGGACAAAGGCATGGCCGGCACGAACCACGTGCTCCCGACCGCGGGCGGCGCCAAGCACAGTGCCGGGCTCTCGGTGTCGCGGTTCCTGAAGCCGCTCACCTACCAGCGGATCGCCGAGGCGGCGACACCCGAGCTCGCCGACGCGGTGCAGGTCATCTCCGATTCGGAGGGGATGGCGGCGCACAGCGCGACGGCGACGCTCCGCACGGCCCGGCTCAGCTGAGGCGGTCGGCGGCACGGACCTCTCCGGTCCCTGAGCTTGTCGAAGGGCATTTCGACAGGCTCAAGGACCGGGGTGATGGCTCATGACCGGGGTGATGGCTCAATGACCGGGGTGATGGCTCAGTCACCCTGGCGCAGCGCGTGCTGGGCCTCCTGCATCGCCTCGTCGAAGTCCAGTTCGGGGTCGTGGAGGATCCGGGCGGTCGCGCGAGCGTGCGCGCGGGCCTCGCGCTCGACCGCCTCGGATGCGGCTGTCTGTTCGACGGGTTCGATCGAGGGCTCGCCGATCGTGGCGAACGCGCGCGTGAGGCTGAGCTGCACCTCGCGGTCGCCCCGGCCGAACTGCCTCGCCAGCAGCTCGGCGAGCGCCGACGCCTCCCGCTCCGGGACGACCCCTGCGGCGGTGCGCCAGGCGGCTCGGGCGACCTGATCCTCCTCGTCCTCCAGCAGTGCGAGGGTGATGGCGGACCAGGTGAGTGGGTCTCCGGTCTTCGAGAGGGTGTGCAGCGCCTGGCTGCGTGCCTGCGGGAAGACCGACCCGAGTTCCTCCATCAGGCGAGGGACGGTCACCTCGGGGTCGTGCCGCACGAGTGCCCAGGTGAGCATGTCGCGCACGAAGAAGTCGGGCTCGACGGCGCAGCGGTCGACGAGCACCTCGATGTAGGCGGTCTTCGGGGTGGTGCCCGCGGCGAGCGCAGCCTGGAGCCGGTCTGAAGAGGCCGGCACGCGGAGGGCGCGGGCGAGCCCGTTCGCGGCGGCGTCGTCGTATTCCGAGGACATCTCGACCACCTTCCGGGGTGTGGGGACGGGTTTCCAGCGTAGGTGTCCGGTGACGCCGACGGCCCCCTATGACGGCGCTCGTCGCGCGGACGGCCAGACTGGACCCATGATCACCATCCACCTCCGCTACCAGATCGACCCCGAGCAGCTCGACACCTTCACCGAGTACGGGCGGCGCTGGATCCGCCTCGTGAACCGGCTCGGTGGCGACCACCACGGCTACTTCCTCCCAGCGGAAAGCGACAACGACGAGGCGTTCGCGCTGTTCAGCTTCCCCTCGCTCGCCGCGTACGAGCAGTACCGCATCGCCGCGGCGACGGACCCGGAGTGCATCGAGGCCTACGAGCTCGTGCGGGGCACCGGCACCATCGTGCGGTTCGAACGTCGCTTCCAGACACCGCTCTTCGGCGACGAGATCGCCGGGGAGGGGGCAGCGTGACCGTCCCGACCGTCGACACGTCGAAGCTCGCGGAACTCGACACCATCCTGACGCCGAGACTCCGCCTGGTGCCGCTCGGCCCCGCCCACTTGGAACCGACGCTCCGCGGACTCGCCGACCCGGAGACCCTGCGCCTCACCGGTACCCATGGCCCGATCCCGCGCCAGGCGATCGAGCGACACCTCGCGACCGTCGGTGGTCAGGACGATCGAGCGGACTGGGCCGTGACCGCGATCGATTCGGGCGAGTACCTCGGTGAGGTGGTGCTGAACGAGCTCGACGAGGACAACGCGTCGATGAACTTCAGGATCGCGTTGGCTCCCGGGCGGACCGGACAGGGCTTCGGGACGGAGGCGACGACGGCTGTGCTCGATCATGCGTTCTCCGTGCTGGGACTGCACCGGGTCGTCCTCGACGTCTACTCGTTCAATCCGCGGGCGGAACGCTCCTACGTCAAGGCCGGCTTCGTGGTCGAAGGACGACAGCGTCACACGCTCTGCTGGGACGGCGAATGGGCCGACTCGATCCTGATGTCGGTCCTCGCCACCGACGAGCGACCGGCCGCCGGCTGACCTCGCCGTCCAGACGGCTCAGGAGGGTGCGCGGAACGTCAGGGTGAACGAGGTCGGCGTGTCCTCGGTGAGCAGTGAGCCGTTCAGGAGTTCGGCGC
The DNA here is from genome assembly GCF_003856975.1 of Plantibacter sp. PA-3-X8. NCBI lineage: Bacteria > Bacillati > Actinomycetota > Actinomycetes > Micrococcales > Microbacteriaceae > Plantibacter > Plantibacter sp. PA-3-X8. The sequence goes on from NZ_CP033107.1 coordinate 1,221,137, forward strand.
GTTCGCTCAAGCCGACGAGCCCGTGGCCCGCAGACGACCACGAGCTGTCCGACGACCGCGTGGGGCGGTCGTTCCGGATGGTCACGGTGACCTCGTCTGCGGAGGCTTCGGCGCGTACGTCGACCGCGGCCCCCGGCGCATGCTTGCGCGCGTTCGTCAGTCCCTCCTGCACGGTCCGGTAGATCGCCCGCTGCACGGGTGCGGGGAGGCCGTCCGGCAACTCGATGGCGGAGGTGACGGCGATGCCGCTGTCCGCGATCAACCGGTCGAGATCGTCGACCGTCGGTTGCGGGGCCAGCGGCGCATGACCGGTCTCCGCGCGCAGCAGCGTCACCATGTCCCGCAGCTCGTCGAGCGTGCGCGACGCGAGCGAACGGATCGTCACCGCCATCCGCTTCGTCCCGGGTTCCTCGGTCTGCACCTGGATCGCGCCGGCCTGGACGGCGATCAGGCTGACCTGGTGGGAGACGACGTCGTGCATCTCCCGGGCGATGCGCGTGCGCTCCTCGACGAGGACGTCGGAGGCGATGCGCGCCCGCTCGCTGCGTCGGATCTGTTCGAGGTCGTGTATGCGGTCGAACAGTTCGCGGCGGGTGCGGACGAGCAGGCCGAAGGCGATCGGTGCCGCCGCGTAGAGTGCGGCGTACACGATGGACAGGATCGTGTAGTTGGGCGACGTCCACCCCCACCACGGCACTGCGGCGAGGACGAAGACCACGGCGCCGGTCGTGACGAGCCGCCAGCGTCGCCGTTCCCGCACCGCGACGGAGAAGAGCGACGCCAACCCGGCCAGGGTGGCGAGGTTCAGGGTGAAGGCCGGCACGGCGAGGAGGAGCGACAGCCACGGCCAGCGTCGCCGGAAGACGAGGCCGACGGCAGCGGCGATCGCCAGGCCGGACTCCCAGGGCGTCGCCCACTCGAGCGTCGTCAGGCTCTCGACGGCCGCCGCCGCGATGAGGGCGAGTTCGAGGAGGACCGACCAGAGCCGGGAGCGCCGCTTCACCGCGGGTCCGCTTCGTCGCCGCGGACCCCGGCACGCTCGGCGATGATGGCGGCTTCGAGTCGGGTCGTCACCTCGAGTTTGCCGAGGATGGCACTCACGTGGTCCTTCACGGTCGCGCGGCTGAGGTGCAGTGCCTCGCCGATCTCGGTGTTGGACGCGCCCGTCCGGAGCGCCGCGAGCACATCCTGTTCGCGGCCCGTCAGCCCGGACAGTCGCTTCGCCGCCTCGCGGTCGGCGGTGCGGGCGAATCCGCCGACGAGCGTCCGGGACACCTGCGGCGAGAGCACGATGCCGCCCGCGGAGAGGGACCGGAGCAGCATGGGGAGCTGCTCCGGGTCCGTGTCCTTCACGAGGAACCCCGCGGCGCCGCTGCGCAGAGCGCGGGCGATGTAGTCGTCGGAGTCGAAGGTGGTGAGGATCGCGACGACGGGCGGGTCGTCCCAGGTCTGCAGCTCGTCGAGGATGTCGAGCCCGTTGCGCCCGGGCATGCGGACGTCCAGGAGGACCACGTCGGGACGGCTCGAGCGGATCGCCTCCACGGCGCCGATCCCGTCGACCGAGGCGACGACCTCGATGTCCTCGACGGCACCCAGGATGAGTTCGAATCCGGACCGCACCAACGCCTCGTCGTCGACGATGGCCACTCCGATCACGGTGTCCTCCTCAGCTCGACTCTCACCCTACGAGTCCCGGGAACCGGGCGGCGACGGCCGGGATGCTGAACCCGCCAGGTGGCGGGGGTGGAATAGCCCGCAGCAGGATGCGCGTCGCGCCGACCCGGGCGGATACTGAAGCGCCCCGGTGACGTGCGCGCCACTCGGAGCATCGACATCGAGGGTGTCGATCGAACGTCCGGGGGAACCACGATGCGAGAACAGTCATGATACGAGTGCGCGTGGAGCAGCGGATCCCGCTGTCGAAGCCCTTCCACGCCGCCGGTGAACTCGAACAGCTCGAACGCGTCCTCGCCGGAGACCACGTCCACGGCGACGGTGCCTTCACCGCGTCGGCATCCGAGCGCCTCAGGGACCTCTCGGGAGCGCCGCACGTGCTCCTGACCACCTCGGGGACCCACGCGCTCGAGATGATGACCCGCCTGATCGGCGTCGGTCCCGGCGACGAGGTCATCCTGCCGACCTTCACCTTCCCGTCGGCGGCGAACGCGGTCGTCCTCGCCGGAGCGACGCCGGTCTTCGTCGACAGCGACCCGGTGACGGGCAACCTGGACCCGCAGCACGTCGCCGACGCCATCGGCCCACGCACGCGGGCGGTGTCGGTCATGCACTACGGCGGTGTCCCCGTGGACGTGCAGGCGTTCCAGCAGCTCACGGGCGAGCACGGGCTGCACCTGCTCGAGGACAACGCGCACGGCCTCGGGGTCGCCGGCGACGGTGTCCGCCTCGGCACGGTCGGAGCGATGGCGGCCCAGAGCTTCCACGACACGAAGAACGTGCACTGCGGCGAGGGCGGCGCCCTGCTCATCTCCGACGAGACCGTCCTGCTCCGCGCCGAGATCATGCGCGAGAAGGGGACCGATCGGGCCCAGTTCCTCCGCGGGCAGGTCGACAAGTACAGCTGGGCGGACCTCGGGTCGAGCTACCTGCCGAGCGAGCTCAACGCCGCCGTCCTCGACGCCCAGCTCCGCGAGTTCGACGTCATCCAGGGGCATCGGCACCGCATCTGGGACCGCTATGCGGCCGAGCTCGCCGAGTGGGCTCACGATCGCGGCGCGACGCTCATGGACCCGCCCGGTGGTGTGCATGCCGCGCACCTGTTCTTCCTCCTGCTGCCGGATGCGCAGGTGCAGCAGGAGTTCCTGCGGCACCTCCAGGCGCACGGTGTCGGAGCGGCCTTCCACTACGTGCCGCTGCACTCGAGCGCGGCGGGCCGGCGCTACGGCAGAGTGGTCACCGAGCCGCAGCACGCGGTCCGGTTCGCCGAGCGTCTCGTCCGGCTCCCGTTGTGGCCGGCCATGACGGACGACGAGGTGGACCGGGTCATCACGGCGGTCCGCGCGTTCGGATCCGTGGCACCAGCAGCACCTGCGGCACTCGCAGCGACGGCATCGACGGGACAGGACTCCATATGGGCATGATCGGGCAGGGGCTCCGAGCCATCCGCGGCGAGGGCGTCCGATCGACGCTCTGGCGCGCCGCGCACTTCGCCGACGGACGGTTCAACCCGATGCGGCGCAAGCCGACGGACCTGTACCCGAGCGACGCCATCGCCGCGGACTGGACGGTGCCGCGGAACTTCAACGCCGCTGAGTTCCCGGAGGGCCCCTACGAGGTGGCGTGGTTGATCTCGCCGCCGAGCCGGACCTCGGGCGGGCACCAGAACGCCTTCCGGTTCATGGAGTTCCTCGAGCGCGCCGGGCACCGGCTCACGATCTACCTGTACCAGGCGTCGGCCCAGCCCGCGGTCGACATCCCCGGGATCCGGGCGATGATGGCCGCGAGCAGCGCGTACCCGGAGCTGCAGGCCGACCTCGTCCGGTACGACCCGACGACCGGCATCGCGCCGGGCGCGGACGTCGTCGTGTCCTCCGACTGGCAGACGGCCTACCCCGCGTTCCGCTACGAGGGGCCGGCCAAACGGTTCTCCTTCGTGCAGGACTTCGAACCGTGGTTCTACCCGGCCAGCAGTGAGTACGTGCTCGCGGAGAACACCTACCGGTTCGGGTTCCACGGCTTCTCCGCTGGGCCGTGGCTCGCGCAGAAGGTCGCGGACGAGTACGGGATGAGCTGTGACCACTTCGACTACTCGGTCGACAAGCAGCACTACTCGCACGTGAACGACGCGCCCCGCACCGAGATCCTGTTCTACGCCCGCCCGCCGACACCTCGACGCGGTTGGGAGATCGGCGAACTCGCCCTGACCGAGTTCCACCGGCTGCGCCCCGACATCACGATCAACCTCGTCGGCTGGGACATGTCGGGATACGAGACCGGGTTCCCGTTCGTCAACCGGTCGGCGATGGACATCTCGGAGCTCAACGCGGTCTACAACCGGTGCGCCGCGGGTCTCGTCCTCTCGCTGACCGACATGTCGTTGTTGCCGCTCGAGATCATGTCCTCCGGCGTCGTGCCCGTCGTCAATGACAGCCCGAACACGACCGGGGTCCTCGACAGCGAGCACATCGAGTACGTCCCGTTGTCGCCTGCGGCCATCGCCCGTCGCCTCGTCGACATCGTCGAACGGCCCGACGCGGTCGAGCACGCGAAGCGGATCTCGGCGTCCATCACCGCCGCGGACTGGTCCGACCCGGGCACGCAGTTCGTGGCGCAGTTCGAGCGCGCGATGCGCACGTCGATCTGACGCGGTGACCTCGCACCGCTCCTGAGCGTCGACGGCGTCCGCTCCGGCGGCGAGTGTCTCGTTCGGCGGGCGCCCCGACCAGCCCGCACGGTACCCCCGAGGGAGGGGTGGATTCGCGGGTGCATTCCGGCGCCATTCTCACCACGCCTCCTTCCCCGGCAGTTCACTGAAACCGACACGTGACGCTCGCGCCGAACCGCCGGATCACGTGACGTTCTTCGTTTGCGCCCAGGGTGGGTGCGACTGTGTCCAAGGGGAGGCATGCCCATGTCCATCAGCCATCAGCAACATCGCCCGAGGCGGTGGCATGCCTGGGCCGCCGAGCGGTCCGCGAGTCGCACCCTGTTCGGTGTGATCGGGGTCACCGCTCTCGCCGCACTGTCGGTCGTCGGCCTCGGTTCCGCGGCGCAGGCCGCACCCGGAACGCCCGGGGTACCCCAGTCCTCCACGGTCGTGTACGACGAGAACTTCGAGAACGGCGTCGGGAACGCTCCGATCGGTCTGACGGACTACGTCGGAGCGACCGGCCAGACCTACACGGCGGACCCGAGCTGGCTCACCGCCTGCAACGGCCAGGTCCGGAACATGAACACACCCTTCACGACGCTCGGCAACTGCGGGAGCACCGGCAACACCTCGCAGCTCGGCCAGCTCGCCTACGCGCTCGGCGAGCACGCCGGAGCAGCAGACCCCGCGGCGAACCACGTCGTCGCCGCGTACACGGAGAACAACCCGGGCGCCGACGCCGTCGAATTCCAGACCACGAGCAACATCCCCCTCGCTTCCTCCAGCGGCCGCTTCCTGACCTTCAGCGTTGACACCGCAGCCGTCAACTGCGGGGTTTCGGCTCCGCAGTACCAATTCGCGTTCCTCAACGCCGCCGGCGAGGCGACGAACGTCGGTGGCCTCCTCGACGCCTGCACCGCAGGCACGACCGTGACGGTCCCCGCCTACGGCTCGTTGCCGCAGCGCGACATCAACGCCGGAACCTACACCTCGGACGGTTCGGTGCTGTTCAACAGCGCGGCGCTCGGTATCCAGATGCGGAACGCGAACGGTTCCGGCATCGGAAACGACGCGGCGTTCGACAACATCCGCATCCTCGACGTGACCCCGCAGCTGGACAAGTCGTTCAGCCCCGCTTCGGTCGTCGCCGGTGAGACGTCCACCCTGACGCTCACGATCACCAATACCGAGGAACTCGCCGCCAAGAACGGTTGGTCCTTCACCGATGCACTTCCGGCCGGCCTCACGATCGCCGACGGTTCCGCGTCGACGACGTGCCCGTCGGGCGTCGTCACCGCCCCTGTCGGTGGCTCCTCGATCGACGTCACCGGTAACCTCACGGCCGGCCTCGCGTCGTGCACGGTCACGGTGAACGTCACCTCGCCTGAGGCGGGCTCGTTCGTCAACGGTCCGGACAACATCACCAGTGTCGGCCTGAACCCGCCCGCCGACACCCCGGTCGAGTTCGTCGAGCAGGCTCCCGCGATCTCGGTCGTGAAGTCGGCGTCGCTCGGCTCCGGCGAGACGTTCACGGTCGGCCAGCAGGTCACCTACTCGTTCCTCGTGACGAACACCGGGAACGTCGCCCTCAGTGATGTGGAGGTCGACGACGTCGACTTCTCCGGCTCGGGCGAACTCTCGGCGATCACCTGCCCGGCCGGTGCCGCATCGCTCGCGAAGCAGGCGTCCATCACCTGCACGGCCACCTACACCGTGTCGCAGGCCGACGTGGACGCCGGCTCGGTCACGAACTCCGCCACCGCCACCGGGACCCCGCCGCGCGGCACCCCGCCGGTGTCGCCGCCGTCCGAGGTGACGATCCCCGCCGACGACCCGGCTCCGGCCATCACGGTCGTGAAGTCGGCGGATCCCGCGACGATCGGAGCCGCCGGCGAGACCGTCACGTACTCGTTCCTGGTCACCAACACGGGTAACGTCACGCTGTCCGACGTCTCCGTGGTCGAGGGTGAGTTCTCCGGTACCGGTGAACTCTCCGACGTGGTCTGCCCGCCGGCTGCCGGTTCGCTTGCCCCGCAAGCGACGGTCACGTGTGATGCGAGCTACACGGTGACGCAGGCTGACGTCGACGCCGGTTCGGTCACGAACTCGGCGACGGCGACGGGCACTCCGCCGAACGGTGGCACCCCGCCCGTGTCGCCGCCGTCGGAGACCACGGTCGAGATCCCCGCCGACCCGTCGATCTCGGTCGTGAAGTCCGCTCAGCCGGCGACCGTCGGAGCTGCGGGCGAGACGGTCACGTACTCGTTCCTCGTCACCAACACCGGAAATGTGACGCTCTCCGGTGTGTCGGTCATCGAGGGTGAGTTCTCCGGTACCGGCGAACTGTCCGACGTGGTCTGCCCGCCGGCGGCCGGATCGCTCGCGCCCGCAGCGACGGTCACCTGCACCGCCGACTACACGTTGACGCAGGCCGACGCCGACGCCGGTGAGATCACCAACTCGGCCACCGCCACCGGCACCCCGCCGAACGGCGGGCCCCCGCCGGTCTCGCCACCGTCGGAGACGACGGTCGAGATCCCGCCGACCCCGGCGATCACGGTCGTGAAGTCCGCTGATGCCGATGCCCAGGACGACTTCGTCGTGGGTCAGGTCGTCACGTACTCCTTCCTCGTCACCAACACCGGCAACGTCACCCTGACGGATGTCGTCGTCGAGGAGGGCGAGTTCTCCGGTGCAGGCGAGCTCTCCGAGGTCGTCTGCCCGGCCGAGCCGGCAGCCCTGACTCCCGGGGTGCAGATCACCTGCACCGCCACCTACACCGTGCTGCAGGCGGATGTCGATGCAGGAACGATCACGAACGCGGCGACGGCGACCGGCACCCCGCCGAACGGTGGCACCCCGCCGGTGTCGCCGCCGTCCGAGGTGACGATCCCGTCGCCACCGGTTCCCGGCCTCTCGGTCGTGAAGACCGCTGACGTCGCGAAGGCGACCACGGTCGGGCAGGTCATCACCTACTCGTTCCAGGTGACCAACACCGGCAACGTGACCCTGACGGACGTCACGGTCGACGAGGGCACCTTCACCGGGACCGGTACCCTCTCGGCGATCACCTGCCCGAGCGGCGCGGGCTCGCTCGCACCGGGGCTGCAGATCATCTGCACCGCCACCTACCAGGTCACGCAGGCCGACCTGAACGCCGGGTCGATCAAGAACACCGCGTTCGGCACCGGCATCACGCCGGGCGGCGACCCGTTCACGTCCGACCCGTCCACGGTCACGGTCATGACGCCAGGCCCCGTGCTCGCGTCCACCGGCGCGAACGTGCTGCCCGTGACGATCGGTGCTGCGAGCATGCTGTTGCTCGGTGCGGCTTTGGTCATCCGACGCAGGACGGTCCGACGCACGACCGTCTGATCCTGACCACGAAGCCCTCCCGTCGGATGCGACGGGAGGGCTTCGTGCTGTGGTGCGGTCGTCTCGTGCTCAGTGCAGACCGGCGCGATGCGCGAAGTCGGCGGCTTCACGCCGGGAGTTGACCCCGAGCTTGCGGTAGAGGCTGGAGGTGACGCCTTTCACCGTGTTGAGGCTGATGTAGAGCTCCGTCGCGATGCCCTTCAACGAGAGGCCGGAGGCGAGCAGGACGAGGACCTCGCGCTCACGACGGGTGAGCGTTGCGAGCACCACGCTGCTGCTCGACGCCGCTGTGGTGGGGTGGAGCTGAGCCGTCTCCGGGACGGCGAGCCCGGTCAGCGCCGCCAGCCCATGGAGATGCTGAGGGTCGATGACGACGTAGGCACTGAGGAACCGTTCGTCCTCGATGATCGCGTGTGCGCTCGTGAACGCATCGCTGGCGCCGTCGATGCGCCCGAGCGCGAATCTGGCCGCGGCGACGAGCAGCAGTCCTGTGACCCTCATGCGCGGCACCGGGTCCTCGGCAGCAGGCGCCGCTTCGCGCAGCACGACGTGCATGTCACCGGCGAGGTAGCCCGTCGAAGCGACCACCATGCGATCGAGCGTCGTCGGAGGCGTCGCTGGTGATTGTGGGAGCGGCCGCCCGCGCGTCGCTGCGAGGCGCACGCTCGCTGCCGCGAGGTAGCGCTGGAACGAGCCACCGGTCGCGAGCCGTTCCGGGTGTCTCCGCAGCATCGCGTGCACCCGCTTGTCGACGAGGGCCGCCTCCTGCGTGGTACCCGCCGCCCAGGCGCGGACCCACAGCTCGGCCGCCCAGTACTCGCCGATCGGCACCTGCTGCAGCTCGTCCAGGTGGTGACGCATCGCCGCCCGGTCGAGCCGATCGATCGCGGTGAGCGCCGCGGCGAGGTGGAGTGGGGCGTCGTAGCGCGGTACCGGGGTCGTGCTTCGTGCCCGGTCGATCCACTGGTCGGCTTGCTGGAGTTCGCCGTGATCGGCGTGGAGCCAGGCGAGGCAGGCGGCGGCCCGACGAGCGGCCAGCGGTTGCCCGGTCAGGTTCGCGAGTTCCCATGCCTCCTCGTACTCGCGGACGCCACCGGCGTCGTTCACCTCGAACGCCCGCCCCCATTGCGTGAGCAGGTGCGGCACCGCCGTCTGCACGAGCGCGCGCTCCTGGGCGGGGAGTTCGTCGAGCGTCCGCCGACCGTCCTTCGCCTGGTGGAGCGCCTCCGCGAGCCGGCCGTTCGTTCGCAGACCGGCCGTCCGCCCGGCCGAGCCGATGAGCTGGTCCAAGGGACCACGCTCGCTGCTCGATCGTCCGGGCTCGTCGTGCGCGAAGTCGTGGAAGCGTCGGGGGTCGGTGTCGCCGATCAGGTGCTTGAGGTAGTTCGTCGCGACGAGCAGGCTCGGGATCTCGACGTACGCCTCGCCGGGGAGCGCTTTGAGTGCGGCCAGGAGCGCCTCGGGATCGGTGCCGATCAATCGGTCCCAGTGTGCTGTCTCCAGGGCGAGCGCTGCCCGCCACCCTTCAGCCTGCACCATTCGCTCCACCGCGGAGGGCAGCTCTGCCGCTGAGTACAAAGCGCCGTCGTACGGCTCGGCGAGCGAGACGGAGAGCGGCGATCCGAGAGGTCTGTTCATAGGGTCTTGTCAGGTGAGACGTCCAGAGCAGTATGAGGCTTGATCACCGAGGGCTCATACGGTTTTCGGGAAAACCACCCCTGAATCGACCCGTGCGCCACAGATTGAGAAACGGACCGTCCAGCGTCAGCCCGCCCGCACCTGTCGGCCCCGCGAGTCGATGTCGGGCACCGTGGCGGTGGTGGCCGCTTCGCGCGAGCCGAGGGCGGTGAGTGCAAGCTCGACCGCCTCCCGCACGCTCAAGCCGGTCGCCGTGAGGGTGTTCAGCTGCGCGAGGGCCTCGGGATCCACGATGACGACCGAGACGGGCGACTCGGGCCCCGCCTCGCCCACGGCGGACCCGGCGCGAGCCCGACGGGTGGTGAGCCCGCGAGCGATCCACGCCCGGTTCCTCTCGACATCGATCTTCAACAACCGTTTGTTGTTCCGGACCCGTTCGGCGACGAGTCTGCCCTCGTGGATGTCGGAGTACACCTGCCAGCGCGGGTAGAGGAGCCGGGTCGCGAGGTCGGTCGGTCGCAGGGGGACCGGGAGGTCGTCGATGAAGTCCTGCAGCACGGCGTCGGCGAGCGCCTCGCGGAGCGGTCGCCGCTGCAGGGTGTCGTCGGGCGAAGCTGGGAACGGCAGGGTCATGGGGATCCGGTGGTCAGAGGTCGGGTATGGTCCAGTGTCACTCCGGGTCCTGCGCCCCGGGTGGACTTCACCTGGAAACCACCCCGGAACCAACCCCTGCAATCCGTTGACCGTGCAAGTGCCGGTCTCATCGCACGGACCTGATCGGCAGCACGGCGAGTCCGCCCAGGACGGCGAACACGATCGCCGCGACATACAGCGCGTGATAGTTCTCCCCGCCACCGAGCGCGAGCAGGGGGACGGCGACGATCGGTACGAGCAGCTGTGGGAGCTGATAGGAGAGGGAGACGATGCCGAGGTCCTTGCCGGCCTCGTCGAACGACGGTAACACCTCCGTCATGAGGGCGATGTCGACGGACACGTAGGCCCCCTGCGCCGCTCCGACGATGAAGATGCCGACGAGGAACACGGTGACGTCGGGGGAGATGATCGCGACCCCGAGTCCGACCGCGCTCAGGAGGCTGGAGAAGAGCACGATCGGCTTGCGTCGCCCGGTCCGGTCGGAGATCCAACCGAACAGGACCGTCATGACGATGTTCCCGACCGTGAAGATGATGAGCGCGTTCGCCTGGACACCCGACGCCTGCTCCTTCGGGATGCCCAACTGGTCGATGATGAAGAACAACAGGTAGATCGACACCGAGACGATCGACATCGTCACGAGCAGGCGGCAGGCCCACGCCCAGAAGAAGTCGCGATAGCGCACGGGGTTCAGCCAGTACGTGGACAGGATGTCGGCCACGCGCAACGGCGGAGCAGGTACCGTCCGCACGATGTCCCGGAGCCCGAACACGAGCGCGGTGCTCAGGACGCCGCCGATCAGGCCCGGCACGACGAACCAGGTCCACCGCGCGTCGTTGGGGAGGGCGGCGACGATCTGCGCGCCGACGATCAGGGCGAGCCCGCCCGAGACGCTGGCTGCCGCTGCGACACGCGCCCGGATCCGCGCCGGGATCTGATCGGCGAGCAGCGCGTGCACCGCCATGTTCGTCGCACCGAAGCCGAGCTGCACGATGCTCCACCCCAGGATCGTCACCGCGAGGCTGTCACCCGTCGCCAGGATCGCGACCCCGCCGAGCGCCACGACTGCTCCGCCGAGCATCCACGGCCGCCGCATCCCGAAGCGCGAACGCGAACGGTCGGACAGCCGGCCGAACAGCGGCGTGATGATCATGATGACGACGCCGCCGACCGCCGCGACGATCGAGAGGTTCGTCCCCTTCGTCGCGTCGTCGAGGAACGCGAGGGCCTTCGGGATCGACGCCCCGCTGATGGTGCCGAGCGCCAGCGTGACCCCGAACCAGGCCAGGACGAACAGCGGCAGGAAACCGCGCGCCTGCGGTGACCCGGGGACGGCGTCCGGATCGACCGCCGCGACGGGGACGGCGTCACCGATGCGCGGCTCCGGCTCGGCGGGCCCCGTGGACGGACCGGTGGGTGGGGTGAGAGCTGACATCATCGTCTCCTCGGCTGGATCGGTTCGGGTACGAGCGGGTTTGTCCCGTAGGCCTCACGGAGCGCAGTGGCCTGGACCGCCTGCCACTCCCTCGCGCCCGCCATGACGGCCGTGAGACCACCCGACGCATGGACGTGGCCGCGCCCGATCCACGTCACCGTCGGGACCCCCGCCTCCACGAGTCGGCGTCCGTACGCCAGACCCGCGTCGCGGAGCGGGTCGTGCTCGGCGACCTGGATCAGCGTGGGCGGCAGGTCCGAGAGGTCGTCGGCCTCGAGCGGGGAGGCATAGGCGTCCGCCGCCCGCGGACCGCCGAGGTACAGCGGCACGAGTGCCTCCGCGTCGTCCAGCCCGAACCCGCGCGCGTACCGTGTGGCGGAGTCGCCCGACGGGGTCAGCGACACCGCGGGGACCTCGAGCGCCTGATGGACGAGGGGGAGGTCACCCGAGTCACGCAGGTGGAGGACGGCGCTCGCCGCGATCCCGCCACCCGCCGAGTTGCCGGCGATGCCCAGGCGGCCTGGATCGACGTCGAAACGGCTCGGGCCTGCTTCGGAGGTCAGGACCTGCAGGGCGTGGATGGTGTCGTCGACGGCGGCCGGATAGGGGTGCTCGGGTGCGAGCCGGTATCCGAGCGCGACGACCTGGATCCCGGCGGCGAAGGCCCGGGCGGCGAGCAGTCGGTCGTTCAGGAGCTCGTGGACGGTGCCGGACGTGAAGCCGCCGCCGTGCAGCGCGAGTTGGGTCGGCGCCGGAGACGGGAGTCCTTCCGGGCGGTACCGGCGGAGCTCGAGCCGGCCGGCCCGTCCGTCGATCCAGCTCGTGGTGATCTCGACCGACGGTGGCGCGGGTTCGGTGAACTCCTCCGCCAGGAGATCGGAGAGCCGCCGCGCCGCCTGCCGACGGAGGGCGAGGTCCGAGGAACGGAGTGCCGGCAGCTGCTCCGCGTGCTGCTCGATCCGCCCAGCCCAGGCGAGGATGCCCGGATCCAGCCGCAGCTCCTCCACGGACGTCACCGCGAGGCCTCCGCCGGCTCGCGGAGCGGCGCGCCGTAGCTCACCGGGTCCTCGTGCAGCGTCCGCAGGGTCGTGATGACGTCGCGGTGCAGGTGGTCTGCGGCCGGGACGTGACCGGTCAGCCCGCCGGAGGTGTGCGTCTGCCCGATGTACCGGACGCAGCTCACCGGCACGCCGGCCTCGCTCAGCACGCGGGCGTAGGCCTCGCCGTCTCCGCGGAGCGGGTCCATCTCCGCCGTGTAGATGACGGCCGGTGGCAGATCCCGGTGGTCGGTCGCGAGGAGTGGCGACGCGTACGGTTCGTGCTGCGTCGCCCGGTCCGGCCCCAGGTACTGGAGCACGAGCTGGCGCGCGAGGCGACGCAGGATGGCACCCGGCACCTGCGTGATCCCGCGGGCGTCGAGGTGTCCGCGCGTCAGGTCGAGCGCCGGAGCCTCGAGCAGCTGCAGCCGGATCGGCCGCTTGGTGCGGTCCCGGTTCATGAGGGTCACGGCGGCGGCGAGGTTCCCGCCCGATGATGCACCGCCGATCGCGAGTCGGTCGGGGTCACCGCCGAGTGAACGCGCGTGCTCGGCCGCCCACTCGAACACGGACCAGCACTGCTCCGGCTGTGCGGGGTACCGGACCTCCGGGGCCAAGGAGTACTCGCCGGCGACGATGATGACACCGGCCTCCCTGGCGCGGCGACGGAACCCGGCGTCCCAACCGATCCAGTCGATCCCGGCGATCGTGAAGCCACCGCCGAAGAAGTACACGAGGACGGGCCGGCCACCGGACACACCGTCGGCCAGGGCGGGGAGTCGCTGCTGGTCGGGCCAATAGACGCGGAGCCGTGCGTCCGGGTGGCCGGGCACGTGGACGGTGTGGTCCTCGGTCGCTGCCACGAGGGTCTCGGTGCCGAGCGCCTCGGAGGACACCCGGTCGAAGGCGGCCGCGTGTGCTCGCCGCCCGACGGGATCCTTCGGCTCGGGCGTCTGCAGCGCTGCCAGACGCCCGGTGATCGCCGTGACGAACGCGTCGACGGTGGGCTTGCTCCGAGCCATGGTGTTCCTCCGATCCCGGCATCGATGCCGTGTCCGGTTCGAGTATCCGCTATCGAAGAACTTCGATCAAAGAACTTTTTACGAGCTAGGATCGTCGGAGGAGGTGCGCCATGTACGAGCGACCGCAGAAGGCGACGATCTACGCGGTGGCCAAGCGTGCCGGCGTGAGCATCTCGACCGTCTCCCTGGCCATCAACCACCCGCAGCGCGTGAACGAGGCGACGCGACGATCGGTCATCGCCGCAGCGACGGAGCTCGGTTACCGCGGTGGTGCCGCCGCGAGCGGTGCTCAGCGGATCGCCGTCGCTGCGCCGTTCTCGAGTTACGCCTCCTACTACCGGCGACTCTCGGGGATCATGGAGCGCGCCGCGATGGACTCGGTCGAGATCGTCGTGCACGACCTCCCCTCGGCGGCGGGGAGCGACAATCCCGTCCTCGACGCGCTGCCCATGCGAGCGGGGATCGACGGCATCGTGGTGATGGGCGTGCCGCTGTCACCGGCCGCGTTGGAGTCGAAGGCGCTCCCCGGCCCGCCCGTCGTCCTCGTCGACGTCCCGGACGGCGCGCAGCGGCGGCTCGGGCTGCCCTCCGTCCTCATCGACGACGAACGGGGTGGTGAACTCATCGCGCGACATCTCGCGGAGCTCGGTCACGAACGCGTGGTGTTCCTCCACGAGCCGCAACGCTCCGAGGAGTACGTGTCGGCCGGCATGCTGCGGGCGCGCGGCCTCGGTCACCTGCTCTCCGTCTCCGAGGCCGTGGCCGACGTCGCCTCGACAGACCTCGTCGAAGCCGTCGGTGCCGCGCTCGAGCGGGCGTTCCAGGTCGACCCGGAAACGACCGCCGTCGTCGCCAACCACGACGAGCTGGCCGCCGCCGCGCACCGGGCGTTCCGCGTCACCGGCGCGCACCTGCCCGTGGGACGCTCGCTCGTCGGCTACGACGACGGACCGCTGGCTTCCGCGCTCGACCTCACGACGGTCCGCCAGCCGTTCGAGGAGTCCGGGTACGCCGCGCTCGATCTCCTGCTCGGTCGCCTCTCGGGTGAGCACGCCCGCGTCTCATCGGTCCAGCTCGCACCCGACCTGGTCGTCCGAGGCACCACCTTCCGCGTCTGACCCGACCTCGCGAGCGCCCGCCGCCGCGACGCTGTTAGCCTCGACGCACGAACACCACCGTTGAGGGAGGAATCGTCATGGGCAACGACGCCGGACGACAGGACCGAGCACGCGCAGGATCGAAGCGGGACGGAGCGCTGCAGCCCGCGGGTGGCGGGGAGGCGGAACCCGTCCTGGTCCAGGATCCGGAGCTGCCGCCCACGGCGGTCGACGAAGCCGACCTCGCCCCGAGATGGACCCCGGCGAAGGTGATCCTGTGGGTCGCCATCGCCTTGCTCGGCGGTCTCGCCTGGACGATGCTCGCCCTCGTCCGGGGTGAGACGGTCAACGCGATCTGGTTCGTCTTCGCGGCGGTCTGCACCTACCTCATCGCCTACCGCTTCTACTCGAAGCTCATCGAACGCAAGCTGCTGCG
The DNA here is from genome assembly GCF_003856975.1 of Plantibacter sp. PA-3-X8. NCBI lineage: Bacteria > Bacillati > Actinomycetota > Actinomycetes > Micrococcales > Microbacteriaceae > Plantibacter > Plantibacter sp. PA-3-X8. The sequence goes on from NZ_CP033107.1 coordinate 1,236,158, forward strand.
CCCCGACGACCGACGAGCCACCCCGGCCGAGTACCTCGCCAACGGCAAGGACTTCGTCCCCACCGACCGCCGGGTGCTGTACGGCCACCACTTCGCGGCGATCGCCGGAGCCGGTCCACTCGTCGGCCCGGTGCTCGCGGCACAGATGGGCTACCTGCCCGGCACCATCTGGATCATCATCGGCGTGATCCTGGCGGGTGCCGTGCAGGACTACCTCGTCCTCTTCTTCTCGATGCGCCGCGGCGGCCGCTCCCTCGGCCAGATGGCGCGCGACGAACTCGGCGTGATCGGCGGCACTGCGGCGATCATCGCGACGCTCGCGATCATGGTCATCATCGTCGCGATCCTCGCCCTCGTGGTCGTCAACGCGCTCGGCGAGAGCCCGTGGGGTGTCTTCAGCGTCTCCATGACGATCCCGATCGCACTCTTCATGGGCGTGTACCTGCGCTTCATCCGGCCGGGCAAGATCACCGAGATCTCGATCATCGGTTTCGTCCTCCTCATGTTCGCGATCGTGGCCGGCGGCTGGGTCGCCGAGACCGAGTGGGGCGCCGCGGCGTTCACCCTCGACCGCACGGTCATCGCCGTCGGGATCATCGTCTACGGCTTCGTCGCCGCGATCCTGCCGGTGTGGCTGCTCCTCGCACCACGCGACTACCTCTCCACGTTCATGAAGATCGGCACGATCGTCATGCTCGCGGGAGCGATCGTCCTCGTCCGCCCGGAGATCACGGTGCCGGCGTTCAGCGAGTTCGCCGGTGGCGACGCCGGCCCGGTCGTGAGCGGCTCGCTGTTCCCGTTCCTCTTCGTCACGATCGCGTGCGGCGCCCTCTCCGGCTTCCACGCGCTCATCGCGTCCGGCACCACGCCCAAGCTGATCGAGAAGGAGCGCCAGACCCGTTTCATCGGGTACGGCGGCATGCTCATGGAGTCGTTCGTCGCGATCATGGCCCTCGTCGCGGCACTGTCGATCGACCGCGGCATCTACTTCGCGATGAACTCCTCCGCAGCGGCCACTGGCGGCACCGTCGAGGGCGCGGTCGCCTTCGTGAACTCGCTCGGCCTCGCCGGGGTGAACCTCACGCCCGACGTGCTCACGCAGACGGCGGCGAACGTGGGGGAGGAGTCGATCGTCTCCCGCACCGGCGGTGCGCCGACGCTCGCCCTCGGCCTCGCGCACATCATGCAGCAACTCATCGGCGGCACGTCGCTCATGTCGTTCTGGTACCACTTCGCGATCATGTTCGAGGCGCTGTTCATCCTCACCGCGGTCGACGCCGGGACGCGCGTGGCACGCTTCATGCTGCAGGACACCTTCGGCAACATCATCCCGAAGTTCCGCGACCCGGACTGGCGGGTCGGAGCTTGGATCTGCACCGCGGTGATGGTGGCGGCGTGGGGAGCGATCCTCATCATGGGCGTCACCGATCCGCTCGGCGGCATCAACACCCTCTTCCCGCTGTTCGGCATCGCGAACCAGCTACTCGCCGCCATCGCGCTCGCCGTGTGCATGGCGATCGTGGCGAAACGCGGGAACTTCCGCTGGCTGTGGATCGTCGCCGTCCCGCTGGTGTTCACCGCCGTGGTGACGATCACCGCGTCGATGTTCAAGATCTTCTCGCCGGTGCCGGCCGTCGGCTACTGGGCGCAGAACGCGGCGTTCCGTGAGGCGCTCGCAGCGGGCGAGGACAGCTTCGGCAACGCACCGACGCGGGCGGCGATGGAGGCGGTCGTGCGGAACACCACCGTGCAGGGGGTGCTCTCGATCCTGTTCGTGACCCTCGCGATCATCGTCATCTCCTTCGCGATCCTCCACACCGTGCGGTCGTTCCGCTCGGGTGGCGGGCCGAGTTCGGAGGATCCGGCGCTGCCGTCGCGACGGTACGCGCCGTCGGGGCTCATCGCCACGAAGGCGGAGAAGGTGCTCGAGCGCGAGTGGTCGACCGTGGACGCCGACAAGCGACCCGCGCGGTCGGGGCACTGATGGCCGGCTTGCGGCGGGGTTGGGCCGCGCTGCGGTGGTTCGTCACCTCGCTGATGGGCGACACCGCCTACGCCACCTACGTGGATCACCAGCGTCGCGTCCATCCCGACGCACCGGTCCCCGACGAGCGCACATTCTGGCGGGAGCGCTTCGCGGAGCAGGACCGGACGCCCGGCTCGCGCTGCTGCTGAACGCGCGGGGCGCTCGTGCCGTCGCGTCCTACTGGTCCACGGCGTGGACGGAGAGGACGACCTGCTCCTCCGGCACGAGCGCCTCGAGGGCTTTGCGAGCGCTCGGGTAGTCGCGACCCTCTGCCTCGATGGTGCGGGTTGCCGTCGGTCGGAAGACCGCGGTGCCGACGAGGTCGCCGTTCACTCGACCGCCGCCGTGCAGCCCGGCGAGGGCGTGCCCGGGCGGGGTGGAGGCGAGGACGGCGGCACGCAGGGCGGCGACGTCGGGTGCGGAGGCTTCGGTGGTGATGGTCGCGCGGTCGCGGACGGTGGCGATGAGCTTCACCCCTCCAGCCTACGGAACGTCGTGTTCCGGGCAACCCTCCACAACCTCTGCCGGAGGCGGATGCTGGAGGTATGATGGATCTACACACCCCCGGATACTTCGGTTACCGGTTAGAAGGCCCCACTCGTTGGGGCCTTCGGAATTTAAGTGGTCGACCAAGCGGGCGGGCGATGGAATCTGCCCACGGCATCGGTGAGCTGGTCGGGATACTGACAGGCGCTGAGGTCGGATTCTTCAATGGTGCCGATGACATCAGGGGCCGTCTTCACCAGTTCTTTCGAGAGGCGGGCGGTCGGCATCGGAAAGATGATGCCAGTCCGGTACCCGAGCTCGTGCTTGAGCATCGAGATCGGCCCGGCCAGGTCGGAGTCGTTCGACAGCATGACGTAGAGGTCGGCAGTGTCCGCGTGTGCGTCGGCGATCATCCTTGACGCCAGATTGACGTCCGAACCCTTCTCCTCAAGTTTGCGGACGGCGACGGTCCTGTGGCGTCCCGTCACTGGGTCGATGGTCACTGGGTGGAGGGGCATGTGACGCTTGTCGTTGCGGAACGTCCCGAGATGGACCTCGACGCGAGGGTCGGCCCGGACCGCACGCAGATACATCTGCTGACGCACAGGTGTCTGAGGATCGATTGCCATTCCCGGCCGAAGCATCGCCGTGAAGTAGCGCACCAGATCGATGTCATACCCAGGCAGGAGCCGTTCGGAGAGTTTCGGCAGGTCCAGCCACTTCAGGTGTGGTCTGCCCGTGAGCAATCGGCGGTAGAGATTGAAGCCGTCGACGTAGACGCGCGCTCTGGGTCGTGGCATGCGTTCAGGGTATGGGGCTGACGGTGAACACCCGGCGCAGGAGGCGCTTCGACGTATACAAGTTCACTCACGTCGCAGTGGGGAGCGCACCCCATCCGCCCTGACCCGCTCGTGTACCGTCGAGACGAGCGTCGGACCTGAAGGCGGCTTGAGGTCGATGCGAGGAACGAGGGTGGGATACTGTGCACAGTCCGGACGAGTTGCTCAGTGTCGGCGAGATGAGTCGTCGCACCGGCGTCGCGGTGTCGGCGCTGCACTACTACGAGCGGCTCGGCCTCATCGGTTCCGAGCGGACCGCCGGCAACCAGCGGCGATACCCCCGGCACATGCTGCGTCGCGTCGCGCTCATCTCGGTCGCGAAGCGCCTCGGTATCCCGCTCGAAGACGTGGCGGAGGCGTTCGCCGACGTGCCGCTCTCCAGCACCCCGAGTCACGAGGACTGGCAGCGTGCCTCCCGCCGCTGGCAGAAGGTCCTCGAACAGCGTCGGCGCGGGATCGAGCAACTCGAACGCGAGCTCACCGGCTGCATCGGCTGCGGCTGCCTCTCGATGAAGGCGTGCACGCTCCTCAACCCCGATGACGAGCTCGGCGACACCGGCACCGGCGCGAGGCGCATCCCGGTCTGAGCGCACTGCCTGCCCGGTGTTCAGCCGTCGTGGCGTTGTCCGAACGTGGCGGGATCGACCGGGCGCAGTCGCTTCGGCAGCCCCTCGACGACGAGCAGGTACGACTCCGTGACGAGGTCGTCGACGAACGCCGGTTCGAGCTCGCCGTCCGGCTTGAGCGAGATCCAGTGCCGTTTGTTCATGTGATATCCGGGGATGATGTCGGGGAAGGCCTCGCGCAGACTGTGACTGTCCTCGGGCCTCGCCTTCAGGGTGACGATGGGTTCGCCCGTCGCCCCCGTCTGCAGCATGAAGACCTTGCCGCGGACCTTGTAGACGTCCCACTCCTCGCCGAACGGGTGCGTCAGCTCCGCACCGGGGAGTTCGTCGGCGCGGCGGGCCGCCCGGTCCTGCAGCTCCGAGCCGTGCATCGTGGTCCTCCTCGGAGTCGGCGTCAGCCCTGGGTGTCCGTGGGCCTGAGCCCCGCCAGGTTCTGCAGCGGGCACCAGGCGCCGAGGCGCGGGTAGTCGATGGTCACGCCGACGACCCCGTGCTCGCCGAAGGACCGGACCCAGTCGATCGCCGCAGGCATCGGGACCGCGAGCAGCGACACCGTGGCGTCCGGCGGGACCAGCCCGTTCGCGTACGCGGCCTCCTGCGCTCGTTTCCCGCTGCTGTAGATGCCGATCAGGTTCCCCGGTTGCGCTGCGAGTGCGTACGGCCGCGGGTTGTCCTCCGGGCCACGGTTGATGAAGACCCACCGGTCGAGTGCGGCGACCGCCCGCCAGAGTCGGATCTGAGCGTCGATGTCGTCCGGCGCCGCCCGGCAGGCCTCGTTCAGTGCATCGAGCTCGGCGAGAACCTCGGGAGCGGGTTCGAGGGTGCGGCCCTGGCTCGGCTGCTCCGGGGCGCCGGTCTGCTCATCGACCGGGCTGTCGTTGTTCGGGCTGCCGTCGCGGCGGAACGGGTTCTTCATGGTCACTTCCTCGTGGCTCGGGATCCGGGTTCGGGGACGTGGCCAACGCTATCGCAGGGGTCCGACGGGGAGCCGGAGGTTCAGAACGCACTCCCGAAGGCGAGGGCTTCGGCCGCTGCCTGCGCCGGCGAGCCGAAGAACGCCGGGCCGTGTCCCGGCAGCACGACGGAGGCCGGGAGTCCGGCCAGCGTGGTCAACGACTGGCGGGCGCGCTGGAGATCGCCGTGGAACATCTCGGGGAGCAACTGCGGGCCGCCGTGCGGGCTGGTGGGGTGCGCGGTGACGAGTGCGTCGCCCGCGACGAGGACGCCGTGCTCGACGAGGAGGAATCCGAGGTGCCCGCGCGTGTGGCCGGGGAGGGGGAGCGGGCGGACCGCGACACCGAGGGTCGCGCGGAGCTCGGGCACGTCCTCGATCGCGGTGACCGACGTCGGCGGCACGACCTCGAGTCCGCCGGCCTCGACGGCATGGCTGACCCAGGCGGCGACCCCGGGACGTTCCAGATGCGGCTGCACGTCGGCGAGTCCGACCTGCTCGAGCACCTCCCGGCGGACGTTGGGGATCTCGTCGCGGGACGCGAGGATGTCACACTCCGCCAACCCGGCGATGAACGTCGCGTTGCCGATGTGGTCGCTGTGTCCGTGGGTGAGGAGGATCGCCTGCACGTCCTCGACCGCGTAGCCGAGCGCGCCGAGGGTCGCGGTGACGGCCGCGCCGTCGCCGGGGTAGCCGGTGTCGATGAGGACCGGCCCGAGGTCGCCCTCGACGATGATCCAGTTGACGGACGGACCCTGCACGAGGTGTACCCGATCCGTGACCGTGGTGCTGCGGGTGGTGCCGTTCGGCATGGCGTCGATCTGGGACATGGGCGTCCTTCCGATTGCGGAGACGGGTTCGGGGGAGGGGTCGGTGCTCGGGGGAGGGTCAGTGCTCGGCCGGTCCGGCGACGAGCTCATGAGCGGCCGCTGCGGCGGTCGTCGTGGCTGCAGCGCCGGCGGGGTCGACGGTCGCGAGGATCGGCCGGATCAGCGTGATCAGTCGCTCGCTGAGCTCGGCCGCATCGTCGTCGCCGACCGTCGTGGTGACGAGTCCGAAGCAGGCGTCGAGCAGGACGTCTGCGACGCCGTCGAGGTCCGGGAGGTCGAGATCGTGCGCTGCGGCCTCCATGCGGAGGTTCGTGCGGGTGTATGCCCGCCAGTCGAACACCGTGTAGACCGGGTCGTCCATCCGTGGCAGTTCATGCAGGAGCCGGATGGCGCCCATCGCGATGCGGGATCGCTGCGCTTCCTGCGCCGAGGCGAGGATCATCGTCACCCAGCGGAGTGCGCCGTAGGGCACCCCGATCCGCGCGTCCGCCGCCTGCCACCGCTCGTCCTGCTCGGCGATCACCGCGTGCGCGAGACTCCGCTTCGACGGGAACAGGTGGTACCCGATGACCGATTTCGGCTTGCCCATGACGGACGCGATGCCGGAGAACGACGTCCCGGCGTAGCCGTTCCGGCCGAACTCGAGCCCGGCGGCGTCGATGATCTCGTCGCGGACCTGGTTCATCGCGTACTGGCGCAGACCGCTCACGAGCGCTCCTTCGAGGTGGAGGGCCCGTCGATCGGGCCGCTAGACGATCGTCTGAGTCAGACGCTCGTCTAGCTTAGACGAGCGTCTGTGAGGAAGCTGGGACCTGGGCAATGGCCCTGATTCGACCTCTCCGACACGTGTTGTCTAGGGGACCTAGACATTGACGATATAGCCCCCCTAAACTACCGTGATGGTCAAGCCGATGAGGTACAAGGCGATAGTCGCTCTGCTGCGGGACGCGGGGTTCGCGCCACGACAGGGGAAGGGCGACCATGAGAACTGGTCGAACGGCCCGTTCCGTGTCACCATCACTCAGGCGAGGGACGTGTCGCCGGGTCTGGTTCGGAAGGTGTTGCAGACGATCGAGGCATCGAGGAAGGACGAGTCGAAGCGATGAACATCACAGCGATGGCGTACAAGTGGGAACACGGTTGGGAACTTCACCTCGATGGTGAGCCGGTCAGCCAGGTCGCAACGCTCGACAAGGCCGAGCAGCAGATCCGCGACTATCTCGACACCGACGACCCCGGCGTTGATCACAGCGGGTGGGTGGTGACCGTGATTCCTGAAATCGGTGCCCTCTATGACGAGGTCGTCGCCGCGCGTTCCGCTACCGAGGAAGCGACGGCAGCGTCCGCCGCGGCGGCAGCCCGCGCACGTGCAGCGGCTCGGCATCTTCGCGAAGCGGGATTCTCCGTGACGGACTCCGCCGCGATCCTCGGCGTCTCGCGAGGCCGCGTGTCTCAGCTCGTCGCACGCTGATCGGCCCGCTATCGGAAGCGCTGAGACGATCATCGATTCGAGCACTTGCGCCCGATACATTGGAGCGTCGATTCCCCGCCGATTGGAAGGCAACAGCCTATGCGCGTCACCCCTCGTGTCTGGATTGGCCTGGCGATCTACGTCGGTTACGTCGCCGTCATCTTCGTCGTATCGAAGCTCAGTGGGGTGGCGTACACCGAGATCGGGACGTCCGCAGAGTTCACGTGGCGAGGGGCGGTGCTCGACCTGGCGGTCGGTGCGGTGCTACTGACCATCACCACCTGGCTGTTGGGGTGGTGGAGGCCTGCCCTGTTCGAGCGGAGACGCTCCCACCACAAGTGGCCGATCTTCGTCCCCGCGCTCATGCTGGTCGTCGCCGTGGCGAACTTGGTCAACACCGACTGGTCGAGGTTCGACCCGTCGTTCCTCCTCTCCCTGCTCGCGCTGGGCCTGGCGGTCGGGTTCTGTGAGGAGCTGATGTCGCGCGGTCTGCTGCTGACGGCGTTCCGCTCACGTCTTTCCGAAGTGTGGGTGTGGCTGCTGACCTCCCTGCTCTTCGGAGCCATGCATCTGGTCAATGCAGCACTCGGCGCTCCATTCCTCAACACGCTCGGACAAGTGGTCCTCGCCGCGATGTCGGGCACCTGCTTTTACATCGTGCGGCGGGTGACCGGCTCCCTCATCTGGGCGATGGCGTTGCACGGCATCTGGGACGTCGCCGCGTTCTCGGTGGGCTTCGCCCCGCTCGGCACGCCCTGGGCGGCCTATCTGACGCCGGTCATCGGTATCCTCGCCGTCGCGGTCGTGTACTGGGTGATCAAGAGGACAGACGAGCGGCAGGCCGGATCCCGAACGGACGCGACACCCGCCCTGAGCTGACACTCAGGCCGGGAGCGGCTCGATGAGGTGCGGGCCCGTGTTACGGACGTTGTTCACGTCGCGCGTCACCTCGTAGTGGGTCAGGTCGTGGGCGACCGCGAAGGACTCCCGGTCGAGCAGCTGCAACAGCTGGTCGGTGTCGAGGTGGTCGCCGAGCCAGTCGTCGTAGCCGTCGGGGGTGAGGCAGGCGGGCATGCGGTCGTGGACCTCGCCCGGTGAGACGTGCGCGTCCCGCGTGATGATCGCCATCGACAGACGCCACGTGTCCGGGTCGCCCTCAGGTTTGCTGGGGTCGGGCCAGGCACTGATGATGCCCGCCATCGCGAGCGCGGCCTCGGGGTCGTGGATGAAGTGGGGCTGCTTGCCGGTCTCGGTGACGACCCACTCGTAGTACCCGCTGGCCGGGACGATGCACCGTGCCGAGGCGAAGGCCTTGCGGAACATGGAGGCGGTCGCGACCGTCTCCATACGCGCGTTGATGGGTTGTGGCCGTTGCTTCGCGAAGTCCTTGGCCCAGCCGGGGACGAAGCCCCAACGGGCGCTGGTCGCGGTCCGTTCCTCGTGCCGGGTGCGGACCACCGTCACCTCGGTGGTGGGCGCGACGTTGTAGTCGGGCGCAGGCGCCTCGAACTCGGCCACGAGGTCCGCGAGGAGGGTGGACGTGGAATCGGTGACGACGAAGCGACCGCACATGCGCTCAGCATAGAAGCGGGGAACCGTGAGGTCGAGGCCTCCCCGGCAGCGGGCGACTATTCGGCCGAGGGGCACCAGGTTACGAGAGTTCTCACACGTCAAGCGGAGGTGAAGGGGCCCGCCGCTCGAGGAGTACCGTGTCACGCCAGCGTCCGGCGTAGGGTCCATAACTCATGCGGGCGATCCGCTCGCGATGCCCGATCGTGCGGAACCCGACTCGTTCGTGCAGGACCAGGCTCGGGATGTTCTCGGGGAAGATGCTCGATTGGATTGTCCAGATCCCGGCGTCATCAGCGGCCGCGATGAATGCCGAGAGCAGCCGTGTTCCGACGCCGCGTCCTGCCGCTGCCGCGGCGACGTACACAGAGTGCTCGACCACGCCGCGGTACGCCTCGCGCGCAGAGACCGGCGATGCGGCGACCCACCCGACGACCGAACCCAAATCATCAACGGCGACGAGTCGGCCGATGGTCAGCTTGCCTGCGTCGAACTGTTCCCAGCTCGGTGCATCGGCCTCGAAGGTGGCGTTGCCGGTGGCGATGCCCTCGCGGTAGATGGTCTCGACCGCAGCCCAGTCGGCGGCGTCGAGCGGACGGATGGTGACGGCGTCGGTCACGGGCGGATCGCCTGGGAGGCGCGTTCGAGCCCGTCGGTGATGACGCGGAAGTACGCCCAGCGGCCGCGCTGTTCGCGGGTTGCGAGCCCGGCGTCGACGAGGATCTTCATGTGGTGCGACACGGTGGGCTGCGAGAGCCCGACGGGCTCGGTGAGGTCGCAGATGCACGCCTCCCCGCCCTCGCTCGCTGCGATCAGCGACAGCAGCCGGACACGGGTCGGGTCACCGAGCGCTTTGAAGGTGTGCGCGATCCGCTCGGCTTCGTCGAGCGCGAGCACCCCGCCGGTCACGGGGGTGCAGCACGCTGTGGCGTCGGCTTCCAGGAGGGGCAGTTCGATCAGCATGGACACATTCTGACACGTCGTATTGACATCTGTCGATGTATCGATCAGTCTCGATGCATTGATGGTTGTCGATTGGAGCTGATGATGGTGAACGAGCTGCCCGTGGTCGTGATCGGTGCAGGGCCGCAGGGGCTGGCTGCTGCAGCGCACTTGGTGGAGCGCGACGTTCCGGTGCTGGTCCTCGAGGCCGGTTCCTCGGCTGCTGCGGCGGTGTCGGAGTGGGGTCACGTGCGGTTGTTCTCCGACTGGTCCGAGCTGGTCGACGCGGCATCCGCTCGACTGCTCGCACCGACCGGCTGGACGGCGCCGACGACGGGGTACCCGACTGGCGCGCAGTGGATCAGCTCCTACCTCGCGCCGCTCGCTGACGCCCTGGGAGAGCGGGTGCGGTTCGACGCTCGTGTTGTCGGGGTGTCTCGTCGTGGTCGCGATCGGCTCGTGGACGCCGGCCGGGCAGAGCAGCCGTTCACGGTGCACGTGGAGTCCGCGGACGGCGAGTACCGCCTCGACGCTCGGGCGGTCATCGACGCCTCGGGCACCTGGTCGACGCCCAACCCGGCTGGGGCGGACGGTCTGCCGGCACTCGGGGAGCGGGCCGCGTCCGAGAAGCTCAGCTACCGGATCCCGGACTTCCGGGATCGGGCCGGGTTCGAGGGCAAGCACACCGTCGTCGTCGGCTCCGGCCACTCCGCGGTCACCGCGGTCATCGCGCTCGCGCGGATCGTACGCCGCAACCCGGACACCACGGTCACCTGGGTGCTGCGCCGCGGCACGGTCGGGAACACCTTCGGCGGCGGCAACGCTGACGAGCTGCCCGCCCGTGGGGCGCTGGGCGTAAAGGCGAAGGAACTCGTCGACGGTGGCCTCATCAACCTCGTCACGGGCTTCCGCGTCGAGCGCGTGACGCGCGACGGTGACCAGACCGTGTTGGTGTCGGAGGACGGCCGCGAGCTGCCCGCCGCTGATCGGGTGGTCGTGCTGACCGGGTTCCGCCCTGATCTGTCGTTCCTGTCGGAGCTGCGGATCGAGCTGGATCCGACGCTGCAGGCTCCAGTGCGGATCGCGGTCGAGGTCGACCCGAACCTGCACTCCTGCGGCTCGGTTGCCGCAACCGGTGCGAAGGATCTCGAGCAGCCGGAACCGGACTTCTACATCGTCGGCGCGAAGTCCTACGGGCGGGCGCCGACGTTCCTCGCGATGACCGGCTACGAGCAGGTCCGCTCCGTCGTCGCAGCCCTCGCCGGCGACCAGGCTGCGGCCGAGCGCGTAGAACTGGTCCTCCCGGACACCGGCGTGTGTGGCGGGGCCGGCCTGTTCGATGCCGCTGGTGCGTCGCTGGGTGGCTCATGCTGCGCGGTGCCGGAGCAGGTGCTGCAGATCGGTCGCGCACCAGCAAGCGTCTGACCGCTTGCTGCGGGAGCTACCGGGTGAGCAGCTCAGTGCGGATCTGCTCGGCCACGGCTTCCCGCAGCGGGCGCACGGCTTCGACATCCCAGGCCTCGGGGTTCGGGAACGACCAGGCCAACACCTCGCCGCGCGGGGTGGCAGGCAAGGTCAGGCCGGGCTTCATGAGCACCACGACGTCGGCCTGATCCAGGTCAGCGGCAGTGACCGCGCGTGGCAATCGGTCGGTGATGTCGAGGCCGAGCTCAGCGACGGTCGCGGCGACCGCAGGGTTCACAGCATCCGACGGAGCGAGGCCTGCTGAGGTGGCGGTGAAGCGGTCTCCGGCGAGGTGTTCGAGGAGGGCCGCGCCGAGTTGGGAACGGCCGGCGTTGTGCTGGCAGATGAACAGGACGACGGGCTTGGTCGTGGTCATGAGGGTGCTGGTGCTTTCTGATCAGGAGGCGAGCAGGCGGGGAGCGAGGTCCGCGATGCGGCGCTCCAGTTCGGTGTAGGCGGCGTCGAACGCGGCATCGGTGCCGGCGCGTACCGGGTCGGGGATCGACCAGTGCAGATCGCCCGTGACGCCGATCTCCTCGTGCGCGTTATCGCAGACCGTGATGACGAAGTCCCCATCACCCAGCACCGCGTCCAATGCGCTCGGCGCACTCGACGGGAGGGCGAGCTGGTGGCGTGCGGCAGCAGCGATCGCGCCAGGGGCGATCTGTTCGGCCGGGTGGGTGCCACCGGAGGCGACGGGGATGGTGCTCTGCCGCGCCCAGAGGGCGGCGGCGAGTTGTGAGCGTGCAGAGTTCGCGGAGCACACGAACACGACTCGGCTGGCCGTGCCTGCAGCGCCGGGCATCAGGCCGTCGAACTCGCCAGGGGTGAGGTGGACGTAGCTGCGTCGCTTGTCGCCTTCGGACGTCGTGCGGGTGATCATGCCGACGGATTCGAGAACGTTCAGGTGGTGCGTGAGCAGGTTACCCGGCGTGCCGAGTGCGACCCGGATCTCCGTCGGGGACAGGTCACCCAACGTCAGCAGATCGATCATCTGTAGGCGCGTGGGATCGCTCAGCGCGGCGTGCTTCGCAGCCCGCGCTTCGACCACTTCAGTTCGTTCGACGTTCATTGGTTCAATATTGACTGAAGTAACTTTGTGAGTCAAGATGATGCCGCCATGAACCCATCGAATCCCGCTCCCATCCCGGTCCGACCGCATCTGCTGCGTCGGATGCTTGCCGAGTTCGTCGGCACCGGACTCCTGGTGGCGATCGTCGTCGGCTCCGGGATCATGGCGCAACGACTGTCCCCGGATGACGTCGGGCTGCAGCTGCTGCAGAACAGCCTGACGACCGCGCTCGGGCTCGCCGTGCTGATCCTCACCCTGGTCCCGGTCTCCGGCGCACACTTCAACCCGGTGGTGTCACTCGTGGACTGGTGGGTGAGCCGCGGCACCCCGCACGGTCTGCCGGTGCGCGACGTCGCGCCGTATGTGGCCGCGCAGATCGTTGGCGGAATCGCTGGCACCGTACTGGCCGGGGCGATGTTCGGCACAGCACCAGTGCTCTCCACGACGGACCGGGCGAGCGCTGAGACGTTGCTCGGTGAGGTCGTCGCGGCTGCCGGGCTCATCCTGGTGATCTTCGCCCTAGCTCGCTCCGGGAAGGGCGCGGTGACCGCGGCCGCGGTCGGTGGCTACATCGGGGCGGCGTACTGGTTCACCAGCTCGACGTCGTTCGCGAACCCGGCCGTGACGATCGCCCGCATGTTCACCGACACCTTCGCCGGGATCGCCCCGGCCTCGGTCGGCCCGTTCATCCTCGCGCAACTCATCGGCGCGACCCTTGGGGTCGGCCTGGTGCTCGTGCTCTATCCGACTCCCGCGCGCAGCACCGCTGCGGCCGTGGCTCCACAACCTGCAGCTCAGCTCTGAAAGGCACCCTCATGCATCTCGCAGTCATCGGCGGCAGTGACGCCGGTATCTCCACCGCCCTCCGCGCCCGGGAGCTCGACCCCTCCGTGGACGTGACGGTGATCGTCGCTGACGCCTACCCGAACTTCTCCATCTGCGGCATCCCCTACTACTTCTCCCGCGAGGTCCAGCCCTGGCAGTCCCTCGCGCACCGCACCCACGCCGACCTCGAAGCCACCGGCATGAACCTGCGCTTGAACACGCTTGCGACCGGTATCGATGTCGCCGGCCAGCGCCTCACCGTCCGCGACGAACACGGGACGGAGTCGACCATCGCCTACGACGAACTCATGGTCGGCACCGGAGCCTCACCCTCCACCGCCGGCATCACCGGCCTCGACCAGCTCGGCCCCGCAGACGGCGTGCATCTGCTGCACTCGATGGGCGACACCTTCGCCCTCGAGCACTACCTGGACACCCACCAGCCGGAGACCGCGATCATCGTCGGTGCCGGGTACGTGGGCCTGGAAATGGCCGAAGCCCTCACCGTCCGCGGCCTCCAGGTCACCCAGCTGCAGCGCGGCCCCGAAGTGCTCTCCACCCTCGACCCAGAACTCGGTTCCCTCGTCCACGACGAACTCACCCGCCACGGCGTGAACGTCATCACCGACACCCGCGTGGAGCACCTCAGCAAGACGAACAGTGGTCTCGCCGTGACCGGCCTGCAGGACGGACGGCCGTTCGAGCGCAGCGCCGAGCTCGTGCTCGTCGTCGTCGGCGTCCGGCCGAACACGAGCCTGCTCACGGAGGCCGGCGCTGCAACTGGGCCGGGTGGTGCGGTGGTCGTCGACGAGCAGATGCGCACCGGCCTGCCGCACGTCTGGGCGGCGGGCGACGGCATCGTCACCCACCACCGCCTGCTGGGCGTCACGTATCTGCCGCTCGGCACGACGTCGCACAAGCAGGGCCGGGTCGCTGGCGAGAACGCGATCGGCGGCAACACCCGCTTCGCCGGCAGCCTCGGCACCCAAGTGGTGAAGGTCTTCGACCTGGTTGCCGCTCGCACCGGGCTCCGTGACCACGAAGCGGTCGCGGCCGGATACACGCCGCACAGCTCCACGGCGATCGCGGACGACCACAAGGCCTACTACCCGGGCGCAACACCGATCAGCATCCGCATCACCGGAGCGACCGACAGCGGGCTGTTGCTCGGTGCGCAGCTCGTCGGCACCCGCGGCGCGGAGATCGCGAAACGCGTCGACACCTACGCCACCGCCCTGCACCACGGCATGACGGTTGACGCGATGAGCGACCTTGACCTCTCGTACACGCCGCCACTCGGCTCCCCGTGGGACGCCGTGCAGGTCGCGACACAGGCATGGAGCCGGAGTCTCAAAGTCCTGAACGGTTAGGAGGCCGCCGGCTGCTCCGACGACGAGGCGACCGCACATGCGCTCAGCAGAGGAGCGCATGTGCGGTCGGTCGACCCCTACCGCTCGAGGCCCGCTCGTGCGTCGCGGCGGGTCTTCGCGAGCGAGGCCACCGTCGCCACGGTGATGGTCGCGGCGATGAAGAGCAGCGAGAACCAGATCGGGATGTCGGGGATCCAGTCGATGTGCTGACCGCCGTTGATGAACGGCAGCTCGTTCACGTGGAGGGCGTGGAACACGAGCTTCACGCCGATGAAGGCGAGGATGACGGCGAGCCCCTGGGCGAGGTAGACGAGGCGTTCCAGCAGACCACCGATGAGGAAGAACAGCTGGCGGAGGCCCATCAGGGCGAAGGCGTTCGCGGTGAACACGATGTACGCCTGCTCGGTGAGGCCGTAGATCGCGGGGATCGAGTCGACCGCGAACACGAGGTCGACGAACCCGATCGCGACGATCGTCAGCAGCATCGGCGTGAAGAAGCGCTTGCCGTCGATCCTCACCGAGAGTCGGTCACCGTGATAGGTGTCGGTGATCGGGAGGATGCGGCGGGCGAATCCCACGACCTTGCCGTTGGCCGGGTCGCTCTCGTGGCTGCCGAATGCTTGGCGGTACGCGAGGAACAGCAGCAGCGCGCCCATCAGGTAGAAGATCCAGGAGTAGTTCTCGATGAGTGCGGCGCCGACGGCGATGAACGCGCCGCGCATGATGAGCGCGATGATGATGCCGATCATCAGCACCTTCTGCTGGTACGCCTTCGGGACGGCGAACCCGGCCATGACGATGAGGAAGACGAACAGGTTGTCGATCGACAGCGCCTTCTCGGTCAGGTACCCGGCGAAGTACTCGCCGCCGTACGTCCAGCCGGAGACGAGGCCGATGCCGACGCCGAACAGCAGGGCGAGGCTGACGTAGAAGATCGACCAGCGTGCCGACTCGGCGATCGTCGGTTCGTGGGGCTTCCGCACGTGCGCGAAGAACTCGTAGACGAAGAAGAGGATCGTGACACCGATGGTGATGATCCAGATCAGCGGGGTGACGGCCATGGTGGCTCCAGGGGCTCGAGGACGGGACTCCGACGCGATGGTCGGAACACGGTCTTCTCCACTCTCGATGAGAGCCGACACCCCGGGACCCGATGGCGGATCCGTACTGACGAGCATGTCGCGAAGGAGTACTCCCCCTGCTCCGACAAGTGTAGGTCAGGGGGTGGACGGGGTACCTGGGAATTCGCCCTTCGACAGGCTCAGGGACCGGGATGGGGCTGAGGGACCGGTGTGGGGCAGGGGCCGGCTGAGGCTCAGGGACCGGAGGTGCTCAGGGGACGTCGACCCGGCGCCTCGCCAAGCGCTCGGCGTTCGCCGTCGCCGTGGAGTCGCGCAGGATCAGCTCCGGTACCGAGGGTGGCACCGCTCCCGGGGGTTCTCCGTTGACGTGGTCGAGCAGGGTCGCGAGCAGCGTCCGGCCGACCTGTTCGAAGTCCTGCCGCACGGTGGTGAGCGGCGGCGAGAGGTGCTCCGCCTCGGGGATGTCGTCGAACCCCACGACGCTGAAGTCGAGCGGGACCCGGAGTCCGCGTTCGGTGAGCGAGTGCATGAGCCCGAGAGCCATCTGGTCGTTGGCGGCGAACACCGCGGTGACCTCGTCGTCCAGCTGACGGCCGAGAGCGTATCCGGAGGTCGGCGTCCAGTCGCCGGTCCCGACGACCTGAGCGACGAGACCCGCGGTGGCGAGTTCGTCTCGCCAGCCGCGCTCGCGCTCGCGGGCGTCGATCGCGTCCGGTGGTCCGGCGAGGTGCCCGATGCGCCGGTGGCCGAGCCCGATGAGATGGGCGGTCGCGGCACGCGCGCCGGCGTACTGGTCGACGCCGACGGTGACCATACCTGCACGTGGCGTGGCGTGCAGGGCCACGAGCGGCACGCTGAGTTCCATCCCCGCCACGATGTCGGTGACCCCCTCGCGTGCGCTGATCACGGCGATCCCCTCGACGTTCTGGCGCAGGAACCCCTCGACCGCTGCACGCGCGGAACCCGGGTCGCTGTCCACCATGTTCGCGGTGAAGACCGACCAGCGGGCGTCGCGGGCCGCGGCGTTGAAGTGCAGGACCGAGGACGAGGGCCCGAACTCGGTGCCGCCGGTGGCGATGAGGCCGATGGTCCGGGATCGCTTCGTGACGAGCGTCCGGGCGGCGGGGGAGGGGACGTAGCGCAGCTGCTTGATCGCTTCGTCGACCCGCGCCTTCGTCGCCGGGCGCACGTTCGGGAGGTCGTTGAGCACCCGTGAGACGGTCTGGTGCGAGACCCCCGCGAGCCGCGCGACGTCGAAGATCGTCGCATGACGGGACGGCTCAGCCACGCGGTCCCCTCTCGTCGTCGGCGGTCGTGATCGGTTCCGGCGGGGCCTCGTCCGGCCCCTCCGAGATCGCGGCCAGCAGCTTCGAGACGGTGAGGTCGTAGTTCGGGAGGTCGGCGACCTTCCGTCGGTCGCGCAGCACGGCGATCCGGTGGCTGATGCGCAGGACCTCCTCGAGTTCGGCTGAGATGAACACGACCGACAGACCGTTCTCGGCGAGCCGGGTCACGAGCTTCTGGATCTCGGCCTTGGCGCCGATGTCGATGCCTCGGGTCGGTTCATCGAGCACGAGCAGCCGAGGAGCGAGCGCGAGCCACCTCGCCAAGAGTACCTTCTGCTGGTTCCCGCCTGAGAGCTCCTTCATGAGGGCATCTGGATTAGCGGGTTTGATACCCATCGCCTGGATGTAGCTCTCGGCCAGTTCGTTCTGCCGACGCAGCGGGATCCGTCTGAACCACCCGAGGTCCGCCTGGAGGGCCAGCGCGATGTTGTCGCGCAGGCTGAGGTCGCCGATGATCCCCTCGGTGCGACGGTTCTCCGACGCGTAGACGATCCGTTGCTTGAGGGCGCGACGCGGGGATCCGAGGCGGGTGGCCCTCCCGGCCACCTCCACCGAGCCGGTGTCGGCCCGGTCGACGCCGGTCAGGAGTCTGGCGAGCTCCGTCCGTCCTGAGCCGAGCAGGCCGGCGATGCCGACGATCTCGCCCTCGTAGACCTTCAGGTCGATCGGTTCGATCGCACCCTGGCGCCCGAGCCCGATCGCCGCGACGAACGGGTCCTCACCGTCCAGGGCGTCGCCCTCGTCGGAGGTGTCGAGCCCGCGTCGGATCTCGTCGAAGGTCGCGAGCTCCTTGCCGATCATCTTGTGGACGAGGTCGATCCGGAGCAGTTCGTGTGGGAGGTACTCCCCGACGAGACGCCCCTCCCGCAGCACGGTGAGTCGGTCGGAGATCTCGTAGACCTGGTCGAGGAAGTGCGAGATGAAGAGGATCGCGACGCCCTCGGTCTTGAGGATCGAGATGACCCGGAACAGTTCGGTGACCTCGTCGTTGTCGAGGCTCGAGGTCGGTTCGTCGAGGACGAGCACCTTGGTGCGCACGGCGATCGCCCGGACGATCGCGACGAGCTGCTGGATCGCCGGCGGGTGGGCGGAGAGCTGCGAGGCCGGGTCGATGTCGAGTCCGACGACGGCGAGCAGTTCGCGGGCGCGCTCGCGCATCCGCCTCCCCGAGATCCCTCCCCAGGCGTGGCGTGGTTCGCGGCCCAGGAGGATGTTCTCGGCGACGGTCAGGTTGGGGAGGAGGTTGACCTCCTGGTAGACGGTGCTGATCCCGTGCGCCTGGGCGTCGGCGACGCTCGAGAACGAGACCTCGCGTCCCTCGAGGAGGATGCTTCCGCTGTCGATCCGATGGACCCCGGTCAGCGACTTGATCAGGGTCGACTTCCCCGCTCCGTTCTCGCCCATGAGGGAGTGGACCTCGCCGGGGAACAACCGGAGGTCGACGTCGTCGAGCGCCTTGACACCGGGGAAGCTCACGGAGACACCGCGCAACTGCACGAGTGGCGTGGGCGAGGTCATCTGCAGCTCTCCATCGAGGTGGTCGCGGCCGGGGTGTCCGCTGATCACCTGACTCTAGCGCGCACGGTGGCGCCGCCGGGAGGCCGCTCCGGAAGAATTGTGAGGGCTAACATTGCCTGTTGACAACCACTTCGAGCCGTGGCTAATGTTCAGCACAACGCAGATGTGATCGCTAACAATCACCGACCACCTGCGTCACCGCAGCACCACGCACGTCACATTCACGCCGCACCCATCGTCGGGACCGCGGGTCTCAAAGAGGAGAACAATGTTCAAGACAACACGTGTCCGCGCACTCGCGGGCCTCGCCCTGGTCGGCGCTCTCGCGTTCAGCGCGACCGCCTGCTCGAGCGGTTCCGGAAGCTCCGACGGCGACGCCGGTTCCGACGGCGAACTCACCACCATCGGCTTCGTGGCCGTCGGTCCCGAAGGCGGATGGCGCACCGCGAACGAGAAGAACATCCAGGACTCGTTCTCGAAGGAGAACGGCTTCGACCTCAAGTACGCACCGGCGACGAACGGCGACCAGAACTCGCAGATCACCGCCTTCACCTCGTTCATCGACGAGGGCGTCGACGCCATCCTGCTGTCCGCCACCGAGGCGACCGGCTGGGAGAGCGTCCTGGAGCGCGCGAAGGAGGCCGAGATCCCCGTGGTCCTGCTGGACCGCGGCATCGAGCCGAACGACACCGAGCTCTACACGAGCCGCATCGCCCCCGACAACGTCGGCATCAGCGCCTCGGCCGCCGAGTGGGCGAACGGTCAGTTCCCCGACGGCGCCAAGTACGTCGTCCTCGAGGGCCCTCCCGGCCTCTCCGTCGTCAACGACCGCAACAAGGGCTGGGACGACACCATCGACCCGAACTTCACCAAGCTCGAGTCGCAGTCGGCCAACTGGTCCACCGAAGAGGCGAAGAGCGTCTTCGAGACCATCCTCAAGGCGAACAACAACGACGTCCAGCTCGTTTTCGCACAGAACGACGAGATGGGCCTCGGCGCTGCACTCGCCGTCGAGGAGGCCGGCCTGAAGCCCGGAACCGACGTCAAGATCATCACGATCGACGGCACCAAGGCTGCGCTCGAAGCACTCGCCGCCGGACGCCTGAGCTTCGTCGCCGAGTACAACCCGCTGTTCGGTGAGACCGCGATCGACATCGTCAAGAAGGCACTCGCCGGCGACAAGGTCGAATCGGACATCGTGGTGCCGAGCGTCACGTTCGACTCCCCGGACGCCGCGACGGCAGCACTGCCCGAACGCGCCTACTGATCCGACCCGGTCGCCCGGCAGCCACTCCCTCGCTGCCGGGCGACCGCCCACCCGCTTCCCGGGGACCAGACTCCCCGGCGACGACGCCGGATCGACCGGCAGAACGACCAGGCAGACATGGCAATCACCGAGCCGATCGTCGAGATGCAGCACATCTCCATCGAGTTCCCAGGCGTCAAAGCCCTGCAAGACGTGGACTTCCGTCTCTTCCCCGGCGAGGTCCACACGCTCATGGGCGAGAACGGCGCCGGCAAGTCGACGCTCATCAAGGCGCTCACCGGTGTGTACAAGATCGACTCCGGTACGATCCTGGTCGCCGGAGGCCCCCGTTCCTTCTCCGGAACGGCGGACGCGCAGAGCGCCGGCATCTCGACCGTCTATCAAGAAGTGAACCTCTGCGACAACCTCACCGTCGGCGAGAACGTGATGCTCGGCCACGAGGTCCGCGGTCCCTTCGGCATCAACTGGCGCCGCACCCACGAAGCTGCACACGAAGCGCTCGTCGGGCTCGGCCTCGGGCACATCGACCCCAAGCAGCCGCTCTCGAGCATCTCGCTCGCGCTGCAACAGCTCGTCGCGATCAGCCGGGCCATGGTCACCAAGTCGAAGGTGCTCATCCTCGACGAGCCGACCTCCAGCCTCGACGCCAACGAGGTGGAGGGCCTCTTCCAGGTCATGCGCCGACTGCGCGACCAGGGCGTCGCGATCCTCTTCGTCTCCCACTTCCTCGACCAGGTCTACGCGATCAGCGACCGACTCACGGTGCTCCGCAACGGTGAGTTCGTCGGGGAGTACCGCACCGCCGACCTCAACCGCACCGAGCTCATCTCCAAGATGATCGGCAAGGACTACGGCGCGCTCGCCGCCCTGGGTTCCAACCGCGGCCGGACCGCCACAGCCGACACCCCGGCGTTCTACAGCGCCAAGGACCTCGGGCGGAAGGGCTCGATCGACCCCGTCGACATCGAGGTCCACGCCGGCGAGGTCGTCGGTCTCGCCGGGCTCCTCGGGTCGGGCCGCACCGAGCTCGGTCGGCTCATCTACGGCGCTGACCGTCCGGACTCCGGCACGGTCACGATCGACGGCACGACCGCCGAGGTCCACACGCCCATGGCCGGCCTGTCGAAGCAGATCGCCTTCTCCACGGAGAACCGACGCGACGAAGGCATCATCGGCGACCTGACCGTGCGGGAGAACCTCATCCTCGCCGTCCAGGCCCGCAGGGGCTGGGCGCGCCCGCTCTCCCGCCGCGAGCAGAACGAGCTCTGCGACAAGTACCTGCTCGAACTCAACGTCCGCCCCTCCGACCCGGAACGACCCATCAAGAACCTCTCCGGTGGTAACCAGCAGAAGGTGCTCCTCGGTCGATGGTTGGCGACGAAGCCGCAGCTCATCGTGCTCGACGAGCCGACCCGCGGCATCGATGTCGGCGCCAAGGCCGAGATCCAGGAGGCGATCGCCGCGCTCGCCGAGGACGGGATGTCCGTCGTGTTCATCTCCTCCGAGCTCGAGGAGGTCGTGCGGTTGAGCGAGCGGATCGTCGTGCTGAAGGACCACCGTAAGATCGGCGAGATCGTCAACGGACCCGAAGTCACCGCAGACACCATCGTCGACCTGATCGCCACCGAAGGGAGCGCCACGTGAGCGCCACCAGTCAGGGACCGGCCCGTTCCGGTTCCTCCGCACGCGGAGGCCAGGGCTCCGCCCGCGGCGTCGTCAGCACCATCGTCCACCAGCCCTACATCTGGGCGATCGTGACGTTGCTGCTCCTCCTCATCATCAACCTCGTCAAGGACCCCGGCTACCTCGGGGTCTCCGTCAACGGCACGACCGGCAACCTGTCGGGCAACCCCATCGACATCCTCCGCGCGAGCGCCCCGATCATGATGATCGCGGTCGGGATGACGCTCGTGATCGCCACCCGCGGCATCGACCTCTCGGTCGGTTCCGTCATGGCCGTCTCCGGCGCCGTGTCGATGGAGTTCATGAGCAACCAGAGCGGTGGCGACGCGGGTTCGGCCATCGTCGCAGCGCTGCTCGCGCTCGCCGTGAGCGCCTTCCTCGGCACCGTCAACGGAGTGCTCGTCTCGATCGTCGGCCTGCAGCCGTTCATCACCACGCTGATCACGATGCTCGCCGGTCGCGGCCTCGCGAAGGTCATCACCTCGGGGCAGAACACCTCCGCCACGAACGAGCCCTTCCGCTGGCTCGCCAACGGCACCGTGTTCGGCTTCCCCGTGGTCTTCATCATCGCCGGTGTCATCGTCGCGATCGTCGCGTTCCTCGTCCGGCGCACCGCGCTCGGCCTGATGATCGAGTCGATCGGCATCAACCCGCGCGCCGCCCGGATGGCGGGTATCCGCCCCATCGGCATCCTCATCGCCGTCTACATCGTGAGCGCCGTCCTCGCGGGTGTCGCCGGGATCTTCAGCACCGCCAGCGTCATGACGGTCGAGGTGGCGAAGACCGGGTTGAACGCGGAGATGGACGCCATCCTCGCGGTCGTCATCGGTGGCACCTCGCTCGCCGGCGGCAAGTTCTCCCTCACCGGCAGCGTGATCGGCGCGCTCCTCATCGCGACCCTCGACAAGACGATCGTGTTCCTCTCCATCCCCTCCTCGGCGACGCCGGCGTTCAAGGCCGTCGTGATCGTGATCATCTGCCTCCTCCAGTCACAGCGCGTGAGAGCCCTGTTCGCCCGGCGGAAGTCCCGGACGACGCCCACGGCGTCGGTCCCCACGCGAAAGGAAACGGTGTCAGCATGAGCACCCTCACCGACCGACCGGCACCCGACGCTCCGGTGCTCCCGCGGCGCTCGCTGCTGTCCCGGCTGACGCCCAACCTCGAGACCCTGCCCACCCTGGCGGCCGTCGTCATCTTCATCGGCATGGTCGTCTACGGCGAGATCGCCTACGGACGGATCGTCCAGGCCAGCACGATCTCGAACCTGCTCATCAACAACGCCTACCTGATCATCCTCGCCGTCGGACTCACCTTCGTGATCCTCACGGGCGGCGTGGACCTCTCCGTCGGTGCGATCATCGCCATCAGCAGTCTGATCGGGGTGATGCTCGCGAACTCGGGCTGGAACCCGATCGCGGTCATGGTGATCATGATCCTGATCGGCTCCGCGTTCGGCGTGTTCTCGGGCGTGCTCGTGCAGTACTTCAACGTGCAACCGTTCATCGCCACCCTCGCGATGATGTTCCTCGGGCGCGGTCTCGCGTCGATGCTCAGCACCACCCCGGAGCGTCTCGCCGACGACTCGCCGATCCGTTCGCTGTCCACCGAGTGGAAGGTGATCGACGGCCCGAAGATCAACGACCTCATCACCACCCCGAACGTCCTGATCGCCCTGCTCGTCGTCGCCGCGGCGTTCGTGGTGCTCCACAAGACCCGCCTCGGCCGGACCGTCTACGCGATCGGCGGCTCGGAGCAGTCGGCGCTCCTCATGGGGCTGCCCGTCGTCCGCACGAAGCTCATGGTCTACGTGATCAGCGGCACGCTGGCCGGTCTCGCGGCCGTCGTCTACACCTCGAAGCTCGGCATCGCCCAGAACATCACGGGCGTCGGCTGGGAGCTCGACGCCATCGCCGCGGTCATCATCGGCGGCACGCTGCTGACCGGAGGCGCCGGCTTCGTCCTCGGCTCCGTCGTCGGCGCGCTCGTCCTCGGCCTCATGAACGTGCTCATCACCCGCGACGGCAGCATCCCGCCGGAGGCGACGACCATCATCACCGGCGGCATCCTGCTCGTCTTCGTCCTCCTCCAGCGACTCGTGGTCTCGCGCAAACGCAAGACCTGACGCCCGCCCTCCCCCGCAGCAGCACCCGTTCCACCCCGCTCGACAACGACGCCGAACCAGGAGAACCAACCCCCATGAGACAACTGCGCCTCAAAACGGTCGTCGCGACCTCCATCGCGGCCCTGATCCTGCCGCTCGTCGGTGCCTCCGGCGCCGCCGCAGCGGTGTCGCCGGGGACCGCCCCGGCAGCGACATCCCAGTCCGGCTTCCGAGCCGCCCCCACGGCGCAGGAGGATCTGGACGCCGCCGCGGCGGCGCTCTCGATCGCGAACGTCGACGACGTGCGCGGCAATCTGACCCTGCCGGGAGCCCCCGAGGGGATCGACATCGCCTGGGCGTCGTCGGACACCACCGTGATCACCACCGACGGTGTCGTGACGCGGCCCGCCACGGACACCACCGTCACCCTGACCGCCACGCTGAGCCAGGGCGAGGCGACCGCGACGCGCGAGTTCACGGCGACCGTCCGCGCCGCGATCGCGGCCCCCGATTACGAGGGCTATGCGTTCGCCTACTTCACCGGCAACTCGCTCGCCGGCGAGAACATCTACTTCGCCGCCAGTGAGGGCAACAACGCGCTCGACTGGAACGAACTCAACGCCGGACGCCCGGTCCTCACCTCGGACGAGGGGACGAAGGGGCTGCGCGACCCGTTCCTCATCCGCTCTCCCGAGGGCGACACCTTCTACCTCATCGCCACCGACCTCTCGATCGGCAGTGGCACGTCCTGGGGTGACTCGGTCCGGAAGGGCAGCCACTACCTCGAGGTGTGGGAGTCCCACGACCTCGTGACCTGGTCCGACCAGCGGCACATCGATGTCGCACCGGAGAACGCCGGCAACACCTGGGCGCCTGAGGCGTACTACGACGACACCATCGGCGCGTACGTGGTCTTCTGGGCTTCGTCGCTCTACGGCGCCGACGACCCGGACCACACCGGGAACAGCTACCACCGCATGATGTACGCGACCACCCGCGACTTCACGACGTTCAGCGAGCCGCAGGTCTGGCAGGACCAGGGTGTCTCGCGGATCGACTCCACGGTGATCAAGTCGAGCGACACCTACTACCGCTTCACGAAGGACGAGGGTGCCGGCGGCACCGGTTGCGCCGACATCATCCAGGAGTCCTCGACGGACCTGCGGGCCACGCTCGAGTCCTGGACAGTGCTCGACAGCTGCATCGGCCGCGACGCCGGTACCAGCGCGGTCGAGGGACCGACGGCGTTCGCCGCCAACCCCGGCGACGTCAACGGTGACAAGTTCTACCTCTTCGTCGACGAGTACGGCGGACGCGGCTACATCCCGCTCGAGACCGAGGACATCGCGAACCCGGACTGGCAGGTCGCGAAGGACTACGACCTGCCCGCGAGCCCGCGCCACGGTACCGTGCTCCCGGTCACGGCCGCAGAGCTGCAGCTGCTCGAGGACAGCCTCGGCGGAGCACCCGAGCCGGTGCCCGCGAACGAGGACGGCGAGATCGTCCGGTACGACTTCGCCGGCTCCGCGGGCTCGACGCTCAACGACGTGTCCGGCAACGGCCTCGACGCGGCGGTCGAAGGCGGCGCGAGCTTCTCCGACGGTGCGCTGCAGCTGGACGGCGGCGACGACTACGTCAAGCTGCCGGACAACCTGCTCGCCGGTGTGAAGGACGTCACGGTGGAGGCGGAGGTCTGGATCGACCCGACACAGGCCAACCCGTACTTCATCTACGGGCTCGGCAACACCACGGGTGGCGCCGGCGACGGCTACCTGTTCAGCACCGGCAACGCGTACCGGACGAGCCTCGCGACCGGCAACTGGAGCACGGAGCAGACGGTGTCGCAGGGCAAGGACCTGACGCGCGGTCGCTGGGCGAAGCTGACGTACACGGTGCAGGGCACGACGGCCACGATCTACCTCGACGGCATCGCCGTCGGCACCGGAACCGTGACGTCGGATCCGGGCGACATCGGCGGCGGGTGGACGAGCGCCAATTACCTGGGCCGCTCGAACTACGACGCCGACAACCGCCTGAAGGGCGCGTTCCGTGAATTCGCGATCTACAACCGCGCGCTCTCGGCGGACGAGGTGCTCGCCGGCTCCGGGAACACCGCGGCGCTGACCGACATCGGCCTCGAGGAGGACGTGCTCAAGACCGCTCCGATCGTGGACAACGACCGCCACGAGGTCGTCTTCCCGGTACAGCCCGGGACGGACCGCACCGCCTTGAGCCCGACCTTCACGACCGCGGCCGGTGTCACGGCGAGCCCCGCCTCGGGGACCGCCGTCGACCTCAGCAGCCCGGTGACCGTGACGTTGACGCCGACCTCGGGTGAGGCCGTGACGTGGACGATGCGGGCCGTCGAGATGAAGAGCCCGGTCATCCCCGGTCTCTACGCCGACCCGAACGTCTTCGTCTGGGGCGACACCTACTACATCTATGCGACCACCGACGGCTTCGCCGGTTGGGGTGGCAAGGAGTTCTTCGTCTGGTCGTCGAAGGACCTCGTCGACTGGGAGCGCTCGGCGGAGCCGATCCTCACGCTCGACGGCGCGAACGGGAACGTGCCGTGGGCGACCGGCAACGCCTGGGCACCGACGATCGGGGAGAAGGACGGGAAGTTCTTCTTCTACTTCAGCGGACACAACCCCTCGGTCGACCGGAAGACCATCGGTGTCGCCGTCGCGGACAGCCCGGCCGGTCCGTTCACGGCTCAGCCGAACGCGATGATCCTCAACGACGAAGCGGTGACCTCGGGACAGGCGATCGACCCGGCCACGTTCACCGACCCGGTGACGGGGAAGAGCTACCTGTTCTGGGGCAACGGCTCGCCGGTGTACGCCGAGCTGTCGGACGACATGCTGTCGATCAAGGCCGACACGCTCAAGCGCATCGACGGCCTGACCGACTTCCGCGAGGGTGCCTTCGTCAACTACCGGGACGGGATCTACCACTTGACGTACTCGATCGACGACACCGGTTCGGAGAACTACCGGGTCGGGTACGCGACGGCGACGAGTGTGGACGGCCCGTGGACGTACCGCGGTGTGATCCTGCAGAAGCAGCCCGAACTCGGCATCCTCGCCACCGGTCACAGCTCGATCCTGAACGTGCCGGGCACCGACGACTGGTACATCGTCTACCACCGGTTCGCCATCCCGGGTGGTGACGGCCAGCACCGCGAGACGACGATCGACCGGCTGACGTTCGACCCGGAGACGGGCCTCATGAACCCGGTCGTCCCGACCCTCGAGAGCGTCGGCCCGCAGCGGATCGCGGTGCCCGGTGCCGAGGGCACGCTGACGATCGACCAGCCGTCGGTGCGGGTGGGTGAGTCGATCTCGGTGTCCGGGTCCGGCTTCGCCGCGGGGGAGCAGGTTCGGTTCACGCTGTTCTCCACCCCGACCGACCTCGGGACCGTCGTCGCGGACGCTTCGGGTGCGTTCGTTGCGACGCTCACCGTGCCCGCTACGGTGGTGCCGGGTGCACACACCTTGCAGGCGCTGGGTGCGGACTCCGGCATCACGGCCGAGGCGGCGCTGACCGTCCTGGCTGCGGATGCCGCGGCTCCCGGCGCTGCGGGCTCCGGTCCTGGTGCGCTGTCGACCACCGGTGTCTCGGTCGTCGGATTCCTGGGTCTGGCCGGGCTGTTCCTCGCAGCCGGCGCGTGGCTGGTCGTCCGTCGCCGACGCGTCGCCGCCTAGCCCGCGCCGACACGGCATCGATCCCGTCCGGGGTGACCATCGTCACCTCGGGCGGGATCGTTGCTGATCAGCGGCGGGCTTCGAGGAGTGACACGAACTCGTCCGCCATCGCGAGCTGCTGTTGTAGCTTGGCGCGGCGCTCGGCCGCGTCGGTGATGAAGCCGTCGAGGATCGCGCGGGTGTCGTCGTCGGGTGCCGTGTCCATGGCGTCGATCACCCGGAGGAGCTCGGCCATCTCCTCAAGCGAGAAGCCGAGCGGTTTCATGCGCCGGATGAGGATGAGGCGGTCGTAGTCGTCCTGCGTGTACAAGCGGAATCCGCCCTCGGTGCGCGCGGAGGCCGAGACTAGACCGACGTCGTCGTAGTGCCGCAGCGTGCGGAGCGAGAGTCCGGTGCGCTCGGCGAGTTCGCCGATGTGCATGGTGGTCGGTTCGCTCGTCACGGTCGCCTCACTTCAAATCAACCCTTACGTTAGGGTAGAGTTATCGATGGCGGCCGATCGGGCCGCATCTCCCCACCATTCTCCCGCGCGTGACGTCCCCGCGCGGTCGGTGGCGTGCGCACCGCAGCGCCGGACCCAGACATTCCCATCCGGTCCTCGCGCTGAGGACCCCGACTCCGACAGGAGCACTCATGGCCACTGGCCTCAAACCCGCCGCACCGGACGCCACCGTCCTCTCCGCCCTCCGCAGCCCCCGCATCCTCACCAGGGAGGTGCTGGCGGGCCTCGTCGTCGCCATGGCGCTCATCCCGGAGGCGATCTCCTTCTCGATCATCGCGGGCGTCGACCCGCAGGTGGGGCTGTTCTCCTCGTTCGTCATGGCCGTGGCGATCGCCTTCCTCGGCGGCCGCCCGGCGATGATCACGGCGGCCACGGGAGCGATCGCCCTGGTCATCGCCCCGGTCGCCCGCGAACACGGCCTCGACTACTTCATCGCCACGGTCATCCTCGGCGGTGTCTTCCAGGTGGTCCTCGGCCTCCTCGGCGTCGCGAAGCTCATGCGCTTCATCCCACGCAGCGTCATGGTCGGGTTCGTCAACTCCCTGGCGATCCTGATCTTCACCGCCCAGCTCCCGAACCTCATCGGCGTGCCGTGGCTCGTGTACCCGCTCGTCGCGGTCGGCATCGTGGTCATGGTCGTCATGCCCCGCCTCACGAGTGTCGTGCCGGCCCCGCTCGTCGCGATCGTGCTCATCACCGCGGCGACCGTGGTCACCGGACTGAACGTGCCGACGGTCGGCGACCAGGGCGAACTGCCGCGCAGCCTCCCGACCCTGTTCATCCCCAACGTGCCGTTCACCCTGGAGACGTTCACGATCATCGCCCCGTATGCGGCCGCGATGGCGTTGGTCGGGCTCCTCGAGTCGCTCATGACGGCCAAACTCGTCGACGACGTCACCGACACCCCGTCGGGCAAGACCCGCGAGTCGCTGGGCCAGGGGATCGCGAACGTGCTTTCCGGGTTCTTCGGCGGCATGGGTGGCTGCGCGATGATCGGCCAGACCATGATCAACGTGAAGGCCTCTGGCGCGCGGACGCGGATCTCGACCTTCCTCGCCGGGGTGTTCCTGCTGGTCCTGGTCGTCGCGCTGGGCGACGTGGTCGCGGTGATCCCCATGGCCGCCCTCGTCGCGGTGATGATCATGGTGTCCGTCGCGACCTTCGACTGGCACAGCATCAACCCGAGGACCCTGCGCGCCATGCCCCTCGGCGAGACCGTCGTCATGGTGGCCACGGTCGTCGTGGTGGTCCTGACGCACAATCTCGCGATCGGCGTCGTGGTCGGTGTGATCGCCGCGATGGTCGTGTTCGCGAGGCGGGTCGCCCACCTCGCCACCGTCGAACGCACGGTCGATCTGTCGGTCGCGACGCCCACCGCCCGGTACACCGTCACCGGAGAGCTGTTCTTCGCGTCCAGTAACGACCTGACGACCCAGTTCGCCTACGCCGACGACCCGGAGCGGATCGTCATCGACCTCTCACAGTCGCACGTCTGGGACGCGTCGACCGTCGCCGCCCTCGACGCGATCACCACGAAGTACGAGCGTCGCGGGAAGCGAGTCGTCATCGAGGGGATGAACGACGCGAGTACGCGGATCCACAGCCGGCTGGCCGGCAAGCTGACCGGCGGTCACTGACCGCCGGCCGTTCGGGCGCCTGTGTCCGGCTCAGTCGAGCGGGACGCCGAAGTCGCCCGCGATGCCGGCGAGACCGGTGGTGTACCCCTGGCCGACGGCACGGAACTTCCACTCGCCGTTGTGGCGGTAGATCTCGGCGAACAGCATCGCCGTCTCCTGCGAGGCGTCCTCGGTGAGGTCGTAGCGGACGATCTCCTGCTGGTCCTGGTCCATGACCCGGCAGAAGGCGTCGCGGACCTGGCCGAAGTTCTGGCGGCGGTTGTCGGCGTCGTGGATCGAGACCGCGATGACGATGCGAGAGACGTCGGGCTCCACGGCGCGGAGGTCGATCGTGATCTGCTCGTCGTCGCCGTCACCCTCGCCGGTGCGGTTGTCGCCCTGGTGCACGACCGAGCCGTCGGGCGTCGACATCTGGTTGTAGAAGATGAAGTCGGCGGAGGAGCGGATCTTGCCGTTCTCGGCGACGAGGATCGCGGAGGCGTCGAGGTCGAACGCGACGCCGACGGTCGTGCGCGGGTCCCACCCGAGACCGACCGTGGCGATGGTCAGCCCTGGGCTGGTCTTCGTGAGCGAGAGGTTGCTGCCTTTGGAGAGGCTGAGGCCTGCCATGGGTGTGTTCCTTCGAGAGTGCTCGGTGATGTTCGAACCTCCATCCTGCCTTGTTCCGGCTGAGTTTGGAGTGGGTTGTGGCGCATCGATCCGGAATCCCACCGTGGGTGCGCAGCGGCGATCAGTCGTCGTCGGTGTCGGGGGAACCCGTCGCCACGACCTCGTCGAGCGGGACCTCCTCGCGTGCGACCGCGGCCGCGACATCGCCGAGTCGTCGCTGCCGGGACCGGGCGTACTGCCGGATCATGCCGAACGCCGTGTCCATGTCGACGCCCGCCGCCCGAGCCAGGTACCCCTTCGCCTGTTCGATGGCGACCCGGCCGTCGAGCGCGCGCTGGAGCTGCGCGGTGGCGAGCGTGGCGTTCTCGATCGTCCGCTGCTGGAGGAGGCTGATCGTCGCGACATCGGCCAACGCCTGGGCGGCGCGGGCGTCGGCACCGTTGAGGGCCCCCTCGGTCTCGCGGAACAGGTTCAGCGACCCGACGATGTTGTCGCGGAGGCGCAACGGGATCGCATGGACGCCGATGTACCCGCTCTCGTTCGCGGCCTCCGCGAACCTCGGCCAGTAGGCGTGGAGCTCTTCAGCCGTCTCCACCGTCACCAGGTGGCCCGAGGTGACCGCGGCGATGCACGGCCCCTCACCGGCGTTCAACTGGAGGAGCCCGAAGAAGCTGCTGCGCTCGCTCGTCGAGGCGACGACCTGGAGGACGCCGTCGTGGTCGGTGAGGTGGATCGCACCGGCCGCGGCGTCGAACAGCTCCACCGCGCGATCGACGAGGATCTGCAGGAGCTCGACGACGTCGTAGTCGTCCACGAGGCTGTCCGTGAGCGTCACGAACGTCTCGATGAGTCGTGCTTCGCGTGCGTCGTCCATACCGGCGTCAGTCCTCATCTGTTGATCAGCGGATCCACGGTAACCGAGCGGACGGCCATCCGCATGGTCCGGTACGCTCTGGCGGATGCGGAATCTGGACTGGGACGGCCTGCGGAACGTCAGGGACCTCGGCGGCTTGCCGACACCCTGGTCGTCCACCGGCGCCACACGCCACGGGATGGTGGCGCGGGGTCCCCGACGCGAGCTGCTCACCGCGGAGGGATGGGACGCGGCGATGGCGTGGGGCCTGCGGTCCGTCGTCGACCTCCGCAGCGCCGATGAGACGGGTGCACGCGCGGCGGACCCGGACGTCCGTCCTCCGGTGGACCTCACGATCACCCTGGCGCCGACCGAGGATCAGACCCGTGCGGAGTTCCGCGAGGTGTGCCTCCCGATCCTCGACTCACCGGAGTACTGGCAACACAACGTGCGTATCCTGCCGGAGCTGGTCCGCGGCGCTCTCGAGGCGATCGCCTCATCCCAACCCGGCGTCCTGGTCCACTGCGCCGCAGGCCGTGACCGCACCGGCCTGGTCAGCGCGCTGCTCCTCGCCAATGCCGGCGTCACCGAGGACGCGATCGTCGACGATTACGCCGACTCGGTGCGCGCGATGGCGGGGACGGCGCCTCACGGCGGCCCGACCCACGATCGCCAGGCATCGTGGACGCCGGAACAGGTCGACGCCTTCCTCGCGGAGGTGACGCCGCACGTCCACGCTTTCGTCGCCGACGCGGACGGCGTCTTCGACACCCTGTGGGTCGACGCCGAGACTCGCACCGGACTGCGTCGTCTGCTCCTGCCGTGACGGCACCAGGCCGGCTCGGATGCCGTCCTGCTACGGTCCTAGCGGATCGTCATCCGCTCCCGTCAGTCACCTCACCATCGGAACAGGAACTTCACCCGTGCAGAAGATCGCCGTCGTCATCGTCGTCCTCCTCGTCCTCTGGGCGGCCCTCTCCATCGCCGGATTCGTGCTGAAGGGCCTGTTCTGGCTCGGGATCGTCGGCCTCGTCCTCATCGTCGGCACCATCGCGTTCGGCGCGGTGCAGCGCTCGCTGAACAACCGCCGCTAGGCCCGGCACACCGGATCGGTCTCCAGCCCAGCCGCCACGACCACTACCGCGGCAGCGCTGCGAACCGCTCCGTCTTGTCCGTCGGGCCGAGGACGAGGAGCCGCTGGCCGGCGGTGAGGACCGTGTCGCCGGTCGCGTAGGTCCACCGGTCGTCCTGGCGAACGGCGACGACGGTCACGCTGAACCGGTCGCGGATGCGCGCGGCGGTCAGCGTCTGCCCGACGACCTCTGCCGGAGCGGTCGTCTTGGCCATGACGAAGTCCTTCTCCACCGCGAGGAAGTCGAGCATCCCGCCGCCGCGGACGAGGTGCGCCACGCGACGCCCCATGTCGGACTCCGGGTAGACGACGTGCTCGACCCCGATCTGCTCGAGGATCAGGCCGTGCTGCTCGCTGACGGCCTTCGCCCAGATGTTCGTGGTGCCGCGGCGCTTGAGGAGCGACGCGGTCAGGATGCTCGCCTGCAGGTCGGTGCCGATGGCGATCACGACGCGGTCGAACTCGTCGATGCCGAGCTGGTCGAACACGCCGTCACGGGTGGTGTCGGCACGCACCACGTGGGTGAGGACGCCGTTCAGCGACTGGACGATGTCCTCGTCCGTGTCGATCCCGAGGACCTCGGTGCCCGAGTCGACGAGCTCGACGGCGAGGGCACGCCCGAACCGGCCGAGGCCGATGACGACGACGGACTCGACGCCACGCTGACGCTTGTTGCTGAACGGTCTAGCCAATGATCGGACGCTCCTTCGGGAGTTCATACAGACGGTTCTCGGTCCGAAGCGCGAGCGCGGAACCGAGGGCGATGGGGCCGATGCGGCCGACGAACATGAGGACCACCAGGATCAGCTGCGCGGCGACCGGGAGGGAAGCGGTGATGCCGGTGGAGAGCCCGACCGTCGCGTACGCGGAGATGACCTCGAACAGGACGCGGTCGAGGCTGTAGTCGGTCATCAGCATGATCGCGGCCGTGGCGCCGACGACGAGGCCGACGGACAGGAGCGCGACGGTGATGGCCTCCCGGTGCGTCGACCGCGGGAGACGCTTGCCGAACATGTTCACCGCCGCACCGCCGCGCAGCTCGGTCACGATGATGAAGAACAGCACCGCGAAGGTGGTGATCTTGAGTCCCCCGGCGGTGCTCGCCGGTCCACCGCCGATGAACATGAGGATGTCGGTGACGAGCCAGGTCACCGGGTGCATCTGGCTCACGTCGAGGTTGTTGAACCCGGCGGTGCGGGGGAGGACGCCGGCGGTGAACCCCGCGAGCAGTCGGTCGGCCGGGGCGAGGGCGCCGAGCGTCGCCGGGTTCGACCACTCCAGTGCGGTGATGAAGCCGCAGCCGACGACGAGGAGGATCAGGGTGCCGACGACGACGGTCATGGTGTTGAGCGTCCACCGCGAGGGCGTCCTGAACCGGCGGCGCAGCTCCAGGATCACGCCGAAGCCGAGCCCGCCGAGGATGACCGCCGCGCAGATCGTCAGGGAGATCCACGGGTCGGTCGCGTACCCCATGATGCTGTCGCTGAACAGGGCGAAGCCGGCGTTGTTGAACGCCGACACCGCGTGGAACACGCCGAACCAGATCGCGTCGCCCGGCGCCCAGCCGTAGCCGATCATCCACCGCAGGGCGAGGATGGTGGCGCAGAGGACCTCGACCCCGAGTGCGATGAGGATGACCCCGCGCAGGACCCGGCGGACGTCGCCGATCGCGAGCGTGTGGGTCTCGCTGACCGCGGTGAGTCGCGTCCGCAGGCCCAGCCGCCGGGCTACGAGCAGGCCGAGGAGCGTCGCGAACGACATCACCCCGATGCCACCGATCTGGACGAGCGTGAGGATGACGGCGTGCCCGAACGGTGTCCAGAACACCGGGGTGTCGACGATGATGTGGCCGGTGACGCAGATGGCGCTCGTCGCGGTGAACAGCGCCTCGATGAGGTTCGCGCCGCCCGGGCCGGTCTTCGAGATCGGCAGCATCAACAGCAGCGTGCCGATGAGGGTCGCGGCTCCGAAAGCGATGGAGATGACCTGGACCGGGCGTGCGGCGGCCAGCTGCCCGCGACGACGGGCTCTACCGCTCGCCGACCTCGATCCGTCTCTCGCCACCCGAGAACCATAGCGGCCCGGCGTGCACGGTCGGCGGTGCTCGTCCACGGAGGCGTCCGCCGCGGGACAATGAGCCATGCAGACGCGCACGAAGGTCCTCAAACGACTGGCCCTCGCCCGGGAGACATCCACGATCGCGAAACTCGACCGCGTGTCCGCCCCATACGAGACGCTGGAGGGGTTCGTCGTCGCTGTCGGCCGCAAGTGGGCGCTCGTCGCGAAGATCGCCTCAGGTGGGTTCTTCGACGGCTACACGGTCATCCGGGTCCGAGACATCAGCCGCGTCCGGTTCGACGGATCGTTCCAGCGGTCCTTCTCGGAGACCAGGCCCGAGTGGCCAGTGAGCCCTCCGTCCGGCCGACCGACGCCCGATCTCGACTCGACACGTGGCATGTTGCGGTCATTCCTCGCCGAGGGGGTCCTCTGCGCGCTCGAACGCCGCAACAAGCCCGACCTCCTCTGGGTCGGTGTGCCGGACGAACTGACCCGTCACTGGCTGTACCTGCTCGAGGTCCGATCTGACGCGACGTGGCACGCCCGCCCCTTGGGGTATCGACTCCGGACCATCACCCTCGTCAACATGGGTGACCAGTATCTGCGAGCCCTGGCCGCGGTCGCTGGGCCGGCACCCGTCGAGGCCGGCTCGTCCTGGTGGTCACCTCCCGCGCAGGGGACCGCTGTGGGGTCGGAGCAGGGCGCGGCCTCGGACGCCCGGTGACACCGCCGGGCGCGAGTGATCAGGCGATCCTCACCAGGGCGACTCTCGATGTCCGAGCCCGGGCACGCGCGAACTCCCGGATCACGGCTCGTCGTCCCACGGCACCGGCGTGACCGTGCCGGACTCCCAATCGCTCCGGAGGATCGCGTAGGCGACCGAGGCGAGCGGGCTTCCACCGTCGACCGGCCACCCCTCGCGGTAGTGGGCCTCCTTCACCCAGCCGGCTCGTCTGAAGGCACGACGCATCGCGACGTTGTCCTCGCGGGTCTGACCCTCGAGCTTGCGGACGGACGGGAACCGCCCGAACACCTCGGTGACGATCGCGGGCAGGGCCGTCGAGCCGATCCCGCGGCCTCGCGCGTCCGAAGCGAGCCGGAGGTCGATCAGCGCCGTGTCGTCCTCGAGGTCCTCGAGGGTGACCGTGCCGACCGTCTCGCCGTCCGCCAGCACCCAGAAGCCCGCTGCAGCAGGACCGTCGATCACGCCGTCGGCCAAGCGGGCTCGCGCATCCGCCGCCGTCGGCCGCCGGCGCACGTGGAACGGGAACTCGTGTGCGCTCAAGAAGGCGACGAAGGCGTCGTCGTCCGATGGCCGTACGATCGGGCGCAAGCTCAGGCTGGGCATCCTGCCAGTATGCCGACATCGCCGTGCGGACCGCCGGACCGCCACCACCGCGCCTATCCGCAGAACGAAACACCCCACCTCCGAGGGGGCATCGTGTCTACGCTGATCCCCGGCAGGACCCTTTCGCTCTGCCAGGGCTCCCGGCCAGCTTCCCCTCGATGCTGGCCGGGAGACCGAACCGCCCCGTCATGGCGTCGCCACCACAGCAGCGGTCCTGGTCCTGCCCCGCCCTGCCGACCGGAGTGTCAGAACTGCCGGGCTGCGACGTCGACGCGCTCCGCGGAGGCCAGCACCTCGCGCACGCGCTCAGCTGTCACCGGCGCGCCGCGGTCGGCGAGGTAGTCGTCCGCGAACCCCTGCCGGCTCGCCGCGTACATGACCGTGTACGCGGCGGCCCCCGGCTCGAACCGCCACGATTCCGCGAGGCCACCGGCGTCGACGGTGTCGAATCCGAGGCTCTGGACCGTGCTCGACACCTGCGCCTCAGCCTCGGGGTCGTCCCCGGCCACCGGGAGCGCGGTCCGCGGCTCGGACCCCGCGAGCAGAGGGATGTGGTGGGCGACGATGTTGTTGAACGCCTTCACGAGACGGGTGCCGGGCAACAGCTCCTGCTCGAGTTCGGCGGTGGTCAGCCGCAGGGAGTCGAGCTGCTCGATCCGTCCGTCCCGCGACGGGTAGTAGTTCCCCGTCGAGAGGACCGTCCGGCCCTCGAGCGATGCCGCCGGCAGATCACCGTAGGCGGCCAGCGGGACGGCGAGGACCACGAGGTCACCGAAGCCCGCCACGTCCTCCACCCGCCCTGCCGCGGCACGCGGGCCGAGGTCGGCGACCAGCTCGGCCAGCGACCCGGGCCCACGGGAGTTGCCGATCATGACCTCGTGGCCGGCAGCGACCGCGAGCCGTGCGAGGGCGGTTCCGATCGCTCCACTGCCGATGATGCCGATCCGCTGCATGGTTCCTCCGTGATGGTCTCGAATGACGTGCGCTGGCATCCTCCAACCTTCACGTTGATGAGAAGGTCAAATCGACCGACCGGGAGCCACGTCGAGCAGCCCGCTGGCCCCGGCCACCATCGCCGCCTCGGTCCGGCCGGCGACCCCCAGCTTCCGCAGGATGGCGGACACATGGACGCTCGCGGTCTTCGCGCTGATGTACAGGCGCTCGCCGATCTGTGGGTTGCTCAGCCCCTCGGCGATGAGCTGCAGCACCTGGCGCTCCCGGGCCGTCAGCTGGACGGATCCGGCCGCCCCGCGAACCCTCGGTCGTCCGTCGAGGTTCAGTGACGCACGTACTGCCAACGCCCGGGCGCCGTCGAGGACGAGGCCGGCGCCCAGTGACGTCGCTTCCGCGACGGCGGTGACGAGCGTGTCCTGTGCGCCGGCACGATCGCCGGCGGCCACCTGCGCCTCCGCGAGCCGGAGTGCGGTGTACGGCGCGAGCACGGCAGGGGCGACCGGCCGCTCTGCCATGGCCCGAGCCGCCGCCCAGGCGCCGGCGTCGTCACCGGTGCCGCCCGGTCCGCCCAGTTCGGCGTCGACCACCGCACTCCACAGCGGTGCGGTCGGCCAGAAGTGTCCCTCGGCGAGCAGTGCCCGCCAACGGTGCTCCAGCTGCCGGAGCCGCTCGTCGTCGACGCCCGCGAACGGGCCGGACTCCACGTCGAGCGTCCCGGCGGCCAGCGCGATGCGGACCCGGGCCAGCACCCGCGCCGCATCCGCGAGCGCCGGGAGGTCGTACGCCGGCATCGGGCGGTGGTCCGGCGCCTCGAACACGCCGACGCCCGCCGGGGACCAGGCTTCGCCGAGGTCGCCGGTGGCCAGGCCGACCTGCATCACCACACGCGCGACACCGAACCGCGTCTGCACCTCCAGGCCGGAGAGCGACAGCATCCCCCGGTGCCACCGCCGGAACAGGATCGCCGCGGTCTCCGCATCACCACGCCAGAGCGTCAGCAGGATGAGCGATTGGCGCAGGTAGACCGAGAACGCGAGGGGAGGCTGGAGCGCCAGCGCCCGGTGCACCCGCTCCTCCGCCTCGTCCCAGCGTCCGAGCGCGACCAACGGGTCCACCGCGTTCGACGACAGGATGAGCCCGGAACTCCGTTCGACGCCGAGCGACTTCGCCCGGGCCACCCCCTCGAGCGCCGACGCGAGCGCCTCCTCGTACGATCCGAGGAGGTTCGCCATGTCCGAGGCGTTCACCCGGTAGCGGAGCAACGCACTGCCGTCGCCCTCGGCCAGCGGCTCCGCCGTCGCGAGGAGGGCCCGCCCGGCTTCCAGCTCGCCGCGGTGGATCCGGGCGATGCCGCCGATGTTCGCCGCGACCGAGGCGTTCCGCGCCGAACCGGTCCGCGCCGCCTCCCGGGCCGCCTCGTCGGCGTACTCGATGGCCCGCTCCAGCCGCCCGATGATCATGTGACGAGCGCCGAGGCTCGTCAGCAGCACCCCGCGCAGTTCGCCGGGCGTCTCGGGTGGGACCCGGTCGAGCGCCTGCTCCAGGAGGTCGACCGAGCCCGGCCGACCGAGGTTGGCGAGGTAGAACGCCTTGTCGCGCAGGAGCTTGGCCTGGTCGATCTCGTCGCGGTCCTCGCGGGTCGCGAGCACCTCGTCGACCATGGCGATCGCGCGATCGGTCCAGCCCGCGTTCCGCAGGGCGCTCGCGGTGCGTCGCATGAGCTCCGAGCGGGACCGGCCGACGAGCTCCTCCGCCGCGGGGACCTGATCCCAGATCTCCAGCAGCCGCTCCCCGAGCTGCGCCTCGGTGCTGTAGGCGAAGGCCGTGTGGGCCTGCTCCATCGCCCGCGCGGTCGCCGGGAACGCCCGCCCGAAGTCCCTGGCCAGCATCCAGTGGTGCGAGACCGCCGCGGCGACCGGATCGACACCGACGCCACCCTCCAGGGCCTCGGCGAACCCCGCATGGAACCGGGTGCGCTCACCGGGGAGCAGGTCGTCGTAGATCGCCTCCCGGACGAGCGCGTGCCGGAACTCGTAGGTGGTCGCGTCGGCGAGGAGCACGTTCGCGCCGATCGCCTCCCGGACACCGGCGTCGATGTCCTCCGGAGCGCCCGTGAAGACCTGTTCGAGCAGCGTGTGCTCCACGCGGACACCGCCGGCCGAGATGACCCGGAGCAGTTGCTGCGTCGTGGGCGCGAGGCGTTCGTACCGGGCGAGCAGGAGTTCACGCAGGGTGTCGGGGAGTTCGTCGGAGCCGCTGCCGTCGTCGAGGCCGAGCAGCTCCTCGACGAAGAACGGGACGCCCTCGCTCCGCGCGTACACGCTGTCGATGGAGACGGCGTCGAGCGCACCGCCTCGGATGGCGATCGCCTGACGCATGACGTCGCCGCGGCTCAGTCGTCCGAGCGTGTGCCGTGCCACCCGCCGCGTGCGGTCGAGCTCGGCCAGGAACCCGCGCAACGGGTGGCCGCGGGAGACGTCCTCACTGCGGAAGGTGAGCAACAGCATCACTCGCTCGGTGGTGAGCACCCGCACGAGGAACGAGAGCAGACTCAGCGTCGCTCCGTCGGCCCAGTGGACGTCCTCGACCGCGACCACGACCGGCTGCTCCCGCGACAGCGCTTCGAGCAGCACGGCGACGGTCTCATGGAGCCGGCCGACGCCACCGTCGCGTTCGTCGACCGCGTCGGGGTCGAGGGCAGGCAGGAGCGCTGCGAGCGACGCCCGGCCCGGTCCGGCCGCATCGAGCACGGCGTCGTTCCCGCGCTGGGCCACGAGGTCCTTCATGAGGCCGAGGACGGGCGCGTAGGGCGCGGCCACCTCGCCGAGATCCACGCACTGACCGGTGAGGACGAGCGCCGCCGGCTGGACGGATCGGGCGAACTCGCGCAGGAGACGGGTCTTGCCGATGCCCGCTTCTCCGCTCACCACGACGCTGCGCGACTCGCCGGCGGCCGCCGCGTCGAACACGGCCCGGAGCGCCCGCAGATCGGAGGCGCGTCCGATCATGGTCGGGCTCGTCGCAGGCACGTTCACCATCCCATGGTCCCACTCCGGGCCGACATCGACGGGTGACCGCCGCGACCGCTCAGCGATGCGCGGACACCGGTGCTCGGCGTGCGTCGTCCGCACGATCGGCGTCGCGCAGCGTGGCGACGAACGCGCCGAGGGCGGCGCGGAGACGGTGGTGGAGAGGTGTGCGCCTCGTGCGCGCCCCATGCTCGCCCGAGGTGGCGTCGAGCAGGCGTTCCCGTCGCTCGCGCTCCCGCTCGAGGCGCTGCTGCAGCTCGCGTTCGACGAACCGTCGTGTCTCGCCGGTCATGGCGGAGCTGTGGGTCGCGCTGGTCAACATGGGTGCCTCCTCGTGCTCGGGCCGGTCGTCCGGCTCGAGTCCTCACGCTCCTCCCTGAGGGGGTCGCCCCACCTCGGGCACCTGCCCTATCTCGCGGGTCGATGCGAGCAAGCAACCTGAGGCGCCCGCCCAACCGTGAAGAATGGTGGGCATGACCGCACCGCATTCACCGACCGTGACCGATCGCCTGACGCTCGCCCGCCCGACGGAGCAGGACCTGGCCGGACTCCACGAGCTGCACGCGGATCCGGCGGTCTGGACGCACCTGCCGTCGGCTCGACACACCTCAATCGAGCAGACCCGTGAACTCGTCGAGCGGTACTCCGCAGGCTGGGACGCGAACGGACTCGACGTCTGGGTCGCTCGGGACACGGCGACCGGCGGACTCGTCGGCATCGGCGGCCCGAGTCTGCGCGGCGGCGTGGCGTGGAACCTCTACTTCCGCCTGGCACCGGCTGCCTGGGGCCGCGGGTACGCCCAGGAGCTCATCGCCGCAGCCCGGGCGGCGGTCACCGAGACCGGATCCGACCTCCCCGTCGTCGCCTTCCTCCTGGAGCACAACGAGGGGTCGCGGCGAGCCGCGGAGCATGCGGGCCTGGAAGTCGTCTGGCGCGGTCCCGACGCGGGCAACCCCGACCCGGGGGCGGTCCGTCTCGTGTTCGCCGATCGCCCCCTGAGTGCGGAGGCCTTGCGGGTCTTCCTGGCGTGACGGTGATCGCCGTCGCCGCTGGTCAGCCCGCGTTCGCGCGCAGGTAGGTCTCGAGGTCCATCGGCGGGACACCGGTGACGTCCTCGATCGCCGGACTGACCTCGGCCATCACACCACTGCCGATGGCCGTGTAGGTGCTGACCCAGGCGTCGACCTCCCAGTCGGGCGCACCGTAGGAGGCGCGGGACGCGTACGCCTCCTCGATGGTCTCGTCGTGGAAGGTGACCTCGCGGTCGCGTACCCGGCTGATCGTCGCGGCGACCTCGGCCATCGTGAGCGCCTCAGGGCCGGTGAGGTCGTAAGTGCGGCCCGCATGCGGCGCGGGGTCGACGAGGACTGCCGCCGCGGTCCGCGCGATGTCGGCGCGTGCCACGAAGGAGGCGCGACCGTCACCGGCCGGTCCACGGATGACGCCGTCCTCACCCACGAGGGCTTCCATGAAGTCGAGGTAGAAGCCGTCGCGGAGGAACGTCCACCGCATGCCCGACGCACGAATGTGCTCCTCGGTCGCGTGGTGGTCGCGCGCCAGGGTGAACACGGCATCCGGTGCCGCCGCAGCGAACGAGGTGTACACCAGGTGCTGCACGCCGGCAGCGGAGGCCGCATCGATGAACGACCGGTGCTGGTCGACCCGGTCGGCGCTCTCGGAGCCCGACACCATGAACAGGGTGTCGACGCCCTCGAGCGCCGCGCGGGCAGCGTCCTGGTCCGTGTAGCTGAACGGGTGCACGGTGCTCTGCGGGTGCTGCGGCGCCTTCGCCGGGGTGCGCACCAGCAGACGCTGCGGGGTCCCGCGAGCGGCGAGATCGTGCGCCACGAGGCCGCCGAGCACACCGGTCGATCCGGTGACGGCGATGGGTCGGGGGGTGCTCGGGTTCACGGGGGTTACTCTCAGGGGCGGACGCGGACGGCGCGTCCCTCGATCGAGACGACGTCGTCGATCTGGAGCTGGCGACCACGTCGGAGGTCGACCTCGCCGTTGACGCTCACCACGCCGTCTGCGATGGCCGCCTTCACGTCGCCGCCGGAGTCGAGCAGCCCGGCGAACTTCAGGAACTGCCCGAGTCGGATCGAGTCGCCGCCGATCGGGACGTCGGTGATGTGTGCCGGGTTCGTCATCCCCGAATGCTAACAAGGATGGGTTCGCTGGACTCGGGGACAGCATGTGGTTGTACCCTCAGCGGTACCGGGCCATCGTGGCTCGCAAAGGAGCAACACCATGGGCGAGAAGTCCGCACGGAAAGAAGGCGGCAAGACCGCACCCGCGAAGACGCTGAAGGAGAAGCGCACCGCGAAGGCCGACAAGAAGGCCGGCAATGCGCGTTCGGAGAACACCGACGCGGTCACGCGGGTCAAGAACCGCTAGTCCTGATCAGCGGCCCATCGTGGTCGGTGATGCGCTCAGGCGTCTGTCCCCTCACGGAGACGGGCGCCTGTTCTGGTCTTCAGGCGTCTCCGTGACGAGCCGTCCCGCTATCGTCGTGGCATGTCCGACCTCAGCCCCGGCGACGACGCGCT
The DNA here is from genome assembly GCF_003856975.1 of Plantibacter sp. PA-3-X8. Taxonomy (NCBI): domain Bacteria; kingdom Bacillati; phylum Actinomycetota; class Actinomycetes; order Micrococcales; family Microbacteriaceae; genus Plantibacter; species Plantibacter sp. PA-3-X8. The sequence goes on from NZ_CP033107.1 coordinate 1,278,005, forward strand.
CGAGCTCGCCCGCCTGCTCATCTCGATCGACTCCGTCAGTCCGACCCTTGTCCCAGGGGCTCCCGGTGAAGGACGGATCGCGGCGGTGATCGCGCAGCGACTCGAGGGCGCCGGCTTCGTGGTCGACCTCGTTCCCGCGCCGGAGGATGCGCAGCGCGTCAGCGTCGTGGCCGTGCACGCGGGATCGCAGCCGGGTCCGACGGTCGTGTTCAACGGCCATCTCGACACCGTCGGGGTCGAGGGGATGGTCGACCCGTTCAACCCGCGGATCGCGGACGGCAAGCTCTTCGGGCGCGGCGCCAGCGACATGAAGTCCGGCCTGGCGGGGTTGATCGTCGCCGCGGAGCGACTCGCCGCGGCGGACCATCCCGGCACGGTCGTCTTCACCGGTGTCGCTGATGAGGAGGACGCGAGCGTGGGGGCCGCTGCCGTCCTCCGACACCTCGCCGATCGTGGTGTGACGGCGGACGTGTGCCTCATCGCCGAGCCCACCTGGTTGGATCGGGTGTCGGCGCACCGGGGGTACGCGGTCGTCGAGGTGACGCTGCAGGGGACGGCCGCGCACTCGTCACAGCCCGGTCTGGCCGTCGATGCGATCCGCGCTCTCGGCGCCCTGCTGCAGGAGGTGGAGCGGGCCGACGACGAGCTCCATCGGCGACCGACGCACCCGTTGCTCGACCACGGTTCGTTCACCACGACGGTTGCCAGGGCAGGGAGTGCTCCGTTCACGATCGCCGCCGACGCGACCCTCGCCATCGAGCGACGCACCATGCCGGGAGAACGCGCTGAGGACGCCCTGGTCGAGGTCCAGGCGATGCTCGACGCGGTCGCCGCCCGGATGCCTGGTCTCCGCACGGGCGCACGGCTGACCCATCAGCGCGAGGCCTGGGAGGCCGACGAGCAGGGGCCGGCTGCGCGGTTCGCCGACATCCTCGCCGCCGAACTCTCCCGGGACGCCGAGGCCGTACCGGCGGCGGTCGGGGCGCCGTACTGGATGGAGTCGGCGCTCTGGCAGGCGGCGGGGATCCCGACCGTCGTCTGCGGCCCAGCGGGTGGCGGACTGCACGCCGCCGAGGAATGGGTCGACCTCGACCAGCTCCGCCGGTTCCCGGAGGCGGTCATCGCCGCGACGATCGACTCGCTGTCCGAATCGAGCGAGGCATGACGCCCGGTGGGCCCGACCGCATCGCGGTGATCGGGCCGGGCGCGATCGGAACCGTGGTCGCCGCAGCGCTCCATGAACAGGGACGGACGCCGTTCATCGCTGGGCGGTCGAAGCGGCCGGAGCTCCAGCTCCAGGTCGACGACGAGACGGTGACGGTCCCCGGGCCGGTCTACACCGATCCGGCGGAGTCTCCGGGCACCGCGGACCTCGTCTTCCTGGCGGTCAAGGCGACCCAGACGGCTGCCGCTGCGGACTGGCTCGCCGCGCTGTGCGGCCCGGAGACGGTCGTGTGCGTCCTGCAGAACGGCGTCGAGCAACGCGAGATGGTGGAGCCACTCGTCCGAGCGGGAACGGTCGTCCCCGCGGTCGTGTGGTTCCCTGCCACCCGCGAGCCCGGCGGCCCGGTCACCCTGCTGAGCCCGCCGCGCCTGTCCCTGCCGGAGGAACCGGGTGCCGCCGTGGTGGCGGACGTGCTGCGCGGCTCCCGCTGCACCGTCGAGGTCTCGACCGACTTCACGACCCTCGCCTGGCGGAAGCTGCTGCAGAACGCCACCGCCGGACTCATGGCGTTGACCGGACGCCGATCCGGCATGTACCGGCGCGACGACATCGGCAACTTGATGCTCGGCTACCTCGAGGAGTGCGCGGCCGTCGCGCGCGCGGAGGGTGCGCGGTTGACCGACGACGAACCTCGACGGCTCCTCGACCAGTTCCGAGCCGCCCCGGTCGACCGCGGGACGTCGATCCTCGCCGACCGCGAACAGGGGCAACCGCTCGAATGGGATGTCCGCAACGCGGTGATCCAACGGCGGGGGAGCGTGCACGGCATCCCCACGCCGATCAGCGACGTCATCGTGCCCCTGCTCGCCGCGGCGAGCGATGGACCCGGCTGAACCGCCGGCGGTGGTGGGATCGAGCGCTTCGATAAGGTCGAAAGCATGCTTCGTCTGATCGCCTTCGCGGCTCTCGGTGCTCTGCTCGGCGGCGTCATCGTGATCACCGTCGGTCCGCCCGACGTCGGGTACGCAGTCGCCGGTGTCGCACTCCCCGTCTTCATCATGACCTCAGTGCTCACGCTCGTGGCCCGGTCGGTGGGTAACGCCGTCGGTGCTTCGCCTCAGGCCGTCCAGCAGGCCAAGGACGCTCGTCGGCTCGGGGTCGCCCGCGTCGATGCGCTCCGTCAGACCGGCACCCAGATCAACGACCAGCCGCTGTGCGAACTCGACCTGACCGTCCAGCCGCTTCACGGAGCGGCGTTCGCGAGCACGATGCGCACCGTCGTCCCGCTGACCGCCATCCCGATGTTCCAGCCGGGCACCGAGCGCGATGTCGCGATCCTGCTCGACGGCGGCCCCGAGGTCGCCTTCATCGACGCCGGCGAGCTCGCTCCGGCGGAGCGTTCACGGTTGCGCGTGCCGGCTCGCGCGTCCGTCCCGTTCCTCCCCGTCGAGCCGCACCGGCGCATCGTCGACGGACGGCGACGCGGACCGTTGCTCGGCGTCGGCCGGGCCGGTCGTCCCGGCCGCTTCGCCCTGTTCGCGATCGTCGCCATCGCGGCAGCGGCCATCGTGGTCGTGCCGTACCACCAGTCCGTCGCACAGGCGATCGCTGCCCTCGAGGACGGACGCCTCCGACCCGACCTCCGTCGCCCGGGGGCGCTCGCGGAGGCGCAGCGCGCGCTCCAGGAAGCGATCGGTCATGACCGTGTGGTGTCGATCACGGTCGCCGCCGATTTCGTCATCGTCCAGGCGCCGCTCACCGTGGGGGACACGAAGACCGACCGGTGGGAGTACCGGTATGGCCAGGTCACCAACGACGGCGCGGCGAGCATCCAACCCGAATCGGCGGCCGAGCAGTTCTCCTGGTCGGACGTCGCGCTCGACCGCGTCTGGGCGTTGATGCAGGACGGCGCAGAGCAGGTCGGCCTGCCCGTGGGTGACGCGCTCGCATACGTCGTCCGGTCGACCGACACCGACGTCGACAGCCCCACGTTCGCCCGTTCGGCCGGACCGCCGCAGATCACCTTCAGTGTCGGGGACGACTACGGTTCCACCTCGTTCGTCGCCGATGCGGACGGCTCGGGCCTCACCGCGCGGTGAGCGGCATACTGTCCTCATGAACGGTGCACCGCAGTCCTTCCCGCCACTCGTCGTCGGCTCCGACTCGGTGCGTACGGAGCGGGTGACCCGCCCGGCGTTCGTCTTCACCCTGATCGGAGCGGCACTGATCCCGGTGCTCGGGATGCTCCTCGCCGTGCTGACCACGACGTCCGGCGGATTCGCCCTCGGCATGCTGTCCGGACTGTCCTTCAGCGTCATCTCCTGGCTCATGCTGTTCGCGGTGGTGCAGTTCGCGACGGTCCGTGGAGCGCAGTCAGTGGCTCGTACGGTACTGACGCTCGACGCCGACGGCCTTCGTGGGAGCATCCCGCAAGGAGAGGTCTTCCTCCCGTGGGGAGCGATCGAGCGCATCTCGGTACGCTCACGCGGCAAGTGGCGGATCCTGACCTTCCACCTCGTCCCCGGTCTGACCGCGCAGTCTCCGGGCGTCTCGACGACCCTCCCGCCGAGGTCCTTCGCCGCGCTCGGCAAGCTCGGTTTCCAGGTCGGCGAAGTGGCGATCGACACACCCGTCGACACCGTCCTCGCCGCGACGAACGCGTTCACCGGCGGCCGTCTGCGCTGAGCCATGGTCGACGGGTCTGTCGGATGGTCTGGCACGATCGGATGTATGGACTCCGCACACGCCGCCAGCCCGGTCGCCGCCCCCGACGTCGATGCCGCGAGGACGATGTGGCAGGCGTATGCCGAGCATCGCGGCGGCGCGGCACTGGACGACGCCGACTACACGGTCGAGCACTTCGGCGACACGGCCGGGCTGGCCGACGAACTGCTCGACATCGTCCTGACCGGGCGGAAGCGGGCCACCGCCGAACTCGTCTCGGAGTTCGCGCACCGCGGGGACCCGCTCCCGCGGATCGGGTCCCACTGGATCGCGTGCGACAGCACCGGTGCTCCGCGGATCATCATCCGCAGCGTCGCGCTCCGCATCGGTCCGTTCACGAGTGCCGACGCCGCGTTCGCGTTCGCCGAAGGTGAGGACGACCGCACGCTCGAGAGCTGGCAGCGCGAACACCGACGCTACTGGGAGCGGACCAGCGCGGCCCGGGGCGCGGTGTGGTCGGAGTCTGAGGACATCGTCTTCGAGCACTTCGCCGTGGTGTGGCCGCCGGAGCACGCCGACTGACACGTTCCGGTCAGACCGGTTCCGTAGACTCCCCGCATGCCGATGTCCGACTACGTCGCCTCGATCCGCGCCCACATCGGGACCGGGTTCCTCATGCTCCCCGGGGTCACGGCGGTGATCAGGGACGGGGACCGGTTCCTCCTCGGTCGCCATCGCCACTCCGGCCTCTGGAGTCTGATCGGCGGCGGTGTCGAGCCGGGTGAGGAGCCCGCCGACGCGTTGCTCCGCGAGGTCCTCGAGGAGACCGGCGCCCGGGTCCGCATCCGCGGGATCGTCGGGGTGTACGGCGGCGAACCGATGATGGTGCGGTACCCGAACGGCGACCACGTCGGGTACGTGACCACCGCCTACGACTGCGAGCTCCTCAGCGAGGCGACCGCGGACCCCGAGGAGCTCCTCGAACTCGGCTGGTTCGCGCGTGACGAGATCCCGACGCTGTCGCGACGCGACTGGATCGATCGCGTCATCGGCGACGCCCCTGGACATGAGTCGGCGGGTAGCGAGGAACGGGTCGGGTCGTGATCAGCGTCGTCCTGTTCGACCTCGACGGCGTGATCCGACACTTCGATCCGGCACGGGTGTCCGACATCGAGGTCAGGTACGGGCTGCAGCCCGGGGCGCTCGCCGGGATCGCCTTCGCGCCACCGCTGATCGACGAGGTCACCACCGGCCGGATCACGAGAGCCGAATGGGTCAGCCGGATCGGACACCTCGTCGGTGACCGGGCCGCGGCTGAGGAATGGGGTGCTCAGAGGTGGTCGGTCGACGACGCGCTGCTGGAGCTGTCCAACGAGATCCGAACCGCGGGCTTGACGACGGCGGTGCTCACGAACGGCACGGACACCATCGCCGCTGAGTTGGCGACGTCCGGCATCGCCGACCACTTCGACGCGATCTTCAACTCGGCGGACATCGGCTTCGCGAAACCCGACGTCCGAGCGTTCCAACATGTGCTCGATGCACTGGAGGTGCGGGGCGAGGACGTGTTCTTCACCGATGACTCGGCAGCGAAGCTCGCCGGAGCAGCACGCCTGTCGATGTCCACGCACCGGTTCACGACGGTCGACGACCTTCGGGGTCGCTTGCGCGCCGCGGGAGTGCCGGTTCGTGGTGCGCAGGCGCCCGAACGCTCAGGCCGAGGCGAGCTGGCGGGCCGTGAGGACACCGGTCTCGAGGGCTGAGAGCGCCACGACCTTGTAGCCCTCCGCGTCGAAGAAGATGGTGACGCGGTCGGGCTCGACGCCCATCACGGTGCCTGGACCGAACTCCTCGTGGTGCACCGCCTGCTCGACGTGCAAGGGGGAGGCGTCGCTGGCGCTGTCCGTCCGGGCGTGCTGCTGTGCCCGCTCCTGCTCCTGATGCGCTTCGTGCCGTTCGCAGCCGTCGCAGTTCCCGCACCACTCCGGGGCCTCGACGCCGAAGTACTCGAGCAGGACGCGCCGGCGGCAGTGGGAGGTCTCGGCATAGGTGCGCATCATCGCCAGCCGCGACTCCGCGATGCGTTCCCGCGACGCGAGCGTCTCGCGGACGGCGGCGACGGCTCGCTTGGGACCGACCTCCTGGACGGCCCGGACGCCGTCCACCGTGTCGACCAGCCGTGCGTCGGCGAGGTCGTTGACGAGCCTCGTGACGCTCCGTCGCGGCTGGTTGACCTTCGTCGCGAGCTCGCCGACCGACAGGCCGGGCGTCGAACGGACGGCCCGCCAGACGGCGCGCAGTGCGGATTCCGACACCGAACGCTTGGTGAAGAAACGACGGAGACCGAGATCCTCCGCGCGGTAGTGGAGCGCGGTGGTGGCCGGTTCGCCGTCCCGCCCCGCGCGACCGACCTCCTGGTAGTAGGCGTCGAGCGATTCGGAGGTCGTGGCGTGCAGGACGAAGCGGACGTCTGCGCGGTCGATCCCCATGCCGAACGCCGAGGTGGCGACGACGACGTCGAGCTCGCCGGCGCGCCAGCGGTCGTGGACGGCGCGACGCTCCTTCGACGATAGGCCCGCGTGGTAGGCGGCCACCTGTCGTCCGTCGGCGGCGATCTCCTCCGCATATCGGGTCGTCTCGGCTCTCGTGGCCACGTAGACCAACCCGGGTGCGGTCCAGCTGCGGGCCTCGTCGACGACCGCGGCCCGTTTCTCCGCTTCGCTCTCGTGGCGGCGCACGAGGAGCCGGATCTCCGGTCGGTCGACGCCGTGGACCTGGACGTCCGGGTCGTGCATGCGCAACCGTTCGATGATCTCCGAGCGGACGGGCCCGGAGGCGGTGGCCGTCATGGCGAGGACGGGCGGGTCGCCGAGGTCGTGACGGACGTCGGCCAAGCGGAGGTAGTCGGGTCGGAAATCGGTCCCCCACGAGGACACGCAGTGCGCTTCGTCGACGACCATCAGGGACACGCCGGCCGCCCGGAGTCGAGCGACGGTCTCCTCGTTCGCGAGCTGCTCCGGAGCCAGCAGCACGTAGACCGGGCCGCCCTGGTCGATGAGGTCCCATGCCGCGGCGACGGCGGCCGTCCCGAGCGAGGCGTTGAGCGCGACGGCCGGCGGTGCGTCCGGTGCGTCGGCGATCGAGGCGATCTGGTCGGCCTGCAGGGCGACCAGCGGTGAGATCACCAGGGTCACACCGCCGCGCTGGGCGCCGGCGACCTGGTAGACGGCCGACTTCCCGCCGCCGGTGGCGAGGACCAGGAGCGTGTCCCGGCCGGCGACGGCCGACTGGATCGCCTCGCGCTGTCCCGGCAGGAACGTGTCCCACCCGAACTCCTCGCGGGCGATGCGGGCGAGGGAAGCGGCGGACGAGCGAGAAGAACCCATGTCGGCGACGCTACCTCCGCGCACCGACGCGCAGTTGACTCTTGACGACCGTGCCTGGCTCTGCAACAGCGATCCGTCGAACGCTGTCGGTGGCCTCGTCTACCGTGGGGACCGGTCGACGTCGCATCCTGAGCAGACAGTCCTCGGGCCTCACCGGTGAGGCTTGAGCGAGACATCTTCGCGACGTCGGCCCACCCCGGCGTGGCGATCAGTGCGGCATGATGCCGTAGAGCACGTGGTCGTCGAGGTACTGCCAGACGGTCCCGGTCTCGCTGAACCCCGCGCTACGGAGCGTCTCGAGGTGGAAGCCGAGGGTGACCTTCGGCGGAGCCTGGTGGATCGACTCGCCCCAGACCTCGTCGCGTCGGCGGAGCGCGTCGGCGTAGCGCGGCGTGGCCGCAACCGCGTCCCACCAGTCGTCCCACGTGTCGGTGTCGCCTGAGAAGGTCTCCTGCTGCATCGCTTCGTCGTCGGCGCGGGCGATCCCGGCCAGGGTCGGTTCGTGGTGTCCGCCGTACAAGAGGTGATCGCCGTTCAGGACGATGCCGCCCGGCCGGATGAGTGCGGGCAGCGCCCGGTAAACCTCCACGAGCTCGGCGGGCTGCAACCAGTGCAGCGCGGTCGACGAGACCACGGCGTCGAATGGTCCGTCGCCGATCTGCGGATGCGTGATCCAGTCGCTCAGGGACAGGTCGACCTCGGCGATCGAGAGCCGCGGGTCAGCGGTCGCGAGGTCGGCGGCGATGGCGAGGAGCGCGGGGTCCTTGTCCGCGACGACCGCCTGACCGTTCGGGACGGTCGCGAGGACGTGCTCGGCGAGGGAGCCCGTCCCGCCCGCGAGATCGAGGATGCGGGGCGCGGGCGAATCCGCGCAGATCGCCGCGACAACGCGCGCGATCGTGTCGAACCGCTCGGCTCGATGCCTGATGTAGCCGGTCTGCTGCGCATCCCAGCGCGATGCGAGGCTCCGAGCGGTCGCGAGCGTCGTCGCGTCGCCGGCTGAAGTGGATTCGGTCATGAGAACTCCTTGGTGTCGGGGTGGAGGTGTCGTTCGGGTGGCAGTGAGAATTCGAACCGCACCCGGCCGGCCGCGTCTTCGAGCCGCTGGGTGCTCACGTCGTAGACCCGGTCGATGAGGCCGGGATGCAGGACGTCGCGGGGCGGGCCTGCCCCGGCGACGCGGCCGTGGTGGAGGAGGACGAGGTGGTCGCAGACCCGTGCCGCGAGGTCGAGGTCGTGCAACACGACCACCACGGTGGGCGCGATCGTGCGCAGGAGTGCCACGACCTCCAGCCGATGTCTGAGGTCGAGGTGGTTCGTGGGTTCGTCGAGCAGGGCGTGCGGTGCGCGCTGCGCAAGCGCCCTGGCGAGTGCGACCCGCTGGAGCTCGCCGCCGGACAGGGTGGCCAGGCGGTCGAACGCGCGAGGGGTCAGCCCGACCGTGTCGATCGCACCGGCCACCTGCTCATCGTGCGCGGTGCCGCCGGCGCGCAGCACCCCTCGCTCGGCGAGACCACCCAACGACACCTCGTCGACGACGCGCAGCCCCGGGTCAGGGTCGATGCGTTGGCCGACCTCGGCGACCGTTCGGGCGATCCACCGTCGGCGCCGCGTACGGATGTCCTGACCGTCGACGGTGATGCGTCCGCTCACGACCGGGACGGCCCGCACGAGCGCGCGCAGCAGTGTCGTCTTCCCGCCGCCGTTCGGCCCGACGATGCCGGTCACGCTGCCGGTCGGCGCGGTGAAGGAGACGGCGTCGAGCAGCGTTCGGCCGCCGGAGCGGACGGTCACCGCCGCGGCTTCGATCATCCCAGGCCGTCCAGGAGTCGGGCGAGCTCGCCGGGCCCCCGGACCGAAAGCACGCTCGGCGGATCCGTGTACGGGAAGCGGAGGGCCACGACTCGGTCTTCGCGGACAGCACGCAGTCCGGAGACGCCCGGCGTGTTCAGGAAGGTGTCGATCGTGCCCTGCGGGTCGCCGCTCGAGTACAGCAGCACGATCGTGCCGGGATCGCGGGAGATGATGTCCTCCACGCTGGCATCGAAGACCCGCTGATCCGAGTCCGCGTACACGTTGGTGAGACCTGCGGCCGCGAAGACCGGGGTGACCATGCTCGGGCCGCCGTATGGTGACAGCACGGCGCCGCCGGACGAGACGTAGAGTGCCGCGGCCGTCCCCGCAGCGGGAGCAGATGACTGCACCGTCGCCTTCGCCGCGGCGATGGCTTGCTCCGCTTGGTCGCCAGCTCCGAGCAGACTTCCGAGTGACCGGACCTCGTTCCAGACCCGGTCGAAGGTCGCGGTCGTGCTGAGCTCCGGGTCCGGGTTCGAGCAGTACGCGGTGGGGGAGTAGACGGGGATTCCACTCGCCGCCAGGGCGTTGCGGTCCACGGCGTTCTCAGGGGCGATGACCAGATCAGGTGACGCGCCGAGGATGCTCTCCTGGGAGACGACCGAACCACCCGTCGCATTCTGCTCGGCGGTGAGCGGCGACAGGGCGTCGAGCGCGTCGTACGTGGCGTCCGCATACAGTCCGGGTTGCGGGGTCGCGGTGATGGCGACGATCCGGTCGACGGCTCCCAGCGCCTCCAGGTTGGGAAGCTCGTCGTCGTTCACGAGCACGATGCGTCGGGCGGGTGCGTCCAACGTGATCGTCGAACCGCAGTTCTCGATGGTGACCGGGAAGCCGGCGTCGCTCGGAGCGGGCGACGTCTCGGCGGCGGTGGTGGCCGTGCAGCCGCTCAGCAGGCCGAGCGCGAGCACGGGGACGGTCGCGGCGAGGAGCGCTCGCCGGAAACGGGGTGTGGTCATCGGTGTCTTCCGTTCTGATGGATGGGTGGGGAGCTCATGCGTCAGACCGGGCGCCTTGGCCCTGCCGGAGGAGCACGAGGAGGAACGGGGCGCCGAGGATCCCGGTGATCACGCCGACCGGGATCTCCTGCGGGGCGAACGCGGTTCGGGCGATGGTGTCGGCGACGACCAGGACGATGCCGCCGAGCAGGGCGGCGACCGGGATCACCCCCCGGTGGCGTCCGCCGACGAGTCTGCGCGCGAGATGCGGGATCACGAGACCGATGAAGCCGACCCCGCCGACGGCCGCGACCGTCACGCCGACCATCGCCGAGACGCCGACCATCAGTCCGATCCGAGCTCGCTCGGGATCGATCCCGACCGATCTGGCCGAGTCGTCGCCCGATGCGAGCGCGTCGGTCCACGGTGCGAGGACGATGAGGGCGCCGAGACCGATGGTCGCCGAGACGGCTGCGGCGAGGAGCGCGACCGGCTGCACCGACGCCAGCGACCCCAGGAGCCAGAACAGCACGGAGCGCGCCGCCTCCGGTGCGTCGCTGGAGAAGACGAGGAAGCTCGTGGTGGCGTTCAGTGCGTATCCGACAGCGAGCCCGGCGAGGACCAGCCGCAGGGGCCCGCGGCGGTTCGCGACCCCGGCGAGCAGAACGACCAGCACCACCGCACCGATGGCCCCGGCCAGGGCGGCACCGGCGACCAGGAGTGCGCCGCCACCGCCGATGACGAGCACGACGAGGGCGACACCCGTCGAAGCGCCAGAGTTGAGCCCGAGCAGGTACGGGTCTGCGAGCGCATTGCGGACGAGGGCCTGCAGCATGACTCCGGCGACGGCGAGCACGGCGCCGGCGACGAGCCCCATGGCCACCCGCGGCGCTCTCGTGATCCAGACGATCTGATCGACCGAGTCCGGCCAGGGGCCGGGCGCGGCCCCGACGAGGTGCCGGGTGAGCACGCCGAGGACCGTCGCCGGGTCGATGGGGACTGGGCCGATCGCCACGGCGACCAGGATCGTCGCCACGGCGAGCAGGACCAGGCCGACGGTCATCGCCGCGTCATGCCGGCGGCCACGCCGGATGGACGCGACGACGACCTCGCTCAACCCTGACGCGCCTTGAAGCGCGGGTTGAGCTTGTTGATGACGAACACGCGACCGCGTCGACGCACCACTTGTGCGCCCGGCATCTTCTTGAGCGACTTCAACGAGTTCCGGACCTTCATGAACGCAGCCTCCGTATTGATAATGGTTATCAATACCATAGCGCGAGCAACGAACCGCTGTCACATCGGGCGGCCGCTCAGAGGTGTGCTCGCCCGGCAGTGGGCGTGGTGCGCGGAACGACGGTGCCGCGGCCACGACCGCGATCACGACCGCGATCACGACGATGATCGCCGTCGACCACGGTGCTGGTCCGCATGAGGCGTGGGTGGGTGATGCGGTGGGGTTCGGATCCCGTGCGCCGCGGGTGGTCCCGGCGCTGGTATCTTACGGATGGCGCCGACACCATCGGGGTATGACTCCGGATGCGGTGACGAGTGACGAGGTATCGATGCGAACGGTCGGCGTACTGGACAGCGACGCTCGCGCCCGCGCGTCTGCCGTGTCGTGGCTCGAATCCCACGCGCCTGATCTGCAGGTGACGATCGCGGCGTCGTCCTGGGGCGAGATGCTCACGGACGACCGCTTCCCGCCGAGCGCGGTCGTCTTATGCCCGCGAGCAGGGGACCGCGTCGACATCGCGTACAAGGCGCGTGTCTGCCGCATCCTCGACATCGATGTGGTCGTGCTCTCCGACGCTCCGCAGCAGGAGATCCGGTCGGGGCACCGGAGCGTCGGCGCCACGTTCGTCTCGACCGTCGAAGCGGCGGCGGGAGTGCTCCGCGCAGGAAGCTGACCCGCGCCGGCGGCCGTGATCAGCCCGCGGTGTCGGTGAGGAGCGAGGACACGGAGGCCGCGATGCGGTCGGCACCCTCATGGTCCTCGGCCGTGATGGTGACCACGGCGTCGCCGGCGAAGACGACGAGCTGCCCATAGGCACCGTGGAGTCGCCAGGCCGCGCCCGGACCATCCCATCCCGCGAGCGCATACCGCTCGTAGCCGATGCCGGTTCCGGACGGCACCCAGTCGGCGTGCATGGCGTCGATCCACTCCGGTGACAGGAGTTGTTCGCCTGCCCACCGGCCGTGGTCGCGGATGAGTCGTCCGATTCGCGCGAGTTCCGCGGTGCGGAGCTGCAGCCCTCCGCCGGACGCGATGAATCCGCGGGGGCACCGCTCCCAGGGCGCTTCGTGGATGCCGAGCGGTGCGAGGAGTCGCTGCTCGAGGTAGTCGCCGACGTCGCCGACCCGGGTCTCGACCGCGCGCATCGCCGTGTAGGTGCTGGCGTTCGAGTACTGGAAGACGCGACCACGGGACGGCCTGCTCAGGAACTCGAGGGTCAGGTCCGGCCAGTCGGACAGCAGGGTCGGCGACCAGGGGAGGTCGACGCCGCTCGTCATGTTCAACAGGCGCCGGAGGGTGACGTCGGCGGTGCCCTCGCCGAAGTCGGCTTCCGGGAACACGGCGCCCAGTGTGGTGTCCATCGCGATGAGTCCGTCGTCGATGGCGAGGCCGGCGGCGAGCACACACACGCCCTTCGCCGCGGAGTGGATGTCCTCACGGACGTCCTCGGTCCAGCGATGCTCAGCCTCGTCGTCACCGGCGAGCACGTGCAGGCCGTGCGCGCCGAAGCCCTGCTCGGCGACCTGCTGGACGATGCGATCGCGGAGGAGGGCTGCTCGGGTGGTGTCGGCTCGGATCAGGTCGGATCTGGTCACCGGTCCAGTCTGCCCGACGGTCGTCCCCGGCACCTACGCTGGAGACCTTGGTCCATTCGGGGAGGGATCGCATCATGCGTCGGACAATGCTCGGCCTCATCGGCATCGTCCTCGCCTGCGCGCTCGCAGGCTGTGGATCGTTGCAGATCAGGCCGGACTACGACACCACGAAGTCGGAGGCGCTCTCGCTCCGTGCCGAGTTCGAGGCGACGCTGCCTGCCGACAGCGCGTCGACGGGGGTCGAGGACGACGTCGACATCCAGTGCACCGGTGGCGCCGCGCAGTTCAACGGGATCCTGACGGTCAGCGTCGCAGCGGACTTCGACCGTGCCGCCTGGTTGGACGATGCGGCCGCCATGTACGCCGGACGCGCGGGATGGAAGGTGGAGAAGAAGGTGGCTGCGGATGGATCGTCAGACGCCACTCGGGCCGTGGCGTTCACGTCTGACGACGGGTTCTACCTGCGTCTCGGGGAGTTCGCCGACGCGCCCGAGGTGGGCCCGGTCATCGTGTTGTCCGCCTCGGGGCCCTGCAGCGTCCGCTGATCACGTCCGAGCGCCGGTCGCACGCTGCGCTCGCCGGCGCAGGCCTTCGCCCGCCTTCCAGAGCTCCCCGATCACCCGGGCGCTTCCGGGGCTCGTGTCCGACCTCGAGGCGGATCCGGCGTTGCGCGAGGTCTTCCGCCGCGACTACTTCGAGGCTCGCCGGGCGACCTCGCGAGCGGTGCTCGAGCACGCGGTCGAGCGTGGCGACATCCAGGACGGTCTCGACATGGAACTCACACTCGACCTCCTGGCGGCCCCCCTCTACTACCGTGCCTTCTTCGGGCACCAGCCGATCGACGACGGCCTGGCAGAACGGACCGTGCTGAGTGTCCTGAACGGCGTCGCGTCAGTCGACTGGCAGCGCCACCACCGAGCGCGGCCCGCCTGAGATCCTCCCGACCCCCGCGCTGAACGCGGTCAGCAGTCGTCGGCCCTCCGGCCAGGCGCCGAGTCCACTCGCGGAGTTCACGTGACCCTGGCGCCCGATGCCGACCCGAAGCACGCCCCACACGGTGGCGAACTCGGCCGCGCGCGCCTCGGAGCAGTACGGGTCATCCTCGCTGGTCACGAGGAGTACGGGGACGGGCGGCCGGACGTCGAGACCCTCGGCGAACGCTGCTGCGACCGTCGGGAACCGCGGTCCGTCAGGGTCGGGTGCGGCGACGAGGAACAGCCCGGCGACCCGAGCGGGGTTCGCCGCCGCCCAGCGGACGGCCAGCAGGCACGAGAGGCTGTGCGCGACCAGGATCGCCGGCTCGCCTGCCACCGCTCGGTCGAGGGCGGCGGACCAGTCGTCGAGCTCCGGTTCGTCCCAGGAGGACGGCGCGAACCGTCGGATCGCGGGCGTCTCGCGCTCCCAACGGGATTGCCAGTGGGCGTCGTCGGATCCACCGATCCCGGGCATGGTGATGATCGACATGGGATTCCTTCGTCGTGGTCGGGCGATCTGCCCTCAGCGTGCCAGTCGAGCCCTCGGTGTCAGCAGCTGGAGCGTCATCATCCGTTGTTTACTAAGCAGATGACGGACGACGCTTCGCTTTCCTTCGATCGAACGGACCAGACGATCCTCGACGTGCTCCAGGTCGACGGGCGAACCACGATGACCGACCTCGCCCGGCTCGTGCATCTGTCCCAGCCGGCGGTGTCGGCGCGGGTCCGCAAGTTGGAGCTCGCCGGGTACATCACCGGCTACGGAGCTCGGGTGTCTCCGCAGAAGCTCGGGCTCACGACACACGCCGTCGTCCGACTCCGGACGACCCACGCGCAGATCCAGGCGTCGCTGGCCCAGTTCGACGAGCTGCCGGAGATTCACCGGATCTACCGCGTCACCGGCGAGGACTGCTTCGTCCTCGACGTGCACGCCCCCTCGCCGGAACGCCTCGAGCAGATCATCGACGCGATCGGCCGGTTCGGTCCCGTCAGCACGGCCCTGGTGCTGCGCGAGTACCCGGCCCACCCCATCGCCAGCCGCTGAGTCCCAGTCAGCGACACCCACGTCGCATCGGGGTGGGCGAGTGGGCCCGGCGAGCACTACCGTTGACGCGTGTTCACCGTGACCAACCTCGCCGACGGCATCGACCTGCGACCCCTGGAACTCGGTGATTCGAGCGAACTCGTCGCTGCGTACGTGCGCAATCGAGCCCACCTCGCGCCGTGGGAGCCCGCTCGATCCGACGAGTTCTTCACCGAGGCCGCGCAGGCGGCCGACCTGCGCAGCAAGGTCGCGGCCACCGCGGCCGGAAGCGCCTACTCGCTCGGTCTGTTCGACGGCACGACCATCGTGGGGCGGTTCAACCTGTCCGGCATCGTCCGGGGTCCGTTCCAGAACGCCGGGTTGGGCTACTGGGTGGACGCGCAGTACGCGGGGAGGGGTCTCGCGACGGCCGCCGTGCAGGCGATCGTCCGGGTGGCGCGCGACGACCTCGGCCTGCACCGCGTCGAGGCCAGCACCCTGCTCCACAACCACGGTTCGCAGCGGGTGCTGCACAAGGCCGGTTTCGAGCACATCGGCATGGCGCCGTCCTACCTGCGGATCGCCGGCACCTGGCAGGACCACAACCTCTACCAGGTGATCCTGCACCGCTGAGTGTGCCAGCTCGCGCGCCGGGACATGAGTATCGGGGACTTCCGTCGGTCCTGTTCCCCCAGGCAGACTGGGGTGATGACAAACGCCCGTGTCGTCTCGGTCAGCAGCGACGATGAGCACCGTTTCTCCAAGCCGCGACGGGACGCGATCACGCTCGTCGCCGGGCTGGGCGTCGAGGGGGACGCGCATTTCGGTGCGACGGTGCAGCATCGATCCCGGGTGAGACGAGACCCATCGCAGCCCAACCTCCGGCAGGTCCACCTCATCCACCGGGAGCTCTTCGCGGAGGTGGATGCCGACCTCACCCCGGGTGAGCTGGGCGAGAACATCACCACCGAGGGGCTGGACCTCCTCGACCTCCCCGCGGGTGCCGTGCTCCGACTCGGGACGGACGCCGTCGTCGAGGTGACGGGCCTGCGGAACCCGTGTGTCCAGATCGACCGCCACGAACCAGGCCTGCTCAAGCAGGTCGTCGGTACGGACGCCGATGGCCGCACCGTCCGCAAGACAGGAGTCATGGGTGTCGTGCTCGTCGGTGGCGTCGTGCAGCCCGGTGACCCGATCACCGTGGAACTGCCGGACGGAGCCCGCGAACCGCTTGCGCCGGTCTAGAGACAGGCCGCGGTAGCGCGATGCGACGGCGCGCGTGGTTCCCGCCTACCGGAGCGCCAGCCGCGTCTGCGTATGGGTCGCGCCTCCATCGTTCTTCATGCTGCGGAGAAGGCGGTCGAGGGCAGCGGTGCCCGCGACGCGGATGTGGACGAGGTAGTCGTAGGCGCCGGTGACGTGCACCGCGTCTCTGATGTCGGGGATCCGTCGGGTCCACTCCAAGAACTCCTCCGACTTGCGCGCGGGGTCGAGTCGGACGTCGATGAACGCCTCCAGGCCGTCCTCGGCGACCGGGGCATCGGAGCCGAGGATCGCGCGGTACCCGGTGATGACGCCGCTGTGCTCCAGACGACGCACACGGGCCGCCGTCGCATTCGTGCTCAAACCGATCTGACGGCCGAGCTCACTGAACGATGTCCTCGCGTTCAGCTGCAGTACGCCGATGATTGCACTGTCGAGATCGTCCATGCGACACAGTATGCCGTCTCACTGCCAGAACACACTGTGGTGACCGGTGCGCTGCACCAGAGTCGTCGGCATGGATGTCCCCCTCGCTCTCTTCGCCGGTTCCGTCGCCGGCCTCGCTCTGGCCGCGCCGCTCGGGGCGATCGGGATCCTGCTCCTCCATGAGGGCATCACGCGCGGGCTGCACCGTGGGCTGCCTGCCGCCGCCGCTGTGGCGACAGTGGACGTGTCGTACTGCGCGGCCGCCGTCGCTGCCGGTGCGCTCGCCGGTCCCATCGTGAGCGGATGGTCTCCCTGGCCGCAGCTCCTCGGTGGTGTCGCCGTCATCGCGCTCGGAGCGCACGGTCTCCTGCAGGGCCTCCGTGCGAAGCCGTCAGCCGGGGAACGGCCCGCTGAGCGCTCGGGCACCTCACATCAGCGCTACCTGCTCTTCCTCGGTCTGACGGCGATCAACCCGGCCACCCTCGTGTACTTCGCGGCGATCCTGACCGGCCTGGCCGAGTTCACGGAATCAGGGTCGACGGTGGTCGCCTTCATCGTGGGTGTCGGGCTCGCATCCTTCGGCTGGCAGGCGCTGCTGGTCGCGCTCGGAGCCGGACTCCGGCGTAGGACGGGCGCGTCCTTTCGGAGGTGGACGGCCGTCGTCGGCAACGGCTTGATCGTCGCATTCGGTGTCGCCCTCATCGTCCAGGCGCTGTGACGACGTGAGGCCGATGGCCTGCGGCGTCGGCGCCGTCAGTCCTCCGTCGTGGACCGGGGCTCCTCCAGTGACCGGAGGTACTCGGCGTTGCCTCGCAGGGCCGGCTTGTAACGCGTGAGCTCAGCCGCGTCGACGTGCTCGGCCAGGAGTTCGAGGAGGCTCGACAGCGCGGCGTTCGACCGCCCGGAGGCGTGGAGGGTGAGGGCTTCGAATGCTCCGAGCGCGACTGACTCCGGGAACTCGGCACGCGCCCGTGCGAAGACCTCCAGCGACTCATCGATCCGGTCGAGGTTGCGGAGGGTGCTTCCGTACTGCAGGTAGCAACGGCGACGGATGTCTCCCGCCAGGCCGCTCTCCATGGCCCGCTCGTAGAGGTCGAGTGCTCTCGCCTCCTCGCCCGCGGTGTCGTAGGCGCCACCGAGCTCGTAGAGGACTCTCGGGTGGTGAGGGTGCTCGTCGTAAATGGGCAGCAGCGCTTCGATGGTCGGACCCATGTCAGCCCGGTCTCGAGCCGCGAAGATGCTGTCGAGCTGTGCGTCGAGCGTGTGCGTCATGGTCGATTCTCCGGGAGCGATCGGGCTGGATTCGGTGGAGACAGGCTATCGGGCGTGCCGAGCTGGACCCTCGGCTTCAGGAGCGCTCGTCGTGAGACGGCGATTCCCAACGGACCTCGCCGTCCTCGATGCTCGATGTCGGGCGTAGGCCCTGGCGGTACGCCACCCGCTGAGATGCCGTGTGCTCCGGATGGATGTGCGCGGTGAGCCGGGTGACCCCTCGAGCGTGCAGCCAACCGATCAGGGCGGCCGTCGCTTCGGAGGCGAAGCCTTTGCGTTGGTGGGCTGGATCGACGACCCACGCGATCTCGGCCAGCGTGTCCTGGGCCTGGGCCTGGGACGTCACGGTGGCCTGGACGAACCCGACGAGCGCGCCGGTGTCGTGCCGCCGCGCGATCCAGTTGAACCAGGCTTGCGAGCCGTCGGCCGGCCCGCGGATCTGGGCGGCATATCGAGTGGAGAGTGCGTCGAGCGTCGGCGGCTCTCCGCCGGTGAACGTGTACAGGGAGGGGTCGGAGAGGACGTCGACCATCGGCCGGGCATGGTCGAGCGACAACGGCTCCAGCGCGAGGCGCTCGGACACCAGCGGTTCGATCACAGGCCATGGCATGAATCGAGCATCGCACCCATCGCTGTCTGTCGCTCCGCGCATCTCAGCGGAGGACAGGTCGTGTCCTCGTTCGTTCCTATCGTCGCTGCTGTGACGTGGCTCGCTCGAGCCCGCACACGATGGAGGGAACCTGTGATGCACGCCGATATTCAGCCGTTTCGAATCGACATCCCCGCGAGTGCGGTGGACGAGCTCAGCCGCCGGCTCAGAGAGACACGTTTCCCGCCGGCCCTGCCGCGCGACGATTGGGCGACGGGAGTCCCGGTCGGCTACCTCCGCAGACTGCTCGCGTACTGGGCTGAGACCTTCGACTGGATGGCGCAGCAGGCGGCGTTGAACGAGTTCCCGCAGTTCACGACGGTGATCGATGGGCAGACCATCCACTTCCTCCACATCCGGTCGATGGTCGACGGGGCGTTGCCGCTGGTGCTCACGCACGGCTGGCCGGGCTCGTTCGTCGAGTTCCTGGACCTCGTCGGCCCGCTCACCGACCCGGAAGCGCACGGACGGGACGCGGCGGACGCCTTCGATGTGGTCATCCCCTCCCTGCCTGGATTCGGATTCTCGAGCCCGGTCGCCGAGGGTGGTTGGGATGCGGCCCGTATCGGACGGACGTGGGCGACGCTCATGGAACGGCTCGGCTACGAGCGGTACGGCGTGCAGGGCGGGGACATCGGGGCTGCCGTGTCGCCCGAGGTCGCGAGAGCGGCACCGACGCGCGTTGTCGGTGTGCACGTCAACGGATCGATGGGTATGCCGCTGGGCGCTCCGAGCGAGGCGGACCTCGCCGCCTTCACCCCGTTGGAGCTCGACCGTCTCGCCCGGGTCCAGGCCTTCATGCAGGACGAGTTCGGCTACATCGCGATCCAGTCCACCCGACCCCAGACGATCGCGGCCGGGCTCGTCGACTCCCCGGCCGGCCAGCTGGCATGGATCATCGACAAGTTCCAGGCGTGGACGATGCCGCACGAGGCGCTCCCGGAGACGATCATCGACCTCGATCGCATCCTCACCAACGTGTCGCTCTACTGGTTCACCGGGACGGCCGGCACCGCCGCGTACGTCGGGTACGCGCAGCATTCGGCGTGGGGAGCGGTCAGCGAACCGTCCGGCGTTCCGACGGGCGCCATCATGTTCGCGCACGACGTCGGGATCCGCCGCTACGCCGAGCGCGAGAACACCATCACGCGGTGGACCGACGTCACCGACCGCGGTGGCCACTTCGCCGCCCTCGAAGAGCCGGCGCTCCTCATGGACGATCTGTCCGAGTTCTTCAGGCCGCTCCGGTAGCACTGGGCGGGTCGGCCTGCTGGTTCGGCCCGCCCGAGCCGGGCCGGCTGGCTCGGTGCGCTTGATCGGCCACCCGGCCGAACGCATTGCGCAGCTCGTCGGGTTCGACGACTTCGACGTCGGCCTGCATCAGCAGGAGCCATCTGGCGATCGCGTCGTAGCTGTCTGCTCCCGCGCGCACCACCGTGACCTCGGGAGACTCGGCTTCGACGGATCCCCAGGCCGGAGCGACCCACCGCCGCACCGCTTCGCTCGGGGCGTGCACGCGGACGGTGGCGCTGACCTGTTGCCATCCGAGCTGGAGCCGTCGCGTGACCCAGCCCTCGAGGTCCGCATCGGGGAGGACGCGCGTCCTGGCCGGCAGCTCGGAGACCACGAGGTCGGAGATCCGGTCGACGCGGAACGAGCGCCAGTCTTCGGCGTCGATGTCGAAGGCCATGACGTACCAGTGCCGCACGGTGTTGACCAGGGCGTGCGGCTCGACCTGGCGCGGTCTCGAGTCGCCGTCTCGCCCGGTGTACTGGAACTCCACTCGGCGTCGAAGCAGACACGACCTCGCCAACTCGCCGAGGAGACCGATGTCGACCGCCGGGTGCTCGATCGGATCCAGACCGTCCACCGGGGCATCGACGGTGACCTCCGCCACCGCGTCGAGCACCCAGCGCACCCGGGGTGGCAGGGACGCCGCGACCTTCTCGAGCGAGCTGATGGCGAGGGTCTGGTCGGCGTCCTCCTTCCACCGCCGAAGGGCCAGCGCGCACGCGAGTGCCTCCTCGGTCGACAGGAAGATCGGTGGGAGTACCGCCCCAGCCTCGATCGAGTACCCGCCGTCGACACCTAGCCGAGTGTCGATCGGGTAGCCGAGATCGCGGAGCCGGGCCACGTCTCGACGCACGGTCCTCGTGGTCACCCCGAGGTCGCGCGCGAGGCGCTCGCTGGCCACGAAGCCGTTGCGCTGGAGCATCCCCAGCAGCTCGAACGTTCGCGACGTCGTATCCCACATGGACCCATCATCCTGCGGAGGGAGGACACACGCTGTCCGCTGGTGAACCTGTGGGCGTCCAGCTTCCGCTCGCGCCCGCTCGACAGTGGATGGCGTCTCCGGCTGCGGGTCTACAACAGCGCGGGCCGCTCCTGGTCGCGAACCTCGAACCGCACGCTGCCACCGTCGATCAGGGCGTCGAGTTCCTTCTTCTCCATGCGAGGGCAGGCGACAGGGTCGAGGAAGACTCTGGCGCCGCGGTCTTCGACGACCTCGTCGCCGATCTCGGGCTCGGTGGCGAGATCGACCGCGAAGTGCGACGCACGCTCCGCTTCGGATCGGATGCGAAGACCGCCGGTGCGTGGGTCGTCGGTTCGGGTTGCGAGCGTCCGGATGACCGTGACGGCGTTCTGGGTCAACGTGAGCATGGTGTTCCTTCCGGTGATGAGTCTGCTTTCCCTTTCAGCTTGAGGTGATGTGTGCATGAGTGCAACAGTTGCCGTGTACCGATACTGAATGGAGATGTCCGTGGACGACCTGAATCTGCTGGAGGCCGCCCAGCGACCGCTCCAGAACGAGCTACTCCAGACCGCTCGACGATTGCTCGACGCTCGGACGTCCGATGATGATCGTGCGGCCGCGATCAGTCACCTTCGCGACGAGTCCGAGGACGCCTGGGAGCGATGCAACGCGTTCTTGCTGGCGTACGCGGTCAGTCGATGCTGCGAGCCTGCCGAAGCCGCCGATGACCGGGCCGTCCGATCTGGCCTGCATGACCGGTTCGCAGACGAGTTCATCGATGCGGTCGCCTCGGGACTGCCGGCGCTCGCCCTCGAGTGCTGGACCCATCCGCCGATGCTGATACCGCCGTTGCCGCCGATGGCGAAGCAGACCGCGATGCTCGTGGCGGTGCTGGATGAGGCGATTCGGCGCCAGGTCGGCCAGGCGGGTCCGCAGCCCCTCGTCGATGCGTTCCCCGACGGGGTCTGGATCGAACTCTCCGACGATCCCGCGCAC
The DNA here is from genome assembly GCF_003856975.1 of Plantibacter sp. PA-3-X8. Lineage (NCBI taxonomy): Bacteria > Bacillati > Actinomycetota > Actinomycetes > Micrococcales > Microbacteriaceae > Plantibacter > Plantibacter sp. PA-3-X8. The sequence goes on from NZ_CP033107.1 coordinate 1,299,702, forward strand.
ATCGGCGCCAACACGGAGCCGTAGCGGGCAGGAAGCGCCCTCGCGGCATCCCGATCGGTCAGAGGCCGAGGTCGAGCAGTTCCGTCGCGGCGGGTTCGCCGGCGGCGAGCGAGAAACGGTTGAGCGCGTCCACGAGTGCGTGCTGGTCGGACACCGGCATCCGCTCGAGGATCCGTCCGATCTCCTGTCGTCGGCGTTCCGTCACCTCCGACACGATCGCCGCCCCGGAGTCCGTGATCTCCACGAGGACCTCCCGCCGGCTGTCGGAGCTCGGGACGCGACGAACCCAGTCCTTCGAGGTCATCCGGTCGATCACCCGGGAGAAGGTGGAGCGATTCATGTGCAGCTGCGCGGCGAGCCGCCCGATGCGCAGTCGTTCCTGCGTCGAGAGGATCACGAGCACGCGGAACTGCGGCAGGCTGATCTCCTGCAGGACCCCGGTCAGGGAGCGGGCCACCACGCCGAGGAGCGCCCGCGAGGCGATGAGTGTCGCTTCCACCGCGGCCGTGTCCTCGACCTCTGCCACCTGACCGACCTCCATCCGCGTCCGATACGCGACGTCCTCGTTCGTCATCGTACAAGTCGTCCACGCCCGGCGGGCGGCGAGCATGAGCGCGGCGAGGACGTACTTGCCGAACGGCTCCAGTTCTCCGCTGAGCCCGACGGACAGGCCGCCCGTCGCGAAGGCGGAGACGGCCTCCAACAGGACGCGGTCGAGTGGGGCGTCGCTGACGCTCATGAGCAGGGCTGTAGCCGCGAGGACGAATGTCGCACCGAGGACCGTGACGCTGATGGCGACATGGAGGATCGTGCGCGCCAGGCGTCGCCTGCGCCATACTCTCGGGATGGACATCCTGAACGAAGTGATCCTGGCCGGTGGCGATCTGTTGTGGACCTGGGCGGTGCTGCCCGTCCTCGGGCTCCTCGGTCTGTACTTCACCGTTCGCTCGGGCGTCGTGCAGTTCCGGCTCATCCCCGAGATGTTCCGCACCCTCACGAACAAGACGCCGCTCGGTGACGACGGCAAACCGCAGTCGGTCTCGGCCTTCCAAGCGTTCACGATCTCGGCCGCGTCGCGGGTCGGCGTCGGCAACATCGCGGGTGTCGGGACGGCGATCGCGATCGGCGGCCCCGGAGCGGTGTTCTGGATGTGGACGATGGCGTTCATCGGAGGCGCGTCGAGCTTCGTCGAGTCCACCCTCGGCCAGCTGTTCAAGGTGCGGGACAAGGACGGCTTCCGCGGCGGTCCTGCCTACTACATGCAGCACGGCCTGAAGGCGCGTTGGATGGGGATCATCTTCGCCGTCATCCTCATCGTCTGCTTCCCCTTCGCGTTCAGCTCGCTGCAGGCCAACACGATCAGCGCGACCGTGTCGTCGAGCTTCGGCGGCGAGATCGGCTGGATCCCCTGGGTGATCGGGATCCTGCTCGCTGCCCTCACCGCGCTCGTGGTGTTCGGTGGTATCCGCCGCATCGCGAGCGTGACCCAGGCGGTGGTGCCCGCCATGGCACTCGGCTACCTGCTGCTCGGCCTCGTCATCGTCGGGATGAACATCGACCAGCTGCCGGTCGTGTTCGCGTCCATCTACACGCAGGCGTTCGGGTTCAACGAAGTGGTCGGCGCAGCGCTGGGCACCATCATCATGACGGGCGTGAAGCGGGGCATGTTCTCGAACGAGGCCGGTCTCGGTTCAGCGCCCAACGCTGGTGCGAGCGCAGCCGTGACGCACCCGGTGAAGCAGGGCCTCGTCCAGACCCTAGGCGTCTACTTCGACACCTTCCTCGTATGTTCGATCACGGCGTTCATCATCCTCGTGTCCTCACCGGACCTCGCCGGGGCGACCCGCGGCATCGGACTCACCCAGAACGCCATCGTCGGCAACCTCGGCGAGTGGTCGAACGTCCTGCTGAGCATCATCATCTTCCTCCTGGCGTTCAGCTCCATCCTCGGGAACTACTACTACGGCGAGTCGAACATCGAGTTCATCTCGTCGAGCCGTCGTGTGCTCACCGGGTACCGGGTGCTCGTCGTCGCCGTGATCTTCCTCGGTTCGATCGCTTCGGCCGACGTCATCTGGAACACCGCCGACGGCATCATGGGACTCATGGCTCTCGTGAACCTCGTCGCCATCGGACTGCTGTCGGGCATCGTGTTCAAGCTGTTGAAGGACTACTCCGCGCAGCGGCGCGCCGGCCTGGATCCGGTCTTCACCCGTGACCGGTTGCCCGAAGTCAGCGGGATCGAATGCTGGCAGGACGCGCTCAGCGTGACCGGCCCCCTTCCCGTGCAGGAGGCCCGCACCGTTCGCTGACGCGGACATCCCGGTCACCCACGCCATCGCTGACGGTACGCGGCACGTGGTGATCGTCGAAGTCCCGCCGGGAGCGCGGCGTCACGGTGCCGAGCGGTGCTCCGAACCGGCGGGCTTCCTGCGGGAATTCGTCGCTGTGCAGACGGGCGCGGTCGAGGTCGTGGTGCCGGCGGATGCCGGTGAGCATGCCGACGACCACCGGTTGGCCGGGAAGTTCCAGACGATGCTGACCAGGATGACCGCGGAGGCGCAGATCCTCTTCGGGGTCGCGAGTCGCCAGGCCCGTTTCGGCGCGCCGAGGGTTCGTCGACCGGGCCGGCGTCGCGGAACGTGCCGCGCCCGTCGAACTCGGTGATGCCGTGCTCCTGCATCAGGAAGTGGGCGAGGTCGGGCGCCGGGATGTCTGCGAGCGCGCCTTGACAAAATAACTGAGTGGGCTCATGATTGAGTTTACTCGGGCTAAGCCGGGAAAACGACCCGGAAGGAGCCCCACCCATGAGAGCGTTCACCATCTCGAGCTACGCGTCCCCACTGCACGAGACCGAGGTGCCCGAGCCCGTCGTCGGTGCCGGCGACGTCCTCGTGCAGGTGCAGGCCGCCGGCCTCAATCAACTCGACGAGAAGATCCGTCTCGGCGAGTTCAAGCAGATCCTGCCGTACCGGTTGCCGATCATCCTCGGCCATGACGTCGCCGGCACCGTCATCCGCGTCGGTGCGCAGGTCCGCGGCTTCAAGCCCGGCGACGAGGTCTACGCGCGTCCTCGTGATCACCAGATCGGCGCCTTCGCCGAGCGCATCGCCGTCGCAGAGGCGGATGTCGCTCTCAAGCCGGCGTCGATCAGCATGGTGGAGGCGGGATCCCTACCGCTCGTCGCGCTGACCGCCTGGCAGGCCCTCGTCGAGCTCGGCGACGTGCAGCCCGGTCAGCGGGTCCTCATTCACGCCGGTGCGGGCGGGGTCGGGTCGATCGCAATCCAACTCGCCAAGCAGCTCGGTGCGGAGGTCGCGACGACGGCCAGTGCCGCCAACGCGGACTTCGTTCGCGAACTCGGCGCGGACACCGTGATCGACTACCGCACCGAGGATTTCGAAGCGCTGCTCCAGGGGTATGACTTCGTGCTCGACAGCCTCGGCGGCGAGAACCTCGAGAAGTCCCTGCGCATCCTCAAGCGCGGCGGAACGGCCGTCGGCATCGCCGGACCGCCCACCCCGGACTTCGCCCGCTCCGCCGGCCTCAACGCGGTGCTCCGGCTCGCGATCTCAGCACTCAGTGGCAAGATCCGCAGGCAGGCCAAGCGGCTCGGGGTGAGCTACCGGTTCCTCCTCATGCGGGCGAGTGGTGACCAGCTGCGCGAGATCGCCGCCCTCATCGACAGCGGGGCGATCCGTCCCGTCGTCGGACGGGTGTTCCCCTTCGACGACACGGTGGAGGCCCTCGGCTCGCTCGCTGGCGGTGGCATCCGCGGCAAAGCCGTCATCGTGGCGTAGCCCGCGGACGAAAGCGCGCAAAACGCTCCCGAACGCGAGGTTCGGGAGCGTTTCGAGCGCTTTCGGAGCGTCAGCTACGCACTGCGGCGAGCTGCGGGTAGACCGCCTCGAGCGGGGCGCTGAGCCCGGCTTTGAGCTGCACCGAGGTGTCGTCAGCGAGGACTTCGTACTCGCCGGCCTCCGTCGCGTCGAGTACCTTCGTCACGAGGACGGCGGGGTCGAGCTTCGGGTCGGTCGCACCGGCGGCCATCGCCGTGTCCACGTAGCCGACATGCACGCCGACGACGTGCACGCCCGCCGGGGCGAGCTCGAGGCGCAGCGAGTTGGTCGCCGACCAGAGCGCGGCCTTCGTGGCGCTGTAGATGCCCGCGACCGCGTACCAGCTGAGGGCGGAGTGGATGTCGATGATCGCGGATCCAGTGTTGGCGGCGAGGATCGGTGCGAACGCGCGAGCGAGGAAGAGCGGGCCGAGGAAGTTGGTCTCCACGTTGGTGCGGATCTCCTCGTCGGTGTGCGACAGGATGCCGGGCGTCGACGCGTTCGTGCCGGCGTTGTTGATGAGGATCGTGACGTCGGGGGCCGCGGCGACGACGGCGGCGATCGAAGCGGGGTCGGTGACGTCGAGTGGGAGCGGGACGACACGCTCGTCGTCCCAGGTGCGCGGGTTCCGAGCCGTGGCGTAGACCTTGCTGGCGCCGCGTTCGAGGGCGTCGCGGACGAAGTTCGTCCCGATGCCGCCGTTCGCGCCGGTGACGAGGACGACTGCTCCGTTGAGTGAGGGCATGTGGCTGACCGTTCTGTTCGAGTAAGTGGTTCCGAAGTGGTCGTGGAACAATGAGCGACATCCAGCGATGCCGCGATCCAGTGACTATGCTCACAACTGAGCGCAATCATCTTCTATTCCCGAAGGACACCATGACCGTCGAATCCCGACCGCTCGGTCGTCGCGAGCGCAACAAGCTCGACAAGCTCGAACGCATCACCGCCGCCGCCGGCGAGCTGTTCGCCGAGCACGGGGTCGACGACGTGACGACGCAGCAGATCGCCGACCGGGCCGACATCGGCACCGGCACGCTCTTCCTCTACGCGAAGACGAAGGGTGAGCTCCTGCTGCTCGTGCAGAACTCCACCTATGCGGATGCACTCGTCCGCGGGGTGGCCGACGCCCAAACCGCAGCCGACCCGCTCGATGCGGTCATGGCGATCATCCGTCCGGTCGTGGAGTGCAACCGGAAGCAGGTCGACAACGGCCGCACCTATCTGCGGGAGATCGTCTTCGGCGATCCCGAGGAGCCGTATCACCGCGCCGCACTCGCTCTCACCATGCAGACCGAGGAAGCGATCGCCACGGTGTTGCGACGAGACGACCTCATGACCGCCGAGCGTGCCGCGACGACGGCGCACATCGTGTCCGCGATCATGTTCGTCAGCATGGCGGCGACGATCAACGCCGGGAACACCATCGACGCGATCGTCGCCGAGATCGAAGCGCAGGTGCGGGTGATCCTGCCAGGCTGGCGATCGACCGTCACGCAGCTCGGTCTCCGGTCACCCTGACGTGAACAACGGGTGAATCCGCCCGCTCACCCGTTGTCGATCCAGCGATCGAGGAGCAAGCTCGTCGCCGTGGACCCCATCATCCTGCTCTCGCTCGTCGTGATCACGGCACTCGCCTTCGACTTCACCAACGGCTTCCACGACACCGCGAACGCGATGGCGACCTCCATCGCCACCGGTGCGCTGTCGCCGAAGGTCGCGGTCACCCTCTCGGCGGTGCTGAACCTCGTGGGCGCGTTCCTCAGCATCGAAGTCGCGCTCACCGTCACGAACGCGGTCGTGAAGATCCAGGACTCGTCGGGAGCTCCCGATCCGGCGCTCCTCGAGGGAGGGGGCTCGGCGCTCCTGCTGATCGTGCTCGCCGGACTCATCGGTGGCATCATCTGGAACCTGCTCACCTGGCTGCTCGGTCTTCCGTCGAGCTCGTCGCACGCGCTGTTCGGCGGTCTCATCGGCTCGACGCTCGCGGGCCTCGGCCTGAACGGCGTGAACTGGGCCGGTGACGGCTCGAAGCTCGACGGCGTCGTCGGCAAGGTCATCCTCCCGGCGCTCATGTCGCCGGTGCTCGCCGGCGCGGTGGCGGCGATCGGCACCTGGCTCGTCTTCCGCGTCATCGGCAACCTCGCCCAGGGGCGTCTCCATCGCGGCTTCCGGATCGGGCAGATCGGCAGTGCGTCCCTCGTCTCGCTCGCCCACGGCACGAACGACGCGCAGAAGACGATGGGCGTCATCACCCTCGCGCTCATCGCGGCCGGCGGCTGGGACGACACCGAGTCGGTCCCACTCTGGGTGAAGCTCGCCTGTGCCCTCGCGATCTCGCTCGGCACGTACATCGGCGGGTGGCGGATCATCCGCACCGTCGGCAAGGGCATCGTGGAGTTGAACACACCGCAGGGCATGGCCGCCGAGAGTTCCTCCGCCGCCGTCATCCTCGCCTCGAGCCACCTCGGCTTCGCCCTCAGCACCACGCACGTCGCGACCGGATCGATCCTCGGCTCCGGGGTCGGACGACCGGGCGCGCAGGTGCGCTGGCGGGTGGCCCTGCGGATGGTCGTCGCCTGGATCATCACCCTCCCGGCTGCCGCGCTCATGGGCGCGGTGATGTGGTGGGTCGGTCACCTCGTGGGCGGAGCGATCGGCGGAATCCTCATGGTCGCGATCCTCGTCGGTGTCGCGCTCGCCATCTACCTCCGGTCGCGCCGCGACAGCATCGGATCCCACAACGTGAACGACGACTGGCAGGACGCCCCCGCCCGCTCGTCGCAGAAGACCACAGCGTAAGGACGTCGGACATGTTCATGCTCTTCCTCGAAGCCGCCGCCCAGGTGGCTGTCATCGCGCTCGTGCTCGGCGCCGGGCTTCCCGCGCTCTTCGCGCTGGGTGTCCGCTCGTTCGCGGTCGCCGGAGGCGCCGGGTCCGACGACCGGAGCGGGTCGGCCGCGCCGACGATCCCGTCGGGGCTCCTCCGCGCCATCGGCGTGCTGTGCTTCGCCGTCGTCGTCGCCGCCGTGTTGGTCGGACTCACGATCATCGTGGCGACCGGTCTGGGGCAGGAGGTCAGCTTCGACCACGTCTTCCCGACCTTCACCCCGAAGGACTGAGCGTGTCGCACGAGAACGGGACGGACCTCACCGGCCACGGGTCCGGCGTGGTGGCGCGCGTTGTCGGCTGGCTCCGCGCCGGATACCCGACGGGCGTGCCCGAGCACGACTACGTGCCGCTGCTCGGCATCCTCCGACGGAGCCTCACCCCCGAGGAGTTGGACCAGGTCGTCGAGGGACTGCTCGTCGAGGCGGTGAACGCCGATGCGAGCGGTGAGCCGGTCGGCCACGATCGTCTGCGGGCGCGTGTCGAACAGCTCCTCCTCGGTCCGGCGCTCCCGGAGGACCTCGTCCGCGTCTCCGCCCGGCTCGCGAGCGCGGGCTGGCCGCTCGGCAGCCCGGACGACGTCCGCGCGGTGGCGACTGACCAGGACGACGCCGGTCGGGATGCGCGCGCGACCCTCCTCGAGGAACGCGGAGGGCTGGTCGCCCGCATCGTGCGCTGGCTCCGAGCCGGGTATCCCGCAGGATTCCCCGACCAGGACTTCGTCCCGCTCGTGGCGCTCCTCCGTCGGCGGCTGAGCGACGCCGAGGTGGCCGAGGTGGGTGCGCGCCTCGCGGCCGAGGGCGACACGTCGCTCAGTCGGGTCGACGTCGCCACCGCGATCGCGCGGGTCACCGCGGAGCTGCCGAGTGACGAGGACGTGGAGCGTGTCCGCCGGTCGCTCACCGACCACGGGTGGCCGAGCGACTTCGCGGTCTGACGGTCGAGCGGTGGTGCTGACGTGACGACCACTGCATCCTCGCTCGTGGCCGGTGTCGGGGGCCCGTCGTAGGTTGGGCTCGTGCCGGAACGTGTCGAAGCGTGGTGGGCCCGCCGTCAGTGGTCGAAGGGCCTCGAGACGCCGTACCCGGTGGGCGCCTACCGGCAGGCCTGGGCGTCGTTCCCAGCGCTGTGGCGTCAGTACCACGCGGATCTCAACGCCGGTGTCGTCCTCAGTCAGGTGCCGCCGGCCGCCGATGTCCTGCTGCAGTGGCAGTGTGACCGGGGACACCGGTTCGTCGCGACGCCGGCTGAGCAGCGCTCGCGGCCCGGACGCGAGCGCCGCCGCAGTGCGTGGTGCCCGGAATGCTCCGACGAGGCGGATCCGTCGAGGATCGTCGCACTGCCGATGCGGGAGTCGGTGACCGATCCGGTGCCCGCGGCCGCGGGGCTCATCCGGGAGCGTCGTGCGCGCCCGAAGCCGTCGCTGTGCGAGAAGACCCCTGACCTGCCGGTGGGGGAGGCCTTCACGTCCGAGTGCGCGCCGAAACCGGCGTCCGCTGTCGAGGCTCAGCTGCGCGCGGATCTCCACGGGCGACTCACGCTGACCGAAGGACTGAACGCCGTGCGGGTGCAGCGTCCGTTCTTCCAGCACCTGGAGGTGTGGCCCGACCTGGTCTACCCGGAACTGCGCATCGCCATCGAGTACGACAGCATCGGCCGGCACGGACTCGAGCATGTCGGTCGCCGCGAGGAAGCGGACCGACGGAAGGACCGCGCGCTGCGGTCGGCTGGCTGGGAGGTAGTCCGCCTCCGCACCGGGAAGCTCGAACCCCTTGGCCCCCACGATCTCCAGCTCTCGTCGTGGAACCGACGCGCGCTCGACCGGTTGGTCGATACGCTCAGGGCCATCCGGGGTCCGTTCATGGTCGACGCGTATCTGCGCTGATCCGCGAGCGCCACGAGAGGGCGATGATGCGTTACCCTCGTCGCAGAGGGAAAAATCCCGTCGTGCTCCGGCCGACGGAAACGCGCACGCGGCTCATGGGAGCCGTCACTTCTTCATCGAAGGAGTGCGCCCATGTCCGAACCCTCAACCTCCGCGGTCGTCGCAGCCTCGCCGCCACGTCTCCGCGACGCCTGGGTTGCGCTGGCCGGTCTCTCGGCCGTGTTCCTGTTCGAGATGCTCGACAACTCCGTCCTGAACGTCGCGCTCCCGACCATCGGTCGTGACCTCACCGCTTCAACCGCGTCACTGCAGTGGGTGTCGGGCGCGTACTCGGTCACGTTCGGTGGTCTGATGCTGCTGTTCGGCGCGGTCGCCGACCGGTTCGGCCGGCGTCGGGTCATGCTGATCGGCCTGACGCTGCTCGCCGTCGTCAGCGTGCTGACCGTGTTCGTCGCCTCGGTGGAGCAGTTGATCGCCGTGCGCGCCCTGATGGGTGTCGCCGCGGCGATGACGACTCCGGGATCGATGGCGTTGGCGTTCCGTCTGTTCGATCGGGACGACCTGCGCGTTCGCGCGCTGACGGTCATCTCGACCGCCGGGCTGGTCGGCCTCGCCGCCGGGCCGACGATCGGTGGCTTCGTGCTCGCCGTGGCGCCGTGGCAGGTGCTCATCGTCGCCAACGCCCCGATCGCGGTGATCGCCTGGATCGGGATCCGCGCCGGGATCGTTACCGACGAGCGGTCGCACCTGCACCGGGACCGGATCGACGTGCTCGGCGCTGTGCTCGGGACCGCGACCGTCGTCGGCGTCCTCCTCACCCCGACCCTGTTCGTCGGTGGCACCGACGTCGCTGCGGCCTGGGGTGCGGCGGCGGCAACGGTGACCGCCGCGATCGGCTTCGTGGTCAGGGAGCGCACCGCCCGCCACCCGTTGCTGGATCTCCGTCTCGTGGCTCAGCCGCTCGTGGCCTCCGGCTTGGCGTACAAGGCCGCCGCCGGGCTGGCGATGGCCGGGCTGTCGTACCTGGCGACCCTGCAACTGCAGTTCGCCTGGGGGTGGCCACCGGCCCTGGCCGCTGTCGCGATGCTCCCGCAGGTCGTGGTGCTCTTGGCGAGCGGTCGCTTCGTCGGCCCGTTCGTGCACCGCGTGGGACTCGATCGTGCGGCATGGATGAGCGCCGCCGCGGTCGTCTCGGGGCTCGCCGTGTTCGCGCTGCTGAGCCGGTTCGGCTACCCGTGGGTGCTCGTCGCACTCATCCTCGTCGCCGCCGGGATGCGGGTGGTCGGAGCCGTCGCCGGCAACAACGTCCTTCGCGGGCTTCCCGCGGACCGCACGTCCATCGGTGCGGCCCTGGTCGACACCGCGAGCGAGATCGCCACCGCTGTCGGGATCGCCGCGACCGGGACGATCCTCGCTGCGGTCGTCGGCGGCGGCATCACGACCGAGTACTTCACCCCGGCCCTCGTCGCGTCGTTCCAGCAAGCGATCCTCATTGCGGGATCGACCATCGCCGTCCTCGCTGCAGCCCTCGTGGCTGTCGGTGTCCTCCGTTCACATCACGTCCCATCTCAGCCCGCAACCCAGGAGCCATCCCATGTCTGACCTCATGCCCCGTCCCCCGTTCGATCCCGAACTCACCCCCTTCCTCGCCGCGCTCGAGGCGCGCGGGCCGTTCAGGCTGACGACCGAGATGCTGCCGCGGATGCGCGGCCTCGACACGACCGAGGAGGCCCTCGACGAACGGCTGCGCTCGCGCGGGTTCGAGCGGCGCTCCCTCACGGTGCCCGGCCATCTCGGGGATCCGATCACGCTCGCTGTCGTCCAGCGGATCGGGCGCTCCGGCGCGACGACGGCGGTCTATACGATCCATGGCGGAGGGATGATGTTCGGTCATCACCTCGGCAACCTCGAGTCCTACGACGACTGGCTCCTGAACGACCACGACGTCGTGCTCATCAGCGTCGACTACCGCCTCCCCCCCGAGTACCCCGACCCGTACCCGGTCGAGGACTGCTACGCCGGACTCGTCTGGGTCGCGGAGCACGCGGATGAACTCGGTATCGACCCGGACCGCATCGTGATCGCCGGGCAGAGCGCTGGCGGCGGGCTCGCGGCCGGCACCGCCCTGCTCGCCCGGGACCGCCGTGGGCCGGCCCTCTTCGGGCAGATCCTCGTCTCGCCGATGCTCGACGATCGGGATGCCACCGTGTCGACGATGCAGATCGACGGGGTCGGGGTCGCAGATCGGCAGATGACCCGGTTCGGCTGGGAGGCCTATCTCGGACACCGTCGCGCCGGTGAGGACGTTTCCATCTCCGCCGCGCCGGCGCGGGCGACCGATCTCACCGGGCTTCCGCGCACCTACCTCGACTGTGGCAGCGCCGAGGTGTTCCGTGACGAGACGGTCGCCTTTGCCAGCGCGATGTGGGCTGCGGGTGGCGACGCGGAACTGCACGTCTGGCCGGGGGCGTTCCACGGCTTCACGAGCATGGTGCCGAGAGCCGCCATCTCGCGGGCCGCCATCGCGGCCCTGGCCGACTGGACGAGGCGACTGCTCGGAACACCCGCCGGCGAGGTCGCTCTGCCGGGTGCATCATGAACCGGTGAACTGCACCACGGTGTCCCAGGCCAGCTTCACGATGAGGATGGACAGGGTCACCAGGAACACGATGCGCACGAAGCCGCTTCCGCGTTTCGTCGCCATACGGGCGCCGATGAACCCTCCGGTGATGTTCATGACGGCCATGGCGAGACCGAGCGCGAGCAGGACCTCGCCATGCACCCCGTACACGACGAGGGCGGCGAGGTTCGTGGTGAGGTTGGCGATCTTCGCGTTGACGCTGGCTTGCAGGAAGCCGTACCCGAGCACGCCGACGATGAGGATGACGAAGAACGAACCCGTTCCCGGTCCGAGGATGCCGTCGTAGAAGCCCACCAGCAGCCCGATCAACGCCGCCCGCCAGGCGACGGCGGTGGCGCGGTCATGGCGGGGTTCGTGGTGCAGGCCCATGGTCGGCTTGAAGAGGGTGTACAGCGCCACAGCGATCACGGCCACGAGCACGATGGGCGTCAACACGTCGCGAGGGACGTACCGCGACAAGGCTGCACCGACGGTCGACCCGGCGTATGCACCGGCGACGAGGGGCACCAGGAGCACGAACTGCACCCTGATCTTGCGCAGGTACACCCAGCTCGCCGACAGGGTGCCGAAAAACGACGACAGCTTGTTCGTACCCAGGATGAAGGGGGTCGCGACGTCGCTCGGTACGGCGATGACGAGCGCGGGCAACTGGATGAGTCCGCCGCCGCCGACGACCGCGTCGACCCAGCCGGCCACTCCCGCCGCGACGAGGAGGAGGACGAGCGCGGCCACCGAGACGGGGAGCCATTCGGCGATCAGCGGTCCATCGAGCACAGTCGCCCAGCCTAATCGTCAGAGTGATGATCCATCGGGCGGACGTCGAACGGGGTCTTCGAGGATTCAGGCGATCCTGATGCATTCACATCTGCTTATATGTATAGATGAACGAGGATCTCGAACCCGCTGCCGAGTTGTTCAAGGCCCTGTCCTCCTCCTCGCGGTTGCGGTTGCTGCGCATCCTGGCCGCCGGCACGTCCACGGTCGGTCAGCTCGCCGAGCAGAGTCAGTTGTCGCAGCCGTTGGTCTCGCAGCACCTGCGGACGCTGCGATCAGCCGGCCTCGTCTCCGTGCAACGGATCGGTCGAGAGGCGCACTACGACGTTGCCGACGTGCACGTCTCGCACATCGTCGACGATGCCGTGCAGCACGCGCTCGAGGGATAGCGAGAACCACTATCGATTAGCTGCATGTATTGCAATTCGCTTATGAATAAGATGTACTGATGACGCGTCGCCGCCCGTCGCGACACCCGATCTCTTCCTTCGAAAGGCAATCATGAGCACGACTGACATCCACGCCGAGCACTCCGTCACCGAGCACGAGCACGGTGCCGAATGCGGCCACGAGGCCGTGCAGCACGACGATCACACCGACTACGTGCACGGCACGCACCACCACGCTCTGCACGACGGTCACTACGACGAGCACGAGAGCGTCGCCGAGCACACCGTCGCCGACCACGAGCACGGTGCGGCGTGCGGTCACGACGCCGTCGACCACGACGGTCACGTCGACTACGTTCACGACGGCCACCAGCACGCGGCGCACGGCGAGCACTACGACGAGCACTGATCACACGTCGTCGTACGACGCACGAGGGGGCCGGCTTTCGAGTCGGCCCCCTCGTGCTGTTGAGGGGCTGGCGTTCGGTCAGTCCTCCGTCAGTCGTTGTTCCTCGGTGGCCGTTACGCTCGCTGCATGGAACCGGACTGGATCGAACATCGGCGCTCGGAGGATCGGGAGCGACTGGGGTGGATGAAGCCTGTCGGTGAGGGGTTCGTCGTCATCGATCTCCTGGGCCGTCAGCGAACCGATGCGCTGGACTGGTTCCATGCCGAGGAGGCGCTCGACGAGATCGGCATCGGCTATCTCGCCGACCCGCACGAGCTTCGTCTGGAGGACGGCTCCTGGTTGCGCGTCCGGATCGCCGAGGTCTCGACCGCCGGTATCCGGGTGAAGAAGGATGATTGGGGCGACATGACCGCCACGCAGCTGTACTACGAGGTGTCCTTCCCCGTGACCGAGGATCAGCTGCGACCGTTGCCGCGCTGAGCGGCGTGGCGGCCCGCACGCTCCGGGCCACCACGGCCGGATGTCGGGATCGACGCCGCCGGGGGCAGGGGTGTCAGTTGCTGATCCGGAGCTCCTGCTGGGCGTATCGCAGGTCATCGGCCTGGGCGAGCATGAATCGGGCGAGGTCGGCGCGAGCGACGCGCAAACGGAACCGGTCGCCGGATCCGCTCGCGGTGCGCACCCTGACCGTTCCCGTTCCGGGCTTGTCGTGAGGCATCGTGACGACCACGGTCGTCCAGTCGCGATCAGAGCCGCGAATGGCCTCGCCCACCTCGGTGGACTCGGGCCCTAGCCTGAGCAGGCTGTAGCTCGCTCTGCTCACTGCCCGCATCAGCGGGCTGCGGGGGATCAGAATGCTCGGCCCCCAACTGAAGACGAGTCGGCGGACTCCGTGCGTGCGCATCGCGGCCACGATGTTGCGCGTTCCGGCTGCGACGGGCATGTCCTGGGACCCGCCGACGATCTGTGGAGTCAGGGTGGCCAGGACGGCGTCGGCACCGCGGACGACGTCCTCAACGGCGACCGCGTCGGTCAGCTCGCCCTGCACGACCCGTAGTCGGTCGTGGCGCAGGTCGAGCTTCGCCGGATTGCGGATGAACGCCACCACGTCATGCCCGGCGGCGAGTGCCTGTTCGACCAGGTGGATACCGGTGCGCCCGGTGGCGCCGAAGATGATCAGCTTCATGACGTCTCCCTTGCGGAGCCTGCGGGTCAGCTGTTGTAGGCGACGTAGTGCAGCTCGGCCTGCTGACGCTCGTCGTGCAACTGCGCCAGGGCCTCCGCGATGACCTCGGGCTCGGCGTCGGGGTGGCCGCCTCCGATGAGTGCGGTGATGCCCAGGTGCGCGACGTAGACGCCCTTCGGTTGCAGTGCGTTGTGCAGGTTGAGGGCCCAGTTGCGAAGTCCCGCTGCGGCGATGTTCACGTTGCCGAGGAAGGGCATGGGGCTGATGGATCCGCCGCCGGTCGTGATGAGGACGGTTCCCTTGCCTGCTGCGATCATGTCCGGCAGCACTGCCCCGACGGCGGCGAGCGCGCCCCCGAGATAGAAGTCGATCTGTGGTTGCAGGTTCTCCATCGTCACCTCGAGGACGTCGACGGGCGTGAGGGACGGGTCCGCGGGCGAGAACTCGAGCACGTCGATCGGGCCGAGCGTGTCCGTGATCGAACGCAGGGCGGCGGTGACGGTGTCCGGTCGCCTGATGTCTGCAGCGAACCCGTGAGCGGTGATACCTTCGCCCGCGAGGGTCTGGGCGAGCGAGTCGAGCTTGGACTGCGTTCGTGCGACCAGCGCGACGTCGAAGCCCCTGCGTCCGAAGGCGCGGGCGATCTCGAGGCCGAGGCCCGGTCCGGCTCCGATGATGGTGATGAGCGGCATGATGTGTCCTTTCGAATCCCACGGGTTCGTGGGGTGTCGCGTCGTTGAGCTAAGTTGAGGGTGTCCTCAAACAAGCTCGAGCATAACTTGAGACCACCCTCAATATCCATAGGAGCCGGCATGACCGCGGAACGGAGTCTGCGTCGCGATGCTCAGTCGAACGTCGAGAAACTGCACGCGGCGGCGCTGGCGGTGTTCTCGGATCGAGGTCTGTCCGCTCCGTTGGAGGACATCGCGAAAGCAGCCGGGGTGAGCATCGGCACGCTCTACAACCGAGTGGGTTCGCGCGATCAGTTGATCGATGCCGTCATCCCTGCGGTTGTGGGGGAGAAGCTCCTCGCGCTCAAAGAACGGACCATGGCGGAGCCGACTCCGCGAGCGCGGCTGGAGAGGTTCGTCACCTGCATGATCGACCTGCAGCTCAGCGATCCGGCCCTCAACGACGCGATGCTCCGGCGGTTCCCCGACGCAACGGCGCTCATCAACGCCTGCGATCGGTCAACGGCCTTGGGGGCGGAACTCATCGAGGATGCGCACGCCGCCGGTGTCCTCTCCCAGGACTTCACGACCGAAGACCTCATGGCGGTGTTGTGGATGGCGGGCACGGCGAGTCACGACCCGAGAGCGCCGTCCGGATGGCGACGACTCGTCGAGCGTGGTGTCGCTGCCGCCTGGATCGAGTAGATCCGGCGGCTGACGGTCGCCGTCACCAGCGCGACGTTCACGGGTCCGTGCGGCTGCAGTTGGGCGCCGGGGTGGCGGCCTCAGCTCTCGACCTCCGCCTGCGGGCGCTCGTGGACCTCGTCATCGTTGTGCTGACCTGATGACGACTTTGATTAATTAGTCATGAAAGTTCTTGACCTCTGAAGGGAGACAGGGGAGCCTGTTGGGACCGCCGCTTCAACGAGGAAGCGCGGGGAGGAGACGATGATGAAATCACATGTTCGTGCCGGACGACTGGCGCTCGCCACCGCGCTCGTGCTCGGCTTGGCAGGAGCGGCGGTCGGGCAACCGGCACCCGCTGAGGCGTTCCCGGCCAAGACGAAAGCGTCGGTGATCCAGTACCTCCGTTCGATCACCGGCTCGAACGTCGTGTCGGGCCAGCACAACAAGGAGCCCGCGAGTGCGCCGGGCCAGTACACCCAGCAAGTGAAGGACATCACCGGTCAGTATCCCGGTCTCTGGGGCGGTGACCTGATGTTCCGAGCGCAGGACGCGGCCAACCGTCAGCGAGTGATCGATCAGGCGAAGACCGAGTGGGCGAACGGTTCGCTCGTCGCGTTGACGTGGCATGCATGCTCACCGACCGGCCCCTCGACCTGTGAGTTCGACGGCGGTGTCAAGACGCAGATCACCAACGCGCAGTTCACGCAGATCGTCACGGGCGGCACCGCTCTCAACACCACCTGGCGGCAGCGGATGGCCGAGGTCGTCCCATATCTGCGGCAGCTCAAGGACGCCGGAGTCCCGGTCCTCTTCCGGCCCTTCCATGAGATGAACGAGACCTGGAACTGGTGGGGCGGCCGATCGGGAGCGAACGGCGGGGCGAAGATCTTCCAGCAGATGCGTGACTACTTCGACTCACAGGGGCTCGACAACCTCATCTGGGTGTGGAACGTGCAGGACAACCCGGCGGGAGGGTGGGCGAACTACTACCCGGGGAACTCCTACGTCGACGTGGTCTCACTCGACGTCTGGTACAAGAACTATCCGAGCGCGGCCGACTACCAGCAGATGCAGACGATCGCCGGTACGAAGCCGATCGCGATCGCGGAGTTGGGGAAGGCGCCGGATGCGAACCTCCTGCAGTCGCAAACGCGTTGGTCGTACTTCATGATCTGGTCGGAGCAACTGCGTGGCAACAACTCCAATGCCGAGATCCAGAACGCGTACTTCCATCCGCGGGTGTTCAATCAGGGCGAAGTGGTCCTGCCGTAGGCGGGATGCCGTGACCTCGTCGGTCCGCGCCCGCTCTGACCGCGCGGCCGCCGGGGTCACGGTCGGGGCCCTCGTGAACGGGTGCGACGACTCAGCGGATCCCCAGCAGTGCGGCGACCCGCTGGCGGAGCCCGGCTCGAACGAGCCTGGCGTGCTCTCGAGCGGCGGTTCTCGCGTCATCGGGCTTTCCCGCAGCGACGGCGTCGAACAGCTGCTCGTGGACCGCGAGCGAATCCACGGTGCTCTCGTCGCGGACGAGTCGGCCCCCGTAGGCGGAACGCTGTGTCGAGACCAACGCGCTCTCGATCCCGTCGAGGAGGAAAGACAGCACTTCGCTGCCCGCTGCGTCGATGAGGGCCGCATGGAACTCGCCGTTGGCCACGCCGAGTGCATCGCCCGACGCCGCGTCGCGCATGCGCCCGAGCGCGGATCGAGCGGAGTCCACTGCGTGGGATGCCGAAGGCGACGACTGTTCGGCGGCGCGCTGGGCGACGAATTCGTCGAGGAAGTCCCTGATCTGCGCGAGCTCGATGAGACGCTGCGGGTCCCGTCGGACCAGTGCGCCGAGTTGGATCCCGAGCACCTGGCTCGTCGGACGGGTGACCGTGCCTCTGCGGCCGCGGCCCAATTCGATCAGACCCCGGCCGCTGAGGATCTTCAGGACCTCGCGGACGGTCGCCCGGCTGATCCCGTACCGCTCGGAGAGCTCGGACTCACTGGGAAGCTTCGCGCCGAACTCGAACTCGTCGGCGATCCGCTGCTGCAGGGCGTCGGCGATGTCCTCGACCCGCGTCTCGGTGGATCCTGCGTGTTCCATGACGTGAAGGTATCAGACAACTTTCCACGTCAAGGCGAGTTCTTTCAAAGTTGTCTGACACCATTAGCGATGAGATCACTAGATTGTCGTGCCAAAACTCGGGACTTTGCGCTCTCGAAGGGGTTCTGCTTGAAAAAGTTGCTTGACAACTTTACGGCCCTGGAGCAGGATCGATCCATCAACGACGATGGGAGTCACGTGGTGGAGTTCGTCACATCGAAGGGCCGGGTGCTCGGTCACCGCGTCGAGACAGCAGACGGTGGTGCGTTCGCCGTCCTCGGGCTGCCGACGGCGAGGATCGCCGAACGGTTCCAGCCGGCCGTGCAAGCGGATGGCTGGCGCGGTGTCCGGAAGAGTGCTCAGGGTCCTCTCGCCTGGCAGGACGCCGGCCGCGCCGGCGGAGCACCGATGAGCGAACGAGACAGCCTCACCGCGAACGTCTGGCTTCCGGCTGAGCGGTCGGACACGCCGGCACCAGTCCTCATCTGGGTGCACGGTGGTGCTCACCTCTACGGATCCAACGCGCATCCGCTGTGCGACGGCGCGCGGCTCGCTGCCGCGCACGGCATCATCGTCGTCTCGATCTCCTACCGCCTCGGGGCACTCGGCTATCTCCGGCTCGACCACCTGCTCGGCGAGCGGTACGCGGATGCCGGCAACCTCGCGCTCCGCGACACGCTCGCCGGTATCGAATGGGTCCGAGACGAGATCGCCGACTTCGGCGGTGACCCGAGCCGTATCACCGTGATGGGGCAGTCGGCGGGCGGCGTCGCCGTGGCCGCATTGCTCGCCGAGAGCACCGGCGACGCCCCGTTCCAACGGGTGATCATCGAGAGCGCGACGGCGGAGCGCGTCCACACCCTCGACGAGGCCGCCGAAGTCACGGCGGAGTTGCTCGAGGAACTCGCCGGTCCGAGGGCCTCGGCCGGACGCCTCCTCACCACGTCTGCGGCGGATCTGATCACCGCCCAGGAACGGGTCGTGGACCGTTGGCGGGCGACGCGTCGCGGGCCCGGCATCCCTTTCCGGCCCATCGTCGACCATCGCTTCCTGCACGACGTGCCGTTGCGTTCGATCGCCGCCGGGGCCGGGTCGGGCATCGACGCGATCATCGGCACCAACCGTAACGAGGCCTCGGGCTACGTGGACCTCCTCCGCCTGCCCGACGGCGAGGCGCTCGCCACGCTGGACCGCGAGGTCCGGGCGGACGGGCTGAACCGGACGGTCGACGACTACCTCGCCGCATGCGCTGCCGACGACGGCATCCCACCCGCGCCTCGCGAAGCACTCGAGTCATACGTGGCAGACCGCCTGTACCGGCAGCCCGTGAGTCGGCTGCTCGACGCCCGACGTGGGGCGGCCGCAAACACCTACGGATACCTGTTCGCGTGGAGCCGACCGGACACCGCCGTGTGGGCACGACGCGCCGGTCACTCGCTCGAGCTGCCGTTCGTGTTCCGGCACCTCGACGACAGCGATGCCGCACGGGAGGAACTGGGCGACACACCTCCACCGTCGCTGGCGGCGTACATGAGCGAAGCGTGGGCGTCCTTCGCGGCCGGCGGCCGACCGGACACGTCGAGCGGACCCGCCTGGCACCCGGTCGGCGACACTCGCTCGACCATGGTGTTCGACGAGTCCGTCATCCTCGTCGACGATCCGCTCGCCGCTCGTCGGCGCTTCGCCCGCGCCGATGAGGGCGTGCCCGTCTCCTGACGCGGCGACCGAGGCCAACGACGCTCGACCAGGTTCCACATCCGCTCCATCAGCATCCGCTTCAGAGGAGAAGACCGATGTCACACAACCCACTGCACGACCTGCAACTGACCCGCCGTTCGGCGCTCGGCCTCGGACTCGGTGGCCTCGCCGCCGTCGCACTCGCCGCTTGCACTCCCGGGGGAGTCTCGAGCCAAGCCGCTCGATCCGAACTCCTGCTGCCCACCTTCCGCGCCCAACGCGCCGCCGATGCGACCGCGATCGTGAGCAAGGTGGCCGGGGTCCAGCCCGTGTACACCGCCTACCCGGCGAGTTACTGGACCAGCGTCGCCGCTGCGCCCGGGCGCGGTGGAGAGCTCAAGACCTTCCAGATGCTGTACTTCTCGCCGCCAGCGGCGCTCGAGTCCAACCCGTTCTGGCAGGAGCTGAACAAGCGCATCAACGCCGACTTCAAGCCGAGCTATGCCTCTGGAGACAACTACGACGCGAAGGTCGCCACGACGCTCGCGGGCGGCACCCTCCCGGACATCATGTACCTCCGCGACGAGGTGCCGGCCGTCCAACAGGCGATCCAGGCCGGAGCGTTCGCGGACCTGTCCGACGCTCTGGGCGGGGACGCTGTCCTCGAATACCCGAACCTCGCCAACCTCGAGACCCATGCGTGGCGCAACTCGGCGAAGAGCAATCGCATCATGGGCGTCCCGCGGACGAGCCCACGGATGACGTCCTGCCCGGTCATCCGCACGGACCTCATGGAAGCGGTCGGTGCCACCGGACAGCCCGCAGACGCCGCCGCCTTCGCCGACGTCCTCGCCGAGATCGCGAAACTCGGTGAGCACGCTGGCCGTCGCGTCTGGGCCGTCGGCGGTCTCGGTACCGGACAGATCCAGATGCTCACGCGGTGGATGTTCGGGGCCGGGGCCGATTGGACCTTGTCGTCCGGCGGCAAACTCGTCCACTCGATCGAGACGGACGCGTTCGAGGCGAGCATGGAGTACCTCGCGGACCTCTGGCAGCGGAAGGTCTTCCATCCCGACGCCATCGCGCTCGGCTCCGACTCGCAGCGCAGCAAGGAGAAGCAGCTCTGGCTCGAGGGTTCGATCGCCTTCGAGCTCGACGACCCGTCATGGCTGTCGTCCCAGGGCATGCTGCAGGTCGAGGAGGGCACGCCGGGTGCGCGAGTGGGATACCTGATGCCCCCAGGGCACGACGGTGGTGAGATCGTCGTGCAGGCGGGCCCCGGCTACGGAGGGTTCGACGGTATCTCGGCGTCGGCCGCGAAGGACCCGAAGCGCCTGGCCGAGTTGCTGCGGTTCCTCGACTGGTGGGCGGCCCCGTTCGGCACCGAGGAGAACCTGTTCATCGGCGGCTCCGGTCTGGAAGGGTACAACTACACCTTCGGTCCGAACAAGCAGATCGTCTCCACGGATGACGCGACCGCTTTGGCGAACCTCCAGGGTCTGAAGTGGCTCGGCGTCACGGCTCCGCCCTACATCGTGCTCAACAACGAGAACGCGCCGCGCGCGGACAGCCTCGTCGCGCAGATGGAGTACTTGACGACCGCGGCAGTGGACAGCCCGGTCGTCGGTCTGACCTCCACGACGCAGACGAGCCGAGGTGCACAGCTCACCCAGATCAACGACGACTACCGCAACAAGATCGTCTCCGGCAAGCTGTCGGTCTCCGCCATCAAGGACTGGCGGGCCGACTGGAGGAAGGCCGGCGGTGACCAGGTCAAGGCCGACTACCGCAAGCTCCTCGATGAGCGTGGGTGACCCGGTGACGCAGCTCCAGACCGGGGCTGATCGGTCCGCCGCCCGCGACCGACGCCGGGAGGACGCGGTGCGTCGTCATCGGACGCCGCTACCGACCCGCATGCGGCGTGAGTGGCGGATGTACGCCCTGATCCTCCCCGGGCTCCTCTTCTTCGTCCTGTTCGCCTATGTGCCGATCTTCGGCAACGTCGTAGCGTTCCAAGCCTTCTCACCCTTCCTCGGCATCGAGGGATCACCGTGGGTCGGGTTCGAGAACTTCTCGCGGATCCTCGGCGACCCGGAGGTCGGTCGGGCGGTCGTGAACACGATCCAGATCGCGCTCCTCCAGATCGTCTTCTCGTTCCCGGCTCCGATCCTGCTCGCGCTGCTGCTGAACAGCCTGCTGTCGTCACGGATCAAACGCATCGTGCAATCGGTCGTGTACCTGCCGCACTTCATCTCCTGGGTCATCGTCATCTCGATCTGGCAGCAGATCCTGGGTGGTGCAGGACCGGTGGCTGGCCTCTTCGAGTCGATCGGCATCGACGGCGTCAACATCATGTCCAACCCGGACACCTTCAAGCTCCTCGTGACCTCGCAGGTGATCTGGAAGGACATCGGTTGGGGCACCATCATCTTCTTCGCCGCGATCGCGGCGATCCCCCAGGAGCTCTACGAGGCCGCAGCGGTCGACGGCGCCAAACCCTGGCGCCAGATGTGGCACGTGACCCTTCCAGGCCTCGTCCCCGTCATCTCCCTGCTCCTCGTCCTCACCGTCGGAAACGTGTTGACGGTCGGCTTCGAACAGCTCCTCCTGCAGCAACCGATCGTCGGCGCGGATGCGGCACAGGTCATCGACACCTTCGTGTACTTCCGCGGTGTGGTCGGCGGCGACTGGGGCATCTCTGCAGCCGCGGGACTCATCAAGGGCATCATCGGAACGCTGCTGGTGCTCGGCGCGAACCGCCTGGCGAAACGAATGGGAACGGAGGGCGTCCTGTGACGACCACGACAGCACGATCGACCACCACGACGGACGCGCCGCAGGAGGACCGCACTCGGCGGATTCCGCTGCCGCGCAGACCACGACGGCGGGTCGTGAGTGATCGTCCCGCCTGGATGGGACGACCCGCTGTCCACGTCCAAGCGCTCAAGGCGATCGTGATCGCGTTCATCGTCGTCGTGATGCTGTACCCGTTCGTGTACATCATCGCGATGAGCTTCGCGTCGCGTGACGCCCAGACCAGCGGCTTCCTGCCCACCTCCTTCTCCCTCGATGCCTACGAGGCCATCCTCTCGGGTGACATCGTGACCCGGTCGCTCCTCATCTCCGCGTTCGTGACGATCGTCGGCACGACCCTGTCGCTCGTGTTCACAGTGACGATGGCGTACGGGCTGAGCCGCACCCGGCAGGTGCCGGGGACCAGGGCGATACTGCTCATCGTCGTCTTCACCATGTTCTTCGGCGCGGGCATCATCCCGAACTACCTGCTCATGAAGAACCTGGGTCTCCTGAACACGCTGTGGTCGCTGATCCTCCCGGGCCTGATCTCGGCGTTCAACATGGTGGTCGTGCGCAATTTCTTCATGAGCATCCCCGCGAGCCTGGTCGAGTCCGCGCGGATCGACGGGGCGAGCGACTTCCGGATCCTGTGGAAGATCATCCTGCCGCTCTCAAGGCCCGTGCTCGCTGTCGTCGGTCTGTTCTACGCCGTCGGCTATTGGAACAGTTACTTCAACGCCCTGCTGTACATCAACGACTCGAACCTGTGGCCGGTGCAGGTCGTACTGAACCAGTACGTGATCCAGGGGTCCGTGCTCACGGACATCATCGGTTCGGACGTCCCGACACCACCCTCGCAGTCCGTGCAGATGGCGGTCGTGGTCCTCGCTACGTTGCCGATCCTGATCGTCTACCCGTTCATCCAACGGCACTTCACGAAGGGCATGCTGACCGGCGCGATCAAGGGGTGACCTCGCCCCGCCCATGATCCACCATGCGCCATGGATCGCGACGCCTCGGACCTCCCTCGGTCCGGGGCGTCGCTCCGTGGTCCGCCGTCAGTCGATGGGGTCGAGGCGTCCCGGCCGGACGACGACCCACAGGATGATGATCGCGGCGAGCTGTCCGACCACCATGACCGCGGCCACGGGGGCGGCGCTCGTCACACCGATGAACCCCGCGATCGGGGTGGCGAGCGCGCCGAAGCCCTGCCGAGTGGCATTGAGCAGGCTCGCCGCCGTGCCGGCATCGCCGCCGTGCCGAGCGAGCGCGAGGGTCTGGATGCAGGGGGTGTTCACCCCGAGGAAGAAGGTGAACGCCCAGAGGAACACCATGATGCTCACGAGCGGCCCCACCGGGAGCAGCCCGACGATGAGCAGCCCGATGGCGGAGATCCCGAGCCCGGCGGTGGACAGCATCACGATCCGGCGCGGTTCGATGCGATGGGCGATACGAACCCCGAGCTGCGTGCCGAGGAGCATCATGAGCGCGTGCGAGGCGAAGACGAGGCCGTACTGCAGCTCACTGAGGCCGTAGACGCGCTGGAACAGGAACGACGATGCCGCGAGGTAGCTGTACATGCCAGCCCAGGCGAGCGAGGTCACGAGCACGAGCCCGACGAAAGGCCTGTCGGAGGCGACTCGACGCATCGCCGAAGCGCGGGCGCGCAGTCCACCGGGGTGTCGGCGTTCCGGTGGCAGCGTCTCACCGATGAGGATCAGGACCAGCAGCCCGATCGCGAGCCCGTATCCAGCGAGGGACGCGAAGACCCCCCGCCATTCCATGACCTCGAGCAACAGCGATCCGAACAACGGTCCGACGGCGATCGCCATACCGGAGATAAGCGACATCGAAGCCAACATGCGCATCATCGGGAGTCCGGAGTAGAGGTCGCGGACGATGGCGAGCGCGATGACACCCGTGGCGGCGGAAGCCGCGCCCTGGAGGACGCGCGCGGCCACCAGCATCTCGACCGACGGTGCGAGGGCACACGCGATCGAGGCGGCGACGTGCACGACCGTCGCGATGAGCATCGGTTGGCGCCGACCGACGGCGTCGCTCCACGGGCCGGCGAAGAACTGCCCGAGGACCATGCCGATCATCGCGCCCGTGAAGGTGAACTGGATCGACGACTCCGAGACATCGAACGTGCCCGCGATCTGCGGGAAAGCGGGGAGGTAGATGTCGATCGTGAAGGTGCTGAGTGTCTGCAGTAGGCCGAGCGCGATGACGTAGGCGATCCGCCTGCGCGCGAAGTCGTCGGCCATCGGGGTCGCGTCGCCCGCGCTCAACGCCGGTGTCCCGTCGAGGACACCGGTCGGGGCGTGTGGCTCATGCGATCGCTTCGAGGGCGGTGAAGCCGAGTGGATCACGGAGGAGCGCGGCGAACGCGACGTCGCTGGCCCCGGCCAGGAGCTGGCTCTCGCCGAGCCGCGGCTCGACGAGTCGAGCGGGGCTGCGCAGGGCGGAGATTGTCTCGTCGGACAGTCGCCGCCGGATCGCCCCGTCGCCCTGTTCGAGGAGCAGGCCGAAGAATCCACCCATGACGACGATCTCGGGGTCGTAGATGTTGGTGATGATCCGGATGGCGGTCGCGACGTGTTCCAGCTGCCGATCGAGGACACCCGTCTTGTAGGGCGCCGAGCTCTCGGCCAGTGCGGTACGGAGGTCGGCGAGGGCGACCGAGGCCGCACCCGTGGCCGTCGCGATGGCATGTGAGGAGACGACGGTGGTGAGGCAGCCGACGTTGCCGCAACTGCACACAGGGCCGTCGGGTGCGACGAGCAGGTGACCGAGGCGGGCGACGCCACCGTTCGCCCCCTGCAGGATGCGGCCGTCGACGAGAGCCGCTGCTCCGATGCCGCCGGGGCCGCCGTACAGGTACACGGCGTCGTCGGTGTCGCGAGCAGCCCCCCAGTGGCGTTCAGCGGTCAGTCCCACGGCGGCGTCGAAGGCGACGCGGGAGGGGATGCCGGTCGCTTCCTGCAGCATCGACGCGAACGGCACGTTCCGCCACCGCAGGTGCGGTGCGTAGACGACGTCCTCGCCGGCCTTGTCGACGCGCCCCGGCATGGCGGCGCAGAGTGAGACGAGACGGGAGTCCGGCACGGTCGTCTGCAGCTCGCGGACGGCGTCCGCGGTCATAGCCGCGGCTTCGCTCGGGGTGACGACCCGGTCGCTCGGGCGGAAGGTCCTCGCCACGATCCGTCCGCCCAGGGCGCAGAGCGCCACCTGGACTCCGTCGACGTCGGGGTTCACGGACACCGCGAGGAAGCGATCGGTCGGGATGACCACCGGAGACGGGCGTCCGACCCTGGTTGCCGGGGGAGCGGCCTCCTGGCGGACGACGCCGGCGAGCTCGAGGTCGGAGATTACGGTCGCCACCGACGAGCGGGAAAGGCCGGTGCGCCTGGTGAGCTCCGCCCGGGAGAGCCCTCCGTCACCGTGGACGAGAGCGAGGACGGCCGAAACGTTTCGCCGGCGGATGTCCTCGAGGGTGTGCCCGGAGGCGGTTCCGATGCTCATGGGGTCCTCTCGACGGGTTCCTCCGCGACGGGTGCCGCGCGAGCTGATAAGTTCTAGTCTTGCACAAATACGACGTGATCGAGGAGACCGGCATGCACAACGTACTCATTCTTCGTGGCGAGGGGCGCTATGCGGACCCCTGGCACGATTTCGTAGCGACCTCGGACCGGCTCGCCGGGCTCGTGCGCGACGAGGGGCTCGAGGTCCGGGTGAGTGGCGCGGTCGAGGAGGAGCTGGCGTCACTCGACGATGTCGACCTCCTCGTCCTCATGGTCGGCAATCCCACACGGCACGGACTGGAGTCGTCGACCTTCGCGGCGGCGCAGGAGGGGTTCGAGGCCTACGCGCGCGATGGCGGGTCGATCTGGTCGCATCACGTCTCAGCCACGTCGTTCCCCCACATGCCGGCTTGGGAGCGGGTGATCGGGGGTCGCTGGGTCGGCGGTGTCTCGATGCACCCCGAGATCGGCGAGGCGCTCATCGAGGTGCCCGACACCGGGCACCCGATCACGCGGGGTCTCGGCGACTTCACCGTCTGGGATGAGCGCTACACGCACCTCCGGGTCTCCGAGGCGGTCCACCCGCTCGCGTTCCACGAGCACGAGGGGGTGCGTCATCCCGTGTTGTGGACGCACCGGTCGGGGCTCGCTCGCGTCGTGTACGACGCGCTGGGGCACGACGTCCGCTCGTTCGACTCGCCCGAGCGCCAGATCCTCGTGCGCCGCAGCCTCGGATGGCTGCTTGGCGGCGAAACGGTGGATGCACTCGCCTAAGTTTGTCCAAGGCTTGAACATAAGCTACTGTTCCTGACAACAGCATCGGCCGTCCTGACGACCGGTGCATCAGCGAAGGATTACGAGGAGGTAATTCCATGAAGCGATCAGCCGTCTGGATCACCGCAGCAGTCGTCGGAGCCCTGTCGCTCGGCGGATGCTCCGCCGGGAGCGACAGCACAACCGCCACCGAGAGCGGGCCGGTGACCCTGACCTGGTGGACCTGGTGGGCCGGCGCACCAGGCATCGCCGACGCCTGGAACGCCGAGCACCCCGATATCCAGGTCAAGGTCACCAACGTCGGTGGTGGCACCGACCAGTTCACGAAGCTCAACGCGGCCGTCCGTGCCGGGGAAGGCCCCGACCTCGCCCTCGCCGAATACCAGTGGCTCCCCTCGTACATCTCGAGCGGCGTCGCGGCGGACATCAGCGAGTACGTGGGCGGGATCGAGGATCAGTACAGTCCGGCCGTCTGGAACCTCGTCAACCTCGGCGACGGCGGGGTCTACGGCGTCCCGCTCGACCAGGCCCCGATGCTGCTCATGTACCGAGCCGACCTCTTCGAACAATACGGACTGTCCGTGCCGACCACCTGGGACGAGTTCGCAGACACCGCTCGCCTGTCGAAGCAGGCCGCACCGGACGCGGTCCTCGCGAACTTCCCGACCAGCGACGCCGGGTGGCTCGCCGGACTCACCGCCCAGGCAGGAGGCGACTGGTGGTCGCTCGACGACGACACCTGGTCGGTCGACATCGACGGCACGGCGCCGACGAAGGTGGCCGACTACTGGAACGGACTCGTCAGTGAGGGCGTCGTCTCCGCCGGCGCGAGCGGGACACCGGAGTTCAACGCCCAGTTGAACTCCGGCAAGATCCTGACCCAGGTCATCGGATCCTGGGGTGCGACCGGATCCTCCGTGAAGACCGGAGCACCGGACACCATCGGGAAGTGGCGGATCGCGCCACTGCCGAGCTGGACCGACGACGACCCCGGCGTCGGGTTCCAGGGCGGCTCGTCCAGCCTCGTCACGACGACGTCGAAGCATCCGAAGCAGGCGGCGGAGTTCCTCGCCTGGCTCGGCTCCACCACCGAGGGTCAGGGCGCCATGATCGAGCAGGGCGGCAACTTCCCGGCGTCGGCACCCGGCCTCGACGTCTATGCGAGCATCCCGCAGCCGGCCGACAAGGCCGCTGCAGGCCAGGAGGACTTCCACGACATCCTGCTCGACGTCGCCGCCGACACCACCGATGTGACCTGGGGACCGAACACGACGGTGGCCTTCAGCGCGTACACGGACCAGGTCGGCAAAGCGCTCCAAGCCGGTCGCTCCCTCGCCGATGCCCTCCGGGCCGTCCAGAGGACGGTCCGTGCGGACCTGGCGAAGTCGGGATTCGACGTCGAATGAACACCACGCCGCTCCTGACGCCCACGAGCGCGTCGCCTCCGCCCACTGACCGTGCCCGCACCCGGGTACCGCGACATCGGACCCCGGTCCCGTTCGCGCCCTACCTGTTCCTCCTCCCGGCCATCGTGCTCTTCCTGCTGTTCCTCGTGGCCCCCATCGGCTACGCCGTGGTGCTGAGTCTGTTCGGTCAACGCGTCCCGGCCGGCTCCGGCGGGTACGGTGCCCGCGAGCAGACCTTCGTCGGCATCGACAACTACGTCACCTCGCTCACCGATCCCGAGTTCGTCGCCAGCGTCGGTCGGCTCGGTCTGTACGCCGTCATCGTGATCCCGTGCACCCTCGGCATCGCGCTCCTCTTCGCGCTCCTGCTCGACCTCCCCAGCATCCGGGGTGCACGGATCTGGCGGACCGGGATCCTGCTGCCGTATGCGATCCCCGGCGTCATCGCGGCAATGATGTGGGGTTTCCTGTACCTGCCGTCGACCAGTCCCCTCAACGCGGTGCTCACGACAGTCGGGCTCCCCGCGGTCGAACCACTCGCCTCCGGGTCGGTCATCGCCGCACTCGCGAACATCAGCATCTGGGGATCGCTCGGTTTCAACATGGTCATCATGTTCACGGCACTCCGCGCCGTCCCGGCCGAGGTCTACGAGGCGGCCCGCATCGACGGTTGCTCCGAGTTCGACATCGCGGTGCGGATCAAGATCCCCCTCATCGCGCCGTCGCTCGTCCTCACCTCCCTGTTCGCCCTCATCGGGACGCTCCAGGCCTACGCGGAGCCGACCGCCCTCCGTCCACTCACCGACACCATCAGCTCCACGTTCTTCCCGCTGATGAAGGTCAACACCGACGCGTTCACGAACGACAACATCAATGGCGCAGCGGCGACCGCGGTCATCATCGCCGCCTTCACCCTCGTGGCCTCGGCCATCCTGCTGCGCGTGACCCGGGATCGGAGCGACGCCTCATGACCACCACCACCCTCCCCGTCGGAGCTCCGGCTTCGGGTGCCGTCGTGCCCCGACGACACCACCGCGGATCGTTGATCCCGACGGTCATCCTCGTCGTGGGTGCCGCGTACTGCCTCGCGCCACTCGTCTGGGTCGTCATGGCCTCGACGAAGTCACCGCAGGAGCTGTTCTCCACCTTCACGCTCGCCCCGGGCACCGGCTTCCTCTCGAACCTCGAGAAGCTGTTCACCATGCAGGACGGCGTCTTCCTGTCGTGGATCGGCAACACCATCGTCTACTCGCTCGGCGGTTCCGTGCTGTGCGTGCTCGTCTCGGCGCTCGCCGGGTACGCGCTGGCGAAGTTCCGGTTCCCCGGCCGCGACACGATGTTCCGGATCCTCCTCGGCGGGGTGCTCATCCCCGGGATCGCACTCGCGATCCCGCAGTACTTCGTGATGGCGGGACTCGGTCTTACGAACACGTATTGGGCGGTGCTCCTGCCGATGGTGATCAGCCCGTTCAGCATCTTCCTCTGCCGGGTCTACGCCACCTCCTCGGTGTCGTCGGACCTCCTCGAAGCGGCCAGGATCGACGGGGCGGGGGAGTTCTCGATCTTCCGAAGGATCGCGCTCCCGATCATGGTGCCGGGGCTCGTGACCGTGTTCCTGCTGCACTTCATCGGCACCTGGAACAACTTCCTGCTGCCGTACCTCATGCTGTCCAACGAGCGGCTGTATCCGCTGACCCTCGGGCTCTTCACGCTCCTGAGTACCGGGGACGGGAAGGAGCTGCTATACACGACGGCCATCGTCGGCGCGTTCGTGTCGCTCATCCCGCTCGTCGCGCTCATGCTGTTCCTGCAGCGTTTCTGGAAGCTCGACCTCATCAGCGGCGGATTGAAAGGATGACCATGACGGATCGGATCGCGACGCTCGTCGAACCACGGGCCCTCGGCGACACGGGTGTGTCGGTGAGTCCGATCATCGCGGGCGCAGCCGGGTGGCGGCGTCGGGAGGACGGCTCGGGGTCCTCGCCGGAGGAGAGCCTCGAACTCGCCGCCGCCATGGCGGACGACGGTGTCGTCACCACGATCGACACCGCCAACAACTACGGCTTCGGTGACAGCGAGCGCCGCATCGCCTGGGTGCTTGCGCAGCTCGGCGGTGCAGGCGGACGGCTGTCGGTGCAGACGAAGGCCGATCGTGAGCCGGAGACCGATGACTTCTCCGCGCCGCAGATGCGTCGATCGCTCGAGCAGAGCATGGAACGGCTCGGCGTCGACCAGCTCCCGATGGTCTACCTGCACGATCCGGAGAACACCACCTGGGAGCTCGCGATGGCCGATGAAGGCCCGGTGGCGGCGCTCGTCGCCGCTCGGGAGGAGGGACTCATCGGTGGTCTCGGGATCTCGGGTGGCCCGGCGGAGCTGCTGTCGCGATTCGTCGACACCGGCTGGTTCCAGGCGCTCATCACGCACAATCGCTTCACGCTCGTCGACCGCTCGTCCGATGCGTTGCTGACCCAGGCCGCGGCTGCGGGTCTCGGCGTCCTGAACGCGGCGCCCTACGGTGGTGGGCTGCTCACCAGGTGGCCCGTCCGCACCACGCGATACGCGTACGGGACCGCGCCCGACATGATGCTCTCGGCCGTCGACCGCATCGGTCGCCTGTGCGACGAGGCCGGGGTCCCACTCGCCGCCGCCGCACTGCAGTGGTCGCTCCGCGACCCGCGCATCACCGGGACGATCGTCGGCTTGGAACGACTCGAGGACTACACGCACACGCTCGACCTCGCCGCCGTCCGGATCGACGACGCGCTCTGGACGGCGATCGAGTCGGTGCAGCTGGACCATTCGACGTGGCAGGACGCAACGCCGCACTGACCGGTGCTCCATCCAGCCGATGAGCCCGGGCGTACAAGCCAACTCACCCACCACTGAAGGACATCCATGAAGCGGAATGCCGCCAAACTTCCGACCCCGGACGGCGTCGATGCCCTGATCGGGGTGAACTACTGGTCGCGCACCGGTGGGCCCCTCATGTGGCGGGACTACGACGGCGATGTCGTGGCGGAGGAGCTGGAGCAGCTCCGCGCGCACGGCATCACGCACACCCGCAGTTTCCTGTATTGGCCGGACTTCCATCCCGAGCCCGGCCGGCTGTCCGAGGAGATGCTGTCGCACTTCGCGGACTTCCTCCAGCGGCATGTCGACGCGGGGATGTGGACGATCCCGACGTTCCTGGTCGGACACATGTCCGCGCAGAACTGGGACCCGATCTGGCGTGACGGGCGGGACGTCTTCTCCGATGTGTGGTTCGTGGGCCGTCAGGCCTGGTACATCCGCGAGGTCGTCTCGCGGTTCACGGACAGTCCGGCGATCGACGGTTGGCTCTTGACGAACGAGGTGCCGATCTACGCCGACTGGCGATCGCGTGGGATCGACACGATCGACGCCGAGGCGGTCACCGCCTGGGCACAGTTGCTGATCGACGCCGTACGGGCCGGTGGCGGAACCCAGCCGGTGTCCGTCGGCGAGGGTGCTTGGGGCGTCGAGATCACCGGGAACGACAACGGCTTCCGGGTCCGCGAACTCGAGCCGCTGATCGACTTCTTCGGGCCACACGTCTACCGCATGGAGGATGACCCGGTGCGCCAGCACCTCGGTGCGGCCTTCATCTGCGAGCTGCTGGACCTCGGTGGCAAGCCGGTCGTCATGGAGGAATTCGGGGTGACCTCGGACTACGTCGACGACGAGAACGCCGCGCACTACTACCGTCAGGTGCTGCATTCGACGCTCCTCGCCGGTGCCACAGCGTGGATCCCGTGGAACAACGTGGACTACGACGCGTTCTCTGACCGTGAGCCGTACACGCACCACCCGTTCGAGATGCACTTCGGTCTCGTCACCGAGCAGGGGGTCCCGAAGGCGCAGCTGCTCGAGGTACGCGACTTCGCGGCGACGCTCGCCGAGCTGGACTTCACCGGCCTCGAGCGGCCGGACACTCGTGTCGGTCTGCTGGTGTCGTCCTTCCTCGAGTCGCCCTACGCCTTCACCGCACGGGAGGACGGGCCGACGGTGTTCCAAGTCGCGCGGCAGGCGTACGTCGCGGCACGAACGGCAGACCTGCCCATCGGCGTCGTCCGCGAGCTGGACGGACTCCCAGACGATCTCGATCTGATCATCGTCCCGTCGACCAAAGCGCTCCTCGCCCCGACCTGGGCTGAGCTGGAACGGCGTGCCTCGGCGGGAGCGACGGTCTACGCCTCGTACTTCAACGGGATCCACGCGAACCAACGCGGCTCCTGGTGGCCGAAACTCGACGATCTCTTCGGGGTGCGCAAGCGCCTGCGGTACGGCCTCATCGAGCCAGTCCTCGACGACACCGTCACTCTCGAGTTCCAAGCGGACTTCGGCGGGATCGCCCGCGGCACGACCCTCACATTCGTGGTCGGCGGCACGGTCGAAGGCCGTTCCCATCTGCCCGTCGAACCGGTCGACGCCGAGGTGATCGCGACGGACGGGGCCGGCCGGCCGGCCCTCATCAGGCGCCGGGTCGGCAGCGGCTCGATGATCCTGTCCACCTACCCGATCGAGTACTTCGCCTCAGCGGTTGCCCGAGTCAACCCCGAGCCGACCTGGGAGCTCTACGCCGCGCTCGCTGCTGAGGCCGGCGCGGAACCCGAGGTCCGCGTCGAGGACAGCACGGTCATGACCGGGGGGATGCGGCATCGGGACGGTCGACGATTCGTGTGGTTCATCAGCCAGAGCGACCAGCCGACGACCTTCACCGCCGTCACCGACGGATTGCTGTACGAGCTCGGAGGCGAGACCGTCGTCGGGCCGGTGTCCCTGCCGCCCTTCGGGGTCGGCGTCTACGAGTTGGGTGCTGCTGCGCGGCTCGGCTGACCGGCGACTCAGCGTGTGAGCGCCGGCCCGTGTCCCGGGGCGATCGTGCCTTGTAGGACCAGCGACGCGGCGCCGATCGCTGCCGCGTCGCGCGGGTTGGCGGAGAGCTCGACCACGATCGGGTGGGCCCGCCGGGCGAAGAACCGCTGCTCGAGACGTTCGCGGATCGCACGGGCGTAGAGCGAACCGGCCACCGCCATGCCAGGGCCAGCGAGGACGAGCCGATCGAGGTCGAGCAGGTTCGCGAGTGTCACCGTGGCCGCGGCGACCCGGTCGGCCGAGTTCTGGATCAGGTCGAGCGCCACGTCATGGCCGCTGACGGCGGCTCGGGCGAGCTGGTCGAAGTCGCGGCTGAGCGTCTCCGGTGCGAAGCCGAGCCCGAGTCCGTCGAGGCGATCCCGCGAGGCCTCGGCCGCCGCCATCACGGCTGCCGGTGCCGCGTAGCGCTCCAGGCATCCGCGGTTGCCGCAGTGGCAGGGGACGCCGTCGACCTCGATGCTGATGTGACCCAGCTCACCGGCGTTGGAGCTCGAACCACGATAGAGCGCACCGCCCAGCACCATTCCTGCGCCGATCCCGGTGCCCATGTAGACGCATGCGAAGGACTCCGTGCGCGACACCTGGCGACTCCAGAACTCACCGACCGCGGCGGCGGCGGCGTCGTTGTCGACGACCACCGGAACGTCGAGGCTCTCCTGCAACGCCTGCTGCAGGGGGAAGTCGTCCCAGCGTACGAGCGTGGGCGGACCGAGGAGGACACCGCCGAGTTGGGCGATCGGGCCGGGGGCGACGACGGCGACGCCCGCGATCGACGGGGCCGCGAGCCCGACGCCGGCGACGAAGTCGCGGTAGAGCGTGACGAGTCGGTCGGTCACCTGCTCCGGCGTGGCCGAGCCTGCGCCGTCGACGAGCTGTCGGCCGACGACGCCGCCGCGGACGTCGGTGGCGACGAGCGTGATCGACTCGAATCCGAGCTGGATCCCGACGGCGTACTTGGCGCTCGCGTTGATCTCGAGGAGGGTCCGCGGCTTGCCGCCGCGGGGCGCGGCCCGACCGGTCTCGCGGACGAGTCCGTCCTCGATGAGGCGGCGGACGATGTTGGAGATCGACGGCTGGGTCAGACCCGTCGCCTCGGTGAGCTCGGTGCGGCTGATGGTGCCGGCCGAGCGGATGAGGTCGACGATGAGCGCCTGGCTGCCGGGACCCGACTGCACGGACTCACGTCTGGCCAACTGTCCCTCCCGGCGATCTTCGAGCGCGTAGTGTGAGGGCCACACGACCACTCCTCACGAAAGGCCGCGTCCCGATGGGTCTCGATGCCGAACAGACTATCGCGCAGCCCCGGCCGATCGGCCTCACGCTGTTCCGGGCCTCGGAGATCTACGGCGCGGAGCCGTTCTACCACGAGCTCATCGCCGGCATCGATCGCGTCGTCCGCCCGCACGGCCTGTCCGTGTTACTCCGCGTGCTGCCGACGCGGGAGGAGGAGCTGCTGCAGCTCGGGCGCTGGCAGCAGGACGGAACGGTGAGCGCCGTCATCCTCGTGGACCTCATCGACGACGACGAGCGGGTGGCCTTCGTCGAGCGGTCCGCGATCCCGGCGATCGTGATCGGCGCTCCGACGACGGCTCAGGGGCTCCCGGCGGTCTGGACCAACGACGCGGTCACGATGCACGAGGCCGTCGACCACCTCGTCTCGCTCGGGCACCGGCGTCTCGCGCACGTCACGGGTCCGCGCGAACTCACCCACACGCTGTCCCGGATGGAGGCGTTCACCCTCGCCTCCGACCTGCCCGACGTGGACACGGTCTCGATCGGCGGCGATTACTCGCGGACGTCCGGCTACCAGGCCATGCAGACGCTGCTCGCCCGAGAGCCCAGACCGACGGCGGTCGTCTTCGACAGCGACGTGATGGCGCTCGGCGGGCTGCAGGCGGTGCAGGAGGCCGGGTTGCGGGTGCCCGACGACCTGTCGATCGTGGCGTGGGACGATTCGGCGCAATGCCAGCTGTCGGATCCGCCGATGTCGGCGCTCAGCCACGACGTGCAACGCATCGGCGAGATGGCGGGCGAGGAGCTGCTCGAGCTGTTGGCGGGTCGCCCAGGTGCCACAAGGGAAGCGCCGCACGCCGTGGTCATCGAGCGCTCCACCTCGGGTCCCGTCCCCGTCGCTTGAGGTTTCGAGGGCGCGAGTGGGGTGGATTCCCTGTGATCGATTTGTTATATAAATTAATAATGTTTAGTCTTGACGGGCGTGAGACGGCAGACGATGCTGGACAGCGAGCGACGAGGCGACCCGGCCCTTCGCCCTCATGAACGAAGGAGTTCCCCATGTCCCGGAGACCGATCATCGGCCTCGCCGCAACGGCTGCGGCCGCGGCACTCGTCCTCAGCGGCTGCTCCGGTGGAGCGGCCAACGACGACGGCGACCCGAGCGGCGAGATCACCGTCCTCACGAACCGTACCGACCTCGTCGACACCACCTTCAAGGACTACGCGACCGAGTTCGAGAAGCAGTACCCCGGCACCACCGTCAAGTTCGAGGCTCTGACCGACTACGAGGGCGATGCCAAGATCCGGCTCAACTCGAAGGACTACGGCGACGTGCTCCTCATCCCCTCGTCGAACGTCACCAAGGACCAGTACGCGAACTTCTTCGAGCCGCTCGGCAGCACCGACGAGCAGTCCAAGACCTACCGCTTCGCGAACGAGGCCTCCTTCGACGGCACGGCCTACGGCGTCTCGACCTTCGGTTCCGCCATGGGCTACGTCTTCAACCGCGACGTGTGGACCAAGGCCGGGATCACCGAGCCTCCGGCCACTGAGGAGGAGTACCTCGCCGCACTCGAGAAGATCAAGGCGACCGGCTCGATCCCGTACTACACGAACTACAAGGACGGCTGGCCGCTCGCGACGCTCGAGGGCAACCTCGGAGCCGTGCAGGGCCCGAAGGTCCGCACCGAGATGATCGCGACCGACAGCCCCTGGACCGAGGGCAACGACCAGTACAACATCGACGGTCTCCTCTTCGACACCGTCGCCGCCGGCCTGAGCGAGCCGGACCCCACCACCACCAACTGGGAGGAGTCGAAGAACCTCCTCGCCTCCGGTGAGATCAGCTCGATGGTGCTCGGCTCCTGGGCCGTCTCGCAGATGCAGGACGCGGCCGAGAAGGCCGGCGAGTCCCGCGACGTGATCGGCTTCTGGCCGATGCCGTGGAAGACCGACGACGGCTTCACCTCCGTCACCGCCTCCGACAAGTTCCTGGCGGTCAGCAAGTACTCGAAGAACAAGGCGACCGCGAAGGCCTGGATCGACTGGTTCACGAACGAGTCCGGATTCGCCGCGAGCCAGGGTGCCATCAGCCCCGTCATCAGCGACCCGGCACCCGACACGCTGGCCGACTTCTCCGATCTCGGCGTCACCTACCTGGAGCTCGCTCCGGACCCGGTGGGCAAGGAGGCCGTGATCAACGACATCGCCAACGCCGCCGAGATCGACCTCTTCGGCAACACCTACCGCCAGAAGCTCATCGACATCGCCCGCGGCGCAGCCGACGGCGACAAGGAGAGCGCCTTCGCCGACCTCAACGAGCGCTGGGCGGCCGCCCGCGCGGACGTCGCCGAGTAGCACCCATCCGATCGACACCCGGGCCCGTCCCCACGGCGGGCCCGGGTGTCCTCCACCCCGCGCAGCGAAGAAGGCAACCAGCATGGTCACAGTCCAGGGAGCGTCACCCGCCACCCGAGCGGTGGTGACGAACCATCCACGCCCGCCGCGCACCCTGCGCCCGGGCAGACCCCCGAAGGCCACCGGGTCGCGTGTCACCCCCTGGCTCTTCCTCGTGGTGCCGCTCGCCTTCCTGATCGTGCTCACCTACGTGCCGGTCGCGAACATGTTCTGGTACAGCCTCACCTCGTGGGACGGACTCGAACCAGAGCAGGAGTTCGTCGGCATCGACAACTTCGTGCAGATCTTCACGAAGCCGGAGATCTTCCAGGTCTTCTTCGTGAGCCTGTACTACCTCGTCGGGGCCGTCGCCCAGCTCGTCCTGGCGCTGTACCTCGCCACGCTGTTGAGCTTCCGCACCCGCTTCAAGAACCTCTTCAAGGGCGTCATCTTCTTCCCCTACCTCATCAACGGGGTCGCCATCGGGCTGGTCTTCCTCTACTTCCTCCGCCCAGGCGGCACCCTCGACGCCCTCCTCGCGGCGGTCGGCGTGCAGGACACCCCGCAGTGGCTCGGCGACCCCTCGTTCGTGAACGCCTCCCTCGCCGCCACGTCCGTCTGGCGGTACATGGGCCTCAACTTCGTCCTGTTCCTCGGTGCGATCCAGTCGGTCCCGTCCGAGCAGTACGAGGCCGCGGACCTCGACGGCGCCAACTCGTGGCACAAGTTCCGCTTCATCATCCTGCCGAGCATCCGGCGCATCCTCGGCCTCTCGTTCATCCTGGCCATCGCCGGAGCACTGTCCGCCTTCGAGATGCCGTACGTCATGACCGGCGGTGCCAACGGCTCCGAGACCTTCGTGATCCAGACGGTGAACACGGCTTTCAAGTTCTCGAAGGTGGGTTTGGCGTCCGCGATGGCCGTCGTCCTGCTGCTGATCGTCCTGGTCATCACCTTCGTCCAACGCCGGGTCTTCCCCGACGAGAAGGGAGGCGAATCGTGACCGCCACCGCCGACCGACCGGTCTCCGCTGCCACACCCGAGCCCCGACGCGCACTGCGACGGACGCGGCGCGGGCCGAAGCGCCCACAGGGTGCCGTCGCCCTCACCGCGACGACGATCAAGTACGCCTCGCTCATCATCGCGAGCCTCTTCGCGGTGGTCCCCCTGGCCACGATCTTCATGCTCGCCTTCAAGACCGACCGCGAACAGCGGACGACCGGTCCCCTCACCCCGCCGTCGAACTGGTTCAACTTCGACAACTTCGTCGTCGCCTTCGACCAGGGCGGCATGGTCACCGGATTCCTCAACACCGCGATCATCCTGCTCGTGTCCGTGGCCGGGACCATCCTGATCGGCACCATGTCGGCCTACGCACTCGACCGGTTCCGCTTCCGCGGACGGAAGCTCGTCATGGGCCTGTTCCTCCTGGCGACGCTCGTGCCGTCGGTCACGACCCAGGTGGCCACGTTCCAGGTGGTGTCCGCACTCGAGCTGTTCAACACCCGTGGCGCCGCGATCCTCCTCTTCATGGGGACCGACATCGTCGCGATCTACATCTTCCTGCAGTTCATGCAGTCGATCCCCGTCTCCCTCGACGAGGCGGCGATGCTCGACGGCGCGAACCGCTTCACGATCTACTGGCGCATCATCCTCCCGCTGCTGAAGCCCGCCGTCGCGACGGTCGTCATCATCAAGGGCATCGCCATCTACAACGAGTTCTACATCCCCTTCCTGTACATGCCGTCGCAGGACCTAGGGGTGATCTCCACCTCGCTGTTCCGGTTCATGGGACCGTTCGGCGCCCAGTGGCAGATCATCGCGGCCGGGACGATCCTCGTGATCATCCCGACGCTCGTCGCCTTCCTCTTCCTGCAGCGATACATCTACAACGGCCTGACTTCTGGAGCAACCAAGTGAGCATCATCGACACCGCCACCGTCCGTCCCCTGACCACCCGCCTCCTGCACGAGGGGTGGAGTCTGCGTGCGGTCGGTGGCGCGATCCCCGAGGCATTCGTCGGGACGAGCGTGCCCGCGACGGTGCCCGGCCTCGTGCACACGGACCTCCTCGACGCCGGGCTCATCCCCGACCCCTTCCTCGACCGCAACGAGCACCTCGTGACGTG
This sequence comes from Plantibacter sp. PA-3-X8, assembly GCF_003856975.1. Taxonomy (NCBI): domain Bacteria; kingdom Bacillati; phylum Actinomycetota; class Actinomycetes; order Micrococcales; family Microbacteriaceae; genus Plantibacter; species Plantibacter sp. PA-3-X8. The sequence goes on from NZ_CP033107.1 coordinate 1,337,989, forward strand.
GATCGGATCGACGGACTGGGAGTACCGCACCACCTTCACGTGGGAGCCGGACGGCCACGAGCGGCACGACCTCGTGTTCGAGGGACTCGACACCGTGGCGACGGTGACCGTGAACGGCTCGGTCGTCGCGACCACGCGGAACCAGCACCGCACCTACCGCATCGACGTCGGTGCCGTCCTGCGCGAGGGTGAGAACGAGCTGGTCGTGCACTTCGCCTCGCCCGTTGCGGCTGCCGACCTGGCCAGCCTCGAGATAGGCTACCGCCCCCACACCTACTCCCACCCGTTCAACGCCATCCGCAAGGCCGCCTGCAACTTCGGCTGGGACTGGGGACTCGACGCCGCCTCGTCGGGACTCTGGAAGCCCGTGAGTCTGCAGTCATGGTCGACGGCCCGGCTCGCCTCGGTGCGTCCGGTCGTGACCGTCGATGGCGGCGAGGGCCGGGTGGCCGTGCACGTCGACGTGGAACGCGCCGGCGACGGTGACGCGCCCCTCGCGCTCACAGCGACGGTCGCCGACGCGAGCACTGATGTCGTCCTCGCGGCCGGTGCCGACACCGCGGTGGTCGAGCTCACCGTCGCGGATGCCGAACTGTGGTGGCCTCGCGGGTACGGCGAGCAGCCGCTGTACGACCTCGACGTCGTGCTCGGACAGGACGAGGCACGCCTCGGCGAGTGGTCGAGGCGTATCGGGTTCCGGACCGTCGAGGTCGAACTCGAACCCGACGCGGAGGGCACCTCGTTCCGCTTCGTCGTGAACGGCGAGGCCATCTGGGTGCGAGGCGCCAACTGGATCCCCGACGACGCCTTCGTGACCCGCGTGGATCGCGCACGGCTCGCGCGCCGGATGGACCAAGCCGAGTTCGCGAACCTCAACCTGCTCCGAATCTGGGGCGGCGGCTACTACGAGTCCGACGACTTCTACGAGCTCTGCGACGAGCGCGGGATCATGGTCTGGCAGGACTTCCTCTTCGCCTGCGCGGCCTATGCCGAGGAGGAGCCGCTGTGGAGCGAGGTCGAGGCTGAGGCACGCGACAACATCACGCGCATCATGCCGCACGCGAGCCTCGTGCTGTGGAACGGCAACAACGAGAACATCTGGGGCTTCGAGGAGTGGGGCTGGGAGAAGCGCGTCCAGGGCCGTACCTGGGGCATGGGCTACTACCTCGACCTGCTGCCGCGGCTCGTCGCCGAGCTCGACCCGGCCGGCAACTACACCGCGGGCAGCCCCTGGTCGGGAACGCCGGACATCCCGGCCAACGACCCGGACCACGGATCCGTGCACCTCTGGGAGCTGTGGAACCGCGTCGACTACCCCGCCTACCGCGACGTCTCGCCGCGCTTCGTGGCCGAGTTCGGTTGGCAGGGTCCGGCGACGTGGTCGACGATCGATCGAGCCATCTCGGACTCCCCGCTCACGCCGGAGTCGCCCGGCATGATCCACCATCAGAAGGCGACGGACGGGAACGACAAACTGACCGACGGACTCGTCGCGCACCTGCCGCTGCCGGACGACACCGAGGACTGGCACTGGGCGATGTCGCTCAACCAGGCCAACGCCGTGACCGTCGCGATCGAGCACTTCCGGTCGTGGAGCCCACGCTGCATGGGGTCGATCGTCTGGCAGCTGAACGACTGCTGGCCAGTCACGTCCTGGGCGGCCGTCGACGGCGACGAGCGCGCGAAGCCGCTGCTCTACGCCTTGCGACACGTCTACGCCGACCGGCTCGTGACCGTGCAGCCGCGAGGGGAGTCCCTCGTGGTCGCCGTGCTCAACGACGGCCCGGATGCCTGGGCGGACGACCTCGTCATCCGGCGCCTCCGGTTCGACGGGACCGAACTCGCCTCGGTGCGCGTCCCGGTCGACCTGGACCGACGCTCCTCGACGCTCGTCGAGATCCCCGAAGCGGTCGCGGTCGCGGGCTCGGCACCCGATGAAGTGCTCGTCGCCACAGTCGGGGCGGAACGCGGCTTCTGGTCCTTCGCCGAGGCACGTGATTCGACGATCCCCGCCCCTCGGTTCAGCGCCGAGGTCGCCCGCCAGGAGGACGGTTACGCCGTGACCATCACGGCCGAGTCGTTCCTTCGCGACCTCACGCTGCTCGTCGACAAGCTGGACCCGGCCGCCGTCGTCGACGACCAGCTCGTGACCCTCCTGCCGGGAGAGCGCGTGACGTACCACGTGCGGACCGAGGTGGAACTCGGCGAGGACGAGCTCCTGTCGACCCGGGTCGTGCGCACCGCGAACCAGCTGGTCGAGGACTGGGCACGGTGACCCTGGCGGACATGACCGCGGAGCGGGATCCGTCGGGGTCGGTCGCGCTCGCGGTCGACCTCGGCGGCACCAAAGTGGAGGCCGCGCTCGTCACGGCCGAGGGCGTCGTGGTCGACGGCAGCGCGCATCGGGCGCCGACGGGGCCCGATGCAGGGCGCCGTGCACTGGAAGACGCCGTCGACCGAGTGGTCCTCGCCTCGATCGCGCACCTGCCGGACGGTTCCGCGCTCGTCGGCGTCGGCATCGGTTCGGCGGGTCCCGTCGACCTCGGCCGCGGCACCGTGAGCCCGAAGAACCTCCCGCGACTGCACGGCTTCGACCTCCGGACACACATCGCGCGGCTGTTACCGGACGCCCCGGTGGTGGTCCGTCTCGACGGGACCTGCATCGCGCTCGCGGAGCACTGGCTTGGAGCGACCCGCGGCACCGAGAACTCGATGGCGATGATCGTCTCGACCGGTGTCGGCGGCGGGATCATCCTGCACGGGCGGTTGATCGCCGGCCGGAGCGGCAACGCCGGCCACATCGGTCAGGTGCAGATCGCCTCGCGCGTACCTGGAGAGTCCGCCGACGACGCGACGCTCGAGCGCATCGCCTCCGGACCACGGAGCGTCGCCTGGGCGCGGGCCCACGGCTGGGACGGCCGCACCGGCGAGGAGCTCGCCGTCGACGCCTCGGCGGGGGATCCCGTCGCGCGGTCCGCTGTCGTCCGTTCGGCCACCGCGGTCGGACAGGCGATCGCGAGTGCCGCGACCCTGCTCGACCTGGAGGCGGTCGCCGTCGGCGGCGGGTTCACCGCCGTCAGCACCGACTATCTCGACCTCGTCCGTGCCGCGGTGCAGGACGCCATCGTCCTCGACTACGCGGCCGGCGTCGTCGTGACCGGTTCCGCTCTCGACGGCGCGGGTCCGATCCTCGGCGCCGCAGCACTCATCCACCGACCGGAGGCACTCGGCCTCCCACCGCTCGACCCGATGCACCATCCCAGACGAAGGAGCCTGGCACGATGAATCGCACCCCCGACCCCCGCCCATCGCACCGCGACACGAGCGGCCGCCTCGCCGCCGGCATGCTCGCGGCGGCCGTCACCGCCGCACTGCTCCCGGCGCTCGCGGCGCCGGCAGCTGCCGCCCCGGCCGACTGGACCTCGCGCAACACCTCGTTCGTCGAGCGTGACGGCTCCCGCCTCGTGCTCGACGGCGAGACCTTCCGCTTCAGCGGTCCGAACATCTACTGGCTCGGTCTGGACGAGAACGTGGGCGGGGTCGACTACCCGACTGCGTTCCGCATCGCTGACACCCTCGATGCGGCGGCCAGGATGGGTTCGACCGTCGTGCGGACGCACATGATGACCTCGACGGGCCAGGACGGTGCGAACCCCCTGGCGATCATGCCGGCCCTCGGGCAGATGAACGACGAGGCGTTCGCGACGATCGACTTCGCCGTCGCGTACGCCGGCAAGCTCGGCATCCGGCTGGTGCTCCCGCTCACCGACGAGTGGGAGTACTACCACGGCGGGCATCGCGACTTCACGACCCCGTACGGGCTGACGTCGGCCGACTTCTACACCGACGAGCGGCCGATCGCCGCCTACCAGGCCTACGTCGACGCGATCCTGCAGCGGACGAACGCGCTGACCGGCGTCCCGTACATCGAGGACCCGACGATCATGGCGTGGGAGCTCGGGAACGAGTTGGAGGGGATGACCGCAACGTGGATCGACCGGCAGGTCGCGTTCATCAAGGAACGCGCCCCACAGCAGCTCGTCGCGGCCGGTCGGCGATTCGACATCGACCCGGACACGCTCTCCGCGCCGGAACTCGACATCGTCGATGTGCACTACTACCCGCCCACCGCCGCACGCGTGTCCGCGGACGCGGCCACGGTCACCGCCGCGGGCAAGGTCTACCTGGCCGGCGAGTACGCCTCCACTGCTGCGAGCCCGGCGTTGCTCGAACCGCTCGTCGCCGACCCGAACGTGACCGGCATGCTGTTCTGGTCGCTGTTCGGCAACAGCGACCGTGGTGGGCTCGTCCCGCACGACGACGGGTTCACGATCCATGCACCCGGTGCGACCGATGCCGAGCGCGCCCGGGTCTCCGCGATCACCGCCTATGCCGCTGCGATCGGTGCCGTGCCGGCTGCTCCCGCCGTCGGGACACCGCTCATCACAGCGGTCGACCGCGCGGACGGCATCAACACCGTCCGATGGCGCGGGGCCGGCGGCGCGGTCTCGTACCGGCTCGAACGCTCGCTCGACGGGATCTCGTGGACCGCGGTCGACACCGGCGCGCTCCGGGCCGATGCCGGGTCCGCGACGGACTTCGCCTCGCCGACGGGAGCGGTCTACCGCGTCGTCGCGATCGACGGGGCCGGGGCCGACGCGGCGCTGTCGGACCCGGTCACGACCGAGACCGACACCCGCGTGCTCGTCGACCCGCTCGAGTCCTGGCTGCTCACCGAGGCGCACGACGGTGCGACGATCGTTCCACGCGCAGATGGGACGAGCGTGGTCGCCGCCTCCGATGGAGCCAGCGTCACCTGGAAGCAGGACCGACTCTCGGCGGCGTCGTTCATCGTCTCCGGATCGGTCGTGGTCGAGTCCAGCGCTGACGGTTCAGCCTGGGTGACCGCCGCGGCCGAGGTCGGACCCGGCGGCACGGTGATCGCTCGCGATCTGGCGGGGCCGTACCTCCGGGTGACCCTCGCCGCCGACGCGACCGTGTCGCGGGCCACCATCTGGTCGGCGGTGGACGCTCCGAGCGGGCCGCCGGCGGCGTTCGCATCCGTCTCACCGGCGCCCGGCACCGTCGATGTGACCGCGACGCCGACCTTCACCTGGGAGTCGGCGGCCGGTGCGGCCTACTACCGCTTCACGCTCGCCGCGCAGGCCGACCTCGGAAACCCGGTCGTCGTCGTCGACGGTGTCGGAACCCCCTCGGTCACCCCGACGGTCTCCCTCATGCCGGGACAGCGGTACTGGTGGTCGGTCACCGCGGTCAACGGAGCCGGGACGACCGCAGCGAGCACGGGAGCGGCGGACTTCCTCATGAAGGCGCTGCCGAGCGAACCGCTCGTCGTCGAGGACTTCGAGTCGTACGCCGATGACGCCGCCCTGCAGGCCGCCTACGTGCGGAACAGCGGGGGCGGCGCCGTGACACCGACGCTCACGCCGAACCCCGACACCGGCACGAACGCGATGTCGGCCGCGTACGACCTCGCCGGTCCCGGCTATGCCGGCGTCGTCCGCACCTTCCAGACACCGCAGGACTGGTGGGGCTACACCGGGCTCCAGCTCTGGGTGCAGGGGACACCGGGCGACGACGTCACCGTCCAGTTCGTGACGCGTGGGACGTACTGGGAGACGGTCGCGCCCATCGAGGGCGAGGGTTGGCAGCTGATCGAGATCCCGTTCTCGGCCTTCGCCCCACCGGCCTGGGCCGGCGAGGCGGCGTTCGACCCGACCTCCGTCACCCAGATCGGGTTCTACCTCGGTGGTGAAGGATCCGGCACCCTGCTGGTCGACGACGTCGTCACGACGGTCGCGGCGGTGGAGCCGGAGCCGGAACCGGGCACGGGACAGCCGGGCACGGGACAGCCTGGAGGGTCGGGCGGCACCGACCCGGTGGCGCCGACGGGCGACCTCGCCCGCACCGGCCTGGACGCCACGCCCTGGATCGTCGGCGCGTTCGCGCTGCTCGCGATGGGTGGTCTGCTGCTGGTCCGCGGTCGACGGCGGGCTCTCTGATGGCGCTGCACCGCATCACCAGCGACCCCAAGCGGTACGCCTGGGGGTCGACGACGGCCATCCCGGAGCTGCTGGGGGTACCCGCCGACGGTTCGCCCCAGGCGGAGCTCTGGCTCGGGGCACACCCTGGCAGCGTGACCGAGTTCGTCGAGCCGGGTCACGGTCGTCCCGACAGCCTCAACGACTGGATCGCGTCGGACCCCGACGCGGCTCTCGGTGGGCGCCCCAGGATGCCGTTCCTGGTGAAGCTGTTAGCCGCCGCGAGGCCGCTCTCCCTCCAGGTCCACCCCACGCCCGACCGGGCCAGGGCGGGGTTCGCGGACGAGGACCGCCGCGGCGTGTCACTGGACGCACCGCATCGGAACTACAAGGACGCCTGGCACAAGCCGGAGATCATCGTCGCCCTGCAGGACGGCTTCCGCGCCCTCTGCGGATTCCGGGCGGTCGAGGAGTCGCGCGCATTCCTCATGCACCTGTCCGCCTACGTCGAGGGGCGTGACCGGATGGTGCTCGAGGCGTTCGAGGCGGAGCTCCGTGACGCCGGTCTGGAACCGACGGTGCGAGCGGTGCTCGAACGACGGACGCCCGGCGTGGTCGCTGCCCTGGTGACGGCCGCCGGTGTCGGCACCGACAGCGGAGCGGTCCCGGACGCCGACGGTCGATCGCGCTGGTCGGCCGAGCGCGAGCTCATCCTGCAGCTCGCCGAAGAGTACCCGGGGGACCCCGGCATCGTCGTCGCGGCGCTCCTCAACCTCGGGACGTTGCGGGAGGGTGAGGCGTTGTTCCTGCCCGCGGGGAACATCCACGCCTACCTCTCCGGCTTCGGGGTCGAGGTCATGGCCTCGAGTGACAATGTGCTCCGCGGCGGACTGACGCCGAAACACGTCGACGTTCCGGAGCTTCTCGCGGTTCTCGATTTCGAACCATCGCCGGTCCCGTTCGTCGAGCCGATCGTGCGAACCGGCGGTGGGGTCATGTACCCGGTGCCGGTCGACGACTTCCGGCTCGTCCGGATCGGTCCCGGGACGGCGACCGACCTTGCTCGCGGCCAGGCGGCGGTGATCCTCGTGACCGGCGGTACGGCGCGGGTGGAACAGGGTGCGGACACCGTCGTGCTCGAGCGCGGGACAGCGGTGTTCGTCTCTCCGGGGCCGGAGCCGGTGACGGTGTCCACGGACGGTAGGGTCTTCGTCGCCACCGGCTGACCGGCTGACCGGCCGACACTGTCGGTGGCTGCTGTCCACCACATGGAGGCGTGAATCCGTGCGCGGACGTTCGGTCGTGACGACAGGCGTGCGCTGCTCGAGCCGCTTCGCGTCGGATGACTCTTGACGTCATCGGCCATCCTCGTCATCATTCAACAACGATCGACGGCAACGGGCCGCCGGCACCCTCGAGAGAGACGGCCCCGATGCCCACCATGATCTTCATCAACCTGCCCGTCAACGACCTGGCGCGGTCACGCGTGTTCTTCGAAGCACTCGGGTACTCGATCAACGAGGGTTTCAGCGACGAGAACGCGACCAGCGTGGTCATCAGCGACACGATCACGGCGATGCTGCTCACGCGGGAGTTCTTCGCGGAGTTCACGAGCAAGTCGATCATCGACGCCACCACCTCCACCGAGGTGCAGCTCGCGCTCAGCGCTGAGAGCAAGGGCGACGTCGACTCGATCGTCGAGAAGGCCATCGCGAGCGGGGCTACACCTGCCGGCGAACAGGACCATGGCTTCATGTACTCGAAGAGCTTCGACGACCTCGACGGCCACCACTGGGACTTCGTCTGGATGGACCCGGAGGCGGCCGCCGGCGGCGCGCCGGAGATGACCGTGGAGGAGATGCGGGCGAACACGACGCACAGCTGAGCGCGGCGATGGACGAGTTGAAGGTCCGTCGGGCCGTTCCGGCGGACGCAGGCGCAGTGCTGGCGCTCTTCGATGCAGCAATCGCGTGGTTCGTGCGGACCGGCAACACACGGCAGTGGGGTACCGAGCCTGCATCTGGGCAGGAGCGCTGGATCACGCGTGTCGAGCAGTGGTGTGCCTCATCCGATGCCTGGGTCGCCGAGCATCCCGCGGTCGGCGTCTGCGGAGCGCTCGTGCTGGGCGAGGCGCTCGAGTACGTGCCGGCCGCCACCGAGCCGGAGGTCTGCGTCCGCGTGTTGATCGGCTCGCGCGATCCACGCGTGAAAGGCACCGGTCGCCGCTTGCTGGCATTCGCCGAGGAGCGCGCGCGGGCTGCCGGGGTCGGTCGCATGCGGGTCGACTGCTACGCGGGTGGCTCGGGAGATCTCGTCCGCTTCTACGAGGCCGCCGGCTACGAGCGTGACGTGACGTTCATGGTCGGCGACGGGGCTGACGCATGGCCGGGCCAGGTGTTGTCACGGCGAGTCGATGTGGCGAACGGCCTGGTGCGATGAGGTGATGAGCGCCGGGTAACGGAGGAGGCGTGTGACACCTGCCGGGTAGAAGGGGTGATCGGTCTCGCTGATCGACACCCACCGAACCGGACTTCCCTCGTCCAGGACGTGGAGGCGGGCGTCGAGCGGTATGGCATCGATCTCGGCGGACTCGACGGCGAAGATATGGGCGATCTCATGGCCCGGCTCACCTTCGTATTCGAAGATGTTCTCCGCGACGTCGAGGAGGGTGACGGGGCCCAGCGTGACGCCGAGCTCCTCGACGAACTCGCGGCGCAGAGCGGCTTCCGCGGTTTCGCCGAACTCGATGCCGCCCCCGATCGCGCGATGGAAGGCCTGGTCCTTCACGGTGTCCACGCCGTTCAAGACGAGTACGTGACCGTCTCGGATGGGAAGGCCGACGGAGATGTTCCGAATCGAGGGCATGTCGTCGACTCTAGGGCGACCGCTGACCTGGTGTTTGGAGCGGATGACGGGAATCGAACCCGCGCTATCAGCTTGGGAAGCTGAAGTTCTACCATTGAACTACATCCGCGTGGCGCCGGAGCGTCCTGAGTAATCGTACATGACCCGGCGGGCCTCCGTTCGGACCCGGCGCGGAGGCCTCCGGTCGGACCCGGCGTGCGCCCCTTGTTCGGTCCCGGCGTGCGGCCCTTGTTCGGTCCCTGAGCTTGTCGAAGGGCGAGGTGTGGTCGTGTGCCCTTCGACAAGCTCAGGGACCGGGGTGGGCTCAGGGATCGGGGCTGGGCTCAGGGACCGGGGGCTGGGCTCAGGGATCGGGGCTGGGCTCAGGGACCGGGGCTGGTGCTGGCTCAGGGACCGGGGGATCGGTGACGAGGGTCGGCTCAGGGACCGGGATCGGTGACAAGGGTCGGCTCGGTGTGTCGGGTGCCCGGAGCTAGGCTGGTTCACCGTTCCCCGAGCGGGACGGGATCGAGGGTGTGACGTGAAGCGCAGCGCGGGTATCGTCGTGGCCGGCCTTGCCACCGTTGCGGTCGCGGGATTCGGGGTCGCGAGTGCCATGGTCGCCCGGCGCGTCATCGGAGCAGGACGCGTGCACTACAGCGACGTGCTGCCGACCTCGTCGCCGATGACCGTGCGGCTCGAACGGAACGCTGCCACCGCGCTGCCGGGACGATACGGGCTCGAGTTCGACGACGGCTCACGGGTCATCGTCGGACCAGTGATCGGCCGCGAGACGACGGACGGTTCGGTGATGCGGAGTGTGGTCAGCGGCCGCGTTCCCGCAGGGGCGACCCGTGCGCGGTTCACCGGCGCGGCCGTGACACCCGCGGAACTCGGGGTGGACGAGGAGCGCGTGCCGAGGACGCGGTCAGGGGCGTGGCGATTCGACGGCGATGACAGCGAGGCCCGCGACGGCACCTGGGTCGTGCACACCCACGGACTCGGGGCCTCGCCGCTCGCGACTCTCCGCTCCGTGCAGGCCGTGCAGCGCGCGGGACTGCCGTCGCTCGTCACCTGCCTCGGGTCCGCGTTCGACGAGCGTCGCTCCGGGGCTGACGCCACGGACGTCGACCGCGTCATCGCTGCCATCGACGACGCCGTGGCGCTCGGTGCGCGACGGGTCATCGTCTGCGGGTGGTCCTACGGCGCCGCACTGAGCCTCGCAGCGGCACGCGAGCGACCCGATGTGGTGCAGGGCGCGATCCTCATCTCGCCGATGCTCGGCCTCAGCGAGACGGTGCTGCACGCTGCCGCGGTCGCCGGGGTGCCGCGGGTGCTCGTGCACTCGGCGCTCGCCGTGCTCTCGACGCCGGTGCTGGCGCGAGCGGCCGGCGTGCGTGGCGCGGTTCCTGTCCGTGCGTTGTCCGCCGGGCCGATCGACGGCCTGCCGACGCTCGCGATCCACTCACCCGGTGACACGACGATCCCCGTGGAGCTCACGCGGGACGTCGCTCGCCGCGTACCCTCGTTCGAGCTCGTCGAGGTCGACGCGGCACCCCACGGGCTGGAGTGGAACGTCGCGTCGGAAGCGTTCGAAGCGGCCGTGAGGGAGTGGCTCGGAGTGCGCTGATCGGGCGCTCCTCGGTCCTGAGCTTGTCGAAGGGCGGGGTGTACTCGTGCTGCCCTTCGACAAGCTCCGGGACCGAGGTGGCTGGGGGCCGGGTCGCGGTCGGTTGGGTGCGTTGTGCCCTTCGACGGGCTCAGGGAGCGAGGGGGCTGGGGGAGCGGGTCGCTGTCAGTTGGGTGCGTGGTGCCCTTCGACAGGCTCAGGGACCGGGGTGGTTGGGGGAGCGAGTCGCAGTCGGTTGGGTGGGTGGTGCCCTTCGACAAGCTCAGGGACCGAGGTGGTTGGGGCTCCGGGACCGACGCCCTTCGACAGGCTCAGGGGCCGGTGCCTTCGACAGGCTCAGGGACCGGTGCCCTCGACAGGCTCAGAGGCCGGCGGGGCCGGACCTACTTCGCGTAGCGGTAGCGGGCCCCGGTGTGCTCCTCGGGAAGACGGTCGCCACGACCGTGGAGCTTGTGGCGGAGGCTGCCCTCGACGTACTCCTCGGGGTAGGCGCCACGACGACGCAGCTCGGGGATGACGAACTCGACGATGTCCTCGAAGGTGCCCGGCGTGATCGCGTAGGCGAGGTTGAAGCCGTCGACGTCGGTCTCCTCCACCCACTCCTGCAGGGTGTCGGCGATCTCCGACGCACTCCCGACGATCCGCGGACCGAGACCACCGATCGCGCCCATGCGCGCGATGTCCTTCACCTTGAACTCGCCGCCCTCCTCGTTGGCCGCCTGGTAGTTGGCGACCGCCGACTGGATGGCGTTGCTCTTGACGTTGCCGATCGGCTCCTCCGGGTCGTATTGCGACAGGTCGATGCCCATCCAGCCCGACATGAACACGAGCGCACCCTCCTGCGACGCGTACTGCAGGTAGTCCTCGTGCTTCGCCTGGGCCTTTTCGCTCGTCTCGTCGGTGATGATCGTGAGCAGCGTGTAGATCTTCGCCGAGTACCGGTCGCGACCGGCGGCTTCGAGAGCATCGCGGATGCGTCCGACCGTCGCCTTCAGGCCGGCCTTCGTCGACGCACCGACGAAGATCGCCTCCGCGTTGCCCGCGGCGAACTGGATGCCGCGCGGCGACGCACCGGCCTGGTAGATCACCGGCGTGCGCTGCGTGGACGGCTCGGACAGGTGGATGCCGGGCACCGTGTAGTGCTTGCCGAAGTGCCCGATCTCGTGGACCTTCGTCGGGTCGGTGAACACGCCCGTCTCGCGGTCGCGCACGACGGCGTCGTCCTCCCACGAGCCCTCCCACAGCTTGTAGAGGACCTCGAGGTACTCGTCGGCGACGTCGTACCGCTCATCGTGCTCGAGCTGGTCGTCGTGCCCCATGTTGCGCGCCGCACTCGGCAGGTAGCCGGTGACGACGTTCCAGCCGACCCGCCCCTTGGTCAGGTGGTCGAGCGTCGACATGCGCCGCGCGAACGGGTACGGGTGCTCGTACGCGGTGCCGGCCGTGACGCCGAAGCCGAGGTGCTTCGTCACCGCTGCCATCGCCGAGACGAGCAGGATCGGGTCGTTCACGGGCACCTGCGCGCCGTTGCGGATCGCGGCCTCGTTGCTGTCGCCGTAGACGTCGTACGTGCCGAGGACGTCGGCGATGAAGATGCCGTCGAAGTTGCCGCGCTCGAGCAGCTGCGCCAGGTCCGTCCAGTAGGAGAGGTCCTTGTAGGTGCTCGAGCGGTCGTCGGGGTGACGCCACATGCCCGACGCCTGGTGGGCGACGCAGTTCATGTCGAAGGCGTTGAAGCGGATCTGTCGGGTCATACGCACGATCCTGCATCACGAGTCCCGGACGTCGCCTGGCAATCGGCCTCGCCCGTAACAGGGCGTCATCTGGGCGCAGCGCACTACCTGCGCGAGGTGTCCTCCGCGGCGATCGCCTCGGCGTACTCCGCGTCACTGAGGGCACCGACCGTCGAGTGCCGACGTCCGTATCCGAGGTAGAGCGCCGCGCCGACGAGCATCCAGATGAGGAACACGATCCAGGTCGTCCCGCCGAGCGACACCATCAACCCGAGGCACATGACGATGCCGAGCGCGGGGACCACCGGGAACAGCGGGACGGAGTAGCTGCGGTCGAGATCGGGACGCAGGCGACGCAGCAGGATGACCGAGAGGTTCACGAGGGCGAACGCGAACAGCGTGCCGATGCTCGTGGCGTCGGCGAGCTCGCCGAGCGGGATGAGGGCGGCGACCACGGCGACGACCGCACCGACGATGACGGTCCCGGCGACGGGTGTCCCGCTGCGGCGACCGACGCGCGAGAACACCCGCGGCACCATGCCGTCCTGCGCCATCCGGTACAGGATGCGCGTCTGGCCGTAGTAGACGGTGAGCACCACGCTCGCGATGGCGATCACCGCGCCGATGGAGAAGAACAGGGCGACGATCGGCTGTCCGGTGATCTCGGTGAGGATGCCGACGAACGCGGACTCGTCGTCGGCGAAGGCGGTCCACGGCCGGGCACCGATCGCGGCGATGGCGACGAGGATGTAGACGGCGGTGACGATGACCATCGACAGGATGATCGCGCGCGGCAGGTCGCGACGCGGGTTCGTCGCCTCATCGCCGGCGGTCGACGCCGCATCGAAGCCGATGTAGGAGAAGAACAGTCGGCTGGAGGCTGCCGCGATGCCGGCGACCCCCATGGGCGCGAGCGGTTCGAAGTTGCCGAGGGAGAACGCCGAGAACGCGATGACGACGAAGACGAGCAGCACGGCGAGCTTCACGAACACCATGATCGTGTTCGCCCAGGCGCTGTCCTTCGCGCCGCGGACGAGCAGCAGCATCGCGAGGAGGACGAGGGCCGCGGCCGGCAGGTTGATCAGTCCGTCGGCGACGCCGATCGGGTTCGCGAGTGCCGGCGGCAGCCCCAGACCGAACACCGCGAGCGCCTCGTTCACGTACTGCCCGGCACCAACGGCGACCGCGGCGACGGAGACGCCGTACTCGAGGACGAGGCACCACCCGCACACCCAGGCGACGCCCTCACCCATGGTCGCGTAGGCGTAGGAGTAGCTGGACCCGGAGACCGGCACCGAACCGGCCATCTCGGCGTAGGACAGGGCCGACAGGAGTGCTGCGAGCCCGGCGACCGCGAACGCGATCCACACGGCGGGCCCGGCGAGCGGGACGGCAGTGCCGAGGACGACGAAGATGCCGGTGCCGAGTGTCGCGCCGACGCTGATCATCGTGAGCTGCCAGACGCCGAGCGAACGGCGGAGCGACGTCCCCGAGTCGGCGGGATCCGTCCCGAGTCGGACGAGCGGCATGCGCCGGCGCAGCTGCGCGAGGAGCGGGAGTCGGCGATCAGTCACGGGTACCCATGGTAACCGTGAGGATCTGCGGAGCTTGCCGCGGTCACCGCACCGAGCTGCGCCGGACGACGAGTTCCGGTTTTAGGACGACCGTACGGTGCTCGTGCGTCGCCGGTTCGTCGACCTCCTCGGCGAGCAGTCCGGCTGCGATCACGCCCATCTCCCGACCGGGCTGCGCGATGGTCGTCACCGGGACGGCGCTCTCGGCGGCGTAGTGGTTGTCGTCGTACCCGGTGACGGCGATGTCGTCGGGGACGCTGACCCCGGCTGCGACGAGGTGCTCGATGCACCCGACGGCCAGTGAGTCCGCGGCGCAGACGACCGCGTCGGGGCGATCCGCAGCCGCGCGGTCGGCCAGCTGCTGACCGAGGATGCGGCCGACCCTGGTGGTGAGGCTGTGGGTCTCGGGGACCTCGAGCTCGACGCCGGCGTGCTCGGACACGGCCCGTCGCACGCCCGCGAGACGGTCGGCGACGGCATGCAGGTGAAGTGGCCCGCCGGCGTACAGCAGCCTGGTCCGTCCGAGGCCGATGAGGTGGCTCGCCGCCAGGTAGCCGCCGAACTCCTCGTCGACGATGACGCCGCAGGACTGCGCGGGATCGCCCGGCCAGTTCACGAACACCACCGGCCGGCCGTGGCTGCGCACGCGGGCAGCGCCGCGCTGTTCGCCGTCGAGTGGAGCGAGGATGATGCCGCGCACGCGGGTCTCGTCGAACAGGTCGAGGTAGTCGTTCTGGCGTTGGAGGTCGACGTCGCTGTTGGCGAGGAGCAGTTTCAGTCCGGCTTCCGCCGCAGCGGACTCGATCCCGCGCGCGATGTCGACGAAGAACGAGTTCCCGATGTCGACGAGCACGGCGCCGACGGTGTTGCCGGTGCCTTTCGCGAGCGTGCGGGCTGCGTCGTTGGGGACGAAGGCGAGGGCGTCGACCGCGGCGGCGACCTTCTCGCGCGTCGCGTCACTGAGCAGGTGGGGTCGGTTGAAGAAGTTCGACACCGTGCCGTGCGACACGCCCGCGCGCTCGGCGACGTCGCCCATCCGCGAGTCGCCCTGCTGCCCGCGCCGTGCTCTCGCTTCCGACATCTTCGCCCACCCTCGTCGTGATCCGCGTCGATCGGTGAATCGTTACCGATTCCACCTTGCGGATCGAGGCCAGTTTACCTAGTCTCATCACTTGACGCGCATCAATTGATGCGCGTCAACAACACACGGCACCGCTCGGGGCCTGCATTCAAGGAGGAATCGCAATGACACGACCCATGCGCCGGGAAGCCGTCCTGGCTCCGCTGGCCGCCAGCGCCGGAGCGCTCGCTCTCGTCCTCACCGGTTGCGGTGGCGGTGGTGGCTCGACCACGGCGTCCTCGTTCACCTACCTCATCAACTCCGAGAACACGATGATCCCGGGGCAGATCACGGCCCTCAGCGAGAACCAGTGCAAGGCCGAGAACACGGCCCTGCCGCTCAAGGTGGAGACGGTCCCGCAGACGAACCTCGACCAGAAGCTCCAGCTGCTCGCCGGGCAGAACTCCCTCCCCGTCATGTACGCGGCGGGTAACGCCCCCGATCTCACCAAAACGCTCGACGGCTCCGGCAACGTCGTCGACTTCGAGCAGGCCCTCACCGACCTCGACGCGCTCGACGACATCGAGCCCGCGGCGATCAGCACCATCAAGGCGCTCTACGGTGGCAAGTTCAACGTGCTGCCCTACCAGTACAACATCGAGGGGATCTGGTACAACAAGCAGATCTTCGCCGACGCCGGCGTCGAGATCCCGCAGACGTGGGACGAGCTCGTCACCGCTGCAGACACCATCTCGAAGACGGGCGTCACCCCGTTCTCCGCCTCCGGCGAGCAGGGCTGGCCGCTCACGCGTCTCGTCGGCGACTACCTCTTCCGCGACCTCGGCGCCGACGCGCTGCAGAAGGTGGCCGACGGCGACGCGAAGCTCACCGACCCCGAGTACGTCGAGGCGGCCGCTGCCGTCGCCGACCTCGGCGCGAAGGGCTACTTCGGGCAGGGCGTCGGATCGATCGACTACGACACCGCCGCGCAGCAGTTCCTCACCGGCAAGGCCGCGATGTTCTACATGGGCAGCTGGATCCTCGAGTCGATGAACGACGAGACGGCGAACCAGATCGGCATCGACAACGTCGGCTTCATGCCGTTCCCGGCCGTGGAGGGCGGCAAGGGCTCGATCGACGAGTACCCGGCGAACGTCGGCCTGCCGACGACCATGAACGCGAAGCTCTACGACGACAAGGTCGGCGACTGGCTCGGCTGCATCGCCGAGAACTACGGCAGCGCGGCGCTCCAGGACCAGGGCACCATCTCGGGGTTCAAGACGAACACCGAGGTGACCGGCGTCGCACCGCTCACGCAGGAGATCCAGACGACGATCTCCGAGTCGACGTCGAGCGTGCTCTGGTTCGAGGCGCTCTTCTCCACGAAGGCGACGACCACCAGCCAGACGAACGCCGCACAGCTCGTGACCGGGGCCATCAGCCCCGAGGAGTTCATGCAGCTCGTCCAGGCGGACCTCGACAACTGACCCGCGGCGGGCGGCGGTCTCGCGCCGTCGCCCGCCTCCCACCGCGGCTGCACACGGAAGTGACATGACATGAAACACGTACTCGGCGACAAGCGGGCGATCGCGATCCTGCTCGGTCCCGCCCTCCTCGTCTACACCCTGGTGATGCTCGTCCCGGTCATCTGGTCGCTCGGCTACACGGTCTTCGAAGGCAACACCATCACCGGCTTCACCTTCGTGGGCGTGGACAACTTCGTGCGCGCAGCCGGCGATCCGAAGGTCTGGGACGCGGTCCTCTTCACGGTCAAGTACGCGCTGGTCGTCACGATCGGGCAGGTGTTCATCGGGTACCTGATGTCGCTCCTGTACGTGTTCGTCCTGAAGCGTTCGTCCGGCATCATCCGCACGCTCGTGTTCTTCCCGGTCGTCCTGCCGACCGTCGCGGTCGCGCTCCTCTTCCAGAAGATGTTCGAAGTGGCACCCTCCACCGGCGTCGTCAACACGGTCATCACCAGCTTCGGCGGTGACTCCGTCGACTGGTTCGGCAGCGGCGCGAACGCGTTCCTCGTGATCGCGATCATGGACATCTGGCGCTCCATCGGCTTCTACGGCGTCCTGCTGTACGCGGGCATCGTCGAGATCCCCGAGGACACGCTGGAATCCGCCCGCCTCGACGGAGCGACCGGCTGGAGCCTCGTGCGCCACATCGTCATCCCGCTGTCACTCCCCGTCCTGCTGTCGGCGATCATCTTCAGCATCAACGGAACGCTCAAGGTCTTCGACTCGATCATCGCGCTCACGAACGGCGGGCCGGGCAACGCGACGAGCCCCCTGACGCTCTACATGTTCCAGACGTCGTTCTCCTACGGCGAGTACGGCTACGGCAGCACCATCGCCCTGCTGCTGACGATCATCTGCCTCGTCGTGACCGTGTTCATCTTCCGTTCCTCGCGTCGCGACCTCACGAAAGCCTGAGCCGATGACCTCCAGCACCCTGCCCGTCACCGCCGTTCCCACGAAGACCCCCGAGCGCCGACCGCGCGTCTCGCCCGGTGCCCGCCGCTTCCGCCGCGGGCTGGTCAAGCTGCCCCTGAACGTCCTCGTCGCGGTCATCCTCGTCATCACGATCTATCCGCTGTTCTGGCTGGTGATCAGCTCGTTCAAGACGAACGACGAGTTCATCAACGGCGACGCCTTCGCCCTGCCGTCCTCGATCGCCTGGGGCAACTACGTCGAAGCGTGGACCACCGGCAACATGGGCCAGTACCTCACGAACAGCGCGCTCGCGGTGTTCCCGGCGCTCGCGCTCATCATCATCCTCGGGACCGCCGCCGGCTTCGCTCTCGAGGTCATGGTGTGGAAGGGGAGGAACGGCGTCCTGCTGGCGTTCCTCGTCGGCATCATGGTGCCGGGGCAGATGATCCTGCTGCCGCTGTTCACCGTCTACTTCCAGACCGGGCTCTCCGGCACGCTCTGGCCGCTCATCATCACCTACACCGCGATCGGCCTCCCGCTCACGGTGTTCATGATGGCGACCTTCTTCCGGGCGATCCCGCGCGAGGTCTTCGAAGCGTCGACCCTCGACGGCGCGAGCATCATCCGCTCGTTCTTCGTCATCGGGTTCCCGATGGTCCGGAACGGGATCTTCACGATCGCCCTCGTGCAGTTCTTCTTCATCTGGAACGACCTGCTCATCGCGCTGACCTTCACGAACAGCTCCGACCTCCGCACGATCCAGGTCGGGCTGCTCAACTTCACCGGCGAGTTCGGGGCCACGCAGTACGGCCCGCTGTTCGCAGCCATCTGCATCAACGTGTTCGGCACCCTCGTGCTCTACCTCGTGCTGAACCAGCGGGTGATGAAGGGGCTTACGGCGGGCTCCGTCAAGGGCTGATCCCTCAGTCGCCGCCGTCCCCAGCGCCCTTGATCGCGCTTCCCACCACTCCGCTCACCCGGGTCCGCTCCGACCGGGAGAAAGGCGACGTCTCGCCATGACCACCTCCATCACCGCCACCACGTCCGACCAGGCCGGCCGTCCTCCCACCGCCGTAGCCGAGCAGGTCACCGTGACCGCGCCACGCTTCGAGCACCTCCGTGAGCCGCTCGGGATCGGCGTCGCGTCGCCGCGGTTGTCCTGGAAGCTCACCGCTCCGTCCGACTTCGAGCAGTCCGCGTATCAGGTCGAGGCGGTGCGCGCCGACGGCCGCACGGAGGCGGAGCCGGTCGCCTCCTCAGAGCAGGTGCTGGTCGACTGGCCGTTCGAACCGCTCGAGTCGCGTGAGGCGGCAGTGGTTCGGATCCGGGTTCAGAACCGTGACGGTGCGTGGTCGGCGTGGAGCGAGTCGGCGACGGTGGAGGCCGGCCTGCTGGAGCCGTCCGACTGGTCGGCGGCGCCGGTGGGCGGCGCGTGGGACGAGGACCCGGAGGCCGAACGGCGACCGTCACTCGTCCGTCGGGAGTTCTCGCTGCCGGACGACATCGTCTCCGCCCGCCTGTATGTGACCGCCCACGGGCTCGCCGAGGTCGAGATCAACGGGAGCCGTATCGGCGCGGACGCCCTGGCGCCGGACTGGACCGTCTACGGCGAGCGCCTCACGTACCGCACGTACGACGTCCTCGACGCGCTGCGTGCGGGCGGGAACGCGATCGGGGCCTGGCTCGGTGACGGCTGGTACCGCGGCCGTATCGGCTTCCACGGCGGGTATCCCAACCTGTACGGGGCCGACCTGTCGCTCATCGCGCAGCTCGAGGTGACGCACGCCGACGGCACGCGCACGACGATCGCCACCGACGCCGACTGGACGGCCGGGTTCGGGCCGATCCTCCGCAGCAACCTCTACTTCGGCGAGCACTACGACGCGCGTGAGGAGGTGGCCGGGTGGTCGCTTCCGGGGTTCGACGGGGAAGGCTTCTCTCCCGTCGCCGTCGGGTCGCGCGATACCGGGACACTGGTGGCGCCGCAGGGGCCGCCGGTCCGGAACACGCAGGTCGTCTCGCCGGTGGAGGTGACCACCTCGCCCTCCGGCGCCACGGTGCTCGACTTCGGGCAGAACCTCGTGGGTCGCCTCCGCATTCGCGTCTCCGGAGCGCGCGGGACGACCGTGCAGCTCCGCCATGCGGAGGTCATGCAGGACGGCGAGATCTACACCCGTCCGCTGCGTGGTGCCCTCGCGACCGACCGGTACACGCTGCGTGGTCCGGCATCCGACGCCGATGCCGCCGACGAGGCCGATCACGTCGAGGTCTGGGAGCCGCGCTTCACGTTCCACGGATTCCGGTACGCCGAGATCACGGGATGGCCGGGCGCTTTCGATCCGTCGGACGTCGAAGCGCTCGTCTACCACAGCGACATGGAGCGCACGGGGTGGTTCGAATCGTCCGACCCGCTGCTCGACCGGTTGCACGAGAACGTGGTCTGGGGGATGCGCGGCAACTTCGTCGGCCTGCCGACCGACTGCCCGCAGCGGGACGAGCGGCTCGGCTGGACCGGGGACATCCAGGTGTTCGCCCCGACGGCGTCGTTCCTCTACGACTGCGCGGGGTTCCTGGGCGGGTGGTTGCGGGACGTGGAGGCGGAGCAACTCGACGACGGGACCATCCCCTGGTACGTCCCGGTCATCCCTGGTGGCAGCGAGTGGACGCCGATCCGGCCGGGCGCGGTGTGGGGCGACGTCGCCGTCCTGACGCCGTGGACCCTGTTCGAACGGTTCGGAGACCGCGGGGTGCTCGCGACGCAGTATGAGAGCGCGAAGCGGTGGGTGGACCTCGTCGACCGTCTCGCGGGGCCCGGCCACCTGTGGAACACGGGCTTCCAGCTCGGCGACTGGCTCGACCCGGCTGCACCCCCGAACGACCCAGCCGATGCCGCGACCGACCGCTACCTCGTCGCGACCGCGTACTTCGCGTGGTCGGCGAAGCGACTGGGGGAGACGGCGGCCGAACTCGGACTGACGGCCGACGCCGAGCACTACGGGCGGCTCGCAGCGGCGGTCCGGGACGCCTTCGCCGCGGAGTACGTGCTCGAGACGGGCGAGCTGACGAGCGATGCGCAGACGGCGTACTCGTTGGCACTGGAGTTCGGACTGTTCCCGACCCCGGAGCAGCGGGACTGGGCAGGTCGTCGGCTCGCCCAGCTCGTCGCCGCGGCCGGCAACCGTATCGCGACGGGCTTCGCGGGGACACCGCTCATCACGGACGCGTTGACCGACAGCGGCCACCTGTCGACCGCCTACGACCTGTTGTTCGAGGACGAGTGCCCGTCGTGGTTGTACACGGTGAAGCAGGGCGGCACGACGATCTGGGAGCGCTGGGACAGCCTCCGCCCGGACGGGACCGTGAACCCCGGCGGGATGACGTCGTTCAACCACTACGCCCTGGGGGCCGTCGCCGACTGGATGCACCGCACCATCGGTGGGCTCACGAGTGTCGCGCCCGGGTACCGTCGGGTGCGGATCGCACCTCGACCCGATCCGCGACTGACGTCGGCCACGGTCGCGCACGAGTCGCCGTATGGGCGCATCAGTGTGTCCTGGCGGGTCGCCGGGGAGGCGTTGGAGGTCGATGTGGTCGTGCCCGTCGGTGTCACCGCGGAGATCGCCCTCACCGGTGCGGAGGAGCAGGTGGTCGCGCACGGTGAGCACCGGTTCGTGGTGCCGGTCGTCTCGGACTGAGCCCGGGTCGCCCAGGTTCACCCCGTCTCGGCGAGCTCGGGTCTGGTCTCGTGTCGTCGGCCGTCGGGTGTGGTCCAGGTGAGGACGCCGCCGGGGTGGTGCTCGAGGTTCCAACCCGGCAGGTGTTTCAGCCGGTGATGATGTCGGCAGAGACAGGCCAGGTTGTCGACAGCTGTCGTGCCGCCGTCCTGCCAGGCGACCGAGTGGTCGAGGTCGCAGCTCCGGGCGGCTCGTCCGCAGCCCGGGGCCCGACACGTGGTGTCTCGCAGGCGGACGGCGCGCGCCAGGTCTGCCGGTACCCGGTACTGCTCGCGCCCGACGGACACGACGGCTCCCGTTTCCGGTTGGGTGAGGAGACGGGTCATGGAAGGGGCCGTGACGGCGAGTCGGGCGGCGGTGTCGGGGTCGATCGGGCCGTAGCCGTCGAGCACGCCGGGTTCGTCGGTGACGCCGAGGGTGGACAGGGCCGGGACGGTCATCTGGACGGTGGCCCGGATGCGGGCCTCGATGCCGACGGGCTCGGCGAGCAAGGGGTCGGCCCCGGCGGCGACCGCCTCCTCCGCGATCCTGGCTGCGTCGTCGAGCGGCGCGGAACCGGGCAGCCAGGTGAACGTCCCGGTCGTCTCCGGGTCGACCGGGATGGGACCGACGTCGTCGCTCACCGTGCCGGCCACGGCGAGCGACGCGAGGGCGTCGGCGCGCAGCTGCGAGAGCGTGCGGGTGTCGCCCGCGATCCGCGCCGGGACCGCGACGGCGTCGAGGCGGTTCCTGATCGCGTGCGCCAGCGGGGCGGTGGTGAACAAGTGCAGCCAGGCCATGCCGTCGGCCGCAGCTTCGAGCTCGACACGGCGGTCGGTGATCGAGCGCGTGCGTCGAGCGGTGATCGATTCGGGGTGCAACCGCTCCCGTACGACCCTCGCGCGCTGCCGGAGGCGTGCGGTCGTCGATCGGAGGGCCACGGGCAGCACCTGCTCGAGGAACACCGAGCGGCCCTCTGCCGGGACGTCGCGCAGCTGGTCGGTGATCGCGCGGGCGTGACCGCCGCTGATGGAACCCTGCGCGAGGGCCTCGAGCACGGTGGGTGCGTGGTGGACGAGGGCCTCGGCGTCGCCGACCCGCGCCTGGAGCGTCGGTTCGGACATCCTCGTGGCGATCGCGAGCGACGCGCACATCGACCGCCGCGCGAGGTCGCGGGCGTCAGTCGAGGTGGTGCTCGCGGAGACAAGCGCTGACGCGGTCGCATCGGCGTAGGAGAAGGCTTCAGCCAGCAGCTGCGCCTCCTCGGCGTCGACCGCCGCGCGTCGGCGGGCGAGGTCGACGAACCGATCGGTGAACGACGCCATCCGAGCAGCGAAGGCATCGCTCGGGTGTTCCGGATGCCCCGTGCGCTCGTGCGTTTCGAGGCCCTGGATCGTGGCGGTCTCGGTCATGACCCCAGTCCACCATGGACCACTGACATTCGAGATGATCACGAGGATTCGGGCCGCTCGGACCCGCCCATCGCCTCGCACAGACGACCGCCGAACACCAGGGCGAGCCAGCCGTCACCGGTGGCTCGTACGATGAGCGGGTGGGTATGCGTTCGCTGCTGAGTCAGCTGGCCGGGGGAATCCGAGGAGCGGCGCCGGAGGGCGTCGACGAGCAGGCGGTCGTCCGCCTCAATGCGGAACGGCCCGTGCGCGAGGTGCTCGAGCTGGCCGGCCGGATCGGCGAGTCGATGCTGGCACTC